>PKFB01000060.1 GCA_002919305.1 Actinomycetales bacterium
GGTGTCGACGATGGTGCCGTCGCCGGGTAGTTGGATTCCGGGGGTGTCTGGGTCGGTGTCGACGATGGTGCCGTCGCCGGGTAGTTGGATATCGGGAGTGTCTGGGTCGTTATCCCGGATTTGACCTCCGCCCGAGGGGCGTTGGGTTCCAATGCCCGTGCTACCGGGAGGGAGAGAACCGATCGGTACTTGGACACCGGGAAGGAGCGGATTGACATCGGTGGGGCTCTGGATCCCCGGCATGTCTGGGTTGATGTCGAGGGAATCGGCTACGTCCGGTGGGAGGGTGACGTTCCCGTCAGAGTCAACCGGGAACGTACCGTCGACACCCGGGATCGTGACCTCCTCCGGCAGCATTGATTCATAAGGACCACCAGGGCCAAGTGGTCCGGACACGTTGCCGAGATTGTCGAATCCGTTTCCCAGGTTGCTGAATCCGTCGCCTAGACGGTTGCCGAGGTTGCTGAATCCGTCGCTTAGGTTGCTGAATCCGTCGCCCAGACTGTTGCCGAGGTTGTTTCCGAAGTTCTCGAATCCTTCTCCGATATTATCGCCGAGGTTGCTGAATCCGTCGCTTAGGTTGCTGAATCCGTCGCCCAGACGGTTGCCGAGGTTGTTTCCGAAGTCCGAGAATCCGTTACCGATGTTGTTTCCGAGGTCTGAGAACCCGTCGCCAATATTATTGCCGAGATCTGAGAATCCGTCACCGATGCTGTCGCCTAGCTTAGTGAAGCTATCGCCGATGTTATTGCCGAGATCTGAGAATCCGTCACCTATGTTGTTGAGGCCGTCGCTTAGCTGGGTGAAGCCATCGCCGATCTGATTCAGAATATCATTGATGTCTCTGTTATTGCCGCCGGTGCTTTCCTGGATGTCATCAGGGTGTACTACGGGAGGAAGCGGGTCGGGCGTGTACGGGCGGAGTCGGATGTACGCGGTCTGATAGCGATAGGCGAGTTCCTGGACCGCGGCCTTGATTCCGGTATCGAGAGTATTTTGGATGTGCCCTATCCAGCGTTCTTTTGCCTCGTTTTCGATCCTCTTCCATGACTCGCCTTTGGCGAGATCGCCGAAGTAGCTCGACCGCCAGTTCTCAACATAACCATTTTCTCTAGTTGTGAGGTGCTCTCTCATTACCTGTCTGATAGCCCCTTGGGGGTGGTACGCCTCGTTTTCGGCCCAGCCACTTCGAATGCGGGGGAGCGCGCATACGAAAAGGTGTAACGCCATGGAGACTTCCTCCATGGTCGCGGCGTAAGAGAGCCCGCGAGTATTTTCAAGATGGAAGTAAAGATCCCCGAAGGCGTTGGCGATGTTGCGGGTCAAAGTGCGAAAAGCGCCTGCTGCGTTGCCTTTCCAGCCCGCACTCTCATTCCCCATCGCCCGAGCCATGGAGGCAAAGATCAAACCCTGTAGCAGGGAGAAGTACTGGGTGCGCGAGAAGGCCAGGGCGGCGTCGTACCCGTACCGGGGATTTACGGCCATCTCGCCGTAATTGAATTTTTGGATCGCTGGTAGGAGTTTTTCGTTAAGCCAGGCTGTCCACGACCACCACGGGGAGTTGTATGCCTCTATTGCCGTAGAGTTGAAGTAGACCCTGATCTTCTCGGAGTTCGCCCAGAAGATGAGCCTGTTTCCCGAATTGTCGTCATCGGTTTGGATGTTTAGCCATTGCATTCTCGTGATGTCGCTACGAGCGGGGAGGGACAGGCCTAGAATGTTGTTGAGTGCGGTCTCCCAGTTCCAGTTACCGTAGTACGGGTTACCGCCGCCATTCCCACTGTTTGGCTGTCCCATTACACATCACTCCGACTGGGCACATTCTCGATCAGGGTCATACTGGCGTCACCGTCATCGCGTTACGCCCGCGGCAGTAGCCAGTGGTAGTCGTCAGATTTTCTAGTTGCCGCTTGAGCTATTGCTTGAGCTGTTGTTCGAGCTGCTGCTTGAGCTGCCGCTCGGGTTATTGTTCGAATTTCCGCTGGTGTTGTCGCTCCCCCAACCTCCGCTGAAGTTGTCCAAGCCATTGAGGCCGCCGGGATATGACCCTCCACCTTGTGGTCCGTTTTGCAACAGCGTGATCGTATTCGAAAATGAATCGAGGAATTCCCGGGCGGTCTGGTCGTTGAGCGCCTCGTTCGCCTCAAAAGCTTCGATCGTGGAGGTGAGCTCGAGGTCCATCTGCTTGAGAAGTCGCCGAAACCAGGTGAGTCGTTCGTACACCGACCCGCCCACGGTCTGCAGCCGGGTACGTAATTGTGCGGCCAGCGCAAACTGCGAGGTTCCGGCGTAGAGCGGGATTTCACTGTCAAGCACCGGGATCATCCCGGTGCTCCGCTCATGGTGGGAGATAGCGGGGGTCATTATGGTGTCGAGATTGTCGATCGCGGCACGGACCTGGCGTTGGAAATACAGCAGATCCTCTTTGACGACTCTGGTGACGGAACCGTTTTCAAGCGACATGACGGTTTTCCTTGACGGGGGGCATGGGTCAGACGGGGATTCGGTCGTGGGGGTATGGGTGGCCGGGGCGACGCGCTGTCGCCACCGGCCGTATCGAGACCGCGGGCGCTGGCTCAGCGGATGTCAGCCCACCGGTGGGCGAGATTGAGGTCGGTCCGCTGGTAGTTGAACTTCATGTCTTCCAGGACGCCGCTGGAACGAGTGAGGATCTCACCCATCCGTGTGATCGCGGCGTCCCACTCCGCCTTCGCCTGACGGTAGGTTTCCTCCGCGACACCGGACCAGGTGGCGCGCAGTGGCGCCAGGGCAGCCTCCAGATCGTCAAGCATGGTCCGTAGTGAGGCGGTGCCCGCGCGGAGCGCCTCGCCGACGTTGTCGACGTCGGCGTAGTGAACTTCGATGTAACCGTCGCTCGCTGGCATCTTGTACTCCTGGCTGTCAGCGGACCGTCAGTAGTTCACGGTGCCGAGTTCGTTGAGGATTTGGCCGGTGATCTCGGTGTTGTTGCTTTCGTTCTGCTGCAGGCCGTGCACCGTGAGCTGGGTGTTTTGCTCGAACAGGTTCAAGGCCGAGACGATGCGCTGAAACTGTGCTGACCACTCGGCCATCGCAGCCCCGAACTGGGTACCGCTGAGGCTGACCATGGCGCGACCGGTGAGCAGCATGATCGAGTCGTCGACCTGGGCCCGGATCCGAAGGGCGTTCTGTTCAGCGGTGTTGAAGTGCTCAATCGCGCGTTGCGTAATTTCAAGATCATTGGAGAGGCCCGGTTGGGTCATGGCGCTTCCTTACTGTTCGTTGTCGGACAGGCTGTGGCGGGCGTACTGACGCGCCTCTGCAACGGACAGGCCGGTGACGGTGGTCGCGGCTCACCTCCCTTCGCCGATGTCGAGGGCGGGGCCGGTCGGGAGTAGGGCCAGCACGGTTGGCGGGATGAGTGCCGGCGTTACACCCGCGTACCCCAAGGCCTCCACCGCGTTGGCTGACGGCACGGGGTACTTCACTCCGGTGTCGGTGATCAGGTACGCGGCGGAGCCCGCCACCCCCGGAGCCACCTCAGGGAAAACCAGCGCCCCTGCGTTGGGGTCGATACTCACGGCGTCGGCGACCCGGTCGTCGACAACCCAACCGTCCCCTGTGGTGACCGGACGGGGACGGGGTAGTACGTCCCTGTCGGGGACCAGCGTCACCCGGACCTCGGCGCCTTCCGGACCAGGCCGGTGGCGGGCGCAAACAGCGGTGTCGGAGCCGGGGGTCATCGGGGTTGGTGGCGCGGTGGGCAACGCCAGCTCGTCACCGGCGGAAGAGGTGCCTTGCCGTAGCTGACTCACGGCGGCCGGGCTCGCCGGCACCGGTTCGGCGATACCGTCCGGGTACGCGGCCGCGGTGGCCGGATCCGCCAACACCAGCGCCGCCTCCAGCGGCGTCAAGGGCGTGACGCCGTCACGTACCACCAGGTAGAACTCCTCGCGGCCGGTGGCGTTACGGACCACTAGCACCTGGCCGACCCGAGTCTCAGTGCCATCGACGACAGGTCCCTCCCTGCCCAGCTCCGTCACCTGAGGGGCGGCCAGGTCCGTGCCCGCCGGGAGCGCGTTGAGCCACCGTGGGTCCACCGGCACCGGTGCGGTGCTTCCCATGCCTAGTCCGTCGGCGACCCAGGGGGCACCCAACCGCAGCCGCCGGTCACGCCAGGCCAGGTACGTGTCGCCGTCCGGGCCTTGAATCAGAACGGTTTCGTCATCGTTGAGCGGCCGGAGGCCGGCACTGTCGGCGGCGGAGCCCATGTGGACAGTCACGACCGGCCGGATGGTTCCCGTGGAGTCGGGGACCGCGTGCGTGCAGATCAGCCAGTCACCCTGGTTGACCAAGCTGGGGTCGGGCAACACGTCCGGTGCGTGAGGGATCCCCACCGGGTGCCCGTGGGGTACGCCCGCCAACGACCGACGAGACACTGACTCCACGGTCGGCTCCCTACCGATCAACAGGCGAGCCGAGGCGTAGTTGCGGACCGGGTGCAGCCGCCCGTCCACGAACAGGTAGCGGTTACCGCTCTCCTCTTCGACGATGAGTACACCCTCGGCCCGCCACGAGTCGTCGTTCCCAGGGAAGATCAACCCGAACACCGCGAAGATCGCCACCAGGATCAGGCCGATCACCAGGCTCGCGAACCAGCCGATGGTGGTACGCCGCAGTGGCGGCTCTGGGGCATCAGGCTCGGCGCTGACCAGTGCCGATGTCAGGCGCCCGACCAGATACGAGTGGGCCTGTACCTGATCACGCCGAGACTGCATGGCCATCTTCCGGCCCTCCTGGGAACCTCATTCCTCAGCTCCCGAACCAGCCGAGCGCGATCCGGTACACATCGAGCACCCACAACGCGAGCGGGAGCAGCGCGATCGCGGTCAGTGACTGCGCCAGGTCAGCCGCGCGTCCCCAGTACGGCACCAGGCGGCGCCCGGGGAGCAGGCGGGAACCCAGGTAGCACAGTCCGGCGAGCCCGAGCCCGGCCCCGAAGGTGAGGTAGCGGCCGATCTCACCAAGGCCGGTGCACAGTGACGCCACCAGCAGGGCAGCGCCGAGCGTGGCGGGCACGATGCCGGCCAGTCGTTGCCAGGCGCTCACCATCACCCGGTACTGCAGGGCCAGCAGCAGGATCGCGGTGAGCGTGAACAGCCGGACCGGCCAGCCGGGGGCGACGGCCAGGATCGTCAACGCGCCCCCCGTCACCGTCCCCAGCCCCCAGTACAGGGCAGTCATCATCCGGTCCGCTTCGGCGGTACGTTCCAGCACCTCAGCACCGGGCGCCGGATCCAAGTCGAGCTGCAACTCCTCCGGAGTGGTTGGTAACGGCTCCAACTGCATGCGGGCCAGCCGGAACGCGGTCACCGGCACCAGCGTGGTCAGCGGCAGCACCACCGTCACCGTGACAGCGGCGATCTCCACAGGGCTCCATGAGGTGAACACCCCCAGCAGGCCGGCGAGGGCCACCAGCACCCCACCGACGGCGGTACCGGTGTATGACGCCTTGCCCAGACCCGTCGCCATCATCAGCAGCGGCGCTGCCACGACAACACCGGCGGCGCCGGCCGTCAACTGATGGGCGGTCCCACCCCCCACCAGTGTGGGGATCGACCCGTTGGCGAGCACCGCGAAGCCGAGCGCCGCGATACCGAGACAGGCCGCCCCGCCCCGGTCATCTAACGCCCGGGACGCCGCGGTGGCACCCGCGACCAGAACGACGGCGGTGACACCGGCCGCGATCGTGGTGCCGGTGGTGGGGCCACTGAGAAAAAGCAGAACCCAGGCGGTGGCCAAGACGACCAACAACAGCCCTAACAGCAGCCATCGGGTCATCGCCGGTCGCCATCGATCGCGCCGTTCCGCGATACCGGTGGCGACTCCGTCAATCAGGTCGTCGAAGTCCACCGGCGGCAACTGCTCGGCTCGGGGCCGCAGATGCAGGACCTCACCGTCCCGGATCCCTAACGCCGCGACCGTCAGGTCCTCGTCAAACGCCGGCCCTCCAAGACGTTGCAGCACCCAACCGCTGTGCTCTAACCCAGCGTCGGGAAGCTCACTGCCCAGATATCCGATTAGCGTCGGTAGCAGGTCAGCCAGGGGCACGTTCGTCGGGACCGCCACCTCGATGGTGCGGGACGGACCGCACACCGTGATTCGGCAGGGCTCCATGGTGACCGTGGACACCTGTGCCTCCCACTCGTGGCCCGGCCCGGATGGGCGACTGGTTCCGCTCGCTCCCTTCACGGCTGCCACGGCGGGAGGAGTTCACGCGTCTGCCCCACTTGAGCGGAACTTGAGATGAGGACCCGTACTACGGGGAGGGGCGGCACCGTCTCTGTGATCCCCACACACCGCCGCACACGTGTAGGGAGCGGTACGGCACGGTGAGGAGGTCGGGATGACCACGGTGCAGTTCCGGAGGCCACCCCGTCGGACACCCCCGGAGATGCCCAGTGGGGAACTGGCGTTGCAGGAACCCCCGGTGTTGCCCGAGGCGCCCACCGGGAACCTGTCGATGCTGTTGACGTTCCTGCCCATGGCGCTGGGTTCCACCGCGATGATCCTGATCTTCGTCAACCCCGGCAGTGGGCCGCTCACCTGGATCGCTGGTGGGTTGATGTCGGTCACCATGCTCGCGATGGTCTTCGGCCAGATGGGGCGTACCTCTGGCGATCGCAAACGACGGATGCGGGGCGAGCGCCGGGACTATCTGCGGTACCTGAGCCAGACCCGCCGCAAGGTCCGCGGCATGGTGGCCCAGCAGCGCCGTGCCCTAGCCTGGAGCCACCCCGACCCGGTGACCCTGTGGTCGATCGCGATGTCGGGGCGGCTGTGGGAACGCAGACCCACCGACCACGACTTCGGGGAGATCCGTCTAGGCACCGGTACGCAACGGCTCGCGGTCAAGATCGCACCGATGCAGACCAAGCCGGTGGAGGATCTGGAGCCACTGTGTGCGCGGGCGTTGCGTCGCTTCATCCACGCGTACACCACCATCCCGGACCAGCCGGTGGCGCTGTACCTACGAGGCTTCGCCCGGGTGACCCTGCGGGGGGACGCCGACGCGGCGCGGGCACTGGCGCGGGCCCTGCTCGCCCAACTGGTGACCTTCCACTCCCCGGATGACCTGCGTGTGGTGGTGTGCGTCGCGCCGGATCGGGTCGCCGACTGGGAGTGGACCAAGTGGCTGCCGCACCTGATGCACCCCACCGAGCATGACGCGGCCGGGGCGATGCGGATGTTCGGCCACCAGCTCACCGAACTGGTGGAACTGCTGGGGGAGGAGTTCACCGAGCGGCCCCGGTTCACCAATGACGCCACGCCTGGTCGGGAGGAGCCGTATGTGGTGGTGCTCATCGACGGTGTGGATGTCCCGCACGACCTGCGCTTCGGTGATCAGGGGTACCGCAACGCGGTCCTGATCGATGTCGACGGCCTCCTGCCGTGGCGGCAGGTCCGCGGCACCTTGTGCCTGCATGTGGAGCCGGAGACGGTGGCGATGCTGCGGACCGACCGCTCCGGTAAGGAGGTCCGCACCCATCTGGGGCGCCCCGACCGGCTCAGCGTGACCCGTGCCCGAGCGCTGGCCCGTTGCCTGGCGCCGTGGCGGCTCGGCGCCCAACTGGACATCTCCCAGCCGTTGGCGACCACCTTCGATCTGACCAAGTTGCTCGGCATCGCCGACTTGGAAACCTTCGACCCGCACGCCCTGTGGAGCCAACGCACCGGCGCTTATCGGCTCCGGGTCCCGATCGGGGTCACCGAGGATGGGCAGCCGGTGGAGCTGGATATCAAGGAGTCGGCGCAGGGGGGTATGGGGCCGCACGGGGTCCTGATCGGCGCCACCGGGTCCGGCAAGAGCGAGCTGCTGCGCACTCTGGTGCTCGCCCTGGCGCTCACCCACTCCTCCGAGGTGCTCAACTTCGTCCTGGTCGACTTCAAAGGCGGCGCCACCTTCCTCGGCCTGGAGGAGCTGCCCCACACCTCGGCCGTTATCACCAACCTCGCCGACGAGGCGCCGCTGGTCACCCGGATGCAGGACGCGCTGCACGGAGAACTGGTACGCCGGCAGGAACTGTTGCGCGCCGCCGGGGGATACACCTCTCTGCTGGAGTATGAGAAGGCACGCGCCGCCGGCGCCCCACTGGCGCCGCTGCCCACGCTGTTCGTGGTGGTCGATGAGTTCAGCGAGTTGCTGAGCGCACACCGTGAATTCATCGACCTGTTCGTCATGATCGGACGGCTGGGGCGTTCGCTCGGAGTGCATCTGCTGCTGGCGAGCCAGCGGCTCGATGACGGCCGGATCCACCAGCTGGAGAGCCACCTGTCCTACCGGATCGGGCTGCGTACCTTCTCCGCGATGGAGAGCCGCGCTGTCCTCGGCGTACCTGACGCCTATGAACTGCCGCCGACCCCCGGCAGTGGCTATATGCGCACCGACGTGTCGACCCTGACCAGGTTCAAGGCCGCGTACGTCTCCGGCCCGTACCGGAAGCCGAGCCGGCGGCAGCGCCAGGAGGCCGTCAAACACCAGGTGGTGTTGTTCGAGGCGAACCGGCTGGCGCCGCGGACCGCCTCACCCACGCAGTCATCAGACTCCGCCGACTTGACCTCCTCCGATCCGGACACTGCTACGCAGTCCACAGTGGACACAGCCGACACCGGGATCGCCGCGGCTGTGGAGGCCACGGACGCCACGGAGACTCCGGAGGAGGCGACCGAGACCATGCTGCAGGTCGCGGTACGCCGGCTGAAAGGGCAGGGGCCGCCCGCCCACCGGGTGTGGTTGCCGCCGTTGGCGGAGCCTCCCACACTCGACCAGATCCTGCCCCCGCTCGGACCGGTTCCCGGCGTCGGCATGGCCCCCCTGGACTGGGCCGGCATCGGCGGCCTAGTAGTGCCGGTCGGCGTCGTCGATAAGCCGTTCGAGCAGGTCCGGGATCTGCTGATGGCGGACCTGTCCGGCTCCGGCGGTCACGTCGGTATCGCCGGCGGACCCCAAAGCGGCAAGAGCACGCTGCTGCGTACCCTCATCTGCTCCCTGGCCCTGACCCACACCCCAGAACAGGTACAGATCTACTGTCTGGACTTCGGGGGCGGCACCCTCAACGCCATCGCCGACCTGCCGCACGTGGGTAGCGTCGCTGGCCGGCTGGCCACCGACCGGGTCAACCGCACCATCGCCGAGATCGTCAACCTGCTCAACATCCGGGAACGACGCTTCTCCGACCACGGCATCCAAAGCATGGCCAGCTACCGGCAGATGCGCGCCGAGGGACGTTTCCGCGACGACCCGTACGGCGACGTTTTTCTGGTGATCGATGGCTGGCTGACGTTCCGGCAGGAATACGAAAACCTTGAGATGACCTTGCGGCAGCTCTCAACGCGCACCCTCAACTACGGGGTCCACCTGGTGATCGCCGCCAACCGGTGGTCGGAGATCCACGCCAGTCTGCGTGACCAGCTGGGTACGCGGTTCGAGCTGCGCCTGGGGGACCCGGTGGAGTCGCAGATCGACATCCGGGCCGCTAACAACGTCCCCAACATCCCCGGTCGGGGCCTGACTCCCGACAAACTCCACTTCCTGGCGGCGGTGCCCCGCATTGACGGGGTCAGCAGCGCTGAGGGCCTCGCCGAAGCCACCGCCACCCTGGTCGATGTCGTGGTCGATAACGGCACCGGTGCCTGCGCACCCCCGGTCCGGATGCTGCCCGATGTGCTGCCCGTCTCCTCCCTGCCGGAACCCGAGGGCGCCCTACGCGTCCCGCTCGGTTTGAACGAAGCCGACCTCGCCCCCGTGTGGCACGACTTCAGTACCGTCCCCCACCTGACCGTTATCGGCGACACCGAGTCCGGCAAGACCAACATCCTGCGCCTGGTGGCGCGCGCCGTGACTCACCGGTACCAGCCTTCACAGGCGAAAGTGATCATCGTTGACCTGCGGCGTGAGCTCTACGACGTGGTGCCCGAGGAGTACCGCCTGGGGTACGCCGTCTCCGGCGCCGTCGTCGCCCAGATGGTCAACGAAGCCGCCATCGGAATGCGGCGGCGACTCCCCAACGAGAAGATCACCCCCGAGCGGCTGCGGCGCCGCGACTGGTGGGACGGGCCGGAGCTCTACCTCCTCATCGACGACTACGACCTGCTCGCTTCGGCCTCCAACAACCCCTTCATGCCGCTGCTCGATCTGATCCCGCACGGCACCGATATCGGCCTCCACATCGTGTTGGCTCGGGGCGCCGCCGGGGGAGCCCGGTCCGCGATGGATCCCTTCCTGCGGCGGCTCCACGAGACCAACACCCCCGATATCGCCTTGTCCTGCCCGCCGTCCGAAGGACCGCTACTCGGTAATGTCCGGCCGCGTGTCTTCCCACCAGGGCGCGCCCTGCTGCTGACCCGCCGAGGCAGCGGCGTTATCCAGACCGCCATGGTTCCTGTCGACGACGCATAGAGAGGCCTAAGACGGGAACGCCCGCCCGGCGGGAGTGAATGGCCTGACTAGCCTGATCGGCCACCCACTCCTGAACCCTCTCAGGTAGGTGGTTGATCCTTCGCCCCGTCCTGCCAGCACCCTCTCAGGCGCTCTCCCAGGCGTACCGGCGTGATGAGGCCATCCGGTACACACCGGCAGACCACCCCATACATCCGGGGTGGGGTGTCGTACTGATGTGAAACGACCAGCTGATGTGAGACGGCCAGGTGTCAGCGCGGTCGTCCAAAGGCGCTGAAACACACGCTCAATGCCCAGCGGGCCGCCAGGAGCGGCGCTGACCCCGAGGCAGACAGGCCCACACCACCGCGACGACCACCACCAGGAGCACCGAACCACCGATCACCGCCAACACCACCATGTTTGGACGCTCATCCACCAGCTCGGGCTGCGGCACCTCCGGGTGTACCTCCGCCGGCCGGTCTTGAACCAGCCCAGCTTCCTGCGGTAACACCGCGGACACCGCCGAATAAGGGTCCACAACCCCGTACCCCAGGACCGGATCAGGCAGCGATCGACCCGGCCGATCCGCGGTCGTGATGAGCCGCTGAAGCACCTGCTCTGCTGAAAGCTCCGGCAGATAGGCGCGTACCAGGGCCGCCGCGCCGGCCACGAACCCCACAGCGGTCCAACTTCCGGAGGCGGTGAAGTGCCCGTTGCCGTGGGGGGCGACGCTTATCACGTCCACTCCCGGCGCCGCCAGCGTCACCACGGCTTCCGGTGACGGTTCCTCGGCGGGACTACCGTCGGGCGCCACACCGACCACCGCGATCACCCCCGGGTAGCTTGCCGGGTACCGCGGCGGTGCGAACCGACCCGACCGTTCGTACGCCGCTGCGACGATCAGAGCATCTTCCGCCTGCGCGTACTCCACCGCCGCCCGCAACGCCTCCGAATCCTCGCCGGTACCCGCCGGGACCGCGATCACATCCGCCCCAGCGTCAACCGCCTCCCGGATCCCGTCGGCGAGCGGCCCGGACCCCGGGGTATGAGCGCTGGCGGACACGCGTATCGGCACGATCGTCGCCCCAGGCGCCACCCCCGCGAAACCGACGCCTTCCCGGGGACGAGCCGCGATGAGGCCCGCGACAAACGTGCCATACCCGATGCAGTCGTCGTCCGCATCGCCGCCGTTTGATCCTGGTGCGACATCCACACCATCGCGTACCGCACCGGTGAGCGGCCCACTGTCGGCGCTGACCCCGGTGTCGACCACAGCCACGGTCACCCCATCTCCCCGCGTCAGCTCCCACGCCCGTTCAGGCGCCATCTGCTGCTGGGGCCAGGGCATGGGAGACACCACGGTCGGGGAAGCGGGTACGCACGAGTTAGTCACGTTCGGCAGGGCGGGAGCGCTGGATTGAGCCAGGGCGGGCGCACCAAGGCCGGCCGTGCCGGGTCCACAAGGGACACCGGGCCCCAGCAGCAGGACTACCCCTACCGCCCCAGCAGCCACCCGTGTCACTACTGTGGCGAACCGACGACGGGACCGACGAGGAATCCAGGGCGCATCGGGGTCCCGTTCGTCGGCAGAGGCCATCACGGCCATCTCGCCTCCCGTGCCCGTCCTGGCCTTCTCCAGCACTCCAACTCCTTCACGGCTCCGGAGGGCCGGGGAGTTCGCGGCTAGGCACGGCATCGAGCCGTGCCCGGCATCCGGGTTTTCCGTATCGGTTTCCGTATATCTACGGATGTTCAAAGCAGGGTGCGCAGGAAGGCTCTCCCATGTCCCCAGCGACCGGAAAACGCAGGGAGAGGCCTTATGAGGACTCCGACCGGGGGATCGACGTTATCGGGGGCTACCGTCGATCAGACCGCTGACGAGGTGCTGCTTGGTGAGCTGTACCAGGAGTACAGCGGTGTACTGCTTAATTCCATTAACCGGATCGTCGACGACCAGCATCTAGCCGAGGACGTGCTCCAGGAGACCCTGATCCGGGCCTGGAGACACACCCAGCGGCTAACCCCGGAACACGGCTCGGTTCGGGGTTGGCTCAGCCGGGTCGCCCACAACATCGCCATCGACAAGATTCGGTTACGTCAGGCCCGCCCCACCGAGGTGCGGGAGACGGCAACCGAAAGCGTGGGGCCGGTCGTCGACTACACCGACACGATCCTGACCAGCGTGGTGGTGCGGCAGGCGTTCCAGCAACTCGGACCGCTGCACCGCAGGGTGATCTTCGAGGTCATCTTTCAGGACCGGACCGCCGCGCAGGCCGCCGACGTCCTCGGAATCCCGGTAGGGACGGTCAAGTCTCGACTGCACCACGCGTTACGCCGGCTCCGACTCCTACTGGAGCAGCACAGCGCTACGGCCGAGGGAGGCCGTTGGCGTAACGAGTCAGCGCCGCTGGTGGAGAAAGTCGCATAACGACAGTCCACAACAGACCAACCCTGTCCTTGAGGACAGTCCGAAGACAAGGAGACCGAGCGGATGGATCAGCCGGCCTGCGTGTGCTCCTGGATCTGCCTGCGACGCTCAGCCACGATCCGGATGATCCCCGCTCGGCTCCGAACCCCGAGTTTGGCGAGAATGCGCGAAACGTGGCTCTCCACCGTGCGGGGAGAGAGGAACAAATGCTGGGCGATGTGCCGATTAGTGGCTCCCTCCGCCACCAGCAGAGCAACCCGCATCTCAGCAGGGGTCAACGCCTCCCACCCCGGCGTCGCGTCCTTTGGGTCTCGGGGCGACTCCATCCAGTCAGAGACGTCGGGATCCCCGTGCATGGGGGCCGAACCCTCCGAGGGCACCCGCTGGGGAACCGCGCGTGAACGGGCGTACTTCTCCTTGGAAGCAGAGGGCTCTTCTGCGGCCGTGGCCGCCGCCCGCACCGAAGCCGGAAGACTGTCGTATAACGCCCGCCACAGCAGCGGATGCGTGAACCGCAGCCGTTCCCCATCGTCGACAAGTACCCGACAGGTCAGTGCCTCATCGATCCGGTCAAGCAGCGCCACGACCGGTTCTCCCGTCACTTTCGCCAAGGAAGCCACCGTGAAGTCCTGCCCCAACAGGGCCGCCTTGCGCAGCAGCGGGAGGGTACGCGGAGTCCGTCGCTTCAGACGTTCCAGGATGATTGGGAGCACCGCCTGAATGAGACGCTCGCTGGATTCGGCGAGACCGGGCGGACCCGTGTGTCTGGAAGAACCGGAAGACGCGTTCGATCGGCGAGGAGTCGCCACATACTCCTGCCGACAAGCCGCGACGATCGCGCATACCCATTCAGGGTTGCCGTCGGCGACCCCTGCGATCCACAGCAGTTCCGGAGACGGAGCATGCGGCAGCAGATGCCGGACCAAAGCGGTCGTCTGCTCCGTGGATAGACCCCGCAGGGACACTATCGCAGCGTCACTGTTCATAAGGGAGCGTCGGAGAGACGCGATCTCCGGACGGTCAGGAGTGGGGCGAGTAGCCGCGACCAGCAGCAACGGAAACTGTTCGGTTAGGCGGCGCAGGATGTACCAAACCTGAATACTGGGATTGTCCGCCCACTGGAGATTGTCAAGCACCAGGAGCGTCGGGGCCGCCGCGCAACATCGCGCGACCAGCGCCAGCGAACCTGCCACGCAGCTTTCCAACTCGCTGACCCCAGCCCCATTGATCCACCGTTGGATGATCTCCATCCACTCGGTCTGCGTGGCGTGGAGCCGGGTCCCTCCGCTTCCCGTAGCGTCGCCTTCCGCGACCGAGCCCGTCACCTGGTTGCCCTTGCCCCCGTACCGGAACCACTCAGCCGGCAACCCCAACGCCTCCGTGATCACCCCTAACGGGCGCTGCCGTTCCAAGTCATGAGCGGTCGCGGTAAGCGCCGGAAACCCCAGGCGATCAGCCTCCGCGAGGAGCACCCGGATCAACGCGGACTTCCCTAACCCTGCCTCACCCTCGATCCAAAGCACTCCGCCACGACCCTGGGCCAAAGTGGCGACCATGCTCTTTACGGTGGCGAGTTCACGCTCACGTCCAATGAGAGCACCGTCAGAATCGTTAATCCCGTCCAGTATCTTTTTAACGCCCGGATGGTCGGCGGTGGAGGAATTTGATAGGAACGGCACGGTCACCTCCTAGCCGGGAGTCGATACGCCTTCTGTACGGATCTCAAAGCTGTTTGGTTCACAACCGGAGCGGATTTTTCTCAAACACTTCCGGGCCGGGGCTGGTTTTTACGCAGAGTAAGCTCGAAACAGAACCACCTGTTTACGGCGGAAACCGGTTCAGCAGCCGGATTCGAGGCAGCGGTGACCCCGAGCCGGCACGCGTCCAGAGCAGCGGCGAGGTGCCGGTCAGACGGGGACGGTGAGTACACCCGACCGTCAGCCGATGTAGGGCTTGGGGTGGTTGGTGTAGCCGTGGTCGATACGTAGCCGAATCGACGGGTGGATGTCCAGGAAGTCCAGCTCCTCGCGGGGCACCCATCGCACCTCGATGCTTTCGCTGCTGGTGCGCAGCTCACCCCCGATGGGGCGGGCGCGGAAGCAGATGGAGAACTGCTGGCGTACCTCACCGTTGTCGTAGGCCATGACGTGGTTGGGGTTGGAGTAGATGCCGACCACGCCGGTGACCTCCACCTCGATACCGGTCTCCTCCCGGGTTTCACGGACTACGGTTTCGGCGATGTACTCCCCGAAGTCCTGGGCGCCGCCGGGGATGGACCACAGGCCGTTGTCGCTGCGGCGGATCATCAGGAGCCGGTTGTGGTCGTCGAGGACGAACGCGGTGACCGCAACCACGATGCTGTTTGGGCGGGGCGCGTTGGGGTCGTAGTAGTACTCGACTCGTGCCACAGCACTCAGACTCCCACCCCTGATCGGGAAAGCGGCGAATCAACGACAGAGCCGAGAACAGAACCGCTTCCTCTCGGCATGCCTGCCGGTGACCTGCAGGCTCCGGCTGAGGACGAGGACGTCCAGTTGGGCATCGACGCATGATGTGGGTGTGCGTCGCGGGGTGCGGTGGGTGATTGGTGGGGTTGTCACCGTTGGGGTGGGGGCGGCGGTGGTGGTGTCGTTCCCCTGGGTGCCCTGGGAGGAACTGGCGTGGGTGGCTGGGGTGGTCGCCGCGCCGGTGGCGGTGCTGGCGTGGCGGTTCCCACGGCCGGTGGTGTCCTCCTTACCTCCTAGGCGGGTGTTGGCCCCGAGGGTGCAGGTGTCATCCCCTACCTCTCTGCTTCGGGCTGAGGCAGAGGTGGTGCCGTTTGCCGGCCGGGACCGGTTGGTGGAGGAGCTGATCGCCTGGTGCGTGGAGGACCCGCAGCGGGTGGGGGTGTGGCTGGTCACTGGTCGGGGTGGGGAGGGCAAGACCCGACTGGGGGTGGAGCTGGCCAGACGCGTCCAGGGCCTGGGGTGGTGGGCGGGGCGGGTTGATGAATACGCCCAGGCCGATGGGGTTTTCGGTGCTGCCGGGTCGGCCCGGTCGGTGTTGCTGGTGGTGGATTACGCCGAGACCCGCACCGGTCAGGTCACCGAGCTGGTGAAATATGCCACTCAATGGGTGGGGGATAAGCGGCGGGTGCGGGTGGTGTTGCTGGCCCGTGCGGCGGGGGAGTGGTGGGAAGACCTGTGCGCCTCTCCAGCGCTGGTGTCTTGGGGTGAGCCCAGGAAGACAGTGCTGGAGCCGCTGACCCAGGCCGGGGTAACCGCCACAGAACTGTGGCGGGAGGCGGTCACACGGTTCGCTCACCGGCTAGGAGACATCCCCGGCTATGAGGGTGTGGCCTGGGATCAGATCGCCCACCACCTCACCCGAACAGAACAACCCACCTGGCCGGTGGGGGTGTCGGTGTTGGCGGTGCAGGCTGACGCGTTAGCGCGCCTGTTGCAGGCCGGGTCCCCTGATGCCGATGAGAAGCCGGTGGCTACCCACAAGACCGGTTGGGCGGCGGTGGCGGAGGTGTTGTTGCGGCATGAGCGTCGGTACTGGATGCAGACCGCCGCCGCGTACGGGATACGTCTGGATCCTCAGGTGCTGCGGTGGGCCGTGACCGCCGCTTCACTATGGGGTGCCGACAGCCACGAGGAGGCATCAGCGGTCCTGATGGCTCTGGAGGGGGTTCGGGATCTGTCTGAGTCCGACCGGGTGTGTGTAGAGCGGTGGCTGGCTGACCTGTACCCGGCAGGCCCCCACCGTCGGTGGGGCGTCCTGCAACCGGACCGCCTCGCCGAACACCTCACCGCACAAGTCCTGACCACCCCTGGTGGGGTCCCGGTCCTCCTGACCCCTATAGCGCAGGTGGCCAGTCCGGATCAGGCGCGACATGCCCTGACCGTGCTCGCCCGCGCCTGCACAGACCACCCCCACCTCACCGATTTGCTGAGAGAACTGGTCATCAACGGGCCGGGAACCCTGGCGGTAGCGGCGGTGAGTGTGGTGTTGGAAACCGAACACCCCGCCCCTCTGTTGGAGGCACTTACCAGCCGCATCAACCAAGGAAGCGTGGACCTGGGCGGGCTTGAACAGCTACACGACGCCATCCCGCAGCGGACTCAGCGCCTGGCGGACCTGGCGCTGGCTGTCACCAACGCCCTGGTGCACCTCTACCGGGACCTGAGCAACACCGACCCCGACACCTACCAGCCTCGACTGGCCGCGTCCTTGAACAACCTCGCGGTCCGACTGGCCGCTTTAGGCCAGTGGGAGAAAGCGCTGACTGTCGCTGAGGAGGCGACGGGTCTTTACCGAGAGTTGGTGGCTGTACGTCCGGACGCTTTCACTCCTGACCTCGCCAGCTCCCTGAACAACCTCTCCAACAACCTGGCCACCTTGGGCAGATCAGAAGACGCCTTGGCAGCCATCGAGGAGGCCACCAGCCTCTACCGCGATCTGGTGACTGCGCGCTCAGACATCTTCACCGCTGACCTCGCCAGCTCCCTGAACAACCTTTCGCTCCGGCTCGCTGGGATGGGCAAGCGGAAGGAGGCCTTGGCTGCTATTGAGGAGGCCACCAGCCTCTACCGTGGTCTGGCGGCGGCGCATCCGGACGCCTTCACTTCTGACCTCGCCAACTCACTGCACAATCTCGCCGCCCAACTGGCTGATCTGGATAGACGAGAGGAAGGCCTGGCCGCTGTTGAGGAAGCCGTCGCTCTTCGTCGGAAGCTGGCGGCTACACGTCCAGATGCCTTCATCCCTGACCTGGCCATGTCCCTGAACAACCTCTCTAACAGGCTGGCCAGTGTGGAGAGATGGGATGAAGCACTAGGTGCTATCGAAGAAGCCGTCACTCTCTACCGCGGTCTGGTTGATGCGCAGCCAGAGGCCTTCACCCCCGACCTTGCTGCTTCCTTGAGCAACCTTTCACTCCGGCTCGCCGGGATGGGTAGGTGGGGCGAGGCATTGACTTCTATCGAGGAAGCCATCGGCCTCTACCGGGATCTGGTCGACGCCTTCCCCCAGGTATTCAGGTCGGATCTGGTGCGGGCACTGACGATCCTGACCACCGTTCTCACCATGACTGGAGACAAGGAACGCGTACAGACGACCTGGGACGAGATCGCCGCCCTCACCCAAGAAACGACGAGCCTGTGACAAGGCTGATACCACGCCACTCCCGACGGATGAGAACTTGATCATGTGGTGCCCGAGAGGGGGTACGCGGCCTGAGAGAGCGCATGAGAAGCACAGCGTGAACGCGGTGGCATCCCTAACCGATGATCACTGCACGGTTCGTGATGTCGCGAGACAGGAGACGACTCGAAAGCCGAAGGGGATCAGGCAAGAATCAGGCGAATGGCAAAACAGCCGATAAGGGTATTGACAAAGAAATCCGGGCGTCTCGGGAGTTAGCGGGACGGATGGTGTGCCGCCTCGCGGCTCACAGCAGGTTCATGACCCGACAAGATCATGCATGGGTGGGTGCAACAAAGGCCCAGTGCCAGGAGCGTGCTCCTGACCTGGGCCTCCGCACTTGGAGCGGGCGACGGGAATCGAACCCGCACTGTCAGCTTGGGAAGCTGAAGTTCTGCCATTGAACTACGCCCGCTAGCCGACTGTTACTGTACACCATCGGTCAAACGGGTTCGTGACCAGCAAAGACAGTGTCCATTGGGGTCTTAGCCCTGCTGCTGGTTGTTGCGTGCGACTTGATGAAGGCCGTTGACGGCACTTCAGCGACGAGGCGGAGACGTCTGCCGTTCGGTCTGCGTTCCCGTCCATAGCTTGTCGTAGCCAGGGCGATCCAGGGATAAGAGCAACGCCATCGTTGAGTACATGTCGTGCAGCGTGGCGTGAGTATCCCCTACGTGCGTGGGGAGGACCGCGACTGTAGAGCAGCCTGTATAACCGGCACAGGGAACACCCCCACGTGCGTGGGGAGGACCGGTGCTGGCGTATGAGGCCCGCGGCCGTGCCGGGAACACCCCCACGTGCGTGGGGAGGACAGGACGCGACCTGCGCTTTTACCTGCCGCATTGTATAACCGGACCGATCATGTCCGCGTAAGTCATCGCTGCCGCCACCTCAAAATACCCTGAAAGGGAAGGTTCTTAGGGCTGGTGCGACCCAAGCGCTCGGAGAGCCTGCTCTAGGCGTTACCTATTTAGTCCGATATGGGAACCTTCTATCTGTTTCATCGGCTTGTTGGGTCAATATCGATGACCAAAATGAGGTTATTCCTCTACGGTATTCGCGAAACGTTCTCATGACTGTGTGAGTGGGCGGTCAGCCTTTTTGTGATCAATAGTGAAGCGGGCGGCTTCTGCGTGGGCATGAACGGGTGTCGGAGGAGCCTGCGGTCGTGACGCCTGTGTTGCCCTGTAACAAGAGGGAAGCGGAGTCTGGGTGCAGTCAGCTTCTAAGGCGCGTACGGCTGTGAGAGCGCTAGGAAGGCGGGCTAGAGATCGCGCGGTGTGAGAGTCCTTGTTCTTGGTGCAGGCGTCGTTAACCAGGTCTTTTAGCAGCGGGCCGTCGCACGCTACCTGACTGTGGCCGGGTGGGTTGAGCGGAGATCGATTAGGGCAAGGTGGATCTATATCCGCTGTAAGTAATTGTGCGGCTACTCTATGAAATTTTCCCTGATGGGCGTACCCTGTTGTGTCATGAGATGTATCGGTATCTCACGAACGTTCGGAACCGCCCTTATGAGGTGATCGGTTCCGTCCCACCCCCCGTGGAGGTGCCATGGCTCGTGCTCTCTGGCTGCCCAACGTTTTGCGATCAGCAGGTCTGACCGTGCACGAGGTCTCTGGGTGGCGTACTCGGGGATCGGAGACCTTCGATCCAGTCGCGGTGGTGGCGCATGCGACTGCGGGGTCTCGGAATAGCAGCGATCAGGATGAGATCAACGTGCTGCTGACCGGTTCTCCAACGGCGCCGCCTCCTATCGCCCAGTTGTATCTGGGTAGGCAGGGACACTGGTGGGTAGTGGCGTCTGGGCGGTGTAACCACATTGGAAACGCGGCTTTGCCGGGAACCGGTCGGGCTGGGAACGGCTATGCAATTGGGATCGAGGCCGCGAATGATAACCGCGGTGAATCGTGGTCGACGATTCAATATATCTCCTATCTGCGCGGAGTAGCAGCGATTTGCTCTTATATGGGCTGGTCTCATACTCGCGTGTTCGGCCACAAAGAGATCTCAAGTAGCGGCAAAACCGATCCTAGTTTCAACATGGATATTTTCCGCGACAAAGTGCGCGCGATTATGGCTGGAGGGGATGAGGCGCTTATGGCTGTGCTCACCGATGCTCAGGTCCGCAAGATGTTCGACTACATCGACAAGATGGGGTGGGTGTTCGTCCACCGGGACGGAGCGTGGAGTCTGGTGCGGGGCATGGCCTCAGCGTTGGCTGGAATCGCCCAGATCCAAGCCGGGGTCACCAGCTTGCTGGAGCAGGTACGGTCAGTGGCGGGATCGACAGGAATGACGCCGGAACAGACAGCGGCTCTGGAAGCGGTGATCCGTGACGCGTTCGACAGTTCCGCTCTACAGACCACAGTCAATGACCTGAAGGCGGCTGCTATCGCGCTGCAGCGAGCCGCTGAGGAACCCGTCCCTCCGCCTGAGGTGGGTGACGCTTCGATCGAGGAGTCCGGCTCTGAGGCTGTGGAGTCTGGGGAGGTGCGGCCCGCCAGCGAGGCGGTCTGACCCCTTACGCGGCACTCTCTCTCATGTGGCGGCCTCGCGAGCTGACGCCACGAGCGTCCTCAGAAGCCAACCCGAGGGTACGCCGGGCTCCGTAAGGCTTCTCCGCCGCTCACATGTCCGCTGAACAGCAACAAGGCCCTCTGATCCGAACGGGGTGTTGAGGAGCGGGAGGCCGGAATAAGGCTCACTGTTCTCACCATCGTCAACGCTTGTGTTTTGCTATCTTCTTGGCCTACATGGCGCCGGGGCACCTCACGCGTGATTTTCGAGTGTCCGTAGGGCGACCTCACACGTCGGATCGCATCGAATAACACCTTTGCGTCCGATTGCGTGTGGATTTCTATAAATAGCGTCTGGTGAAAACGTCTCGACGCTGACGATAAGAGTGTTCTCGTGATATCACGGGTATCTAATCTGGAACACCGCGAGTAGGTGCGGTTATTGCTTTAGTGGTACATAGCCACGGATGATCCGGTGTTTTACCTCTGGAGAGTGGCGATTCAGCTACGCTGTGTGAGCGTCAGTCATTGCCGGACTCCGGCGATTGCATGGCGAACACTCCCTTATGCGACAAAAGGCAGTAGCGTCCCGTGTCGCTTCTAACCACTGAGATCCCGGAAAAGCGCGAGGTTCAACAACAGCGATGACGACGAGTTGAGGGCGGTGAACCGCCCGGGAAGGACTGAGGTGCGCCTATGAAAGTTCCTCTGCCTAGATCGTGGCGGGCGGCGGTCACTGGGGTGGGCGTCGCGCTCGCCTTCACAGTTGTCCCCGCCGCCGCAGTCCCGGCGGTCACCGCTCTTAGCTACTGCGCCCCTTCATCATCCGCGAACGCGCGTGTGATGGAGGGGTTTACTCGTGGTGAACCAAACGAGCTCACCGCACGAGAAATCTTGATGCGGGAGGTCGACTTCATCGCTGAGGCGTCATCTGTCGACGTTCAGAGGCTGGACACCGTATCGCGGCTGAGGATCGTTGTGCCGACCGTCGTCCACGTGATCGCTGAGGACGCCACGCGGGAAGGTGGGAACATTCCCGACTCTATGATCCACGAACAGATCAATGCTCTCAATGACGCCTTCGCGGGGCGTACCGGTGGTGCGGCGTCACCTTTCTATTTCCAGCTGGTGGATATCACGCGAACGATTAATCCGGAGTGGTACAGGGTCACTCCGGAGTCCGAAACCGAACTGGAGATGAAGAGTGCGTTGCGTCAAGGCGGTCCGGAGACCCTGAACATTTACCTCGCCAACATAGGAGAGGGTCTGCTGGGTTGGGCGTATCTGCCGGAGCTGGAGTGGCAGGTCAACGACGGGGTAGTGGTGTTGACCGAGTCACTACCCGGCGGGGCGGCCGTCCCCTATAACGAGGGTGACACGGTCATCCACGAGGTTGGGCACTGGTTGAACCTCTACCACACCTTCGAGAACGGTTGCATGTTCCCGGGTGACTATGTCCCCGATACACCGTATGAGGCCGAGCCGGCGTTCGGGTGCCCAGAGGGATCCGACACCTGTCCAGATGATGCAGGGATTGACCCCATTCACAATTTCATGGATTACACCGAGGACGCTTGCATGCATGAGTTCACCCGGGGACAGGTGCTTCGGATGGTCGTTTCATGGTTGGTGTATCGCTCGCCCGCTCAAGAACCCGGATCATGACGCTTCCGTTGGTCACGGGTTGAAGACCATGATTGATGTTCTGGGGTTGCGGTGATCCGGTTACCTCAGCCATGGACTCGGAGCCGTGCAGAGGGATGCGCGTCGTCATTGAAGGGGCCGCCCTGGCAGTGGGCGGCCCCTTCACCCGCCAGGGATAAGCGGGGAATCAGATCAAATCCCCGGCGGGAGAGCAGGCGGTGAGGACAACGGTGGGTCAGACCGCGGTCACGACCGTGGAGCTCAGGGTTTCCAGAGTAGGGGCGGAAACGAGGTCCGGGGTGTGCATTGCTGACTTGTGGGGCAGCGCTGGGTCACGCCATACCAGGTATTTGGGTGGCCAGACGCCTGGCCCTGCGTACCGTCCCCACATCGCCACCTCGATGAAGAACTCGAACAGCAGCCAGTCGACCTGTGGGGTCGCGTGGTGGGCCCGCGCTATGACCTCCCGACGCTGTAGGTCGGTGACCGGTACGGCGTAACCGGACAGGTACGCCTCGTCGTCGGTGTCCTCGGGTGGGAAGGCGTGCAGCGCGTACCGCCCGTCCCGAAGCAGGTCGGCGCGCTTGGGAGAACGAATCAGAAAGCAGTAGAGCCCGTCATCGGTGATCACAGGGCTCACCGGGTGGATGCGGGGGCCACCGTCGGCGCGCACGGTGGCGAGGTAGGCAAGGCCGGGACCGTACTGATGGATCAGGTTGCGGATGCCGAGTGCCAGCTCAGGCGCTGCCGCGGAGAACTCGGACCAGGTAGCCACCCCAACAGTCTATCGAACATATGTTCGATCGCGCAAATTGGTGTTGATGGGCCTTCACTGTCCGACTCCGTGGGCCTTCACCGTCTCAACCCACCCGGCTGGTGGATTCGGGAATCATCGCGCTCGGTACGCTGCCCAAGTGCTGCTCTCCGACCAGGATCTCCAGGCGGAGATCAAGGCTGGCCGTCTCCGAGTGGAGCCGTTCGATCCTGTGCTGATTCAGCCGTCGAGCATCGACGTTCGGCTCGACCGCTGGTTCCGGGTGTTCAACAACACCCGGTACACCCACATCGATCCGGCCCAACAGCAGGACGAGCTGACCACGTTGGTGGAGGTCCCCGAGGGGGAACCGTTCGTTCTGCACCCCAATGAGTTCGTGCTCGCCTCGACCCTGGAGGTCGTCACCCTGCCGGACACCTTGGCTGGCCGGCTGGAGGGCAAATCGAGCCTGGGACGGCTCGGCCTGTTGACGCACTCCACGGCTGGCTTCATCGACCCCGGCTTCTCCGGGCACGTCACGTTGGAGCTGTCTAACGTCGCCAATCTGCCGATCACACTGTGGCCTGGGATGCGGATCGGCCAGTTGTGTCTGTTCCGTCTGTCGTCACCCGCCCTGCACCCCTACGGTTCACCGGTTTACGGTTCCCGGTACCAGGGGCAGCGGGGTCCGACACCCAGCCGGGCCTGGCAGAACTGGCGAGTGTGGCCCACGCGGTGACCGTGTCGACAGCGAGGCGGATCCGCAAGCAAGGCGGATTCACGCTCCGGCAGCCTGGGCGTCGTTGGAGGACCCGGGTCCAACCAGAAGGAAAAAGGGTACGCGGGGCGGCGCGTGATCAATGCGCGTGATCAGTGGAGGTCGGCGGAGGCACCGACAACGGCGGTAAGCACGTCCTCCAAGGTCACGATCCCCAACGGCCGTCCCTCCTGCGCCACTACCGCGATATGACGCCGGTTGCGCCGCATGTGCAGCAGGAGGTCGGCCAGGGTGCGCTCCGGCGGTACGGCGGTCAGCGGACGGATCACCGACTCGGGTAGCGGCGCGGCCCGGGCGGCTCCGGTGATGCCGATGACGTCCTTGACGTGGACAAACCCGATGATTCGGCGGGTGTCTCGTTCCACTACGGGGAAGCGCGACCGGCCCGTCTGATAGGCCAGGATCTCCAGGGAGGCCGGTGACGTATCGGTGGTGACGGTCCACACCCGTGACCAGGGCAGGAGCACTTCCCGGGCGGTGCGTCGTTGCAGCGTGAGGGCCCCGGTGATCCGGGCGTGCGCCTCGGCGTCGAGGAGCCCTTCGGTGCGGGACTGGGCGACCAGGTTGGCCAGTTCATCCGCGGTGTAAACGGTCTTGACCTCGTCTGTCGGCTGGACCCCAGACAGGCGCAGTACGCCATTGGCGGTCCGGTTGAGCAGCAGCAGGACCGGCTTGGTCAGGGTCATGAACCACAGCATCGGCGTCGCCAGCCACAGCGCCGCACGTTCCGGGGTCGCCAAGGCGATGTTCTTGGGCACCATCTCCCCGATCACCATGTGTGCCGAGACCACCAGGGTCAACGCGATGACGAAGGCGATCGGGTGTAGCAGCTCCTCGGGCATTCCCAGCGCCTGGAAGGGACCTTCCAGGCCATGTGCGATCGCAGGTTCGGCGATGTGGCCCAGCAGCAGCGAGCAGATGGTGATGCCGAACTGGGAACCGGCCAGGACCAGGGAGACCTGCGACATTGCGGTCAGGGCGTTTCGGGCGCGTCGGTCCCCTGCCCGGGCCAGGGGTTCCAGCTGGGTACGCCGGGCCGACACGAGAGCGAACTCCGCGCTGACGAACAGCGCGTTGCCCAGCAACAGCCCGAGGGCGAGGAGGAGAGCGCTGAGGCTCATGAGCGGCCCTTCACGAGCGGCCCTGGACCTGCGGTACGTAGTCGGTCGGCGGCTCCCAGTCCTGGGGCGGTCTGACGCGTACCTGTTCCACCCGGTGCCGCTCGACCACGGTCACCGTGAATTCCCAACCGTCCTCGGTCACGGTTTCCCCCTCCACCGGGATGTGGCCTAGTCGCGCCATGAGGAAGCCCGCGAGCGTCTCATATGGCCCTTCGGGGAGCCGGAAGCCGACCTGTTCGGCGAGTTCATCCGCCCGCAACAGCCCGGGCACCAGCCGGGTCGGGTCTATCCCCGGTGCCGTCACCTCGGTGGCTGGGTGGGAAGGTGGCGCTTGCGGAGCGAGGCTGGGGGCCTGCGCATCGTGTTCGTCGCTGATCTCGCCGACCAGCTCCTCGACTAGGTCTTCGATGGTGACGACGCCGTCGGTGCCTCCGTACTCGTCGACGACCACCGCCATGCTGGCGTTGGCTTCCTGCAGCCGTTTCAGCAGGTTGTCGAGGTCGAGGTGTTCGGGGACGAGGACCGGGGGACGCGCGACCTGGCGTACCGGGGTGGTGGCGCGTCGGGCGGGCGGGATCGCCAGGCCGTCGGTGACGGTGGCGACTCCGATGATCTGGTCGAGGGTGTCGATGTAGACCGGGAACCGGCTGTGTCCGGTGCGGCGGGCCGCTGTGATCAGGTCTTGAACCGTCGCATTCACGTCGAGCGCGACCAGATCCACCCGAGGCGTCATCGCCTCGGCGGCGCGTTTTTCTCCGAACCGGATGGTGCGCTGCAACAGGACGGCGGTTTCGCGGGGGAGGGTCCCGGCCCGGGCCGACAGCGCCGCCAGTAGGCCCAGCTCTTGGGCCGATCGGGCCGAGGCCAGCTCCTGCTGTGGTTGGATCCCCAGGCGCCGCACGATCCAGTTCGCTGCCCCGTTGAAACCGGCGATGAGCCAGCGGAAGCTGCGGGAGAAGCCCCGGTGAGCCGGGGTCACCAGGTACGCGGTGGGCAAGGGCCGGGCGATCGCCGCGTTTTTCGGCACCAGCTCGCCGAACAGCATCGACAGCACGGTGGCGACCACCAGGGCTGAGGCGATGGCGACGCCGGTGGCGACCTGCTCCCCGAGACCGCTGGAGACCAGGGGGCGGATCAGGCGGGCCAGCGCCGGTTCGGCCATGTAGCCGGTCAGCAGGGTCGTGATGGTGATGCCGAGCTGGGCACCCGACAGTTGGAAGGAGAGGGTACGCAGGGCGTGGCGTACACCGCGGGCTCGTCGGTCGCCGGCCCGGGCGCGGGTCTCCACGTCCGCACGGTCGACCGTGACCAGGGAAAACTCGGCCGCCACGAATAACGCAGTCCCGAGCGTGAGCAGGACGAATGCGGCCAGCGGCAGCACGATGGATATCAGCGGGCCGTCAATGGTGATCACCCCATCACTGGTGCTCACCTCTCGGCGCGAGTCTAGCCGTCACGTGGGGTTTCGGCCCGGCGCTTGCCAGGCCGCGTCCTGGGAGTTCGACGGTGACTAGCGCACCATGAGACGGGGATCGCCACGGGCTCCTCCGGGCGTACTCCTCTGGTTCCTCTTCCTCCTCTGGTTCCTCTTCGTTTCTCCAGGACGGTGGGGCGCGACTACGGTTGGGCAGATCCGGAGGGCTCCACCGACTCCTGGGAGGCGGCGGGTTCCGCGGGTTTGACCGACCGCAGCAGCACCGTGGCGACATCGACCACCTCGACGCCCTCGGGTGCTTCCCCGGTGGCGATCTTGCCGTTGACGCCGTCGCCGAGCATCGTCATGCAGAACGGGCAGCCCACCGCGATCGTTTTCGCGCCGGTGGCGATCGCCTCCTCGACCCGTTCGATATTGATGCGCTTGCCGATTCGCTCCTCCATCCACATCCGGGCGCCTCCCGCGCCGCAGCAGAACGACCATTCGGCGGAGCGGGGCATCTCGGTGATCCGACCGTCGGCGACTGCGGCGCCGAGCACCTCCCGGGGCGGGGTGAAGACCCGGTTGTGGCGTCCCAGATAGCAGGGGTCGTGGTAGGTCAGGTTGTCCTCGAGCGGTTTGACGGGGACCAGGCGTCCCTCGGCGACCAGGGTGGCCAGTAGTTGGGTGTGGTGGATGACCTCGTAATGGCCGCCCAGTTGTCCGTATTCGTTGCGCAGGGTGTTGAAGCAGTGCGGGCAGGTCGCCACGATCTTGCGGTGGGGCCGGTCGCCGAAGGTCTCGTTCAACGTCTGGACTGTCTCCTGGGCGAGCATCTGGAACAGGAATTCGTTGCCCAGTCGGCGCGCCGGGTCACCGGTGCAGGTTTCGCCTTCTCCCAAGATCGCGAATTTCACGCCCGCCTCGTGGAGCAGGGTCGCCACGGCCCGCGTGGTCTTACGGGCCCGGTCGTCGAAGGCGCCCGCACACCCCACCCAGAACAGGTACTCGAAGTCGTCGTCCGGGCCGGTGGCGCGGGGGATCTCAAAGTCGAGCCCTTTGGTCCAGTCCTCGCGGGTGTGCTGCGCCGCGCCCCACGGGTTGCCCTTGTTCTCCAGGTTACGGAGCATGACCCCGGCCTCGGGCGGGAAGTTGGACTCGATGAGCACCTGGTAGCGCCGCATGTCCACGATGTGGTCGATGTGCTCGATGTCGACCGGGCACTGTTCGACGCAGGCGCCGCAGGTGGTGCATGACCACAGCACGTCCGGGTCGATGACCCCGTTCTCGTCGGCGGTCCCCACCAGCGGTCGATCGGCTTCGGTCAGGGCGGTCGCCGGTACGCCCGCCAGCCGTGCGGGGTCTGCCGTCTCCTCTCCTGCGGCGTCCTTCCGGCCTCCCGCCAGCAGGTATGGAGCTTTGGCGTACGCGTGTTCGCGCAGCCCAATGATCAACAGCTTCGGGGACAGTGGCTTGCCGGTGTTCCAGGCCGGGCACTGGCTTTGGCAGCGGCCGCATTCGGTGCAGGTGGTGAAGTCCAGCAGCCCTTTCCAGGTGAACTGCTCGACCTGGCTGACCCCGAACGGGACCTTCTCGGGGTCGGCCTCCTCGAAGTCGATCGGTTTACCCTCGGCCATCATCGGGCGCAGCGCACCCAGCGCTGGGGCACCGTCAGAGTTCCGCTTGAAGAAGATGTTGAAGAACGCGGTGAAGCGGTGCCAGGCCACGCCCATCGTGAGGTTCAGGCCCAGTACGGCGGCCCAGGCCATGGAGACCAGGATCTTCACGAGGGCGGCGAGCGTGACGCCGGTGAGCACGGCGTTGGGGGACAGGCCCTCGAACAGGGCGCCGGCGGCGTGTGAGACCGGGGTGGCCCAGGTGGGGTACGGGAATTCATCAGCCGCCACCTTCAAGGCCCGGATCGTGAAGATGCACAGGACCACCGCCAGGATCGTGTATTCGACGTAGTACGCCTGCCAGGCGGTGGAGCCGAAGAACCGGGAGGCCCGCCCCAGCCGGGATGGCAGCCGGGTGAGTCGGATCGTGATCAAAGCAAGAATCGCCAGACCGCCCAGCAGCGCAATCAGTTCGGTGGCTATCCCGTAGGGGGTCCAGCCGCCGAGCAGCGGCAGTTCGAAGTGGGGGTCGACGACCTCGCCGTACGCCTCGATCAGCGTGAAGATCAGGGCTCCGAAGGCGATGAAGACGAACCAGTGAGCGGCACCAACGAGGGTCCACTTCAGCATCCGGGTATGCCCCAAGGTTTCCCGGAGCATGGTGGCCACCCGCTGTCCTGGGTGGTCGATGCGGGTGGGGTCGGGTTGCCCTAGGCGGACGATCTTGACGATCTGGACTACCGCCCGGCCGAACAGGAGGGCGGCGACCGCGGTCGCGAGTACCGCGACGACCGTGGAGACGATTTGGACGGTGCCCATGGGGACGACCTCCGCGGCGTGAGAGGGTGGCTCCGGGCAGGAGCCTACAGCTTATTACTCGTCAGTAACGAGTTCTTGTTTGTGCGATCGCGGGGCCGCCGCCGGCCTTTTGTGCGTTCTTTATATCCCTTGTGTCGTTTACGCCGGGATGACGACTGTACTCTCGCCGTCTATCGCTGCCTGTCGCTGTCTGTCGCCGTGTTGGTCACCTGTCGGCATCCTCAGGGTTGCGTGCCGAGGGCGTGCCTACGACCGGGAGGGTGAGGTCGGTACGGGCTGGGGTAGTGACGGGACGAGCGGAAACGGGAACAAGATGACCGGCCGTATGGTTGCGTGTGGCAGACTCAACCTCTTCTTGACACTCAGTCAATGGCGGCGGACTATTGAGTCGAGTTGACTCAACTTTTAAGCGTCTAACTGTGTACGGAGGCACACCAACATGGCACGAGCGGTCGGTATCGACCTCGGAACGACCAACTCTTGCGTAAGCGTTCTGGAGGGTGGCGACCCCGTTGTGGTGCCTAATGCCGAAGGCGCTCGCACCACGCCGTCGATCGTCGCCTTCGCGAAAAACGGCGAAGTGCTGGTCGGTGAGGTCGCGAAGCGTCAGGCGGTGACCAACCCGGACCGCACCATCCGGTCGGTCAAGCGCCATATGGGCACCAACTGGACCATCGACATCGACACCAAGCGTTACACCCCCCAGGAGATCAGCGCGCGTGTGCTGATGAAGCTCAAGCGCGACGCCGAGGCGTACCTGGGTGAGCAGATCACCGACGCCGTGATCACCGTTCCGGCGTACTTCAACGACGCCGAGCGTACCGCGACCAAGGAGGCCGGGGAGATCGCCGGCTTCAACGTGCTGCGGATCATCAACGAGCCCACCGCGGCGGCGCTCGCCTACGGTCTGGACAAGGGCGAGAAGGAGCAGACCGTCCTGGTCTTCGACCTCGGTGGCGGTACCTTCGACGTGAGCCTGCTGGAGATCGGCGAGGGTGTCATCGAGGTCAAGGCGACCAGCGGTGACAACCACCTCGGTGGTGACGACTGGGACCAGCGGATCATCGACCACCTGATCAAGACCTTCCGCGGTCAGCACGGCATCGACCTGTCCAACGACAAGATGGCGATGCAGCGGCTGAAGGAGGCCGCGGAGAAGGCCAAGATCGAGCTGTCCGCGACCACCTCCACCACCATCAACCTGCCCTACATCACCGCTGGCCCGGACGGACCTCTACACATGGAGGTCACGCTGACCCGGGCGGAGTTCCAGCGGATGACTCAGGACCTGCTGGACCGCTGCAAGGGCCCGTTCGAGCAGGCGATCAAGGACGCCGGGATCAAGGTTTCTGACATCGACCACGTGATCCTGGTGGGTGGTTCCACCCGGATGCCCGCGGTGACCGACCTGGTCAAGCAGCTGACCGGCAAGGAGCCCAACAAGGGCGTCAACCCCGACGAGGTCGTGGCGGTCGGCGCCGCCCTGCAGGCCGGTGTGCTGCGCGGTGAGGTCAAGGACGTTCTGCTGCTGGACGTGACCCCGCTGTCGCTGGGGATCGAGACCAAGGGCGGCATCTTCACCAAGCTGATCGAGCGCAACACCACGATCCCCACCAGGCGGTCGGAGATCTTCACCACCGCTGACGACAACCAGCCTTCAGTGCTGATCCAGGTCTACCAGGGTGAGCGGGACATCGCGGCCTACAACAAGAAGCTGGGGACGTTCGAGCTGACCGGTATCCCGCCGGCGCCGCGGGGTGTGCCGCAGATCGAGGTCACCTTCGACATCGACGCCAACGGCATCGTGAACGTCTCTGCTAAGGACCTGGCGACCAACAAGTCGCAGGCGATGACGATCACCGGTGGCTCCGCATTGTCCAAGGAAGAGATCGACCGGATGATGCGGGACGCCCAGGAGCACGCGGAAGAAGACCGCCGTCGTCGCGAGGAGGCCGAGACCCGCAACCTGGCCGAAAGCTGGCAGTGGCAGGCTGAGAAGTTCCTGGCCGACAACGGCGACAAGATCCCGGCCGACGCCAAGAACGCCGTCACCGAGGCACTCAGCGAGCTGCGGTCAGCCCTGGGTGGTAGCGACATCCAGCGCATCCGTACGGCTCAGGAGAAGCTCGCCAAGGTGACCCAGGACGCCGGCGCCGCCATGTACGCGCAGGCGCAGGGTGCCAGCGGGGCGAGCGCTGGTGACCAGTCCGGCGCCTCCGGCAGCACCGGAGCCAAGGCCAGTGGAGACGACGTCGTAGACGCTGAGATTGTCGACGAGGACGACAAGAAGTGACCGAGCAACCACGTGGAAACGAGCAGGCCAAGGCGGCGGAGACGCCGACCCCGAACGGCGGGTCCTTCGTCGTCCGGGACAAACGCCGCCGGCCCAGTCCACGTCCACGTCCCTCGCAGGCCGCCAAGTCCACCGCGTCGACCCCGCCTCCCGCTGGGGCGGAGCCGACCGCCGCGGGCAAGGCGGCCCAGCCGGGCGTGGGCGGCCAGGTGACGACCGGCGACACCGGGACCGGCGGCGAGCAGCAGCGCCCCACCGCCGCCGGGGCGGCACCGAAGGTCAGCAACGGTGCCGCTACCCAGCCCGCGGCCGGCGACACGCCCACCGAGGGAGCGCCGCCCGGGACCGGTGAGCAGGCCGGTGGTACGCGGCCGTTCGCCGCTGAGCTGGAAGCGCTTCGCGCCGAGCTTGAGGAGCGCACCCACGACCTGCAGCGGATCACGGCCGAGTACGCGAACTACCGCAAGCGGGTGGAGCGTGACCGCGCCCTGGTGACCGAACAGGCCACCGCCGCGGTGCTGACGGCGCTGCTGCCGGTGCTCGACGACATCGATCGGGCTCGGGAGCACGGTGATCTAGTCGGCCCGTTCGGCGCGGTCGCTGAGCAGTTGATCTCCACTCTGACCAAGTTCGGATTAGCGCCGTTCGGTGAGGTCGGGGACGCCTTCGACCCCAACCGCCATGAGGCGGTTGCCCACACGGTGTCGCCTGAGGTGTCCCAACCCAGCTGCATTGAGGTCTACCGGCGGGGCTACACCCTCGGGGAGCGGATGCTCAGGCCGGCGTTGGTGGTGGTCGCTGACCCTGCCGGTCCGTCCGCCGAGAGTGGGGCGAAAGCCGCCGGGGCAGAAGCGGCCGACACTGGTGTCGGAGCTGACGCGGCGGGGACGACCGGTCCCGACACGGCGAACTCCGACGCGGCGAACGCTGACTCAGCCGCCACCGCCCAGGCCAGCGGGGAGCAACCCGCCGCTGCGGCGGATGGTGAGGCGTCCTCGGATGACCGCACTTAACACAGGGGTGCCCGGGCAGGCACTATCAATCAGCGACAGGCAGGAACAGGATGGGCGGTACCGCCGTTCTATCTAGCGCGGCGGTTCGGCCCGGGGAATCCCTCGATCCGGGTAGGGAAGGAGGTGTTCGGTGAGCGCGAAGGACTGGCTCGAAAAGGACTATTACGCGGTCCTCGGGGTGCCTAGGGACGCCTCATCCGCTGATATTAAGAAGGCGTACCGTAAGCTCGCCCGCGAGTTGCATCCCGACCGGAACCCGGGGGATACCCAGGCCGAGCAGCGCTTCAAAGAGGTCTCCGAGGCGTACGCGGTGCTCTCTGATGAGAACAAGCGCCGTGAGTACGACGAGATGCGCTCACTGTTCGGCTCCGGGGCGTTCCGTCGACAGGCCCGGGCAGGGGGCGGTGGCATGCCTTTCGACCTGTCCGACCTGTTCGGCGCTGCTACCCGGACGGGCGGTCCCGGTTTCACCGGCGGTGTCTCCGATCTGTTCAGCTCACTGTTCGGGGGTGGCGTTCGGCGGCGCGGGCCGGCGCGGGGACGCGACATCGAGTCAGAGGTGGTCCTGGAGTTCGCCGAGGCGGTGCACGGGACCACGCTGCCGCTGACTCTGCGGTCGCCTGGCGTGTGTGACACCTGCAAAGGCACGGGTGCCAAGCCGGGTACCACCCCTCGCACCTGTCCGTACTGCATGGGCACCGGCATGGTGACCACCAACCAGGGGGCGTTCAGCTTCTCTGAGCCCTGCCGGGAATGCCAAGGCGTGGGCACCATCGTGGACGTGAAGTGCCCCGAGTGCCGCGGCACTGGTGGGGTCACCAAGACCCGCACCCTCACGGTGCGGATCCCGCCGGGGGTCGCCGACGGGCAGCGGATCAGGTTACGCGGCAAGGGTGAGCCTGGTCAGCGGGGTGGGCCGCCGGGAGACCTGTACGTCTTGGTGCATGTCCGTGCGGACAGCCTCTTTGGGCGCAACGGCGACGACCTGACACTGAGCGTCCCGATCACCTTCACGGAGGCCGCGCTCGGAACCGAGCTGAAGGTACCGACCTTAGACTCCGCGGTTACTGTCCGGGTGCCGCCCGGTACCCCAAGCGGACGGACTTTCCGGATCCGCGGCAAGGGAGTCCCCAAGCGCGACGGGGGCGCCGGCGACCTGCTGGTGACGGTAGAAGTGGTGGTGCCCACGTCCTTGACCGAGGCGGAACGGGACGCGCTCGCCGGTTTGGCGGCGGCCATGCCGGCCGCTCCCCGGGAGCACATTGAAGCGGCGGTGAGACGACGTGGCGCCTGATCGCAGCGATGGTGGGAAGGAGCCGACCGCGATGCCTGAGGGATTCTTCAACCGTCTTGAGCAGGCGCCTGACGTCAAGGTCCTGGTGATCTCGGTGGCAGCGCGGATGGCGGGCATGCATCCGCAGACCCTCCGCCAGTACGACCGGCTCGGTCTGGTGCAGCCGGGGCGGGCGGCCGGCGGGGGACGCCGCTACAGCGCCCGGGACGTGCTGCTCCTGCAGGAGATCCAGCGGTTGTCCCAACAGGAGGGGGTAAACCTCGCCGGGATTAAGCGGATCATCGAGTTGGAGCAGGTGGTGGCCGAGTTGCAGTCCCGCATCTCCGAGCTTCAGATGCAGCTGGAGGCGGCCCACCACCGGATCGCCGAGTATGAGGCCGCGATTCGCGCCTCCTCCTACCGCCGGGACCTGGTTCCGGCCCAGGAGAGCGCGCTGGTGGTCTGGCGTCCTCGCGGACAACAGAACTGAGGGCCGGCTTCGGCGCGTCGGCTCGTCACATGTCACGCGATCGCCGGCTGCCCCGGGGCGATGGTGGGGTACGCGGCGATGCGGGCGTTGCGGACCACAGATAGTGCTGATGGAGTGTGCCCGGCCAGGAATGGCCGGGCACAAGCATTCTTCCGTCATTCTTCCGTGCTTCCCAGCCGGCGTTCGTCGTCACCGGATGCTGGTCGCATCGGGATACGAACGACCGGTTCGGTGACGCTAGGTCATAGTGGTGGAAGAGTCTCCTGACCGTCACGATCGGTAGGAACAGGCCTTTGGCTTTCTCTCGGCGATACCGCCCCGTTCGGTAATCGTTACGCGTTGAGTGAGCTGGTTCGCTGTAGGTTTGGCTGCGATGCGCTTCACTGGAAGTACCGTTGGGGACTGAACGCGTGTATTGAGGATTTAAAGTCCGCGTAAGTGTCGACGGTGCGGCGATCTGTCGATGGTTACACGACCGTTCCACCGCCGGACACGGAACCGGCGGTCTGCTTAAGGGGGGTCAGGATCCTGGCGAGCGAACGACGTACAGGCGCGATAGGGCGGGCGCTACTCTTCGTGATGGCTCTTGTGGGCCTGCTGTTGCCGGCTCCCGCCGCGGCTAGCCCTGTCCAGGATCCAGGGCGGGTAGAGAGGGTCTTGCTGTTCTCCCTCCCTCGCATCGGGTGGGTTGATCTCGAAGGCGCCGACCTGCCTAACCTCCGGGCGCTGTTGGAGGTCAGCACCGTCAGCCAACTCAGTCACCGAACGGTCGGTTCCCGCACCACGCTGTCCGACGGGTACGCCACAGTGGGCGCGGGTAACCGGGCTAATGGCGTTGGTCTGATCGGTGAGCTCGCCCTGGCCCGGGATGAGCAGATCGAGGGACGGTACGCAGCTGAGGCTTTCGCCTCCCGCACCGGTGTGCAGACCGAGGCGGCGATATTCCATCTGGGGATCGCCCAGGTCCGTCAGCGCAACAACGAGGGCTATTACGATGCGATGGCCGGTGCATTGGGGAGCGCCTTGCGGGGCGCCGGTTACAGCACGGCGGTCATCGCCAACGCCGACACCGAGGAGACCCAGCGCCGCTCCGCCGCCCTGGCGATGATGGACACCGTGGGCGTGGTCGAAGCCGGTGAGGTGAGCCCGGCGCTGGTGACCCCCGATCCTTCAGCGCCCTACGGCGCCCGGATGAACTTCGCCGCCGCCGAGCAGGCGTTCACCACGGTCTGGGCTGACCGTGAGGTCGTCCTGGTGGAGGCCAGTGACCTGGAGCGCGTTGACCTGTATGCGTCATTGGCGCTGCCTGAGGCATGGCGGGAGTTGCGTCGCCAGACGATCGCGGAGGCCGACAGGCTACTGGGTGCCCTGCTGGAGCAGGTTGACCTGAGCCGGCACTTGGTTATCGTGTTCACCCCCGCCTCGCCGCGTTCCGGCGAACAGTTGGGTGTGTTCGCGATGGCCGGACCTGGGGTTGAGCCCGGGGTGGGAGTGTCGGCGAGTACGCGGCGGGAAGGGTACGTCACTCTCCCGGATATCGCGCCGACCATCCTGAACCGGCTGGGGGTGGAGGTTCCGCCGTCCATGACCGGCACTCCGGTCACCTGGGCGTCCCCCACTCCGGTGGATGAGGCGATTGAGGAGTTCATCGCCGCCAACGAGGTGGCCCTGTTCCAGGCCGCCAACGCCGGCCGGACCACTGTCTTCTTCATCGTGCTGCAGCTGGTGGCCTACGCCGTGACGGCGTTGATGCTGCTGGTTCCGCGGCTTCGCATGCGGCCGATCGCCCAGTTCCTGTTGTTGATGGTGGTGGCGTTCAGTCCTTTGACGTTCCTGTCGGGGCTGTTCCGTTACGACCAGCTGGGGGTCGGTGGCTACATCGCGGTGCTGTTCGCTGCGTCGGCCGTGCTCGCCGGTATTGCGATGCTGGTGGGCCGCCTGTGCGCGCGGTGGCTGGGCACCGCGGCGCCGCTGTTGCCACCGTTGCTGTTGGTCGGCGGTAGCTGGCTGATGATGGCGATCGACATCTTCACCGGTGGGCGCCTGCAGCTGAGCACGATGTTCGGCTACTCCCCGATCGTGGCGGGCCGGTTCTCCGGTTTCGGTAACCTGGCCTTCTCCATGATCGCGGCCGGGGCCGTGGTCGTGGTGACCGGTATATGGGCGGTGGTGCGTCTGCGTGCCGACCGGGGAGGAACAGCGGGGGCGACGCGTCAGGTCGGGTTCACCATTCCGTTGATCCTGGGCATCGTGCTGCTGCTCCTCACGATCGTCATCGACGGCCACCCCTCCTTCGGATCCGATGTCGGTGGTGTGCTGGCCACCGTCCCGGGATTCGCGGTTGTCGTGCTGCTGTTGGGTGGCTGGCGGGTCAACATCCGGCGGCTGCTGCTGGTCGGTGCGGCGACCGTGGCGGCGATTGGGACGTTCGCGGTTATCGATCTGAACCAGCCTGCTGAGGAGCGGACCCATTTGGGGCGGCTGGTGGAGCGGATGTCGGACCCCGGCGCCGTGGCCACCGTCATCGATCGCAAGATCCACGCCAATCTTGGGCTGCTCACCCGCTCCCTGTGGACCTGGATGGTGCCGATCGCCGCGGTGCTGCTGATCGTGATGATCTCCCGGCGTACCAGGGCTTTGCAGCAGCTGCGGAAGCAGATCCCCGGGTTGGACGCCTTGCTGTGGGGAGGCGGTGGACTGGCCTTCCTCGGGTTCGCCCTCAACGACTCGGGTATCGCGGTGCCCGCCATGATGTCCACCATCGTGGTGCCTTACCTGGGGTACCTGGCGCTACGGACCTCCTCTCCCGAACCGGCTAAGCCGGCCAAGCCCACTCCTGACGAGTGGGATGTCTCGGCACTTTCCGAGGAGGTACCCGAGCGGGCCGGTGCGCTTCCGACGTCGGTGCGAAGCGACTCTTCCAACTCCCGCTGATTGTCCCGTGGGGCGGGGTGTGGTGGACACGTTATGAGGGCTGGCACCCATGGCGGTGACTGGCACCGGTGAGGAACGCCGGGACCGGCCCAGCACGGGCGTACCCCTGTCACCAGTTCTTCTGGTCACTGGGTGCGGCGGCAACGGGTTTTCCGGCCGTGTTCTCGGGCTGAGGGGCCGGTGGTTCTGCCGTGGGTCTGCCTTTCCAGACCGTGGGGCTACCTCCCCAGGTTCGTAACCAGCGGCTGGGCGTCAGAGCGACGTGACTGGGCGGTTTTGCGGGACTTAACAGCTGTTTCCGTGGTGGTCATGCTTGGGTGGGTATGTGTGGCCGCCGGTTGCTTTGCGCTGAGTGACTCGTAGCGTTTGGGCTCTGGCCTCGCCTCCTTACGGACAGCGTCGTTTTCCGGATTTGGGTTTGTGGGGAGGTGACGGGCGATACGACAGCTGTGGCGGGCGTCGCGGGCTCCCGCGCTCCTCAAACAGGCGCGCCAAGCACCTTGGGTTGAGTGGAATAGACTCAACTTCCAGGGTGTTGGGCAGAACGAGAATCCGTCACGTCCTGATTCGGGGAGCCGATGAACGTCGAGCGTCTGACCACCAAAAGCCGCGAGGCGATTGCAGCAGCGGTCGGCCTCGCCACTCAGCGGGGACATGCGACTGTCGAACCGTGGCACCTGCTGGCGGCCCTTCTGGATCTTGACGGATCGACCGCGCCCACGCTGCTACGGAGTGTGGGCGCCGATCCGGAGCAGGTCGGCGCCATGGCCCGGGAAGCGCTGGCCCGGATGCCCAGCGCCCGCGGTAGCACCGTCGCTGAGCCGAGTATGTCCCGCGAACTGGTGAACGTGTTGAACACCGCGGAGCAGATCGCGCGTCCGCTTGGCGACGAGTACATCTCCACTGAACATCTGTTGGCCGCTCTCGCCCGGGTGGGGGGTGAGGTGAGCCGGGCGCTCGGACGAGTGGGCGCCACCGATGAGGCCCTGGTGGCGGCCTTCCCCACCATTCGGGGCGGGGACCGCCGCGTCACCAGCGCAGATCCGGAACAGACGTACCGAGCGTTGGAGAAGTTTGGCATCGATCTGACCGCCCGGGCCCGCGAGGGAGCGCTGGACCCGGTGATCGGGCGGGACAGTGAGATCCGGCGTGTGATCCAGGTGCTGTCCCGGCGTACCAAGAACAACCCGGTCCTCATCGGTGAACCCGGTGTCGGTAAGACCGCGATCGTCGAAGGGCTGGCCCAGCGCATCGTCGCCGGCGACGTGCCCGAGACGCTGAAGAACAAGCGGATCGTGGCGTTGGACCTGGGCGCCATGCTGGCGGGGGCCCAGTACCGCGGTCAGTTCGAGGAGCGCCTCAAGAGCGTCCTGGAGGACATCAAGGCCAGTAACGGTCAGGTCATCACCTTCATCGACGAGCTTCACACTGTTGTGGGCGCCGGCAAGGCCGAAGGGGCGATGGACGCCGGCAACATGCTCAAGCCCATGCTGGCTCGCGGCGAACTGCGGATGGTGGGCGCCACCACCCTGGACGAATACCGCGCGCACATTGAGAAGGACCCCGCTCTGGAGCGTCGGTTCCAGCCGGTCCTGGTCGGTGAACCCAGCGTCGAGGACACCGTCGGGATTCTGCGCGGGCTCAAGGAGCGGTATGAGGTCCACCACGGGGTACGGATCACGGACGCCGCCCTGGTAGCCGCCGCGACCCTGTCAGACCGCTACATCACCGACCGTTTCCTGCCGGACAAGGCCATCGACCTCGTTGATGAGGCCGCTTCTCGGCTCCGCATGGAGATCGACTCGCGTCCGGTGGAGATCGACGAGATCGAGCGAGCGGTACGCCGGTTGGAGATCGAAGAGGTCGCCCTGGCCAACGAGACCGACCCGGCGTCGGCGACCCGTCTGGAGCGGCTGCGGGCCGAACTGGCGGACCGGCGTGAGCGGCTCACCGTCCTCACCGAACGCTGGCAGCGCGAAAAGCAGCGGATCGCGGCGATCTCCGAAGCCAAGGAGCGGTTGGAACGCCTGCGCGGCGAGGCCGATCGCGCTGAGCGGGACGGTGACCTGCTCAAGGCCAGTGAGCTGCGCTACGGCCGGATCCCGGAACTAGAGCGCACCCTGCGTACGGCCGAGGCCGAGCTGGCGGCTCTGCAGAAGGAAGGCGCCATGCTCAAGGAGGAGGTCTCCGCCGATGATGTCGCCGATGTGGTGGCCGCCTGGACCGGGATCCCCGCCGGCCGTCTGATGGAGGGGGAGAGCGCCAAGCTGCTGCGGATGGAAGAGGAGCTGGGGCGGCGCGTCGTCGGTCAGCCCGAAGCGGTGCGAGCTGTCTCCGACGCGGTACGCCGGGCCCGCTCCGGCATCGCTGACCCCAACCGTCCCACCGGGTCGTTCCTGTTCCTGGGACCCACCGGGGTGGGGAAGACCGAACTGGCCAAGGCGCTGGCGAACTTCTTGTTCGATGACGAACGGGCCATGGTCCGTATCGACATGAGCGAGTACAGCGAGAAGCACAGCGTGGCCAGGCTGGTCGGTGCGCCTCCCGGCTATGTCGGGTACGAGGAGGGCGGTCAGCTGACCGAGGCGGTACGCCGCCGGCCCTACTCGGTGATCCTGCTGGACGAGGTGGAGAAGGCGCACCCGGATGTGTTCGACATCCTGCTTCAGGTACTCGACGACGGCCGGCTCACCGACGGTCAAGGCCGCACGGTGGACTTCCGCAACACGATCCTGATCCTCACGTCGAACCTCGGCTCGGCGGTGCTGCAGGATCAGACCCTCAGCGAGGAGCAGCGGCGTGACTCGGTGATGGCGGTGGTGCGGTCCAGCTTCAAACCCGAGTTCCTCAACCGGCTCGACGACATTGTGGTGTTCCACTCGCTGACCACCAGCGAGCTGGAGGCCATTGTGAACATCCAGCTGGACCGGTTGGCGGCGCGGCTGGCCGACCGTCGCCTGACGCTGGACGTCACGGCGGCGGCCCGAGAGTGGCTGGCGGTCAACGGGTACGACCCGCTCTACGGTGCCCGTCCGCTGCGTCGACTCATCCAGACCGCCATCGGTGACCAGCTCGCCAAGGCGCTGCTGGGAGGCGAGATCCAGGACGGCGACACCATCATCGTGGACCTGAACGAGAACAAGGAGGGGTTGACGGTTCAGCAGGCCAAGAGCGAAGCCGCCTGATCACCTGCTGATCGAACATACCGACCCAGTCGCGACGGTCGATCGTTATCCGGGCGTCGGATGATCCTGAATGCGGGGATTGTCCGGCGCCCGTTTGTTGTGTGTTGACGCTCCACCGAGAACCTGGGCGGCTGAGGGGCTCAACTAACAGGGAAATTAGCTCCGAGCTGCTAGCCTCGGCGGCCGGAGTCGGTGTGAGGAGTGTGAACTGACGGATGAACGCGCTGATCGTCGTGCTTCTAGTCGTCATACTCCTGGTCTTGGTGGCGATCCTTATCGCGATTACGCGTAACCGCCGTCATGCGGTGCGTGTGGCGAAGGCGCCCACTCTCACCGATCCATTCCGGGACACTGACACCGACGCGATACGAGGTGACCCGCGGCGCATCAAGCCCGGTGACATCGTCGAAATCCGAGGTCGGACATACGCAGTACGCGGCACGCTTCGCTTCACCGAAGGTAGTTGGTCTTGGAGCGAACACCTCCTCGACGACCCCGAGGGGCATCGGCGGTGGCTGTCGGTGGAGGAAGACCCTGATCTGATCCTGGTGCTGTGGAGTGAGGTCAGCGGCGCCACCGTCAAGCCCGGGCCCGCCACGGTGGAGTTTGACGGACGTCGATACACCTCTCAGGAGGAGGGCACGGCGCGTTACGAGGCGACCGGCACCACCGGGCTGAATCCCATAGGGACGGTGCAGTACCACGACTACCGAGCCGCTGACGGCGCTCGGCTGTCCTTCGAGAAATACGGCGACAGCAACCGATGGGAGGTTGCTCGGGGGGAGGAGTTGACCCGCTACGAGCTTCGTGTTTACCCGGCGTCGACGCCCTAAGAGCTCGACGGTTGGTCCTTCACGGTGTAGCGGGTGGAACGCAACGGTGTGAGATGTTGACGTTTCTCGATGTTCCCTATGTGGATAGCACAGCCGACGGCCTCAGCTTCGCGCTCGGCTTGGACCCATTGCCAGCATTGGACACTTTAGTCATATCGGATATCGCCGGCCCCGGCACCCAGTTGGAGCTCCGATTACTCGGCGCGTCCCATCAGGCGACTTTGCGTACCTCCCGCGGGACCTGCAGTGAGGTGGTGGCCTGTCTGCCCACAGAGGAGCCGGAGCTTCCCGCCGCGGTGGACACTCACGTCGCGGGCTCCGCGTACCGCTTCCGAGCCCAGGTACGCCGACTGGAAAGCGAGGAATTCGGCCGTGAGGTGACCGCCCTCACCGACCGGTTAGCCATGCATCCGCGTGCTCTGGTGGGGATTTTCCCAGGGGCGCCACACGCTGTGACCGCTCTGTTAGCCGAACCCATCAAGGGTGGGATCCAGTGGCGCACCTGGCATGCGTACCCACAGACCGGTGAGTTGGCGATCACACGGACGACCGTGGAGGTGGTGTGATGCGCCAGTGGTTTAAGAAGAACCGGTTGTTCTTCATAGCCGCCATCCTGGCGGCGCTGGGGCTCATCCTTACGCTGGCGGTGATCTTCGCGCCCGGAGGGCGGAACCCGGCCGACTATGTCGCTCAGCACTACACCCGAGCCGCTGAGCTCGACCGCAACGGCGGGCGCGCGTACACCTCCTCCCGGCCCCCAAGGACGGTCTCGGAGGAGATCACCGATGTCTGGAGGCCGGCCGATTACTACGCCGACGCCGTCGGGATCTTCCTGCGTTATTCCAACGATGTCATCGTGATCTTCCCGCGGGGCGCGGGTTCGCTGATCATGATCTATGACCCGGATCGGGCCTATCGGCTCTACCACTCCCATATCGGGAGCCACTGGGGGTGGTCCAGCGGCGTGGACAGCGTCCGGGGCGGTGGGCCGGGGGCCGGGAAATGAGCCAGGATATAAAAAAGGGTATAAACCGGAATATAAATAAGAAGAAATTACGTATCACCGCATATCTCGCCTGCATGATAATAGCGGGCGGTATCGTCATCAGCATCCTGGTGAGTGATGACGAGTCGACCCCAACCATCACCAGAGAGGACGCCCAGGCGGTAGTGGATAACCTCGCCGCCGCGTACCAGGTGCAAGGCGTGTGCTATGGATGGAGCCTCAGCATCACCAACTTCGCCCGCAGCGGGGAAAGAGTAGAAAGCGTCGGCTCGAACTTCGGTACCGGTATCGAGCTGGTGGATATACCGGAGACGGTCGAGTGTGAGGGCCGAGTCCGGCTCACCGCGCAGGTGACGTGGACATCGGAGCAGAGCGAGAGCGAAGACTCCGGCTCCTTGAGGATCGACACCGAACCGAACGCCGCTTTAGGGCCGCTGTTGACAAGCCAGCTGGCTGATCTCGGCGTTACCGTTCACGCCCTTATCGATGACCCCATTGAGGTGTGGGCGCAGGCGATGCTGGCCCTGCCGTTGTTGATGACGGAGAACGGGGCATTTGAGCCGGTGCCCCCGGTAATCTCGCCCCCGTCCAGCGCGATCACCGCCCCGGAGGTGGGCAGTGACTGGTGGCGGCGGCACGGCATGACCTCCACCATCGCGGTCGTTTGCTTCGTGCTGGCCCTGCTGTGTGTCTGGCTAGGGGTGCTGGCTGGACGGTGGGACCGTCACAACCAGGACACGAACAGCAAGCGGCGAGCCAGCGGGCGTAGCACCCGTCAGTCATCGGCGGTGGAGAAGACAGAGGCGCCGGTGGAGAAGACAGAGTGACTCCCTCGTCCGCGATGGATCGGGGTTTGTTGGCGATGACCGGAGCGGTCACGGTCCCGGCCGGGTCTGGTTGACGGGCGCGGTGGGGCATCGCTTCGGGGAGCACTGTGGATGACGCTCGAGGACTAGAGGCGAAGACTGGAGACGAGATGTGGGACACGATCACCGACGGGCTCGTGGAGGCCCTCGCTTACAGCGGCGTCGGCATTGTGCTGATGGGGTTGGGGTACCTACTGGTCGACATCATTACGCCCGGGAAGCTCCGGGAGCTGATCTGGGAACACCGTAACGTCAACGCTACGGTGCTGCTGACCTCCAACTTGCTAGCGGTCGGTCTGATCGTGGCCACGGCGATCCTGGCGAGTGAGGACGGGCTGAGCGCCGGAATAGCCTCCACGCTGGTCTATGGCATCGCCGGTCTGGCGATGATGGCGATAGCGTTCCTGCTGCTGGACCTGGCCACCCCGGGCAAGCTCGGCGAGATGCTGGTGCATCCGGAGACGCATCCTGCGGTGTGGGTGTCTGCGGCGGTTCATGTGGCGATCGGCGGTATCCTCGCCGCCGCGATCTCCTAGGACCTGACGGGCGGGAGCATGTCCCTACCCCGGCGCCGTTTTCGTTGGCTTGGGCAACGCGGCGCACGTGCCCTGGTCCTGATGACCGTGTTTGTGTGCGCCGCGTGCGGCCTGGTGTATGAACTCGCCCTCGTCGCGTTGGGTAGCTATCTGATCGGCGACACGGTCGGTCAGGCCTCGATCGTGTTGTCGGTGATGGTCTTCGCGATGGGGCTGGGTGCGTTGCTCGCCAAGCCGCTGCAGCGTCATGCGGCCGTCGCGTTCGCGCTGGTTGAGGTGGCGCTGGCGTTGCTCGGTGGCCTGTCGGTGCTGCTGCTGTACGCCGCGTTCGCCTGGCTCAATCTGTATCAACCAGCCCTGGTCGTCATGGCGCTGGTGGTCGGGCTGCTGATCGGCGCCGAGATTCCGTTGTTGATGGTCCTACTGCAGGACATCCGCTCGCAAGACGCCGGTAGCGCGGTAGCGGATATGTTTGCCGCCGACTATGTGGGCGCGCTGTTGGGTGGTCTGGCCTTCCCGTTTCTGCTGCTGCCGGCCTTCGGGCAATTACAAGGGGCCCTGGTGGTCGGCGCGGTCAACGCGTTAGCCGGGCTGGGGTTGATCCTGCTGGTGTTCCGGCGCCGGCTGCGTCGCCGGAACATAACCGGGCTGACAGCGGCGGTGGTGGCCGTCATGGTCGTCCTTGGCGTCTCTTTCGCCTTCGCTGACGACTTCGAGGTCACCGCGCGGCAAGCCCTCTACGACGATCCCATCGTGTACGCGGAGCAGACCCCGTACCAGGAGATCGTGATCACGGAGTCGTTCTCGCTCGCCGGTGACTCCGATGTGCGGCTCTACCTCAACGGGGATCTGCAGTTCAGTTCAATCGACGAGTACCGCTATCACGAGGCGCTGGTGCATCCGGCCATGGCCGGTACGCACCGGCGGGTCCTGGTCCTTGGGGGTGGGGACGGGCTCGCGTTACGTGAGATTCTGCGTTACCCGGACACGCGTCAGGTCACCTTGGTGGATCTTGATCCCGCGATCATCGACCTCGCCCGCCACGAGCCACGGTTGACGACGCTCAACCGGAATGCTTTCGACGATCCCCGTGTTCGGGTGGTCATCGCTGATGCGTTCTCATGGGTGCGCGACAACACCGAGCAGTTCGACGTTGTGGTGGTGGATCTCCCGGACCCTGATTCCACGGCGACGGCCAAGCTGTACTCGGTGGAGTTTTACGGCATGCTGCGCCGCGCGCTCACCCCTGAGGGGCGGCTGGTGGTCCAATCGGGCTCGCCGTACTTCGCGCCCCGGTCCTACTGGTGTATCGAGGCTTCGTTGCGGGAGGCCGGATACATCGGCACCGTGCCATACCACGTGGATGTCCCCTCATTTGGGGACTGGGGTTTCCATCTCGCGGTAAACGGACAGTCCACGCCCCAATTGCGTTTAGATCCCGAGGCTCCCTCGCTGTCCTTCTTGGACGAATCCGTGCTGGAGGCGGCGACGGTCTTTCCGGCTGACCGGCGGCGAGTCGAGGTGCCGCCATCCACTCTGATGCGGCCCAGAATCATTGAGTACGCCGGTGATGAGTGGCGTCATTACTGAGCTGTGTTCAGATCCTGGCCTGTGAGGAGTAGGGGAGCGAGGGCAAGCGTCGAATCCGCGTACCCGAGCTTTATTCGGATCTTGTCCTAAGGGCACAGGCAGCCGGGAGCCGAGATCCCGAATAATGATCATTATCTGAACGCTGGTGAGAGCCCGCCCGATTTACAGCGCCGGGTAGCGTGAGAGACAAGGTGTCGAGTAAGCCTCATCTGAGGCTTTGTTGGGGTTCCGTTCGGCTCCACGCTGTGGAACAGGTGAGCGACACAGCCCTTGACACGCCTGACAGGTGGGTTGAGTTTGCGAGATAGCGAGGTACGGCTACGGTCTTGCCGTGACGTACTCCGTTCCTCCGCCTCCGCCGTTCGCCGCGTACCCCGTCCCAGGGCAGGCGCCTCGGCCGCCGCGGCCTTGGGCGGTTGCTGTGGCGGTGACGTTGTTGTTCGTCGGGATCGCCTTCTTGTTCATCGACGCGGCCACCCTGATGGCCTTCCACGATGAATTCATGCGCAACATTGAGCAAGCCGGACAGGCTACGGATACCTCGACCCCGCAGATCCAAGAGGCTCAAGGGATCGTAACCGGCCTGGCCATAAGCTCGGTCTGCGCTGTCGTGGTGTTTTCCCTGGCGATTGCGCCGTTGACCATCTTCGTGCTGCGCGGCAGCAACGGATGTCGGATCGCGCTCCTTATCGTGATGGGGCTGGCGCTGCTGATCGCGGTTTGCTGTAGCGGCGGCCAGTACCTGCCGATCGAGACGGGGGATTTTGGAGAGACTTACCACGAGGCCAATCTGGACACTCGTCCGCCGATCTTCCTGATTTTCCCGATGCTGACGGCGGCGGCCTGGATCGCCGCATTCATCCTGCTGTTGGTGCCCGCGTCCAATCGATTCTTCCGGCCCCGCACGACAGCGGGAGGGAGTTGAGGATGAGACGGAAGCGTCCAAACTCCTGCTCGAAGAGGAGGCGGGGCGGGGTTCGGGTCGATACCTTGTGGACGTTCCGGAAACTCATACGGAGGCAATAATGACATTCCCACCCAGCACCCCTCCGCCAGACGCTCCGGCGCCAGCTCCACGGCAGCGTCCCAGCACGGTTACATACGCCGTCTTCGCGCAGGTCGCACTGGCGGTGTTGGGTTTGATCAGCGTCGTGTTCAATCTGGCGACCACGGATACCCTCAACCAGGCCATTGAGGAGTTCGCCGCTGACCAGAACGTCGAGATCAACACCAACAGCACCGGTGGCGGGGTGATCAGCATCCTGATCAGCCTGGTGATCGCGGCGGCTCTGATCACGCTGGCCTACTTCAACTACCGGGGTAACCGGGGTACCCGGATCGCTACCTGGGTGGTGGCTGGGCTCTTCCTGTGCTGCAACCTTTTCTCAGGAATCTTCAGCTTGCCGGTATACGGGTACACCCCGGGTTGGTATACGGCGGTCAGTTTGCTGCTGACGGGGTTGAACGTGATCGCACTGATCCTGGTGATCGTGCTGCTGGCGTTGCCGCCGTCCAACGAGTTCTTCCGTAAGCCGCCGGAGCAGTGGCAGCCGCCGGTCGGGTACTGACCGGATGCTGAACCACCTGTGGTGGCCGGTACCCCCCGGGGACCTGTTGATCGGGAAGTTTCTGGAGCGCCACGTGGCGCGTCGGCCCGATAACTTCATGGTTGACATCGTGGGGGCGTCGGTGTGATCCGACGCCCCCACGACCGTGCGCTGATGAACTGACGGACACGGGCATCTGGCGAGGTGCTCCGAGAGAGGAAACACCATGGCGAGAGCGCTCATCACGGGCGCCACGGCTGGTATCGGGGCGGCTTTCGCCCGGCAGCTGGCCGCCGAAGGACTCGATCTCATCTTGGTCGCTCGGGACAGGGACCGACTCGACGGGCTGGCGAAGCAGTTGAAGGACCAGTACGCCGTGGCCGTGGAGGTGCTGTCCGCGGATCTGACCACCGACGACGGCTGCGCCGCGGTGGAGGCCCGGCTCAGGGATGCGACCCGGCCCATCACTGTTCTGGTTAACAACGCGGGGATCGGCCTCGGCTCCGGTTTCCTCCGAACCTCAATTGAGGACGAGGAGCGGCTGTTACGGCTTAATGTCCGCGCTGTCCTGCGGCTTACTCACGCCGTGCTGCCGGTCATGCTCAAGCGGGGATACGGGTACATCGTCAATGTCTCTTCGGTCGCGGGGTTTGCGCCGGTGGCACCCGGCTCCACCTATTCGGCGAGTAAAGCGTGGGTTACCAACTTCAGTGAGTCCATCGCCGCGGTGGTCCGGGAACGCGGAATCCGGGTGATGGCGCTATGTCCGGGGTACACCCGAACAGAATTTCACCAGCGGGCAAATATCGACACCTTGACCATTCCCGCAATGATGTGGCTCGATGCCGATGATGTGGTACGGGTCGGCTTGAGGGATCTGCGACGAGGCAAGGTCGTCAGCGTGCCGACATGGCGTTACAAGGCGGCGGTGGGGCTGCTTCGTCTGCTCCCTCACCGAGTCGTCCAGGCTGTCACTCGGGACGCGCGTGGCAGGGAGTAGCCCCTGATCAGGACAACTGAAAGGGAAGGACATGACGTACGAGCCCGGTTCCATGCCGGGACAGCCGGGTGGGTACGGCCCACCGAGCGACCCCACAGTTCCCTACCAGCCAACACCGCCATCCGGACCGATGGGTAACGCCGACTTTCCACCCGCGGGCTACTACCCACCGGGCGGTCCGTCACCAACCTCCGGTTCCCCTATCTCAGGGGCGCCGTTGTCTCCCGGATTCGATGGGCTCAACTACGGTGCGCCCGGATACCCACCTCCACCCCCTCCCTTCGCCTCTTCCTCACCGGCGCCTCCGGTATCGCGGCCCCCGGTCGTAACCACTGCGGTAGCTCTCACTTTCGCGGGGATACTCCTGTCGTTCGTCGGTGTGCTGCTGACGTGGATGTTTATCGACCAGATCGGCGAGGAGTTGGAGGAGGTTATCCGTAACGGGTTAGGCGACCCGGATTTTGTCGAGGACGTCCGCGCGCTTTATGACATATATAGCGGCTACGGGATTTTCATCCCTTTGGGATTCACGACGCTCGCCGCTGCGGGGGCGGCCATAGCAGCGATATTCGCGTTACGGGGCAGTAACGGTGGACGGGTCACGCTGTGCATCCTGATGGGACTCTTCGCGGCTTGGAAGCTGTGCTCTGGTACAGGCACGTTCTTCTACGGCGCCGCCCTCGACCAGCTGGTGGATGAGCCCGAGGTCCGTGCCACCGGTTTCGATTTCCCGACCGCTCTGATGTACGGACAGGCGACCGTCGATCTGCTGCTGATGGCCCTTGCGATCATGATCATGGTCATGCTTCTGGTGGGATCGGCCAATCGGTACTTCTCCCGACGGGCATAGGCACAGCCGGGAGTGACCGGTCGGGAGACGTCCCACGACCTCGCCGTAAGGTGGGGTCGTGGGCGATCGGGATGAATTGTTAAAGCTGATTCGTGAACTGGCGGTGGTCCGTGGCCGCGTGGTGCTCTCCAGCGGCCAGGAGGCCGACTACTACGTCGATCTGCGACGGATCACTCTGCACCACAGCGCCGCCCCGCTGGTGGGGCGGGTCATGCTGGACCTCACCGCGGACTGGGAGTACGACGCGGTCGGTGGACTGACTTTGGGAGCCGACCCGGTCGCTGCCGCGATGCTGCACGCCGCTGCAGGAGCGGGGCAGCGGCGGCTGGACGCATTCGTGGTCCGCAAAACGAATAAGACGCACGGTCTGCAGCGGCGCATCGAGGGACCGGACGTGACCGGCCGCCGGGTGTTGGCCGTCGAGGACACCTCCACGACGGGGAGCAGTGTGCTCACCGCTGTGGAGGCGTTGCGCCAAGCCGGGGCCGAGGTGGTGGGCGTCGCGGTGGTGGTGGATCGAGGCGCGGGAGAGGCGATTCGGGCGGCTGGTTTGGAGTACCGGGCGGCCTACTCGCTAGCGGAAGTGGTGGAATAGATATGACTTTCATTCAAAATCGGGAATATTTGAGCAAATAGATTCCGGGGCTGCGAGGATAGTCTCGTGGCTACCACGCTCGCTGAAACCGTGCTACCTGGATCTCCACTAACCGGTCAGCCACTCGACCGCGACGAGGCCGAGCGGCTGGCGAATGTCCTGAAGGCACTCGCTGACCCAACCCGGCTCCGCCTGTTGAGTCTGGTTCAGGCGTCCGATCACGGGGAGGCCTGTGTCTGTGAGCTCACTGAACCGCTGGGTATCAGCCAGCCGACCGTGAGCCACCACCTGAGGATCCTCGCCGACGCAGGGCTACTGCAACGCGAGAAGAGGGGTGTCTGGGCGTATTACCGGCTGGTGCCGGGGACCCTGACGACAATCGCGGGGTTGCTCACGCCACCGCGTCGCAGGGGACGACGCTCAGCGGCACGCCGGTAGGACATCGGTGCTCACGGCACGCCGCCGTATCCACGGGGGGCAGGTCAGCAGCGGCCCGGTCGTCAGGGTGTCTGGGTGCGGATGTCATTGACCGTCTGGTTGATCCGCGACGCCCAGTCGGTCGGGCCGCTTCCCACCACCATCACCTGCCACCTGAGTTCTTCGGCTCCCTCCTCACCGAAGTAGTGGCTCATTGTGATCCTGTAGCCCTCAACAGGGAGCCCGCCACTGACCGCGGCATCGTAGGTTTCTATCGCCAAACGGGTCGTCGCGTCGTAGGCGACATAGTTCACGGCGCGTTCTTCTGTGGGAAGACGCTGGTCGAGTTCTGCCTGCTCGTTCTGATCACAGCCTTGTTGACATTCCCGCACCAGAACGGTGATCTGCACTTCCAGGCCTGAAGCGGTGTCAACCGAGCAGCTCACGTGGAGTTCCTCAGGGGCGTTCCGGTAGTTCGCTGAGCAGAAAAACAGCTCCTCAGGCACCCGGAACGCGAAGGGCCAACCGGGTAGGGATATCAGGTGGGTGGGGTCAGTCTCGCTGAATGCCGACCCGGCGACCTCTACAGTGGGGTGATTCTCTAGCCGGGGAAGCGCGCCGCTTAGGCCCGCGTCATTGCTCCCGTAATCCTCGTCTTCCCTGACTCCTTCCCGGAGGGGTGGGCTCGCACCCGGTGTCGCCTGGTTGAACCCACCGGCAAGCTCTGAGCCCTCATCACCGCTGTTGAGGAAGACAAAGCCGCCCACAACGATCGCCAGCACGACGGCCATCGCCGCTACGATCCAGCCCCACACATGGTTCCGACCCCGGGGCTTCGACGAGGGCGGTGGGGCTCCAGGGCTGCTGACCGGTGGCCTGCCGAAAGAACCAGTGTGCCTGCCGCCCGACGGTGGGGGAGGAGCGGCTGACCGTGGGGGAGGGCCGGTGCGGGCGGCGTTGGCTGGGGCGTTGGCCGCTGGAACGGCACCGGGAGGTCTCGGCGCCGATGCGCTCTGGGGCCTGACCACCGGTATCGCACCGGTGCCCGGATCGGTGAAACTTCCTTGCCCCATCAGCAGCCGGTCCAGTAGGCGCTCGACGCCCCGTTTACCTGGCTCACGTAATGTGGCGACCCAAGGCTCAGGGCTCTCCAGATCCATATCGCTGATGGGGGAATCCCCTGGCCCCTGGGTGGCACGTGCCCACTCCACGGCGCTGGCTAGGGCCGCGCGTCGGGCCGGGTTCCGAGAAGAGGCCAACCCCAGGGTCAGGACCGTGACCGGCTGATCCTGAGTGTCGATGGCCGTGCAGATCTCATACGGTCCCTCGACGCGGACCGTCGTGACATCGCGGAACTGTCCCAGCTCACGCATCGATGCCTCCGCCAGTCCGTGATTCTCCGGCTGGCCGATTATGTATCGCACACGCCACTAGATGCCGCACCCCCGGCGTCTAGGCCGACGGCGTGCCGGACACAACGCCGCTATGTGGCGCTACTCTCTTACGGACAGGTCGGACTGTGAGGCAATCCGGAGGTCATCTCGTGCTGTCAGCGTCGGCTCCACTCGCCCTCGGCCCGAGTTTTCTTGATCCGGATCACCTCATCGAAGCGTTCGGCCTCCTGGGCATCTTGGTTATCGTCTTCGCCGAGTCTGGTCTCCTCATCGGGTTTTTCCTGCCCGGTGACTCGCTCCTGTTCACTGCCGGACTGCTGGTCGCCAATGGCGAGTACATCAGTTCGCCGATCTGGCTGGTGTGTGGATTAATCACAATCGCCGCGATCCTTGGTGACCAAGTAGGGTACCTGTTCGGCCGCAAAGTCGGACCCGCCCTGTTCCGCCGTCCGGACTCACGGTTCTTCAAACAGGAGAACGTCGAAAAGGCCCACCAGTTCTTCGAGAAGTACGGCGCCCGCTCGATCGTGCTGGCGCGATTCGTCCCGATCGTACGGACCTTCACCCCGATCATCGCTGGCGTTTGCCAGATGAACTACCGGGTCTTTGTCCTCTTCAACATCATCGGTGGTGTCTTGTGGGGGACCGGGGTCACCCTGCTTGGGTACTTCCTCGGACAGATCCAGTTCATCCGGGAGCACATCGAGCTGATCCTCATCCTGATTGTGGTTATCTCCGTGGTCCCGATCGGGATTGAACTCCTGCGCAGTCAACTGGCGGCCCGCAAGCAGGCGACAACGACTGCTCCTAGCTCACCAAGCCCAGCGCCGGCTGGTTCTGCGGCGCCCGGACACACGATGCCTACCCCCGCGATCTCTGACTTCACGGTGCCCATCCCGACGGAGACGGACAGCGAGGAGGCGACCGTCGCGATGCCAAACCCGGCGACGGCTGGCTCCACGTCGATCGCGGACAGTGAGCAGGCGACCATCACGATGCCGGCCGTCTCCTCCCAGGGAGTACCGCCGCCTCCGGCGTCCCCGACTCGGCCCTTGCCGCCGACGGTGAACGGCCCTCACCAGTACCCCACCGGCCAGTACCCCAACAGATAGACAAATAAATATCGGTAGATAACGCCGGAACGGCGGGACCACGCTGAGCACCTGGTACTGGCGGTCTGGACGGTCACGGCGGCGGATCCGCGTCTGGCAGGTTCGCGCGTACTCTCGGTGGAGAGGAGGCGAGCACGATGGCTGACGCCGACACCACCAAGACCGACGCGCTTAGTTTGGACGATCCGTACACCGTCCCCACCCGGTACTGGCATTCGTTGCCCGACGGCAGGATCCAGTGCGACGTCTGCCCCCGGGCCTGCAAGCTGCGTGAAGGGCAGCGCGGCCTGTGCTTCGTCCGTGGTCGGATCGCTGACCAGATCGTGCTGGCTTCCTACGGGCGCTCCTCAGGCTTCTGCGTAGACCCGATCGAAAAGAAACCCCTCAACCACTTCCTGCCGGGTACGCCGGTCCTCTCCTTCGGTACCGCCGGATGTAACCTCGCCTGCCGGTTCTGCCAGAACTGGGACATCACCAAATCCCGCGAGATCGACACCCTGTCCTCGGCTGCCTCTCCTCTCACCCTGGCTAAGACCGCCGCTCGCCTGGGATGTCGTTCGGTGGCGTTCACCTACAACGATCCAGTGATCTTCATGGAGTACGCCATCGACGTCGCCAAGGCCTGCCGGGAGCTGGGGATCAAGACGGTCGCGGTCAGCGCCGGCTACATGAACCCCGCGCCGCGGGCGGAGTTCTACCAGTACATGGACGCGGCGAATATCGATCTGAAGGCGTTCACCGAGCAGTTTTATGAGAAGATCACCTTCGCGAAGCTCAGCGCGGTGCTGGAGACGCTGGAGTATCTGCGTCACGAGACGTCGGTGTGGCTGGAGGTCACAACGTTGCTCATACCCGGCCATAACGACTCCGACGCAGAGATCGCTGAGCAGTGCGCCTGGATCGCTTCCCGTCTTGGTAATGACGTCCCGCTGCACTTCACGGCTTTCCACCCGGATTTCAAGATGCGCAATGTGCCGCGTACCCCACCGTCCACCCTGCGGCGGGCCCGCAAGATCGCACGCGAGCACGGCCTGCGGTACGTCTACACCGGAAACGTCCATGATCCCGAGGGGCAGACGACCCACTGCCCCGAATGCGACGCGGCGGTGGTGGTGCGGGATTGGTATCGGATCACCTCCTACCGCCTCACCGATTCCGGCGCTTGCGTGAACTGCGGAACCCAGATCCCTGGGGTCTATGACGGGCCCGTGGGGGACTGGGGTCCTCGTCGTCTCCCCCTGAAACTGGTCTCGGCGGGAAAGTCGGGAAAGTCATGAGCAACGACGACAAAGGTACGCCCACCGGGAAGGCCCGTAACGCCGCGGTGGCCGGCCGCTTCTACCCAGGTGAGGGCCCGACTTTGCGGAGCATGGTGGAGAGGCTCTTGGCGGAGGTGCCCGATGCCTCCACCACCGCCATCAAGGGGGGCGGCGGCGACACCCCGCTCGACCCGTCCAAGGCCGTGGGCTACGTGGTGCCGCACGCCGGCTACCGCTACTCGGGGCCGATCGCGGCTCGGGCGTACGCCCGCCTGCGTGCCCAAGCCGCGACGGTGCGCCGGATCGTGCTGGTCGGTCCATCGCACTTCGTGCGGCTGATGGGCTGCGCGGTCCCCACGACGGAGGTCTGGCGTACCCCGTTGGGGGAGGTGGCGGTGGACGTGGCCGCCTGCCGCGCCCTGGTTGACGCCGGCGCGGCGGCCTTTGACGACGCTCCCCACGCCCGGGAGCACTCTCTGGAGGTGCAGTTGCCGTTCCTGCAGGTGACTGTGCCCGACGTCGTTGTGGTGCCGGTCGCGGTTGGGATCACCGGGCCGGGGACGGTCGCGACGCTGCTGTCTGCGCTGGAGGCACCCGGTACCGTGGTGCTGTGTAGCACGGACCTGTCCCACTACCACGATCAAGCGACCGCGCAGCGGCTGGACCGGCGTACCGCGTCGGCTGTGATGCGACTGGACGCTTCCGCCATCGGGATCCGGGACGCCTGCGGAGTCTTCGCCCTGCGGGGGACGGTGGAGTGGGCGCGGCAGCGGGGATGGCGCCCTGAGCTGCTGGATCTGCGTACCTCCGCCGACACCATGGGGGACCCCACGCGGGTGGTGGGTTACCCCGCCTTCGCCTTCCACCCCACCGCCTGACCCGCAGCGGTAACGCGTCTGCACGGGCGAGCCTGAAGGCGTTACGCCGGAATCTCTAAGCCGGAGTGAGGTCGCGACGGCGGTGCAGAAGCACCCCGACCACGGTCAACCCGATGGCGATCGTGGACAGCACGAGCAGCGGTGACGCGGTGACCTCCTCAACCGGCACGTTCGGGATGTGAGCGAACGGCGAGAGGTTCAGCACCGCCTGCGGCAGCTCCAGCAGCTCGCCGATCTGCTCCAGCAGGAGGCAGATCATGAAGCTCGCCCAGGACACGGCGGTCACCCACCGAGGCAGCAGACCGAACAGCGCCGCGGACAGACCGGCCAGCACAATGACGGCGGGCAGCTGCGCCAGGGCGGCGCCGGTGAGACGGAGGAGCTGCCCCCACAGATCAGCGGCGATGAGCCCGTACGTCAGGCCCACGGTCACCCCCGCGGTGAGCAGGAGAACGACGACACCGGCCAGTACGCATACCAGGTGACTGAGCATCCAGCGGGGGCGGCTCACGGCGGCGGCCAGCACCGGTTCCAGGCGGCCACTGGCCTCCTCAGTACGCGTCCGCAACAGCGCCTGCACCGCGTACCCGGCGACGGCCAGCCCGAACAGCCCCATGCAGTACGCCAGGTAGGCGTCGAGCAGGGCGTCGGTGCCTCCCATTTGGGTGAAGTACTCCGCAATCGCGTCGCTGGTCTCGGCGAAATCGTCGATTTCGTCGCTCACGGTGCCGAACGCCAACCCCAAGACCGCTATCGCGATCGTCCAACCAAGGAGCACCCCTCGGTGCAGCCGCCAGGCCAGCCCGATCGGGCTCAGCAGCCACCGGGGAGCGGTGCGGGGGCCACGCCGGGCCGGCACCATGCCCATGCCGACGTCCCGGTGTGCGGTCAGGAGGAAGGCGAATCCGACCGCGACCAGGAAGAACCCGACCAGAATGCCAAACGGCCACCATCGCGGGGAGTCATAGGGGTGGATCTGCTGGGCCCATCCGATCGGTGACAGCCAGGAAACCCAGCCGCTGTCCATCGCCAAGCCGTCGGGGCGAGGAGCCCCAGTGACGTCACCGATTGCGCGAAGCAGGAACGCGCCGCCGAGCACCGCCGCGGTCAAGCCGTTGGCGCCGCGGGCGCTTTCGGGGATTTGAGCCGCTATTGCGCCGATCGCCGCGAAACTGATACCGACACCGGCCAGGGCGAGCCCCATGGCGACCGAGCCTGACCCCGGCAAGCCGCTGGCCACCAGCACTCCGGTCGCCCCACCGGCCAGCACCAGATTGGTGCCGACGGTCACGATCAGGGCGGCGGTCAGCGGGGCATGGCGCCCCACCACACCGGCGCCGATCAGCTCTGAGCGGCCGGTCTCCTCGTTCTGGCGGGTGTGGCGAACCACCGTCATCCCGCTCATCAGCGCCACAATCACCGACAGGAACACGAACGTCTCAGCGGCGACGATCGAGCCGAGACTGGGGCCGGCGATAGCGCCATTGAAAGCGCGGGCGACCGCGCTGGCGACGTTGGTGGTGGCGTAGGACAGTTGCTCTTGGTGGGTGTCGTAGATGCCCGTCACGCTGGAGGTCAGGGCGGCCAGCACACCGACGATCACGACGAGCCAGATGGGCAGCTGGATGCGGTCCCGGCGCAACGCCAGCTGGACCAGCCGCCCGGTGCCGGTGAATGCCGTCATCACGCACCTGCCCGTTGAGCCACACCGGTGGTGACCCGGTCGTTGCCGTGGTCGTAGTGGCGCAGAAACAGCTCCTCCAGCGTGGGCGGAGTGCTGGTGAGGCTGCGGATCCCGAACCGGGTCAGATGCCGCAGGGTGTGATCGAGTGCGTCCGTGTCGACCTGGAACCGCGCGTAATGACTGTTGACCAGGCTCAGGTCGTGGACTCCCGGCAGCTCATCCAGTCCGGACAAGGGTTCGGCGGTCTCCACCGATACGGAGGTGCGGGTCAGGTGTCGCAGCTCGGCGAGCGTACCGGTGTCCACACGCTTCCCGTCCCGGATCATGGTGACCCGGTCGCAGAGCGCCTCCACCTCGGCGAGGATGTGGCTGGAGAGCAGAACCGTGCGGCCATCCCGCTTGAGCTCTCGGACGCACTCCTGGAAGACCGCTTCCATCAACGGATCCAAACCCGAGGTGGGTTCGTCCAGGATGAACAGCTCCACATCGGAGGCGAAGGCGGCCACGATCGCCACCTTCTGCCGGTTGCCTTTGGAGTAGGTGCGGCACTTCTTAGTGGGATCGAGGGCGAAGCGTTCCAGCAGCTCATCTCGTCGGACTGGATCCAGGCCGCCGCGTAACGCACCGAATAGGTCGATGGCCTCTCCGCCGGAGAGGTTGGGCCACAGGTTGACGTCACCGGGGACGTAGGCCAAACGGCGGTGCAGAGCGACCGCGTCGTGCCAGGGATCTTTGCCCAGGACACTGACCTCTCCGGAGTCCTTGCGCAACAGCCCAAGCAACACCCGGATGGTGGTCGATTTACCCGCGCCGTTGGGGCCGAGGAAGCCGTGGACCTCGCCAGTGGCGACCTCCAGATCTAGCTGGTCCAGAGCTCGGGTGGTCCCGAAGTTCTTCACCAGTTTCGATACCGAGATGGCGACCGTCATGTCTCACACAGTACTGACCATCGGTCAGTGCTGCCAAGAGGAAACTGTCCGTCGGTAAGTGATCTCACAGAGCGATAGAGTCGGCGGTGATGAGTGAGCAGCCCACCGTTGACACCCGTGAGCGGATCCTGCAGACGGCGATGGATCTGTTCATGGAGCGCGGCTACGTGCGGACCTCGCTGCGCCAAATCGCCGAAACCCTGGGATTGAGCAAACCGGCGGTCCTCTACCACTTCCGCAGCAAGAGCCAGATCATGGTGGCGCTGGTCGAACCGCTTGTAATGGAGCTGGAGCAGACCCTCGATCGGGCGGAGCGGATCCCGGACCGATTAACCGCCCGGTGGACTGCACTGGCAGGCACGGTGGATGTCTATCTCCGACATGTCAATCGGATCCGGCTGCTGATGCAGAACGTCAGCATCTTCAGCCATGAACCGATCATCAGCCGGCTGGTGCAGATCCCCACACGCGCCAACCACATCATTGCCGGTCCTGACGCTGGAGTGATCGAACAGATACGCGCTTTCCAGGCGTTCGCGGCGATCGGGGATCCCCTGGTGTTCGCTACCGGGGTTCCCGAAAAGGTGCTTCGGCGGGAGGTGTTGGAGGGGGCCCGGCTCATCCTTGGGGATCCTGAGATCCCACCTCAGGTGTTGGAGGCGATGGAGCGGGCCGGAGAGGAGCCGACGGCGGGCGTACCGGGTGTCCCCATCCGTCCCGAGAATGCGGAAACACACCCTGCTGGCCTGTCTCGGCGGCGAGGGGGCGGACGCCCGCGCGTGATGAGTGAGGAGAAGGTGGCCGTGGCTCGGCGGATGTACGCCACGGGAGCGCACAGCGTGAATGAGATCGCCGCGCATTTGGGGGTGTCTCGGGCGACCGTGTACCGCTACCTGGATGGAGCCTCGGTCGCGTCTCATTACTCGTGATCCGTGTTTTGAGACTGATTTCGATACCTATTTTGAGACGGTGATCTCGTTCGGGTACGCGGCGCCGGTCACGGGATGCGGCCCACGGGATCCGCGGTGAACGCAATGCCCGACGAATCTGCACGCGTCTATCTAGATGTGACCTACTCCAGCGACGGAGAATCCGTCACGTTTGAGGAGTTCGTGACCGGACGGCTTCCCGCACTACTGCGTTACGCGGTGATGCTCACCGGTGACGCGTACCTGGCCGAGGACGTCGTCCAGGAAACCCTGGTGCGGGTTCAGCTCAAATGGCGTCGGGTCAGACGCAGCCAGCAGCCCGAGCTTTACGTCCGGCGGATGCTCACGAACGTCTTCCTGAGCTGGCGTCGGACCAGTTGGTTCCGGCGTACCATCCTGCGGTCCGATCCGGTCAGCCAGGAACGGGAAGCCGCCGTCCACGACCACGCCCAAGACTGTGCTGAGCGGGACGAGATGTGGCTGCGGTTAGCGACCCTGCCCCGCCGGCAACGCGCCGCGATCGTGCTGCGCTACTACGAGAACCTGAGTGATCAAGAAATCGCCGCCGTGCTCAACTGCGCGGTGAGCACCGTCCGAGCACACATCTCCCGCGCCCTGACCACGCTGCGGACGACCATGACCCACCCGGCGCCGCAGCCGCATCCCCATCTCACTGAGGCCCCGGGAGGGAGTCGATGAACATCGAAGATCGACTGCGGGACTCGTTCGCACGGCATGAACGTTTGGCGTCTGTCCCGGCGGACCTGATGGAGCGCGTCCGCATCTGCGCGCGCCGCCGGCGTCGGTGGGCCCGGGTGCGGATGATGGCGGCTGCCGTGATCGGTGTCCTCGCCCTGCTGCTCCCGATAGGGTGGCTCACCCGTCCCACGGCCGAATCGGATCCCGGTCCCGCTGTTGACGTTTCTCCGGCGCCGCTTCCATCTGAACAACTGAGCGAGTCGGTGAACCTGCTGCTGATCGGCGCCGATCAGACCGTCGAAGACGAGGCCATCCGGGCCGACGTGGTGATGTTCGTGCATGTCTTCGCGGACGGCACCAACCTGGACGTGATCTTGATTCCTCAAGACATCCTGCTCCCGATTCCTGGACACGGCGACGGACTGCTCTCCACCACGCTCGCGCTGGGCGGCGTCGAACTGACCGAACGCACCGTGGAGGAGTTCGCCGCCGTAGAGATCGACCACGTGGCGCGGCTGGAGATGCCGGTCTTGGAGCCACTCACCAACGCGGTGGGTGGGGTCGAGATGTGCGTGGAGCCCACCGCGGACGGGGAGGAGGTCTGGAAATCCTCCTATCCCCCGTATCGGGAGTTCCAAGCCGGCTGCCAGGAGCTGGACGGTGCGGCAGCGGTGGACTATCTGCGGGAGCGGCACCAATTCGCAGAGGGGGAGCAGAGCCGACTGCGGCACCTGAAGGAATACATAGTGAGCTTCCTCACCAGTGTCGGGCAGGCCGGTCTGCTCACCGATCTGGGGCGGATCCAGCGGCTGTACCGGGAGATCCAGCACTCCCTGACCCTCAGCACGGACTTCCCGCTGTTGGCGCTGACGTCGCTGCTGGCGAATCTGCCCGCCGATGGTCTGACGATCCGGATCCTCGCCGCTACCACACAAACATCCGGAGATGTCCGATACCAGGTTCCCATCGATTCAGAGGTGGACAGGCTATTTACCCCCTACCGCTGAGCAGCGGTGTGGGGAACCGAGCTGGTTGACCTGTCGCAGGGGCTGACGGCTGAACGGTGACCGGGATCCGGCGGGCCATGACCGGTGAGGCCACGGCGTCGAGCCGCCGGATCCCGGACCTGGGCGTCAGCGGTAGTAGTCGTCTTCCTCGTCCGTGACCACCAGACGCTGCTCGATGGCGTCGTAATCGTCGACCTCGAAGCCACTGACCGAAGGGATCGGCTCGTCATCGGGCCGGACGGGCCTCGCTTGCTCCAGCACGTCGGCCTCGGGAGCCTCCGGGTCCACCTCGGCCAGCTCATCGGTCAGAGCGACGTCTTCCTCAGCCCACTCCGATTCCGTCTCCGTCATGTCGCCTCCGGCTTGCCGTCCGTCGAATCGGTCACATGGCTTTAGGCCATTTCGGTCACACCACCGCCAGTGCTCGCGAGACAAGTACAGGGCGGCTATTCCGGCGTACCCTTCCACCGTATGGTCAACCCTCGACGGCAGCATGTGTTCACGCTCACCGCGGACGTCGGTGGGCCAGGGCTCCCGTAAGGCGCGCTCCAGCCCTTGGGTTCGGGTGTCCTGAGCGCTCTGAGCGAGGTGGCGGCGTGGACACGTGATCCGCCGAGCACGACATGTGGCCACGTTCCTGGGACATACTGCCCTGCGGGATACTGCGGGTGAGAGGACAGCGGAGTCCCGCATCGCACAGAGCAATTACGAGGAGGGGCAATGCCCATCGCGACACCTGAGGTCTATAGAGAGATGCTTGACCGCGCCAAGGCCGGCGCGTTCGCCTATCCCGCCATTAACGTGACCTCGTCGCAGACCCTCAACGCCGCATTGCGGGGCTTTGCTGAGGCGGAGAGCGACGGGATCATCCAGATCTCCACGGGTGGCGCCGAGTACCTGTCGGGGCCGACCGTGAAGGACATGGTGACCGGCGCGGTGGCTTTCGCTGCCTTCGCCCACGAGGTGGCCAAGAAGTACCCGGTCAACATCGCGCTGCACACCGACCACTGCCCCAAGGAGAAGCTGGACACGTTCGTGCGTCCCCTGCTGAAGATCTCGCAGGAGCGGGTCGCGCGGGGTGAGCCGCCGCTGTTCGGATCCCACATGTGGGACGGCTCGGCGGTGCCGCTGGAGGAGAACCTGCAGATCGCGGAGGAGCTGCTGGAGGAGTCCCAGCGGGCCAAGACGATCCTGGAGATCGAGGTCGGTGTGGTCGGTGGTGAGGAGGACGGCATCGTCGGCGCCATCGACGAGAAGCTCTACACCACCGTCGAGGACGGGCTGCGGACCGCCGAGGCCCTGGGCCTGGGTGAGAAGGGCCGGTACATCACCGCGCTGACCTTCGGCAACGTGCACGGTGTCTACAAGCCGGGCAACGTCAAGCTCCGTCCGGAGATCTTGAAGGAGATCCAGGAGGCGGTGGGCGCCAAGTACGGCAAGGAGAAGCCGTTCGACCTGGTGTTCCACGGCGGCTCCGGCTCCCTGCTGGAGGAGATCCGCGCCGCGGTCGACTACGGCGTGGTCAAGATGAACATCGACACCGACACCCAGTACGCCTTCACGCGTCCGGTCGCCGCTCACATGTTCACCAACTACGACGGGGTGCTGAAGGTCGACGGCGAGGTCGGCAACAAGAAGGTCTACGACCCGCGTTCGTGGGGTAAGGCCGCGGAGGCTGGCATGGCCGCCCGGGTTGTGGAGGCCTGCGAGCACCTGCGTTCCACCGGTACCACCCTGGGCAAGTGATCCGGCCGCCGGTGCCACGGTCACCGGTACCGCGGTACCGGCACGACGCCGGCCGGCGTAACGCGACGTGTGCGTGGTCGGGGCGGTGAGGCGTGTCCACGCAAGGTCCACGCGAGGGCCTATGCAAGGGCACGTGTCACCGACCCGGCCACGCGTCGTGTTCTGCCCAGGAGCGGGGCCGAGGAAATCATGGGCCGTGTGCTTAAGGTCGCTGCTGAGCCCGCGCCGCCTCGGCCGACGCGTTATAGCTGGGCAGCGTTGTGGCTGAGCAGCAGTTCAACCGCCTCGTCCACGTCGTCGGTGACATGCACCAGGTGGGACATGTCTCCGTGAGGGGAGGCGGCCAGCAGCGGCCGCAGGAGCGTCTCCACCGGCAATGTCTGCCTCCAGTACGCGGAGCCGAGGAAAATAAACGGTCCGCTAGCGCCGTCGGTGGCGTAGAACGTCTTCGTGGCGGCCTGGAAAATTTCCTGGACCGTGCCCGCCCGCCCTGGGGCGAACACGATGCCGCCGCGGACCAGCCGCAGGATGGTGTCTTCCCGGATCGCGTTGGAGAAGTATTTGGCGATTCGGGCGGCGAACAGGTTCGCCGGCTCGTGTCCGTAGAGCCAGGTAGGCACCGACAGGCCACCGTGACGCGCCCACGCCACCGCGATCTCTCCGGTGGGGTGCCCCACCGGATTCGCCACCGGTCCCGTCACCGAGAACGCCTTGCGTACCTGAAGAGCGGTCCGGGTGTACGCCTCATGCTCATGGAAGTCTGGAGCGGTGGCCAGACGGTCGATAGCGTCGGTCAGGGCGTCGTCGGGGTGATCGGCGAGGTAGGCCCCCAGGTTAGCGGCCTCCATCACCCCTGGTCCGCCTCCGGTGACCAGCAGGCATCCGGATCGGGCCAGCCGCCGGCCCAGTTGCGCCGCTAAGCGGTAGTTGGTTGTGCCCCGCAGCTCGGCGTGGCCACCCATCACCCCCACCACTGGGCCGCCGGAGACCGCGGCCCAAGCGGCTAGGGCGTCTTGCAGTGCGTCGTCGATGCCATGGTCGTGCAGCCGTTGCGCGAGGGCCTCCCGGACATCGGGTAACGCGCCGCCCCGAGCCAGGAAATGCCGGTACACCTGGGTGTCGTACATGCTCTCGAAGCCGCTCGATTCAAACCCCGCCGCGAGTTCGTCGGGCGTGTACAGGTGAGTCGGCTGGGTGGGGAACGGCAGCTCCGGGAAGCCGGGGACCACGTGTGCCCCGCGTCGGACGAGCTCGGCCTCGACCTCACGGTCAGTGAACTGACAGCCGACGAACACGGTGTCGGTCAGGTCTATGGTGCGGAGCGCGTCTTGGTCGAGGTCGATTTTGAGGCCCTGCACGGTCAGTCCGGCGAGGCTGCCGGTGGCCAGGTGCGCCACCAGCTCCTCATGAGATTCGATCTCGTCCGGACTGTGGTCGATCGGTAATTCGGGGGGTGTGGACACGGCCCCTATCGTGCCCACCCAGTGCCACCGCCACATCGGCGATCAGGGCCATGTCGGGTCACATCGTCGTCAGCGAGCGGCCGTCATGGTGGGGGCGTGTGTCATGCCGCTTTCCGGTAGGTGGTGACCGTCGCGCCCGTGGGGAAAGTACGGGTGTCGACGATGGTGAGCGGGAGCGGTTCGAAGGGCCGTTCAAACAGCGGGATGCCCGTGCCAGCCAGCACCGGATAGCGCTTGATCATCAATTCGTCGATCTCTGGCAGGAGGAGGCCGGCCAGTTTGGCGCCGCCGCAGAGCCAGATGTCCAAACCCTCCTGCTGCTTGAGTTCTCGGACGAAGGCCAGCGGATCGCTGGAGATGATCTCTACTTGCGGGTCTTCGATGGTCAGGGTCCGTGAAAACACGTACTGCCGGAGATGGGCGTATGGGCTGGTGATGCCCTCGCTGAGGGCGGGTTCGTAGGTGCCGCGCCCCATCACAACCGTGTCGAATCGCAGGTTCGGGGCATCAGTGAGCCCGAACCTGGCGCGCAGGTGGGTCGGTACGGTCTCGGGCTGCTCGGCGTTGAGGGCCGTCAGCATGTCGAAGTCCAGCGGGAAGAAGTCGAATTCTCCGGCGGGACCAGCGATGAAGCCATCGATGGTGGTGGCGACGTAGTAGATCAGCTTACGCATATCGGGACCTCGTAGTGCTACAGGTGAAGTACTTCAGATGAAGTGATACGACCGTAGTACTACACTTGAAGTGATGTCAATCGAGAAGCGCCAGGCGGACGCGTCAGAACTCTTTCCGGAGAACTCTTCTCGGCAGGCGTCGCTCGAAAGCTGATCTCGTCAGAGGCGCGGTGAACCTGTGATTGACGCAGTGTGACTGCTTATAACGCGACAGCGACGAATATGGGCGCGTCCGATATCGAGGCGCATAGCGCTGCGGCCCACGTCCGCGATGGACATGGGCCGCAGCAGTACCGGTCCTGGGGAGGCTCCGGACTTCTCCAGTATCTACTATCCCTGCACGCCCGTTACGACCGGTGGGGTGAAATGAGCCTCAACCAACCGGGCGATACTGGCTGTTCGTCTCCGGGACAGGTCATGATCCCCAGAAAGCTACGCGGGGGAGGAGAATATTCCTATGACCATGCAGAACCTGCTTCCGGAGCCGCCACCCACGCTGCTGGCTGACCAGCCCGAGGCGCGGGAGGCGTTGACAAAGACCCTGGAGGCGGAGGCTGATCCCGCGGAGGTCGCGGCCCGTTACCCGGCTTACTGTGCGGCCTGGGCGACGCTCGCGGAACGTGCCTTGGCGGCTGGTCAGATTATCCAGGCATACGCGTACGCCCGGACGGGCTACCACCGTGGTCTGGACCAGCTGCGTAAAAGCGGCTGGCGTGGGCACGGCCCAGTGCCGTGGTCACATGAACCGAACCAGGGTTTTCTGCGCAGCCTCAACGCGTTGGGACGTGCCGCCGCTCAGATTGGCGAGTCTGACGAGGCAGCCCGGTGCGCGCAGTTCCTGCGGGACTGCGATCCGGCCGCGGCTGACGCGCTGTCCTGAGGCGACGCGCCAGCAACGGCCACCGGTAACGGTCAGGTACGGACTACACAGACCAGAACCGGTTACCCGCTCCTTATAAGCCTCCTGTAAGCCGGGAGTCGGCACCGCCCATACGGGCCTTTGAACGGCCTTGCTGTCGTCTGATGCGGAGGTGGGCCGCCGAACCGTATCTGTTGGTGGCAGGCCCGGGCGGATGACGCGCCCAGGGCAGTGAACAAGACGATGTCAGCCGCGCCGGTGGGGACCGGGCACATCCCCACCGGCTTTGTATTGCTTTGTATCGAGGCGGATCACAATCCTTCGGCGACCGCTGAGGCGATCTTCAACCAGGCGTCTTTGGTCGCCTGCGACAGCAGGCCGTAACGGATCGGTTCTCCGGAGTCCAGCAGCCTTTCGTACGGAGCCAGCAGGACCGCGCGGGTCCGTGCCGAGAAGTGACGCTGGATCGCCGGAAGGTCGATGTCTTTACGGCTAGGGGGCATGGACACCACCGTCACCGCTCGACGGACCAGCTGGTACCGCCCGGTCTGCTCCAGGTGGTCGAGCATCCGCGCCGCGGTCTCCGCCGAGTCATTACGAGCCGACATGGTGACCACCAGCTGGTCGGTGGCGTCGATGGCGGCCTGCCAGTTCTCGGCGCGAACGTTGTTACCGGTATCGACGACGATCAACTTGTAGAAGCGGCTGACCACTTCCCGGATGTCCCGGAACGCCAACGCGGTTAGCATCTCACCGGCGGTTGCGGACTCGTCGCTGGCAAGGACGTCGAACATCGCCTCGCCCTGCGCCCGCACATACTGCGACAGGTCACCGACCCGCCCGCTGGGGCCACGGAAGTGATCCAGGTCGCGTAGCAGGTCGCGGACCGTCCGGTTGTGGAAGTCCTGCTGAGCCCGCATTCCGAGCGTTCCCTGGGTTTCGTTGTTGTCCCAGGCCAGGACGTAGCCACCCCGCTTCTGGCCGAACGTCATCGCCAGCATCAGCACCGCGACGGTTTTACCGGCGCCCCCCTTGGGGTTGACCACGGTGACCTGGCGCAGCCCACCGAAGTTACGGCGCACCATCTCGACCGCACGGAAGTAGTCCTGCTCCTTGCGGCTAGGACCCAGCCGGATCAGCCCCAGCGTGGTTTTACGGATCGCGGCGCGTACCCCCATCCGCGCCACCGGTTCCACCGGACGGGCGGCACGCCGCTTGGCGAATTCCTCGGCGGTGGGGGTCGGCGTCGTTCCTGAAGGGGGTGTGCTCGCCAGCGGGCCGTACAGGTTCCCCGAGTAGGGGGCCGGACCGGTGGGGGCGGGGGACGGCCCAGGAGTGGACGGCCCAGTGGTGGACGGCCACGAAGGCACCCCAGGAGGAGGCCCGCTGTTGGACGGGCTCACTCCGGCGGTGGGGTTCGGATAAGCGGGCTGGGGCGCCGCGGCCCCTACCGGGGGTACGGGGCCAGCCGGACCAGCCCCGGGAACAGGACCCTCCCCGGCCAGGGGACCTGGCACGGTCGAGGACGGCGGGGTGTCCGGCCCGCTGTCCGGAGGCGGAGGCCACGGGCCGACGGAAGAGGCGGTCGGGCTGGGTGCCCATGGGTGGTTGGCGGGGCCGGTCGAGGTAGGAGCCGGCCACGGCGGCGGGCCCCCCAGGGCGGGCTGGCCGGGCGGCGCCGATGAGGGTGGGCTCGACACCGGGGGCGCCGACGATGGCGGTCCGGAAACCGGCGGCCCAGAGATCGGTGGTCCGGAGACCGGCGGGGCCGATGAGGGAGGACTTGAAATCGGAGCCGCTGATGACGGCGGAGACGAGACCGGAGGTGACACGGCCGGTGACTCCGGGCCGGTCGAGGCCGGACTCGACGGAGGCGGCGGCCACGGCGGTGGTGCCCCCAGCGACGGGCTCGGTCCCGCTTGGGTATCCGATGGCGTCGGGCTAGGGGAAGAAGAGCCAGAGGACTGAGGAGCGGAACCACCCGGCGTAGCGACGTCGGGAACTCCTGCCCCCGGGAAGGCGGCAGGAGCCGGATTCGGTGCCTCCTCTAGAGGGCTTCCCACCGCTGTGGGGCCGCCTCCCTCCATGGGGGGTGGGGCCCACGGGGACCGCGGCTGTGGGATGGGCGCCGTGTCAAGGCTGGGCGGCGGTGCCGGAGCGGGAGATTCAGCCGGAGGGAACGTGGGGCTAGAGGGTGGGGGACCGAACGGTGGGGGGAAGCCAGTGGGACCGGCCCAGCCGGAGGGCGTCGGATCAGCACCGGGGACAGGCCCTGGAGCACCAGGGGCCGGCCCGGGAGTCACCGGGCCGGTAGGGGCGGCAGAGCCAAAGCCGGGATCGGCAGCGTCGCTTCCCATACCCGATCCTGAGGAGGGAGCGGGCGGGGTCGGCGAGGGCAGAGGAGTGAGCACACTGGTCGGTTCCGCCATCGGATTCTCGGAATCGACCGGCGTACCGGCGGAGAAATTGAACCCGCTGCCAGGCTTGGGTGGACGCGCCGAGGCTTCCTCGATCGGGGGCCAGATCAGATCATCATCGGAGTTGTCGTCACCATACGGCGTCAGGTGGTGCGGCTGCGACGAGCCCGCCGGGTACGCCGGTCCAAACGCCGGATCGTGACCACGCTGCGGTTCAGTGCGGGAGTCCTCCACGCGCACCCCCTGTCGTAGTTCGAAGCACGAAACTCCGTTTGGGAATCACAGTAGTCCTCAGCTGGTGTACACGGCCCACGCCGCGCGCTCCATCCACCACGTTCGTTTCCGGGTGAGCGTAGTCGCAACCCCGTCGTCCAAGCAGGGCACATGCTCGCGCGGAGTGATGGCCACCGCACGTCCTTTCGCGCGTCGGACTTCGATGCGGAACCGGCGACGCTGCAAAAGCCCAAACCCGAAACGCCCGACGTTGTACACCGGCACCGCCACTCCAACGTTGAGGACTCCGTCGGCGGGGTCGGCCGTGGTGACAAGAGGAAGCTCGTCGAGGTCGGCGTACCCGTCGGCGTTGGCGACGGCGCAGGCCAGCAGGGGTTCCCGGCCATCGCTGAGTACGGCGTCATCCACCTCGATTCTGGCCCGCCAGGTCACCATCCGGCCGGCCTCATCCGTACCTCCCACCAAGGCTCCGTGAAGGGTGAGGGAGCCCCCATCATTGCGCAGCAAATCAACGCGGCGTTCCCGGCCGGACAGGACCGCCGCGGCCACCTCCTCGGGGGAGCGGGGCAGCCCCAACCGGTCGGCCAGGTCCGTGACTCCTTCGGGGCTGCTCGCGCCACAAGGCCCGGTCGGATCGAGCGGAAGAATCCCGATCGTGGGTAGATCCGGCAGTGTCCGGTCATCGGGGAGCGTGGGGGAGCGCCGGCTGGGCGGGTCGGCGTACCGCCGCATCATGCGCCGCATCACGGCGCGTACCTGGCCGTCGGACTCGGCCGCGACGATGAGCCGTGCCCCCTCCGCCTGCCGTTGAAGAACCTCGTCGATCTCGCGGTCGGAGGTCGCGGTACGGGTCTCGACATCGGCGCCTCCGTCGCGGAGGGCGTCTCGACAGCGCAGCACAGGCACCCGCTCACCGTGCCCTGAGCCGGCATCAGCGAGCGTGAGCAGGACGACGTCCACTGTTTCGGATCTCCATATGTCAGCCAACCATCGAGATCGACCGTACGCGCGGTATCGCGTCAGGCCGTCCGGGAGGTCGGTGGCGCGGGTCGCTAGCCTGTAACCGCCACCCGACCCGGCGGGGCGAGAAGGGGTTGGGTACGCGGCCGCGAAGGGCGGCCCTTCAGGGAGGCGGAAAAGAGATGCCAGCGATCGTACTCGTCGGTGCCCAGTGGGGCGATGAGGGTAAAGGCAAAGTGACCGACGTGCTCGGTGAGCGCGTCGACTATGTGGTGCGCTACCAGGGAGGGAACAACGCTGGCCATACGGTGGTGCGCCCTGACGGCGAGAAGTTCGCGCTGCATCTGCTGCCATCCGGCATCCTGACCCCAGGGTGCGTCCCGATCATCGGCAACGGGGTCGTGGTGGACCCCAAGGTCCTGCTAGACGAACTGGACGGCTTGGCCGCTCGGGGCGTCGACACCTCCCGGCTGTTGATCTCCGCCGATGCCCACTTGATCATGCCGCACCACCGGGCACTGGACCGGGTCACCGAGCGGTACCTGGGATCAGCGCGAATCGGTACGACCGGACGCGGCATCGGACCGGCGTACGGGGACAAGGTCGCGCGCGTCGGTATTCGGATGCAGGATCTGCTCGATCCGGGGATTCTCCGCAAGAAGCTTGAGCTGGCGCTGCGTGAGAAGAACCAGGTGCTGGTCAAGGTCTACAACCGCAAGGCGATCGACGTCGACGCGGTCACCGAGGAGTATCTGCGGTACGCCGAGCGGCTGCGCCCCTACATCACCGATACCCGGCTGGTGCTGGCCAAGGCCCTGGAGCGGGGCGAAACCGTCCTGCTGGAGGGGGCCCAGGCCACGATGCTGGACGTGGATCACGGCACCTACCCCTTCGTGACCTCCTCTAACCCGACCGCGGGTGGAGCGTGCGTGGGCTCAGGGATCCCGCCGACTCGGATCAATCGGGTGGCCGGGGTGATCAAGGCGTACACCACCCGGGTCGGATCCGGTCCGTTCCCCACGGAGCTGTTCGACGAGGCCGGTCAGCATCTGCTGAAGGTCGGCGGCGAATACGGCACCACCACCGGCCGGCAGCGCCGCTGCGGCTGGTTCGATGCGCTCATCGGGCGGTACGCGGTGCGGGTCAACGGGATCACTGACTTGGTGGTGACCAAGCTGGATGTGCTGTCTGGTTTGGAGCGGGTGCCGATCTGCGTGGCGTACGAGGTGGACGGCGAAAGGTACGACGAGATCCCGATGACCCAGACCGCCTTCCACCACGCTAAGCCGGTCTATGAGTGGCATGACGGCTGGAACGAGGACATCACCGGGATCCGTAAGTTCGAGGAGCTGCCGGCCAACGCTCGGCGTTATGTGGAGCGCATCGAGGAGTTGTGCGGTGCGCCGGTGAGCGTGATCGGGGTTGGCCCGGGGCGCGATCAGAACGTGGTGCGTCGGGACCTGCTCGACTGAGACTCCCTCTCGGCTCCGTGATCAAGGATGATCACGGTTGGCGGAGGGTGGCTTCGGGACGCGGCGGCCCGGTGGTCGGGCAGGCGGCGGGGGAAGGCACTCGGGTGGGGACGCGGAGCGCGAGGTAGACGCCCGCCGCGGCGAGCAGCGCCCCACCCGCGACCCACCACGCGGCGGTCGGTGCGACCGAGGAGGCCAGGTACGCCAGGCTGAACGCGCCGACCACGCCGCCGCCTTGGAGCGCGAGCGAGTCCACCGACAGGATCGTGGCGCGCTCGCTGGAGGAGATCCGGTCGTGCAGCAGCTCTGACCGCACCGGCGACACGATTCCTAGTCCGATGAAGAGGCCGGCGTACGCGCCGACGGCGATCGCGATGCCGGCCGCGCCGGACAGTCCACCCGACGCCGCCAGCCCCAGCATGGACAACGCCGCTATGGCCGCGCCGACGGCCGCAGTGGCCTGCAGGGATAGGCGGTCCGCCAGCCACGGGCTCAGCGTCGAACCGAGGGCCGAGGCAGCGAATCCAACCGTGGTCGCCACCCCGTACGCCAGACCCGCGGTGGTCGCGTCGTCGGTGAGGTCGGCCATTCGGAGCGGAGTGAACGTCTCCACCGCGTACAGGGCCAGTCCGCTGACCGCGACCGTGAGCAGGAGGCGCCGCAGGACGGAGTCGCCAAGACCGAGCTGGAGGCCGTGGGCGACCGTGGCGGGTACGCCTCGGAGCAGGTCTTTCCAGCCGACCGGTGTGGGCTCCGTGCGGGGCGGCTCCGGCATGGCGGTCACCGCGACCACCAGGAGTGTCAGCGACACCGCGGCGGCGAGCAGCATCGGCACCGCGAGCGGAACGAGGAAACCATCGTCGGGGAGCGGGACCAGGAAGGGGATCGCACCGCCGATGACGGTGCCGACCGCGAGCGCGACGGAGCCGGCGGCGTGTCCCTGGGACAGGCCCTGCCGCAGCGATGCGGTGGCGTCTGCGGCGCGTACGGTGTCGACGTACCAGGCCTCGGCCGACCCGCTGGATAACGCGCGGGCCACCCCTTTGAGGACAACCGCCGTGAGGAACAGCCACGTTGCGGTGGCGAACGCCAGTCCGATGGCGCTCAGCGCTCCGAGCAGCGCGGACGCCGCGATCACACCGCGCCGGCCGATCACATCCGAGACTCCACCGGTGGGCAGCTCCAGCGCCGTCACCACTACGCCGTGGGTGACCATCACGAGGCTGATCGTCGCGATGTCGGCGCCGCGGGCGGCGAGTAACAGGACCATGGTCGCCATCTGCAGCCCGGGTGCGAGCCAGAGGAGGGCGCTGACCGCCACGAAGCGGCGACGCGCCGCGGTCGCGGTGATCATTCCGGGTGGCCTTGGAACGGGTGGGCGGAGAGGAACAGGTAGACCTGTTCGGCGTCGGGGGCGTCGGCGCTTCGTGCGGCGTACTCCTCGACCAGCTCCTTGATGCGGTCAATGAGTGTGGTCAGGTCCGCCGGGGTGAGGCGAACGACGAAGTCGTTCATCCCGGCCGCGTCGATCCACTCCCGGCTCCAGGCGCCGGCCTCGGCGGCGGCCTCGAAGCGACGAGCGGTGGCGGCGGCCAGTTCACGTTGCCGCTCCCGCATGAATTTGGCGGCTTCCCGGCCCTCCGGATCCTCGATGAAGTCCGAATCGCGCCAGCTGGTGTAGCGGTGTCGGGCGCGCCATCGTCGCTCTCGGGCGTTGGGTTGCTCTGGGTCTTCTTCGATGAAGCCGTACCGGGCCAGCTGGCGCAGGTGGTAGCTGGTGGAGCCGCTGCTCTCGCCGAACTCGCGCGCGAGCTGGCTGGCGGTGGCGGGGCCGTTGATGCGGAGCGCGCCGAGTAGGCGGACGCGCAATGGGTGTGCTACGGCTTTCAGGCTGGCGATATCGCGGACTGTGATGATGTCGTTGCGTTCCGGCGGATCTGGGGGCGGGTTTTGGTTCATGCGGTCAGCGTACGGTTGCAAAGAAATCTTTGCAAAGAAATCTTTGCGGTACGCGCGTGCGTTTTCCTCCTGACGGGCATTAGGCCATCTCACGTGCGTGAAGCGCGTACTTCACGTACTTTGTGTCGTGCTTCATGCGGCGTGAAGGTCATGCGGACACTTCCGTGCGGGCTGAGGCGAGACGGGCCCGGCGGTACTCGCCGGGGGTCTGCCCGCTCCAGTTCCGGAACGCGAGATGGAGCCCGGTGCTTGACCCGTAGCCAACCCGTGCGGCGATCGCGTCATGGGTGAGGGAGGTCTCGCCGAGCAGCCGCGCCGCTTCCTGCAGCCGCCGGTTCATCAGGTGGCGCATGGGAGCCTCGCCGACGAGGCGCCGAAACGTCGCCGCGAATGCCGAGCGGGACATGCCCGCCTCCGCGGCGAGCGACTCTAAGGTCCACGGCTCGGCGTACCGGGTGTGGATGGCGAACAGCACGCGGCTGATCGCGGGGTGCCGCATCGCCCGCACCAGCGGCGTGTTCTGCGCCGAGTAGTCGAGCGCCACACGCAGCGCGAGCACGAAAACTAACTCAAACGCCCGCAGCGCCACCAGGCGTCCACCCGCACGTATGTGATCCCACTCCGCGGCGAGCTCCCGTAAGGTGCCCGCGAGCAGCGGTTCCGCCGCCACCGTGGCGGCGTCGAGGACTAAAACCGGCGGTAAGGCCCGGTACAGCGGAGCGGCCGCGGCTCGGTCGTACCGCAGTCCGCCACACAGCATCGTGGTGACTGCGCCAGCGCCGTCGATCGTGACCACGCGCATCGTGTCCGGTGGGCGCTGGGGAAGTAACTGGGAGAGCGGAATCGTGGGCCGTCCTGGCCGGTCGCCCAGCCGGTGGCCGGTGCCATGGGGGAAGAGAGCGAGGTCACCGGTCCGCAACGTTAACGGCGCGGTTCCGGGCAGCTCCACCACGCAGGATCCTTCCCGGACGAAGTGGAGGAGGGCGCCGTTCTCATGAGCTCCGGCGACACCCCAGGGGGCCCGCGCCGTCCAGTGGCTGTGAAAAACACCGTGGAGGCGCAGCGGAGCGAGCAGCTCACTCAGGAGGTCCACATCGGTATCCATGGATGATCATTAATTAAATGAAAAATAAAACTTTACGGATAGTACCTCCCATTGTCACCGAATTATGCGTCATGAGTGAAACAGAGGGAGATGTGGGAGGGGACGAGTTTGAAGTCGACGTCTCAGACGGCTGATTCGGTGGGCCTGGCGACGCGGGGCATGAACCCGGCGCTTCGCCGGTTCCGCCTCAGCCACAACCGAATCAGCCGCCCGACCTATCCCCGGTTTCTCTGGCTATCTCCCGGCGTACGCGAAGCGTCGGTTCCAGGAGACCGCGGCGACAGCGGTGTCAGGATGATCGCTGAAGAGCCCGTCAACGCCGAGCCTGAGGAACAGCGCGTACTCCGCGGCGATATTGCCGTACGCCGCCGGGTCGGTGCCGATCTGGAAGTCCAGCGGCAGGAAGTTGTTCTCGGCGCGGAACGTCCAGGCATGCACCAGCAGGCCCGCGCGATGCGCGTCCCGGATCAGGGAGGTGGGAGCGGTCAGCGCACCTGAGGAGTCCCGGGGCACGATCAGATTCTTGTTCGCACCGATGCCGTCGGCGTACCGGGAGATCCACCGCAGGCCTTGCGGGGTGGCCAGGTCAGCGTAGGTACGCGGGTCACCGGCCGCGACCAGGTCATACGGCGCGCCCGAGGAGTCAAGGAGCTGGATCAACGGCACATCGATCATGCGGTTGAGGTCCCGCAGATTGCTGGTTTCGAACGACTGGATGTACACCGGCGCGTTCCGGTGCGCCAACCCGTTGCGGCGCAGGGTCTGCACCAAGGGTTCTTCCAGCGACAGCCCGATGGAGTCGAAATAGGTGGGGTGCTTGGTCTCCGGGTAGATGCCGATCGTCCGGTTCAGGCGCCGGCTCTCCTGGCGGACCAGATCGATGATCTCCTGCAGGGTCGGGATCTGGTACAGCCCGTCGTACTGCGCGCTGTGCGGCCGCAGCTCAGGGAGGCGCTCCCGGGCGCGCAGCGTCCGCAGCTCAGCGAGGGTGAAGTCTTCGGTGAACCAGCCGGTCACGGCCTGACCGTCGATGATCTTGGTACGTCGCCGGTCGGCAAACTCCGGGCGCTGGGCCACATCGGTGGTGCTTGAGATCTCATTCTCGTGCCGGGCCACCAGCACCCCGTCCCGGGTGGATACCAGATCCGGCTCGATGTAGTCTGCCCCCATCGCGATGGCCAGCCGGTACGCCTCGAGGGTGTGCTCCGGACGGTAGCCGCTCGCGCCTCGGTGGGCGATGACAATCGGGTCCCGTCTGGGATGGAAATGTCCCCGGAGAACGTCGTGCCAGCTAACCGACTCTGAGGTGATCTGGTACGCAGGGGTCGCGGTCCTGCTCGCCGCAGCGCTCGCGGGCGTCGCCACCAGCGTGCTTCCAAGCAGCACGCCGGCGAGCCCGAGCGTTAACCATCGTCGCGCCATAAGGTCCTCCATGCTGGGTGCGAATCCGGGGAGAGCCAACCGGATTCTGGTGACGGGCTGCTGACAAGCCGGACAACACTCCGCGAAGACCGGATCGCCACCGCGTAGGCTGCACAGACGTGCGCGTGCTTCTCATCGGTTCGGGCGGTCGTGAACACGCCCTTGCTGTCGCTCTCGCCGCTGACCCCGCCGTCACCGGGCTGTACTGCGCGCCGGGGAACCCCGGTATCGGGGCCGTCGCGCAGACGATGTCGGTTGCGATTACCGATCCGGAGGCGGTCGCCGGGTTGGCCACCGAACTCGCTGCGGACCTGGTGGTGATCGGCCCTGAGGCGCCGCTGGTCGCCGGCGTCGCCGACGCGGTCCGCGCCAAGGGCATCGCCTGCTTCGGGCCGTCCGCGGCGGCGGCTCAGATCGAAGGTTCCAAGGCGTTCGCCAAGGAGGTCATGGCTGCGGCCGGGGTGCCGACGGCTCGCGCGTACACCTGCTCCCAGCCGGAGGAGGTGGCCGCCGCGCTCGACGAGTTTGGCCCGCCCTACGTGGTCAAGAAGGACGGCCTGGCCGCGGGGAAGGGCGTGGTGGTCACCAGCGACCGGGAGGCGGCCCTGGCGCACGCCAGCGCCAGCGGACGTGTGGTGGTCGAGGAGTTTCTAGCTGGTCCGGAGTTCTCGCTTTTCGTGATCACCGACGGGGAGGCGGCCGTTCCACTGCTGCCGGCCCAGGACTTCAAGCGGGTCGGCGACGGTGACACCGGACCGAACACCGGCGGCATGGGGGCGTACGCGCCCCTGCCGTGGGCTCCGGAGAACCTCGTCGACGAGGTGATGACCCGAATCGTGCGCCCCACCCTGGGGGAGCTGAAGAACCGGGGTACGCCGTTCGTGGGGCTGCTGTACGCCGGGCTGGTCCTCACCGCCGACGGGCCTAAGGTGATCGAGTTCAACTGCCGGTTCGGGGATCCGGAGACTCAGGCGGTGTTGGCGCTGCTGGAGACGCCGCTGGCGGGGCTGTTGCACGCGGCGGCGGTGGGGCAGCTGTCGGAGAAGCCGCCGCTGGCGTGGCGGCCCGGCGCCGCGGTGACCGTGGTGGTGGCCGCCGAGGGGTACCCGGGGACGCCGCGTACCGGCGATGTGATCACAGGCGCGTCCGGGGTGCCGGGGATCCTGCACGCTGGGACCGCGCTGCGTGAGGACGGGGTCCTGGTGTCGGCTGGAGGACGCGTGCTGGCCTGCACCGCTACCGGCGCCACCCTGGCGGAGGCGCGGGACGCCGCGTACGCCCTGGTCGACAGGGTCATGCTGGACGGCGCGCACTATCGGCGGGATATCGCGCTCGCCGCTGTCCGGGGTGAGATCCAGGTACCGGGCCGGGACTGACCCGGGACTGACCTGGTACAGGCCTGGTGTCCAGACCACCCGGGGCACCCGCGGGCGGTCAGGTCTGAGCGTTGAAGGCGCGACAGTGACGCCGTAGCTCCTGGTCGTCCACGTCCAATGTGGAGGATGTGGGCGGCCCGGGCGTCACGAGCAGCGTGAGGAGCGTCTGCTCGACATGCCACCCACGTACCCGGATGTCGCTGATGGGTGGCTGGTTGGTGGGGTCCGGGCAGAGTGCCCGTGAGACCACGTTCTCGGTCGGGATGAACGAGATGGCGCCGTGCGCGTTCAAGAGCGTGGTCATGCGGTCGTCCACCGTGACCACATACCCGACCACCACCTCGGTGGGGGTGGTCGGGTCCTGATCGTCGATCTCCAGCATGCTCAGCGGCATCACCGGTGCCCGGAGGAAAGCGGCGGCGATCAGGAGCGGAACCAGAAGTGCCAGGCCGCTTCCGGCCGCGATGGTGACTGGTTGGGCCGCCACGGCCGGAAGCGGACCACTTAACACCACGGTGAGTAGGGGCGGCAGGAGCAGCAACACGGCGGTCAATGGATCGTCACCACGCGCCGCCTCCATCCCGGCCGGCAGGAACCACAGATACCCGAAGACGGCGGCCGCCACGGGAAGCACCCGGGACGCGAACCGTTCGAGCCGTGACCGTCCGCTTTCCCGCAGGATGAGCGCGCTGGTCGTCACTGTGATCATCCCCAGCAGAGGCAGAAAGCGCAGCTGCCAGGTCACCGCCGCGGTCACCACCGCCACCACGACCACCCAGCCCGGCAGGCGATAGGCGATGCGGGCCAGGCGCGGTGACAGCGCGTGCGGGGCGCTGATCCGCGACAGGGTCCCCACCATCCACCCCACCAGCACGCCGATGGGAAAGATCCAGATCAGCTTGATGACCAGCCAGCTGATCAAGCCGATCGGATTGACGTGCTGGATGAGCAGCAACATCGTGGAGATGTTCTGCCGGCTCAGGTACCACAGGCGCAACGCCAGCAGGACGAGTGGGAAAACCGGCAACAGGGCCCACAGCCACTGGCGGTCCCGAGTGCGCCGTTCCCGAGCCGGCTCTGCCTTTCCGTCACTGATGGGTTCGATCACGGCCACTCACGCACGTCGACCGGGTCCACCTTGGGTTGCTCACCTATCGCGACCTGCTGCTCGCCGTTGAACGGCTGCAGGGGTGCGAGGTGTTCCTCAAAGGCCTCCTCCCAGCGCTGATCCTCCGGATCGCTCCACGACCGGTACAGGTAGAGATTGACGAGGGTGCGCAGCGCTTCGTTGCCTCCGGTGTTGATCCCCCACGCCTCCACTCGGTCGTAACCGATGTCGTGGTGGTACAGCTGGTCGGGGTATTGCGCGACGAAACCGGCCATGATCGCCGCGTCGGTGGTGAACGCGTCGTAGGTGTGGTCGAGCAGGCCTGCTACGCAGGCTGAGGCGAGATTTTGTTCGTACAGATCCAGCCCCGCCTCGATGGCCGGTCCTTCAGAGGTGGAGGTGGTGATGGTGCACACCCGTTCACCGCGCAGATCCCCGAGGTGTTCAACCGGAGGGTGATCTCGGCGGGTGACGACCGATTGCTCAGTCAGCAAATAGGGCTCGGAGAAGCTGACCGACTCCTGCGCCTCCCGCTCCGGGGTGATGGTGTAGGAAGAGACGACCAGGTCCACGGTGATGTACTCACCGGTCGGCGTGGTCGCCTGCATGCGGGCCCGGTCTTCGGACTGGATCTGGTAGAACTCGACCTGGTCGCGGCGGAAGCCAAGATCCGAAGCGATCATCAGAGCGATGTCGATCTCGAATCCCACGAATTCGCGAAGGGTCTCGTCGTAGTAGCCAGTGCCCGGCTGATCGGCGCGTACCCCGATCCGGAGCACGCTTCGCCCTGTCAGCCCGGCCTCCTCAAGCAGCTCTTCCTCCGTGGGTGGGCCTGGAAAGCCCACCACCGCGAACACCCCGAGGACCGTCAACAGCGCGAGCACCACCAGCACTGTGATCAGCCGGAGCACCCGGGCTACCCGTGACCATGGCGAGAGATATCTGCCGGAAGCGGCTCCGGTAACGGATGAGGGCGCTCCACCCGGGGAGACCGACGGCTCATCCGGTCTTCTGGCCGCGGACCTGGTTTTGGTCGTCATCGCAAGCTCCATTCCAGAGCTGAGCCTTGAGGTCGGGTTCGGTTGGCGGATTCACGAACACCCAGAAAGCGACGGCCAGGAGAGGAGTACGCGACAGGGCGTACCGGATGCCACGATCAGCATCGCCTTAATGATCACGCGTCCTCCTCGCTCAGCGAGGTTCTTTTTCTATACAGTAACGACCGCCGTCCACCGCGATTCCTTCATTAATGATCTTGTATTTATGGATCTATTAATCGCAGTATCGCTGGGTGTGCCTCGCGGTGCGACGCATGAAGGCTAGGCGATCGTGGGACGGGGGATTCTGGTAAGAACCAGGGGACGCCGGGCAGACGAATCTGGAGAAAGCGGGGATTTCTACGCCGAGAACGTGTACTCGTCATGAAGCCTCAGGGCAGAAGCCCGCGCTTATGGAGTCGCTGGCCATGCCCACTGAGTGGGCTGAGGTGGGCGGTCGTGGTTTACCACTCGACGTTTGTTAGTGCAAGAGATTTTTAATTACAAGAGGGAGAGGTGAGTGAATGATTTTGGTTTAACGCCCGTTTTGGTGGTAAGAAGCGGGTGGTGGAGAGGGGGGCGGATTCATTGTGGTGGTAAAGGCGCAGGTACTTCGCCTAAAAGCCGTGGGGGGCGACGTCTGATCGCCGCCCACGGCTTTCTCAGCTCATGAGAAGACAGGCAGTCACACGACGGCGAGGCGGGTCATATTCCCAGAAATATCGGGTTGGTAAGCGCGACCATCGTGTCCGGGGTGGTCTGGGTCGGCACCGGGCGACGGATCTCGGCGCGTACCCAGGCCGTGCCGGCGGGCACCTCCCAGCGCACCGTGGCCGCGCCGGAACCTGGGATGTCCGCGGTGTACGCCAGGCCCTCGGGGGTGAGCAGCTGAATCTGACAGTTCGGGGCTCCCTCGACCTCCAGAAGAATCTCAGTGCGGGCGCCGGTACGCAGATACTCGCCGATCCCGGCGGTGCGGCCACCGGACCGGGCGGTCATCCGCAGCTGAACGTGCGCCGACTCCGCCAACCAGGAGCGGCCGGCTCGCAGACCGGCGAGCACGTGGCGAGTGGTGAGCGCGTCCGCCTGGACCACCGTTTGAGGCAGACCGACGGTCTGGGAGGAGTTGTGGGAGTCGGAGTTGCCGATCGCGGGGATCCACCGTGGACGGTGCCCATGACCCCGTCGGGCTTCGGTCACGGCGCGGCGCAGCAGCTCATCCCAGGTCTGGACCGCGAGCTGATCGTCTAAAGTCCACGGCCCATTCCAGACTTCGACGGCGTCGACATCGTCGTATCCGAATTCCCAGGGACAACCCACATAGGGGCAATAGGGGTGGGCCGCGACCACCAGGCCGCCCACCGCGCGTACCTGCTGTGCGAAACGCCGGAATTGGCCGGAGTCTCCGAAGCGGTAGCGCCAGTCGATCCAGTACCCCGGTGGCAAACCCAGCGCCAACCAGTGTCCGGAACGGGTCGTGATCTCCTCACCATCCACAATCAACAGGTCCTCACCAGCGTGTCGTCCCCACTGGAGGGAGGCGCTGGTGGTGTTGTGCTCGGTGGAGGCGATGAAGTCGAGTCCCGCGGCGCGGGCCGCCGCCGCGAGGTCCTCCGGCTGCCAGACGCCGTCCGAATGCTGGGTGTGGAGATGACAGTCTCCCCGGTACCACGCGCGTCCTCGCCCACGGGCCTGCTCCGGGGCCGGGGTTGGAACAAAACGACGCCCCGGCGATCCGTACCGCAGGGTGATGTCCACTCGGTACTCCATGCCCTGAGGAGCGATGGTGTAGGGCCCCAGGATGATGTGCCAGGTCCCAGGGGTGATCGGACCCGGAAGATAACCCGGGGTGGCCGCTGACGCGCTGATCGTGAACCGGTCCCGGAAACCGCCGGACCAGCCGCGGAACCCGCGGGCGTTGCCCAGGTCATGTCCGGCGGGGGAGAAGATGCCGATATCCAGCGCGTTGCCGGCGGTCCCGGGCGGCACCGGTGGCCTGTCGTAGGTGTAGACCACCTCGATCTCCCGGACGCCCCGCGGGATCTCCACCGGCAGGTACCACCAGTCGGGCGCACCCGCCTCGAACCGGCCGGTGATGGTGCGGGTCTCCTCTCGCCGGTTGGTTTCCGCGGCGAAGCTCACCGCGGGCAGGAACCTGTCCAGGGTCGCCGTCGCAAGCGCGGCTCCCGCCGCGATGAACAGGGCACGTCGACCCGGATTTGTTGCGGTTTCAGTCCTGGAGCCACACATACGAGCCTCCGAATCTTCACCCGAAACCGGACGCTACATCCGTTTGGTGAACAGAGGCTGTCTGATGAGCGGCGGCATTACGTGAGCTGCGGTATTAGCTGCGGTATTACGTGCGTCGGGTCGTCCTCCCGAGGGAGAACGACCCGACCTTTAATCGACATGCATCGATGTTATGGGGAGATCCTCACGGAGCTCCCCACGGTGGCGCAACCGCCTTAGGGGTGAACCAGCTCTGGCTCGGGCGCCTTGTTGTCGTGGTCCGTCTCCAGGCGGTGACGCAGCTTCTCGCCCTCCACGTCCACGTTGGGCAGCACCCGGTCCAGCCACCGCGGTAGCCACCAGGCGCTGCGGCCAAGAAGCGCCATCACCGCCGGCACGACCGTCATGCGGACCACGAAGGCGTCCACCGCGACTCCGAAGGCGAGGGCAAAGCCCACCGTCTTAATCGTTGAGTTGTCGGAGAAGACGAAGCCCGCGAAGACGGCGATCATGATGATCGCGGCGGCGGTCACCACCCGGACTCCATGGGTGAACCCGCTGATGATGGCGTCCTTGGGGGTGGCACCATGCACGTGCTCCTCGCGCATCCGGGTCACCAGGAACACCTGGTAGTCCATCGCCAGCCCGAACACCACACCGATCATGAAGATCGGCAGGATGCTGATGATAGGCGCGGTCTCCTCGACCCCGAACACCTCCATCAACCAACCCCACTGGAACACCGCCACCAGGGCACCGAAGGTGGTCGCGACGGTGGCCAGGAAGCCCACGGTCGCCTTCAGAGGCACCAGGATCGAACGGAACACCAGCATCAGCAGGATGAAGGCCAGACCCACAACCAGCACCAGATAGGGCAGCATGGCGTCGGCCATTACGTCGGAGATATCGATGTTGACGGCGGTCAGGCCGGTGACGACGAGGTCGGCGCCGTGGTCTTCAGCGACGCCGTCGGAGACGTCCCGAATGGTGTGGACCAGCTCCTCGGTTTCAGCGCTGGCGGGGGCGGTCGCCGGGATCACGGTGAGCAGCGCGGTATCACCCGCCTGGTTAAAGACCGGCGGACTGACCGAGATCACGCCGTCGAGCGCAGAGATGGAGTCGGAGACCGCCGTGACCACCGCGGCCGGGTCGGCGGTGCCGGCGGCGTCAACCGCGACGGTGAGCGGGCCGTTGAATCCGGGCCCGAAACCTTCAGAGAGCAGGTCGTACGCCCGACGCTGCGTGGTTTCCGGGCCCAGGTTGCCGTCATCGGGCAGGCCCAGGCGTAGGTCCAGAGCCGGCAGTGCCAGGACCACCAAGCCCACGACCGACAGCAACAGCACCGGAAGCGGGCGCCGGGTGATGAACGCTGCCCAGCGATGTCCGAAGTTGGGCTTGCCCGCCTCCTCCGCCTCCGGGTCACGGGCACGCAGCCCGGGGATCCGGCCAGCGAGTACCCGCTGCCCCGCAAAGCCGGCAAGCGCGGGCAGCAGAGTGAGGGCGATGAGCACCGCTATCGCCACCGCGCCGGCGGCGGCCAGACCCATCTCGGTGAGGATCGGGATACCGACCACGGACAGGCCGACCAGGGCGATCACCACGGTGAGGCCCGCGAAGACCACGGCGGAACCGGCGGTGCCCACGGCTCGGCCGGCGGCCTCCTCGCCGCTGAGACCGGTGGTGATCTCGTGCCGGTACCGAGACAAGATGAACAGCGCGTAGTCGATCGCGACCGCCAGGCCGAGCATCAACGCCAGCGTGGGAGTGGTGGAGCTGAGATCCACGAACCCGGTGGCGATCAGGACCGCCGACATGCTGATCATGATCCCGAGGAGCGCGGTGAGCAGCGGCAGACCGGCGGCGACCAGCGATCCGAAGGTGATGGCCAGCACGATCGCGGCCACGATGAGACCGATGACCTCGGTGAGCTGTTGTTCGAACGGCGGCGATATCGCGTCACCACCGATCTCCACGGTCAGGCCAGCGTCGCGTCCGGGCTCCGGAGCCTCCTCAAGCGCCTCCCGAGCCTCCTCGGTCATCTCCATCGACTGCACGGTGTAGGTCACCCGCGCGTACCCGATGCGGCCGTCCGGGGAGATCGCCTGAGTCTGATAAGGATCGGTCACCGTGGCGACTAAGGGCGCGGCTTGTAACCGTTCGACAACCTCCGTGACCGCGGCCTGATGATCGGGGTCAGTCAGCGACTCCCCTTCAGGAGCGGCGAAGACCACGTTGGCGTACGCGCCATCGGCGGACGCCTCCGGGAACCGCTCTTCCAGCAGGTTAATCGCTTCCTGGGCCTCGGTGCCGGGGATCGAGATCGAGTCGGTGGTCTCCCCAGAGAGAGTCAAGGCGCCGATCCCGACAGCCACCAGCAGGGCCACCCACGCACCGAGGACCGACCACCTTCGTCGGAAGGAGAATCGGCCGAGCCGATAGAGGAATGTCGCCATGATGATCTCCTGTCCAGTCGTTTCCCGTGATGACGCGAAAGTGAGCGAGACGCCGTGGCCCACACAGGACGTGGCGCCATACGGCGGATAGGGGGGCGTGGGAACCGGCCTGACGACGTGCCGGCGACGTCAGGGCAGGGGGGATCCATCAGGGCAGGCAGAGGGAGCTACCCGGATAGATGAGATAGGCCGCTACTGGTCTGTAGCGTCCCGGGAGGAGTCGATATCGGGTGGGGGAGAAACGCTGCGTGCCGTGGCGTCGGGCTCGCAGTACGCAGGTGTGACTGCTGATCCACCCGTGGAGTGGGAGGGAGCCGAAGGAACGGAGGGGGCCGCGGGCTGCGTATCCATCCCCGACGGGATGGGGAGCCCGGCCTGCAGGAGGGCAAAGGCCTCCTTGAGCAGGTCATGCAGGTCACGGTCGGTCTGGCCGTGTACCCACATGTCGGTCACCGCCATAAAAGCGGCGCCGACGGCGGCGCAGAGCAGACGGGGATACAGATCGCGATCAAGGTCGGTGCCGGTGCGGGAAGCCACCTCCTCGGCGAGCCTACGAGTCAGGTCATGAAGGGCGTTGAGGTGTTGGGCCGTCAACGCCGGATGAGTCTTGATGGTGTGCAACTCCTTGAACATTCGCCGAAGGTTGTCCGGAGAGGCATCGCCTCTCAGCCGGTCGATGAGTTCCTGAGCACAGACCTCCAGCGACGTCCAGACAGACTCATCCCGCGGGCGGGCTCGTAGCGATTCCAGCAGCCCGTGCGCGCCTTCAAAGTGCGCCGCGACGATCGCCTCCTCCTTGGAGGAGAAGTAGTTGTGGAAGGTCCGCGGCGACACGTTGGCCTCGGCTGCGATCGCTTCAGCGGTCACGTGCTCCACGCCACGCTCAAGAGCCAGCCGCATCGCGGCCTGGCACAGCATGGCACGGGTCGCGGCCTTCTTGCGCTCCCGTAGCCCAGGCTCTGTGCTCATGACACGAGGGTAGCGAAGCGTGCGTACCCGGAAAACATGCGGGTTCGGCAAAATTGCGTGGGGCGCATCACTGATCGCTACTTCCTGTCAAGGGAGAGATCAGAATTTATGCGGCATTCCGTCGCTTGAGAGTCGGCCTTGGGGATCCGCAGGGGTACGCTCAGCGAACCCCACACCACCCACCCGTTGGCCACATCAGCCACAGGTTCTCCTGCGCTGCGCCTGGGACTTCCTGATCGACGGCGGTCATCGACGACGTGTGTAGCGAAACTCGATGAGCTTCCTAACCAGGCAACCCGGCCGTGGCGCCCCTCCGTTCTCCGATCAGAAACCGCAGAGAGGACGGGAATGTGAGACGGTCGCAGGAGGAGGCGTACCGAGAGTACGTAACGGCCCGCATGGAGTCGCTACGCCGCATGGCGTATCTGTTATGCCGGGATTGGCATACCGCAGATGACCTGGTCTCGGTAACGCTGAGCAAGCTCTACCGGCACTGGAACCGGGTCTCTCGGTACGAACACCTCGACGCCTACACACGCAGGATCCTGACCCGCGCGTGGCTCGATGAACGACGTCGAATGCGGCGGGAGAGCGTCACCGACGCCGTTCCGGAGCGAGCCGCCCCGGAATCGGGATCCTCCGACCCCACTGACGTGTCACAGCTGCTGCAGCAGCTGCCTCCACGTCGGCGGGCAGTCCTCGTGCTGCGTTTCTACTGCGATCTCTCGGTGGAAGAGACCGCCGAGATCCTCGGATGCACGGAGGGAACCGTGAAAAGCCAAACCGCGCGCGGGCTTGATGCGCTGCGTGCCTTGATCAAGCAGGTTGGAGCTGTCGAATACGGAAGTATGCAATGAGCGAATACCGGAATTTATTTGAGGAAGCGGTGAAGGACGCCCCGCCCAGCAGGATTGATGTGGATCAATTGATTGGTCGGGAACGACGCCGCGCCCGGTGGCGGAAAGCCGGCGCCGGCGTCACGGTGGTGGCCGCGGTCGTCGCGGTCACCGCGATCGGGTTGCCGATCGTCAGGGGGGACGGCACCTCCGGTGAGCAGGTGGCCCAAGGTGGGAACGCCGCCGAGGCCGCCTTGGAGACCCTGCTGCGGGAGGTACTCCCAGACGCCGAGTTCAGCCCGGGGGACGGGCAGTACATCGCGGCCGGAGCGAACGGCTCCCCTTTCGCCTACAGCGTTCCGGTCACTCCGTTCGACTCTGAAGACTCGGGGCACGAGGTATACACCGCCAGCATCAACATCGATGACGACCAAGGGACCAGCAGATTCGTTCTGCGGGTCGATGGGCCCCGGGAGGCTGACGCTCACCCATACCTGTTCCCGAAGGCCTGCAGCGAGGTGGGGGACGAAGCAACACTGCCCCAGATCAACGACTGCTGGGAGGAGATCGGACCAAACAGGGAGACCCTGGTGATCGTCCTCAGGGAGGACGGGCTCGGCACGGGCGCAGTCTCGATCGAGGTGTACGTCAACCGGACCGACGGCACCAACTACGGGCTCTACAGCGGCAACTACGGATTCGGCCTCACCCCCGGGCTGCACCACGTGACCCGTCCCAGCCCGGCTCTGGACGCCACGCAGCTGCGGAAGATCGCCCTTGATCCACGTCTTGTCCTCCCCGAGGAGGAGACCGCTCTGCCCGCGGAGGAGCCGGAAGCACCGGCGGAGGCGGTGGAGAGGGCGGCCCAGCTCAGTGGGAGCTTCGAATCGACGCTCCAGAGTCTGTTGCCGGACGCCACGTTCACCCCGGCTCTCCCGCACGAAGGCTGGCCCATCGATGTCCCGCTTTTTGAGTTCGACTGGAACCCGAACGGGACCTACTACACCGCCTTGGATGTGGTAGACGACGCAGGCCCGGGGTACCTGTCCGCCCTCGTCAGCCCGACCGGCACCGATACGCTTCCCACCACCTGCGACCGCCTGGACCTCCCCGCGTCCTTCCCGGTCGCCGGGTGTGAGACATCAACCGGTCCGGACGGCGAGACGATCCTGACGGTGACGTACGCCACCGGCGAGTTCCACGAGACGGTGGTGGTGATCACCGCGACGGACGGGACCGGTGTGATGGTGCACTCCAGCAACATCGCGGGAGGTTTCGCGGCGGGAACGGAATTCGAAACCCCCCAGCGCGCGTACCCGCTGATGCCGACCCGCTCAGCTCCGCCGGTGGACGCCGATCAACTCCTCCGCATCGGCCTCGCTCTGCTGAGCGCGTAAAACCATAAAAACCGTGATAAAAGCCTGATAAAAACCCTGCGAAATCAGGGACTCACTCAGTTTCCTCCTTTCTCTTTTTCCTCCTCCCCTTTTCGGCCCGGGCGGAGCCATGCCAGAAACCGCCCGGGCCGCCCCATAGTCAGCGAGGTAAGCGAGGTGCCAGGGCCGAACCGAGGCGGCAGGACCGTACGGGACAATGGCCGGGTGGCAAAGCCCCTGATCCCCAACGTCCTTGCCGCCCGCTACGCCTCCGCCGAGCTGGCCGCTATCTGGGCCCCAGAAAACAAGATCATTTTGGAGCGGCGGCTCTGGCTCGCCGTGCTACGTGCCCAACGCGACCTCGGCGTCCAGATCCCCGAGGGCGTCATCGAGGACTACGAACGCGTCATCGACCAGGTCAACCTGGCCTCGATCGCCGAGCGGGAGCGGCGTACCCGACACGATGTGAAGGCCCGCATCGAGGAGTTCTGCGCGCTGGCTGGACACGAGCACATCCACAAGGGGATGACCAGCCGAGACCTCACCGAAAACGTCGAGCAGCTGCAGATCCGCTCCTCCCTGGAGCTGATCCGGGACCGGATCGTGGCCGCCCTCGCCGCGTTGGCCCGGCGTGCGGTGGAGTACCGCGAACTGGTCATCGTGGGCCGCTCCCACAATGTCCCAGCGCAGGCCACCACACTGGGCAAGCGCTTCGCCTCGGCGGCGGAGGAGCTGCTACTGGCGTACCACCGCATCGAGGAGCTGTTGGCGCGCTACCCGCTGCGGGGGATCAAGGGCCCGGTCGGCACCGCCGCCGACCAGTTGGATCTCATCGGGGACCCGGCGAAACTGGCTGAGCTGGAGCGCCGGATCGCCCAACATCTCGGCTTCGACGCCATCTTCACCAGCGTTGGCCAGGTCTATCCCCGCTCCCTGGACTTCGAGGTGCTTTCCGCGCTGACCCAGGCGGCGGCCGCGCCCTCGTCGCTGGCGTTGACGATCCGGCTGATGGCCGGCCAGGAGCTGATCACCGAGGGCTTCAAGCAGGGGCAGGTCGGCTCGTCGGCGATGCCGCATAAGATGAACAGCCGCTCCTGTGAGCGCATCAACGGCTTCGCGGTGATTCTGCGCGGCTACCTGTCGATGGCCGGCGAGTTGGCCGGTGACCAGTGGAACGAGGGGGACGTCTCCTGCTCGGTGGTGCGCCGGGTGGCGCTGCCGGACGCGTTCTTCGCCGCCGACGGGCTGTTCCAGACCTTCCTGACCGTGCTCGATGAGCTAGGTGCCTACCCGGCCGTGGTCCGACGCGAACTCGATCGGTATCTGCCGTTTTTGGCCACCACCAAGGTGCTGCTCGCGGCGGTGCGACGCGGGGTCGGCCGGGAACAGGCGCACGAGATCATCAAGGAGCACGCGGTGGCGGTGGCGCTGGAGATGCGTGAAAAAGGCAGCGACCGCAACGACCTGCTCGACCGGTTGGCCGCCGACAAACGGTTGGGGCTGTCGGCGTCCCAGATCGCGGAGCTGGTGGCGTCACCGGTCACCTTCACCGGCGCCGCGGCTTCCCAAACAGATGAGGTGGTACGCCGGATCGAAACGGTCGTGGAACGCCACCCCGAGGCGGCCGCCTACCGCCCCGACGACATCCTGTAGCGGCAGCCCGATACCCGTCGTCGCGCCGTTGCCGCATTGACGGCTTAACGCCGGCCACAGCCGTGCCGTCCCGGGCACCGGGCCCTTGGCCCACCGGGACGGCCCACGTCTGAGACGACCAGGTACAGTGGCGCGTGCGAAGGGGAGTAGTCCCTAATCGTGTGGTCGACATACTGGCGCGTCGCGCCCGGCCCACGGACCTCCCGCCGAGGTGGACGAGACCTTCGACCAGGCACTCGTACAACAGTGCCGGGTCGAGGTCGCGACGGTCCGACCCGGCACGGGAAGGAACGACATGGATCTCGTGGTCATCGCGACCGCGTTCATCCTCATCGCACCGGTAGAGCTTCCCGACAAAACCTTCATCGCCACCCTGGTGCTCTCCACGCGCTACCCGGCTCTCCCGGTCTGGTTGGGCGTCCTGGCGGCGTTCGCGGCGCAATGCCTGCTGGCGGTGACGGCGGGCACGGTGCTGACGCTGCTGCCTAAAGAGCCGGTTCAAGGCGTGGCCGCCCTGCTGTTCGGCGTCGGTGCGCTGGTGCTGTTTGTCAGTGCCCGCGGAGCCGACGCCCAGGAGAAGGAACAAGAGCAGGAGTACGCGGGCAAGCTCGGTCGTGACCGCCGCGGGTGGCGCGCCGCCGTCACCAGCTTCGTGGTGCTGTTCACCGCCGAGTGGGGTGACCTGTCGCAGCTGCTGACCGCTGGCCTGGTGGCCCGGGAAGGGGCGCCGGTTTCGGTGTTCCTCGGTTCGTTTCTGGCGTTGGCGGCGGTCTCCGGCGCCGCTGTGCTGCTCGGCCGCGCGCTGTTGAAGCGGATCCGGTTGTCGGTGATCCGTTATCTCGGCGCGACCGTTTGCGCTGTTTTGTGCGGTATCACCGTCATCGACCTGATCTCCAGCCTGTAGGGGCGGGGTTGACAAACCGCTCTGCCTGGAGTCCGGGTACGCTGTGGCCGCAGCTGGAGCAGTCCGGGATCGGCGCAGGGCGGCGCCCGAGATCTGGATGATCCCTATAAATCTGGCACTCTGACAGGAGCATCGCGTGGCCCGCGTTGTTGTCGACGTCATGCTCAAGCCCGAGATCCTCGATCCGCAGGGAGAGGCGATCGTGAACGCCCTTCCCCGGCTCGGCGTGACCGGCGTGTCCTCGGTACGTGTCGGAAAGCGCATCGAGATCGAGTTCGACGGCGAGCCCGATCTGGACCAAGCGCGTGAAATCGCCGACAAACTGCTCGCCAACCCCGTGATCGAGGACTTCACCGTGCGGGTCGAGCAAGAGGAATCGGTGCAGCCGTGAGTACCAAAATCGGCGTTATCACCTTCCCTGGATCCCTGGATGACCGGGACGCACTGCGCGCGGTCGGCTTGGCAGGCGCCGAGCCGGTCTCGCTGTGGCACGCCGACGCGAACCTGCGCGGCGTGGACGCGGTGATCCTGCCCGGTGGCTTCTCCTACGGCGACTACCTGCGCGCCGGCGCCATCGCACGGTTCGCACCCGTGATGGAGCCGTTGATGCGGGCCGCCGCGGAGGGCATGCCGGTGCTGGGCATCTGCAACGGCTTCCAGATCCTGTGCGAGGCGCATCTGCTACCCGGCGCCCTGATCCGTAACCAGCACATGCACTTCCGCACCCGCGACCTGTGGCTGCGGGTGGAGAACCACCGCACGGCGTGGACCTCGTCCTACGAGCCAGGACAAGAGATCCAGGTGGTGCTCAAAAGCGGCGAGGGCCGCTACGTCGCCGACGCGCGTACCCTCGACGAGCTGGAGGCCGAGGGACGCGTGGTCTTCCGCTACCTGGGGGAGAACCCCAACGGATCCCAACGGGATATCGCCGGGGTGTGCAACGCCGCCGGCAACGTGGTCGGTCTGATGCCTCACCCGGAGCATGCCGTGGAGGCGCTCACCGGCCCTTCGACCGATGGGCTTGGAGTGTTCACCTCCGTTCTGGCTCATCTGGCCCGTGTCAGCAGCGGTACGTCCACGGCGACAGCAGGAGCGGCATCCCGATGACCCAGCAGATCACCCTCGACTCCGTCGAGCACGCCGCCGCGACGCCCGAGGTGGTCCAGCCCTATGCGGAGCTCGGGCTCCGCGAGGAGGAGTACCTGAACATCCGCGAGATCCTGGGGCGCCGACCCACCCAGTCCGAACTCGCGATGTACTCGATCATGTGGAGCGAGCACTGCTCCTACAAATCGAGCAAGGTCCATCTGAGGCAGTTCGCGCAGAAGCAACCCCCCAGCGACCGGCTGCTCGCCGGCATCGGGGAAAACGCCGGGGTGGTGCGGGTCAGCGACACCCTGGCCGTCACCTTCAAGATCGAAAGCCACAACCATCCCAGCTTCGTGGAGCCGCACCAGGGCGCGGCCACCGGTGTGGGCGGCATCGTGCGGGACATCCTCGCCATGGGCGCCCGCCCGATCGCGGTGATGGACCCGCTGCGGTTCGGCGCCCCCGACCACCCCGACACCCGGCGCGTCGTGACCGGGGTGGTGGCCGGCATTTCCCAATACGGCAACAGCCTCGGGCTGCCCAACATCGGCGGGGAAGTCGTCTTTGACCCTTGCTACCAGGGCAACCCGCTGGTCAACGCGCTGTGCGTGGGAGTGCTTCCCGTCGAGCGGCTGCAGCGTAAAGCCGCCGCCGGCGTCGGCAACGTCGTGGTGCTGCTGGGCGCCAAGACCGGCCGGGACGGCATCGGCGGAGTCTCCGTGCTGGCATCGGCGACCTTCGACGAGACCAGCCAACAGCGTCGCCCCAGCGTGCAGGTGGGGGACCCGTTCACCGAGAAACTGCTGATCGAGGCCTGCCTAGAGCTGTACGAGGCCAACCTGGTGGTGGGTATTCAGGACCTCGGCGGAGCCGGCCTGACCTGCGCTCTCAGCGAGACAGCCGCCGCAGCCGGCACCGGTATGCGGATCTACCTGGAGCGTGTCCCGCTGCGGGAGCCCTCCATGGAGCCGCATGAGATCCTCGCCAGCGAGTCGCAGGAGCGGATGCTCCTGATCGTCGAGCCCGACAAGCTGGAGACCGTGCTGGAGGTGGCCCGCAAGTGGGGTGTGCTCGCCACCGCGCTCGGTGAGGTCACCGACACCGGTCGACTGGTCATCACCTGGCACGGCCAGACCGTGGTGGACGTGCCGCCCAGCAGCCTCGCCGACGACGGCCCGGTCTACAACCGCCCCCTGCAACGCCCCAGCGACCTGGCGCTGCTGGAGGCCGACCGCGCCGAGACCCTGCCGCGTCCGACCACCCCGGAGGAGCTGCGCGCCACCGTGCTGCGGATGGCCGCCAGCCCGAACCTCGCCGACAAGACCTGGGTCACTGAGCAGTACGACCACTACGTGATGGGCAACACCGTGCTTGCCCAGCCCGAGGACGCCGGCATGCTCCGCCTGGAAGACTCCGGCCTGGGCATCGCACTGTCCTGCGACGGTAACGGCCGTTACACCCGCCTGGACCCCTACAACGGGGCACGGCTGGCGCTGGCTGAGGCGTACCGCAACGTCGCCGTCACCGGCGCGACCCCGGTCGCGGTGACCAACTGCCTGAACTTCGGTGACCCGGAAGACCCCGCGGTGATGTGGCAGTTCGCCGAGGCGGTCCGGGGCCTGGCCGACGGTTGCGCCGAACTGGGCATCCCGGTCACCGGCGGGAACGTGAGCTTCTACAACCAGACCGGATCGGTCGCCATCCACCCCACCCCGATCGTGGGGGTGCTCGGCGTCATCGACGACGTCCGCACCCGCGTACCCATGGGCTTCGCCGAGTCCACTGACGGGCACGTGGTGTTCCTGCTGGGCCGCACCCAGCTGGAGCTGTCCGGTGGGGAGTGGGCCTGGGTGACACACGGGCACCTCGGTGGCAAACCCCCCGCGGTGGACCTGGCGCACGAGCGGCGACTGGCGACGTTGCTGTCCCAGGCCCGTACACGCCGGCTGCTGTCCGCGGCGCACGACCTGTCCGAGGGCGGCCTGGCGCAGGCGCTCACCGAATCGACGCTCCGCAGGGGAGTAGGGGTACGGGTGTCGGTGCCCGCTGACCTGGACGCCTTCACCTTCCTGTTCTCCGAATCCACGGGGCGGGTATTGGTGAGCGTGCCTGAGGAGCGGGTAGCGGAGTTCACCGCGCTGTGCGACCAGCACGAGGTACCCCACACTCGGATCGGGGTCGTCGACGCCTCCAGCGGCGCGTTGACGGTGGAGGGCCAGTTCACGATCCCGCTCGATGAGCTGCGGCGGGCCTACAGCGGTACCCTACCCGCATTGTTCTCTGGCACGACGACCTAAATCCGATCATGGAATCGGTGCTCGCACAGCCCGGCACGGGCGTCCGGTTTGACTGGGGCATCAGCGGGGCCGCGGAACTATCGCGTACCTGCGCCGTGCTCGTGGTGTGTGACGTGCTGTCGTTCTCCACCGCGGTCTGTGTGGCTGTGGAACGAGGCATGCGGGTGTACCCCTTCCCCTGGGAGGCCCAGGCGGAGGAGTATGCCAGCCGAATCGGCGCGGTGGCCGCCGTGGAACACGGCTCGGCCACCGCTGAACACCCCTGGTCCTCCTCACCCGCCGATCTGATGCGAGCACCAGCGGTCCCTGATCTGGTGCTGCCCTCACCCAGCGGGGCCGCTATCTGCGCGACCGCCGAGGCCACAGGAGCGCACGTGGTGGTGGCGTGCCTGCGGAACGCCAGCGCGGTAGCCGAATGGTTGATCGCCAGCAAATACGGAACCCCATCCCGCCCGATCGGTGTGATCGCAGTGGGGGAACAGTGGCCGGACGGCAGCCTGCGCCCCTGCGTGGAAGACCTAGTGGGTGCCGCTGCGGTCCTGGAGGAGCTGTCCGGCTTATCCGGCGAGCTGGACGGGGAGTTCTCGGTCGAGGCCGAGCTGGTGGCCATGGTGGGGGAGATGGACCTGGCCGAAGCGGTACGCGGCTGCGTGTCAGCACAGGAGCTGCGGGCACGCGGGTACGCCGAGGACGTGCAGATCGCGGCGAAGCGGGATGTCAGCTCCCTGGTGCCCGTGTTGCGACAGGGCGCCTTCTCCGCCGCACCCGGCCCTGATGAGCCCGCCTCGTTCGTACCCGCGTGACGTGAAGCTCAGGTGCCTTCACCCGTTGCGGGACGGGATCGCCTTAAAGCAAGGCTTAAAGCCCTTACTCCCTTAATCCTCCAGCCAGTCCAGCGGACCCCGCTGCCGGGGCGGCTCATCGTTATCCGGCCGGTACCGGTCCCGCCGTGAACCCTGGCCATACCCGTAGTCGCCACCGCCGTAGCCGCCCGGCTCCTGAGGAGCGGTGCCGGGCCCACCCGGCCGCGGATACAGGGAGGTGGGCTCGGAGTAGTCCCCGCCGGCGCCGTACCCGCCACCCCCACTGGTGGGGTAACCGTGGGGTGTGTCGGGAGAATCCGCATACCGGCGCGGCTGGTAGATACCGGTCGGCTGGTCATACCGGGGCGTGTGATCCCCGTAGCTACCCGAGGACACCGTCGGATCGCCCCCGGACGGACCGACGTGTCGCCCTGACGGGGCACCACCCGGCCGGCTGTCCGAGTAGGGGGCGCCGAAGCCGTCCTCCAGGTCGGGACCGGAGTACATCCTGGTCGAGTCACCCCCGTAGGAGGGCCGACCGTACAACGTGGGCTGATCCGCCTGCGGCCGATCAATCATGCTGGTGGGACGGTCGGGAGATACCGCACCGAAGCCAGTGGTCGGGTGACCCGCCTGCCCATAACCAGGCCCGAAGCCAGCGTCAGGATCGGCGAATTCCGATCGATCGATCACGCTGGTGGGGGCGTCCATACCCGGTCGCGGCATCATCGAGGTGGCGGCCCCAGGGGACGCGCCGTAGGCCGTGGGTTGGTCATCCCGGAAGTAACCCCGAGCCCCGATCGGCGGGGGACCATCATCCATCCCTAACGGGTCACCCTCGTCCCCGTCCTCGTCCTCATCGTCCTTCTTACGCCGGACGAACAGGAACACGATCGTGGCGATACCACCGACCACGAACAGGAAGCCCAGGATCGCCAAGAGCCACAGGAACCAGCCGTTACCCCCGGAGCCGGTCCGCTCGTCCTCCGTGGCCGCGATGGCCGGTGGGGACGGGGACGCGCTTGGTGCGGCCGAGGACGGAGCCGCGCTGGAAGGCGTGGTAGCGACGGGAAGTAGTTCGAAATCGACATCGGAGACCGTGTCACCGTCCGCGACGGTCAAGGAGGTGGAACGGTCCCGGTAGCCGTCGCTGCTGACGGTGATCCTTACCCGTCCTGGAGCGATGTCGTCGGACTCGATGAAGGCGTACTCACCATTGGAGTTGGTGACGGTCTCGTGCTCCTCCCCGTCGCCGTCCTCCAGCTCCACCGTCGCCCCGACGATCGGGTCACCGGTCTCGTAGTCGGTGACTGAGCCAGAGATCTCAATGCCTTCATCCTGGGGTGCGCCGCGCAGCACGACATCGAAGCGGGCACGGTTGTTGCCGCCGTTGGTGTCGTCACGCGCCGATACCTCTACCGAGCCCGAATCACTCCGCGTGTCATTCGGCCCGAGGTTCGAACTGTCGGGGGGCGAGACCAGAACGTAGACGTCCTCGCTGGCCCCTGCGTCGATCCTGTCGAACTCGCAACGCAACCGGTTGCCGCTGGGGGAACAACCATCCGTACCGCCGATGATCTGCAGCTGACCCCCGAACGGGATCCGGAGGGTGACCTCGACGTCGTTGACCTCCCCCGGACCGCCGTTGCTGACAGTGGCGTAGATCTCTCGGTTATCGCCGCCGACCTGGAACTCCACGCTGCTCGGCTGTACCGAGACCGCCAGATCTCCGATGGCGTTGGCGGGCTGGACCGCGACACCGAGAGAGCTCGACACCACCACCGCGGCCACGAAGGTCGCGGATATCCAGGTCCTCCGGCGCGATATCACTTTTACCGCCTCTCTCGAAACCGTGCCCCGGTGACGAACCCTTGCCTCGGCACCGCCGGCCACTATGCCTTGCCGGAGGCCCAGGCGCCACGTCGTGAACGGGTACGTACCTACACTGGTTCCACCAGCAGGCTATCCTGCCGGATACATTCCAGCCCTGACAGCCCGGGCCACTATGACACGAAGTAAGGTCCCTTCGTGCCCTCCGATTCGACGGTTGATCCAACAGTGGCTCGCGCTATGGCGGCCCTTGAAGCCGGCGAACCGATCGAGAAGTCAGTATTGCGTGACGCAACTCGGGTTCTGCTCAGCATTTTGTCCGCGCGAGTACCTGGCCGTTCCGTCGAGGTTCGTATCCCGCCTTACGGCGCGGTGCAGTGCATACCAGGCCCACGTCACACCCGGGGGACACCGCCGAACGTCGTAGAGATGGACCCACTCACCTGGTTGCGATTGGCGACAGGGCGGGTGAGCTGGAAGGACGCTGTCCACAGCGGAGCGGTTCGGGCCAGCGGAGTACGCGCTGATCTTTCGGCGTACCTTCCTCTGATCTGATACCGACCCGTGTCTAAGTATTGATCTAGGTATTGATCAAGCGAGTGAAACGCGTTAATTGAGTAGATCGCGCGTGTTACGGCTTCCGTCGTTTATCTATGACTATCTCCGTGTCGAGAGTCATGATCTTTTTTGGCTCGGTTGCCGTGTGATCATCCATCCTGTGGTCGTCCGGGTGTTGACTAATGGGCATCCGTTGATAGATGTTGATTGACGAGTATCGATCGGTCGATTCTTAGTCGGTCGAGGATCGCCGATTCTGTGCTATCCATGGTTTCGGCGCCCGGGCAGCGGCAGACTCGATACGTATCGATATCGATTAATAGCTGAAGTGACTTACCGGCGACACGGAGCGGGATATCGATCTCGCGTAAGGTAACCGACAATCGGTATATTCTCGATCTTTAGACGCGAAATGCCACAAGTTGTGAAAAAATTCCCCTCCGTTATCCACCTCGGCTCGCGTACACTGGCGCCCGACAGTTCTGTTCCCCCAGGCCCAGCGAGGAGCAACAGGTGCCGCGAGGCGACGGGCGGCTGACCCACGATCTTGACCCGCAGCGCCCCGGTCCACAGGACGCATGCGGAGTCATCGGCGTATGGGCCCCGGGTGAGGAAGTCGCCAAACTCGCGTACTTCGGTCTGTACGCGCTACAACACCGCGGCCAGGAAGCCGCCGGCATCGCAGTCAGCGACGGCTCCGGCATCGTGGTCTACCGAGACACCGGGCTGGTCTCCCAAGTCTTCGACGAACCAACCCTGGCCAGCCTGCAAGGACATATCGCGATCGGCCACACCCGCTACTCCACCACCGGCGCCTCCAACTGGGAGAACGCACAACCAACCCTCCGCTCCACCCACGCCGGCACCACCCTCGCCCTCGCCCACAACGGCAACCTGGTCAACACCGCCGAACTCGCCCGACGCCTTAAACAACAAGGAACAGACACCGTCGGCGCCACCAGCGACACCGCACTGGTCGCCAGCCTGCTCGTCAGCAGCCCCGACCTGCCGCTACAAGCCGCCGCCCTGCAACTCCTCCCCACCCTGCGCGGCGCCTTCAGCTTCGTCTTCATGGACGAGGAGACGCTGTACGCGGCACGCGACCCACAAGGCGTACGCCCCCTCGTCCTCGGCCGCCTCGAAAGAGGCTGGGTCGTCGCAAGCGAAACCGCCGCCTTAGACATCATCGGCGCCTCATTCGTCCGTGAAGTAGAACCCGGCGAACTACTCGCCATCGACGAAAACGGCCTACGCAGCGAACGCTTCGCCACCCCAGACCCCAAGGGCTGCCTCTTCGAGTACGTATACCTCGCCCGCCCAGACACCACGATCTCCGGCCGCAACGTCTACGCCGCCCGCGTAGAAATCGGCCGCCGACTCGCCCGCCAACACCCCGTCGAGGCCGACCTCGTAATCCCAGTCCCTGAATCCGGCACCCCAGCCGCCATCGGATACGCCGAAGAATCCGGCATCCCCTACGGCATGGGCCTGGTGAAGAACGCGTATGTGGGTCGGACCTTCATCCAACCATCCCAGACCATCCGGCAGCTAGGGATTCGGCTCAAGCTGAACCCGCTGCGGGAGCAGATCCGCGGCAAGCGGATCATCGTCGTGGACGACTCAATCGTCCGCGGCAACACCCAACGCGCCATTGTGCGGATGTTGCGCGAGGCCGGCGCTGTCGAAGTCCATGTCCGCATCTCCTCACCCCCCGTGAAGTGGCCATGCTTCTACGGCATCGACTTCGCAACTCGGGCCGAGTTGATCGCGAACGGACTCGACAACGACGGGATCCGCCAGGCGATTGGGGCAGATTCCCTGGGGTACCTATCCCTACCGGAGCTGATCGCGGCCACCGAACAACCAAAGAATCGACTGTGCCGCGCCTGCTTCGACGGCGAGTACCCGATCTCGCTGCCAGCGGCCGACCTCATCGGGAAACACGTCCTGGAGAGGATCGGCGAACGAGGTGCCGGCGTCGCCGCGGGGGAGCCCGCCCGGACACCCGACGGCAGGGGCGAACCGTCCGCCACAGTCGGCCATCCCCCGCTCACCCCCTCCCCCGGGGGCGAGGATGCGCTACGCCGGCTGTGACTTACCCACTCGACCCCCGAGGGGAGAGCTGTGACCCACGTGTCTGAGCGTTCAAGCCAGGCCCGAAAGATAACACCGTGGAACGGTGGCACCAGCCGTGGCCGGAAGCGCACTACGTCGTACGCAGACGCCGGGGTGAGCATCCACGCCGGCGAACAGGCGGTGGAGCTGCTAAAGACCAAGGTTCGCAAAACATTCCGACCTGAAGTCGTGGGCGGAATCGGCGGCTTCGCCGGACTGTTCGCGCTCGACACGACCAAATACCGCAAGCCCCTGCTCGCCTCCTCCGCCGACGGCGTAGGAACCAAACTGGTCATCGCGCAGCAGATGGGCATCCACGACACCGTCGGCATCGACCTCGTCGCCATGGTCGTCGACGACATCGTCGCCTGCGGTGCCGAACCCCTGTTCCTCCTCGACTACATCGCATGCGGCGAAGTCGTACCTGACCGCGTCATCGAAATCGCCGCAGGCATCACCGACGGCTGCCGCTACGCCGGATGCTCCCTCCTCGGCGGTGAAATCGCCGAACACCCCGGAGTCCTACGGCCCGACGAGTACGACCTCGCAGCCACCGGCGTCGGCGTCGTCGAAGCCGACGAAGTGCTTGACGAAAAACGCGTCGAGGTCGGCGACGTCATCATCGCCATGGGATCCTCCGGCCTGCACTCCAACGGCTACTCCCTCGTCCGTCACGTCCTGTTGGGCGCCGGCCGAATGCGCCTCGACACCGTCGTCGACGAACTCGGCGCTCAGCGCACCCTCGGCGAGGAACTCCTTACCCCGACCAAGATCTACACCAAGGACTGCCTCGCCCTGATCAAAGAGTGCGAAGTCCACGCCTTCGCCCACATCACCGGCGGCGGAATCCCCGGCAACCTCGTACGCGTCCTGCGCTCCCACGTCGACGCCGTCATGGACCGTTCCACCTGGCGACCCCAGCCGATCTTCGACCTCATCGCCAGCAAGGGCAAGATCGAGCCCGATGAGATGGAGCGCACCTTCAACATGGGCGTCGGCATGATCTGCATCGTCGCCCCCCAGGACGCCGACCGTGCGATGGCGCTCCTGAAGGCCCGCAACGTCGACGCCTGGGTCGCCGGCGAGATCGTCGAAGGCACCGGACAGGTGCAGATGATCGGCCAGCACACCCGCGGCTGACCAATAGCGACTGACCAATAGACGCCACGGCTGACGTCGGTCTTATCCAAGACCGACGTCAGCCGTTCATGCTGTTAGCGGACTTTTATATATGTATGTGTTCTGATGTGCCCGGATTGGGTGGCATCTAGCCTTGAGGTGTCAGCCCATGGGGGATTCCAGTAGCCGGCGTCCACGACCACTGAACGCCTCACCTACGCGTGATGGGCCGTCGGTCCGGCCAACAAGCACGTATCGAAGGGTCATCTCCACGGGCGTGGGGAGAAGGCCTCTTCACGCAGCGATACGCGGTAGGTCGCTTTAAACGATCATATGATCCTGATAAATGGGATGATCAGGACCCTGTGAATATGGCTCTGTCAGCGGCGAATGTCTGCCTGTACGGAGTCGTCCACGCAACCGTCCTAGCGCTGGGGTACTCTCCTGCTCTCGGATTCATCCATAATGGAAATCAACACTCCTTCGTTTATGATATAGCCAACCTCTACAAGATACAGGTGACCTTGCCGCTGGCTTTTTTCGCTGCATAACTCGCCAGAACCGGAACGTGAGGTTAGACGACGTCTGCGAGATCAGTTTCGGCTACTTAAACTGCTGCCACAGATCGTGCGTGATATCCAGGACTTACTGGATCCGCTGAACAAACAATCCCGTGCGGAACCGAAAGTTGAGCCGTTATCCCTGTGGGATCCCGATCTAGGTCCACTACCTGCCGGAGTCAACTATGGCGACGACACCTGGGCGTCGAACTGGCCGGCTAAGGAGGATCGCTGATGGCCTCTATGGTCGTGCTCGCTACCACCGCTGTGCCAGATCATGTCCATGGTGTGTTGAGCCGTTGGATGATCGAGGTGATGCCGGGATGGTTTATTGGTACTCTATCTGCGCGAGTTCGCGACGAATTGTGGTCAACAGTCAGCGCGGTAATTGGTGATGGAGCAGCAGTACTCGCCTATCCAGACGCGACCGAACAGGTATTCTCACTTCGGACCGTGAGGAAACGGCGACGTGAACTCATTGATTTCGATGGGCTTACTTTGGTTCGAATGCGAGCGCTAGAAAGGACGGAACCCGTCCACATTTGGCCCGAAGGCTGGTGACCGCGGTAGCTGTGTGTACGAAACAAGCTTTACAGAAGTTAAGAATTCACTATTTATCCCCTTTGAGGAGGTGATAGTGAGGGAACTTTGTGGACAGGAGTGGTCCAGATATGTGTGACGTCGTATAAAAGCGCAGGTCGCGTCCTCTCCTCCCCACGTATGTGAGGGTGTTCCGGCAGCGGAGAAAGCAAAGCGGCAATATCACTACTCCTCCCCACACATGTGGGGGTGCTTCTGAGTACACGGCGTCTCCCCATGTATGTGAGGCCGACGTGGTACCGGTGGGTTACGTAGGTCCGTAGTGCTGGCTCTTTACGTAGTGGGACGAGCCAGAAGCCTGGAGTTGCAGGTTTCGCATTCCCACGGCCTGGCGGCTGTTGGGTCTTTTAGCAACACCGTCGCGGCCGTGGGAATGCCATGTGAGGTCAAGCTGATAGGGGAGTCCGGGTAGGCCGGGCGAAGGCGGGCGCGTGTTCTGGGCGTGGGCCGAAGCCGAGGAGACGGGCGGGGATTCTTCGGAAGCTAGGCACATGCCGGGCGAGGAACAGCAAGGCCCGGGGTGGCCCGGGTCTTTTGGCATCAAGGGTGGGGACGAAAACTACGCGGTGAAGGACCCGCTGCAAGCCCTGGATGACGAAGGTGGGCAGTGTGCGTCGTCTTTGCACTCTGGCCAGGTGCCGGGTGGTGACGTTGTGGCGTTGGAGTGGTTTGGCCAGCAGGGTGGCGGCGGCGACGGCATCTTGAATGGCGAGGTTGATGCCGACGCCTCCGATGGGGCTCATGGCGTGTGCGGCGTCGCCGATGAGCAGCAGACCGTTGACGTACCAGCGGGGTAGGCGGTTGAGTTTGACGTCAAGCACATGGACGTCGTCCATGGTTCGGATGGCGTCGACGCGGTCGGCGAATTGGGGTGCGAGGCGTGCCACGCGTTCCCGGAATCGTTCGACGCCTTCCGCGCGTAACTGAGCGTCGATGCCTTTCTGGGCGAGATAAGCGATTTGGTAGTAGTCCTTTCTGATGATGGCGACCATGACTTCGTTGTCGCCGAAGTGGGGGATGACTCTCATGGGCCTGTCGCGTTCGTGGATGGGGCGGGGGAGTCGGAACCACCACACGTCAAAGGGGACGGGGTACTCGTGTGGGGTGAGGCCTAGGGCGCGCCGCAGCCCGGAGTGTCTGCCTTCGCAGGAGACGGTGAGTTCGGCGCGGATCTCACCTTCGCCGCCGTCGCCGTCGCGTTTCCGGTATCTGACCCCGACGACCTTGTCGTGTTCCACGATGGGCGCGATGACCTCGGTGTTCATCCGGAGTGTGAACGAGGGTTCGCGGCTGGCGGCGTCGGCGAGGAAGGACAGGAAGTCCCACTGTGGGGTTATCGCGACGTACTGATACGGCGCGGGCAGGGTCTTGAGGTCCCCCACGGTGACCAGGGTGCCGTCGCGGTCGGGGAACTGGATTTCGGTCAGGCGGCTTTGGGGGAGTGTACGGAATTCCTCTCCGAGTCCGAGTTCGTCGAGGAGCCGGATGGTGGAGGGGTGCACGGTGTCGCCGCGGAAGTCGCGGAGGAAGTCGGCGTGCTTCTCCAGGACGGTCACATCGATACCGGCCCGGGCCAGCAGCAGACCAAGCATGATCCCGGCGGGGCCGCCGCCGGACACCAGGACGGTGGTCTTCTCGGGCATGACGCCCTCCGTAATTAATCGGCTGTTGAACTTCCGCTATACAAGCTACATGATCCAGTATCAGATCTGAAGTTGTATCGTGTGTCAGTGCGATCTGGAGCAGTGTCTTCTGAGCTGGTACCCGCTGAGTTAGTGAAGGCAGCGATCGAGGTGGCCCGGGAGCGGGGGCAGCCGGTGGCTGAGGTGCCGTTGACGACGATCGCGGCGGCGGCCGGGATCTCGCGCAGCACGCTGCTGCGCAGGCTGGGCGGTACGCGGGCGGCGTTGGATGAGGCGGTACGCGAGGCGGGTGTGGATCCGGGGGGACGGCTCCCGGTGCGGGAACGGGCGATCGAGGCCGCCGGCCATCTGCTCGCCGAGCATGGGTTGGCGTCGGTCACGCTGGAGGCGGTGGCTCGAGCGGCTCGCTGCTCTCTCCCGAGCCTGCACACGGTGTTCGACGGGCGGGACGGGCTACTCGCCGCAGTGTTCGAACGTTACGGTCCGCTTCCGGATCTGGAGACGTTGGCGGTGAATCCCCCGGCTGGCTTAGAGGACCTGGTGCGGGCGATCTACGACGTGTTGATCGCGGCGCTGGGGCGGAGTCCACGGGTCTTCCCGGCTTTCATGGCGGATGTGTTTGGCCGGCCGGGCGGGCCGGCGAGTCGTCTGCTTGAGTCCTACATGCCCCGTATGGCGACGACCATGGTGGCGTTGCTACGCCCGCATATTGAGGCTGGCCGGCTGCGGCCGCTGCCGTTGCCGCTTCTGGTGCAGTTGCTGTTCAGTCCGCTGGTGGCGCACATGTTGCTGCGTCCGACGCTGGAGGGGTCGTTTGGGGAGCAGTTGCCTCCGGTGGAGCAGGTCCGTGAGGTGTTCGTCGATGCTTTCCTCCGCGCGACGGTCGCTTCTGAGGCGGCTACCCGCTGACCAGGTCAGCTGGGCTGGGCATCCGGTGGGGCCTGCAGCAGCGCGTCGACGATAGCGGAGCAGATCGGCAGTCCGGTCTCGTGTTCGATCCACGCCCACTGGCCGTTGGGGTTGAGGTCGAGGAACATCCATTCGCCGTCGGGGCGTACCACGAAATCCATGGCGGCGAAGCGCAGGCCGAGGCGGTGCAGCATGCGGTGCACCGCGGCTTGGACTTGGTCGGGCACGTCGACGACGCCGTACTCGATCGCGGGGTAGTCGGAGCGCCAGTCGATCGCGGCTCGCTGGGAGCGCCCCACCAGGCGGGCGGCGAAGCAGTGCTGATCCACCACGGTTAGGCGTACCTCGTACGCCTTGTCCACCCATTCCTGGAACAGGTGCGCGGTGTGGCGTACCGAATCGTCGATCTCATGCGGGCCGGACAACGAGGTGGTGTAGATCAGGCGTCGGGTGCCTTCGTCGTCCAGATAGGGCGAGGAGAAGGGTTTGTATACCGCTCGATCAACGTGGGCGACGAATTCTCGCGCGGTCGCGGGGTCATTGGTGATGAGGGTACGCGGAACTGAAAGCCCGGCGGCCGCGGCGGCCGCCAGCTGAACCGGTTTATACTCGGCGTGCGTGATCAGATCAGGATGATTGAGCCAGTGCGGGATTGCACGGAGTAAACCGCCGAAGCCGGCGTCTGCTTCGCCGGCTGCCCATTGTCCGTCGGCCACGGACATTTCGGCCGCTAGTTGGCTGCGGCTGGGGCGGCGGTAGTACGCGCCCCTGATCTCCTCCAGCCGCAATTCCCGTGTCGGGGTGGCGAGGTGACCGGACCATCGTCCATCGAAGTGGGCGGTGATGCGCAGGTGCTGGGGAAAATCGGCAAGGTCACACCGAAACACCGGCGTACCACGCCGGTGTAGCTCGGTGATCACCAGGTCGGCTGTGGGGTCCAGCTGGCTGGTGAGGACCAGCACCGCGCCGGCGGTCATGCTTTGTCGTAGATCTCGTCTTCGGTGGTGCGAGTCCCGGTGGTCTGCAGCGTCAACCCCAAACGATGATCCGTCAGAGGGATCCATTGATCGCCGTGACGGGTCAGGGTGATCTGCAGTTCGTCGTCGAATTCCAGGTCGGCGGTATCCAGATCAATACCGTCGTCGGGGCGGATCGCGTACCGCAGACCGAAGGGGCGTACTGAGTCGGGCATGGATCGCTCCCTCCTGCCCGGCCTAAGCCGTGACTTCTGGATACAGAAGATCACGGCTTGAACTTTCTTACCGTTAATTGTCTCTTAAGTAAGACGTTTCGGCCACTGGAACAGATCCCTGTCATGGGCGCGGTTCTCGGACATCGAGTCTGAGAACCGCGTTAATTACCTACTGGAGCCTTATGAATTCTATGGGTGATGACATGTGATATGTCGTGACTCCATAGAGTTCACGGTTCGGTGACGCTCCGGCGTCGGACCGGGATCCAGGAATCGAACCAGCGCCGCCCGCCGCACACCCGACAGGGTTGGCGTACCAGAAGGGTCAGCCCGTTCCCGTCGATGTCCATCGCGCATTTGGGCTCGGTGGAGTGGCCGGTCGCCTCGCAGTAGTAGCAGGGAACGTGTACGACCAGTACACCGGGCGGAGCCGTCGGGTCGGTCGGTTCGGCCATGCCCGAAAGGCTAGCCCACCATCGGCCGGAATCCCCAGGCTCCCCGGGCTTCAAGCGCGTGTGGCTCCCGACACTCGATGATTCCCGTGCCTGAGTGGTTCATATAGCTACAAATGAGACCTTAAGACCTGAAGAGGAACATGGTGGGCGACGGGCCGGTCAGGCGTCGGTGGATGTGGGCTTCCCGATCGTTGCAACGACGGCTTTCGCGGTTTCCCGCATGCGTCGCGCCGTCTCGCGTACCTGGTTTACAACTAAGTGAGATTTGCGTAACAAAGTCATGTAGCCCGCGGAGGGTGGGGCGCCGGCGCGTCACGCTCCGTGCCGGAAAAGATCAAGGTGTTGGGCATATTGAGAGGTGAGTATCAGGAAGGGCCGGCCCTCATGAGGGCGATTCATATTTAAGGGTGTTGTCCGGACAACGTGCATCAGTCACTCATGATGGCGGTGTGCGGGTTTTGGATCCTCTCGATCAACGGATTGTCATCGCCCTCCAAGTCGACGGTCGTGCTAGCTGGACCGATATCGCCGCTCTCACCGGCTCCTCGGTAACCACGGTTTCTCGGCGGGGACAGCAGATTCTGCAGCAAGGGCTGATTCGTATCGCGGCTGTCCCGACCGTGGATCAGCGCACCGTGGAGCACTTGGTGGTCCGGCTGCGGTGTGCTCCCGGCAGCCAAGCGCGGGTGGCTCGGGAGATCGCCTCCTGGCGTGAGGTGCGCTCTCTGGCCTTGGTGACCGGCGTCCACGACGTGGTCGCGGAGTTTATGGTGCCCCGGGAACGCGATCTGGCTCAGCTGCTGGTTCGGGATGTCCAGCGGGTCGAGGGTGTGCTCTCCAGCGAGGTTGATCTGATCCTGCGCACCTATAAAGCGAGTGATGACTGGAGCCGCCAGATCTTGGGGGAGAAGGCGGTGGCGGCGGCGCGCTATCCGATGCGTCAGCCTGCGTATTCGCGTCACCCGTTGGATGACCTTGACACCCGGATCCTGGAAGCGCTGCGTGAGGACGGGCGGCAGAGTTTCCAGGCGGTGGCCGACCAGTTAGGGGTGCACGAGTCGACGGTGCGGCGCCGGTTCGAAGCGATGATCGCCCACGGGAGCGTCCGGTTAGTCACCCTGGCCCCGGCCAAGTTACTGGGGTACGCGGCGGAGGTCATCTTCTGGTTAGACATCCTGCCCGCCCACTTAGACGCGGCTGCTCAGAAGTTGAGTCGGCATCAGGGGGTGCGCCACGTCGCCGCGCTGCTGGGGCGGGATTCGCTGATGTGTGAGGTGGTACTGCCGTCGACCCGAGATCTGTTCGCCTTCACCACGGAGACGTTGGCCAGCCTGGACGGGGTCAGGGCGTGGCGGACCAGCATCGAGCTCCTCACCGTCAAGCGTGGTTTTGTGGAGGCGCCGTGGGCCCTCAGCTGGCTGAGGGCCGATCAGGCCGGCCCGATCGGCCCGGCCGGTGTACTCGGCGGGAGAAGCGGTCGAGTGGGCCTGATACGGGCGGATGAAGGCAGGCACGGGAACGGAGAGGAGGCGCGTGTAGCGCCGGCGTGAGCGTGTGGCGTCGGCGCGAGGAAACCCGCAACGTGAGAAGGCCCTCAATACGCGGACCGCGCGTCAGGGGTTGAGAAGAGTATCCTCGTGCCGTGCATGAAGATGCAGGATCCGGAATAGTCATTCCGAACCTTGTGGTGCGGCAGGCGCGGACCGCGGATGTACGCGGGATCCATCGACTGGTGGAGTACTACGTGCCTTCGCGCCGTCTCCTCGCTAAGCCCCTGGTGACGCTGTACGAGAGCGTCCAGGAGTTCGTCGTCGCGGAGCTCGACGGCGCGGTGGTCGGCTGTGGAGCGGTTCATGTGATGTGGGAGGACCTCGCCGAGATCCGCACCGTCGCCGTCGACCCGGCTTGGCAGGGCAAGGGCATCGGACACCGGATCGTCAGCGACCTGCTGCAGCGGGCACGAGACCTCGGAGTGCAGCGGGTATTCGTGCTCACCTTCGAGGTGGACTTCTTCGCACGGCACGGGTTCGTCCCGATCGACGGGACACCCGTCGATCAGGACGTTTACGACGAGCTGTTGCGCTCCTACGACGCGGGGGTCGCGGAGTTTCTCGACCTTGAGCAGGTCAAGCCCAACACGCTCGGTAACACCCGGATGCTGCTGTACCTGAACTGAATCGACGGCCCAACCGTGTTGGGTCGCCGTAGCCACGGCAGCACTGACTGACCCGTACCGGCCTCGCCCGTGCGGGCGACACCGCCTTCCGCGGCGACACACGCGTCACCACGGCGACGAATCCGTGTCCGTAACGGCTTGATCCCATCCGGGATGAAACGATTCACCCACAGCGGAACCCCGCCGCGCCTGGTCGACCTCGTGCCATCAGGTCGACCGTGGTGCACGGTGGTCGACCAGGTGGTGCACGGCGGGTGTGGTAAACCCGACGCGTTACCACGAGATCGCGGACAGAGGAATCGCGACTGGTGTCCCTGATCGGCGTCTTTGCCGATCAAAACTCCTGCAGCCGGGTAAGCAGTGTCCCGGGACGGCGCGACCATCCACCCCGGTCCATCCGGGTGACGGAGAACCGGGGGTACATGATCGGCGCTGACCCGGGGACACTACCGACTACGTGGAGCCCAGTCGTCTTCTTCCTCGTCTTCTTCGTCGAGGTACCGGGAGTACAGATCCGACTCGTCGTCCGTCTTGGACTTGCCGGAGAGCTCCCGCTCCAAGGCGGAAAGGTCGGTAGGCGGGGTGTGGTACTTAAGCTGCCGGGCGACCTTCGTCTGCTTGGCCTTAGCTCGGCCGCGCCCCATGGCTCGACCCCCTCGCACAGAATGACGGAGCGGCCTTTGAGAGGCGGCCCCGTGACCTTAGGCATCTCTCGTGGCTCCCACGGTACAGGCCCGGAGGCCATTTCGGCATCTCGCCCCCGTTGGTAACCACGTGGTACGTGCCGCAGAACGTGTGTCTCCTGTCACATCGGCCCGACAGCTCCGCGCCGCCGTGCCGGTAAGGACAGAAATACACGATCGGTCGCTACCAAGTGGTCACCATGGGTGATGAACCATCGGTGCCACAAGGGCAGTCTACCTTTGCGACACGCCGAGTTCCGCATCCGACATCCTTGTGAAGCTCCTTGTCCGCCGCCCCGGTCCGCGAGCGGAAGAAGATCACGGGGTGCCAGGGAGCAAGATCGTCCGCAACCGGCCGCATTCGGCCATGCGTCGTTCCGCGAGTCGATCAGCGGCGGCCCCCGGTGAGATGCCTTCGGATTCGGCGAGGCGCAGGATCTCCGCCGTCGTGTCGTAGATCTTCGAGGCGCGGGCCTTGGCACGTTCGAAGTTGAAGCCGTCGATCTCGTCGGCCACCTGGATCACGCCGCCGGAGTTCACCACGTAATCCGGCGCGTACAGGATGCCGCGGTCGCTCAGCAGCTTTTCGACGTCGGGGTGGGCCAGCTGGTTGTTAGCGGCGCCACAGACGACGCGGGCGCGCAGCACCGCCACGGTCGCGTCATCCAACGCGCCGCCGAGGGCGCAGGGCGCGTACACGTCGATCTCGGAACGAATGAGTGTGTCGATGTTGGGAACGATGTCGACCTGAGGGTGGTTCGTCCGTACCCATTCCAGGGCGCGCGGGTTGATGTCGGTGACCACGACCTGCGCGCCGTCGGAGAGTAGATGCCCGACCAGATGCTTGCCGACCTTGCCGACGCCGGCTACCCCTACCCGCTTGCCGGCCAGGGACGGCTTCCCCCAGACGTGCGCGGCGGCGGCCCGCATGCCTTGGAAGGTGCCCCACGCGGTCAGGACCGAGGAGTCACCCGCGCCTCCGCGCTCCACGGAGCGGCCGGTGACGAAGCGGGTTTCCTTGGCGACGATGTCCATGTCCTCGACGTAGGTGCCGACGTCGCAGGCGGTGATATACCGGCCACCGAGGGACTGGACGAACCGGCCGTAGGCCCGCAGCAGCGCTTCGCTCTTGTCCCGGGTGGGGTCGCCCCAGATCACGGCTTTGCCGCCGCCGTAATCCAGGCCAGCCAGGGCATTTTTGTACGCCATGCCCCGGGAAAGGTTGAGAACGTCCTGAAGCGCTTCCTGCTCACTGGCGTAGGGGTAGAAGCGAGTCCCGCCCAACGCCGGGCCCAGCGCGGTGGAGTAAATCGCGATGATGGCGCGTAGCCCGCTGGCCTTATCGTGACAGAAGACCACCTGTTCGTGGCCGAGGTCATCCGGGTTGTCGGTGGCCGTGAATACACCCATGATCGCTCCTCTATGAGCTGCGGTGTGGTTTCACCCTTGTGGGGTCAGTCTCCACGCCGGTGTCCCGGCTGGTCAGCCGGATAGGTCCTGAGATTAGTCCGCAGTACGTCTGGACAGGAGTACCTCGGTGACCGGGTATCCAGGTGGCTAGCTGTCCGTGGGACGATCGGCCAGTGCCGTCACCGTTCTCCGCCTACCTCAGGGTCTATGAGCCGCTGAGCGCCTTCAGTCAGCAATACCAGCGGCGTTGGAAGGAGTACGCCGCGCAGGGGCTTGCACCCGACACTCTCGAAGGCCCCGCGCGACAGCGGCGTCAGGTACTTGACGCTCTCGGTGCGGGTTGGACCCGTCTCCCCGAGTTTCCCGACGAGGCGTACCTGCTGGAGGATGAGGAGGGGGAGCTGCTGGTCTGCCCGTGGGACTTGCGGGTCCAGGTCGCCCTTGCCGCTCTCGCTGCGCGGGCGGGCGTACCCGATTCGATCGCGGATTTGTTTGTGCCGGGTGCGCTCGCGACAGCCGCCGCGAAGGTGGAAGCGGAGTGGCGTCGCCCTGACCGGGTCCTCGAGCACGGTATGCCCAAGCTGCACGAGCATTCCTCAAGCTGGACGATCCCGCTGCGGTGGTTCGCCTTCGTGGATGCCTCCGAGCGGGAGCTGTCACTGCGTCCCGGCCGCCGTTACCTGCGCTACCGCACGTCCATGTCGCAGGCCCGGCGACGGGCCCACCGGGCTCTCAACCTGCTCCGTAGGACGATGGGGGAGACCCCGATCACTGCGGCTGTGGAGGCGGGGGCTCGTTGGTTGGAGGAGTTTCATCCCCGCTCTGTGGTCGAGCTGGACTATGGAGGGCTGGTGCAGGTCATGAGCGATGATGCGCTATTGGGAGATGACTCCCCCGCCCAGATCGCAGCCAGTCTCGCCGCCTTGGCCAGGGGGGATGCTGAGACAGCGAGCAGCATCTATGAAAAATTGGTGGAGCGCTGGCGGGCAGTTCAGCTTTTGGAGCGATGTAATTAAGCTGACACCGACAAAGGGGCATAAAAGCCGCATTAATCCTCCGTCTGGTCAGATACGTTCAACCGTTCGGCCCATGTCGGACATCGGGGACAGGCCGGACGATGGAAAAGCGTCGGCCGGTGGGACCCCGGTCGGCGCTGTGAGTAACTTGTGGAGGAGTGACCGATGGCATCGCGTACACACGAGCCCGAGCCGCTGCTGACGCCGGCCGAGGTTGCGTCCATGTTCCGCGTAGACCCCAAGACCGTGACCCGGTGGGCTAAGGCGGGCAAGCTGAGCGCAATCCGTACTCTGGGAGGCCACCGTCGGTACCGCGAGTCGGAGGTTCGGGCCCTGCTGCAGGGACAGATCCCGCAGCAGCGCCAGGGCGACTGAGACCTTCGGTCTGTTGCCACCCCCCGTTCTGTCTTGTCCGACTAGGCTGACACGTCGGCGCAAAACCTGAATGGTGCTCGCTTTGCGAGGCGCGAGGGCGTGGCGTACGGCTTCGGTCGACGTTGACGCCCTCGCTGCTTCCGCACCCCCCGCTTCAGCTTCTGGCTCACCCGGCTCTGCCGGGCTCGAACAGCCCGCCACGCACCACCGTGGAGTGTGAAGCGGAGAGGACGCCTACCGCTCCTTGGCGTCAGAACACCTCTGGGCCGCGGTGGACGGGCCAGAAGCGTCGACAACGAGGACCGGACGGGACGGTTCGGTCAAGGCCGTGGCCTTCCCGGTCGTACCACGTGGGCTTCAGACGGAGGCCTCACCACGCAACGCCCTGTCGGCGTGAAAGACCTGCCAGCCAGGGACCGCGGAGTACCGGTCCCAACCGCGTGGTGAGGGTACGCGGGATCCGCCGCAGTACGCGGGCAGGAGCCCTAACGCCGCTCACGGCGCAGAGCGCTTCTCCCGGGTGTTCGGCGGCCGTCCGAACGGGATGTCGTCCGTTCATGGGGCGGCCGACGGTCCAGAACGCGCTCGAACACGCTCGTGGAGCGGCCGTGGGGCTTATCCGGGTTCTGCGGGTGCTATGGCCGGCCGGGAACGCCATGGCCGGGGTGGCTGACCGGGGATCAAGGTCTCGTCATACCGACCGACAGCACCGGCGACGCGGTACCGCGTCGCCGGTGCTGTCATGAAGGCCCGTCTGATGTAGCGGCGTCGGGCCGATGCCGGTTCTCGGCCGATCCTTGTCTCGGCCGGAGATGTGTCCCGGTGGTTCGGTGCCCCGCGCTCCGGTGCGGTGAATGAGGCGCGGATGAGCCAATGCGGGCCGGTGAAACCGGATCCAGCGCGCGGCAGACGGCGCGCAGGCGCCAGGCTCGCCAAGTCATAAGCGAGGCCGCCCCGCGCCGCGTAGGCGCGTTCTCGCCGCATTCCGTCGGCCATGCTTTCCCTACCCCGCTGGCCACGGTGGAGTGTCGGCAAAGCCGACCACGGCAGAATCCAATTGAGCGGGAACCGGCGGCGTGTGAGGGTGGCCGCGATGGATCTGGTCAAGCTCAGTAAGCGGCTGTCATACATCCTGCGACACAACCCGGAAAGCGTCGGCATCCAGCTGGACGAGGCCGGTTGGGTGGATGTCGATGTGCTGCTGGAGGCGCTCGCCCGACACGGCCTCCGGGTGACACCGCAGGAACTGGCACGGGTGGTCGCGGAGAACGACAAACAGCGTTTCTCCCTTGTGGACGGTCGCATCCGGGCCCGGCAAGGGCACACCGTGGCGGTGAACCTGGGGTTGGCGGCGCGCGTACCCCCGGATCTGCTCTTCCACGGGACCCCGGAACGCAACGTGCCGTCGATACTCCGCAGAGGGCTGGTGCGGGGCCGCCGGCACCATGTGCACCTGTCAGCGGACCGGGACACGGCACGCGCCGTCGGGGCCCGGCGGGGACGACCGGTGGTATTCACCGTCGCCGCCGGTCGGATGGCGGCGGACGGGTACCCGTTCTATCTCAGCGACAACGGGGTGTGGCTCACCGAGCATGTGCCGGTGGCGTACTTGTCTCGCTGACCACGCGTCCTCCTGACGCTCTCCCGGCGTCCTTCCAGTGTCGATTCTGCCCCGTCGATTCCTTCCCGTTACTCCTGATACGTCAGCCTTGATGCGTCGGTCTTGATGCGTTGATTTCACCGGTTTGACGCGGCGGATTTCTCATGTTCTGAGATGGGGCCGATGGTGGGAGAGGTGGGGAATCAGACTCCACAGTGGAGATGTGGGTTCCATAGTGGAGAGCGCCGGCGCGGGGGCGACCGCCGAACCCGATGATTCTCCGACTCGCCGAGGGTCCTTGCCTTCCTCAAATCGAGTTAATGATCCGGTATACGTACCGTGATATAGATCCTTCGCGGTGTAGGTTCAACTTTCGGGAAAACTTCCCGTCGTGGCACACAAACCGTGGCATGTAGGCCATGGGACGTGAAGGTGGCGGTGCGCGTGCGGTGGAGGAATGCGGCGGGCAGTATAGCGGTGCTAGTGCTGATCGCGGTGATCGCATATGGGCTGCCCGCGATTGACCGGCTGCTGCCTGCGGAGCAGCGGATCGAACCGGGACAGCGCATTGAGATCGGCTACAACGTGAGTGTCCTGCCACCCGACGGGGCGCGACTGGATGTCGCGCAGACTCGCCCCAGACAGGGGATCCTGACCCTGCGCATCAGGGATGTGACCTTATGGCTGCGCGCCAGCGACTACAGCGGCACGCTGGGGGACGCGCTTTCCCAGTTACAGGAAGAGATGGAACGCAGATCCGATGTGCGGGTCTCCCTCAGCACTGATTGGATTACCACCGGACAGGGCATTAGAGGCTTGCGAGGGACATACACCGCATCCGGGCGACGCGGCCATTACGCAGTTTTTGTGGCATACGGTCGGCGTGTCGATGTCCTTACTCGTGGACAGCGACTTAACTCAAAGGTCAGCTGGGAAGACATCGAGGGGTGCATCCAGAGCATCTTTTTCGGGAGCGGGATGTGACGGTGACACGCCCAATACGAGTACGTCCGGCCCCCCTGACCCGGAATCGGGCGTTGGTGCCGAAGCAGCCCGCGTTCTGGGTGACCGTCGGGCTGCTCGCATTCGGGGCATGGAAGATCGGCACTGTCGTGATCTCGCTGGTCTCCTGGTACCCAGGGCCGGCGCTGGTCGCCGGTATGTTGTTCCTGCTTTACACCGTGCCGTTCATCCTGCTGGTCAGCCACGTGGACTACCTGGAGCGGGAGCCGTTCAGTCTGCTGACCGTCGCCCTGCTGTGGGGTGGTTTAGTGGCGACCTCCCTGGCGCTGCCGGCCAACAGCGCGGGCCGCAACATCGTCGCGAAGCTGACGTCGCCGTGGACCGGTGACTCCTGGGGGCCGGCGCTGACGGCGCCTCCGGTGGAGGAGACCCTCAAGGCGCTCGGCGTCGTCATGATCGTGCTATTGGCGCGTTCCCACATCAACAGCGTGGTAGACGGATTCGTGTACGGCGCCTTCGTCGGCCTGGGGTTCCAGGTCGTGGAGGACTTCACCTACGCGGTGGGGGCGGTGGCCGACGCCGACGGCAGTGGCAGCGGTGACCTGCTGTCCCCGGTCTTCGGGACATTCGTGGTACGCGGTTTCCTGGGCGGACTGTGGACCCACACCATGTTCACCGCCTTGGCCGGGGCGGGGATCGCGTACGCCGTGGTGCACACGGACTACTCGCGGCGGCGTCGGATCATGGTGGCTCTGCTGGCCCTCGTCGGCGCGTGCGCCATGCACTTTGTGTGGAACGCCCCGTGGTTCATGGATGGCTTCGATCTCGGGCTGGGTGGGTTGGTGCTCGCCCTGATCATCAAAGGGCTGCCCGGGTTCATCGTGGTCATCCTGCTGCTGCGGTACGCCCTGGAGATCGAGGCTGACTTCTACACCCCACGGCTTGTCGAGCTCAACGATCCGGAGATCATCACTCCGGGGGAGGCGAAGGCGCTGCGGAGTGTGGCCGGGCGGATCCAGGCCCGCCGGTACGCCCGTCGCCGCGCCGGACCCCGCGCCGGCCGCGCCGTGCGGCTGCTGCAGCGCGCGCAGACCAGGTTGGCGGTGGAGTTGGCCCGGGGCGCCCACCTGGAGGAGCAGCCCACCGTGCGACTGCCGCTCCTGGCCAGCGTCGTCGAGCGGCGGGGGAGCGCACGGGAACGCCGCAGGCGGGAAGTGTTGCAGGCCCGGGAGCGGCTCAGGCGGTTCGGTATCACCGAGGCCGTCGCCCCACAGTCGGCGTCGTCGCGTACCTGGGTCGGCATGTGGGCGCTGGGGGTCGGGCTGATTGGACTGTTGGCCCCAGGCCCCTCGGTGGGGGCGGTCGGGCTGGGTCTGTGGGGCCTGTACCGGACACGCCACAGCTCCGAGGAGGCCGACAAGCGGGTGGTGGACGGCTTGGTGCTGGGCTGCCTGGGGATCGCGTTGTGGACGATCACCTTCGTGCTTCGCCACGTCAACGGCTGAGAGATTGAAAGAGATGACGGTGGCCGCCTCGCCGTCATCGGTGTGATCGGCTCCATCGCTGTGATCGGCGTGCGTGGGGGAGGAGACGAAGGAAGGCAAGAAGCGGCAGTACGGAGGGCGGTTGCGCCCTAAGCTGACCGTGATGACGGGCGATTCAAGGGCCGGCCGTGATGACTGAGCGGTTCGTGGTGATCGGCGCAGGCACCATGGGCACCGGTATCGCCTATGTGGCGGCCGGGGCGGGTTACCACGTGGAGCTGATAGACGTCGCGCCGACGCGTACCGCTGAATCGATAGCGGTGATGGCCGGCTGGTGGGAGAAGGCGATCACTCGGGGGAAACTGACTCCACAGCAGGCCGCGGTGGCCCGGGAGCGGGTACGCGCGGTGCCGTCGCTGGCTGAGCTGACCCGAGAGCCGGCCGTGGTGGTGGAGGCGGTTCCCGAGCGGGTCGACCTCAAAGTCGACGTGTTGGCCTCGGCCGAAGCCGTGGAGCCGGTTCTGTTGGCCAGCAACACCTCCAGCATCCCCATCGGCACCCTCGCCGCGGGCCTGAAGCGACCTGACCGGTTCTGTGGCCTGCACTTTTTCAACCCGGTCTGGGCGATGGCTCTCATCGAGGTCGTGATCGGTTCCGCTACTTCGGACGTCACCCGGGAACGGGCCCTTGAGGTGGTCCGGCGTCTAGGGAAGGAGCCGGTGGTGGTCGCCGATGCTCCCGGGTTCGCGACCTCGCGGCTGGGGGTGGCGCTGGGGTTGGAGGCGATCCGGATGGTGGCCGACGGGGTGGCCAGCCCAGCGGACATCGATAAGGCGATGACGCTGGGGTACCGGCACCCGGTGGGGCCGTTGGAGCTGACCGACCTGGTCGGCCTGGATGTCAGGCTGGACATCGCGCGTACCCTGGCCGCCGCCTACGGGGATCGATTCGCGCCGCCGCCGTTGCTGGAGCACATGGTGGCGGAAGGCAAACTAGGCAGGAAAACCGGCGAGGGGTTCTACCGCTGGGTCGATGGGAAGCGTGTGGAGGACACCTCGTCCAGTTCTCCGTCTTGATCAGGGTCGTAGCCGACCGTATCGATCATGCCGTCGCCGTCGGTATCCATGTAGACGGTGTCGGTGACTCCGTCGTGGTCGCTGTCGCTGACGATGAGGTCTGCCCGCCCGTCTCCGTCGGTATCGCTGACGATCAAATCGACGATCCCGTCAGCGTCGGTGTCCCTGGACATCTGGTCGGCGGTGCCGTCGCCGTCGATGTCTTCGATAAGAGTGTCAGGCTGACCATCCCCGTCGGTGTCGGCGAGGAGTTGCCCCTCTTCCAGGGAGGCCGCCGCTGTGGTGTCGCTCGATTGTCCTTCGGAGATCAGCTTGGCTTCCTCTTGTTCGTCCCAGCACTCCTCGCCCGGATGGTCCGAGCTGGTGGTGGAGCTGTCGTACTCGACGTAGCCCAGTGCACCTCCGCGTACCTCGGCGTCATCAGGGTCATCAGAGTCACCCCCGAAATCAAGGAAGGGGGTGTCGTCGTAGTCGGTCATGGTTCTCCTTCCCATTCCGGTCGCCTCCGTGCCGTGGTGCCCGCCCGGTGGGCAGGTGCGGTGTGACCTGCCGGTTTTGCGGGTCTCCGTCGGGTGGGCGACGGGAGGGACTCACCATAGAACCGTCGTTGACCTGCAGAAATCCCATTCCTGTGCCAGGTACGCGGATTGCATGCGGCGAGAGATATCAAATGTGTAACAAAGGTGAGTGCTGGGTACTTCATACCTCATGAGAGAGGTGCACATCGACAGGGAACACGTCGCCGAGACGCTCGGTGGCGAGGTGTACGACCCTGACGGCGAGTTAGTGGGAACCGTGACCGACGTCTATCTGGATGACGATTCAGGCTCGCCGGAGTGGATCGAGGTGAAGACGGGCCTGTTCAAACGCCGGTTCGTCCCGCTGGACCACGCTCAGGTCGTCAGGCAGCGAGTGGACATCCCGTACGACAGGCGGGTGGTGGCAGGCACCCCCAAGATCAAGCCCATCCATGGGGTCGTGGTGCCGGAGGACGAGGATCGGCTATTCCACTACTACGGCATCTCTGACTATGAGCACATTCCGCATCCCCTGCGGTCGATGAGTCACTGAGTCAGCGCCGGCGAATGACGTGTGACGTGGATCGACAGGAGCGCTGGCGGCGGCCGACGTTCTGGACGATCAGAGCCACAGGCTCGCGGCTTGCCATCGGGGCCCGCGGGTCTGTCGGGCGTACATCCGGATGAGGGGTACGCCCAGGTGGGTGGCGCGTCGGTTTCGGCGCGCCACCCGTACTACCCCTGAAGGGGAGCCGGGTGGGTTGAGGCGTGGATTGGCGGCGCGGTGCGGCCTGCCAGGGCCGCGCCGCTGTGTGTTGCTTGTAGTGCGATATCTGCTGCGTAAAGTGTGATCCGGGCCGCAGGCGAATGACGCTGGCCGTCGTAGCGTCGCGGTATGACGATTACAGAGTCCGATCCCGGCGCTGACGTCGAACGCAAGCTCGCTGAGGTGTTCGGTGGGCGTATCGCCTTGGCCGAACGCATGGGTATCCGGCTGTTGGAGGCCAGCGCCGAACGGGTCGTCGGCACCATGCCGGTGGAGGGCAACACGCAACCCCAGGGCCTGCTGCACGGCGGCGCTTCCTGTGTGCTCGCGGAGACCCTCGGCTCCGTCGGAGCTGGGCTGCATGCCTTCCCCGACCGGGTCGCCCTGGGGATCGAGATCAATGCCACCCACCACCGTGGGCTGCGGGAAGGAATCGTCACCGGGGTCGCCACGCCTGTGCACCTAGGACGGACCATCGCCACGTACGAGATCGTGATCACTGATGAGCGTGGCAGGCGGGTGTGTACGGCGCGGCTGACCTGCAGCCTGCGGCCGCGTTCCTGAGCGGGCGCCGCCCGTTGTATGTGGCACGTTTCTCTGCCGTCCGGTGATGGCGGACTTAGCGCCCGCTTGGTTGCTCCACAGTGGACACATAGGCGTGTCGTGCGCCGGGTTGGCCGGTCAGGGTTGACAGGTTGACGCCCCACCCCGACCGGCGCTCTGTGGTGGCGGGGTGCGCGTACCACCGCGGTTCGGGACGCGGCGTGGTGAGGAGTCAGCCAGGCTCAGGCGTCTGACGCCGGGGATTGAGCGGAGTCGGGGACGTAGAACGCGGCGGTGTTCTGGGCGGCGCGGGTCGCCTCCTCGGAGGGGACACCGGCTGCTTCGTGCGCGGTGCCCCAGGCGGTAGCGCTACGGAGCATGAGTTCCCGTACCTCGGGGGAGGCCTCCCACGCCTGCGGATCCTCAATGACCTCACCCCGCAGGTGCAGCCCGAGGCTGATCAGGGCGATGTCCCAGCCCACCCCGGTGGCGCCAGGGCCGAACCGGTCCCAGTGCTCGTTGGGGGGAGCGGAGTGGCTCAGTTCAAAGAGCGTTCCTCCGTCCGGGGCAGCGGACAGGCGTACCTCCACTTCATTGATGTCTTTCTCGGTGATGTTCTCACCGAACGCCCAGGTCACCCGGAGCAGCCGTGGCGGCTCGCAGCCGATGATTTCGCCTCCGGCATTGCCTTCCAGCTGGAACTTTCCACCCAGCCGGGGTTCGACGGTGACCGGGAGGAACCAGCGGCGTAGCCGATCTGGGTTGGTGATCGCGTCCCACACATCCTCGATCGGCGCGTGGTAGGTGCGCCGGAGGGTCACCCTCCACGCGTCACCTGACTGGATGCGGCTGCGGCTGATTTCGCGCTGAGCGGCGTTGAACGCGTCGAGTATGTCGGTCATGGTCCACCCCGTTCGTCGGGTCCCGAGTTGGGAGTCGTGATCGACGGCGTTGTTGGTGTTTTCGTGGCTAGCGGTGGCTGTCCGGTCGGTGATCCGCACCGGTTCGGTGGTTTGCGCCAGTTCGGTGGTGAGCACATCAAGGCGCTGTCCCCAGAACCTCCGGAAGCGCTCCAGCCACCTGTCCACCTCGCGGAGCGGCTCAACGTTGACGGTGTACAGGCGACAGGTACCCACTGCCTGCGCCACCGTGAACCCGCTGTCCCGCAGAATCCGCAGGTGATGTGACACCGCCGGTTGAGAGATCCCGAACTCCCGCCGGATGACGTCACTGATCGCCCCGGGGGTCCGGCCACCGTCGAGTAGGAGCTCCACGATGCGACGCCGGACCGGACTGCCGAGCACGTCGTACGCGTGCATGCCGTCAGTCTTGCGTCATCGCTTATATAAGTCAATCTTTAAATTTAGGTGCCCGGTCATGTCGGACCCGAACGCTAGGGTCAGCCGCGATCTACGCGTTTAGGAGGATCCACATGGTTAACTCAGCGGGCACGGTGAGCGGAGTTCCGCTCCTGCGACCGCGGGCGCTGCGCCCCGGCGACCTCGTCGTCGTGACCGCCCTGTCCGGCCCACTGGAGCCCGGTGAGGAGCCGCTCCTGGCCCGCGGGGTGAAGATCATCGAACGGATGGGGTTCCGGGTCCGCGTCTCCCCGCTGGTTTCGACGGAGCGGCGACGTTGGTGGGCGGCCGCGACGCCACACCAGATCGCCGATGAACTCAACGGCCTGCTGCGGGACCCAGAGGTACGCGCGATCTTCTCGCACACCGGCGGACGAGTCACGCTCAGCTACCTCGACCTGATCGACCTGGAAGCGGTCCGGACCGACCCTAAGCCGATCCTGGGCTACAGCGACATCTCAGCGATCCATCTGGCGCTGTTCTCCCGGACCGGCCTGGTGGGGATGCACGCGGACATCGTCACCCACGGCTTCGGCCAAGACTGGTACGAGCTCGGCGACGAGGCCCGCCGCGCGCAGCTGGTCGACCTCTATACCCAGGTGCTGACCGGCGGGGACACTCCCCTGACGCTGCCGCCGGCGAGCACCTGGGAGTGCTGGCGACCCGGACGCGCCCAAGGCCATCTGGTCGGCGGGCTGCTCAACCGCCTGGTACGCATCCAAGCCACCCCATACGCCCTGGATCCCGAACGGTTCACCGGCGCGATCCTGTTCTGGGAAGAAGTCGGTAACCCGCTCACGCTGATCTGGACCGACCTACAGACGCTGCGGCAAGCCGGCGTATTCGACCGGATTGCCGGCATGGTGGTGGGCATCCCGAGCAACATCCCGCCGGAGGAAGGCAGAACCGAGGAGCTCCGCGAGGTAGTCCTCGACGCGCTCGGCGACCGTGACATCCCGGTGCTCGGTCATGTGGACTTCGGACACATCTCACCGAACCTGCCGCTGCCGATCGGGGTCCGCGCTGAACTGGACGCCGACGCGCGGTCCCTGTCGCTGCTGGAGCCCGCCGTCACCGCGGCGTGACGGTCGCCGTGACTGTCCTGATCGGACAGTGACGCGGCGGCGAGGACGGGCCGGCTGTCACGGCACCTGGTGATGACGGCGGGGATCATGGCGTACGCCCGCGATCAACTCCGCGGTGGTGTGCGCCTCGATCCCTGTCGGCGGCGCCTGAGAGAAAGCGCTCGCGACGGCGCGTACATGCTCCTCCGCCACCGTGGCCAGGCCGTCATAGATCGCGACGAAGACCTCCCGGGCGCGGTACCGCAACCACCCCGGCGGCATCAGCCGGAGGGGGAGGAGAGGGTCGAGGAAACGGAATCGGCGGTAGGTGTCCATCACATTGGTGCGGGCCCGCACCGCCTCAGCACCCCCCACCTCCCCGGCCTGAATCCGAGGCAACAGCGGGCTCCAGCACCGAATGAAAGCCTCGTACTGGCGGGCGATGGTCGTGATGTCCCAGGCGCTGAGCGGATCCCGGCGAGTGATCGCGTCGATCTCCAACTGTCGCGCCCGGAACACCGTCAACGCGCCAAGATCAACCTTGGCCAGTTCAGCCCGCGCCTGCGGGGTCAGATCCCGAGGCGACACCCACAGCGCGTCATACAGCGGGGCGTACCCCAGCCACCGAAGCTGGGTACGCAGCGCCTTCCGCCGCGTGCCGTGATCCTGCGGCATGGAAAAGGCGATGAGTGTCCACACCCCATCCCAGGCCTCGGCCACCTCGGGAAACGTCAAAATGCAGTGCCCACCCACGGACAAGCTGGTGGCGGAGGCCGGCGTCAACCGGTAGGAGCTGTACCGCCCATGCCGCTTGCACTCCAACACACCCCGCCGGGCCAGGCGGCTGATGGCGGTCCGAGCGTTGGCGGCGCTGACCCCGGATTCCCCTAACAGCGCCACGATCGCGGCCGACGGCAGCCAGGCACCGGTCCGCAACGTGTAGTCGGCCATCAATGTGACGGTCAGCCCCTGCGGCGAGTTACCGGTCCGCCGGCGAGGCAGACGCACCGACTCGGCCGCGACGTCGGGGAATATCTCCTCGATATCGAAGGGGCGGAACACAGGACACTCCGGTGCTGATCGATGGACACCGAAGCCGACTGTAAACCGACGTCGCGGCCGGTAGACCAGCCACAGACCTCAGACAACGTCAGTTGACAGTTATTGGTCCCAGGGGGACACTCATTGACAACTATCAGTTTTGGAGCCGGGCGGGATCGAACAACAAAGACGGTCGAATAACACCGTCACATCAACGGCGGTGTGACGGGGAGGCTCGTCATTTCTGTAATGGCGACGCTGCGGATTCGGCTGTCTTCCGGGCTGCACCACGCACGCGCATGGCGCGAGCGATATATCAGCCTGTCCACGCAGGGCAGGGCCCTACCGCGGACAGGTTCTGAAAAAGCTCACCAGCCATGTCGCGTGATTATCCACGCATACAGGCGGTGGGATTCGCCTGTATCGATTCAACCGTCCCCATGAAAAAGAGCGCGTCCATTCGCGCGCACTTGAAGGAGTGCGGCATGAGCACCACACGTAAAGTGCTGCTCGGCCTCGTCGCCTCGGTGACCTTGGCCAGCATGGCGCTGCTGGCCCCGACGGCGACACCCCCCGCCTCGGCAGCCTCCCTGGTGCAGGTAACCAACTTCGGGGACAACCCCGGCAACCTGCAAATGCACATCTACGTCCCCGACACAGGCCCCACCCCGCGGCCGATCGTGCTCGCCATGCACCCCTGCGGCGGCAACGGGCCCAGCTTTTACGCCTCCACCGAATTCGCGTCCCTCGCCGACCGGTACGGCTTCATCGTGATCTACCCGACCGCGTCGAACCGCCGCATGAACTGCTTCGACAACTGGTCAGACGAGTCGAAGATCCGTGGCGGCCGCACCGACCCGGTCTCGCTGGTATCCATGGTCAACTACGCGGTGCAGCAGTACGGCGGCGACCCGAACCGGGTGTACGCGACCGGCAGCTCCTCCGGCGCCATGATGACCAACGCCCTCCTCGCCCTCTACCCGGATGTGTTCAAGGCGGGCGCGGCATTCATGGGCGTACCGTTCGCCTGCTTCCCCAACGAGGCGGACTACCAGCCGGGAGGCAACAGCAACTGCTCCAACGCGCGTATCAACAGAACCCCGCAGGAATGGGGTGACCTGGTACGCCAAGCCAACCCCACCTACCGCGGACCCTGGCCGCGCATCCAGCTGTGGCACGGCACCAACGACTTCGTCGTCGCCTACGGCTGCCTGCAGCAGGAGGTCGACCAGTGGACCAACGTGCACGGCCTGAGCACCACCCCGACCTCCACCGACTACCCGCAGCCGAACTGGGTCCGGCAACGCTACGCCGACTCAACCGGCACCGTTCAGGTGGAGGCGATCACCATCACCGGCGCCGGGCATAACTTGCCGATGGGCGGCATGGCCGCGTACGCCATCTCCTTCTTCGGTCTGGACGGTACAGTCCCGACGTCCACCCCGACCACCCCGAGCAACCCGCCGATCACGTCAAGCCCACCAGGCTCGACCGGCGCCTGCCGCGTCACCGTCAACATCAACGCCTGGAACAACGGCCTGACCGCGGACATCACCATCGTCAACACCAGCACCAGCACCATCAACGGCTGGTCCCTGACCTTCACCCTGGCCAGTGGGCAGACCATCGTCTCAGGCTGGAACGCCACCTATTCACCACCATCAGGCCAGGTGACAGCCAGAAACGTCTCCTACAACGCCACCATCCCACCCAACGGATCGACCGTCATCGGTTTCCAGGCCACCCACACCGGTAACACCGACAGGCCATCCTCGTTCGCTCTCAACGGCACACCCTGCAGCGTCTTCTGACCCCCACAGGCACGAGCGGGCGAGCCGGGACCCGGCGCCGACAAACACCGGCCGATGCTGAGACCCCAGACCGGGGATGACGGCCCATCTGCCGGCGGCGCCGGGTCCCGTTCATGTCCTGTGCCTTGCGACACCAGGCTGACGCGTATCCACTAGCCACGTTGTGGTCACGGTCGTGCCTACCTCACCGAACTCAGCTATGGGGGAATACGGATGGCGGACAGTCCCACGTCGATCAACCGCCGAAGCAGCCGGAGCAGGCTTCCGACAGTGAGTCCACTCCTTTCGTGCCGTGAGGCCGGCCGACTACCACGACAGGATCAAGACCTATTGGCTTGAAACTTACGTCATTTGATGCGTGTCGCTGGCCACCAGCGGCATACGGTCCTGATGGCGTCAAGGCAGTAGCGGATCGCTGGGGGGCCGCCATGCCGCTGAATAAGCGGTGCGGCCATAGCAAGCAGCGTCAAGACGGCGGCCCGGGAAGCGTTCGCGGTGAGAGCCCGCATGATGGTGACCAGCCCGCGAAGATCGTGGGGAAGCGCCTCCATACAGTGGGTGAACAGTTTGATGCCTTCGGAGCCGAAAGAAGTAGAGCGAGCCGCCTGCTGGATGCGTGTAGCGAGTTCCTCGGGAGGGACTCGTACCAGGAGGTGCCTGAATACATAGGCGCGGTCAGGTACCACGGGGATGGTGGCGGCGGTTTGCAGAGCCTGGGGGAGTTGGTCAGGCGGCAGATGTGGGGCGCGCTCGACGAGCTTTATAGCGATGTCAAGGTCGTAGATGTATTCAGGGTCGCTTTCTAAGCCATTGTAGCGTTCATAAAGCGGAAGGTGCTTGACGAGGCGAGACGCCGTCTCGGCATGATCGAAGTCGTCAGGAATAGCGGTGTCATCTAAGGCCTGTTGAAGAGCGTGGGGACGCTCATCGGGTGGCAGATGCTCGGCAAGACTGGTCAACGTCCAAGCCCGAACGACGTCGTCGGGGATGACAGTGAGGACGTCGAGGGCATACTCAAGGAGCCGGCGACGTTGATCAAGCGGTAACTGTGGGACCAGGCTGGTTAATACGCTACAGAATAAAAAGTGGCCGGAAAGAGCGGTGGTGGCTTGAAACGCGTGCTGATGGGCGATACGGCGTTGGTCGGGCGGCAGTTTAGGAGCCAGCTTGGTTAATGCGCAGGCCCGGCGGTAGTCGTTGGTGATAGCGATAGCGGACTGAAGAGCCTGCTGAAAAACGGTTGAACGTTGGTCAGGTGGCAGGTGCGGAGCCAGCTGACCCAATATGCTGGCACGATCAGCACGGTTGGTGATAGCGGTAGCGGCCTGGAGGGCTTGCTGGAGAACAGCGGGGCGTTGCTCCGGTGGAAGGTGCTGGACGATGCGGATCAATGCCCAGGCCCGGTAGTAGTTACTAGGGATGGCGGTAGCGATCTGGAGCGCTTGCTGGAGAAGGCCGGCTGGCAGGTGCGGAGCCAGGTAGCTTAACCTTTCCGCGCGTTCGGCGATGTCAGAGATGATGACAGCGGTGACGTCGAGAGCATGCTGAAAAGCAGTGTGGCGTTGGTCGGGCGGTAAAAGTCGGGCCAGGATAACTAACGTCCCGATGCGCAGGTAAGGGGATCTATCATTAAGAGCAGCCTGGAGGGCTTGCTGGAAAACGGCCTGGCTTTGCTCTGATGGTAGATGCTGGGCGATGCGGCCTAGTATCCAGGCTTTTCTTTCCTCATTATAAATAGCGTGAGCAGCCTGGAGGGCTTGCTGGGAAATGGCGGGGCGTTGCTCTGGTGGGAGGTACTGGATAAGATGGGCCAACACATTGGCCCGGTCATCGTTACGGGAGAGGGCGGCAGCGGCCTGGAGGAGTTGCTGCAGCAGATCGGGGTGATCGGGGTAAAAGAGATCGGCCAAATCGATCAGCTTCCAGCTGTCGTGGCCGCTGTAGTTGCCGTTACTTAAGTGGATGGCGATCTGAAGAGCGTGCTGAAAGGCTCTGCGGCGCTGGTCGAGTGGCAGGTGGGGAGCTAAAGCGGTCAACGCCGAGAAGCAGTCTCTCTCGTCGGTGACGGCGGTGGCGTCCTCGAAAGCCTGAGAGAGCAGGTCGGATGGGAGATAGGGAGCTAGACGGGTCCATATCTTCGCGCGTGAGGCGGGGTAAGTAAGAGTGGTGGCAGCGTGGATTAAGTGAGGGCGCAAGTCGGGTGACAGTTGAGGGATCAGCTGGGTTAACGCTTCAAGGCGGGCGGACTCGCTGGGAAGGGCAGTAACGGCCTTGATGATCTGGGGAAGCAGGTCAGGTGGCAGGTGTGGGACCAGACCGGCTAGCGCCTGTACGCGATAGTCGTCGTTGACGATATGAAAGGTGTGAGTGAGGGCGCGTTGTGTGGGCCATAAACCGGTCTTCACCAGGTGAGGAATGAGCTCGATGAGGGTCGAGTCATGGATGGGGGAATCAGGAGCGGCAACCAGGAGTCTAGAGACAGACGAGGCCATGAGGGTGTACAGCAGCTCCAACCCCAGGTGAGGAGTGGCCTGGCCTGTGGCCAGATACCGGTCGGTGTCGGCGCGGGCTAGCTCTTGGGCACGGATGATGTTGGCGAGGTAGGTGTTGGCCGTACCGGCATGGTCATGCGCCTGGTACCACACGTTATGAATACGGCCAGTGCTGCTGGCGTATTCGCGGGTCAGCAGGGTGTGGAGGTCGTCGATACGCCCGGCGTGCTCAAGGTGGGTGACCAGATGCCGCAGCGGATAGCCGTCGTCTTGCCCAGCTAACCCAGGATCCGTGGCTAAGGTGCTGAGGTGGTTCTGAAGCCCACCGAAGCTTGTCAGGTAGTGGTCGGCGATACGCGAGTGGGCGTTTCTGACCGCGTCGGGGAATCGATTGGTGAGGTAGTCGCGCAGGGTGGCGTGGTAGATGCGGTAACGGCGAGTGTCGGTAACGGTCAGAAACTGACGGTACTGATGCTCACACAGCTGTCGCACCGCCTGTAGGTCGGAGGCCCCAGATAGCCGGGTGATCGCCTCTACGGTGAGGGGTTCCTGGGCAGCGGTCAGGGTCGTCAATACTGGAAGAGCGACCTGCTCCCATTGCTGATCGTGCTGCGCGATGTGCAGGACCTGGGTGTAGTAATCCGTAAGGGTATTAGGCAAATTGTCAAGATCAGTCACACTGCGGTGGCCGAGGCGAATCTCATCGAGCAGATACCGCAGGTACAGCCACACTCCACCACACCGTTGCGTCAGGGTGGTGATGAACTCCTCAGCCGGTACCCCTGCCTCGGTGAGCCGCTCAGCGAGGACCGGTTCCTGAACAGTACGGGTGAGGAACTGGTGGATATCAGCGGTGTTCTCGCTGTGGTCGGTAGTGATCGACAGCCAAAGGCTGGGCGAGTCCACCGACACCGCAACCCCAGGCCGGCAGGTGGCGATCACATACACCCTCTCCGGTAGCCGCGTTGGCAGCCCTAGCGGTAGCCCGTCCTCTGTCGGCTCAGCCTCATCCAACCCATCGACCACCAGGACAAGTTTCTTGCGGTAATCGCTGAGCTCTTCTTCCAGATAACTCAGGATCAGGGCAAAGCCTTCAGAGGTGTGTGCCCATTCCGGCACCATACAACTAGATTTCCACGTCGTACCTGGAGGAGCGAGATAAACCAAATCAAAGTCGTTGAAAAGCTGTGCGGACAGGTTTCGCACCGCCGCTGACTCGGACCGTCCTCCGAGGTGGGTGAAGTGCGATGGGTACTTCCGCTCCTGCACCAGGTGGGCAGCCAGCGCTGTCTTGCCTAATCCAGGGTCGGCCTGGATGAACACAAACCCACAAGGCTGCTCGGTCAGAAACCGATCCACCTGTTCGATCAGCCACTCTCGGCCGACGAACTCCGACAGCCGTGCATCAGTGAATACAGGCCGTGGGTTCTGTGTCGCCATCAATGACGACACGAAACCCGCAACGACGGTGTGGCTCATATTCACACTGATTGGGTCCGCATCCTCGCTGATCGTCACCGCACCAGCCTCCTAGAAAACCTCACACCATGCCGTAGCGCAACAGTCGAGCTATGTCTATTTCTCTGTTGGTCGCCTCAGCGCCTGTGTACCCATTGCACCCGTCGCCTCCGCCGACCACCACTGAATTTCGGCTTTGAAGAGAACACCAAGCCGGCTACTACTCTGAAACCCCGCCGCCACCCCTGACTGCTCGGCGTGACCCCATTCGGCCAAGGCTTACCCACCCAACACCTCAATCACGTGCGCCCGGAAGCCCAGACCAGGACAGGAACCAGACAAGCTCAAAGCCGGACTCGACGGCGGCATACCGCGATGATCGCCGTGCTGCGCCTTCGTTGCTTTCAGACGGCCAGCTCGACAGCTCGAGATACGTAACCAAACGTCTTTAAGGCTCCGTGTCGTGGTCAGGGAGGTGAGGATGGCTGGGCTGGGGTCGCCGTCGAAGGGCAAACCCTCATTGCTTTGACTCAGGTTGCTTATTTAAGGGTCTCGAGGGCGCGTCGTGTGGTCATGGTGTCGGGGTGGTCGGGTCCGAGGGTGCGTTCTCGGGCTGTGAGGACCTGTTGATAGAGACTGACGGCTTCATCGCGGCGTCCCGCTAACCAGTAGGCACCGGCGAGGCTGTGCTGAATGGCCAGGGTGTCGGGGTGGTCGGGTCCGAGGGTGCGTTCCGCGCTGGTGATGGCCTGCTGGTAAAGGTCAATGGCTTCGTTGAACCGTCCTGCTGATCGGTAGGCGACGGCGAGGTTGCCTCGGATAGTCAGGGTGTCGGGGTGGTCGGGTCCGAGAGTGCGTTCCGCGCTGGTGATGGCCTGCTGGTAGAGGGTGATGGCCTCATCGAGGCGTCCGGCCGCCCGGTAGGCGGTGGCCAGGCCGTGTCGGATGACTAGGGTGTCGGAATGGTCCGGACCTAGGACACGCTCCGCACTGGTAAGAGCCTGTTGGTAGAGGGAGATGGCCTGATCGAGGTGCCCCGCTGCCTGATGGGCGCTGGCGAGGCTGTGCCGGGTGGACAGGGTGTCAGGATGCTCGGGCCCTAAGGTGCGTTCGTCCTCGGTGAGGATCTGTTGGTAGAGGGTGATGGCCTCATCGAGGCGCCCCGCTGATTGATAGGCGTTGGCGAGGCTGTACCGGGCAGCGCGCGTATCACGGTGGTTGGGGCCCAAGGCGCGTTCCCGATCTGCGATGACCTTTTGGTAGAGGGTGATGGCCTCAGCAAGCCGCCCGGCCGACCGGTAGGCGACGGCGAGGTTGCCTCGTGTGGTCATGGTGTCGGGGTGGTCGGGGCCCAGAGTGCGTTCTGCGCCGGTGAGGGTCTGTTGGTAGAGGGTGATGGCCTCATCAAACTGCCCTGCCACCTGATAGGCAGCGGCGAGGTTACCGCGGGCCGTCAGAGTGCTGGGATGGTTGGGACCAAAGACACGCTCCGCGCTGGTGAGGACGTGGCGGAACAAGTCGATGGCTTCCTCGAGGCGTCCTGCTGCTTCGTAGGCGCTAGCGAGGTTGTGTCGGGTGGCCAGGGTGTGGGGGTGATCAGGCCCGAGGATGCGCTCTCGACCGGCGCGGGCTTGTTGGAGTAGCTCAATGGCCTCGTCGAGGCGTCCCGCCGCCCGGTAGGCGCCAGCAAGGCTGTGTTGGGTGGCCAGGGTGTGGGGATGGTCAGGCCCGAGGGTGCGCTCTACACCAGTGAGGGCCTGTTGGTAGAGGGGGATGGCGTCGTCGAGGCGTCCGGCCTGCTGGTAGGCGGTGGCGAGGTTTTGTCGGGTGATGAGGGGGTCGGGGTGGTCGGGTCCGAGGGTGCGTTCTTCGGTGGCGAGGACCTGACGGTAGAACTCGATGGCCTCGTCGAATCGGCCCGCTTGCTGGTAGATCGTGGCGAGGTTGTAGCGGGCAGCCAGGGCGTAGGGATGGTCGGGTCCGAGGCTGCGCTCTGTGCTGGTGAGGATTTGGTGGAACAGGTCAATAGCTTTGGGGAATTGCCCTACTGCCTGGTAAGCGGTGGCGAGGTTGCCTCGTGTGGTCAGGGTGTCGGGGTGGTCGGGCCCAAGGACGCGTTCTTCGGTAGCGAGGACCTGGTGGTAGAGATCAATGGCTACCTCGATTTCCCCTATTTCCTGCTGACTGACGGCGAGGTTGTTGCGGATGGTCAAGGTCTGGGGATGGTCAGGACCCAACGAGCGTTCAGCGTCGGTGAGCAGTGCTTCTTCGTAACCGATGGCGTGAGCGAGGTTCCCTGCGGCTTTCAGGTGTTGCCCAACCCAGATCCTCAACTCTGTGACGCGCTCGATGAGCTTCGAGTCGCCGGTGAAACGTCCGGTGGAGGGGTCGCGATCGAGGGTGTCGGTGAGCGCGTCGATGTGGTTGATCACCTCAGCGGCGATCTGCCGCTGCTCCCGTGCCTTGTCATGCGGTACGAGTAGGCGGTTCAGGATCTCAACAGCGTCGCTGAGGACGGTGGTGAGGCGGGAACGCCGCCGTGCGCGATCGCGTAGCACCTGAGCCACCAGCCGATGCATGATCACCGACTGGCCATGGTGGGAAAAGACCACCAGCGAGGCGTCAGCGAGCGTACCCAGGGCCGCGTCAACGCGCTCTGAACCCACCGCGGCAGTCGCAGACTCGGGTCTCGCTTCGCCAGAAGGGTCGGTATGGACGGGCAGGAGCGCGAGGAAGTCCCGGTTCACACCGGCTGGGGACAGCATCGCCAGCACGTCAAGCAGCCGGCCGGTCAGCCCATCCAGGCCATGAGTGGCTTCTACCTCCTCCACCGCTAGGGCGATCGCCTCACCTGCCCCTTGCGGGTACTCCCTTCCGTCCACACGGGACAGGCGCTCATCCAGCGGAAACCGCTTCAACTGATCCACGTACGTCAGGTACGGCAAGTGTTGGGAGCGGATCACGGTGGCGGCATAGGGCAACGCCAGCGGCAGTTGCTCTACCGCTTCACCGACGGCGCGGGCGCCGGCGTCGTCGTTCAGACCGGTGCGTTCTTGCAGGTAGGCCAGGGTTTCTTCTTCAGTGAACGGTCCTACCTGCACTCTGGTGCCTAGGGTGTCACACCGTGGGGATCGGCTGGTGAGGACGATCTGGGCTGTGCCGGTGGCGGGCAGCCAGGGCGCCACATCGTCTGGGTTGGTGACGTCGTCGAACACCACCAGCACCCGCTCGGTCGTGTTTTCGAGCCACCGTTTTGCTGCTTGCGCCCGTTCACGGGTATTCGCCAGGGTCGGTACCCGGGCGTCCACCGTATCGGCGATCTCACTCAAGCCGGTTATCACGTGGGACACAGATTCGGCCGCGAGCCACGCCACCAGATCCCAGCCCGCCTCGATGCGCTTCCGCGCTAACGATGCGGCCAGCTGCGTTTTCCCTACCCCCGGGCGGCCGGTGATTGAACACACTCGCCCGTTTAGCCGCCGGCTCGGCCTATGCGTTCTCACCCTCGGGCCGTCTGTTACGAAATGTTCTCCGGTTGGCTGGCCTGCTTCGAGTGCGGTTTCGAGTTGTTGAAGGAGAGCGGTACGCGGTTGGAAGCCCACGGGGGCGCGAGGCACATTCCCCACGACCCGGACGGCAGCAGAGCGATCCTCAGCGACGGAGGTGTTTTCCGTGCTGGCCGTGTTCGATGACGACTGTGCTTGGAAAGACGGTGCGCTTTCTGGCTCAGCGTCCACCGTCTCAGCGATCTCAGCCTGTCCTGGTCTGTTTTGTTCCGGTGAAGTCTGCGGCTCTGTCACCGTGGGCTTGTTCCGACCAGCCCACCATCCCATACCCGCCACAACCGCACTCGTCACGACCGCGGCCACGCCTAACGCCACGTTATCCCGTACCGCCGCGGCAGACTCCCCGGTAGGCGGCCCGAACCGGTGCCAGCACCACCACACCCCCAAGAAGGACACCAGAGCTCCTACCACCGTCAGCGCCCAGCGCCCTATCCGACCAGTCACCCCAGCTCCCATACCCGCTGACATGCGCAGATACGTACTGCGAAAGGGTTATAACCCGTCACCGCAATAACTCAATTGTGGACAGGAAGGCTCGCAGCTGCTTTGGAACGAAGTGATCGAGCGGTTGCGGTGATTGACCAGATATGACAGGCCTGTCTCGACTGGAGAGTGGCTAGTTCGTAATGATCCGTCGAGACCCACCTCGGTCAGGACATAGTAGTGATCGCTGCGGCAGGAACAAGGAGCACCAAAGCGGTAAACCGGGAAGTGTCCTTGGTAAGAACACGGGCGATATCAGAGTAGCCACGCGTACGAGTGCGGTCGTGCGCCTGGGATCGCAGGTTACGTGTATGGCCGGTGCCGCTGGCGGGTGTTCGTAGGGCAGCACAAGGGGGGCCGGGCCTCCCGCTTGACTGGCGTGGTCAAGGGGGAGTGACCGACATGACTGGGCATTTGATGGCGTGTAGCGATCGCCGTGTTCTGCTTCAGGGCTCCAAGCTATGACTGGCCTGAGGAACCAGAACTCGACGCCTTTGTCGCGGTGTCGTGGTTAGGTGTGCAGGACACGACTGTACGCGGGGCATCCCGAAGACCGAACCAGCGCCACTTTAATGGGCGAGTCGTGGCCTTTTTGAGAGCGTTGAGCGTGCGCTGCGTGGCCCGGGTGTAGGGATGACGTGGACCGAGGATGCGTTTCTGGACGGTAAGGAGCTGGCGGTAAAGGGCGGTGGCCTCATAGAGGCGTCCCGCTGCCTGGTAGGCACCGGCGAGGATATGCCGGATGAACAAGAGGTCAGGGTGGTCAGGGCCGAGAATCCCCTCTTTGACGCTGAGGACATGGTGGTAGAGGGCGATGGCCTCGGTAAATCGCTCTACCAGCAGGAAGGCGCGAGCGAGGTCGTATCGGGTACTCAGGACGTCAGGATGGTCAGGACCGAGGGTGAGCTCTTGGTCGGTGAGGGTCCGGTAGTAGAGGTCGATGGCTTCATCGAAGCGTTCCTCCAATAGGTAGACCCTGGCAAGGCTGAGCCGAGTAGACAGGGTGTAGGGGTGTAAAGGACCAAAGGTAAATTTCTGAAGTGGCGAGGTTTCGCTCGAATCGTTCGCTGAGGCTAGAGGGCTGAGCGGGTGAGAGCAGGGTGGTATCGGGCGGTCGGGGTGGCCCTCAGCTGAGTGATGCGTTCGGTGAGCTGCGGATGGTAGTCGAAACGTTTGCTGAAATCACGGTTTAGGGCGTTGGCGAGCGTATCGATGTGGTTGATCACCTCAGCGGCGATCTGCCGTCGCCTCCATTTCTTGTCGTGAAGTACGTGTAGACGGGTCAGAAACTCGAGGGTGTCGGTGAAGCTGGTGTAGCGGCGGCCACGTCGACAGGCGCGGTCGCGTAGGACTCGGGCTACCAGGTGGTGCATGAGCACTGACCGGCCGTCGTGGGAGAAGGGCACTAACGGCGTGTCGGCTAACGCCCTCAGGGCCGCATCAATGTGTTCTGAACCCACTGCGGCCCGAGCCCGCTCCTTCTTCCTGGGTTGTGGTTCTGCCGCGTTGGGGGTGGCGGTAGAGGCGGGCAAGTGTGCGAGGAGGTCCCGGCTTCAACGTCCGCCACCACGAGCGCGATTGCTCCACCCACCTTTACCGGGTATTCATCGAAGGCGACCCGGGACAGGTAGTCGTCCAATGGGAACCGCTTCAACCAGTCCTCATATGTCGCGTATGGCACGCGTTGGGAGCGGATGACGGTGGCGGCGTGGGCTAGGGCCAGTGGTAGCCAGCTTACCGCTTCGCCGCCTGTGCTCGCTCTTCCGGATCCGCCTTGGCGGGCATGGGCATGTGGGTGTCCGCCGCGTTGGCGATCTCGCCTAAGCCAGCCACCACCTGGAGCGCGGATTCGGCTGCGATCCAGGCCACCAGGTTCCATCCCGCCTCAATGCGGTGTCGATGTGGCGGCCAGCTGGGTTTTACCTACTCCTGGATCGCCTGTGAGGGAGTACACCACCGCCGGCTGGCCTGATTCGAGTGCGGTTTCGAGCTGTTGGAGGAGAGCGGTACGCGGTTGGAAGCCCACGAGGGCGCAAGGCACATTCCACACGACCCGCACGGCGGCAGAGCGAATCTCATGGGCAAGGCCGTCTGTCTTCGTAGGCCATACCCAGCGAAGCTTATCCATGAAAGGCGGCGCGCTTCCTGGCTCAGCGGTTCTGCACGAGCGATCTCATCTTGCCTGTCTTGTGTCTCAAGCGGAATCCGCAACGCTATAACCGTGGACTTGTCCCGTCGGCCTACCGCTTCGCACCCGCCATGGCGGATGAACTCCGCAGCCACACGGCAGCGAACACCGGCAGCGGGTCCTGCGCCGCCGTCTGCAATGGCACCAGCCCGGCGACGATGCCGTCGTTGGGCAGGTTGATAAGGCCGCGTTTCCAGCGGCCGGATCACAGCAGGACCCATGCCGCCGTACGGTGATCGAATCCCGCTACTCCCGTGCTGGTCGCTTCACGCGGGTGCGTACCGACCCCTTGATGTCTCCGCCGACCGCTACCGCACCCGGGCCTAAAGACACCACCCCTGAGACGTTGCTGGGAGGCGGGGGAAGCTGACCGCCACCTTCCACATGTGTGGAGACCTCGCCGGTAATCGAGCCGCCGACGGCGACCGCCCCTTCCCCTGCGGAGATCACTGACTGGCCGCCGGTTGAGGGCGCTGGGAAACGCCATGCCAGTACCGCCACACCCACACCCACCACGGCCACCACCAGGTTCGCCACGGCGATTCCGTCAGCCCGACCCAGATCCCAGATCCGTATCGCGAACCACACCAAGCCACCGCAGGCCAGGGTGACCGCCACAGACAAGATCACTCCGCGTAGCCAACGCATAACATCATCATCGCTTGCGGCGGCTACCGCTTTAGCGGCCTCATACATGAGGCCAACGGAACGCGGCGCAGCTGAGAAAAGCACGGCTGTTGTTGGCGCGCGTCGGGGCGGGTGCGAGGGAGCGATACTGATACCCGTTTGGTGCTTTCGAATCAGCTTTGAGTGGTTTTAAGTGGTTACGCGCTGCTGACCGGATTAGCGCAATTGGCGATTGCTCTATGTTCAAGATCACCGTATGAGAGGTAACGGCGAGCACAAGGAGAAGAAGACCACAAGCACAAGCCAGGCCCACACAAACAACAACGGCGATCAGCGTTGTGGCTGATCACCGCCGTAGGGTCCGTTGTGGACTGGTGGCCAGGGGCGGGGTCGAACCGCCGACCTTCCGATTTTCAGTCGGACGCTCGTACCAACTGAGCTACCTGGCCGGGTAACTCCCCAGCCGCAAGGGTAGCGCGGCGAGGGGTGTTGCGGTCCCGACGGGATTTGAACCCGCGACCTCCGCCTTGACAGGGCGGCGAGCACTCCGAGCTGCTCCACGGGACCAAGACCGGGATAACCCTATCGTGCCCCCAACGGGATTCGAACCCGCGCTACCGCCTTGAAAGGGCGGCGTCCTAGACCGCTAGACGATGGGGGCTCGCCCCGCTGAAGGCCAGGTAAGCATACGTGACGCGGCCGCCTTCTCCAAACTCAGATACCCCTCGACACGTCGAGGGTCACCTAGGGTGCGGCCGAGACATGGCCTGAGCTGCGGAAATGCTGGAGGCGACAAGTTCGGGAGGGTGTGGCGGGCAGGCGAGGGCGATCACGGCGGCGAGCCACGGGGCGTACTTGTCGGGCGTGATACAGAGGGCGCGGCGAAGCGTGGTGATGGGCACCCAGGCCCAGGTGGAGATCTCGGCGGGATCAGGGTTGGGAGTGGGGGTGCCGCTGGTGTGGCCGATCAAGACGTGGTCATATTCGTGCTCAACTCGTCCGGTTGCGTCATCAATAGCCCGATAGGTGAAGTGGCCAATTTCACGTAGAGGAATGCCGGAGAGTCCCATCTCTTCGGTGAGGCGGATGCGGGCGGCATCCGTGACGGACTGGCCGGGAGCGGGGTGGCCACAACAGGTGTTGGCCCAGCGGCCGGCGAATCGCGTTTTGAGGGTGGAGCGTTGCTGTAGGAGTACGCGGCCGTCGTCGCTGATCAGCAGCACCGAGAAGGCTCGGTGGGCTTTTCCGGGAGCAGTGTGAGCCTCTGCGACGCTGCAGGAACCGGTAGGGCGCCCGGCGGAGTCGACGAGTTCAACCAGATGTGCTTCTCGGATCACCTGGTCCCCCGAGATATCGCCGCGGCAGGTGTGAAATTCGTCACTATGGGCATTCGCGTACTCCTTCTGCCGACCGGACCCGGAGTGTCTTCGGGTCCAGATGGGTGACTGACCGAGCCGGGCCGGGCGGATGGACTTATGGGACAGGCCTGTGACCTGGGCTTTCGACCGAGCCTAGCCACAGACGAGAGGCGTGACCTGGGAAACCGGTGGGTGCCTTCTTGGTGAAGGCGGTTCAGAAGACCCTGCGGGCGGCTCCGGAAGGCGCTGACGATCCGTCGACGGCGCGTCGGCGCTCTTGCGTCGGTGATCCAAGGAACGTGGCTGAGTACGCGGCTGGGAAGGGGTCCGGACAGGGGGACTCTGTGGGTTAGCTAACGCTGAGTTATTCATCACGTTGCGCTGTACGTTGCGCTGTTCAAGCCTTGGCGGCAGCCGGCTATATCGGCACTATACGGGCATTTCTCGCTCTCGTCCCGCTAGATCGTTACTTAGAGATATCTTCTGTGTCAAAGTTATGAATCATGAATATCGGTAGTGGGTGAAGTAAACCCTCTATCGAACTCTTTACAGCGGTTATCCGGAACTGTTATACCTTCGTGCGTCACTTCATATAGCCGTGTGTCGATGAGTGCTGGTCTAGGGGAGGCCCACGGTCAGTGGCATAGGCACCCGCCACGGCTACCTCCGGATATTGGGAGGCTCCGGATGAAAAGATCTCTCGAAGATCGTTCGCAGCCGACCTGTTTGCCGACTCACTCGGTGAGTACAGCGTCCAATGTCGGACAGCGCAGGCGGTGTGGTCAGCGGTCAACCTTCGCGGTGAGGAGACGCCCGACGGCGGTTCTACTCCACCGGCTATATCGGCCCCTGGGATCTGATCTTCTTATCCAGCCGCCTCGACCTTTTTAAGCGGGCCGGCCGATCCTTCGGTCCGGCTTTCTGCTCCCGTTCCCCACACCATGGGGTATTCCATTCCCCGCACGCTCCAGGGAGGGAAGGGAGGGTACGCGGGGCGGATACTCGCGCACCGCCCCGCGTACCACACATTGCTTTTCCTCGGATCCCGGCCATTCGTCCGGCAGGAGCATACGCCGAATGCCGAATGGGATCTGTGCTGCGGAATTTCCCTGCCGCTGTTCTACACCTGGGAGATCACGGTCTTATGAGACGAATCCTCGCGTCAGCCGTCTCTGTGCTGCTGGCATCCGTGTCGTTAGCTCTCGCCCCGTCAGCGTCCGCTGCGGCGTCGACCACCTCCACCCCGGCCGCTCTGGCGCTTCCCAACGGCGCCCCCGACATCTCCCTGGCCGAGGTGCAGACGCACCTGTCGCGACTCGCCACCATCGCCTCCTCCAACGGTGGTAACCGGTGCACCGGTAGGTCCGGGTACCGCGCGTCGGTCGACTATGTCCGGTCGGTCCTCGCCGCCACCGGCTACGCCGTCACCGAGCAGGCCTTCTCCACCAACTCAGGCATCTCCTACAACCTCATCGCCGAGCTTCCCGGTGCGGATCCCAGCCGGGTGATCATGGTCGGTGGGCATCTGGACGGTGTCTGCGCCGGACCTGGGATCAACGACAACGGGACCGGGTCGGCTGCGATCCTGACGGTGGCCCGGACGTTCGCCAGCCTGGGCTTCAGGCCTCCGGTCACCATCAGATTCGCCTGGTGGGGCGCTGAAGAGCAGGGGCTGCTGGGGTCGCGCTACTACGTGAACACCCTCTCCAGCGCTGAACGGAGCCGGATCCGGGCGTACCTGAATTTCGACATGATCGGCTCGCCCAACCCCGGTTACTTCGTCTACAACGACGACAGCCGAGGTGCGGCCATCCGGGACATCCTGGTCACTTACTTCACCACGATCGGTATAACTCCCCAGTACACCTACGCGGGGGGACGAAGCGACCACGGCCCATTCATCAGCGCAGGTATCCCGACGGGAGGCACGTTCTCTGGCGCTGAGGAGATTAAAACGGCTGCCCAGGCCGCCCTATGGGGAGGCACCGCCGGACGGGCGTTTGACCCCTGCTATCACCGCTCCTGCGACAATTTGTCCAACGTGAACAGTGCGGCTCTGGAGCGGCACGCGAACGCCATCTCCTACGTCCTGTGGGAATTGCTCAGGAGAAGCTCTGGAGCATCGGTTTTTGAGACGTTCGTCAATGCTGCGGATTATTCGATTCTGGATCGGGGTCGAGTGGAGTCTCCGATCACGGTATAGCGGACAGGAAATGCCCCGCGGATCTGGTGGTGTCGGTGAACAATGGGCATCCGTGGCGGGGCGATGTGGTCATTGAGGTGGTGGCGTCGGATAGGACGGTGTATCGGGTGAAAAACTCCGGTTCCGACTCTGGGGATGATGTGGGGAGGCGTATGTCGTGGACGCCTCTTCGGAGACGGCCACGGGCACGTGGCTGCCGCGGGTACAGGATGTGTATTCGCCGGATACCAGCCATGTCGGCCCCTATCGACGCCTGGGGTCCCACCGTTTAAGTCGGCTGGCCACAACCTGATGAACCCTGAGCTGTGGAGGGTGCCTCGCGTGGGCACCCTCCCGCGGTGAGCAAGAAGGGATCAGGGGTACGCGGGGTGGCGCCCTCGATCACCTCATGATCAACGGGGTGGGGAGACGGACCGTTGGGCGTGTGGGCGGTACAGCAGAACGAAGACACCGACCACCGGAAACACCGTCAGCCACAGATTCGGCAGCCACCAGGCCGGGGCGAATTCCCCGCGCAGCGCCCAGAAATTCAGCGCGGTCAGGCCGGCCGCGTGGGTTAACGCGAGCGAGATCAGCATCAGGGACCGGGCGGAGTCAGAGGCGCGGTGGCTTAGCCAGAGGGCGGTCAGGCCGGTGGCGCTGGCCACCAGATCCAGCAGGAGATAGGACCAGTTCCAGTCGATCAGGATGTGGTGGGGGTAGGGCGGGATGAGGCCGGTGGCGGTCGCGACCCAGTAGGCCAGGAAGCCGAGGTCGGTGCCCAGCATCAGGCGTTTCACCCAGATCTCAGCCATATGTCACGTCCAGCTGTCGGTCCGTCAAGCGTGGGTGGTGGCCCCGGAGAAGGCCATCAGCACGACCCCGATCACGACGAGCGCCATGCCCGCGATCGCGGTGAGGTTCAGGTGTTCGCCGAAGAGGAAAGCCGCGGCGATCGCGACGGCGGCGGTGCCGACTCCGGACCACACGGCGTAGACGATGCCGACGTTGAGGGTCCGAAGCGCACCACCCATCAAGGCGAAGGCCGTGCCGTAGCCGGCGATGACCAGCACGGTGGTGAGGGGCCGGAACGTCTCCGCGCTGCTGCGCAGGGCTAAGGTGGCGATGACTTCGGCCGCCACCGCACCGGCGAGCATGAGCCAGGCGGTCATGAGCTTCTCCCAATCAGCTCGGTCAATACCGCGTACACCCGTTCGTGCAGCTCGCCCTGCGGTGGCGCGAGATCAGCCAGCCGGGCCAGCCACCAACCGTCGACGGCGAGCCGGACCGCCGTCGCCACCGCCGGGTCGATGCCGTCGTTTTCCAGACGTCGCTGCCAGCGTGCGTAGATCTCCCGCAGAGGGATCAGCGCGTCCGGCTCCACCAAGGCGGCGGCGAACAGGGCCGCGGTAGTCCGGTCCGCGACGGCGCCGGCCGCCTCGGGCTTCTGCCCGACGGTGGCGGCCAGATAGACGCGGGTAGCGGCGCCCGGCTCGTCACCGGCGCTGGCCAGCGCGGCGTCGAACTGGCTGACCAGGCGGTCAACCATGCCGGCGACCAGCGCCTGTTTGCTGGCGAAGTGGTACAGCAGGCCGCCTTTACTCACGCCCGCCTGCCGGGCCACGGCCTCCAAGGTGAGGGCCTGAGCGCCGTCCCGCAGCAGGACCTCGGTGGCGGCGTCCAGTATCCGATCCCGGGTGTTCGTCATGCCACGACTATACCGTCCGGACGGTACAGTTCCGTGGCTGTCAGGGGGCCACAACCCACAGGCGGTACGCGCGGGCGTACCAATGGGTGCAGCGGGGACCAATGGGTGAGCGACGGCCGCTGATGGGAGGAGCAATCTGGGTGAGCCGTGGCTGCTGAACCGCGACCGTCAGCGGCGACCAGGGGAACGAGTGGGGAAGTCAGCCGCCGAGGCGGAAGTCGACGACCCGGATCGGAGACGGGGTGGTGCCGCTGGAGCGGCGCTGATACAGGATCGACAGCACCCCCTCGGAAGCGACCCGGCTCCGATCCACCACCACCTCACCGAACGCGTCAAGCCCGGACCCATCGAAAGCCACAGTCCAATCAGTCCAGCCGCTGGCCGCGCTCGCGGTGACGATCCGGCCATAGGGCAGCACCACGTAGGCGTTATCGGCGCTGTCCAGCACGATCTGGGAGCGCCCGAAGGCGGTGAGCGGCACCGGGATTTCGATCTTGCGCCATGTACCGTCGGTGGACCGGTACAGGTGGAAGGCGTAGCCGTAGGAGCGGCGCTGCCCGACGAAGTCGGAGACGCACTGGGTGAACCGGCCAGGGACGTAGCTGATGATCACGTGGGGCCTGCCCTGGGAGTCGACGGCCTGACTCTCCTGGTTGATCAGGGCGTGGTTCACGTCGAGCGGATCCACCACCAGGCCCGGCGAGGACACCGACACCAGCGACCCAGATCCGGTGGTCGCCACCACCTGACCGGCGTTGTTCCGCCAGGTACGCCCGCGGTCGTCGCTGTAGACGTAACCGGTGTCGTGGTTGGCCAGTCCGCCCTGGTGACACAGCACCCGGGTGTTGCCCTCCCGCCACGTGAAGGCCGCGTGCAGCCGCCCGTTCCGTCCATAGCTGAGGCCGTGCAGGTAGAGGTTGCGGGTGGTGCTGATGACACCGTTAGCGGTGTAGGAGCCGGTGGCCGATGACCAGCGTCCCAGCCAGCGCCACACCCCGTCGTACTCAGCCAGCTCCATGGTCCCGTTGCCTGAGCCGCCGGTGCGGTAGCTGAGCTGTAGCCGCCCCTCAGGGGTGGTCACAAACCGCGGATAGGTGATGTTCCCCAGGTTCAGCCCGTCGAGAGTGCGCTGCACCGGGCCGAACCGGCTCACCGACCAGATACCGCCGTAGACGAGGCCAGCCTCGGATTTGACGTAATACACCTGGCTGTTGTGGGTGTCCATCGCGACATGGAGCCGCCCGTCGAGCGGGGAGATCCCCAGTGAGATGGAGTTGTGGGAGTCGTTGACGCTCAGCTGGTGCGGGAGCTGGATGGTCTGCCAGGCGCCGGAGGGGAGCTGCCGACGGGCCACCATCGCGTGGCGGCTGGCGGTGTACCACGCGGCGTACTGGTAGCCGGCGTACGTCAGGATCCCTTCCTGCTGGTACGCGGCGTTGTTAACGATGCCGTCGTAGGAGATGAAGAAGAGAGCGTTCGCATCCAGCAGGGTGTCCCCGAGCCGGGTGACTCGGGGTGCGGCGTAGGCCGGTGAAGGCGGGGACGCCACAGTCAGACCGGTGGCGAGCAGGGCGACGGCCAGCGTCGTGTGGGCGACGCGTCGCAGCAGCCTCGCGGCGACGATGGGGCGGGGGATGTCGGGCGCAGGGGGACAGGCGGTACAGAACCGGACGCGGCACGCGGACATAACGAAAATATATTGAAGTACGCCTATCTAAGCCAGGGTGTCGCGTGGGGCGGACACCGCGAACCCAAGCAGAGCGGGCGAGAGGAGAAACGGAGAGCGGAAAACCCGATGGACACGCGACGAACACGCGCGCCGACGAAACCAGGCGAAGCATCCGGGCGCGAACTACGATCCACAAAGGCGGTTTTGCGGCCTGCACGAATGGGAAGTGACGGCCCATGGGCATCCGTTCCTGGATCGAAGGCTGGCCGGTATACCGGCAGCTCACCGGTGACGACCCCACCGGGCGGGGCGCCGCTGTTCGATCCACCCGGACCGGACAGCTGACCGCCCGGACCGAAACCGCCGACTCGATGGCGCGGTCGGTGTGCCCGTACTGCGCGGTCGGCTGCGGCCAACGGGTGTACGTCAAAGACGGCGAGGTCACCCAGATCGAGGGGGACCCCGACAGCCCGATCTCCCGAGGCCGGCTGTGCCCCAAAGGAGCGGCGAGCCGCAGCCTGGTCACCAGCCCGCTACGGCAACGGCGCGTCCTGTACCGCCGCCCCTACGGCACCGACTGGGAAGAACTCGACCTCGACACCGCCATGGACATGATCGCCGACCGGGTGATCGCAGCCCGGGCGGCGACCTGGGAAGACACCGACGACCAGGGACGGCCGTTGCACCGCACCCTCGGCATCGCCGCACTCGGTGGCGCCACCCTGGACAACGAGGAGAACTACCTCATCAAGAAGCTGTTCACGGCGTTGGGCGCGATCCAAATCGAGAACCAAGCCCGGATTTGACACTCCGCCACCGTCCCCGGTCTGGGGACCAGTTTCGGGCGCGGCGGCGCCACCATGCCGCAACAGGACCTGGTCAACGCCGACTGCATCGTGATCCAGGGATCCAACATGGCCGAATGCCACCCAGTGGGTTTCCAGTGGGTGATGGAGGCCAAAGCCCGCGGGGCGAAGGTGATCCACATCGATCCCCGGTTCACGCGGACCAGCGCGCTCGCCGACCTGTACGTACCGATCCGAGCCGGGACGGACATCGCCTTCCTCGGCGGCGTAATCAACTACATCCTCAGCAACGAGCTGGACTTCCGGGAGTACGTGCTGGCGTACACCAACGCCGCCACGATCCTCAACGAGGACTTCCGCGACACCGAGGACCTGGACGGCCTGTTCTCCGGGTACTCGCCCAAGCAGCGCGCGTACGACCCCACCAGCTGGCGCTACCAGGGGCGGCAGCAGGCAGCCAGCACCGAGGACGCGACCAGCGAAGGCATGGCGATCCACCGGCAAACCGCGGCCGGCCTGGAGCAGGAGTCCCACGGCCCACCGGTCCCCGCGTTGACCGAACGCGACGAGACCCTCCAACACCCGCGCTGCGTCTACCAGATCCTCAAACGACACTTCTCCCGGTACACCCCGGAGATCGTCGAGCAGATCTGCGGCGTACCCAAGAAACTGTTCCTGGAGGTGTGTGAAGCCTGGACCCGCAACTCCGGACGGGACCGGACCACCGCGCTGGTCTACTCGGTCGGATGGACCCAACACACCGTCGGGGTGCAGTACATCCGCGCTGGCGCGATCATCCAGCTGCTCCTGGGCAACGTGGGGCGCCCCGGAGGTGGGGTGCTGGCGCTGCGGGGCCACGCCAGCATCCAAGGGTCAACGGACATCCCGACGCTGTTTAATCTGCTGCCCGGCTATCTGCCGATGCCGCACCACGCCAAACACCCCACCCTCGAGCAGTGGATCGGCGACATCCACCAGCCAGGCCAGAAAGGCTTCTGGGCCAATGCGCGGGCGTACGCGGTGAGCCTGCTGAAGGCCTACTGGGGTGAGGCGGCCACCGCCGACAACGACTACTGCTACGACTACCTGCCCCGCCTGACCGGGGACCACGGCACCTACCGCCAAGTGCTGAACATGATCGACGGGAAGATCAAGGGGTACTTCCTGCTCGGTCAAAACCCGGCGGTGGGATCCGCGCACGGCAAAGCGCAGCGGCTGGGCATGGCCAACCTGGACTGGCTGGTGGTCCGGGACCTGTACCTGATCGAAAGCGCGACGTTCTGGAAGGACGGGCCGGAGGTCGCCACCGGCGAGATCGTGCCCACCGAGTGCCGCACCGAGGTGTTCTTCCTCCCCGCCGCCTCCCACGTGGAGAAGGAAGGCACCTTCACCCAGACCCAGCGGCTGCTGCAGTGGCGCGAAAAAGCCGTCGACCCACCCGGTGACTGCCGCTCCGAGCTGTGGTTCTTCTACCACCTCGGACGAATCATCAAGGCCAAACTGGCCGGCTCGACCCTGCCCCGGGACCGGGCCATCCTGGACCTGACCTGGGATTACCCCACGCACGGCCCACACGACGAACCCAGCGCCGAAGCGGTCCTCAAAGAAATCAACGGGTACGAGGTGGCGACCGGGCGGCCAGTGCCGGGATTCACGGAGCTCGCCGACGATGGATCCACCGCCTGCGGCTGCTGGATCTACAGCGGGGTGTACGCCGACGGCGTCAACCAGGCCGCGCGACGCAAACCCCGCCACGAACAAGACCCGGTGGCCTCTGAATGGGGTTGGGCGTGGCCCGCCAACCGCCGCCTGCTGTACAACCGGGCCTCCGCGGACCCGGCCGGGCGGCCCTGGAGCGACCGCAAGGCGTACATCTGGTGGGACGAGGAAGCCGGGCAGTGGACCGGCTATGACGTGCCAGACTTCGAACGCACCAAACCACCGGACTACCGGCCACCCGCCGACGCCGCCGGTGTGGAGGCGCTCGCCGGCGACGACGCGTTCATCATGCAAGGCGACGGAAAGGGGTGGCTGTACGCGCCTACCGGGCTGGTCGACGGCCCGCTACCCACCCACTACGAGCCGGCCGAATCCCCGGTCCCCAACCCGCTGTACGGGCAGCACACCAACCCCACCCGCATGATCTACGACCGGCCCGACAACCAGCTCAACCCAGCCGAGTCGGAGGTTTTCCCCTACGTCTTCAGCGCCGGACGGCTCACCGAACACCACACCGGCGGCGGGATGAGCCGGACCGTGGCGTACCTGTCGGAGCTGCAACCGGAGATGTTCATCGAAGTGTCGCCCCAGCTGGCGGCCGAACGCGGCCTGACCCACCTGGGATGGGCGCACGTGGTGACCGCCCGGGCGGTTGTGGAAGGCCGCGTCCTGATCACCGAACGACTCCGGCCGCTGCGCGTGGAAGGTCGCATCATCCACCAGATCTGGCTGCCCTACCACTGGGGCAGCCAAGGCCTGACCACGGGCGACTCCGCCAACGACCTGTTCGGGATCACCTTGGACCCGAACGTGCTGATCCAGGAAAGCAAGGTCGGCACATGCGATATACGGCCAGGTCGGCGCCCGACCGGACCCGCGCTGCTGGAGTACCTGGCCGACTACCGACGCCGGGCCGGGCTGGACGGAGCCAGCGGACCCAACGGGGCGAGCCGATCCAGCGGGCGCCGCAGATCCGGTGGGCGTACCGATCCGGGCAAGCCCGGCCGGGCCGCGGGAACCAGGCGGCGTGGCAAGAACGCGGGAGCCGAGGGGGAGTGATGGGCGAGCAGAGTCCGGCGTCGGCGGGATACCAGCAGCCGCCACCCCGGATGGGATTCTTCACCGACACCAGCGTCTGTATCGGGTGCAAGGCGTGCGAGGTCGCCTGCAAGGAATGGAACCAGGTCCCCGACGACGGCCTGAACCTGCTGGGCATGTCCTTCGACAACACCGGCGGGCTCAGCGCCAACACCTGGCGGCACGTCGCGTTCATCGAACAACCTCGAAACGGGGATACAGGCAGCGGCATGCGCTGGCTGATGTCTTCCGACGTCTGTAAACACTGCACCCGGGCCGCCTGCCTCGACGTGTGCCCCACCGGCGCGCTGTTCCGCACCGAATTCGGCACCGTGGTGGTCCAAGAGGACATCTGCAACGGCTGCGGATACTGCATCCCCGCCTGCCCCTACGGCGTCATCGACCAGCGCCGCGGCGACGGCCGCGCCTGGAAATGCACCCTGTGCTACGACCGGCTCAAGGCCGACCTCACCCCCGCCTGCGCCAAAGCCTGCCCCACCGCGTCGATCCAGTACGGCCCACTGGAGGAGCTGCGGGAACGCGCCCAAGCGCGGCTGGAGCAGCTCCACGAGGCCGGCGAGACCTCGGCACGGCTGTACGGCCACGACCCCGATGACGGCGTCGGCGGCGCCGGCGCGTTCTTCCTGCTCCTCGACGAACCCGAGGTGTACGGGCTGCCACCCGACCCGGTCGTCACCACCCGGGACCTCCCCGCAATGTGGCGCCGGGCTGGGCTGGCGGCGCTCACCATGGCAGCCGCGGCGGTGGTCGCCTTCCTCGGGAGGCGCCCATGAACGCGTCAGGCACTGGGGACCAGGGGAGGGGGACCAGGGGTACGCGTCGGGAGACCCAGGACCAGGGAACACGCCCCGACCGACGCGGCGAGGGTACGCGGCGGGAACGCCGGGACGCGGCCGTAGTGCCAGAGGCGGAGTTCCGCTCCTACTACGGCCGCCCCATCATCAAGGCCCCGGTGTGGCGATACGACATCCCCGCGTACCTGTTCACCGGTGGCCTCGCCGCCGGATCCGCGTTGGTCGCCGCCGGAGGCGACCTCACCGGCCGACCAGCACTGCGACGCGCCGGCCGTCTGACCACCCTGGCCGCACTCAGCGCCAGCACCTATTTCCTGATCAACGACCTGGGGCGGCCGGAACGCTTCCACCACATGCTGCGGGTCGCCAAACCCACCTCACCGATGTCGGTGGGGTCCTGGATCCTCGCCGCGTTTGGCGCCACCGCCGGGCCCGCCGCCGTCAGTGAACTCGCACCGCTGCTACCCCGCCGTGGCCCGCTGGGCCTGGTCCGGCGCCTCGCACCGAGTGCCGGGCGGGTCGCCGGAATCGGCGCCGCCATGATCGCCCCCGCGTTGGCCACCTACACCGGGGTCCTGCTGGCCGACACCGCCGTCCCCTCCTGGCACGAGGCGTACCCCGAACTCCCCTTCATCTTCGCCGGCAGCGCCTTGGCGAGCGCAGCCGGCGCTGGGTTGATCGCTGCCCCTGTTGAGCAGACCAGTCCTCTCAGGAGACTGGCCCTGGCCGGTGCCGCCATCGAACTGGCCGGAGCGCACAGCGTCGAGACCCGTCTGGGGTTGCTGAGCGAGCCATACACCACCGGCCGAGCCGGCCGCCTGCTGCGCGCCGGACGGACCCTCACCGCACTCGGAGTCGCGGGAGCACTTCTTGGGCGACGCAGCCGTGTGGTGTCGGCGCTGTCGGGGGCGGCGCTGCTGACCGCCTCAGCGCTCACCAGATTCGGCATCTTCGCCGGTGGAGTGCGTTCCGCTGAGGATCCCAAGTACACAGTGGGGCCGCAACGAAACCGCCTTACAGGCCGAGAGAACGGGCGGGAGCGACGGTGACCGTCGTACCGGATTTGAGGGCCCATTACAGTGCCGGGTGGAGGCGTTTAGGTGGCTGGTGCCCCTCCCGGTCTTCAAAACCGGTGTGGCCCGGTATCCGGGTCAGGCGGGTTCGATTCCCGTCCGCCTCCGCTACCACCGCACGCGCATCTTTGACCCGCAGCAAGGTGGGGCGGGCGCGGTGTGTTGTCGCTGCTTCCGGGCAATAGCTCCCGATCTTGTCACCACCAACAGCGATAACAAGACCAATGTGGACGGCCTCCGTCCCATCATCCCGTTCGGGATGAGGTAGGCCTGCTCAAAGACGGAAGCCAGAAGCACCTTCACGTGCGTGGGGAGGAACCACCGACCAGTACAGCCGCCACGAGACCGTCAGGAACACCCCCACGTGCGTGGGGAGGAGTGCACATGGCCATCAGTGGCGCCCTGGGCACCAGGAACACCCCCACGTGCGTGGGGAGGAGGCACGCGCCCCTCTAGCCCTCGTCGCGGGCAGCGGAACACCCCCACGTGCGTGGGGAGGAGCACGACGATCACCACCACCTACGGAACGTGGGCGGAACACCCCCACGTGCGTGGGGAGGAGCGGATCCCAATTGGCATCCCCTAGCTAAGGAGCGGAACACCCCCACGTGCGTGGGGAGGAGTCCGTGATCCAGCGCGGCGCCGGACGCCGGTGGGGAACACCCCCACGTGCGTGGGGAGGAGAGGACGCGACCTGGGCTTTTACATGTCGCCTTGCATAACTGGACCGATCCGGTCCGCAAACTTCACTTACTACTATCACCTCAAAACGATATGAAAGGGGTTTCTCTTGTCGCTCTCGTAGAGCAACTGCTCGGAAGCACACTTTAGCTGCTGAGTGTCGGGTTTCTGTGTGCAGAAGGTCGCTCATCGTCTCACTTGGGCGGGTTGGCGGCGTGACCTTGCCGTAGGCCAGGGGCAGCCGGACGGGGTGTCCTGGATCTCCTTTGCGGTTGGAGATCGGCGGGAATGCCGGGGAGAGCCGCCGGGTTGTACCAAGATGGTTGGAAGTTTCTGCGCACGTGGTTTTACCCACGTCCACGGACTCCGTGGGCGTGGTGCTGTTTCTGCTCTACCTCGTAGTTCAGGAGATGGTGTGACCGCCGCTGTGACAACCAGCCGGCGTCCCGCGACCGCGGTACGCGTACCTCTCAATCTCTACGAGGAGATAGCATGGCGCAGGGAACCGTGAAATGGTTCAGCGACGAGAAGGGCTACGGCTTCATCACCGTTGACGGCGGTGGTAAGGACGTCTTCGTCCACTTCTCCGCGATCGAGGCGAACGGCTTCCGGAGCCTGAGCGAGAACCAGCGGGTGGAGTTCGACGTCGTTCAGGGTCCGAAGGGCCTGCAAGCTGAGCACGTCGTCCTCCTGTAAGGCGTACTAACTAAGTCCGCGGATTCCGTGAGATCTAACGGGATCTGCTCGTTCTGAGGTGGCCTCTCATCGGAGCGTCCTACGCCCGGTGAGGGGCCATTTGGCGCGCTTCTTGTCAGTGCGGCAACGGCATCGGAGAGCGTGCGTCGCACAGGCCGGCCCCGCGTGATACATGACGCGCCGCGCCGATCGGGGCGCGTTGACAACGCACATCCGATGGAATCTGATAAGGCGATCTTGCCGTAAAGCGCGGTCAATCGGGCGTTTCGCGACGGCTCCAAGGCGGGAGTAAGCGGGAGGCAGGGTATGCACGTCATCGCTACGGCCGGCCACGTCGACCACGGCAAGTCCACCCTGATCCGGGCTCTGACCGGGATGGAGCCGGACCGGTTGGCTGAGGAGCAGCGCCGGGCGATGACCATCGATCTGGGGTTCGCGTGGGCCACGCTGCCCTCGGGTGAGGTGGTGGCGTTCGTTGACGTGCCGGGGCATGAGCGGTTCGTCTCCAACATGTTGGCGGGGGTGGGACCGGCACCGGCTGCGATGATCGTCGTGGCGGCTGATGAGGGGTGGAAGCCGCAGTCCGCTGAGCATCTGGCCGCCTTGGACGCGTTGGGGGTGCGGTACGGCTTACTCGTGGTCACCCGCTCGGACCTGGCTGACCCGTGGGCGGCCGCGGTGGACGCACACGCGCGGATCGCGCGTACCAGCCTGGGGGCCGTCGAGACGGTCGTGGTGAGCGGGGTGACCGGTGAGGGTCTGGATGAGCTGCGGGCCGCCCTTGACCGGTTGGTCGCGCGGATGCCGCCGCCGGATCTGGCCGCGCCGGTGAGGTTGTGGATCGACCGCGCGTTCACGATCCGCGGCAGCGGCACGGTGGTGACCGGGACCCTCGGCGCGGGCGTGGTCCACCTCGGTGACGAGTTGGAGTTCTCCGGCACCGGCAAGCCGGTGAGGGTACGCGGGATGCAGTCGCTCGGGGTCGCCGCGGAGTCTGTGTCGGCGGTGGCGCGGGTGGCGTTGAATCTGCGGGGCGTCCCCCGGGAGCAGATCCACCGGGGCGATGCGTTGGTGACGCCGGGGCGGTTCTGGTTCACGGACGTGGTGGACATCCGCTGCCACGGTGACCCGGTGGCTGATCTGCCATCTACGGTGACCCTCCACATCGGATCGGCGGCGGTTCCGGTGCGAGTGCGGCCGTTGGGGGTGGACACCGCGCGGCTGCGGTTGGCGCGGGCGCTGCCCTTGTGGATTGGGGACCGGGCGTTGCTGCGGGATCCAGGGCGGCATCACATCTTTGGCGGTATCACGGTGCTGGATGTGGACCCGCCGCCGTTGACGCGGCGGGGCGCGGCGGCGGCCCGTGCGGCGGTGCTGGAAGGTATGGACGGCCGCGCGGATGAGACCGCCGAGGTGCGGCGCCGTGGCCTGATTCGGCGCGGTGACCTGGTGCGGATGGGGGTCCCGGTCTCCGGTACGCCGGTCGCAGGTGACTGGCTGGTCGACTCGAAGCGTTGGGAGGCGTGGCGACGCCGCCTGGGAGATGAGGTTGAACAGTGGGGCCGGGAGCATCCGCTGGACCCCGGGGCTCCGGTGGAGGCATTGCGGCAGGCGTTGGGGCTGCCTGATCGGGCGCTAGTGGAGGCCCTGGTGACGCCGCCGCTGGTGGCGCGTGGTGGCCGGGTACATCGGGAGGGGCAGGGTGCCTTGCCGGCTCCGGTGGCGGCGGCCGTGGAGCAGATCCGCCGTGACCTGGCCGATCAGCCGTTCCAGGCCCCGGAGGCGGGGCGGTTGGCACAGCTGGGGCTGGGGCCGCGGGAGATCGGGGCCGCGGTCCGGGTGGGGGCGCTGGTGGCCTTGGCCGACAACGTGGTGCTGCTGCCGGACGCCTTCGATAAAGCGCTGGAGGTGCTGGCTGGGTTGCCGCAGCCGTTCACCGCCAGCGAGGCACGGAAGGCGTTGGGAACCTCACGTCGCGTTGTGGTGCCGTTGCTGGAGTGGCTTGATCGACAAGGAAAAACTCGCCGGTTGCCCGACAGTCGTCGGGTCGTGATTCGGTTTACCGGCGCCGGTGACGGGTAGCGGTGAGGGTGTCGGACGGGCTAACCGGCGGTATCCGGTGGGTCTTTCCGGAATTGTGGTCGAGGGTTCGGGATCCGGTCGGGCTGGACGTCCGGGAGGGCGGACGGCCCGACCGAATCGTGAGCAGCCCAGGGCACGCAAGCCTGGGCGACGCCAGACCGCGCCGGAGGTGGACGATGAGGTGGCGTGGCGACGCGGAAGTGGATCGTCTGTGGGATGAGTTCCACCGGGCGGTGAACATGACGTCTCGGGAGCTGCGGGAGTGGCTCCTGACCGAGGCCTCGGACGAGGGGACCTTCCCACCCGATCCTGATCTTGGGTTGCCGGAGCCTGGGCGCAGCGTGGTACGCGTCCTCACCAAGCGCAAGACGGATCTGACCGACGAGGATCTGGCTGTCATGCAGGAGGTGACCGAGCAGATCGAGCGGGAGCTGAGTGCAGGACCGGACACCTCACCGGAGTGGCGGCATGCTCTGATGAGCCTCGGCCATGACCCCCTTAAGGACTGACCTCAAGGAGTGACGCGGCACCCCGCGACCCCGCCACCGGGTCGGAGCCGGCGGCTGAAAACGGCGCCGCCAATCACCGCAGCTCGCTGATGGCTTCGCTGACGTGCATCGGGGAGTTGACGTGCTCCGGCGGCAGTGACCGTAACGCCTCGAGCATCTCTGTGCTGGCACCTTCTTCCTGGGCCCGCCGGATTAGATCTTCGCGGGAAACCGGATAGTCCAACCCACCGATGTGCTTCTGGATCTCAATAAGGTTCGTGGACATACCGGAGATATACCCCAGTTAACTAGGTGTGACACGCGCTTGCGGCAGGCGGGCACCGTCTGCGGCGCACGCATGAAGATGCCCCTGATCACAGGGGCAGCTTAGGGGTATATGGTGCACATAAGGCGTTACGTGAAGCGCATAGGGCGCATCCGATGGTGACACGTGATGACACCATGTCCAGGGGTCACCGCTCCAGTCCTTTCTGCAGTTCTTCCTGATCGGAAGACTGGGAGGCCTGCTGGGCCAGGGTTGGCTTGCCGCGTCGTCGAAGCTGTTCAGCCAGCTGGGCGGGGGTGGGGATGCGGTATGGATCAACCCGGACCGAGCGGGTGACCTCGTCGCGATTCGCGTAATTCCTGGATGGGATGGCTTGGAGGGCCTTCACGACCTCCTTCGAGGCGCCCGCCTTCTGAGCCGCCTGGATCAGATCATCCTTGTCCGCGGGGAAGTCAACATCCTGGAGCGCGTTCAGGACTTCCTGGACAGTGGTGTGGGGCATGGCTTCCTCCTGTGACCGGTGGCCGGGATCGAGTAGGACTCGGCTCAACACGATCCGTTGATCCGGTACCCGAGACCTTCTCGACAAAACAGACGGTCACGTGCGTCACGCCCCACCGGTCCATCCTGCGGTGTGCCCCTGGCGGATCGTTTGGGGCGACAGGACGGTTGCGGAGCAGCGGGCGATGACATCTGACCGGTGTTATTTCTGTTTCACTCCCGGGATGATCTGGTATGGCACATTTTAAGGGTTTTAGGTGGCACTTTAGGGACCGTATCGGATCGGTAGCTTTAGGCGGCTTTAGGGTGTGCCTGGACTCGGCTCTGGAACCGTCTGCGACGCGCGGATGTGGTGGGTGCCGGCCTCTCGCCACAGGTGTCTGCTGGGCCTGGGTGGGCGTAGTGAAGGCAGCCAGGCGAGTGAGGACGGGCAGGAGCGGTGAGGGGTAGTGAGGACGGTGGGCTGCGGGAGGACGGCTAGGACGGGAGGAGGACGGCGCGGCCGGTTATCAGGCCGTCCCGCAGCCGCTGATAGACCTCCAGCGCCTCATCCAGTGGAAACATCTCCACGTGGATTTCGATCTTTCCGACGGCGGCCAGCTCCGCTACTTCGAACAACTCGCCCCGCGTACCCCAGTAGGGCATGGTGACCGTCGTGCTCCACGGCAGGGAACCGAACCTGACCGGTAGGGTTCCGCCGGCCAGGCCAACCAGGGAGATGTCTGACTCGCTCCCCGCGATGGCCGCCGCGGTGGCCATGGTGTCGTCGGAGCCCACGCAGTCCACCACCAGTGAGGCCCCTTGACCCCTAGTCAAGTCCCGGACCCCGCCGATGACGTCTTCGGCTGTTGACAGGGTGTGGTGGGCTCCCGCCCGCTGGGCCAGCTGCAATTTGTCTGGAGCGATGTCTACCGCGATCACGGTCGCCGGTGACAGAGCCCGCAGCAGCTGCACCGCGGTGTGCCCCAGGCCTCCCACCCCGATCACCACCGCGGCGCTGCCGGGCATCAGGCGGCGCAGTGAGCGTTTGATGGCGTGGTACGGCGTCAACGCGGCATCGGTCAACGGAGCAGCGGTACGCGGATCCAGGCCCAACTGCCCCAGCGGAACCAGGAGGCGCGGGGATGGGATCAGCATGTACTCCGCCATGCCGCCGTCGATTCCCAAACCACCGCCGGCGTAGGGGAACTCTTCGGCGCGCAGGCAGTAGTTCTCCGCCCCTTGGGCGCACCGGTGGCACACGCCGCAACCCCACGGCCCGTACACCAGCACCGGTTCACCCACCGGCGGCCACTCCACCCCCGGGCCCCGCTCCTCCACCCATCCGGCGGTCTCGTGGCCGAGGGTGAACGGCAGCCGGTACGGCAGTGTCCCCGCCGGCCAATCGATCACGTGGAGATCTGAGTGGCAGACACCGGCCCCCGCCACTTTGATGAGCACCTGACCCGGCCCTGGGCGCGGTATGGGCACCTCCCGCACCTGCGGATCCTGCTGCCATTCGACTAGTTGCACCGCCCGCATCGCATCACTCCCAACGCTCCGTTATTTCGCGGTTACCCATCCCGGGAGTGCTCAATCGGCCCACGTTGGCCGGGTCGAGGTGAGCGGGCCAGCGGATGCCAGCGGATCTGGCATGGGGACAGCCGGATCCAGCGTGAGTCGATCGGGTACACGCGGTCGGCGGGAAGTCCGCGCCGTGCCAGGCTGCGTGAACCGGTGAGGAATGGGGAAGGAAGGAGGAGAACGCGAAGAGTACAGCGGACCGGGAGGAGTCCTGGTGACTACTAACCGCACGTCATCCGTCGACCGCCCGATCACCGAGACGCTGATCGAGGCTGCTGTCGTGGCCGGGGCCGCGCCATCGGTGCATAACACCCAACCATGGTTGTGGCGGGTTGGGTCTGACCGCTTGGAGTTATACGCAGAGCGCGAACGTCAGCTCACCGCCGCTGACCCGGACGGTCGGATGATGACCATCAGCTGCGGCGTCGCGCTACACCATGCCCGGCTCGCTCTCGCCGCTGACGGCTGGCGGGTCGACACCGCCCGCCTCCCCGACCCCGCCAACCCTGATCTCCTCGCCCGCATTGTCCTTACGGGCCAGGAGCCTGCTAGTGACGAGACATTGCGGATGTATCAGAACATCCGGCTCCGTCACACGGACCGTCGTCCCGTCAGTAGGACGCCCGTACCGCCGCAGGCCTTGGAGACCCTTATCCAGGTGGCCTACCGGGAAGGCGCCCGGCTGCAGGTGTTACGCCCTGACGAGGTCAACGAACTGGCCATCGCGGTCTCCCATGCTGCTTCGGTGAACGCCGGAGACCCCATGATCCAGGAGGAGCTCGCCCGCTGGGCTGGCGGTCAACGAGCCGACAACCTCGGGATACCGGATGAGGTGATCCCGCAGCATCAGCCGGAGACCACCGTGCCTGTCCGCGATCTGGCCCGCACGGGGACGCTTCCAATCGGCGGTGAGCATGACCGTACGGCGGTGTACGCGCTTTTGCACGGCGACACCGATGACGCGCTCGGATGGTTACGCGGAGGGGAGGCGCTCTCCGCGGTGTGGCTCGCCGCCACCGGCCTGGGGATCGGGGCCATGCCGATCAGCGAGGCGGTTGAGATGCCGGCTAGTCGGCAGCGGCTTCGCCGCATCCTGAGCTACATCGGGTGGCCGTATGTGGCGTTGCGGCTGGGGATCCCCGATCCTGGACAGCCCGCGATTCCGCGTACCCCACGGTTGCCCGCCGAAAAGATCGTGCGGCTTGTGGAGGCGTGACTGTAGAGACTGCGGACCTGAAGAGGCGTGACTGCTGGGCCGGGGCGGCACCAGCACGTCAGCGGTTGGGCTCGACGGTCGCGGCCGCCAACAGATCCCGCAGCAGGTCGGCCAACTGGGCGCGACTGTCTGGCGGTAAGCGCTCCAGAATCTCCCGCTGGAGTGCCAGTCCAGCGGCCACCGCCTCGTCGACGAGCTCCCGGCCGCGGTCGGTCAGGGTGATGACCAGGCCGCGTCGATCCGTCGGATCCGGTGACCGGGTGACCAGGCCAGCTCGTTCCAGCCGGTCCAGACGGCCGGTCATGCCTCCTGAGGAGAGCATCAAAGAGGCACACAGCGCCTTGGGGGAGAGCTGGAACGGGGCTCCTGAACGGCGCAGCGTCGCGAGGACGTCGAACTCCCCACGGTTGAGGCCGAACTGGGCGTACACCGCCTCCTGGCGATCGCCGACGATGCGAGCGAGCCGGTAGATCCGGCCGAACACCGCCATTGCCGGCGTTTCCAGGTCAGGTCGCTCGCGCGCCCACTGCTCGATGATGCGGTCGACATCGTCCTTGGTCGTGATCCGGGACACGGAAGCAATATTAGCTTGGCTTCAAATATCTTGACGCTAAGATACTTGCTCGTGAGAGACATGCGTTTAGTCGCCGTGAGCGCCCTCGCACCCACGTTCTGGGGCACGACATACCTCGTTACGACGGAACTGTTACCGCCTCAACGGCCCTTGCTCGCCGGAACCCTCAGGGCTCTACCGGCTGGACTTCTGCTGGTCGGCGCCGTCGCCCTGATCGCGGGCCGGCGCGCACTTCCCCAGGGCGTCTGGTGGGGACGCGCCGCACTCCTCGGCGTTCTTAACATTGGGATCTTCTTCGCCCTGCTCTTCGTCGCGGCGTACCGCCTGCCCGGCGGGATCGCCGCGGTTCTCGGCGCGCTGGGGCCGTTCGTGGTCGCCGCGCTCGCCTACCCGATCCTCGGGGAACGGCCGACCCGACGCATCCTGATCGCGAGCGTGATCGGTCTAGTCGGTGTCGCCCTGCTGGTCCTGCGCTCAACCATCCACCTGGACCCGATCGGCCTGATCGCAGCCGCGTTTGGAACGCTCACCATGTCTCTGGGGACCGTCCTCGGGCGACGGTGGGGTGTCCCTGAGGGATACGAGAACCGGGCCACAGCCCTGCTCGCCCTGACCGGATGGCAGGCGACGGTTGGCGGTGTCTTCCTGCTCCCTGTCGCTTTCGCCATTGAAGGGCCGCCTCCCATGCTCACCCTCACCAACCTCGCCGGATACGGATACCTGGCTTTGTGCGGCACCGCACTGGCGTACTTCCTCTGGTTCCGTGGGGTGACCGGCCTGGCGCCAACCCGAGTGACGCTGTTGAGCCTGCTCAGCCCGGTGGTGGCAGCCGTTCTGGGTTGGATTGTCCTAGGGCAGGAGCTATCGCTGGGGCAGCTCATCGGAGCCGCTGCCGTCCTCGGGTCTGTGCTGCTTGGCACCTCTGGGAACACACCCCGAAAGCCAGAACAGACACCTCAGGAGAACCAGCCGCACACACCGGCGGTACCGAGTGGAACCTCAGGGAATCGGACAACGAGTGGTACGCGGCAGCAAGTAGTACGGGCTGCGTGACACGGAATCATATGGAGCTCGACGTCGCGGATATGCGCTGACGACCCGCGGTAACCCGTACACCGTCTAAGCGGCACGCGGCGACAAGGCATGACACCACACGAGGCCGGCCTCCACGCTGAGAGCCGGCCTCGTGGTGTACGTCGACCTAAGAAGTAACGAACGGGAGCGAGGAGCCCGATATATCGGGCGAGTGTTGGGAGGACGCAGACCCGGACGCGGATCAAACTCCTCTAGCGAGTCATCATACCGATCTAGACACCCCGTACGTCGACCCCTCAGAGCAATCTCACCTTCATCTACAAGGTGAAGAGCAACACTCCGTGTCCTAGGTAGGGGTCACATGTGGTGGATTGCGCTGTTGCCCGATAGTGGGCGTTCCCGGGAACAACCAGGTCATCTCGTACCCAGGCTTCTGACGCGCCAGCAACGCGATTGAGGATCCGACGTTCTTTCGGTATGTGCCGATGGACTGAATACGCGGTTTCCAGACCTCAGCCGCGTATCCGCGGTCAAAGGCAGGCGCTTTGATCGGGACGTCTATCGCGTCGACCCCAGCGGAACGCGACATTCCTCAAGAGGAAACAGTGCCGCGGCTAATTGCCGGGTTCATCGAGAACGCAGCGGTCAGGATCAAACTCAGGATCAAACCAGGGAGCCGCATGTAGTCGGATGCTAAGTTACTGGACTGGCTTGTCATCAGAATTAAGATTGACGCGCCGACCGCACGCTGTGCTTTAGCTCAGGCGGCTCCTCGATCAGGTATGGACGAGGCGGGGAAGGCTTTCCAAGGCGTCCAGGCTGTCGGGAATCTGGCTGATGATGTGGTCGACGGTGTCAACCAGCTCATCAACCGTACTTACTACATATACACCCGGGCGCTTGGCATACTCATGAGCCCAGTCGTGAACAAGGAGCGTCTCTGGAAGAACAACCGGCCTTCCATGCTGAAGAGCCAACCGTGCCTGCATCCGGGCGCCGCTTTGGTAAGCGGCTTCCACCACAACGGTCGCGGCAGCATAGCCGCTCATCACGGCGTTACGCATAGGGAAAGTCTGTTTGGTCGGCCCGGCATCCGGCCAGAACTGACTCAAGACCAGGCCACGCTTAACGATCTCCTGTTGAAGGCTCTGTTGGCCGGTGGATAGTAACGGTTGACTCCTGTCCCAATAACCGCCGCGGTTCGACCGTGAGCGCGTAGCGCCGCCGTGTGGGCAGCCGTATCGATGTTCTGTGCGAGCCCGGATACGACCGTCACACCGTTCTCGACCAAGGCCGTGGCGATACGCGTCGCGGTCGCTACACCCGCTTTAGTAGGAGTACGGGTGCCGACGACCGCAATACTGCGTCGATCATTCTGAAGCGAACCGCGTGTGAAGACCAAAGGCGGCATTTGATGAATGTCGCGTAGCGGTGCCGGGTAGCTGTCATCGAACAGGGAGTGAACCCCGATGCCGTCCGCCTGCCACGCATCCAGGAGCTTCGCCGCTTTCTCCATGGCGGCCTTGAGCGCCACCTCGTCGTAGATCCGAGCGCCTTCGGCATTCATAACCCGGCGTAAAACTGCTAGGGCGCTGCCTTTTGTGAGAACGTCTACGGTCACATCCGACCAGCGAACACCGGGATATCGCAACAACGCCACGAGTGCAGTGACTTCAGCCCGGTGATCCAGTCGCATGCCCAGATCCTAATGACAAGTACTGCTGATACCCATACATACAGCTGAAAGGGATGGGGACAGCGGAGCGGCGCCTTCCCGTTGAGCTCAGGCTGAAACGAGAGCCGACAAGAGCGGGGCGTGTAGCCGGCTGAGGGCGCCGAACTTAAGCGCGGCAATTGTGAACATAAATGCATTGCTGGGCGAGGATTGGTAGGCACAGCCAAGGGACTGGCTTTAAGGGCCCCGATGGGAGAGAACCGCGTCGATTCAGAAGACTCCGACGGCCTCCGCGAGCCGGCGCAGCGGCCGGGTGGCCTGTCGCTGCCGGTCGCGACGCAGGAGGGCGGCCACGGTCTCCCGTACCGCAGGTGAGGTGCGGACTCTCAGCGGTGAGATCTGCTCCGCCCGGGACAGGGCCGCCACTGCCTCACTGTCTCGCCGCTCAGCCGCCAAGCCACGCCCCAGGTCGATGTAGAACGCGGTCTGCCGGGAGGCGGACCGAACGGCCTCGGGGCGGATCCGGCGGGCGATTTCCCGAACTCGGCCTCCTTCGCCCATCTCGACCGCCAGCGCGGCACGCCAGAACTCCACGTTCGTGGGGCCGAACCACATGGCGCCGAACCCTCCATGTGGGTCTTCCCCGCATTGCTGGGCGATCTGGGTCGCCTCATCGAGGTGTTCCTGGGCGCGGTCCGCGTTGGTTTCCAGGGCGTACGTCCAGGCCGCGGTGAGGTGGAGCATCCCGTACACCTGTTGAGCGGATCGGTCATTCAGATGCGGCGTGAGCCGGTCGGCGGCCCGGATTGAGGTGACGCGGGCGTGGTGCCGGGTCTCTGGGGGCAGGGAGTGGATGAGGGAAAACTCGGCGACGCCGAGCCACAGGGGGTCGCCGAGTTCGAGGGCGGCGCGGTGGGCGTGTTCGGCGGCGTTGACGCCCAGGTCGATGAACCCGAGGTACTTCAGGGTGCTCCTGGCGACGTCCCAGGCCTCAACGAGCATGGGGAGGACGCGATCCGGGGCGGTGGAGCGGTACGCCTCCAACTCCAGCAGCAGCCCCGGCAGCGTTCTCCCGACGGCGCCGTAGTCGCAGGCGGCCCGCCATTCCTTCACCATGTTCAGTTCCGCGCGGAGCTGGTCGAGGGAGCAGGAAGGCGTTCGATCCGTGCCGAGGGTGATCTCGGCCATGGCGGCCCGGATGGCAGGGATCTGGGCGAGAGCGGCGGAGTGCTCGGGGCTGACGGGAGTCTCCGGGTACGCCTGAAGATCCCGGACGGAGACCTGGAGCGCGCCGGCGATAGCGGCCAGGTGTGACATGCGGTCGATGGTTCTTTTGCCGTTCTCCACCATCGAGATGTAGCCGGCGCTCAGACCCGAGAGGCCAGCAAGGGTCTTCAGGGGCATCCCTCGGTAACGCCGCCATTCTCGGATCCTTTGGCCTGTGACAGGTGCATCGCTCATGGAAGCGCCCTTTCTTGGAAGGGTATGTCCTTAATCTCAGGGTAGGGGTGGTGACTTTGGGTTCACTATTGTGAACCCTGCGTATACGCAATGCCCGTACTGTCCTGATTGCAGCCGAACCGGGATCTCTCCCCAGGGCGCCCGATTCGGCCGTGGCCGGGTGGTGTTCCCCCAGATTGCCGTCCCGGCCTTTCAGCCAAGCGGGCTGGCGATCAGGCGCTACCTAGGTCACCCCTGGTCGTCTGCCCACAGGGGACAGGGCCTGTGGGGAGGGCCCTACTCCCCCTCAGGCTGGCCGGGGCTCCCAGCGAGGGGCAACGCCGAGGGCCCCGGCCACCTGGGCTTTCCGGCGTCACGCCACACCCATGGGGCGATGCTGGGACCGGCCGGACACACCCGCTTTTGCGTGGCCTGGCCGGTGAAGAACTCGCGTACCCACGCGATGAAGGAGTGTTCCGATGCCTGATCCGGTCCAGATCTCTCAGACTCTCGACCGCATCACCTACCGACGGCCGGTTCATCCGGCCGTGGTCGAACGGCGTCGCCGTAATGTGCCTTACCGGCCGCAGGAGAACCAGAGCAGGTCGGCTAGTCGGGTGGTGGCCCAGTGAGCGAGCTGGTCACCGGGCCTCCGCCCCCACCCCTGCCGGATCGGCCACTGACCGCGGACGAGTACCCCTGGGCGCGGGAAGTACGGCGTGTCCGCTACCACCACCAGGAGGTTATGCGCCGCCACTGGCGTATGAGCGACGGCAACACCTGCTTTGCGTGTCGGAAGCCCTACCCCTGCCCGGAAGTAAGGCGTTCTGAACAGCAGATGCTCCGTGCTGGGCTGATCGACCCGCCTCCGTCCTGGCCCACTACACGCTTGGCTCGCACCGGACCGTGAGACGGCCCCTGGAATACCGTAGATCGAAGACCATCACATCACTGTGTGAAGGGGTGCCCAGGGGGAGCCCGACCTGGTGGGTGTGTGGTCGTATGGAGGGCTGTGTAGAGAGAGCGGTATGGATAGGTGCACAGGCAGGCCGCTCCGTACTTGGGAGCGGGTGCCTGCTGGGCTGATGAGTGGGCCGCCAGGGGATCGAACCCTGAACCCGCGGATTAAAAGTCCGCTGCTCTGCCAATTGAGCTAACGGCCCCAGTACTGGCCAAGGTTACCGGACGAGGAAAAGCGTGGCCGAGCGAGTATCGCGGCTGGTTGGCCGGAGTGTCGCCGAGGCAACCATGAGTACAAGGAGCCTGGGCGCCGGGGCGGCTGAGCACATCGCTGAGCACATCAAGGTGGCCTTCCAGGAGCCAGGCGGTGACGGCAGAGGCGTGCCCAGTCCGCCCAGTCCGCAGTGGCTTAGTTGGAGAGCCGATAGGAGAGGGCGGTGTAGCGGCGGCCGGCGCTGACGGTGCGGACGGCGGCGGCTATGGCGCGGCGAGAGCCGACGAGGACGACGAGTTTCTTCGCGCGGGTGACGGCGGTGTAGAGCAGGTTGCGTTGCAGCATGCTCCACGCGCTGGTGGTCAGCGGGATGACCACGGCGGGGTACTCGGAGCCTTGGGAGCGGTGGATGGTGACGGCGTACGCGTGGGCGAGCTCATCAAGTTCGGCGAAGTCGTAGTCGATGAGTTCGTCTTCGTCGGTACGCACGGTGAGGGTCTGATTCTCCAGCGACAAGGCGGTGACGACCCCGACGGTGCCGTTGAAGACCCCGGCTCGCCCTTTCTCGTAGTTGTTACGGATCTGGGTGACTTTGTCACCGACGCGGAAGACACGTCCGCCGACGCGGCGTTCGGGTTGTCCTTCGCGGTACGGGCTGAGGCGTTGCTGGAGCAGATTGTTAAGGGCGGCGGCGCCGGCGGGGCCGCGGTGCATGGGGGTGAGGACTTGGACGTCACGGCGAGGGTCGAGGCCGAAGCGGGCGGGGATGCGGTCGCAGGCGACGCTGACGGTGAGGGTGGCGGCTTCCTCACTGTCCTCACAGGGGAACAGGAAGAAGTCCGACAGGCCCTGCACCAGGGGTGGTTTGCCGGCGTTGATGCGGTGAGCGTTGGTGACGACGCCGGATTCGGCGGCCTGCCGGAAGACGCGGGTGAGGCGGACCCGGGGGATCGTGTCGGCGGCGAGCAGGTCACGCAGCACCTCACCAGCGCCGACTGAGGGGAGCTGGTCAACGTCACCGACCAACAGCAGGTGAGCACCGGAGGGGATAGCTTTGACGAGTTTGTTGGCGAGGATCAGGTCGAGCATGGAGGCCTCGTCGACGATGAGCAGATCAACGTCGAGGGGGTTGTCCCGGTCGAAGGAGGCCTCACCGCCGGGGCGAAGCTGCAGCAACCGGTGCACCGTGGCGGCGGGGTGACCGGTCAGTTCAGTCAGGCGTTTGGCGGCGCGACCAGTGGGCGCGACCATGATGACCTTGGCCTTTTTAGCGACGGCCAGCTCCACGATGGAGCGGACGGTGAAGCTTTTGCCGCAGCCGGGTCCGCCGGTCAGGACGGCGACTTTGTTGGTGAGCGCGAGGCGTACCGCTTGTTCTTGTTCTGGAGCGAGGTCGGCGCCGGTGCGGCTACGCAGCCAGGCCAGGGCCCGGTTCCAGTCGACAGTGGCGAAATAGGGCATGCGGTCGGCTGGGTCCCGCAGCAGCCGCAGCAGGTTGTTGGCCAGGGATTGTTCGGCGCGGTGGAAGGGCACCAGGTAGATCGCATCGACCGGCTCACCGTCGGGGCCGGGGATGGCTTCCCGCACCACGCCTTCCTGTTCCACCAAGGCGTCCAGGCACTCGGTGACCAACTCCCGCGGCACGTCGAGGATCTTCACGGCGTCGGTGATGAGCCGTTCCGCGGGGAGGTAGCAGTGGCCGGAGTCGCTGGCCTCCGACAGGGTGTACGCCAGGCCAGCTTTGACGCGTTCCGGGCTGTCGGGTGGGATGCCCACAGATCGGGCGATGGCGTCGGCGGTTTTGAATCCGATGCCCCATACGTCGGCGGCCAGCCGGTAGGGATCGTTTTTCACGACCGAGATGGAGGCATCGCCGTACTGCTTGTAGATCCGTACCGCGAGGGAGGTAGATACGCCGACGCCCTGAAGGAAGATCATCACTTCCTTGATGGCTTTCTGTTCCTCCCAGGCCGCGCTGATTTTCGCGGTGCGTTTGGGGCCCAGTCCGGGCACTTCGATCAGCCGCTCGGGCTCCTCCTCGATCACCCGTAGGGTGTCCAGCCCGAAGTGGTTGACGATCCGTTCGGCGAAAACCGGGCCGATGCCTTTGATCAGTCCGGATCCCAGGTAGCGCTGAATGCCCTGGATTGTGGCGGGCAGCATCGTGGTGTAGGAGTCGACCTCGAACTGCCGCCCGTATTTGGGGTGTGATGACCAGCGGCCCACCAGACGGAGAGATTCGCCGGGTTGGGCGCCCAGCAACGAGCCCACGACGGTGAGCAGCTCGTTGCTTTGATCTGTGGAGACCCGGGCGACGGTGTACCCGGTCTCCTCGTTGGCATAGGTCACCCGCTCCAGTACCGCTTCCAGCACGGTGGAGTAAGGCCGCGTGGACACAGTCACCGCCACATCCTGCCCGCTGATCGGTTGACGTCGCTACTGACCATGCCGACCGGTCTCGAGCATGACGTTATCGCGCATGTCGTCGCGTAAGGCGTCGCCTTCCACAAGTTCCACGAGATGGGGCAGGGCGCTCCCTGCACTGCGTTTTGCGGGCTGCGTTGCGGGCTTAGGAGGACACGGCCGCGACCGGCTCTGGCACGGCGGACTTTGAGGCGTGGGCTTCGGGCGTACCGTGTGCCTCGGACGTGCCGTGGGCTTCCCGGCCTTGCGGCCGGATCCAGTCGGGGAGTTGTTGGATGACCTGACTGGGCAGCTGGTCCGAGAATTTCTCCAATGTGGACGGTTTGACGGCGGCGAGGATAGTGGTGGCCGCCGCGGCGGTCAACGCGATCCCCCAGCCGAACGGGCCGAGAGGGCGGCATCCCAGTAGGCTGCTGAGCACCGGTGTCTGGACACCGGTGGCGAGGGCAGCCATCGACACGACGCAGGCGCCGACCACCCACGGATCGAACCGACCGGCCACCAGGGTCTGTCCCAACTGGGCGGAGACCATCGCGACCAGCGCCACGGTGGAGGCGCGGGTACGCGTACCGGTGTAGCGGGCGATCAGCCACGCCGCCCCTGCCGCCAGCGCGGTGGCGACGGCACGTACCCGGATGTCCCGGCTGAGAGCAGAACCCAGGGAGATGTCGGGGCCCTCCTCTAGGAGGGTCTGGGGGTCGAGCCCGAGCGGCCGTCGGGCAGCCAAGGCGAGGGCGGGCAGCACGTCGGTCAACAGGTTGATCAGCAGAAGCTGGCGGGTGTTGAGGGCTGTGACGCCGAACAGGCCCGCGGCGATGGTGAATCCGATCTCGCCGAGGTTGCCGCCGACCAGGACCGCCACCGCTTCCCGCACCGAGGCCCACAGCAGCCGGCCTTCCGCCACCGCGTCCACGATGGTTTCGATCCGGTCGTCGGTCACCACGATGTCGGCGGCTTCCCGGGCGGCGGGGGTAGCGCGGGTTCCCAGCGCGATCCCGACGTCGGCGCCGCGGATAGCGGGAGCGTCATTGGCGCCATCGCCAGTCACGGCGACGACGTGGCCCATATCCCGCAGCAGGCGGGTGATGCGGACCTTGTGGGTGGGGGTGACGCGCGCGAAGACGGCCACCTCGTCCAACACCGCCTTCAACTCATCGTCGTCTAGCCGGTCGATTTCGGTGCCGCTTATCAAGCGCCCGGTCAGGCCCAGTTCGTCCGCCACCGATTTGGCGGTGCTGGGATGATCCCCGGTGATCATGATGATGCGGACACCGGCGCGCCGTAGGGTGGCCACGGCCTGGGGTGCGGTGGAGCGGACCCGGTCGGCTAGGGCGATGAAACCCACGAAACGTAGCCGGGTGACCAGCTTCTCGCACAGGCCTTCGCCGTTGGTGATGTCGCTTTCGGCTACGGCGAGCACCCGGTGGCCGCGTGCGGCGAGTCGGTTCGCGGCGCGGGTCAACTCTCGGCGGTCGGCGTTGGTCAACGGGACGGTCTTGCCGTTCAGCAGTCGGCCGATGCAGCGGGATATCACCAGCTCAGGGGCGCCTTTGACGCTGAGCACGGAGACGGTGCCGGAGCCGGCGGTGGGGACGGTACCGAGGACCGCGTGGTAGCCCCGGCTGGGTTCGAAAGGCAGCTCCTCCACGCGGGTCCACCCGGGGCGCCCCTCCTCCACCGCGACGCCCACCTCCGCGGCGCCACTCACCACGGCCTGATCGGTCGGGTGGGGGAGACGGCGGCCTTTGGAGCGGCGACGTGGGCTAGCGCGCAACGCCGCAGCGAGGACCAGCCGAAGCGACGGCGGGAGTGAGTCCGGATCGGCGGAGTCGGTTCCGTCCGACACCAGCCGCAGCCGCAGGGCCCCCTCGGTGAGGGTGCCTGTCTTGTCGCAGCACAGCGTCTGCACCCGGCCGAGGGACTCCAGCGCCGCTGGATTGCGGACCAGCACGCCCCGCTGGGACAGGCGGCGGGCGGCGGCCAACTGGGCCACGGTCGCCACCGATGGCAGCCCTTCGGGGACTGAGGCGACGGCGAGGGAGATCGCGGGGGAGAGGGCTTGGCCGATGCTCTGGCCACGGACGAGGTTCGCCGCGAGCAGGACGCCGCCGGCGCCGAGCGAAAGCGGGACGCTGGATCGAGTCAGGTCGGTGAGCCGGGACGCCACGCCGAGCTTCTGGGTACGTGGGGCGTTGCGGGCGGCCCGGCGGGCCTCGGTGTTGGAGCCGGCGGCCACCACCGCCGCCAAGGCGTGGCCGGCGGCGACAGCGGTCCCGTCGTAGACCATCGAGGTGCGCTCCGCCAGTTCCCGGGCGGTGGACGGCGCCGCACTCTTGGGGACCGGTAGGGATTCGCCGGTGAGGCTCGCCTCATCCAGCTCCAAACCGTCGGCCTCGATCAGGCGACAGTCGGCCGGGACCGCGTCGCCGGCGCGCAGTTCGATGATGTCTCCAGGGACCAGTTCGTCGATGGGGACCTTGATACGTTCCCCGCCGCGTAGCAGACGAACGGGAACGGCGACACGTTCGGTCAGGCGGCGGACCGCGCGGTCAGCGCCGAGGCGTTGAACCGCGCCGATGAGGGCGTTAACGCCGAGCACCCCACCGATCAGGATGGCATCCACTGTGGAGCCAATCGCGGCGGACAGGCCCGCGCTGGCGCTCAATGCGGGGGTGAGCGGGTTGGCGATCTCCTCCACGACGGCCCGCCCCAGCCCGGGGTGGGGAGTGAGTTCGTGGAAGCGTTCGCGGCGACGTGCGGCCTCCTCCATCGGCAGCCCGCGAGGTGAGGAGCCCAGGTAGCGGAGTACGTCGGCTGCGGGCAGCGCATGCCAGGGGCGCTGGTCGACCGGCTGGGGCGGACGTAGCCGCAGCACCGGGTCGGCGTGGTAGATGCCGGCCATGATGCCGGCCAACGACGCCACCTGGGAGGCCAGGGAAGCGTTGCGGCTTGCCCGTTGACCACTGACGAACCCGAGAACAGTGGTGGCGGCCGCGCCGTACCCGGCGATGAGGATCCCGGTGTCGGCGGCGCGGCGAGCCGCGGGCACCGCGGCCAGGATCCGGACGGTGGTGGCCAGTGATGGGCCACACACCAGATGGCCGACCCGATGGGGAACCGCCGCCGACGCGGTGGGGACACCGATGCCACAGTCAGCCGCCGCCAGCGCGCTGTTGCCGTGACGCGCCAGCAGGATCACCCCGTGCCCACTAGCCTGCAACCGGCGGATCTGACCGGCCAGCCGAGAACCACCGGGGATACTGCCGCCCACCGGCAACCGCCGATCCAGCCGGTTGGTCACACCCGCCACCAGGACCTGGCCAACGTCCCGTGCGGCCATGACGACGGCTTCGGCGCACGGCTCCAACTCCGGCGCCACCGTGATGGCCGCGACCGGCGTACCTGGGCCGTCGGCCTCCATCCGGCACAGCGCCAGGATCTTCCCGCCAGGCACTCGGCGATGCCGGGCGGAGTGGTACGCGGTGGGAGCGCCGTGGCCGCCGCGGCGGCTCCAAGGCCCCAGCCACCAGCCGTCTCGCTGCTGGATCCGGGTCGGGTCATCCGGATCCAGCAGGCTTAAGGCAACCGCGTGGATCAGGGTCGGGTCCAGCCGTGAGTCCGACTCGCCTTCACGATCGGAGCCGTTGTTCTGGTGGGTGTTCTGGTTGTTGGCGCGATCGTGAGCAGACCGGTCATTGATCCGGGCGTTGCGGCGTTGAAGCATGGCGAGGCCGTCGGCTAGGACCACGTCGTCGACCACCCACCGCCCGGTGGTGAGTAGACCGGCCTCGATGACCACCGTGTCCATGCGGTCCAGGCGGCGGAACACCCTTGGATCCAGCACAACGGTGCCTTCTTCAGCGATCGCCCGACCGACCCGGGCGGCGAACGACTCCTTGGTGAGCCGGGCTGGTTTGGCTGACGCGGCGGCCAGCACCGCATTCGCCAGGGACGGGCCGCTGGTGACCAGCGCCGTGACTCCACCGATCAGGCCGGCCGCGGCAGCCTCGGAGGCGTACCGCTCTACCTTGCCGGGCGGCAGGGGCGCCGGTCGGGTGCCGGCGGCGTCAGGCTCCGACGCCTCGGGCGTACTCTCCTTAATCCGGCTCTCCTTGATCTGGCCGGCCCTGTCCTCATCGGCGGTGACGACGTGAAGATGCACCGGGGTGTCGAGGGGATCAGGGGCGTCGACATCGGCGTCGAACTCAGGGGGACCAGCGGCGTCATCGGTGAACAGGTCCCGGCGTCGGCTGTCCCAGACCCGTTGACGGGCTCGCGCCTCATTGACGCGCTGGAGCCGATGGATAGCGTCCACCAACGGCCCGGCGGGTGCGCCGGTGAACACGCTGAGCACCGTCTCGCCCGTGGTGAGCAGTATCTCGCCTCCTGGGGCCAGACGGACCCACTCACGGATCTGGGGCAGGTTCGCGGTCGTCCCCACGAGCACAGGGACGGTATCGGCCAGCCGAGACAGGCGTGACAGCCCTGACAGGCGGGTCAGTGACCCCACTGTCGCCAGGCCGACCCCCGCCAGGTGTATCCCCAGCGCCGCCACCTCATGGGCGACGGCGCTGCTGGGTGAATGGGGGACGGCGGATTCGGCCCGATGCTCCAGTTCGGACAGCCTGTGGGAGAAGGCGGTGGCTACGGCGTTGGTGTGGAGGATCCGGCCGACCGTGTCGGTAACTTGATGGAACAGTCCCGAACCGATCACGCCGTTCCTCCACGGATCGTGGCTTTCTTGGCTGTGGTTTTCCGGGCCGTAGCTTTCTTGGCCGCCTTCTTCGTCGCTGGTGACGTTGTGGTTGTCGCCGCGCGTCCACGGGCCGGCCGCCGGCTGCTCGTTGTGGTGGAGCGCCGCCTGTTGGTTGAGGTGGTGTCCTGAGCAGCGGTCGGGGTGGCGGTGCCGGATTCACGCTCCGCGGTGGTGGTGGAACGGGCGCCGTTACCGGTGTCGGCGGCGGGTTGACCGCCTGACTTCAGAGTGCGGCGGGTCAGCTCCGCGCCGGCGGCTACCGCGATCGCGACTGGCCATTCGAGGATGCTCAAAGCCGCCGCTGTCCCCAGGCCGGCGTACAAGACGGCCTGCTTGCGGGGGATTCGACCGACCCGGTCGCGGGCCGCCCCCAACGTCCCGCCGATCACGTCCCGGGCCACTCCGACGGAGCCGCCGACGACATGTCGAGCGGTCCCGAATACGCCGCTCGCCATGCCGGTTATCCCGGTCCTGCCCGTGGTTCCGGCCGTCGTGTCGGTTGTCGTCTCGACCATGGTGCTTCCTTCCTTTCGTCGTCGGTCACCGCAGGGCCATCGGAGGGCCGGAACACCAGACCGGCGGGTGCCGCTCAGACTGTGGTCACCACCCAGCGGCCACCGGAGGAGATAGGGACGGCCGGGACCAGCCGTACCGGGCCACCAACGACGACAGAGAGCCGTTCGGCGGCGTCGTCGAGGGTGGCGGCGGTGGTGATCAGTTCGTCGCCGCATCTGACGACCAGCCCGCGGTAGTCGCCATAGCCCAGGCTCTGCGCGTTCTCGTCGTTGATTTCAAGAACGTTGTACGCGTCGGAGATGGTCATAGCGCCTCCTGTTACCCGTATTACGGGGGTTTTACCCATCGGCGCGATCATGAAGCCTGAATACGCGGCGAAGGTGCGTCGAACGTCGCTGCGGGGGCAGGAGCGGGATAGGGTCGTGACCATGCCTGGTCTCGCGGAGGCGATGGCGCGACAGGCACGGGCCTGTGCCCAACTGGGGTCACCGTTGTACGCGGCGATCCTCATCCGGGTCGCTGAGGACATTCAGGCGGGTGGCCCCTGCGCCGAGGTGCTCTCCGGTTATGAGGACTCGTCCCTGGACGACCTCATCGCGCTGCGATTACTCGGTGGGGTTCACGCTTTGGTGCTGGCCGGCCGTGCCCCCGGCCTGGCCGCCTACTACCCCAGTGTCGGTGGGCGGTTCGATCCCGAGCAGCCGGACGCGTGCTGGCCCACCTTCCGGGCCACGGTGGCGGCGCAGGCCGCCTGGATCCGGGACTGGCTGACCCGGCCACCCCAGACCAACGAGGTGGGACGGGCCAATCTGCTCATCGCAGGCCTGTTACGGGCGCTGTCTGAGAACCCGTTACCGGTTCGGCTTTTGGAGTTAGGGGCGAGCGCCGGCCTCAATCTGCGGGCCGACTACTTCCGCTATAGCGGTGGGGCGTTCACCTGGGGGCCGGTCGACTCCCCTGTCGTGTTGGCCGACGCGTGGGCGGGGGAGGCGCCGGACTGGCTGGTCACCGCCGCGGCGCAGCACCCGACGGTGACCGTTGTCGACCGATACGGTTGCGACCTCACGCCGATCGATCCCCTGTCGTACGCCGGTTCTCTGGCGCTACGCGCGTACATCTGGCCGGATCAGACCGCCCGAATGGCGCGGCTGCAGGGTGCTTTGCGTATCGCCGCCCGGGTGCCGGTGCGGCTGCTGCCCGTCGGTGCCGCCGATTTCCTGGCGCGTGTCGACGTGGAGCCGGGCACGCTCACGGTGGTGTGGCATTCGGTTATGCGGCAGTATGTGCCCGAGGCGCAGTGGCGACGCGTCGAGGCGGAGCTGGATCGGCTCGCCGCCGCCAGCACATCCGATGCCGGGTTCGCCCACATCTGTTTTGAGCCGGACCAGGCCGGTCAGTACCAGCTGGCACTGCGGCTCGGGTCAGCGCCCCACCAGGTACTGGCGCAGGCGCCGGCGCATGGTCTGCCCGCTATGGAGTGCCTCTCGTCCGCCTGCCGTGATTGACGGGACTATCGCCCCGAATGTGCTCATAATGCCGAATAGTTCCCTGGATCGCGCGGACAGGGGCCCTGAAGCGGGCCCCTGTGTCAACGCGAATCCGACGTTGTCATGTCCGACGCTGTCGCGCGTTCGATGACGGGTTTACGGGTCAGGAGGAACGACTCGCTGAGGGCGTTGAAGAAGCCGACGAAGTCGACGTCGTCAGCGGGGACGCCAGGATCTGCGTGTCAGTTTCAAGCACGAGCATCGCGATGATCAGGGCGGGCAGCGCCACCAATTGAGCCAGCGCGGAGACCTCCATCCCCAGCGGAATCGTCCCGAACGCCAGGACAGCCGTGATAAGTCGGTAGGCGAAAGGCCGGATTCGCAGCGCAACCCGGAAGGCAGCCGCCCCGATCAAGAACAGCGCCACACCGCCCGCGAGGGCCAGCGCAGGGGCCAGGTGCAGATGTTCGGTGAGATGCCCGATCGTCTCATGCATTCCGGCGGCGACCGTCACGATTCCCAGCAGCATCGGCACGAAGGCGTAGAAGTACGCACTCAGCGCGTGCTTCAGCCGGTGTGCGACGGGCTGATCGGTCAAGATGCGTTCGGCCAGTGCCGCGTCCTCCACGAAATAGCACCACCAGAACGCGGCGGCCAAGGCGATACCGAGCACCACCGCGACGATCGTGGCGATGTCGATCGGATAGTTCTGGATCCCCAATCCCAGGGCGACGATTGACTCACCGATAACGATGATCAGCAGCAGGCCGTGCCGTTCCACAAAGTGGCCAGTGTTGATTCTGATCGCCTTGGACTCTTCAGCGGTCCAGTTGAAGTACGGCGTGATGAAGAAGGTGAGGACGGGCAGGGCCCACAGGATGTAGGCGACTGTGCCATCAAACAGTCCAGCCGCGGTGATGCATAACGCGGACGCGACATTGGGCGGCACGAACCGCAGCAGCACCGGCCAGCCGTAGGTTTGGGCGTAGAGCGCGGCATGGACGAGCACCACCGCCAGGTATCCCAGTCCGAACGCGACCCCGCTCTCTCCGAAGGTGTCCGGCACCGCGACGGCGCAGATCAGGAACCCCGCCATCCCGAAGATCATCAAATACCGGCGGAGATTCTGATCCGGCGGCACCTGGTTGGTCAGGTACGCGTAGGCGCCGTACATCCAGAACAGCGCGATGAAGACCAGCGCGGTCTGGAGGGTGCCTTCGATGGTGAGGTGATGACCCATCATCGAACTCACCCGCATCAGGGTGAGCACGAAAACGACGTCAAAGAAGATCTCGAGCGTCGAGACCCTCAGGTCTTCCTCGGAAGGATTGTGAACTCCGCGCCGTGAGGATTCCCGACCGTCGGCGTGGACTTCCATGGTCACGCGGCATTCTCCTGGTAGATGGTGATGCCGTCTTCAGGTGAGCCGCTCCGCTCGGACCATGGAAGGTGACGGCGGCCCAACCCCGGCATCGTGTCAGCTTTTTCTTGGCATGCTGACACATCCCGGGGTGGAGACGAGATCCCGCACCGAATTTTGGTTAAGCAATGCGCATGTTGGCCACGTAGTCGCGTGCGGCCTCCACCTCTTCAGCGGACAGCGCACCGGTCTGAAGGGGAATGCCTTCAATCTCCAAGGCACCCGCCGTGGAGACCTGGAAGGTCACATCCACCGCGGTACCGGCTGGGCTGTCGGGCGGAAGCGGCAGGGTCGCCGCGGCCACCAGGCGGTGGTCGGCCGGGTCATCCGACTCCCCGACCTGCTCCATGATCTGAATCCCGATCTCTTTCTGGGAGTCGTACGAGCTGTAGAAGGTCCGCGTCGCCGACGCCGGGAGCAGATCGTCGCTTTTGATAAGGGGCATGACGTGGTAGCGGTTCGCGACGGCATCATGGCACAGCACACCGAAGCCGCGCCCCGCCACCCGGTGGATGGAGCGGTTGGCGATGTACAGCTCCTGCTCGGGAGACAGGCCGCAGAACCGGGCCAGGCTCTGCGCCTCGGCTGGCTGCCCCAGGCTGACCAGCCGTCGGTAGGTCTCCTCCAGCGCGTGTAACGCCGCGCCTTTAGCCACCGCCAGATCCGGGTCGTGCAGGATTGGCTCCTGGCCTAACACCTCGGTTAATCGAGCGGCCACCGCCGGCATCCGTGACGAACCACCCACCAGCAGTATCTGGTCGATGTGATCGACATCACGTTCCCGCGCTTCGGCCAGCACGGCCATGGTGATCTCGATGGTGGTGTCCAGCAGGTCGCGCGTGATCTCTTCGAACTTCGCGCGGGTGATCGTCACCGCGCTGACCTCACCGGCGTGCACCAGCCGCAGGGTGTACTCCTCCGCCTCCGACAGGTGACGCTTGGCCTCCTCCACGCGGGAGCGGATGTCCTGCACGGTGGTGGGGTCGGAGAAGGGGTGAGGAACGCCGGGGTGCTCCTCCATGAAACGGTCCACCACGTATTCGGCCAGCCGCTCGTCCCATTCGACGCCACCCAGCGCGGGATGACCTTTGGTGGAGATCTCGTGGATGTCGCCGTCTTCGGCGATGCGCAGCACAGTGGTGTCGAAGGTGCCACCACCTAAGTCGTAGACCAAGATCGCGCGCTCGGAGGAGGCATTCAGCGCACCGTAGCTGAGCGCCGCGGCGATCGGCTCGGAGAGCACATCGATCACATTGAGGCCGGCGATCTGTCCGGCCTGCATGGTGGCCAGTCGCTCGGGCGTACCAAAGTACGCCGGAACGGTGATCACAGCGTCCGTTGGGGTCTCACCGGTTAAGGCCTCTACGTCGGCCATGAGGCGACGCAGAATCAGCGCGGAGATCTCCTCCGGGGTGAAGCGTCGGCCATGCATGACCAGCGTCTCGTGCTTCCCCATCGCTCGTTTGATCAGATCGACCACGAGCTCGGGTTCCACAACGGCGGTCTGGGCGGCGGCGGTCCCCACGATGACCTTGTCCGCGGCCTCGAAATACACCGCTGAGGGCGTAGCGTGATCACCTTCGGTGTTGGGCACTACGCTCGGGCGCCCGGTGGCGTCGACGTAGGCGATGGAGGAGTACGTCGTACCGAGGTCTATCCCGTAGACGGCCACGGGGCAAGATCATAGGCCCGATAGCGATGAGTGTGCATCAGTGGGGCGTACTAGAGAACGCGCCGTTTCGAACGAGCGGAAATGGTTCCCGGTTTCCGGGGGTGACGCCGTCACGAGGTGCGCGGTGGAATCGCGTGTTTCGTGCCTGGCAGCCGCCTGACGTGCATGAAAGCTTTCCCAGTGCGCCTACCAGAAACGTTCTCTAAAAGCAACACCCTTAAAAGAGGGTGATAAATAGTTGTGTAAAGTAACATTTTATTCACAGTCTCGACATCAACGTTCCTAACTGAGAATCGTTCGTATAACGCTCTGTTCCGATGAGTCGTGATTGGGGGGTGCATATCGGACAGTATTCCCTAGTGGTGCAGGAGGGAACGTGGGACAACGCCTGGGTGGCTTACCGGCCGCCATCCCTAAGCGGCGGGTTCTCACTGCCGCCGCAACGATGGTCGGTTTAGTGATGTCCATGGCCGTCGCACCGGTGGGCGCCGCTTCAGCCCAGCAATCAGGGCCGGTGCCGGTGGAGAACAACGAATATGTCACCGGAAACTATCTGGTCACATTTCGGGATTCGCCTATAGCAGCGTATGACGGTCATGTCCGGGGTTTAGACGCGACCCGCCCTGAACCTGGTGCCCAGGTCGACACCAACAGCCCGGCGGCGCAGGAATAAGAGGAATATCTCATTACGCGGCAAAATGAGGCTATCGATCACGCCATGCGCGCCACCGGCACATCGGCCAGGTCCCGGGATGCCATCGAGCCGACATATCGGTACACCACCGTGCTGAACGGGTTCAGCGCTCGCCTCACCGGCGAACAGGCAGCCGCGCTCGCTACCCATCCTTCGGTGTTATCGGTGACCCCCGATGTTCTGTATGAGGTAGCGACTCATCACTCTCCGGAGGTGCTCGGGTTGACTGGGCGTCACGGATTGTGGGCGCAGCTAGGCGGGACCGGGCCGCGTCATGGCGCGGGGGACGGCATCGTCATCGGAGTCGTCGATTCGGGGATCTGGCCGGAGAACCCGTCCTTTGACGACACCGGTTACCCGGCACCGCCGCGTGACTGGAACGGAGAGTGCGAGACCGGTGAGGAGTGGACCGAGGATCTGTGCGACAACAAGATCATCGGTGCGCGCTGGTACGTCGACGGGTACGGCGTCGAGAACACTCTCCCCGAGGACTACCTGTCACCGCGGGACGGCACCGGTCACGGTACGCACGTCGCGTCAACCGCCGCAGGGAACGCCTATGTCGACGCCACCACTCGTACGATGTCCGCTGAGATCTCCGGTGTAGCGCCGGCTGCCCGGATCGCGGTCTACAAGGCCTGCTGGCGGACCCCGTCGGGCGAAGGGTACTGCGCCGCCTCCGACGTCGCGGCCGCCGTCGACGACGCGGTCGCCGACGGCGTTGACGTGCTCAACCTTTCGATCCTGGGGACTCCGGATAACTTCCTGGACCCGATGGAGCAGGCGTTCCTGCACGCCTCGGATGCGGGTGTGTTTGTCACCGTCGTCGCAGGCAACAGCGGGCCAAGCGCCGGCGCCGTCCACCACCCCTCGCCGTGGGTGACCACAGTGGCCGCCAGCACCCACGTGGTCTACGAGAGCACGGTGGAGCTGGGGGATGGACAGCGTTTCATCGGCGCTTCGCTCACCGCGCCGCTGCCGAACCACACTCCTGTGGTGCTCGGCCGAGACATTCCCGCTGCGGGGGTGGACCCCGCCGATGCCGCGTTATGCCTCCCCGGCTCCTTGGACCTCGCTAGGGCGCAGGGCCGAATCGTGGTCTGTGACCGCGGCAGCGACCCGCGCCTTCAAAAAAGCGCGGTCGTGCGGGACGCCGGTGGGGTCGGCATGATCCTGCTTAACGTCACCGAGGGCACACTCATCCACGACAACCACTTCGTCCCCACCGTTCACCTGTCTCACGAATACCGTGACGAGATCTACGCCTATATCACTGGTACGCAGAACCCGACCGCCGCGATCCTTGATGACCACACCGGATCGTCGACTCAGGTGCCTGAGATAGCGGACTTTTCCAGCCCTGGACCCACAGCGGGGCCGGCGGTGATCTGCTTAAGCCCGATATCAGCGCCCCAGGGGTGTACGTTCTCGCGGCGGTCGCACCGCCGGCGCACCAAGGCGAGAATTTCAACTACTGGTCCGGCACCTCGATGGCGGCGCCACACATCGCCGGGTTAGCTGCCCTGTTCAGGGAGCGCTACCCGACCTGGTCTCCGGCGGCGATCAAGTCAGCGATGATGACCACCGCCTTCGATCACCGGTCGACCAACAATCCGTTGCTTCAAGGGGCCGGGCATGTGAACCCACGCCGGTTTTTCAACCCGGGGTTGGTGTTCGATGCAGGACCTGAGGACTACCGGGCCTTTCTCAACGGCCAAGGCATCCCGGCCGATCCCAATCTGGAACCAATCGAGGCCTTCAACCTGAACCTGCCATCTGTCTCCATCGGACAGTTGGTGGGGAGGCAGACCGTGACGCGTACGGTCACCGCGGTCGCCGACGGATGGCACCGGTACACGCCTCGCGTCGAGGGGATGCCGGGGGTACGGGTCACCGTGTCTCCGAGGTCGATTGCGCTGCGACGCGGACAGCAGGCGACCTTCACCATCACCTTCGAACGGACGAGCGCGGCGTTCGGGGAATGGAGCACCGGTTACCTGATCTGGACCAGCGGCCGAGGCCGCGACGCGATCACGGTGCGGCAACCACTGGCGGTACGCCCGGCCGCGGTGAGCGTACCCGCTGAGGTCAGTGGGGAAGGGGCGTCAGGGTCGGTTGAGATGACCGTGACCGGTGGATTCATCGGGGAGGTTGCGGTTACCACCGCCGGTGTGGTGCCGGGGGTTGAAGACAGCGGCACCCTCACCCCTGGCCCGCTGGCCTTGACCAACGACGCCAGTAACCGGCTCTACACCTTCTCCGTGCCCGAAGGCGTCACGCTGTTGCGGGGTGAACTCGACGCCGCCAATGACAGCGACGATATGGACCTGTATCTGTTCCTGCACATAGATATAGGGACAGAAGATGGCTTGATCGTCCTACTCGATAGCGGCGTGACTTCAGCCGCAGATGAGCGGGTCGAGATATTCTCACCCCCGCCGGGGGAGTACATGCTGCTGGTGCATTCGCGCAGCACCGAAAGCAGCAGTAGCGACTTCACCCTCACCCGGTTCCTGGTCGGAGAGGACGCCGGCAACCTGACAGTGTCCCCCAACCCGATCCCGGTGACCTACCGCCAGGAGGCCACGGTGACGGTCTCCTGGTCCGGACTTGATCCGACCGTCCCGTACCTGGGATGGATCGGTTACGAAAACACAGCTAGACGCACCATCGTATCGATCAACTAGGTCCAACTAGGTCTGATCATGCGAAGGGCCCGGGTCCTCATTGGGACCCGGGCCCTTCCGGGCAGCTCATGACGGGTCGTGTCGTCAACCGCCGGATTGAGTAGGACTATGTCAACGCTCTACTGAGCGGATCGCGTCAGGCGCTGGTGTAGGGGTTGGCGCCACCGTCGTAGCCGATCTCGGTGGTGTCGAAGACACCGTCGCCGTCGACATCGGTGACGATCGTCTCGGCGACCCCGTCCTCGTCCGCGTCGGTGATCACGCTCTCGGCGATCCCGTCGCCGTTGGCGTCGACGGTGAAGGTGTCCGCGTGACCGTTGCCGTCGCTGTCGATACCGATGGTTTCGATTACGCCGTCACCGTCGTTGTCGAAACCAACCTGGTCGACGTATCCGTCAGCGTTGGTGTCGGCCTCCATGTAGTCCAAGGAGCCGTCGCCGTCGGTGTCGAAGTACTGGGTGTCTAGGGCACCGTCGCCGTCGGTGTCGACATCGAGCCGGTCAATGACACCGTCGTTCCCGCCGTCGAAAGCGATCGCGTCCGAGACGCCATCGTGGTCGAAGTCCACGCTGATGTAGGTCTCGTTCCCACCGCTGTAGTTCTCAACCGTGATGTCATCTTGGATGCCGTCACCGTTGAGGTCTCCGTCGCCGTAGGTGTCGACTTCCATGCCGAGATCGGTGTCGCTCATGTTCGTTTCCTCCTAGGTCGTTCGCTCTTGCCGGTGCCGATCCCCCGGCGACGCCCACCACATTAGGGGGTTAGACGATCAAGAAACTCCCTGGTTCGTGCCACCTCGTCGGGCTTGGGGCCACGTGTTGTGGGTGCTCCATGGGGAGCGGAGCGCGAGAACAGGCACTAAGGCTTACGAATCGGATCATCTCGGCCTGGCCCCTGTCGGCTGCGAGGGTGGCGGTGTGTGAAGACAGGCCAACGAGGGCTTAGAGGCGCGTCGCGGATCTCGCCGAGAGGCGACTGGGTCCTAAGTGGACTTGACGGGGCGGGCCGACGTCGCAGGCGGCCTCCGAGGGACAACACCGCCAGATGAGTCCTTCATGGACAGACTGCTCTCTAGGAAATAGGGGAATTTCATGGAACACATCGATCCCATGAGACATAGGTAATTCCGTAGGGCTTGGTGTGATTGCTACGGTCGCACCAAGCCCTCGGCGCTTATGGGACCGGTTGTTTCGAATGGAGCTGTCGTGGAGCTATCACGGGGCAAAGCAGGCCAGATAGCGTGGCGATGGGTGCTGATGATCGGCCTAGTGGTGGCCACCCTGTCGGGGTCGGGGGCGGCGGTGGAACCCACCGATGCGGCGGACGCGCATCCGTCTCGCCCATCCCCGAGGACCGTGGAGCAACTGCGGGTTGAGGTGATCAACAGCTACCCCCATGACCCGACGGCTTTCACCCAGGGGCTGGAGCTCCACAACGGGGTGCTCTATGAAGGCACTGGACTGTACGGCCAGTCCGAGATACGCACCGTCGACCCATGGACCGGGCAGGTCACGCGCCGCGTACCGCTGCCGGAGGGGGTCTTCGGGGAAGGCATCACGCTGGTGGGGGACCACATCTGGCAGCTGACCTGGCAGGAGGGGACCGCCTACCTGCGGGACCGGAACACGCTCACCCAGGTTGGCCAGGCCAGCTACACCGGTGAAGGGTGGGGGCTGTGCTATGACCGCCACACGCGCCGGCTGGTGATGAGTAACGGCAGCGCCGAACTGACCTTCCGCGATCCGCGGAGCTTCCACCCGACAGGGTCGGTGACGGTCACCTTGAATGGCGAGCCGGTGTACAACATCAATGAGCTGGAATGCGTCAACGGCATGGTGTGGGCGAACATTTGGCTCGAAGATCGGATCGTCCGCATCGATCCGCGGACCGGCGCGGTCACCGCGGTGGTTGACGCCTCCGGGCTGCTGACCGCGGAGGAGCGGGCCAACGCCGACGTCCTCAACGGCATCGCCGCTGTGCCCGGAGGAGATACGTTCCTGATCACCGGCAAGTTGTGGCCGCGGATGTTCCTGGTGCGCTTCGTGCCCGCCTGAGTCGTGACGCGCCGCGGAACACGATCCGCTCATCGCTTTTCACCGCCCGGCGCGTTCGCGGAGGTGGCAGCCTGGGACCGCTCCACCAGGCTCTCCAGACCCGAGTGCCCGGAGTGACGCCTCGCCTCCTGGATCAGGGGCGCCAGGCGGTCGGTCACCCGTGTGGAGCGCAGCCGCAACGCCAGATCCACGGCCTCGTGCCCGGTCTCGGCACCCCGGTCCAGGTCACCGGCCCGCAGCTGCGCCGTGGCCAGCGCGGTCAGTTCGAAAGCCCGGCTCCGGGTGGCCGAGTCACCCCGCAGGGTCAACGCCAAGGACAACGAGTCGATCGCGGACTGACAGCGACCACTGTCGTGTTCGGACAGTGTGGTGTAGACGGTCCCGCGCAACGCGGTGAGATCGGCGGTGCCGTAAAACCGCAGCCACGGTTGGGCGTTGTCGACGTCTCCACGGACGAAGTCGTCTTCCGCTTGGCCGATGAGGTTGAACGCTTGGCGGGAATCGTTGAGCATGGCGTGCGCCCACGCCTCATTGGCTGCCAGGAGGGAGGAGACGAGCGGATCCCGCGCCTCCTTGGCGGCGTCTTGCCCCAATCGCAGCAGCCGTAGACCGTCAGAGGCCCAATTCCGGTGCAGGTGGAGCCGGCTCATGCAGTAGAGGATCTTGGCGATCAGGGTGTGCTCCCCGGTGTGCCGAGCCAGCTCCAAGGCACGGGCCAGGTAGCGTTCGGCCGGGTCGTACATGCCGATGTCGAAGGACGCCCAGCCGGCAACCGCGTGCAGATCCGCCAACGCCAGCTGTAGTCGGAGCCGCACCTGCGGAGTTTGGCTCGCGGTCAGCAACCGGGTAGAGCGTCGAACCTGGGCGACCGCGAGGTCCCGGCAGGCGCCACCTCCGTACTCCAGGTCCAGCATGCGCAGATGCCGGATCGTGGCTTCGAGCTGGTCGACGTCGGCGCTTCCGATGCGGTTGGGCAACGGAGTCTGGGTGTCCGGGATCGGGACCAGCCACCGCTCCAAACCCATAGCGGCCCCGACCGTGACGGCCGCGGCGTCGGCGAGCAAGCGGCGGCGATCCACCGGCTCATGACTGATAGACAGGGGTTTGGGCGGGGAGGGGGGATCCTCGTACGCCATGCCGAGGTAGCCACGTGGAATGCCCAGCCCATCCGCGATCCGGGACAGCAGGTCATAGGCCATGACCTGACGCCCGGCGATGATTTCCGAGACTTCCGACTGGGACTGCCCGGTCAGCGCCGCGATCCGCCGCTGTGAAATCCCCACCCGTTGCAGCAGGCGGTAGACGGTTCCCATGTCACGCACGGCGAGCGCCTCACGCATCTCAGGCCGTTCCCAGATAACGGCACTGATCGCTGGTTCGGAGGAGGAGTTGACGTTCACAGTGGACTCCTATCAACGCAACGTGATCGGACCATAACTAAGAGCACTGACAAGAAGTGGCGTTGATCGGCGGAGCTGATGAGCTTGACTAGGCGGGTCTTTCACGATTCGCCGGTGTGTCGGGAACGGCTACGCGTAGGCGCCCCGCACCTTCCGGGCTGATGGCGGTTCTGTAGTGGCGCGGTGATCGCCGGGACCGATCGGTTAAGGGGGACACGGCGGCGACTCAGGCGCCCGCACGGCTCGTCTCTAACGACGGCTGCTGCAACGCCGATGGCGTACCCATGAAAGCTCGGCCTCTGTGAAGGTCGGCGTGAAGCGTGGCGACAAGGGTTCAAAGCCAGCAGGGCCAGTCCAGCAGGGCCAGCAAGGCCGGTAAGCAGCCGCCACATTCACCGCCGGGATGGTCGGCGCGTGCCTGGTGGGGTGACTTCGGAGTACGGATCAGGGGGGAGGGAGGGTCAGGGCACGGCAGACCACGGGCGTTCAAATGAGATTGCGGAGCGTAACCAAACCTGGCGGGAATGGCCGATGCCAACCGAACTCGACAGTGGAATTGATCACTGAACGTCATGTTCAGGGGTGGGGACAGGCAGGATGACAACCATGGATCTGGTGACGATCGACGACATCCGGAACGCCGCTCAGTCCGTGGCGAATGTGGCTATACACACCCCTCTGCTTCCCTGCCCGTGGGCCGACGGTGAGCTGTGGCTCAAGCCGGAGAACCTCCAGCCGATTGGCTCATTCAAAATCCGCGGCGCGTTCCACGCGGTGTCCCAACTGTCAGCGGAGCGGCGAGCCGCCGGGATCGTCACCTACTCCAGCGGCAACCACGCCCAAGCCGTGGCGTACGCGGCCCGGGAATTCGGCGTACCCGCCGTGATCGTGATGCCGGAGGTGACCCCCGCCGTGAAGGTGGAGGCCACACGGCGGTACGGCGCTGAGGTGGTCCTGGTGCCGTCCGCGATGCGTGAGATCGAAGGCGAGCGGATCGCCCGAGAACGTGGCATGACGTTGATCCCGCCCTATGACCACTCGGATGTGATCGCGGGGCAGGGCACCATCGGGCTGGAGATCGTCGCCGATCTGCCGTCCGTGCAGGTCGTCCTGGTGCCGATCAGCGGGGGCGGGTTAGCGTCAGGCATCTCCACGGCGGTCAAGGCGCTCCACCCCACAGCGAAGGTGTACGGCGTAGAGCCGGAACTCGCCGCCGACGCGCGCGACAGTCTGCGCGCCGGGGAACTCGTTGACTGGGCGGTCGAGGATCGGTACCGGACCGTGGCTGATGGCCTGCGCAGCTCACTGTCGCCGTTGACTTTTGAGCATCTGCGTCGGTATCTCGACGGTGTCATCACCGTGAGCGAAGACCAGATCCGCGCCGCCGTAGGGATCCTGGCTCGGGAAGCCCGACTGATCGCCGAGCCCAGTGGGGCGGTGGCGACGGCGGCGTATGTGTTCCACTCCGATGAGCTGCCCGCCGGGCGGACCGTGTCGGTGGTCTCCGGCGGTAATCTCGATCCCGCCCTCCTGGCGTCCCTTTTGGTGTGACGTTAATCCGACAGTGCCGGGTGCGGTCCTCACCGTCCACTGTCATCTCTTTGATATCGCTTGTATCGCCCGTGGGATTAGGGTCCGGTCGTAGCGATGTCAGGGGAGGCCTTTGAGGGCCACTCCGATACCGGGCGGCAAGGGGCCAAGAGGCACACGACGGCGGTGTGTGGAGCCAGCCAACCCCGGCTCAGTGTTGAGGCCGGCTTCGGGACACCGGCGGTGGCGTACTTCCCGGTTGACACCAAGCTGTAGCAGGACGTCATCGGGGCGCGGGGCATCAGAACGGAGAGGTGGTATTGCGCGGACTGGGCAGAGTTGTCGGCTAGCCATCCCGTATTGAGGGGTGACAATATCTCATCTCACTGCATCTCATCTCACTGCGCTTCCGGTTGAGCGTTTCTGGCACGCCGGACACCGCGTACCCGATCCGCGATGTGAGTCGTCATGGAGGACCGGGCCATGAATCAGCCAGGCCAATGGACAGGCCCAGGCAATTGGGGGCCGCACGTTCCTGAGGTTCCGGCTGTGCCGCCCGAGCACAATTACAGACGTAAGGAGCGGCGGACGCTTCCTGCCGCCCTCAAGATTGTTATCGGAAGCGTGGTAGCCATCGGGCTGGTGCTGGTCGGACTGGCCATCCCGTGGGTCTTGCCGGATGAGGCACCGCCGATGCGGTGGGTGGGTGAGCATGACATCCTCGCCAACAGGCTCACGGAGGCGGCCGATGGCCTACGGCAGGTAGCGGGCGTCAAGTACACCGGATCCGTCACCAACGCGCACGGTGCTGAGATCAGCCTCGATATCGAGGTGGCCAACGAAGGATCGGCCTACGGCACCCTCGTCATCAATGGGATCGAGGTCGAGGTCATGGCGACGCCGGACCACGCCTTCATCTGGGCCCAGGCTGCGTACTGGGAGGCTGTCGGTCTGGATCCCTACCTCATCGAGAACTACACCAGCACCTGGGTTCGGATCAATCGCGTGGGCTTCGGGTTTGAGGTGCTCACGACCTTGGCCCCCGTCTCCCTCGCTGATCTGTTGGAGCAGAGTGCCTCCACGGTGGAATCCGCTGAGGAGGTCGTCGACGACGGCGTATCAGGACGTCGTCTGCACACCTCTTTAGGGATCGTTACGGTAAGTGAGAGCGCGCCTTACCAGATTCTCGACATTGAACTTCAGCGGGTTGAGGGCGCACAGGCTCTGGATTTGGCCATTGAGCAACTCGACGCAGAGACCGTCAGGGCTCTCTACGAGCGTGTCCGCGCTGAGGTAGGGCTGCTGGAGAGGGCACTCGATCTGCTATTACCGGTGGAGTTTGAGGGAGACGAGGTAGTAGCTACCTGCACGTACGGCTCCTGCAGCACGCCTGTCATCATCGAAAATTCTGTTGACGATGAATATGTGGACCCCAATGCCTATCTAACAATCTACGCTGTTATCACGGTCGAATTATTGCTCGATGGCGTGCCGGTGGGCTCCTGCGAGGAGCTGTGGGAGATGCCGTTGAACACCAGTGCGGTAATGCCCTGCAATGCCCAGATAGATGCGCCCTACTATATCGTCGCAGTACTTGGTGTCTGGCGGGCGGTTCCTGTAATCGGGGGTCACGTCAACACGCTGCTTGATCGACTATACGAGGCGGAAGAGAGCAACCCCGGCCTCTGAACGACTGAGCGCACTCCAGACGCCGTGGAGGCGTGAACCCAGCGAGAGAGGCGACACTCTTCGCGTAACGGGCAGAATGGCTAGCGCTGGAGAGAGAATATCACCCTTTAGGTGTCTGATCTACGACTGAGGGGAGAATCCCTCTTTTCTAAGATGCGCAAGTGCGGACTTGTCGATTCGTCGTTTTAAGGCGAAATTCCGGTGTCGTGCCTCGGTGTTATTCCTCCTTGCCCTCTCCCCCCGCGCGGGAAGATCGGGATAGGAGGGCCTCTTTGACATATGAGGTGGCGTGATGACCTGGCCGCCTGCCCATCCTGAACCGGGGTTGACGAACGTTACCGCCTCATCGGATCTCGGACCCGGTTCATGGGGCGGGAATCCACCGCACCTCACCACATTATCGAGCGTCGATACCGTCCGGATTACGCCTCCTGCGGAGCCGTCCCAGGAGGAAACAGTCCACAGTGGTCCACCACTGCATTCCGGAAGCGGGCGCTTCGTGGCCCTCACGCTCGCTCCCATCGGTTTCGTGTGTGTGGTGCTCGCCGCGTTGATCGTCCCGCCGTCGCTGAATTCGACGCCTGAGGAGTTGTGGTGGCGGGACCCTCATCAGCAACTGCGTCACGCCGCCAATGAGCTATCGCTGTCTCCGGCCGTTCACTACACCGGAACTGTCACCCCCGAAACCGACGAGGTCGACAGTGCGCAGGTCACCCTTGATCTCGAAGTCACCTATGAAGGGTCCGCTCTTGGCACTGCCGTCCTCGACGGGATCGAGATGGAGGTGTTGGTTCTCCAGGGTCGGATCATGATCCAGGCGCCGGGGGAGTATTGGGAGACCGAGCTGGAGAACCCGGAGAGCGTTTCCATATATGCGGCGACCTGGGTCAGGGTCGCGCCCGAGGTGTTAGGAATTGATATTCGTCGCTCTTTAGCGCCTCCCTCCCTCGCGGCATGGTTGCTGGGATCACAAAGCGTCATCGACGACGGAGAGATCACTGTCAACGGAGGACCTGCGCGCCGTTTGCTGACTTCTCGGGGCGAGGTGGCGATCAATGAAGAAAACCGAGTGTTGAGCATCGATGTGCAAACGACGGATCCGCAGGCTAGATCACAATTCACTCTTCAGGAATTGACTGCCGAAGACGCCACTGATCTGTATCGCAGACTCACCCACGAGGCAGAGACCCTGGAGGGGCACCTCGACAGGGTGATGAACATTTCGATGTCTTTTGTTCCTCAGGATAGTCAATGTTTTGTCGACGATTGTCGATACGTCATCACTATCACCAACTCGGTCGAGTCGACCAGCCCGTACGTTGAACCAGACGAATATGTGTACCTCGTCGCCCACGTGGAGTTCCGCATCGCGGGCGAGATAGTTGCAGGGTGCGACGAAGTATGGCGCATGGAGGCGAATACCACAGCCACCATGTGGTGCTCCGTTCAGCTGCCCCCTGATGCTTCCGGGTGGGTCGATATCGGGGCACGCATTTCCTTTGGAGGCTTTACGCAACCGCAAGTCGAGGACCTGCTGGGGCAGCTGTATCGGTCAGAATCGGACAACCCTGGGAGCTGTGCCCAGGAAGTCCGAGTGGCGTGCGCGGCGCTCACCCGGTTCTACGCCTCAATTGATCCCGCGGAGCGCATCTACCTTTCTGAAGGCGACGCTGGCCCAGACCCGACCGTACGTAACCCGGCCTCCCCGAACGAACCCCACCGCAGCTGCCCGGACTCCTCAGCGCTGTCCTACTACTACGGACAACTGATCGACGAGACTTTTGCCGGCGTTCATGCCCGGCTATGCGACCCGTTGCCGACCGGGAGTCCAGCGGCTCCGGACCTCGCGCCACCGGGGTACGCGGATGCCGGCGACGCTATCCAACGGTGCCACCTGATCCCCGAGGAGTTAGGGGGATCAGGCGCGGTCGTGGAGAATCTCGTGGCCTGCCACCGGCAGGTGGCCGAGAGCGTACTCCCCGAGTATCAACGCCGGGTCCAGCAGGCCGTGGCCGACGGACAGATCGTGGACTACACAATGATCGCCATCTATGGCAACGGCACCGACACCGTACCGACCGCGTTCGTGATCAGGGCCGTGGGGGACCAAGGCCTCGACATCCATGTATTTATCGAGAACAACGAGGACGGGCAGGCCGTCGAGTTTCCGGCGCGATGAGCCCTGGGTCACGGAAAACCCGCTCGCCTTGGCAGTCTTTACTCCGCGTTCAGCTCAGGGCCAGGACGCCGCGGTCCTGGCCCGGCTGACCACGATTCCGATCGACGAACCGAGGAAGCACCCGAGGCGCGCGTAGGGGCGCGCGCCATCCGGTCAGGACTCGGTGACGGGACCGCCGACCACGTCGATGGCCCAGGCCAGCACGAACGCCTGCTCCCGCCAGGCGTCGTACCGTCCACTGGGGCCCGCATGCCCCGCACCCATCTCGGTCTTCAACAGCAACGGGCGGGAGTCGGTCTTTGTCGCGCGTAGCCGCGCCACCCACTTCGCCGGCTCGTGATAGAGCACCCGGGTGTCGTTGAGGCTGGTGATGGCCAGGATCGCCGGATAGTCGACAGCCGCCACGTTCTCGTACGGCGAGTAGGACTTCATGTAGGCGTACACCTCTGGGTCCTCCAGAGGATTCCCCCACTCCTCCCACTCGGTGACGGTGAGCGGCAACGACGGATCCAGGATGGTGTTGAGCGGATCCACAAACGGCACTTCGGCGATGATCGCCCCGAAGGCGTCCGGCGCCAGGTTGGCGATCGCACCCATCAGCAGACCCCCGGCGCTGCCGCCCCGCGCCACCAGTCGGGGCGTGGAGGTCCAGCCCGAGTCGGCCAGGTGGCGGGCACAAGCGATGAAGTCGGTGAAGGTGTTCTTCTTACGGGTCAGCTTGCCGTCCTCATACCACCGACGACCCAGCTCACCCCCGCCCCGGACATGGGCGATGGCGAACACGAATCCCCGGTCCAGTAGGGACAGCCGTGGGATTGAGAACCACGGGTCCATGCTCGCCTCATAGCTGCCGTACCCGTACAGCATCAGCGGTGCCGACCCGTCCCGCGGCGTACCGGCCCGGCACACCAGGGAGATCGGTACGCGGGTGCCGTCGGGAGCGGTGGCCCACTCGCGGTGCTGCTCGTAGTCGGTCGGCTGGTACCCGCCTAGCACCGGCTCCTGCTTCCGCAGGATCAGGGAGCGGTTGGGGATGTCGTAGTCGTACACCGTCATCGGAGTGATCAATGAGGTGTAGCGCAGCCGGTAAGAGGTGGAGTGGTACTCCGGGTTCCCGGCTGGGGTCACGGTGTACAGCGGCTCCGGAAACTCAATAGAGGCCGCGTGATCGAAGTCGAATCCGGCGTCGCTACCCGCGCTGGCGCCTGACTCGGAGTCAGAGCCGGAGGCGAGCGTCGGCACCACCTGCAGTCTGGTGAGGCCGTCCCGCCGGGAGTAGATCACGATGTGGCTGGCGAAAGCGTCCACATCCAGCAGCCGGGTGTCGTCCCGCCCGGGGATCACGGTCGTCAACGCCTCGGGGTTGTCCACCGGTGCGGTGGCCAACGTGAAGTTGGGGTGTTCGGCGTTGTGCAGCACCAAAAAGTGCGAGCCGTGGTGTTCGACGGAGTACTCCACGCCGTGCCGACGAGGAATGAGTACCCGAGGCGTCGCATCGGGCGTGTCCGCGTCGATCGCGTACACCTCACTGGTGAGCTTGCTGCTGGAGTCGATGAGGATGTACCGCTGACTGCGGGTGAGGCCGACACTGACCCAGAACCGCTCGTCCGGCTCCTCATAGACCACCACGTCGGAGCTGGTGGGCGTACCGATCCGGTGCCGCCACACCCGGTACGGGCGCCACGCCTCGTCGACGGTTAGGTAGAACACCGTTGAACCGTCTCGTGACCACGCGGTGCCGTAGAAGGTGTCGGGGATCTCGTCGGGCAAGACGACGCCCGTGGTCAGGTCCTTGAACCGCAGCGTGAACCGTTCGTTGCCCTCGTAGTCGGTGGAGTACGCCAGCAGCCGCCCGTCGGGGCTGACGTCCAACGTGCCGAGGGAGAAATAGTCCGAGTCGCCGGCGAGTTCGTTCTCGTCTAGCAACACCTCCTCACCGGGGAGAGGTGAGGCGTCCTCCGGCATGGCGGGCGGGGTGGTGTCGCCTGGGGTCGCCTTGCACCGACAGTGGATCCGGTACTGCTTGCCCTCGACGGTGCGGGTGTAGTACCACCACTCGCCCTCCCGCACCGGGACCGACAGGTCGGTCTCTTGGGTACGCGACTTGATCTCTTCGAAGATCCGTTTCTGGAGATCGTCCAGGTGCTGGGTCTGCGCCTGGGTGTAGGCGTTCTCCGCCTCCAGGTACCGGATCGTGTCGGGATCGTCCCGGTTCCGCAGCCACGCGTACTCGTCGATGACGGTGTCTCCGTGGTGGGTCCGGGTGCTCGGTACTCGCTTAGCGACCGGAGGGAGAACGGTTTCAGTCATACCGGGTGAGACTACCCGGTAGTGTCACAGCTGGTAACGCAGCAGTACTCCCACCCCGTCGGTCATCGGCGGGTCGTCTTCGCTGAGCAGTTCGAACCCGGCCCCGGTGCCTACGCACGCCCGCAGCAGGGCGGCGTCGGCGCGGTCGTACGCGTACTCCTCCACCCCCATGCGTTCCAGTTCTCCCCGCGTCACCGCGATCTCCGTCGGTTTCGGCCCCACCCACAGGTGATGCCGGGTGCCCTGCGACGGCAGCAGGAGGGTGGCGACCTGACCCAGCCGTAGGGTCTCGACCGTCGCCTCCAGGCCCTCGACGGCTCGACCGGTGCTGGCGATAGCTTCCTGGAAACGCGCGATCAGCTCGCTGTGCTCCCGGCGGGCGGTCTCCGTGAGCAGTCGCCGTATCTCAGCCCGGAGAGGATCCTGCGCGGCGCCCGCCGCCCGACTGCCGTGGTCGGTCTCAACCACGAGGGACGCCACATTCGCCGGCAGGTGCGAGGCGATGGCCGTGCGGGCGCGGACATCGCCGGCGAGTACCACCAGCTTGACCCGGTGGCGTACCGCTAACCGGGCCACCTCATCGGCGACCAGGGTGGCGTTCTGCTCCCAGTGGTTCTCCGCGCGCTGCTGGAAGCGGCGATGCGACCAGCCACCGGCCTGTACCTTCCGGAGCTGGTTATCCATGCCGTCGATGATCGACACCCGCTCGGTGCCCTCGGCGGCCAGGTGAACATCGGCGCCGATTCGGTCAGCGATGACCAGGATGTGGGGTACGCGGCGCCCCTCGGCGGCCAGCAGCGGTATCAAGTGCGGCAGCGGCGCCCAGGTGGCTTGGTCGGTGACCGGGGTGACGGGATCGTCCGGAAGTGGGCGATCCAGGCGTATCTGTCCACTGGCGGCTACCAGGACCCGGCCGTGCCGGACCGCGTTACCCGGCCGGGACGGGGTCAGTGCTTCATCGAGAGCGGCCAGGGTTGGTTGGTCGGTTCCTTCAGCGAGAAGTTGTTGACGCAATCCCTGCCACCGCAGTTCCCACTGTTCCGCGGCGTCCTCTCCAGCGGGGCGGTTCTCGAGATAGACCGTCGCGTACGGGCCTTCCCCGCTGTACACCTCTTCCAGGAAACCCATCGTTCCGCCCCTCCCGGTTCACACCCGCACTGTTGTCTTCCTCGCTGTTACCTACTCCTTCCGCTCCTAAACGCGTGAAGCCGACCCCATACAGGTAAATTGAGGACGCCGGTCGACCAAGTTCCTGGGGGGATCCATGACGCGGACTACACCCTCGCCCATCACAGAAGGATTTGTCGTGGACGAACCGGGTAACGTTCGGGGCGTTGGTGAGATCACCAAGAGTCTGGTGCGGAATCTCAGTGACTTGGCGCGGGCGGAGGCCCGACAAGCGGTTCTGGAGATTCAGTACGAGCTTCGCAAGCTGGTGGTCGTGGGTGGGCTCCTGGCTACCGCCGCGTTCGCGCTTTTCTTCGTACTCGTCCTCGGATCGGTGGCGGCGGCACAGGGATTGGCCGAGCTTATGCACCCGGCGTTGGCTTACCTCGTGGTGACCGTAGTGTGGGCGCTAGTGGCGGTGGTGTGCGTGTTGATCGCTCTCCCGCGTGTTCGAGGTCTGGCGCCGGTGCCGACGCGGACCATCGAGTCGGTGAAGGAGGACATCACGTGGATCAAGAACAGGAGCTAGCCAGGCAGCGGGAGCTGATTGCGCGACTGCGAGAAGAAATCGGGCGTGACCTGGACGAACTGGTCGAGCGGCTCAATCCGCGTAGCGTCCTCCGTCGTCAAGTGAACGCGCTCGACCCGCGGCCGGCGCTGCGGCGTGGTATGTCGGCGATCGGTTGGGGCGGCTCGGCGTCGACGTCGTCTTCCGCAGACGGGCGTACGCCCGATCCGCAGACGGTTCGCACCTTGGCGGCGGCGGTGCGTGGAGTGGTGCTGAACCGGAAGGTGATCATAGGCGCCGTGGTGTTCGGAGCGGGCTGCGCCGCTTTGTGGGTGGCGCTGCGCTACCGGCGTTCCTAACCCGTCATTCCCGCCTTGTTCTCGCCCAGCACGGGCAATTCACCGGGCCTCCATTCAGGGCGCCTGACGAATGGGTGACGTGGCAATAGAGGTGCGTTGAGCGTTGAGGTCCGGTATCAGTTCAGGCGGTGTTGACGCTCTGGTCCATGAAAATCGGTGTTGATGCCTTAGATATCGGTGCTGGACTTAGCTGTACGGTGTTTTCCTGAAAACCCGGCACTTTTACGGAAATCATCCGGTCTTTCATAAGATCCGCGTGAGCGGGTCGGTCGGACCGGTACGGGCCGGGTGTGGTGACGGTACGGACGACACCGGTTTCCTCGTGCCGGCGGGCGCCGATCAACGGGTGACCCGAGCGACCACCACGCACAGGTCGTCGTCCGGCAGGGTGCCCAGCCGGTCAGTGACATGCTCCACCAGCACCTCAATGTCGTCTGGATCGACGTAATCCTCGGCGTGGAGCAGGATGTCCAGGCCGCTTCCCGGGGTGGAGTCTCGCCGGGAGACCAGGCCGTCGGTGTAGAACAGCAGCCGATCCCCGGTAGTCAGGTGAATGGTCGCCTCGTCGTAGCTGACGTCCGGGGCCGCGCCGATTGGAAGCCCAAGCGGCCCGGAGAGGACACGTGCTTTCCCGTCCGGCAGATACCGCATAGGCGCGGCCTGCCCGGCGGCGGCCCACCGCAGCCGACGCTTACTGGGGTCAAATTGCGCGACGACCAAGGTGGCGAGCCGGTCGGGTTCCAGATGACACACCAACTGGCTGAGCTGAGTGAGCACCTGGGCAGGTGACAATCCTTGGACCGCGTACGCCCGGACAGCGCTGCGTAACTGGGCCGCTGTGGTGGCGGCCGTCAGGCCCGCACCGGCCACGTCGCCCACCACGATCGCGGTGGAGCCGTCCAGCAGCGGGAACACATCCCACCAGTCGCCGGCGATCCGGCCGGTGGTTTTCGCAGGCCGACACAACCCACGCACGATCAGCCCGTTGGTGTTGGCCGAGCGGTGGAGACTGGGGAGGACCGCCTGCTGAAGGGACTCAGCGGCCCGTTGTTCGGCCTCCAACCGTTGCCGTTGTGCGGCCAGGGCCTCCTCGGCGCGGCGGAGTTTTGCCTGCTCGGCGCGTTCGGCTGTGACGTCTCGGACCGTGCCGCGAACCGCGTACACCTCTTTCTCCCCGCTTCCTCCGGTTCCGGGGCGGTCGTCTCGCAGGGGTTGAGCGGTGACTCGCAGCCGGCGAGGCGGCTCGGTCGACGTGCGGAATTCGAAGGTGCGTTCCCGGCCGCCCACCAGCAGATCGTTGAGGATCTGCATGATCGCGGGGCGGTCGTCGGGATGGATGTAGGGGGCGCTATCGGCGAGGGGGACCGGCCCTCGTCGCGGGTCGCGACCCACGAGGCGGTAGAGGCCGGGGGACCACCGCAGCTCATCGTTGCGGAGGTTCCACCAAAACGAGCCGATGTGCGCGATCTGTTCGGCCTCCAGCAACTGCTCGTAGAGCAGATCCGCGTTGGTACGCATTCTCCACACGGTGAGAACGCGATCCCATATCCGGGTGAAGGTCACGCTGAATGTGCGGGACGGGCGCTTACCGCAGCCACCGGCGTACACCTCCGGAAGGTGCATCGACTGTCCGGTGTTGAGAACCCGCACGCACTCCGGGAGCAGGATGCGGCTGCCGACATCGGGGAACAAGGACAGCAGGGTGGCTTGGCTGAGATCCACCTGGTCGGCGTCGGCGAGCCGTCGGGCCGCCTGATTGGTCAGTTCGAACCGGAAGTCACTGATCTGGTCGCCGTTCCAGACCGGGGCGAGAAGCAACGCCGGATCCGACAGGGCCTCCAGGATTAACGGCAGACCACCCTGTTCGGGTGGGGCGGGCTCGGTAGAGCCACTGAGGCCGACGGGGGTGAGCGCCGCCGCCGCGCGAGCACAGGAGTCAGCCAGCGCGGCTAAGTAATGCCGTACCGGCTCAGTGGGTTCTGGTGGGTTGTCAGCCCACGCCAGACCGAGAGCCCCGACGCTCCGGTCCGCGGTGATTAAAGGCAGGGCGACGTGGGGTACGCCTGGCAGAAGGGGTTTGGTGTTGCCGGCGTGGCGAGTCCACATCAAGGCGCGTTGCTGGAGCGCGGCGACCAGGGGCAGATCCGCCAGCGGAGGGATCCGTGCCCACTGGCTTTGCAGCTCTGGACTGACTCCGTGCGTGGCCACCAAACGTAAAGCCCCGTCCGGCTCCAGCAGCGCCAGCACCGCCATGTCGGGAGAGGACCAGCCGGCGGTCGAGCCGACCACAGCCATGACGATCTCGTTGAACGAGCTGGCGGCTGCGATCCGTGCGGCGGCCAGTTGGTGTTGGGACTGCAACGCCTCCAGCTGGGGCGGGCGTCGGGCGTGCCGGACAGGCTGTCCTCGGTGGCCCGGGCGGCGCTTGTAGCGCTGGAGGCGGCCGCGTACCTCGTCGTCGACGATGTCGGTCAGTTCAGGAGCAGCGGGGGTAGGCGCGGTGGTACCGACCAGCGTCGCGGCTACCTCGACCAACTTGACGTTGGCACGCTGTGACATCTGAATGAGGTGATCGAACGCCTCGTCTGGGCTGATATTGAGGCGTTCCACGAGTACACCTTTGGCCTGTTCAATCACCGCACGGTTACGCATCGCGCGACGCAGGCCTTCGACCTCGGAACGTAATCTCTCTACGACCGAAGAGAGAGCTTCCGTGGGTTCTGGCGCTCCGGCATGTACTTGTCCAGTCACCCTGGCACCCCTCACTCGCCGTCTCAGTGAACGATGCCACGAGTCGGCGGCGCGTGGGCGATTCTTGGAGGTGACTTTCTTCGCAAGAGCTGAAAAATCCGCGCCAGGTGGTAACAAGCCGCCCCATCAGGTGGGCTCTGTCATCGAGATGGAATTTCGTGGTTAGGCGCGTCCTCTCTCCCGTCCGTGTCCCAACACCTCCCATACGTCGGTCACGTTTTCAAAGGTCTGGTTGTCTGGTAGGCGAGACAGTTCAGCGATGACTCTGTCGGGGGCCTGCATCTCGGTGGCGACGGTCAGTAACCGTTCTCGATCGGCGGGAAACTCGGTGTAACGCAGGTGACTGGCGAGTTCGTTTCGACCCGCCACATCCGCCTCGGTCATACCTTCTGGGGTGCCACCGACCGGGGAAGCGTCAGGGATTCGGTCGATATCAGGCTGATCCTCACCGGAGGGTTCCGGCTGATGCCATTCCTCAGCGCGTGGACTGACCGGGTTGCCTTGTAGCTCGCCGCGTACTTCGTGTTCCATCTCCTCGTCGCGGCGTGCACTGTGTTTGGTGTTTCCCCGTTCCATATGGCGGGCCTACCCCTGGGTCGGGGTGTCAAACGCCTGCCCCCGGCGTCGAAGTCAGACCGGGTGCAACGCCGTGATAACGACCTGGTACACCCGTTCCAGAAAACCCGGTCCGTCAGGCAGGTCGCAGGTCTCCAAGCGAGTGCGGGCGGTGTGCTCACCTCCTGCGAGGTGGCTGGTGACTCGACGCAGGTCATCCGGGAGGCAAAAGTCCCGCAGCGCGGGGAACAGCCGGGAGCGTTCCACCTCGATTCGGTGGCGTACCCGTTGTGTGAGGATCCTCGACAGTCGAGAGAACTCCGCACTGTCAGGGTCAGTCTCCTCCAGCTGCCGCATCGTCTCTGCGTCTTGATGATCTTGACATAGCAGCTGGTCAGCGAGGCGGTCCCCATGCGGTATGACGTCAGCGAGGAAGGGATACAGGTGCTCTTCCCGAACGACCGCCTGACATGTCAACTCCGCCATCAGGCGCACGGTTGCTTGGTATCGCTGCCGAGGCGACGGAGTCTCCTCTACGACGCGAATGAGGTGCTCTAACCGCCACTGATCACGCGTGAGAGGTAAGAGGAGATCCCGGTCGGGTGACGTGGTTTCGATATCTGCTGGTGAACCGGTCAACCTCAGCCGACTCCGCATGCGATTCGGCGACCGCTTCGATAATTGGTCGGCGCGACCACCCTCACCGAGGCTGGAGGCGCGGGGGCGGCTGTTGCGTTCACACCTGATGTGTCGTCCGTCCACGATGATCGCCTCCTAGGCCGATCACTTCTTATCATGACCATATCTGCTTTCGGACATTCGAGAATAGTTGAGATAATATCGATTTGATATACTGCCTTCACTTTAAGTGATTAAGCGAGTTACTTTCTGCTAAATCTGGGTTACGCACTGGAGTTCTGGTGTCCTGAACCGGTCATGGTGCGGGAACGACCCGACCGTGGGCAGAGCGGCGCAGCGACCGTGGGACGCGACATGATTCTGATGAGGAATGCCTCTAGTCGAGTCGAGCTTCGAGTGTCGGCTTCGAGTCGGGATTACCGGCCACGCGCTGTCTGGAATCACGTGGATACGGACCCGCTCAACGCTGGATGAGCGACGAGGCTTCGCGACCGGCGCGGTCACGTAGTTTGGTCACGTAGTTTTAGGATTTTCGAAAATCACAGCAGCGTAAAAATCACACGGTTGTGAGCTTCTTAAAGAGAACGAGCGTGTGAAATAGCGGGCGTGGATGATTTGGCGGGCCACGACTACAGGCCAGCCACGAAACGGCCCGGAGCGAGGCGTCGGTCCGGATCCCACTGACGCTTCAGGCGCCGCATGAGAGGCAAACCCGGCACCGGTCCCCACAGGTCAATGGTGGAGCGCACGTGGGGCGGCGCATGCAGCACCACACAGGAACCGCCTTGGAGCGCCAGGGCAGCGCGGACCGTGGTCAGCAGCCCAGCCAGGGCGCCCAGTGGGGTGCTCGCCGGAAGCGTGGCGTAGGCGATCCCGGAGCCAACCGAACCACGTACCGCCACCGGGATGTCCTCGGCTGCGTCGTACAACCCGTGGACGGCCGTGTGTAGATCGGCGGGCGGTGTGGTGATCCGCAGCACCACCTCACCAGGCCCAAAGGGGTGCTCGTTCCACCAGGGCGGTGGCTCGTCGGTGATGGAGGAGTCGCCACCGAGTACCCCCAGTGCCGCCTCGGCGCGGATACGCGTACCCTCCACACTCCCTTCGAACAGCACGGCCAGTGTTCCGCCACGCTTCGTGTGGTTGCCCACCCTGGGAGGCCAGTCCAGCTCCACCGCTGAAGGCACCAGTTGACTGTCGAGCACCTCTTGGGTGATATCGCGAGCCTCCAGCAAACTGCGCAGTGAGCGGACCACGAACAGGCGCGCCGCTGGTCTCGGCGTCAATTCCCAGGTGAGTTCGGTGATGACGCCCAGGGTGCCGTGGGAGCCGATCAGGGGCCGTATCAGGTCGTACCGGATACCGGTGTGGGAACGTTCCCCGTCGTGGGGGAAGGCGCCGTCGCGAACCACCACCCCATCGGCCCGGACAAAGGTGATGCCGCGTACCAGGTTGCGAGGGGTACCGAAGCGAAGCTGAAGCGGGCCGGCGTGGTCGGTGGCGACCGTCCCTCCCACCGTCGCGCCCGGCAGCGGGGCATCCAGCGGCAGCCGCCGTCCGGTGCCAGAGAGCAGCTCATGGACGCGTCCGATCGGCGTACCGGCTCCCACCGACAGATGGCGGCCCCGTGAGGCGCTTCCGATGACGCCACTGAGGCGACCCAAGTCGATGATGAGATCGACCCCCTCCAGCAGGCCACCCCAGTGCAATTTGCTGCCGGAGCCGCGGGCGAGCACCCGCAGCTGGTGGGCGGCGGCGACCGCCATCACCCCGGAGACCTCCGAGGTGGAGCCAGGCGCCGCGACGTACCGCGGTCGACTGCCTACGAGAGCGTCGGCTCTGGTCGCGGGTCGGGCATTCAGCTCGCCACAGACCGCGCGCAATTCGGTCAGTGGATCAGGACGACTCATCAGCGTCAGCCGTACCGGACAGCGGGTCGGGACGTACGGAGGAGGGAATGGTCGTGGTTCTTATGGAGTGTCGGGCGCTCCGTGCCGTTGGCGTGGAAAGCCCGTCGTACCAGCTCATGGGTGTCGACGACGTGGCCGGTCAGGCTGGTGGGCGTTGGGTGGCGGGGAGCGCGCTGGGCGAAGTTGACCGTCAGCGGCACAAGGTGGGAAATCCCCGCCGCGCCATCGGTGACCCGTAGGTCGTACGCGCCGGCTTGATGGCAGATCCGCCTCACCTCGGCCAGCTCAATCTCCACCTCGCTGAGTGGACCGGTGAGTTCGATGAACAGGGCGGTGTCGCCGGTGACGGGACGGTTAGTGGGGCTGAGTGTGGTCACCGGGGTGCCGGTGGTGAGCTCCAACGGAATTGCGGGTGGCACGGTGGTGCTGCCCATCCGGGCGGGCATGATCCCGGCGGCGTCGAGCGCGGTCGCGATCGCGATGAATTGGTCGGTGGTGTCGAAGAGAGCGAACAGCACCCGCCGCGTCTGCGGTTCCCGGCGGAGCCGGGCCACTACTTTGACGGGGACACCGAGGGTGCCGGCGGAGCCGAGGAAGAGTCCGAGCAGGTCATAGCCGGGGGTATCGGGGGCCTTGGCACCTCCCAAGCGCACCACGTCACCGTCGAAAGTGACCACTTCCAGTCCGGTGATGTGACGCGACGCCGCCTCGTTCCGCTCAGCGACCATGTCGCCGACTGTGGCGGGGAAGGTACCGAAAGGGTCCGGTAAATATTCGTAACCGCAGGGGGCAAGGGTACGCACGATCTCCCCGCTGTCCATTCCGGGCTCAACCACGATCCTTTGGTTGAGGATGTCGATCTCCAGGATTCGGCGCATCCGGCGAGTGGAGATCAGGACTCCGTCCCCGATGGGGCGCGTTGTTCCCGGATCTGGACAGGTGCGTCCATAGCCGATTACGGGTGCGCCAGCCCGGACAGCCTCTTTGACGACCTCAACGACGCCGTCGGTGCTGGTGGGAAGGACGACGAGTCCAGGAGCCACCGGCTCCGAGTCAGGGCTCGGGTAGACGTAGGAGCGCAGTTCGGCGGGATCGGTCACCACCGCCGAGGGACCCAGTGAGCGACGGAACCGCTCGGCAAGACCGGTGAGCATGGATGAGAGCCTTGTCCTATGACTGGCCACAGCGCTTCGGTTAAAGGAGCGGACTGAACGTAAACAGGTGGCGGCGTTCCGTAGGCTATAAGCATGTTATTGCAGCAGATCTATTGAGAAGGCACGCCGGTATCCACCTGGGTGTTATGGCAACGTCACCGGTCCTGGGAGCAGCCTGCCAGGTGTGAGCCGCCACCACGGATCCAGTCGTTCCTTGGCCTTGCGCAACTCGTGCGAATCGGCCAGGAGCAGCTTCGGAGGGATAACCGACTGCCATTCCGGCGGTGCGTACAGAACCTGGAAGGTGCCCTCCCGTCCGATCGTGGACTCGTACAGCGCACAGAGCAGCCTTTCGAACCGCGTCACACCCACCGTGGGAGGCACACCGATCCGCATGAGGGGGATCCCCGGTGAGCATCGGACGCGCAGCGGCAGATCCCCGGCCACGTCGTTAAGCGCCGTGGCGATCGGGAAGAGTCCACCCAGTGGAGTGGTGATCTCCAACGCGGCGTCTCCTGGGCCGAAGGGATAACGGCCCCACCAGTCCGGCGGTCCGGTGATTTGGGCGTCGCCACCGAGCAGATCCTGCACCTGCTCGGCCTCCCTGGCCACCTGGTCATGGTCGCCTTCCAGCAGCACGACCAGGCGGTCGGGCGGGCTGCTGGCGGCGTAGGGACAGTTGACCTCCAACGCCGCTGGGTCGATACCGCTGTTGAGAATCTTGCCGGTGGCTTCCCGGACCTCGCCAGGATTACGGACCGTCCTGGTGATCCAGACGCGTTGCGGCGGCTCGGGCTCCACTCGCAACCACGCCTCGGTGATGACGGCGAGGGTGCCATAGGAACCTACGAGGAGATCCCCCGGGTCTTGATCATTCAGGTCAGGCCATCCTGACCCGCCGTCCGGACCGGTGGACAGGACCATGCCGTCGGCCAGGACCGCGGTCAGGCCGATGACGAGGTCCCGGAGGTCGTACCGCAGTCGTAGCGGGCCGGTGGTGTCGGTAGCGATCGTGCCGCCGACAGTGGCGCATTGAAGGGGAATGTCCAGGCAGACCCGGCGGCCGAGCGTCCTCAGTTCCCGTTGCAGTGTGGCCAGGGGTGTCCCGGCCAGAACGCCGATGGCCTCGCCATCGTCCTCGTCATCGTCGTCGATTTTTCTGAGAAAGTCCGCGGCCGAGCCTGAGCTGGCTGGATCGGTCGTCCTGGGTGTCTGACCGGTGGTGAATCCGGTGAGCTGAGACAGGTCGAGCAGGATACGCGCGTCGCCTGCCGGAGGACCCCAGTGCGACTTGGTGCCGGCTCCCTGGATCACGACGGGTGCGTCGTATATGCCGGCCACCTCCAGCACACCGGCGACCTGCTGGGTGGAGCGAGGAGTGACGCGGTACCGGGTAGATTCCGGATGGACCGCGTTCTCGCCGCAGACGGTCGCCAGTTCCTTGTGTAGTCCCATCAGAGTCGACCTATCAAAGCAGGATTGTCAGTCTTCTTACTATTCGTGTCCATATCGCAGCGCTTGTTCTCTATGAGAGCTGTCGCGATGTTTGCGGTGGAACATCAGGAAGTGATCGGTTCTCCTGATGGTGATCAGCCCGCATTATCGTGACTTCACACTGAGACGATGGCGTGAATCGGTCAGGTCATTCAAGTGGAGTTCATATACCGCGAAACTGCGGGTTGTTACGACGGGTGTCGGTCATCTAACCAGCCGTCATGATAGGTTGGGCTGATCGTTCCTGATAGCGGATGTTTTGTCCGACTTTCATAGGGAAACTGACGTCGCGCTGGCGTGGGGTGCAGAGGATTTCGACGAACCCGTCTTCCTCTCTGTCTTGTAGGGCTATGTTCAGAATGCCGTGAAAGTGGGATTGATCCAACTCACGGCGGTGTCATGTGCTTTCGGAGCGGTCCGCCATCGCCAGATCGACTCTCCGTCTGGCGCTATGGAAGGAGACCCGAGTGCGTAGGCATCTGGCTGTAGTGGCGCCGGTTCTGGTTCTCGCAGGAACACCGGCCCCTCTCGCTGCTCAGTCCGCTTCACTCGCCTGGCCCACGGCGCGAGTCGCCGTCCCGGACGAGAGAAGCGGCAACGAAGGACGGAGGCTGCGTAGCTTCCTCGGACTTATCGGCCTGTTGGGTCTGATCCCACGGCGTCGGATGGAGACGAACGGATACCCGCAGAAACAGAACCGCCCTATCTGAGCCGTCGTGTACCGGCACGGCAGCATCCCGATGGGTTGGGAGAACGACCTACGGTCACCCTTATCCCACAGCTGAGGGAGCCAACCACCCTCCAGATTCCGAACCACCAGAGACGCGACCTGGATCGCACGAATACGGCGGTGAGCGGCGTACGGCTCCCAGGCGGTCAGGCGATCAGGAGCGGGCGGCGAAGGAACGGAAGGGAATTTCCGGAGATTGCGTCAGCGCGTGTGAAAGCACACGGAGACGGGTACCGGGACAGGCAAAGCTTCGGCGGATCGGGACGGCGGGACAGACCCGTTCGTTCTCCTGACTCGACGTCATGCCCTGGAGGTGTGTTGTGAGCCACCGCGACAGTCCCGCTGATTCGTCCCCCTCGGCTCGGACAGCCACAGAGTCAAGTAGCGCGGCGCATAGGTCCCCAACCGATCACAGCAGCTACCTTGACGCGCCGACCGAACCGATCACCCCGATGGTCTCTCCAACAGAGCGGGAACGGGCGTACGCGCACACCGACAGCGCCACGACAAGCCCCGGTGAGGTGACCATGCCGCACCGGAGGGGCCGGGCCGCTGACAGGGCTCGAGGTCCCGAGACGGCCGAAAGACGCGCACACACCAGCTGGGCCGCGGTGCTGGGCCTCATCCTGGGGGTGAGCGCGGTGTACGCGGCGCTCACGGTCCAGTTGAGCACCATCGGCGTCATCCTCGGAGCACTAGGGCTGATCCTCGGTCTGATCGGCCTGAGCAGGACCCGCAAGCGCCGGGTCGCCAGTAGACCGCTAGCGCTACTCGCCATCCTGGTGAGCCTGGTAGGCGTAGGCCTGGCGATTCTGGCGATTTCCGGAGACGTGTCATGGCTGTCAGGGGACGACCGGGTCGGTCAGCTCTATGACTGGCTAGACCGGAACGTGCCTTGGCTCACCGAACTGTCTGACTGATTCTCCTTGTCTAACTGAATTTTCTTCAGCATCCGGTGCCGTCCCATGGACGGTCCTGCCACGGCACCTCTTCTAGGTGGTGCCGTGATCCCTTTCAGTGATAGGTGATTTTCCCCCGCAAAGCGTGAGGTGCCGCCCATGCCCTACAGCGAGGAGGCTGAGCTGCTGGTCACTCTCAAACGAGTAACCAGCGTGCTCAGGCACGCGGAGGTCCCGTACGCGTTGGCCGGCGGATTCGCCGTGTACGCCAGGGGCGGCTCCTCCACCGACCATGACGTGGACTTACTCATCCGGGAACAGGATGTTCCCGTCGCCATGGACGCCTTGACCAAGGAGGGGTTCCGAGCGGAGTACCCACCCGAGGACTGGCTGGTCAAGGTCTGGGATGACGACCGGCTGGTGGATCTGATCTTCCGTCCGGTGGAGCGGCCGGTCACGGACGAGACACTGGCCAGCGCCGAGATGGTGTCGGTGCTGTCGATCCGGGTGCCGGTGATGCCGGCTACTGAACTGATGATCCACAAGATGCTGGTTTTCTCCCAGCACTACTGCGACTTCGCCAAGGCGCTGCCGCTGGCTCGGTCACTGCGGGAGCAGATCGACTGGGAGCGGGTACGCCGGGAGACCACGCACTCTCCGTACGCGCAGGTCTTCCTGATTCTGCTGGACCGGCTCGATGTGGTGCCGCTGCCTAAGGAGCGGCCCCGAGCGATGAAAGAGGCGGTGGGATGACCAGACTCGATGAGTACACCGAGAGCCAGATCCAGACCATGCTCACCGAGGACCCAAGCGTGGCCGAACAAGGCATCTCGGTGTCCCGCCGGGAAAACACGCTGATTCTCAGCGGCGAGGTACTCAGCGCGGAGCGACGCGAACACATCAAGCAATTGGTGGCCTCCCGGTTCCCAGGGGTGAACATCCGGTGCGAGATCGCGGTGAGCAGGACAGGCGAACCTGAGGATGTGGAGGAAGTGTCGTGATCCGAGTGGCGGCGGTGGGGGATGTCCACATGGACGCCGACGTGCTTGGGCGATACCGCCCGGCATTGGAGCACCTGCCGTCGAAGGCCGATGTGTTGCTGCTGGCCGGCGACCTCACTCGGCACGGTACGACCGAGGAGGCCGAGTGCGTGGCGCGGGAGTTCGCCGACCTGGGGGTACCGGTGATCACCGTCCTGGGCAACCACGACTACCACAGTGACCAGGTCGAGGGAGTGGTCAAGGTTCTGAAGAATGCCGGGATCCAGGTCCTGGAGTGCGCCGGGACGGTTCTTGAACTGCCCGGCGGCCGGTTGGGGGTGGCCGGCACCAAGGGATTCGGTGGTGGCTTTGCGGGGCGGTGCGCCAGTGAGTTCGGCGAACCAGAGATGAAGGCGTTCGTCCGGCACACCCGGCAGACCGCTGAACGGTTTGGGCAGGCGCTCCGCAGCCTGGAAGCCGACTGGGTGATCGCCCTGACACACTACGCGCCGGTGCCGGACACGCTGCTGGGCGAGCCTCCCGAGATCTACCCGTTTCTGGGGTCGTACCAGCTGGGCCAGGCCATCGATTCAGCACCCACCGCACTGGCGATTCACGGACACGCTCACTGCGGCACGGAACGGGGGACAACGCCTGGAGGGGTACGCGTCCGCAACGTTGCTCAACCAGTGATTCGACAGGCGTACAGCGTCTTCCAGCTCAGCTGACGGCTGATCCCGGTCGGGGGCGGTACGCAACGCCGATAGGCTCACCCCTGACTCTCGCCCGTGACGCCGGTGAGTGGCCGGACCTGACCTGCGGCAGCCCGTGGGGCCCGTGAGGTCAGTTTCCGAGACTGATCGACCCGACCACCGGCGCCGACCGGTTCACCCACTGGGGCGTGGTGGACTTCGAGTCTGGATCAGCAGAGTTACGGATCACCAGGATGGCGATGTCGTCCCGAGGATCATCGCCGGAGAAACCCAGCGCGGCGGACCTGACACGCGCCGCCACGGTGGAGGCCGGGTGCCCCACCAGTGAGCTGAGCTCGTGGGCCAGCCGGGCGTGCCCAAACAGCTCCTCGCCGCGACGGCGTTCGGTCACCCCATCGGTGAAGAACACCATCGACTCCCCGGGAGCCAGGGTGATCGTGACCGGCGAGATCTTGATCTTTTCCAGGAGGCCGACCGCGGTGCCGCTGTGCCCCACCGGCGCCACCGCGCTGGTTCGGCGTAGCACCATGGGCCGGTCATGGCCAGCCAGGCACAGCTCGACGTGCAGGTTAGCGCCGTCCCGCGTGATGACCGCGGCGGCGAGGGTGCAGTAGCGGCCCTCCTCGCTCTGCTCCAACAGGCTGCGGTTGAGCAGTTCCAAGGTGCGGGTCAGGGATCGACCGTCACGGATCAGCACCCGAATGACGTCGCGTACTAAACCCGTCAGGGCGGCCGCTTGGGCGCCTTTACCGCAGACGTCTCCGATGGCGGCCAACCATTTGCCGGGTTCGATCTCCACGACGTCGTAGAAATCCCCACCAACGTCGGTACCGGTGCTGGCGGGAACATACTCCGCACCGAATTGCACCCCGGTCGCGTGCGGAAGCGCCGAGGGCAGCAGGGAGCGTTGAAACGCCTGGGCGATCTCCTTGCGTTCGGCGTGGATACGGGCGTTGTCCAGCGCCAGGGAGGCCCGCCGCGCCACATCCTCGATCACCGCCACGTCGTCGGGGCCGTGGAGGCGGTTCGATGGCCGACCCACCGACAACGTGCCCAGCACTTTTCCACGCGCGGACAGCGGAACCGCGACCCCCTCCAAGGGACGCGCCAGGGTCACAACCCCCTGATGCTCCACCACTTCCGCCAACCGGGCGCCGATGCCGTCGCCGCTGGTGTTGCTCAGGAAACGTTTGAGCGCCGGCAGGGCGGCCTCGTTGGTGTGCACACAGGCCGCCAGATGCAGCTCGCCCGCATCATCGACGGTGTGGACCGCGCACCATTCGCCCAGCCGCGGAACCACCAGTTGCGGTACTAACGCCAGGGTCAGGTCAACCTCCAGCGATTGGGCGAGCAGTTCGCTGGCCTCGGCGAGGAAGGTCAACCAGCCTCGTCGTCGGGTGTCCGCCTCACGCAGGCGATCCGCCTCGATCATGACGGTCATCCGCTCAGCGGAGAGCCGGGCCAGCCGGGTCCGGTACTCGTCATCCCCGTCGTCGGGTGCGGCGAGCAAAAGAGTCCCCGCCATTGGGCGGGGTAACGGCAGCGGCACCGACAGCGTGACGGTACCGGGAACCCTGTCACCGGTTGCGCCATACCGCGCTACTCGTTGCTCCCCCCGACCGTCGCCGTGGTCGACCCACACCTCACCACCCACCGCGTTGGCTACCTCACAGAGCCGCAGCAGAAGCTCTGACAGCAGCTGAGGCAGGCTCAGGCGTTGCCGCAGCTCATCGGAGATGTGGAGGAGCCACACGCAGGATTCCGGGGTGATCCGGTCAGCGATCCCATCAGGGGCCGGAGGGAGCGCGGCGACTGGTGCTGAAGCAGCCGCCTCGCTTTGAGCGTTGTCGATGGCGTCGACCGGAGTATCGACGTCAGCTGATGCGGTAGCGGTGGCTGGGCGCGGTTTCGACGGGGAGACCACATACGTTGCGGAGGGACGCGCCTGGTCGCGTTCCAACCGAAACCAGACGCCTTTGCCGTTGGAGTCGTGGGTGGTCCCCCAGGAGGATGCGAACTGATCCACTAGGAGCAGCCCACGGCCGTGCTCCGCGAGTTGATCCACGGGCCGCATCAGATGCTCGATGGGGCCTCCCTTGTAGTCGGAGACCGTCACCGTTATCCCGGTCGCGTCCGCGATGACCTCCACGTCCAGCTCGGTGCCGGCGTGGATCACACCATTGGTGGACAGTTCGGTGGTCAGCAGTAAGGCCTCATCGAGCAGGTCCACCAGACCGGTCTCGGCCAGCACCTGCCGGACGACTGCGCGTGCAGCCGCCGGAGAGCGATGATCGGCTGGAAGCCGCAGCCGTCGGTGGACGTGAGTCGGCACGGCTTGCAGTGTCTCTCGCGTATGCGAGTTCGGCCAGGACACCTCCACCCTTCCGTGCCGGTCCGGGGCGCCTGTGGGGTTCTACTGGACAGCGCCCAGGACGAGATCCAACCGCCTTCGTGTGGCGGCTCCCCTCATAGTCTCGCGTTTCGTGCGCGGGACGCGTCAAGATGGGCTTCTGGCCGACCCTAACGGCGCCTCTGTTCGGCCGCACGGATGGGACGAGGAATTCATATGACGACAGCGCACGAGACAGTTCATCAGGGAGCTACTCACCCATGCGAGTGCCCCCAGACGCGTGCTCTGCTCGGTGAGATCGCTGAGGCACTCTCCCGCGTCAGACGCGGTGATTTCCGCGTACGGTTGCCGCGTCGGGGTGGAAGTGCCGATGAAGTGGCCGACCTGTTCAACCAGGTGGTGGAGCTTCACGAGCGCCACAACCGCGAACTGGCGCGTATCAGTCGGGTGGTCGGCCGTGAAGGCCGGTTGACCGAGCGGATAGACGAGGAGTATCTGGACGGTGCGTGGGCGGAGAATGCCCGCGCCGTTAACCGGCTCATCGATGATGTGCTTCGCCCCACGACGGAGATCGCGCGGGTAATCGGGGCGGTGGCCCAAGGGGATCTGTCCCAGCACATGGCTTTGGAGATCGACGGCCGGCCGCTGCGTGGTGAATTTTTGGATGTGGGTCGAACCGTCAACACGATGGTTGACCAGTTGTCCTGGTTCGCCGAAGAGGTGACTCGGGTCGCCCGTGAAGTCGGTACCGAAGGCAAATTGGGCGGCCAGGCCCGAGTACGAGGCGTGTCGGGGATATGGCGTGACCTGACCGACTCGGTCAACACCATGGCTTCCAATCTCACCAATCAGGTGAGATCTATTTCACAGGCTGCGACCGCGATCGCCAATGGTGACCTGCGACAGCGAATCACCGTCAACGCCAAGGGTGAGGTCGCCGAGCTGGCCGACACCATCAACTTTTTGACCGACACCCTGCGGGTGTTCGCCGATGAGGTGACTCGGGTCGCCCGTGAGGTGGGTACCGAAGGCAAGTTGGGTGGCCAGGCCAATGTCCATGGGGTTTCTGGGACCTGGAAGGACTTGACCGACGCGGTTAACACCATGGCCGCCAACCTGACCGCGCAGGTGCGGAACATCGCGTCGGTCTCCACTGCCGTAGCCAAGGGTGATCTGACTCAGAAGATCACCGTGGATGCCCGCGGTGAGATTCTGGAGTTGAAGAACACGGTGAACACGATGGTGGATCAGCTGTCGTCGTTCGCCGATGAGGTGACTCGGGTCGCCCGTGAA
>PKFB01000080.1 GCA_002919305.1 Actinomycetales bacterium
GCGGCAGCGTGAAAGACCGGATCGCGCTGCGCATGGTTGAGGAGGCAGAAGCGGCCGGGTTGCTTCGGCCGGGTGGCACCATCGTCGAGCCGACCAGCGGGAACACCGGTGTGGGGCTGGCGTTGGTCGCTCAGACCAGGGGATACCGCTGCATCTTCGTCTGCCCCGATAAGGTGAGCGAAGACAAGATCAACGTGCTGCGGGCCTACGGTGCCGAGGTGGTGATCTGCCCCACGGCGGTGGCGCCGGAGGATCCACGCTCCTACTACAGCGTCTCGGACCGACTCGTCTCTGAGATTGAAGGTGCCTGGAAGCCCAACCAGTACGCCAACCCCGCCAATCCTCGCTCCCACTACGAGACCACCGGACCGGAGATCTGGGAACAGACCGAGGGGCGGATCACGCACTTCGTCGCTGGTGTCGGTACCGGGGGCACGATTTCCGGGACCGGACGCTATCTCAAGGAGGTATCCAACGGCCGGGTGAAGGTCATCGGAGCCGACCCGGAGGGGTCGGTGTATTCCGGTGGGACCGGTCGGCCTTACCTGGTGGAGGGGGTCGGCGAGGACTTCTGGCCCGACACCTTCGACCGGGAGATCTGCGACGAGATCATCGCCGTCTCCGACTCTGACTCCTTTGAGATGACTCGGCGTTTGGCCCGGGAGGAAGGGCTACTGGTCGGCGGCTCCTGCGGCATGGCGACGGTCGCGGCGCTGCAGGTCGCGCGTACCGCACCCCCTGATGCGGTGGTGGTGGTTCTGCTGCCCGACGGGGGCCGGGGATACCTGTCGAAGATCTTCAACGACAACTGGATGGCGCGCTACGGCTTCCTGCGCCCCACCGAGCCAGAGGTGACCGTAGCCGACGTGTTGGAGCGGAAGAGCAGCGGGATGCCGGAGCTGGTGCACGCCCATCCCCAGGAGACGGTCCGCGACGTCATCGACTACCTGCGGGAGTACAACATCTCGCAGCTGCCGGTGCTGAAAGCCGAGCCGCCGGTGGTGACCGCTGAGGTCGTCGGATCGGTTCTGGAGCGGGACCTGTTCGACGCGTTGTTCAGCGGACGGGCGCAGCTGCACGACGCGATCGAAGGTCACATGTCCCCGCCGTTGCCGATGGTTGGTGGGGGACAGCCGGTCAGCGCCGCTGTCGCACTCCTGGAGAAGGCGGACGCCGTCATGGTCCTCATCGACGGCAAGCCTCGGGGTGTGCTCACCCGCCAGGACCTGCTGACCTACCTGGAACACAAGTAGGCCCATCAGAACACACCTGGAGCCTGTGGACCGGCCTCGCAGGCTCCAGGTGAGTCCAGGTAAGCTTTACCCGCTTTGCGGGAACCGCTTCGTCAGGAACCGCCTCACCGTTGGCGCGGCATCGGTGCGCCGACCACTTTCGCCAAGGCGAGAGGGCGGTTCCAGAGGAGCGGAAGGCTCAGTGGGACACGTTGAGTTGTGACTCGCGTTCCGGTTCGGGCCCCGGCTCGGAGACGGGGGTCTCCGAGCCGGCGTGGTGGGGATGGGTGGGCCGGTGGAGGAACGGTTCGGCCAGCCGACCGATCAGCGGCCCGAGGATGGCGAGGATCAATACGTAGGCGGCTGCCAGAGAACCCAACGCGGGCTCGACACCCGCCGAGACCGCCAGACCCGCGATCACGATGCTGAACTCACCACGGGCGATCAACGCGATACCCGCACGGTAACGACCGTTACGCCCCACCCCCGCGCGCGCCGCGGCGATGTAACCAGTGGCGAACTTGCTCAGCACACCCGCCACCGCCAAGCCCAAGGCGACCAGCGCCACCGGAGGTAGGTGCGAGGGGTCGGTCTGCAGACCGAAGAACACGAAGAAGACCGCGGCGAATAGATCCCGCAACGGGGACAGGAGCTCTCGGGCGGCCTCAGCCAGCGGTCCGGACAGAGCGATACCGACCAGGAAGGCCCCCACCGCGGACGAAATCTGCAACTCCTGAGCCAGGCCGGCGACGAGGAGGACCAGCCCGAGCACCTTCAGCAGAAGTACCTCGTCGTTGGGACTCTTGACGAAGGCAGAGACCAGCCAGCCGAACCGCAGCGCCACCAGCAGCACGAGCGCGATCGCGAGCAGCGCGACCCCTAGGGTGACTGATCCGGCTAGCAGGCTCACTCCGGCCAGCAGGGTGGTCAGGATCGGCAGGTAAACCGCCATCGCCAGGTCCTCCATGACCAGCAGCGACAGCACGACCGGAGTTTCCCGGTTACCGACCCATCCCAGATCCGCCAACAGCTTGGCGATGATGCCTGAGGAGGAGACGTAGGTGACGCCACCAAGCACCACGATCGCGACCGGATCCCACCCCAGCAACAGGCCAGCCACGATTCCTGGTGCGGCGTTGAGGACCAGGTCGAGCAAACCACCCACGGCGGACTGACGCATACCGCGCACCAGTTCGTCGGCGGTGTACTCCAGACCCAATGTGAACAGCAACAGGAGTACGCCGATCTCCGCACCGATGGAGATGAACTCTTCGCTGGTGCTTAGCGGAAGCAGACCACCATGTCCGAACGCCAGTCCGCCAAGAAGATACAGGGGGATGGGGGAGATGCCGGCTCGCATCGCGAGCCCGCCTAATAGACCTAGAGCAAGAATGACGCCGCCGAGCTCGACGAAAACGGTCGCGGAGTGCACGCTCTAACCGTTCCTGAAGATCTGCGCGACCGCGGAGGTACCTTCCTTGGTACCTACCACGACCACGATGTCGCCGGTCTGGAAACGGAAGTCCGGCCGAGGACTGGCTAGCACCTCGCCCTCTCGGACCACCGCCACAATGGAGGCACCAGTTCGGGTACGGGCGCGGGTGTCACCTAAGGTTCGGCCGTCGTAAGGGGAGCCGGCGGTGATCGGGATCTGTTCGGTCACCAGTCCCTCCACTTGCCGCTCCAACTCGGCCAACCGTTCGATGACCCGACGCGTGCCTAGTAATTCGGCCAGTGCCTCGGCTTCGTCCACAGTCAAGGCCACATCATCGACGGAGGTGTCGGGATCGTCGGGGTCGTAGATGAGCAGATCCCGCCGTCCGGACCGGTGCGACACCACGCCGATCTGGCGGCCCCGTGATGTGGTCAAGATGTGACGGAGTCCGATACCCGGAAGCGCCGTGCGCTCGACCTCCACCACGTCCTTACTCCTTCATGTGGGTTGCTAAAGCGGCCGGACCGCCGCCCAGTTGGGGACCTTAACGCACCCGCGCACCTGGCTGGAAAGCCCAGGGTCACGGCGTGACGAGCATTGTGACTTAAGGTCGCGTGCTATGCCAAGCTAGGCAGTTTCTTCTTAAATGTGAAGGAGTAGGACTCTGCTGGGATGGCTCAGATGTGGTGTGACTGAGGAGTGGCAGGGAGTGGCGAGCGGTTGAGGCGGGCGGACACCACGGGGAGTCGAGCCTCCAGGATCAGGCCAGGGCCGGATTCGATGACCGCTCCCAGGCGGGTGAGGATCCGGCGCATCCGACGGTTGTCAGCCAGCAGGTGAGCCCGCAGCTCGGCCAACCCTCGGGAGCGGGCCAAAGTGAGCAAGCGCCAGGTCAGTTCGGTTCCTAACCGGCGGCTCTGCCAGGCGTCTTCCACCAGGATGGCGATCTCCCCTACCCCCGGGTCGGGGGTGTAGACCAGGTGGGCCAGGGCGACTACACCCCGGTCGGATTCAGCGACCAGGGTGATCCCCCGTTCACGGTCGCAGAAGGCCTGCCACATGCGTGCCGTGAGGTTACGCCGGGCCAGGAAGTAACGTCCCCGGCGCGTCAGCGGTGAGCAGCGTCGGTGCATCTCGCGTACCGCGGTGAAATCGTCGTCGCGCAGCGGACGCACCGTCAGGCGGGCGAAGTCGGGGAGGGTGAGAGGGTGACCGACCGGGTCGGTCGCCAGAGGCAGCAGGAAACTGATGAGGGCATCGGCGCGGGCCGCCTCGGTGAGGGTGAACGGCAGTGACCGTCGAATCAGACGGACCGCACGAGAGGGGCCGGCGGGAACGATCAGGGTGTGGTCCTCCGAGGGGGCGTTGGCGTCCGGGCCATACACCCAGGTGGCGTCGTCGGCGCGGAGGAGTTCACCCAACAGGTGGGGTAAAGAGCGCGGATCGGTGTGGAGCTTGGCCGCGACCAGCAGGGCGGCGGTGGTGTGGTCCACCAGCTCCGCGCGACTGGCGGGCACCACGGTGATCCGCCGTCCCCCGGCGTCCGCGAGACAGGCCGTGATGTGGGCGGCGCTGACCGAGGTGGGGAACTCGACCACGAACTCGTCGATGACCCCTCCGGGTGCGACGTGGACCTCGAGGTTCAGGATGTTGCCCCCAGCGGCGGCGAGGGCGGTCGACAAGGCCGCGAGTCGTCCGGGTCGGTCATCAATCTCGGTACGGATCCGCCATACAGCCATAAGGAGATGGTCGACGGGCGGTGTTTCTTGACCGCTTCCACGTCGTCACCAGCGGGTTTCCAGCGTTGCGCGTACTCGTCACATGAACCCTGAAGATCAACGCCCCTGAAGATCACCTTGAAGATCTCAGCCACCAGCCGGTGATCATGGGTGTCGCCGTCGAGGGTGCATTCATGATCACCGGCCTCGATCGTCAGGTGGTGATGGTTGGGCCTTCCCGGCGTAGCCGGTCAACCTCGGTCATGGCCTTCTGCAGTTCGGACAACCACGACTCGGCATGCTGCGCCACCAACCGCACACACCACGCCAGAGCATCGGAACGGGAGCGGGCCACGCCTGCGTCGACCAACGTGTCCAGAACCTGCCGCTCGGGTTGCCGCAGCCGGGTCATCACAGGAACCGACTGTGTGGTGAACAGCTCCTGAGTGCCACCGCATCGGGCCCCCCAGCTCACTTTCCGGCCGTACCGGTGCTGAATGTGCTGAGCGATCTCCATGCGCTGTTCCCGGGTGTGCTCCCGGAACCGCGCAATCCGTCCTTTCTCTACGCCTGCCCGTTCGGCGGGGGAGGCGTCCGGACTGAGCAGGTTGGCCTCTGGATCGGGGAGACGCCCGACAATGATGATCTCGTCACGGTCGATGGAGATCTCCGGTGGTGCCACAAACCAGTTGTCCGGTAACCGACCTGTAATCCACGGCGCCGCGTCGTCTACGGAGGGCAGGTCAGCGTACTGCCATCCGCCTCGGTGGCCCCAACCGGGCCGGAAGCCCCAGGCCGGCCCAAGTTTTCCAGGCATCGCGACTCTCCTTGTTCCCATGTCTGTGATGGCGCTGGAACGTGTTGTCCGCGCACACCACAACGTTGATTACATAGTTACAGCATTACGCAACTACAACAACTTGTGGTGCGTGTAGGGCAGGCTCATCTCCGGGGACGGGCGGGAGAGGAGAGGGATCTGATCGTCAGTCGTCGGCGTTGAGGATCACACAACCCTGCAAGGTGCCGGCCGCTTCGGAAGACAGGATGAGCCGGACGGGCTTACGACCTTCAGCCACCAAGGCGTTAGGCGACTCGGCCGGGAGGGTACGCAGGTGGTGGCAAGAGGGCGCGAGGCGCGGCGGAATCGGTTGATATCAGGGACCGTGGGTCCAGCCGAACGGAACGCCAGGCGTAATGTCTCACCGCCGATGACACGGCGGTGAGACGGGGCAGGCTCGTCGAGCGGGAGCACGGGAGGTTAACGGCCGGTGAGCTGCGCGGTCAACGCGGCCGGGTCGGTGACCGGAAGTTGGCAGACGAAGTCCCGGCAGACATAGGCGGTCGTCAACCCTGACCGGTACTCCCTACCCGCGAGCAACGGCACTCCTGGTTGATCCGGACGCCCGGCGACGATCACCGCACCTGGTGAGGGGGTCAGCCACGCGGTCCGCCACAGCGGGTCATCCGCCGGGTCGGAGGCCGTGGTCACCACAGCCACCTCCGCGGGACCGGCCAGCTGGGCTTCCCCCACCGCACATGCCCAACCGGTGAACCGGGCATGCTGCTGTACCAGCGGTGCCACGGTGGATAGCGCCGTCCGCGCCGCCTCCCGGTGCCGGGGCGAACCCCTCAACGCCGCATAGCTGGTGAGCGCACCCGCTAGCGAGGTCAGGCCCGAGGGAGAGGCGTTGTCCGTAGGGTCGGCGGGGCGAGCGACCAACGCCTCAGCGTCATCGGCGGTGTCGTAGAAGCCCCCCATGCCGTCGCCGAAGTGCGCCAACGCCACATCCAGCAGCTGTCCGGCGAGCTCCAACCACCGGGGTTCACCGGTGATCTGGTGCAGTGCGCAGAACGCCTCGGCCACGCATCCGTGATCCTCCGCGACCCCCGGTGGATCACCCACGACACCATGGCGTGACACTCGACGCAGGCGACCATCCACCAGGTGCACATCCGCCAGCAGGCTGCCCGCCCGTTGCGCCGCCTCCAGCGCCTGCCGAGCCAACGCGAGAGTGTCCGTCTCGGACTCCGTCTCAGAATCCAGCGTGTGCGCGCTGTCCGCCCCAACCCCGCCGGACAGCATGGCTCGGGCGATCGCGGCGAACTCCACGAGGGCGGTGATCGCCAGCCCGTTCCAGGCGGCGACCACCTTGTCGTCCCGTGCCGGCTGCGGCCGACCGCGGCGCGCCCGCAGCAGGGCCTGGCGTACCCTCCGGAATCTGGCCGAGTCAGACGGATCGGCAGGGAGCTGCAAAACGCTGGTGCCGTGTTCGAAGGTGCCTCCCACGGTCACCCCGAACACCTCAGCGGCCCAGACGCCGTCCTCCGGGCCCAGCACCTCAGTGAGCTGGGCGGGCGTCCAGACGTAGGTGGCGCCTTCCACTCCCTCGGTGTCGGCGTCCAGGGAAGAAGCGAATCCACCCTCCGGGGTGGCCAGGTCCCGCAGCAGAAATCGCACGGTCTCCTCCGCGACCCGGCGGGCCAGCGGATCTGCGGTGACCCGCCACAGGTGCGTGTAGACCAGCGTCAGCAACGCGTTGTCGTAGAGCATCTTCTCGAAGTGCGGCACCACCCACGCCGCATCCACCGAGTACCGGGCGAAGCCGCCAGCGAGCTGGTCGTACATGCCGCCCCGTGCCATCCGCTCGCAGGTGTACCGCACCACCTCAAGGCTGCGTGCGTGACCGGTGCGGGCGTAATGCCGCAGCAGAAACTCCAGACACATCGACGGCGGGAACTTCGGGGCGTCACCGAAGCCACCGTTGACCGGGTCGTGCTCGCGGTGCAGGGTGGCCGCGGCGGCATCAAGGAGATCCTCAGATAGGGGTGCCCGTCCGATCCTGGACCGGCCATCGCTCAGCGCCCGAGCCACGGCGCGGCCCCGTTGCAGCAGGGAGTCCCGCCGCTCCCGCCAGGCTCGGCCGACCGCCTCAACCAGCTGGAGAAACTGGTCCCGGGGGAAGTAGGTGCCGCAGATGAACGGCTCGCCGTCAGGGGTCGCGAACACCGTCATCGGCCAACCGCCCTGACCGGTCATCGCCTGGGTCGCTGTCATGTACACCGCGTCGATGTCTGGGCGTTCCTCCCGGTCGACCTTGACCGGCACGGTGAGTTGGTTGACCACCTCAGCGACCTCAGGGTCCTCAAAGGACTCATGCGCCATCACATGACACCAGTGACAGGCGGCGTACCCCACCGAGATGAGCAGAGGAACATCCCGCCGCCGGGCCTCCGCGAGGGCCTCCGGCCCCCAAGGCCACCAGTCGACGGGGTTGTCGGCGTGCTGCAGCAGGTAGGGGGAGGTCGCGTTAGCGAGCCGGTTCATAAATCCACCCTCTCACAGCTCACTCCGACCCGCTTTGAGGTTCACGACGCCTGGGACGACAGCGCGCGTACGGATCTGGTCAGCTCGATTCCGGTCGACGGCCCGCGTGTGCTCCCCGAGCCAGGGGGATGACCTGGGCGCCGCGAGCCATGGCCCGCTCCTGCAACCGCCACAGCACCTGGTCCACCCGGTCGGCGGGCAACGGCGCGAAGAAGTGGTACCCCTGTGCCGCGGTGCACCCCATGTCCTCAAGCGCCGCCAGCTGCTCGGCGGTCTCCACCCCCTCGGCCACGATCCGTAGCCCAAGCGTGCGGGCCAATTCAACCGTGGTCCGCACGATCGCGGCGGCCTCGGGCGACTCCAGCATGCGGGTGACGAAGGCCCGGTCGACCTTCACCTCGTCCACCGGGAACCGCGTCAGGAAGGTGAGTGACGAATAACCGGTGCCGAAGTCGTCCACCGCTAGCTGGACCCCGATCTGGCGCAGCGCGGTGAGGACATCGTCGATGATGTCCAGCTCGGTCATCATCACCGTCTCGGTGATCTCCAGCACCAGCCGATCGGGAGGCACCTGATGCCGCTCCAACAACTGGGCGATGTCTGTCGGCAGGTGCCGGTCCAGCAGGCTGCGAGCTGACAGGTTGACCGCGATTGGGATGTCCAGCCCGTCGGCGAGCCAACGCGCCACGTGTCCCAGCGCCACATCGATGACGTAGCGAGTGAAAGGTCCGATCAGCTCGCTGTGCTCCACTACCCCGATGAATTCCGCCGGGGGCAGCAGGCCACGCCGGGGGTGGTTCCACCGCACCAGCGCTTCGGCGCCGACCGGGGCACCGGTGACCAGGTCCACGGCGGGTTGAAGCACCAGCATCAGCTGATCGTCAGTGTTCAGCGCCTCCCTTAGCTCAGCTAGCAGGGCGAGCCGGTCGGTGCTGGCACCGTCCTTGCTGCCGTCGTAGACCACCAGGGTGCGGCCGCTGCGCTTGGCCTGGTACATCGCGACGTCGGCGCGTCGCAGCAGCTCGGTGATGTCGCAGCTTCCGGCGGGGACGACCACCACCCCGATGGAGGTCTCCACCGACAGCGACAGGCCGGCGACCTCAATGGGCAACGCCAGTTCGGTCGCGAGCTGCCGCCCACGGCAAGCGGCGTGTTCGACCGCGGAGGCGGTCTCGGGGACAGCCGTAATCAGCAGCGCGAACTCGTCACCGCCCAACCGGGCCAGCATTTCGCCCGGTTCGGTCGCGGCGGCCAGTTTGGCGGCCAGGACTCGCAGCAGGTCATCACCGGCCGCGTGCCCCAGTGTGTCGTTGACTTCCTTGAAGTGATCCAGATCCAAAAGCAGCAGGGCCGCGGAGGCCGACCTTCCGGAGTCGGCCAGCGCCCGGAGAGCCGAGTCGCCGTACTCCAGCAGCCGAACCCGGTTAGCCAGGCCGGTCAAAGGATCGTGGGAGGCTTCGTAGGACTTGCGATGGGCCAGCGCCTGGAGCGTGGTGTGGGTCGCGGCGTTCTGAAGGGCCGCGCCGAGCGCGTCGGCGAAGGCGGAGAGCGCCAGCTCTTCCCGCTCGCCAAGCCTCACCGGCTCCCGGAACCACAGCCGCAGCTCCCCCACCTTCTCTCCGCCGGCCTCCAGCGAACGGACCACCATGAAGCCCGCATCGTCCCGGGGCGTCGGCGCAGAGTCGGAAGAGTCGGAGGAGGTGTCGACGAGTTCACCAGTGGAGGTACCCACAAAGGTCCGTTCCAGACGGTGGACGGTGACCTCGACGGCATCCGGGGAGAACAGGCGGCACAGGCCCCGCAGGGCCGACCGCGCCACCTGACGTTCGTTCAGGTGGTTGAGTTCGTGGGTGGCCGCGGCCAGCTCCTGCCAGGTGCGCCGCTCTTCCGCGGCCCGCAGGCGGGCGCGGTAGGTCTCGTGCAGCAACCACAGCAGCGGCGGCAGGATGATCAGCCACCGAACGTCGATCAGTCCGAGGGTGACCACCAGAAGACCGATCGTGAGATTGCCGATCAGCATCAGCCCGGTCACCCCCAAGCCGCGCCGGATAACCGTCGACACGGACGAGCCGCTGCTGATGGCCACCGGCCAGGCCGCCAGCAGGGTGGTGAGCAAGGCGTAGGCCGTGGCGGCGACACTGAGGACCACGGCTGTCCGGAAAGTCAGTGGAGGAACCGGGTCGATCCCGCCCAAGGCTAGGACGGCCACGCTGGCCACCGTGGCGGCGATCGCCCCAGCGGCGGCGTTGTACAGCGCCCGGATGGGCTCCTGCCGGGTCAACAACCTCCCGGGCAGTACACCCGCGAAGACGGTGAGAGCTACCCATGCCGGAGGCAGTAGACACAGCAGCACCACCAGGGCGGCCTCACCCCATGACAGGCCGGTGTGCTCGCTGCCTATCCTGATCCGTAACCGGGCCGCGTGCGACGCCGCCATCAGCCCTGTGGCGATCAACAAGGACGGTACGGAGGGCACTCCGTCCGCCAACGCCAGGCTTCCCACGACGGACAGGACACCGGCCCCGAGTACCGTGGTGACCAGCCATCTCAGCCGCCGGGGCAGGGCAGCGAGGCTCTCCCAGATCCGGGTCATCCCTCGCCTTCCCTTCGTGTGAACCGCCCGACTCGTTGGCCCGGCGGGGGTCGACGACCCCACCGGGCTGGAACAGAGCCGGTTGGCTGGTGAATCGTCATGTCAGCCCCAGGTGCGCTCACGCACGACGGTCCACCCCCTCCCCAACTCACAAGGGGTACGCACACTGTGGTCCCGTGCGAGAGCGTAGGGGTGTTCAGGATGGAGTGGAACCTCGGATGAAGCCACAGATGCGTGAATTTAAGTGCGTGAGAGCGTGAAGACTGTCCATTCTTTTGCGAACCGGACAGTCTTCTCAAAGAATGGGAAAGCTTTCCGTGGACAGTGTGTAGTAATGGCATCACGGAAAGCGATGTTCGACTTCGAGGATTTATCGGCGCGCCCGGAACAGCGCGCCGATGAAGGACCGCGTGTCCGGCCACGGGATCGTTACGACCCGTTGCCTGTCGAGCCGCCCCTGCTCGGTTGCTCCTCTGCTTTATCTGATGCTGGGAATCGTTCCGGTAGCCGGCGTAGTCGGGCGTTCATGTTCCGGATCAGAAGTACCGTGGCGATAGCCAGCAGCAGGATGATGAACAAGCCCATCGGCCCTGCGAGACTGCCGGAACGGGTATCGCCGAAGTTGTTGGTGGCAAGAACATCGAGGGCACTGTTATGGGCATGAAGCCCAACGTCCCCGGCGACCACGTGCGCGGCGGCGAGCAGCATCGCAGTTCACCTTTCGGGCCTGAGCATATTAAGCGAAGACTATTCGACAACACCGGACGGCACTAGTGCCTTAACGATAAGAGCACACTCGAGCCGGAAGTCCGGATGCTATGAGACTACCCCGGCGAAGAGGTCGTCCTCGGGAAGAGAGGAATCGACCAGAGAACGTGCCAGCTCATAGTCCTCAGTGGGCCAGGTCTTCTGCTGGATCTCCAAGGGAACCGCGAACCACGGGCCATCGGGGTCCACCTGGGTGGCGTGCGCCCGAAGCGCATCATCCCGGATCGGGAAGTACTCACCGCACTCGATTCGGGTCGTGATCCGCTCCGTTCGGCCCATCCGCCTCTGCCAGGCCTCCTTGTCCTTCAGCAGCTCGGTGTACGGGGACTCCAGGCCGGCGGCGAGCATCGCCTCGTGCAGCGCCAAGATCCGGGCGGTGGAGAAGGTCATGTGGTAGTAGAGCTTGAGCGGCTGCCACGGGTCGCCCAGCCCTTGGTAACGGTTCGGGTCACCGGAGGCTTCGAACGCGGCCACGCTCACCTTGTGGCACATGATGTGGTCGGGATGGGGGTACCCGCCGTTCTCGTCATAGGTGATGACCACCTGGGGGCGGAACTCCCGCATCAGGCGCACCAGCGGGGCGGTGGCCTCCTCCAGCGGCACCCGGGCGAAGCAGCCCTCCGGCAGCTTCTCCACGTCCGCCTCGGTGTAGTTCTCAACGTAACCGGAGTCGACGAAGCCCAGCCACGCCTGCTTCACCCCGAGGATCTCGCGGGCGCGCTCCATTTCACGGGCGCGGATCGCTGCGAGATCCCGCCGCACCTCCGGGCGGTCCATCTTGGGGTTGAGCACGTCACCCCGTTCCCCGCCGGTGCACGTGACCACGAGAACATCAACGCCTTCCCGGACATACCGGGCCATGGTCGCCGCGCCTTTGCTCGACTCATCGTCCGGGTGGGCGTGAACCGCCATCAGACGCAGCTTCGCCGACACCTGCTCTCCCTGGAACTCAACGCATCGATGTGCGTACCGAACAAATAGGACAACAAATGGGGCCGTCAGGCCTGTGGAGTTTCCTTAACACAACCTGGTCCTGGGGCACGGTATGCCGTATGAGTGACAACAATGCTGTGGACCACAACACTGTGGGCCGCGCCACGTCGCCGGTCGGCACACCGCCGTCGAGCCAGCCTGCGTAACGATAACAATCGGTAATGGGTTTCACCGATACGCAGACACCTCTCGGCAGCAGGTGCACACAGCTGCCATGATGGGAAGGCACACCCCTAATCACCAACCATCCGAGGGCTGACGATGACCACCCCGCGCACGCAGCAGCATGGTGTGCCGGTGTTTCCGCCGGGCCGGTACGGCCGGCGGCGGGAACCCCGCCGTGTGTCGCGTTGGGTGCCGGCGCTTCTTCTGGTCGGTGTCCTGGTCGCGGGGCTCGGCATCGCCGTACGGCTCAACCAGCTGTACGGCACACCGGAATACCGTGGGGTGGTCCGTAGTTACTCGAACGTGACGGATTCTGAGATCACCGTGACGTTCGACGTATATAAACCGCCCGGTGAGCCCGCGGTGTGTACCGTACGCGCCCGGGCAGTCGACGGGGCGGAAGTCGGTCGCGCGGAGGTTAGGGTACCGGCGGGTGACGCGGATACCGACCACGTAAGGGTTACCTACACCCTTCAGACCGAGCGACGTCCAGTCACCGGAGAAGTCCCCGGTTGTGGCCCGGCGAGATCCTGACCGGCCGATGACCCGGGTGGGCTGAGTCGGTTTCGTCATACCGTTCGTCGACGGCTCAGCTCATCAAAAATTGCTCCAGTCCGGGGCGGATACCCCACTGGTAGCGTTGTAGCCCGAATCCCTTCGTCCATCCGGAGGAGTTCCTGTGTCCACCACAGACCGCGAGGCACCTACCACCTGGCTGTCCCAGGAGGCGTACGACCGGCTCAAGGCCGAGCTCGATGAACTCATCGCGAAGCGGCCTGTGATCGCCGCTGAGATCAACGAGCGGCGCGAGGAAGGTGACCTGCGGGAGAACGGCGGCTACCACGCGGCCAAGGAAGAGCAGGGCAAGATGGAGTTCCGGATCCGGCAGCTCCAGGACCTGCTGCGCAACGCCCGCGTCGGCGAGGCGCCCAACCGCGATGTCGTGGCTCCCGGCATGGTGGTTACCATCCAGTTCGACGACGATCCGGACGACACCGAGCGGTTCCTGTTGGGGTCCCGGGAGATCGCCTCCACCACCGACTTGACCGTCTACAGCCCCGAGTCTGCATTGGGCCAGGCCATCCTCGAGCGACGCCCCGGCGACGTGGTGACCTACACCGCGCCCAGCGGCGCCGAGATCAAGGTCAAGATTCTCAACTTGGAGCCTTACTCGGGCTAAAACCCGCACGATCGTGACGTAAACGACGGCCGGCCTCAAATAGGGCCGGTCGTCGTTTACCCGCGGCCTTCCCGCGTACCACCTGAGTGCGTCATCAGGCCGGCTGCGCGAGGGTGACCTGGTAGCCGGCCCGCCGCAACGCCTCCAGCAGCGTGTCGGAGTGCTCCGCGCCTCTGGTCTCCACCGACAGCGCGACCTCTACCTCCCCCAACCTCAGTCGGGAATCGTGGCGTTGGTGCAGGACATCGACCACGTTGGCGCGTTGCTCAGCGATCAGCGTCAGGATGGCCGCCAACTCACCAGGCTGGTCACCGCAGCGCACCGTGAAACGCAGATATCTGCCGGCGGCGGCCAGACCATGCTCGATGACCCGGGCCAGCAGGAGCGGGTCGATGTTCCCGCCGGACAGCACCGCCACCACAGGGGGTTCCACCGTGACCGTGCCGGCCAACAGCGCGGCCACCGGGGCGGCTCCCGCCGGCTCCACCAGAAGCTTGTTGCGCTCCAACAGCAGTAATAGCGCCTCAGACAGCTCCTCCTCGCTGACCGTCACCACGTCGTCAACCAGCGCGCTGACATGCGCAAAGGTGAGCTCACCGGGACACCCAACCGCGATCCCGTCCGCGATCGTGGCGTACCTGTTCAGCCGAACCGGCTTGCCAGCGCGCAGCGACGGGGGAAACGCCGCGGCGCCGGCCGCTTGGACACCGATCAGCGTGACCTCGGGGCGCAGTGCTTTGAAGACCGTGGCGATTCCTGAGATCAACCCGCCCCCACCCACACTCACGATGACGGTACGCACGTCGGGGCACTGCTCCAGGATCTCCAGGCCCACCGTGCCTTGTCCCGCGATCACATCGGGATGATCGAAGGGGTGGATGAAGACCGCGCCGGTCCGCTCAGCGAACTCCCCGGCCGCGAGCAGTGCGTCATCCACCGTGGAGCCCACAAGCTCCACGCGGGCGCCGTACCCCTTGGTGGCCGCCACCTTGGGCAACGGAGCCCCGACCGGCATGAAGACCGTCGCGGTGGTGTCCAGCAGGCTGGCCGCCAAGGCCACCCCCTGCGCGTGGTTACCGGCGCTAGCGGCCACCACACCCCGTTCCCGCTCCGCCGGCGACAACTGGGCGATCCGCATGAAGGCGCCGCGCACCTTGTATGACCCTGCGCGTTGCAGGTTCTCGCATTTAAGCCACACCGGCCCACCGAGCCGACTGGACAACGGACGCGCCGGCTCCATGGGGGTGCGGCGTACCACGCCCTCCAAAAGTTTCCGCGCCGTCTCAACCCGACCCAGGCTGACCAGCTCCGTCGCCAATTCCATGGGCCGATCGTGCCACTTCCGGGTTCCCTACGTCGCCGAGAACAGGCCGTCGAGATTTACCCAGCATCCAGGACGTTCCGGTCGTAGGTTGGGCGTATGGGAACTTTCGCCGCTGTCTTGCACGTCCTCGCGGCAGTTTTCGTGATCGGGCCGCTGGCCATGGCGCCCTTTGGCGGGCTGCGGGGGATCCGGCACCGTGACGCGCGTCAGATTCACGATGCGGTGCGGTGGACCACCTGGTTCGGCCTCGGGTCCCTGCTGGTGTTCCTGCTCGGCGCGTGGGCCGTGAGCACCTCCGACGATGTCGGCTTCGGCACGTCATGGATCACCATCTCCATGACGCTGTACATCGTGGGAATCGCGGTCATCTTCGGACTGGCGATCCCGTCCCTGCGCCGGACCGAACGCATGATCCGAGAAGGAGTGCTGGACGACAGGGGCGCCCCAGGCGCCGCCGCGGCTGACGCCGAGGAGATGCCGCCCACCGTGACCACCTCCACCGATGAGCTGCACTCCAAGGCCAAACTCGACGCGATGGCGGGCCGCAGCGGCGCCGCCGCCACCGTAGCCCTCCTGGTGTGGATCGCGATCACGGTGCTGATGGTGGTCAAACCCTTCGAGTGACAGCGGCGGCCGGACCGCGGCGGAAGGGAACGACGCCGGTGGCGTTCCCTTCAAGGCGGTCCCCGATGAGGACGCCGCACGTACCGCGTGGGGTACCGCGCCGCGTAGGGGCTGCGGCGTACCACGCCCGGGGCGCTCGCTGGCGGGCCGTCAGATGTTGGCCGTGATTCGGCTCAGCCGGGGCCAGCCAGGGGCGTGACGGTGCCAGGGCGCGGCCTCCTCGATGACGGCGGCCAACCCCAGCAGCAGCTCCTCGCTGCCGGGGGGACCCACCAGCTGAACCCCGACCGGCAAACCGTCCCGGCGGATACCGGCCGGCACCACCAGAGCCGGCAGACCGGCGAAGTTCCAGGGAGCGCAGTAGGGCGCGTACCGCACCGACGCCGTGACGTTAGCCAGCCAGCCACGCCGGGACCACCGCTCCGCCGGTGGGGGTGGACCAGCCAACGCCGGGGTCATCATGACGTCGAAGCGGTGATCGGTGAGCCAGTTCAGGTAGTGATCCCGCCACTGCTCCCGGTCGGCTGTCCGGACCAACCCGGAGGAGGCGACCCATTCGCCCAATGCGATATGGCGGCGGGTCCGGGGTTGCAACTCACTCCGGTCAAACCGGACGGCCTCTTGATACGCTCCTGCGAACCAGTGCGTGATCTCCGCGGAGCTCATCCGGGGGGGATACGTGGGATCAGCGCGCCGCGCCGAGTGCCCGGCGTCGACCAGCAGCCGGGTCACCCGCGCCAACGCCAGTCGACAGTCCCGGTCAGGTGAGACCCCTTGCGCTGGACTGCGCAGCGATACCGCGATCGACAGCGGCTTCGGCGACTCCGGTGGCCGCGGGCGACGCCCAGCCATCACCGCGAAGCCGAGGGCCGCGTCAAAAACGGTGGTGGCCAAAACCCCGTTCTCTGACAGCTCAAACCAGTCACTGCCCCCGGTGGGGACGATCCCTCTCCCCGGCTTGAGCCCGACCAGGCCGCAGCAGGCCGCGGCGGCGCGGATTCCGCCGAACGCGTCCGTGGCCTGCGCCAACGGCACCATGCCCGCCGCCACGGCGGCCGCCGCGCCGCCCGCTGAGCCGCCCGGCGTACGGTCCATCCGCCACGGGTTCCGGGTGATCACATCGTCGTCGTCGGTAAACCCGAAAATTCCCAGCTCGGACATCCGGGTCATACCAACCACGACGGCTCCCGCGCCGCGCAACCGGCGTACCACCTCATGGTCAGCTTCGGCGACCGGCAGCGTGGTGGCCGGTGACCCCAGTCGGGTCCGTTCCCCGGCCACCGCCGCGCTTTCGCTGACCGTGATCGGCACGCCAGCTAAGCTCAGGCCGGCGAGATCGGGTAGCTCATCGACGATCTCCGCCTCGGCCAGCGCTGGCACCGTCCGCACCACCTGGAAGGCGCCCAGCTCATGGTCGACCGCGCGGATGTGCCGAATATGGGCATCCACCACCTCACCGGCGGAGGTGTCGCCGCGGCGTACCGCACGAGCGATCGACCCCGCCGTCGCACCGACCCAGGTCATGGCAGCCTCCTGTGTCTTTCGGCGCAAGGTACCGCACAGGAGTGCAACGATCGAGCGATGGCGGTAGGTGTCGAGCGTTATCGCACTGTCACGCCGGCAATAAACCGGTGTCGCCCCGGGTGCGCGTGTCGCGATGCGGGCCGCTCCGGCGGCGCGGAGCGTCAGCCCAGCGCGCGTTCCAGGTCGGCCAGCAGGTCGTCGATGTCCTCGATCCCAACCGACAGTCGCACCAGGTCAGCCGGCACCTCCAAGGCGGAGCCCGCCGCGGACGCGTGGGTCATCTGGCCGGGGTGTTCGATCAGCGACTCCACGCCTCCCAGGGACTCGCCCAGGGTGAACACCTTCGTGGCCTCACAACACGCCACAGCCGCCTCATAGCCGCCACGCAGTCGGAAGCTGACCATGCCTCCGAAACGGCGCATCTGCTTGGCGGCGATCTCATGGCCCGGATGCTCCGGCAGCCCGGGGTACAGCACACTCGCCACGGCCGGGTGGGACGACAGGAACTGGGCGATCCGCTCAGCGTTGTCGCAGTGACGCTCCATACGGACACCCAGCGTCTTCAGACCCCGCAGCGTGAGCCAGGCGTCGAACGGGCCAGCGATAGCGCCCATCGCGTTGGAGTGGAACGCCAGCCTGTCGGCCAGCTCCGGATCCGAGCACACCAGGGCGCCTCCCACAACGTCGGAGTGGCCGCCCACATATTTGGTGGTCGAGTGCACCACCACGTCCGCGCCCAACCGCAGCGGCTGCTGCAGATATGGCGAGGCGAAGGTGTTGTCAACCACCAGGAGTACGCCGTGATCCCGCGCCAACGCCGCGAGCGCCTCAATGTCAGCGATCCCCAGCAGCGGGTTGGTCGGCGATTCCACCCAGATCAAGCGGGTGCTGTCGGTCAGGGCGGCCCGCACCGCGTCCAGATCCGACAGCGGCGCCGCACTCCAGCGCAGGCCCCAACGTTCGAGCACCTTGGAGAACAACCGGAAGGTGCCGCCGTAGGCGTCATTGGGGATCACCACATGATCGCCAGGGACGCACACCGTGCGGAGCAGGGTGTCCTCTGCTGCCATACCCGAGGCGAAGGCAAACCCTCGCGTACCCCCCTCCAAGGCCGCCAGGCACTCCTCCAGCGCGGCCCGGGTGGGGTTCTTGGTACGGCTGTATTCATAACCTTCCCTGGGGCGCCCCACGCCGTCCTGGTAGTAGGTGGACGTCGCGTAGATCGGCGTCACCACGGCGCCGGTACGCGGGTCCGGGTCCTGACCGGCGTGGATGGCCAGGGTGTTGAAGCCGTAAGTCATAGCGGAAGGCTACTCGCGCAGCGTCGACGTACTGTGGGAGACGTCCGTGTGAAGCCTTGGAGGAACGCCGTGCTGTTCACACGCCGTACCCAGCTGGAACTCCCCACACCGGAGCAGGCGCTGCCTGGACGGGCCGAGCCCATGCCGGTTGCTGAGCGTCACACTGTATTGGGAACACCGTTGCAGGGGCCGTGGCCCGAGGGATTCGAGGTGGCGGTCTTCGGGATGGGCTGCTTCTGGGGTGCGGAACGCATCTTCTGGCGGCTGAAGGGTGTGTACTCCACCGCCGTCGGATACGCCGGTGGCTACACCCCCAACCCCACCTATGAAGAGGTCTGCTCCGGCCTGACCGGGCACGCCGAGGTGGTGCAGGTCGTCTACGACCCCGCTGAGATCTCCTACGAAACCCTCCTGAAGGCGTTCTGGGAGAACCACGACCCCACCCAGGGCATGCGGCAGGGCAATGACATCGGGACGCAGTACCGGTCGGTGATCTACACCACGACGCCCGAGCAGCACAAGCTCGCCGAGCACAGCCGGGAGCTCTTCGCGCCGGTGGTCGCCGCGGCCGGGTACGGCCCCATCACCACCGAGATCGCGCCGCTGGGCACCTTCTACTACGCCGAGGACTACCACCAGCAGTACCTCAGCAACGCCAAGAACCCGAACGGGTACTGCAATCACGGCCCCAACGGCTTGTCCTGCCCGATCGGGGTCGCCCGGACAGACGACTGACGTGTCATTTCCATATGGGCCTCTTCCATATAGGCCTCTCGCAAGTCCGCCGCCTTCGGGAGGCCTTTTCTTCGGCGGTCATGATGGCTTCGGTTACGCGCCACTCGCTTGATGGGGCGACATAGCCAGAAAGGATGGCTTTACGCGCTTCCGCTACCGCTTCATCGGTACGCCCGTGAGTGATCAGGCAGGAGGCGAGGTCAATGCGAGCCAAGGCGATGCGTCGTGGACGCTTCCCGGGAGGAGCATTGGCGATGACGATGCGTGCCGGTTCTTCAGCGGCGGGATCGCCCAGCCAGGCGAGAGTGGTGGCCAAGTACGACACTGCTTTCTGCGGGTCATAAACGAAATGATGTTCGGGAGTGGCCGGGGAAGCGAGTGGTTCGGTCAACCGTTGAAGGCGGTTGAGCACGTCGTATGTTTGCCGATCACGCAGGCGCGCTAATACCCGTCCTTCCTGGGCTGTCGCCTGAATCAAGATGGAGCTATTTCGGGGAGCGAGTTCTTGCGCTCCCCGCGACAGCTTCAGGGCGGTGGAGTAATCTCCGTTCGTCAACCGTGCCCACGCCTCGGTTTCAAGACACCAAACCTCGATATCTGGCCGCTCTATCTGCTTTGCCAGAGCGGTGGCGGTTCGAAGCCGGGCACGCGCCGTGGACTCCTGCCGGAGATCGATGTGACAGGTCGCAGCGAGCAGAGACAACTAACCCGCGACCGTTAATAGTCGTTCATGCTCGTCGAACCTTATGCGGCCGTTCAGAAGCTGTTTGATATAGGCCAGATGCGCTTTGACACATGTCAGGAGCGCGCTCGGCGCGGTCACCGGGTAGGCCATGGCGAGGTCATCCGAAGCGGCCTCCAAGCGACGGAGGGTCTCTGCCCCGACATCGGATGCTTCAGCCCGACGCGTCAGCTCTAAGGCATCCAACTCGTCATCGGTCGGCGTTACCGGGCTGTCTAATTGAAAGGCGGCCAGCAGGGCCCCACCCGCCCCGAGAGCAGTGTCGAGGCGTTCCACCAAATCAACGGTGGGCTGTCGGACCCTACGTTCGATCTCTGAGAGGTGAGATCGACTGCTGTACACCCGTTGTGCCAGCGGACAGGGGGCGAGGTTCGGATACTGGGGTCTCAACTATTTATCCGCTGTCTGACTTTAAACCCCGGAAAGAGGGTGAGAACCGGCAGCGGTATTACTTGAACGGTAATTATGGTGCGCCCGACCTCTCAGACGATCTGTTTAGGCAGGCTCTCGGGGTGCGACGGGCGATCGGCGGCGAAACAGCATTATGAGCTGCGGTCATGCGTCAGGGTCCGTGTCGGAGACGGCAAGGGACAACCTGAGTGGAACTAAGAGATGGACGCTGCGATAAGCATTCATGATCGCGTCGAATAGGGACGAACGGTATCAAGGCTGAGCCTTGGGTTCAGGTACGGGCCGTCGTTGTTATCAAGGAGGGTTCTCCGTTAGATCTGGTGTGTAGCGCTGTCAAACAGCGGATACGCGATGACTATGACGAAGTTAGCACCATATGCGATGTAGACAACTTCGATACACGAGCCGCTTCACGTGAGGCAGATGAGCTCGGTGTTTCGAGACGGTATCCAAGACGCGGCGGCTAGGGCGAAGGTGCTGGGGCAACCACCTAACGCTAACCCGTCAACGGCGGTGTGGCGCCTAGTGGAGTCGTTGCGAGGAGAGAAGGCGAGCTGATATTCAAAACAAAAATAAAAATGTTTCGTTTATGCATCGGGTGCATAACCTACTATGCTGGCCAGCATGGCAAGTACGACTGCCACATGTCCTCGAGGAGGGCATTCTTGGTCCTCACCAAGTGACCTTCGCGACGGATACCGGTATTGCGTCAAGTGCGCCGCGCGACGCTGCGCCGAGGAATCCGCTCATGTCTGGCAGGAATCCGACAAGGGGTATCTCGCCTGCGGCAAATGTGACGCGTGGAGCACTCCCCTGACCGACTTTTATTCGGTACGCGATACCTGGCAGAAGCAAGGGTGGCACTGGCACTGCGCCGTCCTGGAGTGGAACACCGGCAACCACGACGAACGCTACAAGCCCGAGGCGATCGGTCGGGTCCGTGACCGGCCCGCCTACATCGCCCGTACCCCAGATGAGGTGGCCTCATGGATCGGGGAGCGGGTCACCGCGCTCACCGCTAAGTCCGGCAACCCTGCCGAGTACGACTATGACCTCTACCGCGCCAACGCCTCACAGAGCGCGTGGGGTGTCAACAAGATCGTCAAGGTGTCCGACACCGTCATCGCCGATGTGATCGCTCTCGTCGCACACGGCTGCCGCCAACACCAGAGGTGACCAGCCAACCGGAGAGCCCCTGGAACAAAAGGCCCGCATCCAGGGGCTCTTGTGCTGTCAGCCGCGGGCGTACGCCCAAAGGGAAGCGCCGTGTGGTGCCGTAGTCTTCGAAGCGAAAATCGGTACGCTGCGAGCGGTGGCTGCGCTGCGGGGAATGTGACCGGTCGGACGCGCTCAGCTCGCGGCAGCCTGTTACTTCCACCGAAAGTGAACGAACAGCCGCCCAAAGTTCTTGGAGTCCTTCTCGACCCGGTGGTAGAGCGCTTTGATCTCTTTCTGCTCTAGGAAACGAAGGACACGTTTTTTAAGCTGCCCCGACCCCTTACCCGGAATGATCTCGACCAGGGTCGCCTTTCGGCGGACCGCTTCGTCGATGATCCCGCGTAACGCGCGGTCAATATCCTGGCTCCGGTTATAGATGTCGTGCAGGTCCAGTTTCAGCTTCACCACGGACTCCTCAGGTCGGCTTCTCCGAGGCTCTCATATCGCCTCTCAACGGTGGTCGACCCTGTGGTGAGAAGCCCGAATGGTACGCGGGAAGCCCGAACTACCCGACCACGGTGATGATCAGGAAGATCCGCCTTTAGCGGGATCACGGGAAATTGTCAAGTAGAGAACCGCGCGTTTCACACTTAGTACACGTTGAACCCCAAACGTATGTTGTTCTGGTAGCGTCCCGCGCGTGCGCCGACAGGACGTGCTGGAGGCATTTCACGCCGAAGCCGAGCAGCTGACCCTCGTGATGCTGAAGCTCAACGAGGGGGATTTCTCACGGCCATCTCCTTGTCCACCGTGGACAGTATCGGAGCTGTTGGGGCACGTTCGCGGCGCGATTGTGCTGCTCAGCAACGCATTGACGCAGCCCGCTCCCCCTTACGCCGAGGTGACGGCCGCCGATTATTACCGGCCCGACGCCCGATACGCGCCAGAAGCCAATGCCGAGCGGATCGTCAGCGCGCAACGGGAGGCGGCGGCCCTGGGGAGTGGCCGCGCGCTGGCCGAAGACTTCGATCAAGTCTGGCAGCGGGCGTACCGGGAAGTGATGGCCGAACCGGACGACCGCAAGGTGCGGACCAACTACGGTGACGCGATGCTGCTCACCGACTACCTCGTCACCCGGGTTGTGGAGCTAGCGGTGCACGGCCTGGATCTCGCTGCCGGTTTGAAGCGGGAGCCCTGGATAACCGAGCCGGCCGCCCAGGTGGTTGAGGAGCTGCTGCTGTCCGTCGGCGGTGCTGCGGTGGTCCAGGACCTGGGGTGGGATCGGTTGACCTTTATCCGTAAGGCGACCGGCCGGGAGCCGTTGCTCGGCAACGAGGTGTACCAGGTACGGCGCCGCGGGGTCTCGTGGCTAGCTCTTAGCTGATTACCGGGCGGAGCGGTATCCTCAGCCGTCGTTGTCGGCATACGTATCTCGGGGGTTCGGATGCGGTTACGGGACAAGGCGTATCTAGGAGCCTCGATCGCCCTGCTGGCCGCGCTCGGGCTAGTGATCTTCCTGCTCGTCACCAGCTGATCACGTTACGTGTCCTGACCGCGCGACGCTCCCGGGGCGGGATAGGGGACGGGTTTGGTCGCTGCAGGCCTTGTCCCGGTGCTGGTACGCGCCTCAGTCGTGGCGTTGGCGTTTCTGTCCAGGTAGCCGGGCGTTTTTTCGTGGTCGCTCAAGCTGCCTGTTCGTTGAACTCGGTCTAGGCTGAGCCAATCCAATTAAGCAGCCCCACGGCCATGACGCATTCAAGATTGTGTCCGATATGTGAGGTATGTGGGGATTGGTTCATGGTCAGCGTCGACCGTGAGGAGAGGCCGTTATGAGTGCTCCGACCGCCATTCCAGGACTGGACAGCCCACCGACCACCCACCCCCGACTCATCGCCTGGGTACGCGAGATCGCAGAACTGACCACGCCGGATCGGGTGGAATGGTGTGACGGCTCAGAGGCTGAATGGCGGCGACTCACCGACGAGCTTGTTGAGGCCGGGACGCTGGTGCGTCTCAACCCTTCGCTTAAGCCGAACTCGTTCCTGGCGCGAACAGAGCCCACGGATGTGGCGCGGGTTGAAGAACGGACCTTCATTTGCTCGGTTGATCCCGATGACGCCGGTCCCACCAACAACTGGATGGATCCGGCCGAAATGAAGCGGATCATGACCGAGCTATATCGGGGGTGCATGCGTGGCCGGACGATGTATGTGATCCCATTCTGCATGGGGCCACTCACCGCTGAAAATCCAAAGTTCGGGGTGGAGATCACGGATTCCGCCTATGTCGCCGCCAGCATGCGGATCATGACCAGGATGGGGGCCGAGGTCCTCGAAAAGATGGGGGACGACGCTGATTTCGTGCCCTGTCTGCATTCGGTGGGTAAGCCGTTAGAGCCGGGGGAGAAGGATGTCCCCTGGCCGTGCAATGACATCAAATACATCAGCCACTTCCCCGAAGAGCGGACCGTCTGGTCTTACGGTTCGGGTTACGGTGGGAACTCGTTATTAGGTAAGAAGTGCTACGCGTTACGGATCGCCAGCGTCATAGCCCGGGAGGAAGGCTGGCTGGCTGAGCACATGCTCATTCTCAAGCTCACCGACCCGTTGGGGCGGGTGCGATACATCGCGGCGGCCTTCCCGTCGGCCTGTGGGAAGACGAACCTCGCGATGCTGGAGCCCACGCTTCCAGGATGGAAGGTGGAGACGCTGGGGGATGACATCGCCTGGCTGCGGGTGGGATCTGATGGGCGGCTGTACGCGGTCAACCCCGAATACGGTTTCTTCGGGGTGGCGCCCGGCACCGGCTGGAAGACCAACCCGAACGCCATGCGCACCATCAGCAAGGGAAACACCATCTTCACCAATGTCGCGTTGACCGACGACGGCGATGTGTGGTGGGAGGGGCATTCCTCACCGCCGGCGCACCTCATTGACTGGCGCGGGCGGGATTGGACCCCGGATTCCGGTACCCCCTCCAGCCACCCCAACAGCCGGTTCTGCACGCCCATCAAGCAGTGTCCGATCCTGGCGGACGAGTACGAGGATCCCCGGGGTGTTCCGATCTCGGCGATCCTGTTTGGTGGTCGTCGTGCCACCACCATCCCGCTGGTGACCGAGGCCCGGGACTGGGTCCATGGCGTCTACCTCGGCGCCACCTTGTCATCGGAGACCACCGCGGCCGCGACCGGCCAGGTAGGGGTGGTACGCCGGGATCCGATGGCGATGCTGCCGTTCATCGGCTACCACGGCGGTGACTACTTCCAGCACTGGATCGAGGTGGGGAAGGGAGCCGGGGACGCCTCCCGGCTGCCCCGGATCTACTACGTGAACTGGTTCCGACGGGACAGCTCCGGCCGGTTTTTGTGGCCAGGATTCGGGGAGAACATCCGGGTCCTGAAATGGATCATGGAGCGTCTGGACGGAGTGGCGGAGGCCAGGCAGACCCCCATCGGGGCGGTTCCCACACCGGAATCCCTGGATCTGTCGGGCCTGGACATCGCGCCTGAGGATCTGGAGGCGGTGTTGGCCGTCGATCCACAGGAGTGGTACGCCGAGGTCGAATCGGTGCGGGAATGGTTCTCTCGTTTCGGTGACAAACTGCCGGGCGTGTTGTGGGCCGAACTGGATGCTCTAGAAGCACGGTTAGCGACCGGACAGCGGCCCTCATACGGGGCCAGTGAACGGCGGACAGAGTAAGACGGAGTAAGAGGGTTAAGACCGGAAGCACGAGCCCGTCGCGGGCGGTCGACCTCGCGGCGGGCGTACCGTAGCCGGCCCACGGCGCTTCGTACGACAGACTCAGGCTCGATAGTCTGCCTAAGTGGGCGTGCGTGACTTGATCTACTCGCTGTATGAGCGTCGGCTGCGTGCTTCATTGGTCGGCAAGCCGCGCCCCCGCCATGTCGGTGTGATTTTGGACGGAAACCGACGGTGGGCTCGTGAGATGGGTTTTGATGATCCAGCTCAGGGGCACATGGCGGGGGCCGCCAAGATCGAACAGTTACTTCGCTGGTGTGACGATGCCGGTGTGGAGCTTGTCACACTGTGGCTGCTATCGACGGATAACCTCAATCGGCCCCCTCAGGAACTGGAACCGCTGCTGCGGATTATTTCCGATCTCGCCGGGGACCTGGCCGGCGAAGGCAAACCATGGCGGCTTCGGATGGTCGGCGCCTTGGACCTGCTACCGACCGCGACGGCGACGGCGTTGAAAGCGGCCGAGGAGGCGACGGTGGACCGGAGCGGGGGAGCTACGGTCAACTTCGCGGTCGGGTACGGCGGGCGTCGGGAGATCACCGACGCGGTGCGGTCGCTGCTGCAGGAGCACGCCAAGGCGGGGACCACCATCGAGGAGTTAGCCGAAGTGCTCGATGTGGACCACATCGCCCAGCACCTGTACACCCGAGGACAACCCGATCCCGATCTGGTGATCCGTACCAGCGGAGAACAGCGACTGTCCGGGTTCCTGCTGTGGCAGAGCGTCCACTCGGAGTTCTACTTCTGCGAGGCGTACTGGCCGGATTTCCGGTACGTGGACTTTTTGCGTGCGCTGCGTTCCTACGCCAGCCGGCACCGTCGGTACGGCAGTTGATCACCTAACTTGATCATCTGATCAGTGACGGCGTCACCACGCCGGTCCGCACGACCGCGTGGGCGAGGTGGTGTCGTGTGCCGCGGGGCTGAGCGGGACGCGGCGCCACCACCCATACGGGATACGGGTCTCAGGATGGAACACCGGGCCTTGTCAAGCGCGCCACCCGAAAAGAGAGAAATAGCCCGGCTGTCAAGGACGCTAGCCCTGTCGGCTTTGGCGAGTTAGCGTCATGGACGTGACGCGGGGACCACCCGCGTACCCGGGAGGCCCGGATGGTGCACGTCTTGCCGTGGGGCCGGCACCCGGTCGCCACACGGCCGGGTACCGGAGGAAGCGGACTCGGGCGCGGAGGTGCACGCCCGTCGGAGCACGCCTGTGACTACACGCCGTACCACCTCGGGTAGGACCAGTCAGCGTACCGACCCCGGGTCCCAGACCCGGTTGGATACCTCAGCCCCACAGACAACGGATCGCCTGGTGGCAGTCGATGCCTCGGCGAAGGGAGCTGGTTCGGCGACGAACCCACCCAGTTCTGAGTCGGCCACCGCCAGGACCACCGCGAGGACAACGCAGACACGGACAGCGAAAACAACGAAGACAACGAAGACACAAGGAGCGGGACGGACCCAAAGCACCGTGATACGCGAGGGCGAGGGCGCCGCGGCAACCCGCACCCGTCGTCGCAGCCGGACCGCAACCGCATCGAACCCCACCGCCGTGGGTGACACGACAGCCCAACCAGCGCGACGGACATACGTCCTGGACACGTCGGTCCTGCTGAGCGACCCGGCCGCCTTTCTGCGCTTCGCCGAGCATGAGGTGGTCCTGCCTTTAGTCGTCATCTCTGAACTGGAGGCCAAACGGCACCACCCCGAACTCGGCTGGTTTGCCCGGCAAGCCTTGCGGCTGCTGGACGAGATGCGGGTCAAATACGGCAGGCTCGACCAGCCCTTCCCCGCCAACGATGACGGCGGCACGCTGCGGGTGGAACTCAACCACGCCGATCCGCAGGTGTTGCCGCCCGGGTTCCGGGCCGACACCAACGACGCCCGGATCTTGTCGGTGGCTCTGGGGCTGTCGGCCGAAGGCGCCGATGTGGTTCTGGTGACCAAGGACATGCCGTTGCGGGTCAAAGCGGCTTCGGTCGGCCTCACCGCGGACGAGTACCGGCACGGCCAGGCGACCGACCCGACCTGGATGGGCATGGCCGAACTGATGATCTCTGAAGAGGAGATCACGCAGTTGTACGCCGAGGAGCGACTGGAGTTGGCCGCCGCGGCGGAGCTGCCCTGTCACACCGGTCTGGTGCTCATCTCGCCTCGAGGCTCGGCGCTCGGGCGAGTGACCCCCGACAAGGCCGTGCGACTGGTCCGTGGGGACCGTGATGTTTTCGGGCTACGGGGTCGGTCCGCAGAGCAGCGGATCGCCTTGGACATCCTGATGGACGACAGCATCGGGATCGTCTCCCTGGGGGGACGCGCCGGGACCGGGAAGTCAGCGCTGGCGCTGTGCGCCGGGCTGGAGGCGGTGATGGAGCGGCGCCGCCACAAGAAGGTCATCGTGTTCCGGCCGCTGTATCCCGTCGGTGGGCAGGAATTGGGGTACCTGCCGGGGACCGAGGCGGACAAGATGTCCCCGTGGACCCAGGCGGTCTTCGACACGTTGGGCGCCGTGGTCTCCGACACCGTCATCGAAGAGGTGCTCGACCGCGGCATGCTCGAGGTGCTGCCACTGACCCACATTCGTGGACGGTCACTGCATGACGCGTTCGTGATCGTGGATGAGGCGCAGTCCTTGGAACGCGGAGTCTTGCTGACCGTCCTGTCCCGGATCGGCACCGGCTCCCGGGTTGTCCTCACCCACGATGTTGCGCAGCGTGACAATCTGCGGGTGGGGCGGCATGACGGCGTCGCGGCCGTGATCGAAACCTTGAAAGGTCACCCTCTGTTCGCCCACGTGACCCTGACCAGGTCGGAGCGTTCGCCGATCGCCGAGGTCGTAACTGATCTTTTGGAGGACATTGGTCGCTGAGCGTAATTGCGCCAGTTCCCTACGTCGACATTTCGCCGCTGATAGCGTGATGAAGAACACGTTTGTCGTTACGGGGGATGCAAGCACGGCGTGTTGTAAGGGATGGTGGCTCACGCAATGAGTGACAACCGGGAGTCACCGTCCCCGGGGCCCGGTCTTCGGGCGGGCGACCCACCCGGCTGGCACTCGGCCCCCGACGAAGGGACTGTGCGTGAGTCGGATCTGGAGTCGATTCGGATTCCGCACCGTCGCCGTCCTCGTACTCACGTTGGGGATGACCGCTGGTGTGTACGCCGGGGTCACCCGCGAGGCGAGCACCGACCGCACCGCAAGTGTGTCGGCGTACACCGAGTACGAGGACCGGAGCGCGTTGGCGGAGGAGTGGGAACGCGCCTCCCGTAACGCGCGCCGGGAGGCGCGTCAACAACATGCGCAAGCCAGTGCAGAGAACGAGGCGCGCCAGAAGGCGGATGCGGCTGTGACGGAATTGGCGGAGCTGGTGGCGGCGGCCGACGCGGCGGCCGCTGAGCGGCAACGCCAGGAAGAGGAACAGCAAGCGCAGGAGGAACAGGAGACCGAAGAGTCTGACGGATCCGGCGTAGAGGTCGGGCCGATCCCGGAGAGCTGCAGCGGATACAGCGGCAACCGGGCTATCGGGTGCACCCTGCTTCTGGAGCACGGCTTCGGGCTGGATCAGATGCCCTGCCTGGACAACCTGTGGACCCGGGAGAGCAACTGGAACGAGCGGGCCCAAAATCCCAGCTCTGGCGCCTACGGCATCCCCCAAGCGCTACCAGGGAACAAGATGGCCTCTGCGGGGGACGACTGGCGTACGAACCCCGCTACCCAGATCACCTGGGGACTCGGGTACATCAGAGATCGATACGGCACCCCTTGCGCAGCTTGGCAGCATTCTCAGGAAACAGGCTGGTACTGACGTCCACGCGGGATCTGACATAAGGTTCGGAGCCTTCTGGGCTCCCCCGATAGGCGGTCGTACGCCCGAATCGCCGAGTATCCGCAAGAGCGATCGCGGGTCGCGGCTTGAATCCGACTTGGATCCAAGTCGCGACCCGTCCTTATTTATTAATAACAGCGCAAGAGCGAGATATCCGAAGACTAACGTCTAGGGTATGAACGTCGATCTGGCCATCGTTGGTGCCGGTCCGTCCGGGCTGTTCGCCGCGTACTACGCCGGTTTCCGTGGGCTGCGGACCGCAATTGTGGACGTACTACCGGAGCCGGGTGGCCAGATCACCGCCATGTATCCCGAGAAGCTCATCTTCGATGTCGCCGGCTTCCCCTCGATCCGGGGACGAGACCTGGTGACCAACCTGGTGGAGCAGGCGGCGCCGTACCAGCCGCACTACCTGTTGGGTCGGCGGGCTCAGACGCTGAGCTATACCGAGGACGGAAGGCCGGTACTCGGGCTGGAAGACGGTACGGTCCTGGAGTGCGGGGCCGTGCTCATCACCGGCGGGATCGGCAGCTTCACACCACGCCCGCTGCCCGCTGCGGCGACCTTCACCGGTGAAGGCGTGGTCTACTTCGTGCCGCACCTGGACGCGCACCAGGGGCAGGACGTGATTGTGGTGGGCGGTGGTGACTCGGCGTTCGACTGGGCGCTGGCGCTGCATCCGGTCGCTCGCAGCGTCACGATGGTCCACCGCCGAGACAAGTTCCGAGCCCACGCCGCCACCGTGGCGAAGGTGACCGAGCTGGGGGTGCCGATCCTGGTCAACGCCCAGCTGACCAGGATCCTGGGGGACGGCGTGGTACGCGGGGTGGAGGTCACGATTCAGGGTGAGGGGACCCGCTCCCTGCCGGCCGATGTGGTCATCGCCGCCCTCGGGTTCGTGGCCGACCTCGGGCCGCTGGCCGACTGGGGGTTGGAGCTGCGGGGGCGCCACATCAAGGTGGATAGCCGAATGGCCACCAATCTGCCGCGGGTGTTCGCGGCCGGGGACATCAGCGACTACCCCGGCAAGGTGCGTCTGATCGCGGTGGGCTTCGGGGAAGCGGCGACCGCCGTGAACAACGCCGCCGTCGTTATCGACCCTTCAGCCCACCTGTTCCCCGGCCACTCCAGCGACCTCAGCTGACCCGCCGCACCGCATCCTGTGTGAACCGCGACCACGCCGATGGCCGGCGAGCGAATCCGGCGGGTCTCTGGCAGGAGCATCGAGGCGGTGGTCAGCCGTCGAAGTCGACCATGGCGTAGCGGCGCAGCTTCTCCAGCCGATGGAAACTGTCGATGACCCGGATCGTGCCGCTCTTGGAGCGCATCACGATGGATTGGGTGTACGCCCCACCCGACCGGTACCGCACGCCCCGGGTCAGGTTCCCGTCGGTGATGCCGGTGGCGCAGAAGAAGATGTTGTCTCCGCGTACCAGATCGTCCGTGCTGAGGATCTGGTCCAGGTCGTAGCCGGCGTCGATGGCCCGGGCCCGCTCCTCCTCATTGCGGGGCCACAGACGAGCCTGCATCGCACCGCCCATGCACTTCAGGGCACAGGCGGCGATGATGCCCTCCGGCGTGCCGCCAATCCCCATCAGGACGTCCACACCGCTTTGCTCCCGCGCGGCGCTGATGGCGCCGGCCACATCCCCGTCAGAGATGAAGGCGATCCGGGCCCCGGCCTCTCGGACCTGCTGCACCAACTCGGCGTGCCGGGGCCGGTCTAGGATGCAGACGGTCACGTCGGAGACCGAGGAGCGTTTCGCTGCCGCAATCCGACGCAGGTTCTCCGCCACCGGGGCGGTGATGTCGATGACGTCAGCGCAGTCCGGCCCGACGGCGAGCTTCTCCATGTAGAACACCGCCGATGGGTCGAACATCGTGCCGCGCTCACTGACCGCCAGAACCGCCAGTGCGTTGGGCATACCCTTGCTCATCAGGGTGGTGCCGTCGATGGGGTCGACGGCCACATCCACCTCAGGGCCGCTGCCGTCACCGACCCGTTCGCCGTTGTAGAGCATGGGCGCGTTGTCTTTCTCACCTTCGCCGATGACCACCACGCCCCGCATGGGCACAGAGTTGATCAGACGGCGCATCGCGTCCACGGCGGCCTGATCTCCGCCCTCTTTGTCTCCGCGCCCTACCCAGCGGCCCGCCGCCATGGCGGCGGCCTCGGTCACCCGTACCAGATCCAACGCGAGGTTGCGGTCGAGGGTCTCGACCCGGCGCCCTGTGTCGTGAGAGCTCTTCGGGGCCGTGGCGGACGGGGTGCCGTCCGGAAATGGTAGGGCCGAGGAACCGGAGTCATTGCCAAATGTGGACACCTTTGTCCTCCCTGGCGCTCGTTCCATGGCGAACGGTGATCATTGTCCCGCCCGCAGTGGATGCCACGGTACTCGCCAGGGCGGCCCTTCGCCGGTGTGATGTGGCCCTCGAAGTGCAAAGACGGGCCCCCGGAACAGCGGCGTCGGCTCAGTCGGGGACTATGGAGGACGTGAGCGAGGACGAGGGCCAGACACTAGGGCCGGGGCGGGCGGTCAAACCGCTGACCCCGAGGCGTCGACGCCGGAGCGGGCCCAGCGGCACCGACACGGCACGACAGACCGGGCCAGCGGATGAGCACGGCTCCACCGTCCCCGCTGGCGCGGACACCCCTGGCGTACCAGGAACGGAGGCGGCGGAATCGGACGCCGCGCCACCGGTGCCTCGCCGGGGTTCCCGGCCGGTACGCGACATGGCGTTGTCCTTATCGGTGCTGGTCATCCCGATCATGGTGATGGTCTGGCTATTCAACTACCTGGGATCCACCAGTGACAGCGGAACCGCCGACCCTGAACCGGTGTTCGAACAGGCCCGGACGGTCGGGCTCCAGGTGATGGAACCGGTAGGCCTGGATGAGGACTGGCGGCCCACCACGGTGGTGCTCCGTCGCGTCGACGGCGCCTACACCATGCGTGTCGGGTACGTCACCTCCCAAGACGGGCTCATCCAACTCATTCAAAGCGAGACCCGGTTTGAGAAGCTGCTCGCCGATGAGCTGGGGGAGGGGGTACGCCCCGAAGGCACGGTGGAGATCAACGGTGTGCAGTGGGAGTGGTACCCGGGACGCCAGGGAGCCCGAGCGCTGGTGATGACCCAACCCGATCGTGATCTCACAGTGATCGTGCTGGGGCGAGCCACGGACGAGGAGCTGCAGGAACTGGCCGCCTCCCTGCGCTGATCCGGACTCTGTCCTGCCCACCTTCCAGGCAGACAGGACTTTCAAGGCGGACAGGACAGAGATCAGGTGACGAGCTTGCGGCGCATACCTCGGATAGCCAGGAGCCACATAGCACTCACGAAGATCAGCAAGGCTGTAAGGTGCCAGAGGTCATCCAAGGGCTGCAGCCCGAAGACCGCGTGCCGGACCAGCTCCACACAGTGGAACAGGGGGTTGAACTGGCTGGCGGTTTGCGCCCATCCCGGCAGGTTGTCGATCGGGAAGAAGGTGCCGGCGACCAGGAACAGCGGGGTCAACAGCGCTGAGATGATGTAGTTAAACGCGTCGATCCCCGGGACGAGGGTGCTGGTCCAGATCCCGAACAGGCCAAACCCGAATCCGGTGATGAAACCGATCAGCGGGACCAGCAGCATGCCGGGCGACGGGTCCAGGCCGAACCCCATCGCCACCAGCATGGGTGCGCACCCGTAGACGCCGGCCTTTAGGCCGATCCACAGTGCCTCCCCGGTGACCAGTTCGTGGGTGTCGATCGGTGCTGCGAGCAGCGCGTCGTAGGTCTTCTGGAACACCCGCCGGACGAAGGTCTGGAACATGCCGGTGAACGCGGAGGTGAACAACACGGCGGTGGCCACTATCCCGGTGCCCAGGAACTCCACGTATCGGTACTCACCGATGTAGGACACCAGTGCGCCGAACCCGAACCCGAACGCCAGCAGGTAGATCGTCGGCTCCACCACCGACGAGAACGTGGTGGAGGCCCAGTAGCGCCGGAAGATGGTGAGTTCATGAAACAGCACCGCGCTTAGCGCGGTCGGCTCGATCCACCGTAGCCGGCGCGGCGCTGGTCGCGAGAAACGCGGCGTCTCCTCCGGCGGCGTGGTCGTCCCCGTGGACGCCACAAGCTCACTCACGGCGTACTCCTATGGTGTCGTCGGACGGTGCCCGTGGTGGTCACTCCACGGACTCTCCGGTCAAGGCCACGAACACGTCCTCTAGGTTCGCCGGCCGGCGTACTCCCTCGCCGAGTTCATCACGCAACGAATCGGGCATCTGCTCCGCCCGCAGCACCGAGACACTCGGCCCGGTACGCCGGGTGCTGAGGCCGGCGCGCTGTGCCACCCGTTCCACCTCTACCAGTCGCTCCGGCGGGCCGTAGTATTCGGCGGCCTGCGCCCCTGCGTACTGTGCGATTAGGCCCGAGGGGGTGCCTCGGGCGATCACCCGACCCCGACTCATCACCGCCACATCGTCGGCGAGCCGCTCCGCCTCTTCGATGTAGTGCGTGGACATCAACACCGTCACGCCTTCGGAGCGCAGCGTGTCGATGAGCGCCCACAGCTCCTGACGCACCTGAGGGTCCAGGCCGACCGTGGGCTCGTCCAGCAGCACCAACCGGGGTTGATGCACCAGACCCCGGGCGATCAGCAGACGGCGCCGCATGCCGCCGGAGAGGTCATCGACTTTGGTGTCGGCACGATCGGTGAGCTGGGCGATCTCCAGTGCCCGCTGCACCGCCGCGCGTCGTTGCCGCCGCGGTACCCGGTACAGCCAGGTGAAGATCTCCAGGTTCTGACGGGCGGTGAGCTCGGCGTCCAGGTTGTCCTGCTGCGGCACCACACCCATCAGGGCACGCGACTGCTTGCTTTGTTCCGGCACCCGGAAGCCAAGGATCGTGATCTGTCCGGCGTCCGGGATCGACTGCGCGGTGAGCATCCGCATGGTGGTTGATTTGCCGGCGCCGTTGGGACCCAGCAACCCCAGACAGATCCCAGCGGGAACATCCAAATTCAGACCATTAACGGCGGTGAGATCACCGAAGCGTTTCACCACTCCCTGGATGCTGATGGCGGGAGCATCCGCAGAGCTCCCCGATGGCGTGATGCCGGCAGTCACACCCCCAACCCTAGAGAGGGGATCTGACAAGAACTAACGATTATTCGGGGAGTCCGCCCCGTCCGTTTGCGCCTGTCGTTGCTGGCGCGCGGCCTCCAAACGACGCCGGGCACCCTCGAGCCAGGCCTGACAGATGTCCGCCAACTCCTCACCCCGCTCCCACAGGGCCAGCGCCTCCTCCAGGGTGGTGCCCCCGGCCTCCAGGCGCTCCACCGTCCGGGCCAGCTCGGCCCGGGCCTGTTCGTACGTCAGCTCGGTGGGTTCACGATCAGCACGATCAGTCATCGGCGTCTCCCCGGACCACGACCTTCAACTCTCCTTCACCGAGGCGTACCCGCACCGTCTCACCGGGCGTGACCTCGGACGCGCGCCGCACCACGGTGCCGTCGGCGCGCTGCAACACCGCGTACCCCCGCTGCAGGGTGGCCAGCGGGGACAGACCGCGCAGACGGGCACGCAGCTGCTCCAACTCGCCGGTGGCGACCTCCACCCGGTGGCCAAAACAGCGGTGTAGTCGTGACCGCAGCCCGTCCAGATCCGCGAGCCGCTCGGCCAGCAGGGTCTGCGGGCGGGCGAGCACCGGCCGCGACCGCAGACTGTCCAGGCGATGCTGCTCGGTGTCGATCAGATGGGTGATCGCGCGTTCCAGGCGGCGGCGGGCGATATCAATGAGCCGGATCTCCTCAACCAGGTCGGGAACCACCCGTTTGCCGGCGTCGGTGGGGGTGGAGCAGCGGACATCGGCCACCAGGTCCACCAGCGGCGTGTCGGTCTCGTGCCCTACCGCGCTCACCACTGGGGTACGGCAGGCCGCCACCGCCCGACACAGCGCCTCATCGGAGAACGGCAGCAGATCCTCAACGCTTCCGCCGCCCCGGGCCAGCACGATCACATCAACCATGGGGTCGTTGTCCAGCTCGGTCAACGCCTCAATGATCTGGGACGCCGCCCCGGGGCCCTGCACCGCGACGTTGAGGATCCGAAACTGGACGGCGGGCCAGCGCGCGCGGGCGTTGGTCACCACATCGCGTTCGGCAGCGCTGGCGCGGCCGGTCACCAGCCCGACACGGTTGGGAAGAAACGGCAGAGGGCGTTTCCGCGCCGGATCGAACAGGCCTTCTGCCGCGAGGAGCTTTTTGAGGCGTTCCAGGCGGGCGAGCAGCTCCCCGAGCCCAACCGGCCGGAACTCCACGGCGCGCAGCACCAGGCTGCCCCGGGCGGGGTAGAAGTCGGGCTTGGCGTGAACCACAACTCGGGAGCCTTCCCGCAGCGGCGGCTCACAGCCGTCGACGATCTCCCGCCGAGTGATCAGTTGCAGACTGATCTCCGCCGCGGGGTCGCGCAGCGTCAGGAACACCGTGTTGACGCCCGGGCGACGCGTGATTTGAGCCACCTGGCCGTCGATCCACACCCAGCCCAATCGAGAGATCCAGGAACCGATCTTTTGACTGACGACCCGGACCGGCCACGGATGCTCAGGCGAGGTGCTGGGAGTGTTCGCCGGCTCTGTCACGTCCGGCAGCCTACGGGCACCCCAGGAGGCTGATCACATCGGGCAGCCGTCGGTGGTGGGTTTTATCCGGATGCGTGGGCCCGCGCGCGCTGAGCCCGCCAGCGCGGGCACGTACCATGGCCCCGTGGCCGACAAACGTGTCCTCCTCGCCAAGCCCCGTGGGTACTGCGCCGGTGTGGACCGCGCCGTGCAGACCGTGGAACGGGCCCTGGAGTTGTACGGCGCCCCCGTCTACGTGCGCAAACAGATCGTCCACAACCGCCACGTGGTCTCCACCCTGGAGAAGCGGGGGGCGATCTTCGTGGAGGAGAACGACGAGGTCCCTGAGGGCTCCATCGTGATCTTCTCCGCGCACGGAGTCGCGCCCGAAGTGCACGAACAAGCGCGCCAACGCGGGTTGAAGGCGATCGACGCTACCTGTCCGTTGGTGACGAAGGTGCATCAGGAGGCGAAACGGTACGCCAGCGAGGACTACGACATTCTGCTGATCGGCCATGAGGGGCACGAGGAGGTCATCGGCACTACCGGTGAGGCTCCTTCACACATCACCCTGGTGGACGGCCCCGATGCGGTCGACACCATCCAGGTGCGTGACCCCTCGAAGGTGGTGTGGCTGTCCCAGACGACGCTGTCGGTCGACGAGACCATGCAGACCGTGGCGCGGCTGAAAGAGAAGTTCCCGTTGTTGCAGTCGCCGCCCAGTGACGACATCTGCTACGCCACCCAGAACCGCCAGCAGGCGGTCAAACAGATCGCTCCCGAGTGCGATGTGGTGATCGTCGTCGGCTCGCAGAACTCCTCCAACTCCCAGCGGCTGCGTGAGGTCGCCTTGGAAGCGGGGGCGCGCGCGGCGTACCTGGTTGACTTCGCCGAGGAGATCGATCCGCAGTGGTTGGTCGACGCGCAGACCGTGGGGTTGACCTCGGGAGCGTCAGTCCCTGAGGACTTGGTTCAGCAGGTGCTGGTGTGGCTGGCGGAGCGGGGCTTCACCCAGGTTGAGGAGGTCACCACGGCCCAGGAACGGCTGGTGTTCTCCCTGCCCGCTGAGCTGCGGAAGGATCTGAAGGCTGCGGGGAAGCGCTGATGGACCTTGGACTGGCCGGGCGCCGAGCGGTGGTCGGCGGCGCCACCTCTGGTTTGGGACGAGCCATCGCGGAGTCGCTCGCCAGTGAGGGAGCGCGGCTGTTGCTGTGGTCCAGGAGCGCGGAGCGGCTGGCGTCGGTCGCGGCTGAGATCAAGGACGCCCACGGCGTGGAGGTCGCCACGGTGGCCGCTGACGCCGCTGACCCGTCCGCGGCGGCGACCGTCGCCGCGGCGGCGGAGGAGGTGTTCGGGGGCGTCGACGTGCTTGTGCTCAACGCCGGCGGCCCGCCGCCGGTGGAGCCGGACGCTACCGACCCCGAGGAGTGGCGGCGGGCCTTCCAACTGTTGGCGATTACGCCGATCGAGCTGGCCACCCGCCTGCTGCCGGGGATGCGCCAGCAGCGGTTCGGGCGGATCGTGGCGGTGCTTTCCTCCAGCATCCGGGAGCCGATCCCCAACTTGTCGTACTCCAACGGCGGGCGTTCGGCGTTGGCGGCGTGGCTGCGGACCATCGCCCGTCACGTGGCCGCCGATGGGGTGACGGTCAACGGTGTGCTGCCGGGCCGGATCGCGACCCCGCGGGTGGCCGCTCTGGATCAGGCACACGCGGCGCGCGGCGGCGTGGACGTGGCGGAGGTACGCCGGGCGTCGGAGGCGGCGATCCCAGCCGGCCGGTATGGCCAGCCGGCCGAGTTCGCCGCGGTGGTGACCTTCCTCGCCTCGACCGCGGCCTCCTACGTCACCGGGGTGACGGTGCCCTGTGACGGGGGTCTGCTGCAGGGCATGCCCTGAGCCGTCGCCACCGGTAACGCGTCAGGTGAGCGCGTCAGGTGGTCAGATCGAGCGCTGGTAGGCGCGGAACGCCCGGGTGGCCAGCCACCCCATCACGACGGCGAGCGCCAGCAGCGAACCGACCCGGCTGAAGATCACGCCCCAGTCCGGTGAGGCGGTCAGTGCCTCGCGGCTGGCCACCGCCGCCCAGTCCAGCGGGTTGAACGTCGCCACGTCGGCGACCCAGTCCGGCATGAGGGCGGGCGCCATCATGACCGAGGACAGGAAGGACAGCGGCAGCGCCAGGAACTGGGAGATGCCGATGAGCGCCTCCTGTTGCCGCACCAGCAGCGCCACCGCGTCGGACAGCGCGGCGAACGTCACCGCCAGCAACACGGCGCACAGCAGCACGATCCCGACTCCGAGCACTCCGCCGGCGTACCGGGCGCCGAGCAGCAGGCCAACCCCAAACATGATCAGGGACTGGATCACGGTGGTGATTCCCTGGTACGCCAGGGAGCCGGTGATCACCGCCCCTCGACTGACCGGCGAGGTCAGGGTCTGATCCATCACCCCGCGTTCCATGTCCTCGATGAAGGAGGTGCCGCTCCAGCCCGCCGTCATCATCGCGGTCATCGCGATCAGACCGGGGGTGAGGTACTCGACGTAGGAGTCGGTGCTGAAACCGGGAAGCTCGGCGATCCGCGTGAACAGCTGGCCGAATAGCAGTAGCCAGACCATGGGCTGGACCAGCGTGAACAGCAGGTACGCGGGTTGCCGGGACAGGGTCCGCAGCGACCGGCCGGTCAGCAGACCGGTGTGGGCGATAAAGGTGGTCATGCCGCCACCCCCGTCCGCCCGGCTCCGGCCTGGTCGGCCTCCCGGAAGGCGCGACCGGCGTGGTGCAGGTAGACATCGTCCAGGGACGGGCGGGCCACGCTCACCGAGACCGGCTCGATCCCCGCGGCCTCCAGCGCGGTGAGCACTCCGGGAAGCGCCGCGGCCCCGTTGGTCACCCGGGCACGCAGCCGGCTGCCATCCGCGGTGACCGCGGTGACCCCGGGCACCGCCTGGAGCGTTCGCTGGGCGTGACCGTTCCAGTCCTCGTCCGCCAGCTCCACCTGCACACTGTCCCCGCCGATGTGGCGCTTGAGCTCATCCGGGCTGCCGGAGGCGACGACTTTTCCGCGGTCGACGATCACCAGGTGGGAGGCCAGCCGGTCGGCCTCTTCCAGGTAGTGCGTGGTGAGCAGCACGGTGAGCCGCTCGGTACGCGTCAGGGCAGAGATCTCCGCCCACATCTCGGCGCGCGCTTCGGGATCCAGGCCGGTGGTGGGCTCGTCCAGGAAGAGCACCCGCGGACGGTGGATCAACCCCATGGCCACATCCAGCTTGCGCTGCATGCCGCCGGACCAGGTGCTGGTCAGGCGGGTGGCCGCCTCGGTCAGCCTGAAGCGCTCCAGCAGCTCGTCGGCGCGGCGGCGCGCCTCCCGGGCGGACATGCCGTAGATCCGTCCACGCAGCACCAGGTTCTCCCGGCCGGTGGCGATCGGGTCGAAGGCGGGCTTTTGGGAGACGTACCCGATGACGCGGCGGACCTGGTCAGGATGGCGACGAATGTCGATGCCGGCCACGGTCGCGTGCCCGGAGTCGGGGGTAGACAGCGTGGTCAGGATCTTGACGGTGGTGGACTTGCCGGCTCCGTTCGGCCCCAGCAGGCCGAAGATCACGCCGCTGCGTACCGAGAAACTGACCCCGGACAGCGCGCGTACCGCCTTGTCGCCCTTGCCGTAGGTCTTGGTGAGTTCTACCGCTTCGATGGCGAGGTCTGAGCCCATGGTGGCGTCGGGGGACGCCTGCCCAGGGGATACCCCATGGGAGATGGGCACGGTCGTACTCCTTCCCTTCAAGGCATGCGAGTGGGAGGAGCCGACCGGTCGGGACGGATGTGGACTACGCTTGCGAGGTGGTGGAGCACGCTTCGAAGTCCGGTCGTCCCAACCGGTGACTCGAGTGTGTTGTCGCGTTCTGGTCACGGTGTTGCCGCACCGTGACCAGAACATGTGAACGGTGGATCGATCGTGAGGCTAAGTCCGGTTTTGATCCTCTTGGTTTGAGTGCTGGTCTGATGGCGGCTGGTCCGCCACGGTGGGATCCGCCTGGCCCGCGTTGGCGACGTGATCCATCCAGACCGTCTCCTCTGGGAATTCCCTCCTCAACACCGCGTCGATCTCGTCCTGGGAGAGCCCGGCGGCTCGCAGCTCATGGGTGCGGCGCCACCCGCCCACACCGGGCAGGGCACCGTTTTTGATCTCGTCGATCAGGGCGCGGATGTACCGGATCTCCGCGTGGAGTAGCTCCCGTTGGTACTCGTCCTCGAGCATGAACAGCCGCGGGATGCCGAACTGGCGGGCTTGGGCGGCGGTGGTTTCCCGCTGCTGCTCCGTCAGGAGTTGCTGTTGTAGCCGGGATTCCAGAAGTCGTACCGCGTCGTCCGGCGGCAGGATAGGCAGCAGGGACAGCGCCGCCTCGAACCGGGTGTACTCCTTGACCGGGTTCGCGACCAGGTCGCTGAGCCAGGACACCATCTCTCGGACACCGGCATCGGTGATGGCGTAGATCGTCCGCTCCGGGCGGCGCCCGTCGCGGACGGTCTCCTGGGGAGTGATGAGCCCGCGCTTGTGCAGTGACTCGACGACGGAGTACAGCGATCCGTAGTTGAGCTTGATGCTGTCCTCCTTGCGCCGGTCACGCAGCGTTCGCGACATCTCATACGGGTGCATCGGCTTTTCGTAGAGCAGGGTGAGCACGGCCAGCGCTAGGGGGTTGCTTCTACCACGGGCCATGCTCGACCTCCTCCAACGGTCCGACTCCGAATACTCGATTCAGAGTATTCATCGTCGAATGCTCTCCGTCAAGTATGACTATGGGTGTGGCCTTCGGCATGCCGGGTACCGTGGATTCATGGGGAACGCGACGCTGCTCCTGCTTCTGGTCATCGGCATCATCGCCGCCAGCATTTGGTCGTATCAGGCGCGGAAGGGACGCCTCGCTGAGGCACTCGCCGACGCCCGCGAGGAGGCCCAGCGCTGGCATGAGCGGCTCGGCGGTCAGGTGATGAGCCTCAATCCCGGTGAGAATGAAGCAGCCCGACAGGCTCTCGCCGACGCCTCTGAGCGGTACACCGCCTCCGGCGGGCAACTGGAGCGCGCCACCACCATTCGTCAGTACGAGCTGGCCGCGCAGACCGCGTTGGAAGGCCTGTACTACATCCGGGCCGCCCGGCTGGCCCTAGGCCTTGACCCTGGGCCGGAGCTGCCGTTGACCGAGGCGCAGCGGAGGAACGGCGTCATCACCGCCGAGCGGGAGGCCACCGTCCAAGGGCAGCACCTGAAAGTGGGGCCGCAGTACACCCCCGACACCCCCTACTACTATCCCGGCGGCATGATGCACGGTCGAAGAGTGCCGGCCGGGTACTACTCACAGCCGTGGTGGAGGGGAGCGCTTACCGCTGGAGTGGGAGCGCTGGGCGCCATGATGCTCTTCGACGCGTTGTTCGTTCCGGATATCCCCATGGGAGGCTTCGACACCGGCGGTGACTTTGGTGGTGACTTTGGGGACTCCGGCGATTTCGGGGACTTTGGCGACTTTGGCGACTTCTGACCCGGCGTCCCCGGGCCAGAAGTCGCCGTGAACGCGTATTAACGCGTATTAAAACGTGCAGGTGACGATCAGGTCGTCGGCGGCGTCCGGCCTGATCTCCAGACGTTCGAGGTTCCCGGCCGCCACCAGGTCAGCGGCCACCAGTCCGATCGTGTGGGCCTGGGGCGCCGGGGCCAGCACCTCGGCGAGCGCCACCGGGGCCCGCATCGACAACGCGCGCTCTGATTTGGCGCGGCGGATCTGGGCCAGCGCCCGCGCCGCCAGCTCAGCCAGCTCAGGGTCACCCCCGTCCGGGAGCTCCTCCGGTGCGGGCCACGAGGCCCGGTGCACCGAACCGGACCGCCACCAGGACCAGATCTCCTCAGTAACGAACGGCAAGAACGGCGCGAACAGGCGCAGCTGAACATCCAAAGCCAGCGTCAACGCGACCTTCGCCGAGGCGGCGGCCGCCTGGTCGGCAGCGCCGTAGGCGCGTTGTTTCACCAGCTCCAGGTAGTCGTCACAGAAGGACCAGAAGAAGCGCTCGGTCACCTGCAACGCCGTGGTGTGCTCATAATTCTCCAGAGCCGAGGTGGCCTGCTGGATCACCACGGACAGCTGCGACACCATGGACCGGTCCAGCGGTTCGGTGATGGCCGCGGGCGAGCTCTCGGCGTTGAAGGCGAGCACGAAACGGCTCGCGTTGAGGAGCTTGACCGCCAAGCGCCGCCCCACCCGAAGCTGGTTGACATCAAAGGCGGTGTCGACGCCTGGACGCCCGTTACCCGCCCAGTAGCGCACCGCGTCCGAGCCGTACCGTTCCAGCGGCTCCAGCGGATTGACCACGTTGCCTTTGGATTTGTTCTGCTTCTTGCCCTCCGAGTCCAGCACCCAGCCGGAGATGACAGCGGTCGACCACGGCAGCGTGTCGTGCTCCAGGTGGGCACGCAGCACCGTCGTGAACAACCAGGTCCGGATGATCTCGTGCGCTTGGGGACGCAGATCCGCAGGGAAGACCCGGGCGAACAGGTCTGGATCGGTCTGCCAGCCGCCCGTGATCTGTGGCGTCAGGGAGCTGGTCGCCCAGGTATCCAGGACATCTGACTCCTCGATGAAGCCACCCGGCTGCCCCCGCTGCGACTCGTCAAAGCCAGGAGGAGGCTGCGAGACCGGGTCGACCGGCAACTGGTCCTCATCCGGCACCAGCGGCTGGTCGTACTGCGGCCGTCCCGCGGAGTCCAGGCGGTACCACAGCGGAATCGGCACCGCGAAGTAGCGTTGCCGGCTGATCAGCCAGTCGCCGGTGAGGCCCTCCACCCAGTGTTCGTACCGGTGCCGCATCCGCTCGGGGACCCACCGCAGCTGGCGTCCGCGCTCCAGCAGGATGCGGCGCAGCTCGGGATCGCGACTACCGTTGCGGATGTACCACTGACGGCTGGGCACGATCTCCAGGGGAGCGTCGCCCTTCTCGTAGAACTTCACCTCGTGCTTAATCGGGCGTGGCTCACCCGCCAGGTCGCCGGAGGCGGTCAGCAGCTCCACGATCCGGCGGCGAGCAGTGGTCACCGGAAGCCCGGCCACCTGTGCGTACGGTTCGGCGGGCACCCCGTCGGGAGGATCGGGCAGCAGCCGGCCGTCCCGACCCATGATCGCCCGCGTCGGCAGCTGGAGCTCCCGCCACCAGGTGACGTCGGTCAGGTCACCGAAGGTGCAGACCATCGCGATTCCCGACTCCTTGTCCGGATCGGCGAGCCGGTGGGCGTACACCGGCACCTCGACCCCGAACAAGGGGGTACGCACCGTGCTGCCCACCAGGTCGGTGTACCGGTCATCGTCGGGGTGACACACCACGGCCACACACGCCGGGAGCAGCTCCGGCCGTGTCGTGTCGATCACCACAGGTCGTCCATCCGCCCGGCGGAAGATCAGGGAGTGGTACGCCCCGTCACACAACCTGTCCTCCAGCTCCGCCTGCGCTACCGCCGTGCCGAAGGTGGTGTCCCACAGGGTGGGGGCGAGGGCCGCGTACGCCTCACCACGAGCCATGTTGCGCAGGAAAGCGCGCTGCGCGGCGGCGCGGGCCCGCTCACCGATGGTGGTGTATCGGTGCTCCCAACTCACCGACAGCCCGATCCGACGCCACAGCCGCTCGAAGGCCTGCTCGTCCTCGGCGATGAGGCGGTGACATAACTCGATGAAATTCCGGCGGGAGATCGGAATCTGGGTTTTCCTGGGCTTCTCCGGGGGTTGGAAATCAGGATCGTACGGCAGCGATGGGTCACAACGCACCCCGAAGTAATTCTGGACGCGGCGCTCCGTGGGCAGGCCGTTATCGTCCCATCCCATGGGGTAGAAGACCGCCTTGCCACGCATGCGCTGAAAACGCGCGATGATATCGGTGTGCGTGTATGAGAATACGTGACCGATGTGGAGCGCCCCCGAGACAGTCGGCGGGGGAGCGTCGATCGCGAATATCTGCGATCGCGGACGGGTCCGATCGAAGGTGTACGTTCCCTCTTCTGCCCAGCGGCGGGACCACTTGTCCTCAAGGCCGTCCAAGGACGGCTTGTCAGGGACAGAGCGCGCCGCTTGGCTGCGCTCCACAGTCGTCATGCGCTGATGCTACGGACCTGTTTATCTTTCGGCATCTCGTTTATGAACACGTCGGATACCTGCGGTGATGACCGGTGGAGTGTCGGGGAAAGAGAAGCGGGCGTGGCGTCGCCTGTCGGGCGGTTTGACGACACCTGCGATTGTGCTTATTCGCTTGTACGCATGGTGAGGAGTGATCCAACCGGTGGGGAGTGGCAATCCAGGATTCTGAATGTTTCGAAACCGCCCGGGCGCCGACACTAATTCATTGATAATCATCGAATATTGATGTGTGGTGACGCCGACGCGGCCCGGCACGGCGCCGATACTCCGTATGCGCCGACGCGCCGTATGGGGACGGCGGGGCGGGCGCGGGTGACGCGGCGTGGTGGGAAACGCCTGTCACCCGCGCGGCCTGGCTTTCACACACAACCGTCGATTCCGCAGCTGGCGCCCCAGGGAGTCCGGTCCGCGGCCGCCTGTTCGGCCGCGACGGCCTGAATCGCGGCGCGCAGTTGTTTCGGGTCCGGTACCCCTTCGATGCGGTGGACGTCCCCCACGATCAGGGTGGGGACGCTGGTGATCTGGTGGGCCTCGGCGAGGGCAAGAGCCTTCTGGTGGGCGCGGGTGTACCTGCCCTCCTCAAGGGCCTTGCGGAAGTCCGCCGTGTCCAGCCCGAGCTCGGCAGCGATGTCGGTGAGCACGTCCAGCTGACCGATGTCCCGGTTCTCCTGGAAGAAGGCGCGTAGGACCCGAGGGGTGTACCGCGCGCCCGCACCGTGCTCCAGGGCGTACTGATATCCCTCGAAGGCCAGCCGGGTGTAGGGCTGTGGGGAGACATCAGGCAGGTGGATGGGAACGCCCATCCGGCGAGCCATCGGGTACACGACCCGGGCCCAGATGTTCTGGAGGTAGTCGCCTTCGGGGCGCAGGGTCGGGGTGGGGTGCGGGCGTAGCTCGAAGGGCATCCACTCGACGGTGACGTCCAACCCCTCGGTCGCCTCATGGATCGGCCCTTCGGCCAGCAGGCAGAACGGACACACATAGTCCGACCACACTCGGATGGAGACACTCATAAATTGCTCTTCCTTTAAATCGCTCTTCCTGCGGTCACCTTGATCTGAATCAGGGGTTCCTCGCAGGCCGGCGGGAGGTGAGGGAAAACGACGGCGGATTACCGTTGCCGCCACAGGTCGAACGGGCGGCGCGCTCCCTCCACGGGCAGGGAGGTGACCCGCAGCGGCCAGTGCGTGGGATCCGTGGCGAAGATCTGGTAGGAGCCGACGTAGTCGAATCCGGCCTCGGCGGCCGTGTACCGGTCGGCGGCGAACACGACGTGGTCGACCTGGAAGTACAGCGCCGCCATGTAACACAGGGCGCATGGTTCACCCGAGGCGATCAGGGTCGACCCCGCCACGGCCAGGGTGCCGTACCGGCGGGCGGCGTCCCGGAGCGCCACCACCTCGGCGTGCGCGGTGGGGTCGCGGTCTTGGAGCACCTGGTTGACGCCGGTGCCCAAAACGCGGTCGCCCTGGACTACCAGGGCCGAAAACGGGATACCGCCGCGGGCGACGTGGTCGGCGGAGAGCTCAACCGCGCATCGAACATGGTCGATCAGAACCGGATCGTCTAGGGCGGCTGAAGGCGTGGTCGGTGAGGAGGCGGCCGGATCCGCCGAGTCTGGCTGTTGAGAACGCTGCGGAATGGTGGAGGTCGATGCGGGCCGCTGACTGTGGGAAGCCATCACGCTCTCCAAACAGATGTATGTACGTGCAGATTCTTGGGAAGAGATATTGCATGTACATGTATCTTTCTGTCAAGGGAGCGTGGACGTGAGGATGGGCGGTCCCGGGCGGGCACCCGGGACCGGCGTGTCAGCGCTGCCTCGTTACGAGAACAGTCGTCACCAGGACAGAAGGGGGGAGCGGTCGAGATCCGCAGCGACTGGTGGGGTTTGGGGAGTTGATACCTGGGGAGTGCGGTCGGCCTCGTGCTGGAGAAGCCACTGTTTGATCTCCACACCCCACCGGAACCCGCCCAGCGTGCCGTCCTGCCGCAGGACACGGTGGCATGGCACGAACAGCGCCGCCGCGTTACGGGCGCAGGCCTGCGCCGCCGCTCGGACCGCCCGCGGGCGGCCGGTCAGCGCCGCGTACTCGGTGTAGGTGACGGGCTGACCCGCCGGAATCTTCCGCAGCACCTGCCAGGCCAGTGAGATGTACTCCCCGCTGCGTTGCCTGACCGGGACGGAATCGATCGCCGTGAAATCGCCATCCAGATAGCGTCGGACGGCCGCGGTGAACACCCCCAGATCGGAATGCAGGCGCGGCTCGTCGAGGGGACGCAGCGTGGGGTGGATCAGCCGCAGCAGATCGACGACGTCCGTCGTCCAGCCGCTGGCGAGGACCGCCTCATCGGTCGCGAGGACGGTGAACGGGCCGATCGGCGTACCGATCGTCGCGCTGTGGACGGCGGGCCGGTGGTACGTGGGCATGATGTCGGGCCTTTCACATGGGAGTGGGTATCGGGCTTCAGGCGTGCCGCCACAGGCGGATCGTGGCGTAGGAACGCCACGGCCTCCACCGCTCGGCGTGCTCTGTGAGGGCCGTCGGGTCACCGGGAAGCCCAAGCGCCATCGCGCCCCGGCGTACCCCCAGATCCTTCGCGAGGAAGGCGTCCGGATCGCCCAAGGCGCGCATCGCCAGGTAGGAGGCGGTCCACGGGCCGATACCGGGGATTCGGAGCAGACGATGCCGGGTTTCGACCCGGTCTGCGGCGCTGTCGAGTGTGATGTCGCCCGCCGCCACCGCCTCCGCTATCACGCGGAGGGTGTGGCGCCGGGAAGCCGGCAAGGGGAACAGGTCATCATCCGCCTTGCAGACCGCCTCCGGAGTGGGGAACAGATGAGTGAGGCCGCCGTCGGGTTCGGGGAGCGGGTCACCTAGCTCGGCCACGATCCGGCCGAGGACCTTCCGGGCCGACGCCACGGACACCTGCTGCCCCACCACGCCCCGGCAGGCCATTTCGAAACCATCGACGGTACGCGGAACGCGGACCCCCGGACGCTGCGCCACCTCGTCGCTGAACGCAGGATCGCTGGTGAGGACGGCGTCCACCGCCGCAGGATCGTTATCCAGGTCGAGCAGGCGGCGGCAGCGCGCCACCGCCGGGCACAGATCCCGCAGATCCGACAGCCGCAGGTGCGCCCAGAGGAAGTGGTCGGTGGGGTTCTCGGCCGGGGTGAGGGTGACCACGCCGTAGCCGTGGGGGAGCCGCAGAGTGCGTCGGTAGCGGGTGCCGTCGGCCTCCTCCACCCCCGGCAGGGCCCGAAACGCCAGGAAGGCGAACAGACTCTCGATATCCAATGGCGGACGGTACGCCAGGCGAAGCGTGATCGTGGTGCCGTCACCCGTCGCACTCGAACGCCGGTGTGAGCGGCCACCGGCACCCGCCCGCAGCTCACTCGGGGTCCGACCGTAGATCTGGCGCACCGTGTCGTTGAACTGCCGGATGGAGTGGAAACCCGCCGCGAAGGCGACCTCCCCGAAGGGCAGGTCAGTGGTTTCGATGAGGATCCTGGCGGTCTGGGCCCGTTGAGCGCGGGCCAGCGCTAGCGGACCGGTACCGACTTCGCTGGTCAGGATCCGGCCCAGGTGACGCTCGGTGTAGCCGAGCATCCGGGCCAGCCCCGGAACTCCGGCGCGGTCCACCACGCCGTCGGCGATGAGGCGCATGGCACGTGCCGCCACATCACCGCGGACGTGCCACTCCGGGGAGCCGGGAGCGGCATCCGGCCGGCACCGCAGGCAGGCGCGGAAGCCTTCCTGCTGGGCGACCGCGGCGTTGGGGTAGAAGCGGACATGGGACCGCTTCGGGGTCATCGCCGGGCAACTGGGCCGGCAGTAGATGCCGGTGGAGGTGACGGCGGTGACGAACCAACCGTCAAACCGGGTGTCCCGGCTGGCCACCGCGCGATAGCACAGGTCGAAGTCGAGGTCCACCAGTCCGATGCTGGCACCGGTACGACGAAAAAGCTCGCGGGAATCAGACATGAGCTTGCGCCATGGTCGGCGCTGGATCACGGACATGCTTTCAGGCTGCGCCCGTCCGTTTCCTCATGAGAGGCGTTCCTACCATTCATCGTCGATCCCTATGAGCATGGCCGATCGCATCGCGGTTGTCCTGATCGCCTCGGGTGAACGCTCTCGTCAGTCGCCGACGGCGCCGCCGTAGACTGGCCGGCTGTGAGTCTCACTATCGGTATCGTCGGCCTGCCTAACGTCGGCAAGAGCACTCTGTTCAACGCCCTTACCAAGAACCAGGTGCTCGCGGCGAACTATCCGTTCGCCACCATCGAGCCCAATGTGGGTGTGGTCGGCGTACCCGATCCGCGGTTGGACGTGCTGGCCAAGATGTTCAACTCGGCGCGGGTGGTGCCGGCCACCGTGACGTTCGTCGACATCGCCGGCCTGGTGCGGGGCGCGAGTGAGGGGCAAGGGCTGGGGAATAAGTTCCTGGCCAACATCCGGGAAGCCAGCGCGATCTGCCAGGTCATCAGGGTGTTCAAAGACCCCGACGTGACGCATGTGGACGGCCGGATCTCACCCGCCGATGACATCGAGACGATCAACACCGAGCTGATCCTGGCCGATCTGCAGACCATCGACCGGGCACTGCCTCGCTTGGAGAAGGAGGCGCGGGTCAACAAGGAGCGGCAGCCCGTGGCGGAGGCCGTGCGACAGGCTAAGGAAGTCCTCGACAGCGGGCAGACGGTGTTCGCCGCTGGCCTGGATCCCGAGCCGCTGCGGGAGCTGCACCTACTCACCGTCAAGCCGTTCCTCTACGTGTTCAACCTCGACGAGGAGCAGCTCACCGACGGGGCCGTCAAGGATGAGCTTCGCAAGCTCGTCGCCCCGGCCGAGGCGATTTTCTTGGACGCGAAGCTTGAAGCGGAGCTGATCGAGCTCCCCGATGACGAGGCTCAAGAGCTGCTGGAATCGATGGGGCAGTCCGAGTCCGGGTTGAATCAGTTGGCACGGGTCGGGTTCGCCACCCTCGGGTTGCAGACGTTCCTGACGGCGGGACCTAAGGAGGCCCGGGCTTGGACGATCCGGCGAGGCGCCACGGCGCCCGAGGCCGCCGGTGTGATCCACTCCGACTTCCAGCGTGGCTTCATCAAAGCCGAGGTCGTCTCCTATGACGATCTAGTAGCCGCCGGCTCCATGGCGGAGGCGCGGGCCCGCGGCAAGGTGCGGATCGAAGGCAAGGATTACGTCATGGCCGACGGGGACGTCGTGGAGTTCCGGTTCAACGTCTGATCGTTTTGACGCCTTCGTTGATCTTTTTCCGGGGTTTCTAACGGGCGCTCGTCACCTCTGGTGTGGCGAGCGCTGTTCCCGTTTCACCGGGGCGGCGGCGTCGTATCGAGCGGGTACGCGGTGGGCTCGTGCGATGATCGCGCCGACCGGCAAGCGCTTGCCGTCTATTGGCAAGCGCTTGCCGCTTACCGCTCAGCATCCTCCGCCCATCGATGACGCGAGTTAAATGTCACGTTATGTGAATATTTGCTTATTGCAGGTTTCGATACCGCGCTTGTAACGTTTCCGGCCAACCGGGCCACGTGTTGTTGTCGAAGTCACGTTTTCGCGTTGTCTGGCGCACCGACGGCACGTGACGCCGTTCGTCGTTCGCCGTGAGTCGTCCCCCATCGCGCGCTTTCCCACGCGTCTTTTCACCGGAGGTGCACTCATGCGTTTACCTCGACAACGACCCCGGACTTGGACAGCCGGGGTGTTCCTGGCCACCCTGGCGTTGTTAGCCACCTTCCTCAGCGTCCAGTCCAGCCCGGTCGGAGCGCAGGCCGGCGGTCAGGAAGACGATGGCGCCGACTGCCCCGTCCCGGGACCGATCCAGCTGACCCCCAACTCCATGCTTCCCGACCCGTTTCAGCGGGTCGACGGTTCGCGAATCACCAGCCAGGCCGACTGGCGGTGCCGGCGGGCCGAGATTCGGGAGCTAGCGGAACGATACGTCTACGGTGACAAGCCCGCCCCGCCCGCCAGCGTCACCGGGACGGTCACCTCATCCAGCATCACCGTCAACGTGTCGGACCAGGGGAGGAGCGCCAGCTTCTCCGCCTCGATCAGCCTGCCGACGACCGGATCCGCGCCGTACCCGTTCGTCATCGTCTACGGAGGCTTCGGAGCGGACACCGCCACCATCAGGTCTCTCGGTGTCGCGGTGATCAACTATGACCCCTTCGTCGTGGGTCGGGAGGGCACACCCCGGAATAACAAGCAGGGAGCCTTCTACAGCATTTACGGCTCCTCAAGCAGCACCGGTCTGCTCATGGCCTGGGCATGGGGCGTGAGCCGGATCATCGACGTTGTTGAGCGATCGGGCGGCAATATTCTGCGCGCGGACCGGGTCGGTGTCACTGGATGCTCCCGCTACGGCAAGGGCGCCTTTGTAGCCGGCGCGTTCGACCAGCGCGTCGACCTGACCATGCCGATCGAGTCGGGCGCCGGTGGGGTTCCTATCTTCCGCGGCCTCAACAGTGAAAGCGGCGCTCAGTCCCTCAGCAGCGCCTACAACGAGCAGCCGTGGTTGGGTGACGCCTTCAGCTCCTTCGTCAACAACCCGAACAACCTGCCGATCGACACCCACTCGATCGTCGGCATGATCGCCCCGCGTGGCCTGTTCATCATGGAGAACCCTCACATCGACTGGCTGGGCGCCAGGTCCGGAAGCGTGGGCGCCCTAGGTGGGGCGGAGATCTACCGGGCGCTCGGTGCGATCGACAACATCACCTACTGGTCCGCGGTCCAGGACGGCACCCACTGCGCCACCCGCTCCGAGTGGCGGACCCCGTTGCAGCAGCACATCCAGGAGTTCCTGTTAGGGACGGGCAACGCCACCGGCGCCTTCCAGATCGCCAGCAACAAGGCCGGCAACCTGAGCCAGTGGCGTACCTGGCAGACGCCGACCCTCACCCCGGGCGGCCCGAGCACGCCAGGCAGCCCGAGCACGCCGGGTAGTCCTTCATCGCCGGGTAGCCCGTCCGCTTCACAGACCACTTCCCCGCCGCCGTTGCCAGGCTCCGGGTGCTCCGCGACTCCTCGTGTGGTCAACTCCTGGCCCGGTGGTTTCCAGGGTGAGGTGACGGTCACCAACACCAGCGCCAGCGCGATCACGGGCTGGACGGTCCAGCTCGCCCTGCCGGCTGGAGCGATCGTCAACTCACTGTGGAACGGCCAGCCCACCGGTTCCTCGGGCACGATCTCGGTGCGCAACGCACCCCACAACGGCAGCCTTGCGCCTAACCAGTCGACCTCCTTCGGCTTCGTCGCCAACGGCGGTAGCGGTTCACCCAACCTGAACGTCATCAGCTGCACCCCGTCCTGACGGGTTCCCATTCCGCCGAGCATCGGGCGGGCACGATCCGCACTCGTGCCCGCCCGGCCCTCCTCGCCTTCGGGGCGTACCGAGGTATCCCAGGACCGTCTGGGGGCATGAGGGGTAACGGGTACGCCGAGCCGCGATCTGCTGCGGCGTGGTGAACAGGGCGTCGTAACGGGTGTGACTGGGGACACGACACCCAGAGCCGGAAGACCACTATGTGGCTCATCGGCTCCATCGGCATCATGTCGATGCCGAGAGGCGAGGAACCCCACCCTTACGGCCGATATTGAACGCGATGCGGTATACGTCGGGAAGATCGATACGGCCGTCGCGGCGTCGCTGCATGACGCCGATGGCGATCAGCTCCTCGATGAGGCGGCGAGGGTTGTCGGGGTGGCGTGGGCCGGTCCGTACCGAAGCCTCCTCATCGGTACCTTCGTATCGCTTAGCCTCTTCCTGCAACAATTCGATGAGGTCAGCTTCTTCCCAGGCTTTCACAACCTGCTGCTCATCGATGGGTACTCGCTGGCCACTAAGCGGCTGGATCGCCAGATGCACCCAGGGCATATCTTCTCTAATTTCTTGAACTCGGGTTTTAGAGGCAACCTGGACACCCCGCCGGATTCCTTCGTGGTGAATCGCGTACCGGTGACTGGCGTGTTCTTCCCGGGTGTAAGCGACGGCCTTGCTCAGTGCACTGAGGAAACTGCGTGGACTGATCTGTTCTTTACCGTCCATCAAATGGTTGGGTAGCCACGTATAGGTTCTGCCCTTGCGGTAGTCGCTCCCCATGTATGGCCCCGCGATATCGGTAAACCAGTTGGTCTGTACCTTCTCGTCCCCGCTGAGTGAGGTGGGTGGCTTATACCGTTGCCCGTTCAGCTCAGACTCCCACTCGCCGGTCAAACGGCGGAAACGTGCGGCGAGTTCGCTGTCGTGATTGCCCAAGGTATGGAAGAGAAGACCGTACAGATTGGTGCGTGACCATTTCAGGGTGGCGTTGCTCGCGGTCAGTTTGGAAGCATCAGGGAAGTGGAGAAGTGCCTCATCGAACATATCTGGTCGGATGAACACTTTAAACCGGATGTTCCGGGTGGCCAGACGCACATGCAGAGCCAATTGCAGAAGTCCGCCGACGAGCCGATCAGCCTGAGTACGCACCCGATGAAGGCGGTCAAGTGCGTCGAAGAGGATTAGATGGGTCTTGCCCTTTGCCTGGGCTGCTTGGTCTGCCTCTTGAATCGCCCGCTCCGCTTCCTCTTCGTGGGCAACCACCCACGTAATCCGCTCCTTCCAGCCACGGAGGCGTTGAATGTCCGGTTGTCCCAGTGCTGTTAGCAAAACCGCGTACCACAGGTTGTAAGGCTGGATGTCGTGCTCTACGAGTTCCCGCAGCACCCGTGGGCCGGGATAGCGTTCTGCGTTCAACAGCGCGCCGTATCCGGGGGAGACCACGAGATGGCGCAGGCGCTCGATGCCGTATTCACGAGCGGCAACTTCCCGGAGCCGGTCATTGAGAAGCGAGTGGTACCAGAAGGTTTTGCCGACGCCTCGGCCTCCTTTGACCACTGTATTGTCGATGTACAACGCGGTGCGGTGGCTGCTGGGTGTGAAGAGGGTTTGGAGTTCTGGTTGTGTGGTATCCGCGTCTGTCGCCTTGGAGAGCGCGGCTGCGAGCAGGTCCCGATAGTCGTCGGCGCTCAATTCGGCGTTCATTGAGATTCCTCATGGTTCGGCAGAGCGGCGGTGATGAGATTTGTTGCGGTTTCCAAGAATTCGCGGTACGCCGCCTGTACGAAGGATCGGTCCCACCAGTCCGGCGATGTCCGGGGGTCGAGATTGATCAGATTAGGCTCAAAGAGGATGGGGATCGGGTAGTGCGGCGCTGAATCATCTTCCACAGGAAAGGTGAAAGCATCCGGGATGATTCTACCAGTCTCTGGATCCAGGTCATTGTCATATAGCGTTGTTGAGAAGCAGTGGTGGGAGTTGTCGCGGAACGATTCAAGATAGGAGGCCATTGATCGGTACGGCGAGTCCGGGACCAGTGACGCCACTATTCGTAGCTTCTCACGAATGCGATGAGCCTGTCCGGAATACTGCCAGGTTCTGAACAGATCCCGGTAGCCTTCCCAGGTCTGGGCGTTGTCGGCGGCGAAGAGTAGGGCCAAGTCGCACAACCGGGAGATCGTGACGGCAGCGATGTCGTGGATGCCGGCCCTACTGTCCAGGAGCACGATGTCTGGCGGGCGTCCGCTGTCTCCCTGGCGGGCTACCGCTTCCTCGCACGCGCGGACGGCGGACTCCAGCCGTGCTCCGAAGTCAAACCCTTGCACATCGGTGTAAACCCGATTCAACTTGTCGACATAGAAGTATGGACGCTCCTCGTCAAGCTCTCGACCACGCGCGGGGGCGATCCACAATTCGCCGTTACCGTCTCGTGGTAGATACCTGGAGCGGCCGACTAGATCCAAGCCCTCCGCATTGTCCAGTGCGGATTCCACAAGCTGATCGACGAGGCCGTATCTGGGGAGCTCAGCTGGCTCAGCGAGGAGCGGTCCCGCGCCGGGCGACTCCAAATCCAGGTCAATGACGAGCACCACATAACCGCGGTCGGTGAGATGTCGAGCGAGAAGGGCGGTCGCCGTACTCCGTCCGACACCCCCCTTGAAGCCATAGAGCACTGTCCGCTGCGGAGACCGTTTATCGGGTTCGGGTGGGGTCTTCGTCCAGTCCTCACCGACGACCGTGTTGTCGAGGAACCGCACACGGCCTGTGCCGGTATCTCCAATGTCAGGAGGGCGCACGACTCGGGGAGAGGCCAGCAGCTCATCGGCCGCGAACAGATCCGACGCGCGGAGCACGGGCTGATCGGCGGCGTACCGCTGGAGTGCGGTGACGAAGCGCTTCCTCCATGACGAGATCTGCGCGTCGCTGACCGGTCGTTCCTGGTCGTCGACAAGCACGGTGAAACGCCCCAGTACATCGCGGATGAGCAGCACGTCCAGGCCTTCGATGGCCATCGCTCCCGCAATAGTCCACGCTTGCTGGCGAGCGTTATCAAACCGGATCAGTCTGTGTGGCGGGGTCATGGTGACGGAGGCCTTCCAGTGATCACGGTCTCCTCATGCATACTGAGGACCTTTGTCGATAGTTCCCGGCGTCGCTCCACCTTTTCACTGGCGATGGCGCTGCCATCGCGATAGCGGTCCTCAATGGACCAGTCTGTGAAGCCTGCTTCCACTTCCGACAGGAGGGAAATCAGGCGAGAGGCTGACCTGCCGCGTAGCAGGAGTGCCAGCGGTCGGAGGTGGTCGGTATCCGAGGACAGGTGGCGGTACTGGCGCCTCTCCGCTCTTGTCCGGGCCCACGGAACTTAGCTGGCTTTTCCTCCGGGTTTCGGGGGGTTCATCGTGATGGCTCCAAGCCTGAGAAGCAGGCTTTTGAGTACGCGTTCCACAGCGACGCCGTAAAGATGATTGGCGTTGGGCAAACGGCCCTCCTCGTGAAGGTAGGCGGTGTCACCGTGGTGGCGTCGGGCGGCGCGCGAAGTGCTTCTCCAAGGGTGTCATAGGCGCGTGGGGATCATAGGACAACGCGAGTGTCGTCTTATGTGGTGGTCATACCTGTATTGTGAATATTCCTCATTAGGGTTGTATGGCGCGATATGCGGGGTGTTCCTTCTGGGATTGTGTAGCGGTCAGGGATTGCGGCGACGCCTCGTAGAGCACGGCGGTGGCCTGTACAGGGTGATCTGAGAGCAGGCAGTTTCACTCAGCGGCTGCTGTCGGAAAGCGACGCCGACGCGGCTTGATACACATCCGTCTCGCCGTCAACCGGTGTGTGCACAGAAGCTTGTGGAAAGAAAGGAGTCGGTGTCACCGATGCGGGTGCGGCGCCTCCAGGATGGAGGCATCGCGGTGACGCGTATCGTGGGCGGCTTGTACGACGACCGGCAAACCTTACTAGGGCGGTGAGGGCAGCCCATTCGGCGATGGCTGTCGATGGCAACGACAGTCATCGCCACTAGTGCTGTCAGACGACATTTACGTGCTGAGTGCGGCTACCGGTTTCGTGGCGGCGTCACTGGTCAACGTTAACCCCACCAATTCAGAGAGCAACACATCCGTTCCGCTTATCGGACCGAAAGTCGAACGACAGTAGTGCTTTCGTACCACTCGGGCACCCTGGGGCAGGACACGGTGTGGTGGCGAACGGTTGAGGGACCGAGCCAAGGTGCCGTGCCATCCGATCGTTTGCCGTCCAGTTCGCGTTTCCACGGCAACATGAACCTTATTCAGAGGCCAATTCCTCCGCTGCTCCAGCCGGTTGCGGGACAAGGCCTGAATAAGGCATGGCATCCCGCTGGCCCCATACGGAGCGGAGCCCGTGACTGAAGGCGGACGATGGGATCCCTATAGCCCACGGAATTCTTGATGAGCTACGGCTATGCGAATGCCGCGACGACGCGGGACAGCAAGCCAAGCGCTGGTCGTGGGCGGTGTACAGATCCATCAGGAGGATTGGGTGACGGTACGGTAGGCGTCCTCCACCCTGGCGGCGAAAGCGACTTCGGTTGCTGTGATGACCTGCTCAGGTCCACCAAGCCGGATCTCGGTACGGCCGTTATAGCGGCGGATGAGAGGACGCAGATGCATAGCGTCGGCGAATACCTTGATCCGCTCGGTAAGGTCGGCGTGCTGTGCCTCATCCAGCTCCAAGGTGCGATGGATCTGATGGGCGTCTCCTGTCCAACCTCCCAATTGCGCGAGCGCGTCACGGAGAACTTTCTGAGTCAGTGATGACATCCCATTCCTCCGAGGCGTCCTTGTCGCCGGTTTGTGACCGAATCGCCGCCACGCCGTTACCGTCGGTCTCTCGAGTTTGCACGCTGTCACAGCCGCTGTCCACGCTGACATTCGACCCAGAGATGGACTATCCGGAATCGCGCTACCAACATGTCACTTTGATCTGGCACTCTTGAGCGTCGTGTGTAATGAACCAAGCGAACAGGATCCAACACGGGTCGTGAACCAGATGAACATAGCTGAGTCGGCGAGCACTTCAGAAACGGACACGGGGGCCGTTACTGTGATCGTCGGCGCGGCCATTCTTGACGGTGGACGCGTGTTGGCTTGTTCTCGCCTTGCGCCACCAGAAGTAGCGGGTATGTGGGAATTCCCGGGAGGCAAGGTCGATCCCGGTGAGACTGAACAGGAAGCACTGATCCGTGAGTGCATAGAGGAGCTAGGTGTCCGCATTGAGGTCTTCGACCGGATCGGTGATGACATTCCGCTGACCCACGGCCGCGCGGTGCTCAAGGTGTGGACCGCCCGTCTGCTTGATGGGGTGCCTTACCCCCACGAGCATGGCGAACTGCGATGGCTCGCCGCCGATGAGTTGGACAGTGTTCCATGGCTACCCGCCGACGCGCCGATCGTTACTGCGTTGCGAGCCTACCTGGACCAGCAAAGATGAGGGAGAGGCTGGGGTGCCGGGTTACCGACCTGCTGCGATCGGCGCGAGCACGGTGGGCTCGGATCCGCGTCCGATACCCAACTATCGACTATCCGACACAGATCCGAGCCTGGCCACCGTGGTGTGAGCGAGCCGATGTCTGCGGGAATGCGCCAACGGCTCAGGAACGACGACGGAAGATTTTGCTGCCGAGCCAGACCAAGGGGTCGTAGCGGCGATCGACCACCCGTTCCTTCATCGGGATGATCCCGTTGTCGGTGATCTTGATGTGTTCGGGGCAGACCTCGGTGCAGCATTTGGTGATGTTGCAGTAGCCCAGTCCTTGTTCTGCCTGCGCGAACTCTTTCCGATCCTTCCGGGTGTCAAGTGGGTGCATGTCCAGTTCGGCGGCCCGGATGAACAGGCGTGGACCGGCGAACACCCGCTTGTTCTCCTCATGGTCGCGGGTGACATGGCAGGTGTTCTGGCACAGGAAGCACTCGATGCACTTGCGGAACTCCTGCGAACGCTCCACGTCGACCTGCATCATCCGGTACTCGCCCGGCCTCAGGTCCGGCGGCGGTGCGAACGCCGGTATCTGCCGCGCCTTCTCGTAGTTGTAGGACACGTCCGTCACCAGGTCGCGGATCACCGGGAACGTGCGCAGCGGGGTGACGGTCACCGTCTCATCCGGTGCGAACACGCTCATACGGGTCATACACATCAACCGCGGCTTACCGTTGATCTCAGCCGAGCACGAACCACACTTGCCGGCCTTGCAGTTCCACCGCACCGCGAGGTCCGGTGCCTGGGTGGCCTGCAAGCGGTGGATCACATCGAGGACGACCTCACCCTCGTTGACCTCGACCTGGTAGTCCACGAGCGCGCCGCCGGTCTCGTCACCGCGCCAGATCCGGAAATCACGCATCGTGCTCATCGGCTGGTGCCCTCCTTACCGTCCGCGGTGCTGCCAGACCGTCCAGCGCCGAACTCAGCGCCCGCTTCGACCCCCGACTGTCCAATGGCGGATTCCGTCATGTCCGATTCCAGGACGGCCAGCTCCTCCTCGGTCATGTACTTACGCAGTTCCTCGATGTCGAACAGCCGCAGCAGCTCCACCGGCATCGCCGGCAAAGGCCGGTGTTCCACCACAACGGTGTCGCCCCGCAGGGAACAGACCAGATTGATGCGCCGCCACGCTGGATCCATATCGGGGTAGTCGTCACGGGTGTGACCGCCCCGGCTCTCCTTCCGCTCCAACGCGGCCCGGGCCACACACTCACTGACCAGCAGCATGTTGCGCAGGTCCAACGCCAGGTGCCAGGCCGGGTTGTATCGGCGTCCGCCGGTGACCGACACCTTCTTGGCGCGTTCCTTCAGCTCCGCCAGCCTCACCAGCGCCTGCTCCAGCTCATCGGCGCGCCGGATGATGCCGACCAGGTCGTTCATGACCTGCTGGAGCTCCTGCTGCAACGCGTACGGGTTCTCCCCGGACTCGGTGGCGAACGGCGCCAACGCGGTCTCCACCGCGGCCGCTACCGCGGACTCCGGCACCTGCGGCAGATCACCCACCACAGAGGAGTGGTACGCGGCGGCAGCGGCTCCTGCCCGCCGTCCGAAAACCAGCAGGTCCGACAGCGAGTTGCCCCCCAGCCGGTTGGAACCGTGCATGCCACCGGCCACCTCACCGGCCGCGAACAGGCCGGGGACCGAGGCCGCGGTCGAGTCGGGGTCGACATCCACACCGCCCATCACGTAGTGGCAGGTCGGGCCGACCTCCATCGGTTCGGCGGTGATGTCCACGTCGGCCAGTTCCTTGAACTGGTGATACATCGACGGCAGACGACGCCGGATCACCTCGGCCGGCATCCGGGTAGAGACATCCAGGAACACCCCACCATGGGGGGAGCCTCGACCCGCCTTGACCTCGGCGTTGATGGCCCGGGCCACCTCGTCACGCGGCAGCAGCTCCGGGGGACGCCGGTTGTTGTCGGGGTCGTCGTACCAGCGGTCGGCCTCCTCTTCGGTCTCGGCGTACTGGGAGCGGAACACGTCCGGCACGTAGTCGAACATGAAGCGCCGCCCCTCGGAGTTGAGCAGGACACCGCCGTCACCACGTACCGACTCGGTGACCAGGATCCCCTTCACCGACGGCGGCCAGACCATGCCGGTGGGGTGGAACTGGACGAACTCCATATTCACCAGCGACGCGCCCGCCCGCAGCGCCAGCGCGTGACCGTCCCCGGTGTACTCCCAGGAATTGGAGGTCACCTTGTAGGACTTGCCGATACCGCCGGTGGCCAGCACGACCGCCGGGGCCTGGAACAGCACGAACTGGCCACTTTCTCGCCGGTACCCGAACGCTCCCGCGACGCGACCGATCTCATCGAGCAGGATCTCGGTGATCGTGCACTCCGCGTACACCTCGATGCAGCCGTCGCTGTCGGGGTTGGCGTCATCCTCCTGCTGCAGGGCGACCACCTTTTGCTGCAGGGTACGGATCAACTCCAGGCCGGTTCGGTCACCCACGTGTGCCAGTCGCGGGTACTGGTGCCCTCCGAAGTTTCGCTGCGAGATCTTCCCGTCGGGGGTGCGGTCGAACAACGCGCCATAGGTCTCCAGCTCCCAGATCCGGTCCGGGGCCTCCTTGGCGTGCAGCTCGGCCATCCGCCAGTGGTTGAGGAACTTGCCGCCCCGCATCGTGTCCTGGAAGTGCACTTTCCAGTTGTCGCGGGGATTGACGTTGCCCATCGCGGCGGCGGCGCCCCCTTCGGCCATCACCGTGTGGGCCTTACCGAACAGGGATTTACACACGACCGCGGTGCGTTTGCCGTGCAGTCGTGCCTCGATCGCCGCGCGCAGCCCGGCGCCACCGGCGCCGATGACCACGACGTCAAAGGAGAGTCGTTCGATCTCGGTCATCGTCGGTCACCTCAGTTGTAAAAGCGCAGGTCGGAGAACCACTCAGCCGAGACCGCCATGACGTAGGCATCGGTCAGAACCAAAGTCCCCAGCGTGATCCAGGCGAACTGCATATGTCGGGCGTTGAGCTTGGAGACCTGGGTCCAGGCCCAGTAGCGCACCGGGTGGCGGGAGAAGTGCCGTAGGCGACCGCCGACGATGTGCCGGCAGGAGTGGCAGGAGAGGGTGTACGCCCACAGCAGGAGCACATTGCCCAGCAGGATCAGGTTGCCGAGGCCAATGCCGAATCCGTCGGCGGTGTTGAAGGCCAGGAGGGCGTCGTAGGTGTTGATCAGGGAAATGATCAGTGCGGCGTAGAAGAAGTAGCGGTGGAAGTTCTGAAGCACCAGGGGGAACCGGGTTTCCCCGGTGTACTTCGCGTGCGGTTCAGCGACCGCGCACGCGGGTGGCGACAGCCAGAAGGAGCGGTAGTACGCCCGTCGGTAGTAGTAGCAGGTGAGCCGGAACGCGAGCAGGAACGGCAGCGAGATGACGGCCAGCGGGATGAACCCGGGGAACTCCGGAAGAGGACGTCCGAAGTGCGCCGCCTCCGGAATACAGGACTGGCTCATGCAGGGTGAGTAGAACGGGGTCAGGTAGTGATAGTCGTCGACCCAGTAATACCTGCCCATAAAGGCGCGGATCGTCGCGTACACCACGAAGGCGAGCAGGCCCAGGACTGTCAGCAGCGGCGCGAGCCACCACCGGTCGGTACGTAGCGTCCGGGCGGTGATCTTTGCCCGTGAACGCACCTCCGTACCAGTTGCCGTTGTCGTCATAGATCTTGCTCCCTTGAGAGGGTGTGTCTGGGGGACTTAAAAGGCCACGCTACGCCGTGAACCGTCTGTTTTGCGTGCTCTGTAACTTCGTCACGGACATTAGTACGGAGTCATTGTGTGGATATCACCAGGTATGCCTGATGTGTCTCTCAGGGATTTCTCAGACCGCTCTCAGACGAGATGGGCGAGGCCGGGGCAGACTCGGATACCGCGTACCCGACGGGCGGACGCGTGACCTGCCGGGACGTGACCGACAGCGGGAGAGGTCTGATGAATGTGCAGGTGCTCCCTCCACGGGGTGGAGCCGAACCGGTGGCGACGGTCCTGGTCGTCGATGACGAAGCCGCGATCACCGAACTGGTAGGGATGGCTTTGCGTTACGAAGGCTTCGCCGTGACGCTGGCGGCGACCGGCCGGGAGGCGATCCGCGTCGCCCAGGAGATCCGCGTTGACCTGGTGGTGCTCGACGTGATGCTGCCCGACCTGACCGGCTTGGAGGTGTGTCAACGGTTACGGGCCTGGCGTGATGTCCCTGTGGTGTTCCTGACCGCGCGGGACGCCACCGCTGACAAAATCACCGGACTCACCCTGGGCGGGGACGACTATGTGACCAAGCCGTTCTCCGTCGATGAGCTGATCGCCCGGATCCGGGCGGTGCTGCGCCGTAGCGGACGCCTCGGCACCGACTCCACAGTCCGGTACGCCGACCTTGTACTGGATGAGGACGCCTATGAGGTGACTCGGCACGGGATCCGGATCGAGTTGACGCCGACCGAGTTCAAACTGCTGCGGTACTTAGCGCACAACGCCGGGCGGGTGTTGTCCAAGGCACAGATCCTCGACCATGTGTGGCAGTACGACTTCGGCGGTAACGACAACGTGGTCGAGGCGTACATCAGTTATCTGCGCAAGAAGGTGGATCGGTTCTCTCCGCCTCTCATCCACACCGTGCGTGGGGTCGGTTACAGTCTGCGGTTGCCGCGGAGGTGAGAGGGATGGCGCGCCTGTGGAGGCGTCGGACCCGCGGCCGCTCCCTGCGGGTCCGACTGATCGGTATCGTCATCGCCTCGGTAGCGGCCGGGCTGCACCTGCAGGGCGGTGGGATCTTCGCCGCAGTTCAAGACAACCTCATCGATCAGTTGGATCGCGAGCTGGACCAGGAAAGCGAGGACGTCAAACGGATCCTGGCGACGACACCAGATCCCAGCGACGCCGACTTCACCCGCATGGCGGCCGGCCTGAGCTACCTACTGCTGTCCTCACCAGACGGTCGGGTACGCGGGGAGTGGCGGGCCCCCAACGCCCCACAGGCACCCGTGCTGCCTGCCCGGTTGCCGTTCGGTGATTCTGGTGTAGCCCGGTTCACCAGCTCCGATGACCGAGACTCTCCACAGTGGAGGGTGCGTGCGGAGGTCCTGCCGGAAGGCCTGCTGGTGGCCGCCGAACCACTCGACCGGTTCGACCAGGGACGTTTCATGGGGGTCCTGGTCGGCTCCGGTGCGGTCACCCTGGCCGTGATCGGTTTCATCGGTGGTCGGCTGGTACGCCGGGGCATGCGCCCCTTAGACGAGATCGGCGCGATCGCCCAGGCGATCGGGGCCGGAGAGCTGTCCCGCCGCATCCCCACACGGTCCTACACCGAGATCAACCGGCTCGCCGCCGCCCTCAACGCGATGCTGGGACGGTTGGAGACAGCCTTCCGGGAGAAGGAAGCCTCCGAGGAGCGGCTGCGGCGGTTCATCGCCGATGCCTCCCATGAGCTGCGTACCCCTTTGACCTCCATCCGGGGCTACGCGGAGATGTTCCGCCGAGGCGCCGCGGCGGACCCGGCGGATCTCGCCGTCGCGATGCGCCGGATCGAGGAGGAGTCCGCCCGGATGAGCGCGTTGGTGGAGGAGTTGCTGCTGCTGGCGCGCTTAGATTCCGCCCCTGAACCCTCCGCGCTGTCCCATGAGCCGGTGGATCTCGCGGCGCTCGCGGTGGACGCGGTGGCCGACGCGACCGCCGTCGAACCGACCCGCCCGATCACCTACCTCGGACCTGACACTCTTATGGTGTCCGGCGATGAATCCCAACTGCGGCAGGTGCTGGGGAACCTGCTCAGCAACGTGCGGCGGCACACCCCTCCCGACACCGCTGCGGTCGTCCGTCTCTCCGAACGGGATGGCCGGGCCCACCTTGAGGTGATCGATAGCGGCCCTGGGGTGCCCCAACAGCTGCGGGAACGGATCTTCGAGCGGTTCTACCGCGCTGACCCGTCGCGTACTCGGGCTCGGGGTGGCGCCGGACTCGGGCTGGCCATTGTCGCGGCCGTGGTAGCGGCCCACGGTGGACGTTGCGGGGTCGAGGTGGCTGATCCGGCCTCCGGGACCGGTGCCTGCTTCTGGTTCGAGATACCGGTCGCGCCTTAAAGCCGGCCAGGATCCCCGGCCGGGAGCCGAGTAGGGAAAACGCGAGGAAGCACGCCTCACCGCCACCCCCGTTCTGAAGCTCTCAGCCGCCTCTCAGGTCGCCTTCACGGGCTGACAAGGCCAGATCGGTGGGGTGGAGGCATGACGGCTTTCTCTCGTTTAGTGCTCCGGTACCGTCACGCGGTGCTGTGTGTCTGGGCGCTCGTCCTCGCGGTGGGCGTGTTCGGTACATCGATCACGGTCGATCGCCTCGCCGCTGATTTCAGTCTGCCCGACCAGCGGGGGTATGAGGACAACCTGGACATCCTGGAACACTACGGCGCCGGCGGTCCAGGCGCCCCCTTGGTCGTCGTGACCACCTTCCCGGAGGGGACGACCATCGACAGCCCGGAAGCCACGGACGCGTTGACCAGAGCGGCGGACCAGCTGACCGAGCACGGACTTCGAGTGGCCTCGCCTCTGCAGCCCGGCGGGGCGGGCCTGGTCTCCCAGGACGGCCGTACCGCCCTCAACCTGGTGTATCCACCGTTCACCGGTGGGGATGACGGACCACCGGCGCAGATCGTGGAAGGAGTGGCATCGGCGTACCGCTCCGCTGTGCCGTCCGGCACCGACGTTGAGGTGACCGGCCTGGACCTCCTCGCTGAAGGGGAGGAGGAAGAGGGCGAGGATGACATCGCCCTGCTGATTGAGACCCTGCTGGGCGCCGTCGCCGCCTTGGTGGTTCTGCTGTTCGTCTTCGGATCACTGTTGGCGCTGCTGCCGTTGCTGGTGGCGGCCGTGTCGATCCTGGCGAGCTTCCTCGGCGTCCTCGGGATGACCTACCTGACCGACGTCATCTTTATCGTGCAGTTCGCCATCGCCCTGATCGGGCTGGGAATCGCCATCGACTACTCCCTGCTGCTGGTGACCCGGTGGCGTGAGGAACGCTCACGGGGACACGATCCGATCGAGGCGACGCACCGCGCCATGGCCACCGCCGGACGCGCGGTCGTGTTCAGCGGGCTCACCGTAGCCGTCGGGTTGCTGATCCTTGTCCTGATCCCCGTCCCGTTCCTACGGGTCTTCGGCCTGGCGTGCATGCTGATCCCGTTGTGCAGCGTCGGGGTCACGATGACGCTGCTGCCGGTGATCCTGGCGACCGTGGGGGCCCGTTTGGACTGGCCCCGGCGGCAGCGGGGTGCGCGCCCCGGCCGGCTGGGACTGTGGTGGGCACGCCTCGTGCTGCGGCACCGCTGGCTCGCCATACTCGGCGCCGCTGTTCTGCTCACCCCTCTGATCATCGCCGCGCTCGGGATCCGGCTGGGTGAGGCGCCGGCGCACGCGCTGGCCAACACCGCTGCGGCGCGGGCCGCGGTCACCGCGGTGACCGACACCGGTGTTCCAGCGGGTGTCTTCACCCCGATCGAGGTGATGGTGCCCGACGCCTCCGATGCCCCCGCGATCATCGATCGACTGTCCGACCTGGACGGTGTGTACGCGGTCATCGCACCCCAGGAGACGGGATGGCGTATCGACGGGACGGCCTTAGTAAGCGTGATTCCGGAGGCGGAGACCTCCACCGACGCCGGTCAGACGACGGTGGAACAGGTCCAGCAGGCCGTGGACGCGGAGGCGTCCGGGGTCCGGGTTGGAGGCAGCGGCGCGTACCTCCAAGCGGAGAAGGAAGCGCTGTACGGATGGTTCCCGCTGCTGCTGGCCCTGGTGGGTTTGACAACCTTTGTGCTGCTGGCACGCGCCTTCCGGTCCCTCGTGTTGGCCGCTCAGGCGATCGTGTTGAACCTACTGTCTATCGGGGCCGCCTACGGCGGGCTGGTACTGATCTGGCAGGAGGGGTACGGGTCGCAGCTGTTGTGGGACATCCCGGCCCTCGGGTCAGTGTCGACGTTCGTGCCGCTTATGGCCTTCGCCTTCTTGTTCGGTCTGTCCATGGACTATGAGGTGTTCCTGCTGTCGCGGATACGGGAGGAGTACGACCGCACCGGCTCAACGCGGCTGGCCGTCACCGAGGGCCTGGGTCGGATCGGACGGCTGGTGACCTGCGCCGCCCTGATCCTGTTCTTCGCATTCGCCTCACTGGCGATGGCGCCTGAGATCGACGTGAAGATCATCGCGACCGCGCTCGGGGTCGGCATCCTCATCGACGCCACGGTGCTGCGGATGCTGCTGGTTCCCGCCCTGGTCGCGGTCTCTGGACGCTGGACCTGGTGGCTGCCGGTGTGGATGGCCCGTCTGCTGCGGGTTGCTCCTTCGCCGCCGGCGCCGCGTACCACGCAGGTAGCTGATGCCATGCCGTCACGGCGGCAGGACGTGCTGGTCTGACCTGTTATCCACAACGCGTGGTCTCGTCATTGCACAGCATGTCGGAAAGACCTACCGTGAGCGTCGCATTGGGGACCAAAAGCGTTGTGGAGCGGGAATGGCCGAGGAGGAGTTCGCCGGAAACGAAACGGTGGCAATCAATGTCACCTCGCTGCGGGGGTGGGCGGATCAACTCGCTGATCTGCCCACCCTGGCCCGACCACACATAGATCTGGAGGATGGGCCGTTGGGCATAGGCCGCGATGAGCGCCTAGAGATGGCGGTCCACCTCCGGAACAAGACGTACAGCGCGAGCATCGCGACCTGGGACTTCCTGCGTTTTCTGGATCAGGAGTTCACGCGGTTTGCCGAGGCGACTCGACAGATCGCGGATCTGTACGCGGAAACAGACGCCTACCTCGCCGCCACCCAAAACGACATCCTGGTACGGCTGGGCGATGTGGAGACTCCCAACCTTTCCGAAGGCGAGGGCTGATGGAGGACATCGGAGCGCCGACGAGCCCGTTAACCCGTTACAGCTACGAGCAACTGCGCGAGATGGCCTGGGCTGACAGCCCGGAACAGATCGCTGAGACGGCGCGGCGGTGGGTGATGGTCGCGGACACCCTCCGAGCCCGGGCACGGTTCCTGGAACGCGCGGCGGAGCTGATGCGGCCAATATGGCAGAGCCCGGCGGGTGAGCTTTACATCGCACACATGACCCGCCTGGCGGAGCGACTGCGTGAAAGCGCCGATGTCGCTATGGCGAATGCTCCGGTGCTGCGGACTGTCCGGGACAGACTTCAGGAGGTACAGAATCTCTTCTCTGACCTCGATAGAGAACCGTCAACGCAGGAGCCGCAACTAGCCCCACGGCCGGGGGAGTCGGTATACGTACCGAACGGCCATTTCGCCGATCCACGCTACCGGCGGGCCCTGGACGCGATGATCGCCCTCGAACACACCTACCACGATGCTCGCTTCAAGCTCCAGAACCCAGGGGCGGCAGCGGTTGAGCCGCCCGTAAATGAGGAGGAACAGGCCAGTAGCCGGGCAACAAATTCATTTAACGGGGCGGGTGATGACACTTTCTCGACGGTCCCGTCCTATAACAATGGATCGGCTTCACCATCGGGCGGGTCTACGGGGACGAACCCCATAGCGACCGATGTTCCCGGTAGCGGTGATAGCTGGAACAACGACGGGTGGACCGATAGTGATGGTCCCATTCTCAGTGGTGGCTCACCCCCACCAGGAGTCACCGCACCGCCGGTCGGCACTATTCCTCCTCCCACCCTGGGAGGCGGTGGGGTACCGGGTTCTCCGGGAACCCCACCGCTGGCTCCAGGCCTTCCATTCCCGCCTGGGGGCGCCACTGTGCCGCCGCACACGCCACCACATTCACCACCGCCCGGCGTCGCTCCCATTTCCCGAGGACCCGGCGGCAGCGGTCTGTTCGGTACTCCCCGCATCGGTGGGCGGCCCGGGCTCCCTATCGGGGGAGTCATCGGTGGCACCCAGCCACCAGGAGGAAATTCCTTGCCCTCCGCTCCCATGGCCCCGCCCCGGTCCGGGACACCCACGCCACTAGCCGGAAGTGAGACCACATCTACTGGACCTACTGGCGCGCGACAGCCCGGACAAGGCTCGCCCGTAGGACCGTACCCACCCGGCGGTGCTCCCCTGGTGGACGACGGGCGTAGGCGTGGGCGCCGGTCACGGTTGACCGAGGATCCCGCGGTGTGGCGGGACGAGAAGACACCCCGTACGCGAGGTGTGCTTGGACAGAACCGGGTACCGGCGCGGACCGGACGCCCGAAACCCCCAGAACGCCGGCCTGTGGAACCACCACCACCCACCAATCAGCTCGGCGCGCCTGACCCTTGCCGTGATAACGCCGATTTCGGAGCTGGCTACCGTGATCGCAACGGTCAGGTCGTAAGTTTCCGGAGGACGCCGCGTGGCCAGGGCTGAGTTGATCCGGGTGTTTCGCTGGCTGGTGTGCATTGTGGGGGTGTCCAGTGCCGTCATCGCCTTGACCGGAACGCCGGCTAGGGCCGATGAGATCCGTGACGCCCAATGGCACTTGAGTTTCCTTCGCGTGGCGGAGATTCACGAGATCACGCGGGGGGAGGGGGTCACGGTCGCCGTGATCGACACAGGCGTGGACGCCTCACACCCGGATCTGGCCGGGAATGTTCTGCCAGGGCTGGATTTTGTGACGGGTGGAGACGGCCGTGCAGACTCCGACGGCCACGGGACCGCGATGGCCTCGCTGATTGCGGGCCATGGACACGGGGACGGCAACACGGACGGCGTCCTCGGCTTGGCTCCAGAAGCCAACATACTCCCTGTTCGGGTTCAGCCTGGAGATGCTTCAGAAGCCGACGAATGGGAGGCTGAAGGGGGAGAGATAGCAGAGGGGATCCGATGGGCTGTAAATCAGGGTGCGAGGGTTATTAACATATCCTTGTCAACGCGTCGCAGTATTGAGCTCCAGGAAGCTTTAGAATATGCCCTTGAGCGGAATGTCGTAGTGATTACGGCTGCGGGAAACACGACTCTGGGAGACCAAGAAGTAGATGGTCTAGGCACTTTTCCTGGGGCTTTGGTGGTGTCTGGGACCGACCGGCAAGGATTTTTCTCACCGGTCTCTGTTCGAGGCGACCAGGTGGCATTGGCGGCGCCCGCGGAGGAGATCATGGCCGCGGGAGCTGGACATGACTATTACACCAGCAGGGGAACAAGCAACGCGACAGCCTTGGTGTCAGCAGCGGCGGCTCTGGTGATTTCTGAGTATCCCGAGCTCGATGCCGCCAATGTCATTAACAGGCTGATCCAGACCGCGGATGACCGCGGGCCGTCCGGGCGCGATATGGAATACGGGTTCGGCGTGGTTGATCCCTTGGCGGCTCTCACGGAAGACGTCGAGCCGGTTGATGAGAATCCGCTTGGAACCGGGCCTGGGCTGGAACCACCCGAGGAGACCCCTGGGAGCCCACCCGCGCCGCCCGAAGAGGCGGCCGCCGGGGTGGGCGGTGGTGTTTTAGCTCTGATCGGGGTCGCTATCGCCGGGGGCATTGTGAGCCTCGTGCTCTTTCTCATCTGGCGTACGCGCCGTGCCCGCCGTCATCACACGTTCAATCCACCACCACCGCCACCTGTGAACACCCAAGCTTCGTCACACAGATCGCCGTGGGCCCCGTAGGGAGCTGTGAACGCTTGGCGTGAGGGTGCGGGGATGCACACCGCACCCTCACAGGCGAGACGTGACGACTGGACGCAGGTCAGCCGGTCGCGTCACCGGTGAAGTTCCAGGACTCCACGGCGAGCGCAGGCGCGGTGGCGGTCAACAGGCCCCAGTTGTAGGGGATCGTGATCGCTCGTGACCCCACTGCCCGAACCGCCCCAGGCGCCAGGGCCGACGGGTAGGACTGCGTGAACCTCAGGTTGCGTACCGGCCGGACAAGCTCGCCGTTTTCGATGAGCCACACGCCGTTGCGGGTCAGGCCCGTCATCACGACGGTTCTCGGGTCCAAGACCCGGGTGTACCACAGGTCGCTGACGAGCAGACCACGCTCCATACCCGCGATCAGCGGCGCCACAGACGGATCAGCGATCGGAAGATCGTCCACGGTGGACGATCCGGCGGGCGCCTCCGGTGCGGGGGAAAGCAGAAGGTTCTGGGGGAACGGCCCCAACCGCGCGCCGCCGGCGATCGCGTGCCCGGTCGAGGACACCTTCAGCGCCGCCGCGGTCCGTCGGTCATGGACCGCGGTCTGCGTCACCCCGTCGGTCACTAGATTCAGCCGCCGCTTGGGAGTGCCCTCAATGTCGAAGGGCAACCCCAGGGTGGGATCGTCGACCAAGGAGATAACCGGATCAAACTGGGCTTCACCGGGGGCGATGAAGGACCGCCTCTCCAACAGTGCCTTGCCGTTGAAGCCATAGAGCCCCAGCGAGATCAGCACATCGATCACGGCGGCGGGCTCCAGGACCACCGGGTATTGGCCGGCCGGCAGGGTCACCGGCTCAGTGCCGGCCCGTGCCTTGGCCACCGCCACCGCTCCTAACCGCGCGCCGTCCATATCAGACAGGCGAACGCTGGCGATCCGGGCCACCCCGTCCGAGGATGGGGTACGCGCGATCGCGTCCACAGCGGCGGTGGAGGCGGCTCCCGTCACCGACCGGCCAGCCGTGTTGGCGTACGCGGCGGTGCTTCCCGTGGTGCGGCAGTACCCGGCGGTGGGTAGACCTTCGGCGGCGTCGACGAATGCGCGTACCACCGCCGCCCGGTCGTCGGGGGAGGCGTGGAAGGTCGCTTCGTCCAGGTTGTTCTGTCCATGAAGGGCAGCTTCGGCGCTTTCAGCGCCGTTGAGTCCGGGCCAACTGGGATCGACCGGTAGCAGCTGGGACGCTGTCAGGGTACGCGCCACAAAATCGTCCAGACTGGACAGTGGCCCTATGTTGGCCGATCCGATCGCGGTACGCCCGTCGTGATGCAACCGCAGCCACACCGACGTGCCCTCGTCGGCGACGTTCTGATGGATGAAGGAATTCGCGAACCGCGTCAGGGCCAGCCGGTGGGTCTCTACGAAGACCTCCGCCGCCGCGTTCGGGGCCCGGTGACGGACCAGCTCCAGCACCTGCGCCGCGATGTCCAGTTCCGCGCTCATCCGCGTACCCCCACTCGGACATTGGTGAAACGAGCCGGCACCGCTGGGTGGCCGGTGTGGCCGATTTGGCTGGGTTGGCCCTTACCGCAGTTGGGGGTACCCCAGACGATCAACTCGTCAGCGCCCCCGAGCATGTCCATGGAACGCCAGAACACCGGTCCGATCCCGGTGTAGGTGGGGTTGCGCAGCATCCGGCCCCGCTTCCCGTTCCGGATCTCCCACCCAATCTCACATCCGAACTGGAAGTTGAGCCGCTTGTCATCGATCGACCAGGAACGGTTGGTCTCCATGAACACGCCTTCGGAGGTCTCGGCGATCATCTCCTCCAGCGAGTGCGGACCCGGCAGCAGCCCGACGTTGGTCATCCGGACCATCGGGAGCCGCGCCCAGCCGTCGGACCGTACGCTGCCGGCGTAGTCCAAGCCTGCGACGGCAGCTGAGTCACGTCCGGCCAGCACACCCACCCAGATTCCGTCCCGCACGATGTCCCGCGGGGCGGCGGGAGTGCCTTCGTCGTCGTACCCGAACGACCCGAGCGCACCGGGGATGGTCGGGTCGGCCGTGATGTTCATCAGGGGCGAGCCGTACTGCAGGTTGCCCAGTTGGGATAGATCGAGCCAGCTCGTACCGGCGAACGCCGCCTCCCAGCCCAGGATCCGGTCCAGCTCAACGGCGTGTCCCACGGATTCGTGGATCTGAAGCGCCATCTGTTCGGAACCCAGGATTAAGGTGGTGGTGCCTTCCGGGCACGGTGGGGCGGTAAGGAGGGCGCGCGCTTCGGAGGCGAGCTGGGGAGCGGAGCCGATCAGGTCCAAGTCTTCCACCAGCTCCCATCCCGCGGTCCCGTACTGCCGGGGAGAGCTGCGCCGTTGGGTCTCATGCTCCCCAATCGCGGTCGCGCTGGAGCCCGCGCCGCATTTGCGGATGTGCTGCTCGATGCGGTGCCCGGCACTAGAGGTGAACCAGATGCGGGCGTCCCAGATCGAGTAGCTGGCCTCCGCGATGTCCGCGCCGTGCTCGACCATCAGCCGTGTCGTCTCGACCAGCAGGTCGCCTTTCTCGGATAACGACACTGACAGCGGATCGATCCGGCACGGGTTGGCCCAGCTGTCGACCCTCACCTCGACCTCAACCAGCTCCAACGGTGGCCCGGGTACGCGGGCGCTGGCGCGTGCGATCTCAGTGGCGGCGCGCCCGGCGCGTCGGGCGCCGGCCTCCGTGAGGTCCGGCAGGGCGTGGAAACCCCAGGACGAACCGACCAGCGCCCTGACCCCGATACCGGCGTCCTCGGTTTGGGTCAGGTCCTCCACTTCGGTGTTCCGGACTGACATGGACTCGTACCGTCGGTGCATAACGCGGGCGTCGGCGTACCGGGCGCCCGCCTCTATAGCGGCTGCCACCGCTGCGTCAGCCACCTCGAAAAAGCTCATAAGGCACTCTGGCATGTGACGCGGCGCCATCGGTCACGCGCCAGGAAGATCGTGGTTGGTGGGTGTCAGATTCCAGGCCTGTCGGGCCGGCGAGCCGCCTCCGGTAGTCGTCTCTGGGCTGCCATGGGTGACGCTTTCGGCTCGTTATGCATGGCCGTAGCCGAGGAGCTGCTGCATAGGTCGAGGAACTGCCAGCGGTAGCGCGTGATGAGTGAATCGCGTAGCTAACGAAGAGGCCATCCGGAGCCAGGGCAGGACCGGCGTTGGCTGTCACCGGCCCAGTCAATTTTGACGCCGAACTGTTAGATAGTGCGTCAAGACCGCTGAAACATTACATTCAGAAATTTGCATTTACGGTCCGTGATTGTTGTATTAACCGGGCGTGGAGTGGGGTGCCTAACGATTGATCTTGATAATTGTTTCTGTAAATTTTCTGACACTTGCTGGGGTGGACTGAAGGGGATCGGATCGCGGACACTTCCCGCTATCGGAATTCGGCCATAGGGCGGCGTATATGACGCAGCGGGTCAAGAAATCTTAACTTTTGAAGCGGGCTAGATTTTAATTTTTGCGTTGTGCGTGGCATATGGTCGAATAATTTATCCGTGCTATATCCGAAAGGGTAAGGGATGTCGCGCGGGGAAATCAATGAAGATGGCTTGACTGAGTCGAGAGAGATCAAGATATCTCCAAAGATTGTTGTTTTTCTGGAATGGTTGAAGGGTTTGATTCAGCGACCACGCCGGGGAGAAAAGCCGCGGCGTGAGTCCGATCGGCGGACACAGCGGGCCGGACACCCCATAGTGTGTCTGATCGGAGCGGATGCGCACGCAAATCTAATGGAAGCCATCGCCGATTTTCTGGCGCAGGCTCAGGGGGAACAGGTTCCCTATGCTCTCTTTCGTCATGAGGAGGCGGCCCCTCCCCAGGGTGATGCTCCTCCCCAAGGTGCGGGCTCTTCCCGTGATGAGAAGGCTTCCCAGCGGGGGAAAGCATCCCAGCAGGAGAAGGTGACCTCCGACCGTAAGGGCGATGCCGCAGTAGGTGATGACCTCGACAAACGTCCTCTTGGGTCGGCCACCTTGGAGGATGTTATCAAGGTCCACGCTTTTCTCATTAAAATAGCGAAAAGTTTATGGGTCAAGGAGGGTGATCGGAGAGTTCAGATCAAATTCTTGAGATTTGCGCTTGTGCAGTGGCTGTTCTTTCAGGAGCTCTCCAATGGAGACATCCGGGATCAGGTACTCCAGAGGAGAATGCGGGAGCGAGAGATGCATCTGCATCCCCTCGCGGATTCACTTGATGATTTTGAGAAAATCGAGGGAAAGCCATGGTGGCTTGGGGCTTTTATAAGGGCGGTCCGGTACGGCTGGAGTGGTTTAAAGATCAGGGGTTTGATACCGGGTGTTGGGCAGGAATATGTATGGCTGGTCCGACAAAAGAATCTCGCCAGCCGTAATCCGGGTACCATTATCGGGTTTGCGGAGCGGCTGACAGGGGTAATAGCAGTTAGGGATGGCGTGAATGTGCCGGGGACGTCGAAGGAAGATCCGGGCGAGTTACTGAAGATACTCGTCAATGCTTTCCTCGAGGACTTGAGGAGTGCGTACCGTCGGCGTCCATGGCGCCTCGCAGGTTCGGCGCGTACGGCGTACCCCGTCATACTCCTCGACGGAATCACGAGAGATAACGGTGGGTACCGCCTCCTCGCAACCATCAACGACATCCGCAACGAGACGGGGGCGTTCGATCCGTTGCTGGTGATCAGCAGGAGCCGAAAGGCGCCACCGTTCGCATGCACATCAGACTCTATCACCGATGTGCAGGACGCATACCGAGTGTGGCGTGGAAGAATCAGTAAGCTGGCCCGTAGCCGTTCGAATTCTGCGTGGTTTCTCACGCTTCAGGTGCCACCACAGTTCAACGAGGGTGAGCATGAGAATGCTGTGTTGGACGTGCGGTCGATAGAGCCGCCGACAATTAGAAAGCAGCCATGGTGGACCAAACGCGGTTTGCTACCCGCGATAGCCGGATTTTTAATCGCCGCACTGATGGGCGCCAGTTATCTCTGGTACAACAGCTGGAGTGATGCCCACTGCGGTCTCAGCTGGTTCGCCGCGGATGTCTCAACTCTGATGACGATCGAAGATGAATGCATCGGGGTCGCTGGGGAGAATCTTCTTCGTTTTGCGGAAGTCAACTCCGAGCTCACCGCTCCCCTAGAAAGGATCAGGGAGCAAAATCGTATGGTGGAGCGGATGCGCCGTGAGAACCCGGAGCGCCCCTACATCACCGTTGCCTACCTGTCTGATCTCAGTGTGGGGAGCGGGAAGCCAGGGTTCGTCGCTGAACGGGAGAATCTGGCAGGGGTGGCGGCGGCTCAGTATCGGCAGCTCATCGCCGCCGAGACCACACCGCTGGTCCGGATCCTTGTGGCCAACGCCGGGGCCGGCATGCGACATGGTCCACGTGTCGCCGAAATTCTGGAGAGGATCGCGAGGGATGAGGAATCCCACCTGATCGGCGTGGCGGGCCTTGATCAGAGTCATCAGGCGACGATCAACACGATCAGGGCCCTGGGGCATGCAGGACTGCCGATGGTCGCCGCGACGCTTTCGGCCGATTCGCTGACGAACTACTCCGATATGTACTTCCAGATAGCCCCACAGAATCGACGCCAGGCGGCGGTGGCGGCCAGGTACGCGCTTCATGTGCTGTTGCCGGCGGGGGAGATTGAGCGCCGGGTGCTGATCGTGTACTCCGCGGACGAAACCGACTCCTACAGCAACAATCTGCGCAGTGACGTGGGAATCAGCTTCGGGGAGGCCGGATTTGACGTCGCTGATATGCCTTATGTGCCGGTGGCCATGGAGGGAATACCTCCGGTAGGGGCCTTCGCGCCAGGTGAGGTGGGCAGCGAGATCTGCGGCTACCCCGGGTTGGTGTTCTTCACCGGTCGCCCCGAGGACTTCAACGAGATGCTGCGTGGGCTTAACGACACCTGCCCCAGGGACCAGTACCCCAGAATTCTCGGCGGCGACGATATTTCTAGGTATGTGGCAGACCGGCGCAGCGACGCCCCGTACTCTCATATCAGGTTCGACTATCTGTCATTCGCAGTCTCCGCATGTGAGATACCTGGGGCTTGAGCAGGCGCTGCGGGAAATCTTCCCGGGAGATTCCTGCACAGACCGGACGTTGGACGGTCATGCAGCCATGGCCTACGACTCGGTGTACGTCTTTATCCGAGCCGCCGGACATCTGACGAACCCAGGACGGGAGATTCCAATAACCCCGGCCGCGGTATGGCGAGAGCTGTCCAATATCCACGATGGCGCGGCCGGAGCCTTCCCCGGCGCTTCCGGCATCATCGACTTCGGGGGTAATACACAGCAGCAGGTGCCTTCAGAGAAGTTGGTCGTCATTCTCACCGTCGGTAAACACGGGCTTCCAGAGGAGGTCGCCTACTGCGGACGTCGGGAGGGCACGGGGCCGCCAGCCGCGTGGTGCCCGACGGACAGCGAGGACTGACGCCCCTCCCGAGCACGTCGTGAGGCTACGGCTGGGCCGCTCCTCAGCAGCCTCGGCCGTAGCCTCGGCGTATCTGAGTACCGTCTCTCGATAACGCTCTGGCCCAGGCCGCTTTACTTCTATCTAGTTTTGTTCAGTTTTGCCCTCGTCGTGTCCGCTGTTATTCGGCGCGGTAGGTGGTGGCGAGGGCAGCGATCCGTGCAGCCAGGTCGATGTCGCGTCGAGTCACTCCCCCCGCGCTGTGGGTGGTGAGCCGGAACGTCACCTTGGTCCATCGGATGTCGATGTCAGGGTGATGGTTAATGTCCTCGGCTACCTCGGCGACGGCGTTCACCAGTTTGATGCCGGTGGAGAAGTCCGGCGCGGTGTAGGTCCTGCTGATGGCGATCGGGTCGCCGCTCCAGCCGGGCAGGGTCGGGAGAAGCGCGGCCAGTTCTGCCGCGGACAACACTGTCATCACGTGTCATACCGTCAGCTATCGATCCTGATGGCGCAACCGAAACACCGAGAACACCGAGCCGGGGATCAGAGGGAACCGGAATTGTTCATTGATCGTCTTGCTGGTAGGGCCGGAGTGGCCCGGATCGGGTGTTTGTCCTGAAAGGAGGGAGCGGGGCGAAGGGGACGTGACGCAGTTGTGACCGATGGGTGGTTCCGCGTACCCCTCGATGTCGCTTAGTTTCGCAACACCCGAGGTGGGTGTAGCTTCTCGCCTACCGGAGACACCGGAAAGTGAGGGTGATGACAGCACAAACCGGTGTGCCACCGTCGATCGAGCCGGACCCAGGGGCGACTGGGGAGCCGGCCACGGAGTCGGCCGGCGCGCCTGAGCGGTTCGTCGGCCGCTCTCCCGGGCAACTGGCTTGGCTCCGGTTGCGTCGTGATCCGGTCGCCATGGTCAGTGCCGGCCTGTTGATTTTCTTCTTTCTGGTGGCCCTGGGAGCCCCGCTCATCGAGCGGCTCTACGGTGTCGGGCCTCGTGATCGGTTCTCCGAACTACTGGACTCCCGCGGGTTCCCGTTGGGGTACGCCGGTGGGATCAGCGGCGATCACTGGTTCGGCCTGACCCCCGGTGTTGGACGGGACCTGTTCATCCATGTGGTCTACGGCCTGCGGACTTCGCTGTTCATCGCCACCACGTCGGCGGTGCTGACGATCGTGATCGGGGTGGTGCTCGGCATCATCGCCGGCTACCTCGGCGGTGTGATCGACGCGGTGATCAACTGGATCATCGACTTCACGCTGGCTATGCCGTTCTTCATCTTCTGCATGGCCGCGGTGCCGGTGGTGATCTCCCGCTTCTTCGACCCCCGCGACGAGGTGCCCCCCAGCTTCCGCATGTGGCTGCTGATCGTGGTCTTCGCGCTATTCAACTGGACCTACACCGCCCGGCTGGTCCGCGGCCAGGTGCTGTCGCTGCGGGAGCGGGAGTTCGTTGAGGCGGCGCGCGCCGCTGGTGCCGGGACCGGACACATCCTGTTCCGGGAGCTGCTTCCTAACCTCGCCGCGCCCATTCTGGTGACTTTGTCGCTTAACCTGCCCACCTTCATCACCGCCGAGGCGGCGCTGTCCTTCCTCAACATCGGTGTCGTGGAGCCCACCCCCGATCTGGGGCGGCTGATCTTTGACAGCACGACCTATCTGCGCGCTGACCCGGCGTACACCTTGATCCCTGGAACCACCCTGTTCCTGCTGGTGCTGGCCTTCAATCTCTTCGGCGACGCCCTGCGGGACGCTCTTGATCCCAGGTCGGGCCGATGACCAGGTTTCTAATCAAACGTGTCTTGCTGGCGGTGCTCACGCTGGTCGCCGTCAGCGTGGTGACGTTCCTGCTGTTCTTCGCGGTTCCCACCAACCCGGCCGAGGTGATGTGCGGCAACGCACGCAGCTGTACGCCGGAGCGGATCGAGATGCTCGAAGAGCGGCTCGGGCTCAATGAGCCCCTCGTCGAGCAGTACGCGGATTTCATGGCTGGGATCTTCGTGGGGCGCACCTACGGGGAGGGGGAGCTGGCGCGTGAGTGCCCGGCGCCGTGCCTGGGGTTCTCCTTCCGGAACGACGAACCGGTGATGGACATCGTCACCCGGACTTTGCCGGTCACCGCCAGCATCGTGGTGGGCGCCGCGGTGGTGTGGCTGGTGGTGGGGGTCGGCCTGGGCATGGTGTCGGCGCTGCGGCGAGGAAGCTGGTTTGACCGGGCCGCGATCACGGTGTCGCTGGCGGGCGCGTCGATGCAGATCTATTTCTTCGGTCTGCTGCTGTTGATCGTGTTTGTCTATGAGCTGGGTTGGCTCCCCAACCCCGGCTACACCTCACCGCTGGAAGATCCCGTGGCTTGGGTGAGCGGGATGCTGTTGCCCTGGTTCACCCTGGGGTTCCTCAACTCGGCGGTCTATGCCCGCCTGGCCCGCGCCCAGATGCTGGAGACCCTCTCGGAGGACTTCATCCGGACCGCCCGCGCCAAAGGGCTGCCGCGTCGGCAGGTCTACGGTCGGCATGCGCTGCGGGCCGCGGTGACACCGATCGTGACCATCGCCGGTCTGGACATCGGTAACACCCTGGGAGGTGCGGTCATCACCGAGACGGTGTTCGGGATGCACGGCCTGGGACGCACCGCGGTGCAGGCGGTGGAGTTCTTGGACATGCCGATCGTGATGGCCACGGTGCTGCTCGCCGCGTTCTTCATCGTGGTGGCCAACATCGTGGTCGACCTGCTCTACGTGGTCATCGATCCCCGGGTGAGGTTGTCATGACCTATCTGCAGGTCACCGACCTGGCGGTGCGTTTCACCACCCCCGACGGGGTGGTACGCGCCGTCGACGGTTTGAGTTTCGCGGTGGAGCGGGGCCGCGTCCTGGGCATCGTGGGGGAGTCCGGCTCCGGTAAAAGCGTCACCAGCCTGGCGATCATGGGGCTGCATGATCCCCGGCGTACCGAGATCACGGGGTCGATCACCGTGGGAGGCCGCGAGTTGGTCGGCATGCCGGCCGAACAGGTACGCCGGTTACGCGGCCGTGAGATGGCGATGATCTTCCAGGATCCGCTGTCGGCGTTGCACCCGTACTACACGGTGGGCCGTCAGATCGCCGAGGCGTACCGGGTGCACCATTCCGTCTCCGCCCGCACCGCCCGGGCGCGCGCCGTGGAGATGCTCGACCGGGTCGGGATCCCGGAACCGGCGCGGCGGGTGGATTCCTACCCGCACGAGTTCTCGGGGGGAATGCGGCAGCGCGTGATGATCGCGATGGCGTTGGTGAACAACCCCGCGCTGCTGATCGCCGATGAGCCCACGACCGCGCTGGACGTGACGGTGCAGGCCCAGATTCTGGATCTACTGGCTGACCTGCGGCGGGAGTTCAACTCGGCGATCCTTCTGATCACACACGACTTTGGGGTGGTGAGCCGGATCGCCGACGACGTGCTGGTGATGTACGGCGGTCAAGGGGTGGAGTTCGGGAGTGCCCAGCAGGTGCTCCGGGAGCCCCAGCACCCCTACACCTGGGGGCTGCTGTCGTCGGTGCCCTCGCTGCGGGGCGATCCCGACGCCGACCTGATCCCCATCCCCGGCAACCCACCCAGCCTGATCAATGTCCCGGCGGGGTGTCCTTTCCATCCTCGGTGCCGGTACGCGTCATCGATCTGTCAGACCACCCGGCCTGAGCTGGTGCCCGTGGCGGAGGGGGCCGACTCGGGAACGCCGACTCAACGCGACGCCTTTGCAGGCCTCGAGCATCGAGTGGCCTGTCATCTTCCCGAGGCCGAACGTCGTCAGCTGTCAATCTTGGTGAGGCGGGGAGAGCAACCGCTGCGCACCGCCAGCGCCAATAGCGCCAATGGTGTGGGGGAGGCGCGATGAGTCATCTGTTGGAGGTGACCGGTCTTACCAAACACTTCCCGGTCCGAGGCGGCTGGCTGGGGCGGCGGGTCGGCGTGATCCGGGCGGTCGATGGGGTGGACTTCACGGTTGACCGGGGCGCCACCTTAGGGCTGGTGGGAGAGTCCGGCTGCGGCAAGACCACCACGGGTCGGATGGTGGCGCGGCTGCTGGAGCCCACGGGAGGCCGGATCGTCTTCGACGGCGAAGACATCACCCATCTGAACCGGCGGGAGCTGCGGGGCCTGCGACAACGGCTTCAGGTCATCTTCCAGGACCCGTATTCTTCGTTGAACCCACGGCAGACGGTGGGGCGGATCGTGGCGATGCCGCTGGTGGTCAACGGCATCAAGCCGCCGGGTGGGATCAAGGCTCGGGTGCAGGAACTGCTGGAGCTGGTCGGGCTCAATCCCGAGCACTACAACCGGTATCCCCACGAATTCTCCGGCGGGCAACGGCAACGCATCGGGATCGCCCGCGCCTTGGCGGTGGAACCGTCGCTGGTGGTGGCGGACGAGCCGGTAAGCGCGCTGGACGTGTCTATCCAGGCGCAGATCATCAACCTGATGCGGCGGCTGCAGCGGGATCTGAACCTGGCGTTCGTGTTCATCGCCCACGACCTGGCCGTGGTCCGGCACTTCTGCCAGCGGATCGCGGTGATGTACCTGGGGCGGATCGTGGAGATCGGGGACCGTGACGCGATCTACGCCACGCCGGCGCATCCGTACACCAAGGCGCTGCTGTCGGCGGCGCCGGACGTCCACGGTGAGGCCAGGGAGCGGATCAGGCTGGAGGGGGACGTTCCCACGCCGCTGAACCCGCCGAGCGGGTGCCGGTTCCGGACGCGGTGCTGGAAAGCCGTCGCGCGGTGCGCCGAGGCAGAACCACCGCTGCGGACGGTTCCCACCGGGCAGCAGGTGGCGTGTCACTTTCCCGAGAGCCAGCAGAGTCAGCCCACCGGGACGACGGCGGATGCGGTGTCCGGCAGCCGGCCGGATCCGCGTACAGCAGAGGTGTGACCGGCCGTGACCAGTTCAGGCGGTGAAGGAGCGCAGACTCTGGCAACGAGCGCGATTGGGCCGGTAACGGTATCGCCACTAATCCTTAACGGATATCCCTACGGGCACGAAAATTTACTAAACATTCTGAAGTAGTGAATCTTTCTTTCGTGGATCTGGGGTGGAGGGGATCTATGCGGCTGAGGAAGCTAGCCGCGGCCACCGGTGTAGCGAGCCTGGTGCTCAGCATGGGAGCCGCGTGTACCGAGAACACTGGGCAGCAGGGCACAGACGAGGAGAGCGATAACAGCCCGCGGATCCATGTCATCGCGACCGATCCCGCCGACTCCATGGGGCCGGCGCCCGAGGTGGAGGGGGCGCGTGAAGGCGGCACGGTCTACATCCTGCGGGAGACCGACTATGAGCACCTGGACCCGCAACGTACTTACACGGTCGCCGGTTGGGCGCTCAACCACTTGATCAGCCGGACCCTGACCACGTTCCGGGAGGACGGCTCGGGCCAGATGGTCCTGGTCGGGGACCTGGCCACTACGCCCGGCGAGGACGTCAACGGTGACTGCACCACCTGGCGCTTCACCCTCAAAGAGGGGATTCGCTTCGAGACCGGTGAGGAGATCACCGCCTCGGACGTCGCCCACGGCATCGCCCGCTCCTTCGAACAGTCGCTGGACGGCGGCGCCACCTATATCCAGGAGTGGCTCGCCGGCACCCCCGACTACAACTCGGTCTACGCCGGTCCGTTCACCAGCGGCCAGCCGTTCCCGCCCAACCTGGAGGTCGACGACGAGGCGCGTACCCTGACCTTCCACTTCGACCGGCCGCGCTGTGACATGCCCTTCGCGGCGGCGATGACCACCACAGCGCCGGTGCCGCGGGAGCTGGACACCGGGGTTGACTACGACCGGTCGGTGGTCTCCTCCGGCCCCTACCGGATCGCCGAGTACGAGCGGGATCACCACATCCTGCTGGTCCGCAACGAGCACTGGGACCCCAACACCGATCCGCTGCGGCACCAGTACCCCGACCAGTTCTACGTGGAGATGGGGCCCGATGACACCACCGCGACCGAGCGGGTTGTCGCCGACAACGGGAACGACCGCTTCGCGATCGCCGAGGATGGAGTGCCGCAGGCACTGATCAGCGAGGTGCTGGACAACCCCGACGTCGAGGCGCGGTCGGTGAGCGCGGATACCTCGATGGTGTGGTACCTCAGGATCAACACCCGCCGGGTGACGGACCTGTCGGTTCGGCAGGCGATCGCCTACGCCCTGGACCGGCAGAGCATCCTGATCGCCCAGGGCGGTGAGGCCGCGGGAACCCTCACGCACACCATCCTCAGCCCGCAGACGATCGGCTATGAGGAGTACGAGAACCCCTACGACGCGCCGCCCACCGGGGACCCCGAACGAGCGCGGGAGCTGCTGGACGGCCGGACCCCAGAGCTGGTGATGCTCTACCGCAACGCCAGCGTCTACCCGGAACTGGCCAGCATCGTGGAGGAGAGCCTGGAGGAGGCCGGGTTCCAGGTCACCATCACCCCGATCGAGCAGCCCGAACACAACCCGATGACCCGGGACCCGAACAACCCGTATGACCTGTACATGTCCTCCTGGATCCCGGACTGGCCCAGCGGCGCCGCGACGATCCCGCCGTTGCTGGACGGCCGCAACATCGGGGGTGGGAGCAACAACACCTTCCTGGACGTGCCTGAGATCAACGAGGAGATCGACCGGATCTCGGCGCTGCCCGCCGAGGAAGCCGCGCCGGAGTGGATGGCGCTGGACCAGCGGATCATGGAGGAGTACTGCCCGATGGTGCCGATCTACTCGATCCGCGCCCTCAACGTGGTGGGCTCCGGCGTGGGAGGCGTCTTCATCTCCGACTTCCTCGGGCAGCCCGCCTACTACAACGCCTACGTCATCTCCTGAACACCCCCTGGGCCGGGGCAGCGGATGCGGTACGCCAGGGCAGCCGCCCTGTCCGTGCCGGCTCCCGCCCCGGCCCTTTCCTGTCACAACGTCGTCTATGCGGTCGGCATGCGCCGTTTGTACGTCACGCCGTCCTAGGCGTCGCGGGCCTGGCCCGTGCCGGAAGCCGACGTGGGGGACGGGTCGGAGGTGCGGGTGGAATCCTGGGACGAGGCCGGTGGTGTCGCAGAGATCCGGGGGCGTGGGCTCTTCAGGGTCACGGAGTAGCCGCCGAAGGCGCAGGCGGCCATCCCCAACAGGAGTAAGCCGAGGGACACCCAGTCGTTACCGGGCAGGATGACGTCCCCCTCCGAGGTCCCGGCCGACATCAGCAGGATCGTCAAGGACCAGGACAGCGCCGGGAGCACCGCCAGGAAGCGGTTTTCCGTGACCCACCAGGTAAACCAGATCAATGCGATGTTGATGACCACGGCGCACAGCAGGACGATCGGGACCCGGTAACCGGCGATCCGCAGCGGCACCAGGAACGCCTCCACGATCGCGGTGACGACAGCGGCCCAGACCCCCACGATGGTGCCCGTGATCTGGATGACGAGGCGGCTCACTGAGGCAGCGTAACGAAAAGGCCCGCGAACAGGTCATCCTCCCAGCCGTGTGGGGCCACACCCGGGCCGCGGGTCCCGGAGGCCAGGGTGTAGTACTCCACCCCCAGCTCCTCCTGTCCGGTGTTGGTCGCCAAGGAGAACAGCCACGAGGTAGGCGGGATCTGGGTGGCATGGGCCCGGATCGCGGCGAGTTTGGCGTCGGCGTACGCGCGAGCGTCCACCCGCGTCGTCACCTGCTCGTCCGGGGTTCCGAACGGGAGGTCATCCACCGACTCGGCGTCGCCAAAGGGGTTGTCTGAGGAGGCCCGGAAATGCTCCAGCCCGGCGGCGATCACGCTGCGCGGAATGGTGTGCCAGTACACCTTGGACACCTGCCAGGCGGCGCCCAGGTGTGGGGCGAAGTCGGGGTCCGCCGCCAGGCGGACCGCTTCGGTCGCCACCCGGTGTGCCTGAATATGGTCGGGGTGGCCGTAGAAACCATTGGGGTCGTAGGTGACCACAACCTGCGGCCGCACTTCGCGAAGCACCTCAACCAGATACCCGGCCGCCTCGGTCAGGTCCGCCTGCCAGAAAGCCCGTGGATGCTCATTGGCGGGGGTCCCCATCATGCCTGAGTCGCGGTACCGGCCGGCGCCTCCTAAAAACCGGTGGTCGGATACCCCCAGGGCCTGGCAGGCCGCTCGCAGCTCGGATATCCGATACCCCCCTAGCTGATCAGCGGCGGTGGCGGCTAGCTGCGCTAGTTCGGGGACGTGGATCTCACCTTCCTCGCCTAAGGTGCACGTGACCAGAGTGACCCGGGCACCTTCGGCGGCGTAACGGGCCATGGTGGCGCCGGTGCTGATCGTTTCGTCGTCGGGGTGGGCGTGTACGAAGACGATCCGCCGCTCCTGCTGTGGTTGCACGCCGCCACCCTAGCGGTTACCGGACCGGCGGAGCGGTCGGTCGCATAACCGTCGGAACGATCCGCGGCGACGGATATCTATGAGAGAATTTCATAAGTTCCGTCCGTTCCTTCCCTCACTACCGAAAAGTTAACCAGGGATCGTCTCCCGGCATGTCGCTTGGCGTGTCGGCATCATTACCGCCGATGAAGTGAGCAGTATCGTTGATGTGGACATCCCCGAGCCGGCCTTTCGGCACGCTCCCGCTGGTTATCCCCGCTTGACGGCGGTGACCTGCGGGTTCCAACACGGCGCGCCCCACGCGGTGACGTGTGTAGCCGATGGGGCCCGCGTGTTCTTCCTGCGCTCCTCCGGCCCCACCGATCCGGTTGAGTCGCTGTGGCTGCTCGACGTGCTCACCGGCGTCGAACACCTAGTCGCCGACCCTCGCCACCTCGTCGATGAGCAGGCCTTGACCGCCTTGACCGAGGAGGAGCGTTTCCTGCGGGAGCGGATGCGGCTACGGGTGGCGGGGATCGGCCGGTACGCGGTCGACCCGGCCGGCCGGGTCGCGGCGTTCACGCTGGCCGGTCGACTGTTCCGGGTAGAGATCCCCCAGGAGCTGCCCTCACGCTCGACTGGCCGGAGTGAGGGGATCGGCACCGTCACCGAGCTGCCCACCGTTGGCCCCGCCTTCGATCCGCGTCCGGACCCCACCGGCCGCCACCTGGCGTACCTCACCTCCGGCACGCTGCGCGTGATCGACGAGACCGGTCAGGATGAGCTGCTGGCCGGCGAGGACGGTATCCGCTGGGCCATGCCTGACTTCCTCGCCGCCGAGGAATTCGGCCGATACCAGGGCTATTGGTGGGCCCCCGACGGTGACCGGATCCTCGCCACCCGGGTGGACGACTCCCTGGTGCCGCGTCACCACCTCGGCGACCTCACCGACCCCACCCAGCCACCCCGGGTGGTGAGTTACACCCGTGCTGGGACCCCCACCCCCATCGTCACCCTGCATCTGCTGCACCTGGACGGCAGCTGGGTCGATGTCCGGCTCGACCGGGAAACCTACCCGTACCTACTCAACGTCGCGTGGGCACCCAACGGCGGGCCGCTGGTGTGTGTGATGCGGCGTAACCAGCAGCACGTTCAGATCCTGTCAGTTGACCAGGTCACCGGCGAGACCCAGGTCCACGCCGAGCTCGCCGATCGACGGTGGGTGCACCTGATGCCTGGCACCCCCAGGTTCCTCCCCGACGGACGAGTCGTGCTGGGTGGGGAGCTCCACACCGACGCCGGTGAGACGCGGTGCCTGTTCGCCGATGGTTCGCTGCTGACCCCGGCGTCGCTGTACGTCCGCGAGGTCTGTGGCCAGATCGACACCGACGACGGGCCGGCTCTGGTGGTGACGGCCAGCGAGGCCGAACCGAGCGAACGTCATGTCTACCTGATCCCCCTGGACCCCCGAGGCGCCGACCCGATCCGGGTCACCCCTACCTCGGGATGGCACACCGGGCTGGGGGCCGGTCGCACCTTGGTGGTGGGCAGCGCCTCCTTGGAGCATCCCGGTGTGGTGTGGAGCGTCCACCGGGACGGACACACCACGACCCTGACCTCCCTGGCGGCCGAACCTCCCTACGCGCCGCGGCCCGCGCTGGTGCGGGTCACCGACCGCGGGCTGCCCACGGCGGTGCTCTATCCGAGCGGGCACGTCGCCGGTCGCAAACTCCCCGTCCTGGTGGATATCTACGGCGGTCCTGGCGGACAAGAGGTGATCGCGGCGCGTTCGGCGTGGCTGGATCGGCAATGGTGGGCCGATCAAGGCTTCGCGGTCGTGGTGATCGACAACCGCGGCACGGTGGGGATCTCACCCGGATACGAAAAAGCCGTCTACCGCCGACTGTGGGACACCATCCTCGCCGACCAAGTCGACGGGTTGGTGGCGCTCGCTGAGAAACACCCTGACTTCGACACCCAGCGGGTGGCGATTCGGGGCTGGTCTTTTGGGGGTTCACTGGCCTTGGCGGCGGTGCTGCGCCGCCCCGACATCTACCACGCGGCCGTGGCGGGCGCCCCCGTGGTGAGTTGGGAGCTGTACGACGCCGCGTACTCCGAACGCTACCTGGGTCATCCGGCTGACAACGCCGAGGTGTACGCGCACCATGATCTGCTGGCTGACGCCGCGAACCTGAGCCGGCCGCTGCTGCTGACGCATGGCTTGGCGGACGACAACGTGCTGCCGGCACACACGCTGCGGCTGTCGGCGGCGTTGCTGGCGGCGGGGCGTCCACACCTCGTGCTGCCCCTGCCGTATGAGACGCATCTGGCGCCGCTGGGGCCGCTGCGGGAGCACCTGCTGCGGTTCGAGTTGGACTTCGTGCGGCGGGCGCTCGGCGTTTCCCAGGCCGCCTGAAGCCCAGGCTCCACAGCGCAGGTCCGGCGGCCGGTCTGGTAGCCAGGATGTTTCCCCAACAGTGGGATCGACAGCAGTGGAATCGACAGTAGTGGGATCGACGCTGACAGCCGGCTAGGACACAGCGGGGAACCCGCCGGGTTTTCGGTGTCTGCGCAGCTTAACCGCGTTTCCGGACGCTACGGGACACACGATCCACCGATGGTGGTAATGACGCGTCCGGAGGAAACCGAACCGGAGCCGTAAACGTTCTCCTTGAGGATCGATGCGGCCATGGCCTATGTGTCCAGGTCACGAACCTCTACCGTTACGTACCACAGACGTTGCGGCGACGGCGTAATGGCGCGACGCTGAGGACCGCACGATCCGCGTATCAGGAAAATCTGGACCAGACGCAGAACACAGGAGAGCGTTCGATGAAGGAACGGTGGCTGCCGGTGGCAGGGCTCGCGTTGGCGCTGTTCGTGGTCAATGCGGTGGCCCGGCTGGTGGTGTGGCAGACAGCGTCGGACGAGTGGCAGGACCAGATCCGTATCGGCCTGCTCTCGGCCGGGGTGACCGCTGTGCTCTGTCTGGTCGCCGGGATCTGGTGGGGGTACCGGATGCCGGTGCCGCGGCTGGTCGTCGAGATCGGCGCGGCGATCCTGGCGGCGTGCCTGCTGGTGGTGCTGATAGGGCCGTTCGCGGGTGGCTCACGGCCGTTTGCGGAAGGCGCCTCGCTGTTCTTCCGGCAGATCTTCTACTACATCGGTATCTCGGCCTTCGGCACGCTTATCGGTGTGCTGTTGGTGACCACGTTCGGGCAGGACTGGCGGAGCCGGGCCTACCGGCGCCACGAGCTCGCGTTGCGGAGCAAGTCGGCCCGGGCCGCCCGTCACTGACCTCGGCGTCATCCCACCCGGTCAGGCTGGGGTGGGGGACGGTGGATGGTGTACTCGTGGTGGATGGTCAGTCCTAACCCGGCGTACAGCTGTATGGCGGCGTGATTGGTCTCCTCCACCTGCAGATACACCCGCTGCGCGCCCCGCTCAGCTCCCCACTGAGCCGCGGCGCCCATCAAAGACCGCCCCAGCCCACGCCGGCGTACCTCGGGGATGACCTCGAGCAACGACACCCCCACCCATTCGGCGGTCACCACCGCCCGGACGATCCCCAACACCTCACCGGTCGCGGTGGTCACCGACAGAAACCCGACCTTCGACGGGCCGGTCAACACCGCCAACGCGGCCGGAGGCAGCTCACCCTTCGCACCAGCGGCTATCCGCAGCCACGCCGGGGACGGCTGCGACGCGACGCGTACCTCCACATCCCCCACCTCTTGGTGGGGGGTACGCCGGTCAGAGGCCTGCTGCAGCGCCGTCTGCAGTGCCGCCAGGGAAGCGGTCCGCACCTGTACCCGGTGGGTCTGCTCCCAGCCGAGGCGGCGCAGTTCAGCCGCCAAGGCGGCACCACCGGGGTGGGTGAGGACAAACCGCGGCTGCAGGCCCCGCTCGGCGTACCACCGGTACACCTCCGCCATCGCCTCAGGCAGGGGCAGCCCGGGGTCTCCGAGGACCAAAACCGAGTTGGCGCGGTTCGTCCACCCCTCCGCCGCCCGTAGCAGCCACTGCCCTAGCCAGCGGGTATCGGGCGCGGGCCACCCCTCGGCCGCGACGCGCTCCAGCGCGAACACCTCACCCAGGCGGGGACGGCGGGGCGGCACCCGCTTTCCAACCGCGATTCGGGAACGCGGTACCGTCACCACCGCACCGGAGTCGGTGCGGACGACGGCGTGGTCGTCACTCCAGTCCACCAGTTCCCCGAGCAGATCGGAGAAGCGTGGACGACCCTGGTGAACCGCCACAATGCGACGGATCACCACCCTGTGATGAAGATCAGCAACGCTGAGCAAACCTTGACTCCCGATAGTCTCTGCCGGGTGAATCTAGGGATACTAGGCTTGCTCAGCGGCAGGAGTGTCGCGTTTTCCTCGTGGCCTGTCGTGCGGAAGGACGACCCGTGACCTACATCATCGCCGAGCCCTGTGTAGACGTGCTCGACAAGGCGTGCGTCGAAGAGTGCCCGGTCGACTGCATCTATGAGGGCGGCCGGATGCTCTACATCCACCCCGATGAGTGCGTGGACTGCGGGGCATGTGAGCCTGTCTGCCCGGTTGAGGCGATCTACTACGAAGACGACCTGCCGGAGCAGTGGAAGGATTACTACACCGCCAACGTGGACTTCTTCGAGGACCTGGGTTCACCCGGCGGCGCCTCCAAGATCGGGAAGATCAACAAGGACCACCCGTTGATCGCGGCCCTACCGCCCAAGGAGGCCGAGCACTGACCGCGCTGACAGGCACAGCCGCATCCGCGCTCCCGGATTTTCCTTGGGATTTACTGGCTCCCTACGGGGAGCGCGCGCGGGCGCACCCCGATGGTGTGGTCGATCTGTCGGTGGGGACGCCTGTCGATCCCACCCCTGACGTGGTACGCGGGGCGCTCGTCGAAGCCGCCGACGCCCCGGGATACCCACAGACCGCCGGTTCGCTCGCCCTTCGAGAGGCCCTCGCCGCGTGGGTGACCCGCCGGACCGGCGCGAGTGGGATCGGGATTGACGCCGTCCTGCCGGTGATCGGCACCAAGGAGTTGGTGGCCTGGCTCCCCACCCTGCTTGGGCTGGGCTCGAACGACGTGGTGGTGTTCCCGCGCCTGGCGTACCCCACCTATGAAGTGGGGGCCCGGCTGGCGGGTGCCCGTTTCCTGGCCGCTGACTCCCTGACCGCGGCCGGTCCGGCGCCGGTGCGTCTGATCTGGATCAACTCGCCCTCGAACCCCACCGGTCGGGTGCTGCCGCCGGAGCACCTGCGCAAGGTGGTGGACTGGGCCCGGGAACGCGGCGCCGTTGTCGTCAGTGACGAGTGCTATCTGGATTTCGGATGGGACGCCACGCCGACGTCGGTGCTGTCGGTGTGTGACGGCGACTACCGCGGTGTGCTGTCACTGCACTCGCTGTCTAAGCGTTCCAACCTCGCCGGTTACCGGGCCGGTTTTGTCTGCGGCGATCCTGAGCTGATCGCCGCGTTACTGGCGGTGCGCAAACACGCGGGAATGATCGTCCCCGCGCCGGTTCAGGCAGCCATGATCGCAGCTTTCGGGGACGAGAAGCACGTCATCGTCCAACGGGAGCGTTACGCACGTCGGCGTGCGATCCTGCGGGAGGCGCTGCTCGCCGCTGGGTTCCGCATCGAGCACTCCGAGGCCGGACTGTATCTGTGGGCCACCCGCGATGAAGACTGCTGGAGCACCGTCGGGTGGTTGGCCGAGCGAGGCATTCTGGTGGCTCCCGGATCGTTCTACGGTCCGGCTGGCGCGCAGCATGTGCGGATCGCGTTGACCGCCACCGATGAGCGGATCGCCGCGGCGGCGACTCGTCTCACCGCGGCCTGAGTGCCCGGGGTGACCGCTCCGCCTCCCTTTCCACGGTCTTCAACATCGAGGCCTGGCCGGTTGTCGGTACGCGCGCCGGGCCCGCAGGACCTGCCCGGCCGGGCCGGGCGCGCGTCGACGGCGGTACGGGACGCTCAGTTGTGAGCGTGTAGGGCGGTGTTGAGCTCCACGCCGGAGCCGGTGCGGGGCACCACCTCCAGGGCCCCGGTGACCGAGTTGCGGCGGAAAAGCAGGTTCGACCGGCCCGACAGCTCCCGAGCCTTCACCACGGTGCCATCCGGCAGCGTGACCTTCGCACCCGCGGTGATATAGCAGCCGGCTTCCACCACGCAGTCATCGCCCAGGGAGATGCCGACCCCGCCGTTGGCGCCGATCAGGCAGCGCTCCCCGATCCGGATGACCTCCTTGCCGCCACCGGACAGGGTGCCCATGATCGAGGCGCCCCCTCCGATGTCGGTGCCGTCGCCGACCACCACGCCCTGGCTGATCCGCCCCTCCACCATGGAGGCGCCCAGCGTGCCGGCGTTGAAGTTCACGAACCCCTCGTGCATCACCGTGGTCCCGGGGGCCAGGTGCGCTCCCAGGCGTACCCGATCCGCGTCGGCGATCCGGACGCCGGAGGGCACCACATAGTCGGTCATGCGGGGGAACTTGTCCACACTGAACACTTCAAGGCGGTGGCGGGTGGCCAGGGCACGCAGCCGCACCTGATCGACCTGGTCGGCCGGGACCGGTCCGAGGCTGGTCCAGGCGACGTTGGCCAGTAGCCCGAAGATGCCCTCCAGATTGACGGTGTTGGGGGTGACCAGGCGGTGTGACAGCAGGTGCAGCCGGAGGTAGGCGTCCGCGGCGTCCTTGGGCGGCTCGGCCAGGGAGGAGGCGATGACCCCCACCGCCACCGTCTCGACCCCGCGTACCTGATCCGGCCCCAGGGCGTCGCCGAACGCCTGGGTGACCTCTTTGGCCAACTCGGTCGCGGCCACCGCTTCTGGAGCGGTCGCCTCTGAAACGGTCGCTTCCGGAGCGTCGTTGGCGTCCTTCGATTCGGCCGAAGGGGTCGCCGTGGAGAGCGGCGAACCGAGGCCGAGGCTGCCGGCCGGGAACCAGACGTCCAGGGTCCGCCCGTCAGGGGTGATGGTGGCCACGCCGGCGCCCCAGGCGCCTGTCGTCAGGTACGTACTCACAGCGCATCACCGTACCGTGGCCGCGACGCGCAGCGTCGCGTCGACCCACCAGTGAATACCCGGTATAGGGTCAGCTCCGTGGTTACCCTCAGCCCAGCTGAACTGGCGGATCCGGTCGCGCTGACCCGCGCCCTGGTGGACATCGAATCGGTCTCCGGTGACGAGAAGGCCATCGCCGACGCCGTTGAGGCGGCGTTGCGGACTGCGTCGCATCTGGAGGTGGAGCGGGACGGCAACGTGGTACTGGCCCGCACCCACTTCGGTGCCGAGCGCCGGGTGGTGCTCGCCGGGCACCTGGACACCGTGCCGATCGCTGACAACCTGCCCTCCCGTCAGGAGGGGGATCTGCTGTACGGCTGTGGCACCTCCGACATGAAGTCCGGTGCCGCGGTGGCGTTGCACCTGGCCGTCACCGTCACGCAGGCCGCCTATGACCTGAGCTTCCTGTTCTATGACTGCGAGGAGGTGGAGGAGGCCCGCAACGGCCTGAGGCGAATCGCGGCCACCCGACCCGAATGGCTCCACGCGGACTTGGCGATTTTGCTGGAGCCGACCCGCGGACTGGTGGAAGCCGGATGCCAGGGGACGCTGCGGGCGCTGGTCCGCACCACCGGGCGGCGGGCCCACTCCGCCCGGAGCTGGCAGGGGATCAACGCTATCCACGCGGCGGCGGAGGTGCTGGAGCGGCTGCGGGCGTACCAGGCCCGGCAGGTCACCATCGACGGCTGCCTCTACCGGGAAGGACTCAACGCCGTCCGGATCTCCGGTGGTGTCGCGGGGAACGTGATCCCTGATGAGTGTGTGGTGGAGGTGAACTACCGCTTCGCGCCGGATCGTGACCCGGAAGCCGCCCTGGCCCATGTCGAGGAGGTTTTCGCGGGGTTCCCGGTGACGCTGGTGGACGTGGCGGCGGGGGCGTTGCCTGGGCTGAGCGCGCCGATCGCTCAACAGTTCGTGGCCGTGACGGGGCGTCCGCCGCAGGGGAAGTTGGGCTGGACCGACGTGGCCCGATTCGCCGCCCTGGGGATACCGGCGTTGAATTTCGGACCTGGCGATCCTGAACTCGCTCACCGGGCAGACGAGTACGTTCAGATTCCACTAATCGAGGAGTGCGCGGAGGCGCTGCGCCGCTGGCTGGCACCGGCCTACGTACCGTGAAAGGCATGACGGACAGCACTAATCACCGGCCGGGACCGGTACGGCCGACCTCTCCTCGCAGAGGCCCGACCACCGACCAGCAGTTGCTGGACTCCCGCCGTCCTCGTGACTGGACCCGAACCGACCCGTGGCGGGTGCTACGGATCACCTCCGAATTCGTGGAGGGCTTCGACGAGCTCGCCGATCTGGGGCCCGCGGTGAGCGTGTTCGGGTCGGCCCGCAGCAAGCCGGGCAGCGACGAGTGCCAGCTGGCCGAGCGGCTGGGTAGGGCGCTGGTGCGTGCCGGCTACGCCGTCATCACCGGCGGCGGCCCGGGCGTGATGGAGGCGGCTAACCGAGGCGCCCTTGAGGCGGGGGGTCGGTCGGTCGGCCTGGGGATCGAGCTGCCTTTTGAACAGGGGCTGAACCCGTGGGTTGAGCTGGGGATCAACTTTCGCTACTTCTTCGTCCGCAAGACCATGTTCGTCAAGTACGCCCGGGCGTTCTGCGTCCTCCCGGGCGGGTACGGCACGCTCGATGAGCTGTTTGAGGCGCTCACCCTGGTGCAGACCCAGAAGGTGACCCGGTTCCCCGTGGTGCTGTTGGGGTCAGAGTACTGGCGCGGGCTGCTGGACTGGCTGCGGAACACGATGGCCGCCGAGGGGAAGATCGGGGCCGCGGATCTGGACCTGATATACGTGACCGACGACGTCGACGACGCGGTCCGCCACATCGTCGAGGCCGACGAGGCGCTGGGGGGACGGCCCGCAGCGGAACAGGCGGCCGGTCAGGCACCGGTGGAGGGTTGATGGCCACCGTCTGTGTTTTCTGCGGCTCCTCCCGCGCGATCGAGGAGCGTTATCTGACCCTGGCCCGGCGGGTCGGAGAGGAGTTGGCCCGCCGGGGACACACCCTGGTGTCCGGCGGTGGCCGGGTAGCGATGATGGGCGAGGTCGCCGCTGCGGCACGGGCCGCCGGCGGCTGCACCGTCGGTGTGATCCCCAAGCCCCTGGTGGCCATGGAGATCGCCGACACCGAGGCCGATGAGCTGGTGGTGACCGCTGATATGGCCGAACGTAAGACGGTCATGTGTGACCGGTCCGATGCGTTTTTGGTGCTCCCCGGCGGTATCGGCACCTTGGATGAGCTATTTGAGGTATGGACCACCTTCGCGCTCGGGGTGCACAACAAACCCATCGTGGTGCTCGACGTCGACGGCTTCTTCGAGGGGCTGTTCACCTGGGTGCGTTCCCTGGTGCCGTTGGGCTTTGTCAAGCCGGCGGCGTTGCAGTCGGTGTACCGCGCCGACACCGTGGCGGGGGCCTTCGACCTGATCGAGTCGATGGCCGCGACCGGCGCCCCGGGCGCCGGGGAAGGCGCCGCCTCCCGGTGACCCACTCTGCAGCGAGGAGAGACCCGATCCGGACGGGCCTCACGTGGGGTGGCAGCCTCACATGAGGCCCGTCGGACACGCCGGGCACGGCCGATGACGGAGCAGCCTCCCAGGGCGTGACAGGCGTGTCATGACGGGCCATGGCGCCGATAGCGGGCTTCGGGGAACGAAACTCCGCGAGGGCGGGTCGTCCAGACAGGGGCACTCATGTCACGATCCAGGTATGGCGGATTTCCTCCTCCTCGTCGTCATCGCGTTGGTGATCGCTGCGATCGTGTTCGGCACCGTGGCCGTGATCTCCGGGCATGACTCGGGACTGGCGCCGGCCGAGCCGGACAGCGTAGCCCGTGACCTGCCTTCAGACCGGCCGTTGGAAGAACCCGATGTGCAGCAGCTGCGGTTCGATACCGCGGTACGCGGGTACCGGATGGATCAGGTCGATCGGGCCTTGGCCCGGATCGCCTATGACATCGGTTTCAAGTCCGAGATGCTTCAGGCGCTGGAGGCTGAGGTCACCGCGCTCCGGGAGGGCCGCCTCGAGGACGCTGAGGCGTTGCGTCAGGCCAGGCTGGCGGCGTTGGGCAGGGATGCTGAGGCGTCCGCGTCGACGCAGCCGTCGGCTGACCAGCCGGCGTCGTCCGCTGATGAGGACACCGTCGAAGTCCCCGAATCCTGGAACAGCGCTGTCGTCGAGCCTGAAGGCCAGCGGTGAGCATCCCGGACGGCTTGGTCGTAGGGGATGACGGCCGGCCCCGGTGTTGGTGGGGAGCCGCTCCCGCTCTCTATGTCGACTACCACGACACCGAGTGGGGGCGCCCGGTCCGGAATGACGACGCGCTGTTCGAACGGCTGAGCCTGGAAGCGTTTCAGTCGGGACTGTCGTGGCTGGTGATCTTGCGGAAGCGCCCCGCGTTCCGTGCGGCGTTCGCCGGCTTCGAGGCCGAGAAGGTGGCGCGTTTCGACGCACACGATGTTGAACGCCTGCTGGCCGATACCGGCATCGTGCGTAACCGGGCCAAGATCGAGGCGACTATCGCTAACGCCCGCGCGGTCGTGGCGCTGCCGATGCCGTTGAGTGAACTGTTGTGGTCGTACGCCCCGACCGGCCCGAGGCGCCGTCCCCGTAGTCGGGCCGAGGTGCCGGCCACCTCCCCAGAATCGGTGGCGCTGGCCCGAGATTTGAAACGTCGAGGCTTTCGCTTTGTCGGCCCGACCACCGCATACGCCCTGATGCAGGCGACCGGCATGGTCGACGATCACCTCGCCGGCTGCTGGGTACCGCCTCAACACTGAGACGGTACCCGAGGCGGTACGCGCGGGCATACACCGTGGATCGGGCGCGCCGGTCGACCCGCTGGGACAGTCAAAGCCGCGGCCCGCACATGCGCCCACTGTGGACTTAAGGCGCTTAAGGCCATAAGGCTCAGGTGCGGGCGGGCTTCACCACCTCCGACTCCTGGCCGGTCAGGGCAGCCGACCAGAACACCGTCGCAATCCGCCTGCTCCTCGGTGAGGGCAACACTCCGTGGTGAAGGTGACCACAGGCGACCGGCGGCACCGCACCGGCCTGCCCACCCGCACGGCGGGGCGCCCCAGGGGCGAGGACCGGTGCCGGTCAGGAGAAGCTGTGCACCCGTTCTCCCTTGCCGAGGACGACGATGCCGGAGTCGGTGACCCGGTGGAACTGGCGATCCCGATCGAGATCCACGCCCAGATGCGCACCGTCCGGGACGATCACGTTCTTGTCGAGGATCGCGTTACGGACCACGGCGCCTCTGCCGATGCGGACCCCCGACATCAGCACGGAGTTCTCCACCCAGGCACCATCCTCGACCCGAACGTCGGGGGAGAGCACCGACCGCGCCACCGTCCCGGTGACGATGCAGCCGTTACTCACCAACGACTCGTACGCCCGACCTCCGAGCACGAACTTCGCCGGTGGGGCGGGCGGGATGTGGGTCAGGATCGGCCATTCGGAGTTGTACAGGTTGAAGACCGGTTGGATAGAGACCAGGTCCATGTGCGCCTCGTAGTACGAGTCGAGGGTTCCCACGTCACGCCAGTAGGCGCGGTCGCGTTCCGTGGCGCCCGGCACCTGGTTGCGGCTGAAGTCGTAAACGGCGGCGTCGCCCTTCGCGACCATCATCGGGATGATGTTCCCGCCCATGTCATGGCGACTGGTCGGATCCTCGGCGTCGAGACGAAGCGCCTCGATCAGGGCTTCGGCGGTGAACACGTAATTGCCCATCGAGGCGTAGCTGACCTCCGGATCATCCGGTACGGGCGGCGGATCGGCCGGCTTCTCCACGAACTGGGTGATCCGTCGTCCGTCTTCGGCGGTGCCGATGACCCCAAAGGCACGTGCCTGATGGCGGGGCACGCGGATACCGGCCACCGTCACGCCCACCCCGGATTCGATGTGCTCCTCGACCATTTGACGCGGGTCCATCCGGTAGACGTGATCAGCGCCGAAGACCACGATGTAGTCGGGCTGCTCGTCGTACACCAGGTTCAAAGACTGGTAGATCGCGTCGGCGCTGCCGGTGTACCAGCGGGGTCCGAGGCGCTGCTGCGCAGGCACCGGGGTGATGTAGTTGCCCAGCATGGTGCTCATGCGCCACGTGGTGGTGATGTGGCGGTCTAACGAGTGCGACTTGTACTGGGTAAGGACGCAGATCTTGATATAGCCCGCATTGACCAGATTGGACAGCACGAAGTCGATCAGGCGATACTGACCGCCAAACGGAACCGCCGGTTTTGCTCGGTCCGCCGTTAATGGCATCAGGCGCTTACCCTCACCACCTGCCAGTACGATCCCCAACACTCGTGGCGTGCCCCTGCGCATGCTGTTGACCCTAGACAAAGGCGCGTAAGGTCGCAGCATGCGCGCCGCGGTATTGACGAATGAATATCCGCCTGACATCTACGGCGGGGCAGGAGTTCACGTCGGGTTTTTAGTGCGGGAGCTGCGTCGACTCATCGACGTGGAGGTGTTCTGTTTCGGAGACGACCGGCCCGGCGCGCGCGGAGTGCGCCCGGCCGCTGAACTGGCCGAGGCCAACGGTGCGCTGCGGGCACTGTCGATTGACCTGGGCATGGCCGCCGCGGCCCACCGCGCCGACTTGGTGCACTCCCACACCTGGTACGCCAATCTGGGCGGACACCTCGCCAAACTGCTGTACGGGATACCGCATGTGGTGACCGCCCACTCCCTGGAACCACTACGGCCTTGGAAGGCCGAGCAGCTTGGAGGCGGGTACGCGATCTCCTCGTGGGCCGAGCGCACCGCGTACGAAGCCGCCGACGCCATCATCGCGGTCAGCCAGCAGATGCGCGCCGACGTTCTCCAGGCCTACCCGGCGGTCGACCCCGCCAAGGTCCGGGTGATCGGTAACGGCATCGACACCCAGCTGTACCAGCCCACCCCCGACACCAGCGCGCTGGACCGGTTCGGTATCGATCCGGACCGTCCGTACGTGCTGTACGTGGGCCGGATCACCCGTCAAAAGGGCCTGCCGCACCTGCTCGCGGCGGCCCACCGCCTGGCGCCTGGCGTTCAACTGGTCCTCGCCGCCTCGGCGCCGGACACGCCTCAGATCGCCGAGGAGGTACGCACCGAAATCACGGCGCTGCGTGCCGAGCGAGGCGACGGGGTGATCTGGCTACCGGACATGCTGTCGGACGCCGACAAGATCAGCCTGCTCACCCACGCCACGGTCTTTTGCTGCCCGTCGGTCTACGAGCCGTTGGGCATCGTGAACCTGGAGGCGATGGCGTGCCAGACAGCGGTTGTGGCCAGCGATGTCGGGGGAATCCCGGAGGTGGTGGCGCACGAGAACACCGGGCTGCTGGTGCACTACGACGCCGCTGATCCAGCCCGGTACGAACACGACCTCGCCGAGGCGCTCAACGCCTTGGTCGCCGACCCGACCCGGGCCGCCGCGTTAGGAAAGGCGGGGCGGGAACGCGCGATAGCGGAGTTCGGCTGGGACCGCGTGGCAGCCCGCACCATTGAGCTCTATAACGAGCTGCTGGGCTGACGGGCGCCCGGTTGTGCGAAGCGCTGGCGGCTCACAGCTCTCCTCGTTAAGGAGAGTGGGCCGCCGCGTACCACCCGCCGCGACCGCCCTGCCGCGCCCAGGCTAGGTGCTCAGCCCAGAGGCCTTGGTCCAGACGCTCGGCAAGCGCTCAGTCCAGGTCTGACAGCCAATGCAGCAGGGTGCGGACTCCCCATCCGGTCGCCAGTTTCGACAGCTCCTTGTCCGCGCTGTCGCTCCAGGCGGGGGCGGACATGTCGATGTGAACCCAGCGGTCCCGCGCTTGGCCGGTAAACGGCCGCAGGAACAGGGCAGCCATGATCGAACCTGGGCCACCCGGCGCGTTGGTTTGGTCGGCGATGTCGCTGCGCAGCAGCTCCATGTAGTCCTCGACCAGGGGAAGCCGCCAGACCCGCTCACCGGCCGCCTCAGCGGCTTGAATCAGCTGGTTGGCCAACGCGTCGTTCTCACTGAACAGGGCGGCGGTGCGTTTGCCCAGTGCCACGTTCTGCGCGCCGGTGAGGGTGGCCAGGTCAATCAGCACATCGGGGCGTAGCCGCTGGGAGGCGTAGGCGAGGGCGTCGGCGAGCACCATACGTCCCTCAGCGTCGGTGTTGAGGACCTCGGTCGTCATGCCCCCGTAGTGGCGGATCACATCACCGGGGCGGTAGGCGTCGCCGCTGGGCATGTTCTCGGCCAGTGGGGCGAGCGCGGTGACCTTCACCGGTAGCTTCAGGCGAGCCGCCCCGATCACGGCGCCGATGATCGCCGCGGCGCCGCCCATGTCCTTGCGCATCAGGCGCATGCCATCGACGGGCTTGATGCTGATTCCGCCGGTGTCGAAGGTGATCCCTTTACCGATCAGCACCACGTGCCGGGTGGCCTTCCGCGGCCGCCACCGCAGCTCAACGAGGCGTGGCGGGTGCGCTGAGCCGCCCCCCACCGCGAGGATCCCTCCGAAACCGTCTCGGGCCAGCTCCTCCGGTCCGAGGACCGTGGCTTCGACGCCGTAGCGGGTGGCGGCTCGGGTGAACTGCTTAGCCAGCCACGCTGGGGACTTCTGGGCGCTCGGGGTGTTGGTCATGTCCCGCGCGAAGCTGGTCGCCTCGGCGATCGCTTCGGCGTGCGCCACCGCCTCGGTGTACCGCGACTTGTCCGACACCAGTAGGTCGACCCGTTCGACCTGCTTCGCGGTATCGGTGCCGGTGTCGGTGTTGGACGTGCTCGCCGCCTGGTAGCGGTAGGACCCCAGCAGCAGGCCTTCAGTGAAGCCACCCACCGACTCCGGGGAGACATCCGGCGGTAGGGCACAGGTCAACCGGGGGCGCTGAGTTGCGCGGACCAGCGCCGCCCCGGCCGCCCGCCAATCGGCGATCGTGCCTTCACCGATCCCCACCAGCTGGATCAGATGAGGGGTCCCACCCGGTAGGGGGAGGGAGCGGACGACACCCGCGGCGCCGTTGTGCTCCGCGTCCACGATGAACCGTTCGATCAGTTCACGGGTCGCGGCATCGAGTACGTCGGGACCGATCAGCGGGAGCCCGGTTGCGGACGGATCGTCGGCAGGTTCGGTGCGCGTACCGTCAGCGTCAGAACCCTTCCCTGCCTTGACCGGGCCGGTCTTATCCCCGGTCGGGTCGGTCCCCGCTACACCGTCGGGAGCGGTGACCAGACCCGTGTCGGCTCCGGAGTCCTCGCTCTCGGGAGGCCGGGCGACGGCGAGAGCGAGCACCTCCGGAGCACCGCGCCGACGGGTAACCCGCACGTCGAGCATCGCCACGGTCCCTCCACACAGTTGGCCCGCGTTGAGCGGAACGTCAGTTCAGTGATCGGAGCTGGTGCACAGGGACAGCTGCCCCAGCACAGGACCGGGGCAGCCGCCCGCGTGGTGCTATGGCCATCAATGCGGGCGGTGTCCGGCCGTTGAGGTGACGGCCGTGACCCGCCCGCTCTAAGGCAGGTCCACAACCGCGCGGATCGGTTGTGGACCTCTGTTGGATTTCGACTGGGAATGGCTGCCCGCGTTCAGCCAGCGGCGGACTTCAGCGCGTCCCCCAGCTGATTCGCCTCGTCGGGAGTCATCTCCACGACGAGTCGACCACCGCCTTCGAGCGGAACCCGCATGACGATGCCGCGGCCCTCCTTGGTGACCTCCAGCGGACCGTCGCCCGTCCGCGGCTTCATGGCCGCCATGTTGTCTCCCCTCGACTCGATGCCGCGGTTACCCGCAGCCGTGCGATTCTTTTGTGCTGTTGAGCGCGTCGTAGGCCGACCGGCCCGCAGGCCCACAACGTTTCCCGATCATTTTCCCTGATGAACGACGCTAGGCCCAAACCGCCCCTGACAAAATGTGACACTAACTAGCACCACATCCCCAAAAGTGTCACACTCGCCAGGTGCACGCGCGGTCCGCGCTCTTCGATCTGTACGGAGATCATCTCCGCTCTCGTGGCGGCCAAGCGCCGATCGCCGCGCTGGTGAAACTGTTGGCCCCTTTAGGGATCGCGCCGCCCGCGGTACGCACGGCGGTCTCCCGGATGGTGCGCCAAGGATGGTTGGAACCGGTCCGGTTACCCGGCGGCCCCGGCTATGGCCTCACCCCTCGCGCGGTCCGGCGCCTCGACGATGCGGCGGCCCGCATCTACCGCACCGGGGATACCACCTGGCGCGGGCGTTTCGACCTGCTTGTGTTCACGTCCCCCGTGGATCGGACGGTACGCCCCCGGCTGGAGGCCACCCTGACGTATCTGGGGTACGCGGCGCTGGAGCGCGGAACCTGGCTGTCCCCGCGTCCCGCCGGTGAACTCGACGCCGTACTGGCGGAGTTCGGGGTCACCGCGCAGCGATTCAGCGCTGAACCCGTCGGCGGTATCGCCGAGGCGATGGCCGTAGTCCGGCGCGCCTGGGATCTGGACCGCTTGGCTGAGGCGTACCGCCGTTTCATCGCGGAGGCGGAGCCCATGCTCGCCGCGGTCGGGACCCACCCCAGTGACGAGGCGGCTTACGCGGCTCGTTTTCGCCTGGTCCATGCCTGGCGGAACTTCCTATTCCAGGATCCGTGCCTACCCGCCGAACTGCTTCCTCATCCCTGGCCGGGGACGATCGCGGCTCAGTTCTTCAACCGGTACGCGCTGCAATTGCGTCCGGCGGCTGATCGGTATGTCGACTCCTGTTTGGCCGATCACAGTGGAAGATGACCAGATGTTGCTGATAGAACGCGCCGACGGCGTGGTGACATTGACCCTCAACCGGCCAGATTCACTTAACGCACTCACCATCGCTCTGAAAGAACAGCTGATCGACGCGTTGATAGAACTCGCCGATGACGCTGAATGCCGTGCGCTGCTGCTGACCGGGGCCGGACGCGCCTTCTGCGCCGGGCAGGATCTGCGGGAACACGCCGACGTGCTGCAGCGCAGCGGTCCCGAGGCGGCGCTGGCGACCGTGCGACGACACTACAACCCGCTCGCCCTACGGTTGGGCACGTTCCCCAAGCCTGTGGTCGCCGCCGTCAACGGTATGGCGGCCGGGGCCGGGGCTTCCCTGGCCCTCCTGGCCGATTTTCGGGTCGGGGGACCGTCGACCCGATTCCTGATGGCGTTCGCCAATGTCGGGTTGGCAGCCGATACGGGCGCGTCCTGGGTGCTGCCTCGCCTGGTGGGGCACGCACGAGCCACCCAGATGTTGATGTTGGCTGAGCCAGTCTCCGCGACCGAAGCCGAACGGATCGGCCTGCTGACCGAACTGGTCGCCGATGACGGTGAGATTCTCGCCGCGGCGCGGCGGTTGGCGGTCAGGCTGGCCGCGGGCCCCGCCGTCGCGTACGCCCAGATCAAACGGGAGCTGGTGGACGCGGCCTCGTTGACGGCGGCCTTGGAGATCGAGGCGGAGGCACAGCAGATCTGCAGCACCACGGTTGATCACCGCGCCGCCACCGAGGCCTTTCTCGCTAAGGAACGCCCTCGCTTCACAGGACGCTAGCGGACGCCCGCCGCCCGCCGTCAGTCCTCCTCGCCGGCCTCCTCCGGGTCCAGCTCGGTCACCTCACCCAGGACGTAAGCCTGCATGGCCAACTCGTTCCCGGATGGCCAGACGAACGCGGGCAGCTCCCGAGGGCCGAGTTGCATCACATACGACCAGAACATCCGGACGGCTTCGGCCTGAGAGGACGCCTCGATCGGTATCGCCAGGCTGACCAGCCAGTCACGGCGCGGCGCGTTCACCGCGTGTTCGGTTCCGATCTGGTCGGCGATGGCGGCGTACGCCGCTTCACTCAACGCCGTGAAGGAGCCATTGAGCTCCAAGTTCTTCACCAGCAGTGGGGAGTCTAGGAGCCGGTGTGTGTAGCGGACCGCCACGGTGTGGTCGGTCTTCCCCTGGCTGGCGTCCGGATCATCCGGACCTTCGGTGTCGCGATCATCACGCCCCACGACCACACCGAGCCCGAAGACCGCCCGGTTGTCGGGTTCCTCGGTCACCAGTACGACGCTGTCGCCCTCGGAGGGCGTCACGTCACCGGGCTCAACCGGCAAGGTGAGGGTGTCGTGGTGGAACAGACGCTCCGCCGTGTACCGCTCCGCTCCGACGACGACGGCCCAGTGCCGCATGATGTCCCCTCCGTGCTCGCCTCCTCCAGTTGACCGGTCAGATTGCCCGGGAGCCCAGACAATCTGGCGAGTCAGGACGAGGGTAACGAGAGGATCGATGCCTGTGGGCTCCGGGAGGACCCCGGAGGCTGTGGGGACGGTGCCGGGTTCGGGATACCCGTTTGTCCCGTCCCCTCCGGATGTGGTGTCGTGGGTGATACTCGGTGGCTCCTCACACCGGTTTCTTGACCGCGCAGAGGAGACCGCCCCCAAGCGGAAGAAGCGCCGGGAGCCACTCGTCGGAGTCACGCAGCTCGCGTACCACCTCACGCAACGCCACCGACTCCGGGTCGCGTGCCGCCGGGTCGATGACCCGACCCGAGCCCAACGCGTTGTCCAGGGCGACCACGCCCCCGGGGCGGAGGAGCCGTTGGGCCTCGGTGAGCATCTGGGGGTACTCGGCCTTCTCACTGTGGATGAAGACCAGGTCATAGGCGGCGTCGGCCAGTCGGGGCAGGACCTCCAGGGCCCGTCCCGTGATCAGGCGGGTGCGGGAAGACGGGAAACCGGCTTCGGTGAAAGCGAGGCGGGCCAGCCGTTGATGTTCTGGCTCGATGTCCATCGTGGTGAGGATCCCGTCCGGACGCATACCGCGGAGCAGCCACAGGCCACTGACCCCGGTTCCGGTCCCCACCTCTACCACGGCTCTGGCGCCGGTCGCTCCTGCTAACAACCGTAGAGCCGCGCCGCTACCCGGGTCGATGGGGAGGATGCCGAGCTCCGCCGCCCGGGCACGCGCCGCCAGCAGGATGTTGTCCTCGGCGACGTACGACTCGGTGAACTCGCGGATCTCAGCCGCGAGCAGCGACCTGTCGATGGCGCACCTCCCTCGTCTGTGACGGCGCCGGCCTGGCGCGGTACGCCACAGCCTAAGAGGTACTGCGGACCGGACGGTGGAGGCGAGCCGCTCAGCGTTCGCGTTATGGAACGCCCGAGGGATTTTAGGGAGCAAACAGCGGACGATAAGGCGGTAAGGCCACGAATAGCACACTTCAGGGATTTATGGGATATCGATCGGTACGCACGGTGTCCTATAGCAGGGGCGTGTCATGCTGGTCCTGTCTGCCCTGTCTGTGGGACGGCACGTGTCATGCTGGCCGTGGATGTCCCATCGTCCGGATAGGACATGCCATGCTGGTTCCGTATGTCCCATCTTCCGGATGGGGCGTGCCATGCTGGTTGGTACGCGCCCGACGCTCGCCGGCTCCGCATGCGACGCTGGAGCGGGAAGCGCTGACAGCCACCAGGTGCGCTGCCCAGGAGGTGTTCCGAGCGTGACCGACCGAGCGCAACCGGCCGGATTCCCCAGCGCGGAGATTCCCTCCATGGGGCGTCAGGGCGCTGGATGGCTGGACAGCGGGCGACGTGGAGGACCCCAAGGATCCATGAGCCGCGATGTCGCAGGACACGGTAATGCGTACCGTGACGCAACGGGGCAGAACAACGGAAATCAGGCCGGCATATCGCAAGGGGTCATGAGGCACAACGGTGAAGCGGGAACCCACATCTGGTGGACGGACGCGTTGAGCGACCCGTGGCGTGACCCGACGAGCCAGGCCCGCGTGGTCTACCCGCCGGCCTTCGATCCGCGGCCCGCGCTGGAGCCTTTAGACAAGCTGGTTCCGGACAGTGGAACGAGCGGACGGCGTCTGGGCGGCGGGTTGTGGCTTGTGGTCTTGGTCACCGCCCTGCTGGCCGGGGCGCTTGGGGGTGCTCTGGGGTATGTGGCGGCGGTCCGCACCGATTCCGGCAACGAGATAGGTGGCGAGGTACCCGCCGCCGCGGAGCGGCCACCGGACTCTGTGGCGGGCGTGGTCAACCAGGTGCTTCCCAGCGTGGTGACCATTGAATTCCGGTCGGGGACGCACTCCGGGAACGGATCCGGCTTCGTGATCTCCACGGATGGCTACATCATGACCAATGAGCACGTGGCCGAGGCCGCCGGAAATGCCGGGGAGATCCGGGTGGTGTTCAGCGACGGTTCGGCCACGACCGCGCAGATCGTGGGCGGGGACAACGACTCCGACGTGGCGGTGTTGCGGGTCGACCGGGAAAACCTCTCGCCGGTGCAGTTCGGTGATTCCACCCGGGTAGCGGTGGGGGATCCGGTCATCGCCATCGGGGCTCCTCTCGGGCTGCAGAACACCGTCACCACAGGAGTGATCAGCGCCTTGGACCGGCCGGTGGTGGCGGGAGAAGAGGACAACTATTCCGTGGTCGCCGCGATTCAGACCGACGCCGCGATCAATCCCGGTAACTCCGGTGGGCCGTTATTGGACGCCAGTGGGCGCGTGATCGGCGTGAATTCGGCGATCCAAACCCTCGCCTCTGAGCAGGGACAAGCCGGCAATATCGGGTTGGGTTTTGCTATCCCGATCAACCACGCTCGCCGGATCGCCAACGAGATCATTCAAAACGGGTCAGCGACCCGTACGGTGATCGGCGCCGAACTGGATATGTCGTACGACAACATCAACGGCGGGGTCCGGTTGCAAGCGGTTGAACCCGGAGGGCCGGCGGAGCGGGCTGGTCTGCGGGGTGGGGACATCGTGACCCGGTTCGGGGAGCGGTACCTGCAGGAGGGCGTTGAACTGTTGGCCCTGGTCCGCACCCATGCTCCCGGGGACGTGGTGACCGTCGAATACCTGCGTGGTACTGAGCGGCGGACTACCCAGGTGACACTGGCGGCCGATGCCGAGTGAGCCCGTGAGGGCCATTAGTGTGCATCTCCACGTTTGACACTCTGGCCTTGGACCAAGGCGGCCACGTACGCTTCCAGTGACGTACCTGGGAGGAGCGCGGATGTTCGACAATATCAACGGATGGGAGATCGCGGCACTCCTCCTGATCGCGCTGTTCATCCTCGGTCCGGAGCGGCTGCCTAAGGTGATCTCAGACGCGGCCAGAGGGATCCGTAAGCTCCGTCAGATGGCGCGCAACGCCACCGCCGAACTCAACCGGGAGATGGGCACCAATCTGCGGATGGAGGATCTGCATCCGAAGACCTTCATCCGCAAACACGTGCTCAGCGAAGAGGACGAGGCGATGCTGCGCCGGCCGTTCCAGGAGCTGTACAACGACATGGAGGACATCGCCTCTAAGACCGATCTGCGCAGCAACGGCTCACGTCGGGCCATCCCGAGCCAGCAGAACGGTCACCACCCCACGCCGAACTTCGACATCGACGCCACCTGATTGATCGACGCCATTTGAGGGAAACCCGAGGCTGGGTACGAAGGCGCTGGCTGTCAAGGCCCGAGTCCATCCGGGCCGGACCCGGCCCGGATGGACTTTCCTGAGCGTCTCTCAGAGAGCGTCTCTCAGCGTGGGCTGAGGCCCAAGGACTTACCCACCAGGCTCTCCCGACGGATCGCCAGGCGGCTCGCCACCTCATTCAAGGCCACCGCGGCCGGGGCCTGTGGATCCGAGATCACCAAGGGCTCACCCTTGTCACCGGCCTCACGCAGCCGGGTGTCCAGCGGGATCTGTCCCAGCAGCGGCACCTGCGCGCCCACCAGCTGACTGAGGGTCGAGGCCACCTGCTGCCCACCACCGGAGCCGAACACCTCCATACGTTCGCCACCGGGCAGCTCCAGCCACGACATGTTCTCCACGACGCCGACCAGGCGTTGGTGGGTGTGGACCGCGATGGAGCCTGCCCGCTCGGCCACCTCGGCGGCGGCGACCTGGGGGGTGGTCACCACCAGGATCTCCGCGTTGGGGACCAGGTGGGCCACCGAGATGGCGACGTCACCGGTCCCTGGCGGCAGGTCCAGCAGCAGCACGTCCAGGTCGCCCCAGTACACGTCGGCGAGGAACTGCTGCAGTGCCCGGTGCAGCATAGGGCCTCGCCAGATCACCGCGGCGTTGCCCTGGGTGAACATCCCGATCGAGATGACCTTCACGCCATGTGCCTGCGGCGGCATGATCATCTGCTCCACCTGGGTGGGCTGGCTGGTCACCCCCAGCATGCGCGGCACCGAATGGCCGTAGATGTCGGCGTCGATCACCCCGACATCCAGCCCACGGGCCGCCAACGCCGCCGCGAGGTTCACGGTGATGCTCGACTTGCCGACGCCTCCTTTGCCTGAGGCGATCGCGTACACCCGAGTCCGGGACCCCGGTTGCGCGAAGGGGATGACCGGTTCGGCGCCCCCGCCACCCCGAAGGGTCGCCTGAAGCGACCGGCGCTGCTCGTCGGACATCACCCCGAACTCAACGGTGACGCCGGTCACGCCTGGGACCGTGCTCACCTCACGAGCGACATCCTCCCGAAGCTTGTCCCGCAGCGGACAACCGGCCACCGTCAGGAGCACATCCACCCGGACGTGACCATCCGCGGCGATCGTCACATCGCGGACCATCCCGAGTTCGGTGATCGGGCGTCGGATCTCGGGGTCGTTGACACGGGCTAGCGCGGCCCGGATCGGGCCTTCCAGATCGGTGGACGCGGTTGGCATGGGGCCAATGCTACGGCGGCGTCGCGGAACGACCATCCGCCGGGAGCAGCGGGCCCCGTGATTTCTTCGAGTGCCTCCGCGTACTTTCCTCCAAATCCTCCAGCAGGTGCTCCAGCTCGGAACGGATGAAGTCCCGGGTGGCCATCTCACCGACCGCGATCCGCAACGCGGCGATCTCCCGGGCCAGGTACTCGGTGTCGGCCTTCTGCATCGCGGCGCGGCGACGGTCCTCCTCCATCGCCAGCCGGTCCCGGTCGGCCTGGCGGTTTTGCGCGAGCAGGATCAGCGGCGCCGCGAAGGAAGCCTGAATCGACAGCAGGAGAGTGAGGAAGGTGTGCGTGTAGGGGTCGAACCGCCACTCCTCCGGCGCCAGGGTGTTCCAGCCGATCCACAGCGCGATGAACGCCGTCATGTAGGCCAGGAACCGTGCTGTCCCCATAAATCGGGCGATTCGCTCAGAGAATTGCCCAAAAGTCTCCGAATCCATCCTGGGCAGGGTCAGGCGCGTGGCACGCGGCTGATCCAGACGCCGTCGGGAGGACGAAGAAACGAAGTCAGCCATGGTCACGATCCCGCCAGTCGCTGGGAAGCAGGTGGTCGAGGACATCGTCCACTGTGACCGCGCCGACAAGCCGGTCGGAGGAGTCAACCACCGGCATCGCGACGAGGTCATAGGTCGCCATCAGACGGGTTACCTCGGTCAGAGGGGTCTGCGGTGTCACCGGGTCGATGTCGTTGTTGACCACGGCGCTGACCAGTTCACCTGGTGGTTCCCGCAGCAGATGCTGGAAGTACACGGTGCCCAGATAGCGGCCGGTCGGGGTCGCTGTGGGAGCGCGACACACGTACGCCTGCGCCGCCAGCGGGATCGGTAACTGTGGCTCCCGGATGCGGGCCAACGCCTCGGCCACCGTGGTGTCCGGAGCCAGGATGACCGGTTCGGAGGTCATCAGGCTGCCCGCGGTACCGGGGCGGTAGTGCATCAGCTGCCGGACCGGGCTGGCCTCGTGCGGCGCCATCAGTCCCAGCAGCTCGTCCCGCTGAGCCTGAGGCAGCTCACCGAGCAGATCCGCGGCGTCGTCGGGATCCATCGCGCCCAGAACATCCGCCACCCGTTCCTTGTCCAGAATGGTGATGATCTCCACCTGGTCGGCCTCGGGCAGCTCCTCCAGTACGTCGGCGAGACGCTCGTCGTCGAGCGCGGCGGCCACCTCCAGACGGCGCCGCCCGGACAGGTCCTGCAACAAGTTGGCCAGGTCCGCCGCCCGCATGTTCTCCAGAACGGCGAGCAGGTTCGCGGTGCCCTGTTCCTCGGGGGCGCCGACCAGACCAGACACCTCATCCCAGTCCAACTGATACAGCTGACCACGTCGGGTAAGGCGCCCGGTGTACCGCCGCACCGCGACCTTGGCGAGCACCCAGTCTTTGTTGCGTTGCTGCTCCATGGCGACGTCCACCACGGTGCCGGGCAGTTGACCGTCGATGACGGTCACGCGTCGGTCGAGCAGCTCCTCCAGGACCAGGATTTCGCCAGGGCGTTTCTCGAAGCGTTTGAGATTCAACGTGCCGGTGGAGAGCACGACGGCGTCGGCGTCCACACTGGTCACCCGCCCGATCGGGATGAAGATCCGGCGCCATGCCTGCAACTCCGCTACCAGGCCGATGACACGGGGAGGCAGGCCACCGGTCCGTTGACGCGCCACCGCGTCCCTGACCCGTCCGACTTGATCACCATTGGGGTCGAATACGGCGACACCCGCGAGTCTGGCGATGTATACCCGGGTGGCTGTGCTCACTGGGCAAGACTAACGACGCTCCCGTGGTCGCGGTCGAAGTACACCAGTAGGGTGCTGGCCTGTGGGGACCTTGAAATACCAGGTAGTGGATGTGTTCACCGACCAGCCGTACGCGGGTAACCCGTTAGCGGTGGTGCTCGACGCCGATGGCCTGTCGGCGGACCGGATGCAGCTTATAGCGCGTGAGTTCAACTTGTCGGAGACGGCTTTCGTGCTGACGCCGTCAGCAGGGGTCGACTACCGGGTGAGGATCTTCACACCCACGAAGGAGCTGCCTTTCGCAGGGCACCCCAGTGTCGGAACCGCCGTCACCCTCGCCCGGCTCGGGCGCATCCGACTCGGTGAGGTGTATCAGGAGTGCGGGATCGGGCTGCTGCCTGTGATCGTGACAGAGACCACGGCGACCCTCGCCGGTGGTCCTCCGTCGGTGGGTCCGGAGCTGGACCCGGCGCCGTTGCTGGCCGCATTGGGCCTGACCCGGGCCGACCACGCCGGTCCGGCGCCGCGGGTGGCCGGGTGCGGAGTCGACTTCCCGTACATACCGGTACGCCCGGAATCCTTGGAGAAGATCACAGTCAACGCGACCGCGCTCAGCCGCCAGGGATATGGCCAGGTAGCGGTGGTCGCCTGGGATCCTGAGCAGCGCGAGGCCCAAATGCGGATGTTCGCCCCGGGGATGGGGATTGCGGAGGATCCCGCGACCGGCGCTGCGGCGTTGGGGTTGGGTGTGTGGTTGGTGGCGTCCGGTCTGGCGTCCAGCGAGGGCACCACGTCCTACCGGGTACGGCAGGGAGCTGCGATCGGCCGTCCCTCCCTGCTGGAGTGCACAGTGACCGCCAAGGAGGGGCGGGTGGTGCGTACCACGGTCACCGGCAGCGTGGCGCCCGTCGCTTCTGGTGAGCTCATCGTCCCTTGAGCCTGCGGCGTCAACGACGGTGGACCCGGTGGAGGTGGAACGGCGCGGTGACCCGGCGGGCCGCCGGGGTCGGTGGCGGCTCCGCCGCCAGTGAGTCGTTGGGGAGGGAGTCACCGGCCTCGATCGGTGAGCCGGCGGGCTCCAAGCGGTTCACCACGCACTCGGTCGCCCAACGGGTGGCGGTGTCGTCCGACGCCGGCAGATTCAGGCGTTTCCCCGCCAGGGCGGTGACCACCTGGTCCCAGGGATCGACCCCTGGGGACAGTCGGCTGACCCGGGCTGGCCAGGTCACGATCCTGGCGCCGTTGTCACCCCGAGCAGTGACCGTGCATTCGCGGGCGTCGGCCAGACCGGGGGCCGCCTGTTCCCCAGGGCCGCTGACCACGTACAGGGCATCGTTGAGCCACGCACACCACACCAGGAAGGGCCGGCCTCCCGCTACGGATATCCATGCGACCGGTGCCTTCTTCATGGCCTCCTCGATCAGGGCAGCCACCGGCTGCTGATCCGGGCCGTCCACGTCTGGGGTAGTCATGTCAGGCATCGTCCCTCAGGGCTTCCCTCTGAGCTTCCTCAGTGCCGGGAGACGCGGAGTCAGATGAGGGTGCGGGCTCGGCGGCGCGGGAAGGCAGGGCGCCGCGGGAGGGCAGAGCGCTCTGGGAGAGGGCGCCATCCAAGGTGTACGCCAGTCCGGCGCGAGGCGCCGGATCGTGGAACTCCACCGCGGTGTACCGGCGTACCTGCAGATTCTCGGGGAAACCATTGGGGGGCCAGCCCCCCTTGGCCAGTAAAGCGGATACGAAACGGGCTGGGTCCGGCAGTCGACTCCACACCGCTGGCAGGAACGTCGCTCGACGGAACCCGTCGGTTAACAGCAGCCCATCGACACCGGGGCGCAGGGCGGCGATCAGTTCGTCCCGCCCGGTCACCGATAACGGCTCCAGCGGTGTGAGGACCGAAACCTTCACATCTAGCTCTGGCCAGTCTTCCCGGGTGACGGGAGGCAGTCGAGGGTCGACCATGGCGTACCGTGCGTTGCGGACCACGTCGAGGTAGAGAGGGCGTACCGGCTCCACGGTCCCGATACAGCCACGCAGCTGACCTCGTCGCTCCAGGGTCACGAAGCTCGCCCCTGGAGCCCGTAAGATCTCCGACTCGGGCACCATGGCTGGCAGGGCTTCGTTGAGAAGCTTCGCGCGGATCGCCGCCACCGCCAGCGCCGTCAACACACCGCCCTCCACCGGGCTGGGCGTACTCGACGACATCATGCGGGCATCCTGCCAGTTGCAGGGCGGTCACGACCAACACCGGACACGTCACATGTGCAACACCCCTAACAGCGGACCCGTCTGATAGGGGATGTTCGGCGCCCGACAGGCTGGAGCCGGTGATCACTGACGTTGATCAGGTCAAGTACCTGCTCCAAGGCCGTGATCTGAGGACCGGCCCAATCCACCTCCTGATCATGCGCGGCGTGTTCGGCGCTGTCCGGTGCCCGAAGCATCACCGGACGCATACCGACGGCCGCCGCCCCGCTCAGCTCCTGACTGCCTCCATCCCCCACATACAGACATTCGCGGGGATGGACCCCCAGCGCCCGAGCGGCCGTGACGTACATGTCCTCGTGGGGTTTGCAGGTTCCCAGCCAGATCGAAAAGACGGTGGCATCGACATAGGGGGCCAAAGACAGGGAGGGCCACAGCTCAGGCACTTCATGGGTGCAGTCGCTGACGACGGCGGTCCGGATGCCGCACGCCCGGAGCGTGGCCAGTAGCCGCTGGGCATCCGAACGAAACGTGATCAATTCCCGCTCGGTCTGACGACGCAGCGCGCAGGCGCGTTGGATCTGCTGGTCGGTCGGGGAGGCGCCGGCCTGGGTGGCCACCCACCGCATGGTCTGTTCCATCCCACCGTGGTAGCCGGCGGCGCGATCGAAGAAGGAGTTCAACAACACGGAGATGTACGCCGAGGGGGAGCACTGGAGGACTTCAGCGACTTGAGCGTGTGCGTGATTGCGACGGTGAGCCGGGATCGCTGTGGTGAGGGTGCCAGCGAAGTCGAAAACCACAGCGCGGACAGGGGGTAGTGCTGTCTCGTTAGAGAGCATGGATGACCCTGAATGCGCGGATAGTGATTATTTCAACCCGAAGAGTAGTGCACGTAGATGCAAATCGCACATCGTGAAGTTGCGGAATCGAGTAATTTCACTCACTGGACGCGCTACGGGACATCCAGTCCGTGAAAGTGGTGGGATCGCTGCGGGTGACAGGAGAGGTCAGGCCTGGCACTCAAGGAGCGCATCCGCCCAGTCCGCGTGGTCCTGTCCTGGGCCGTCCCCACCATCGGTGACCACCAGATCCAGCACCGCCACACCAGTGATGTCCAGATTCACCGGGCGCGGCGCTTCGGTGCCGAGGACCAGACCGCTGTCGTACACCAGCTGTCCGTCGGCGTACACCTGAAAGACCACGCTGCCGCCGCCGTTCATCTCGCCGTCCAGCCCGACCACCGCACGGAAACTGATGCAGGTCTGGTTCGGGTACGCCCGCACATGACTGGGGGCGTGTACTCCCAGACCGCGCTCATAGCCGGTGCCCCCGAGCGTGATGGGGCTGCCGTCATCAACCCCCAACTCTCCAACCGAGCGGTCCAGCTCCACCGGCCCCCAGCCGTTCGTGACATGTACCAGTGGCAGCTCGCTGAGGTAACTGATCTGCGTGGTCGGGCTGGCGGAGGCGTCTGCCGAGGCCGACGGGGAGCTGGTCGGCGTCGCCGTCGGGTCTCCGTTCGAGTCGGCGGAGGCGGCTCCCAGCCAGAAGCCGATCACGCCACACAGGGCCGCCACCGTCACCATGGCCACGCCTTGCACCACCCGCCTCCGCAGGGAGGAGGGGTGGGTAGGCGCGTCCACCCAGGGCTCCTCCTCCACCGTGGGCTCCCAGGACTCGTGCGACGGGCGTACCCGCGCCGTTGCCCGGGCACCCGAGGCGGAGGACGCCGCCCGGGCCGAGGGGGAGGGGGTGGCCGTCGCCGAAGCCTCGGGGAGCGTCGGCAGCACCGAGGTGGCCCGAGGAGTGCCGCTGCTGCCTCGAGGTCGATCGCTGCGGGGCGGTAACGCGGTGGCGGGGGGGTGAACCGCAGCCGCTGGGGTGGCCGCGGTCTGGCGGGTGACCGGATCCGGGGAAGCCGCGGCGCCTTGGGTGGCGAGCTGGACCAGATCACTGGCCAGGGTCACCGCGTCGGGGCGGCGGACCGGCTCCTCAGCCAGGGAGCGTTCGAGCACCGCCCATGCCCGGTCGTCGATCCCGCTCGGACGCTCCGGGGGAGCCTCCCGGTACCGACCTCCCTCAGCCGGGAACGGGCCGGCGAGGAGCGGGCGTCCGGTGAGCAGATCGTGGAGCAGCCTCCCGCAGGCGTAGATATCAGCGGCGGGCGTGGGCGGGGCACCTCGCAGCAGCTCTGGGGCCCGGTACCAGGGGCCACCGCCCCGCTCTCCGGGGCGCGCCAGAAGCGCCGGCCCTAGGTCGGTGATCTGTGGGGTCAACCCGCCGGGGGTCTGCGCCAGCACCACGGCTTCAGGGGTGAGGTGACGGTGGATGAGGCCGAGAGCGTGCAGATGAGCCAGCCCGGCGGCGATTCCGGCCACGAGCAGCGCCGCTCGGTCGATCGGGAGGCGTCCGACGTCGGCCAGGAAGGCGCGCAGCGGAGGCCCATCCACGACTGGACTGACCACAGCCAGGGAGTCGGGTCCGGTCATCACATCCAGAACCGGAACCAGATTGGGGTGCCGCAGTCGTGGCAGAAGCGCGCGGGCGGCCGCGGCGCGGCTGACCATGGCGGGATCCGCGCGAAGGAGCCGTATGGTGACCGGCCCCGTCGGCCCGGTCCCTACCAGGCGGGTACCGAACTCGTCCTGCTCTGTGACGGTCCGGGCAGTGTAGGGGCCCAGGCGCCATTCCGGCGTCGTCACCGTCGACCTCCTCGCACATCAACACATCAATCCAAGCCTGGGGTCAGGCCAGGCCCACGGCCGTTAGGCTGCTCTCCCACAGCTGAGCAGCGAGCTGCGGATCCCGCGCTCGTCGGGGAGGAATGCGTTGCTGGCGGCGTACGTAGTACGCCCCCGGGGTGGCCAGTCCGGCGTCGTCGGTGGCCAACCACACCAGAGTGTCCGCGCCCTCCTCGGGCGTCACAAAACCAGGCAGCCCCATCGCCAGCCGGAACGCCGATCCCCGGGCGAATCCAGTACGAACCGCCCCCGGATGCAGGCAGGTGGGGACAACGCCGTGCTCTCGCCAGCGCGCCGCGGCCTCCCGCGTAAACAAGGTGACGGCCTGTTTGCTGGAGCAGTAGGCCCCCCAGCGGCTGAAATGCCACCGGTTATCCCGCAACGTCACCGGGTCGAGCCTGCCCAGCCGCGCCAGGGCTGAGGTGGTCATGATGACCCGGGCCCCGGGCGGTAGTCGTTCCATCAGAAGATGGGTGAGCAGGAACGCCGCCAAATAGTTGACCTGCATGGTCAACTCGTGTCCGTCCACGGTGGTCACGTTGCCAGGAGCCAACAGGCCCGCGTTGTTGATCAGCACATCGATACGGTCGTACATCGAACGGAGCCGTGCGGCCACCGCCCTGACCTGGTCGAGCACCGCGAAGTCGGCGCGTAACACCGTCGGTGGCCGGACGACGACGCCGCTGTCGCGCACCGTTTCGGCGGCCCAGGCCAGTCGGTTGGGATCGCGTCCGATCAGGACCACGTGATCTCCACGGCGGGCTAGCTCCCGGGCGGTGACGAGGCCGATGCCGGAACTCGCGCCCGTCACCACCACCACACGAGTAGTGGGTGCCACCACCATCGATCTCCTTAAACCGCTAGCCTCGCTGGCATCCGACCCTTGCCACGGACAGATGGAGTGTCACGTGTCCGCTGTCGGCCGTTCACGCCGGTCCTGCCTCGCCGTGCCCGGCTCCAGCCCAAAGATGCTCGCCAAAGCGCCGGGACTGCCGGCCGATCAGATTTTCCTGGATCTGGAGGACGCCGTGGCCCCACTGGCCAAACCGGCGGCGAGAGCGAATATTGTGGCGGCGCTCAAAGACTTCGACTGGGGTGGCAAGATCCGCGCGGTTCGGATCAACGATGTCACAACGCCGTGGGCCTACCGGGACGTCATCGAGGTCGTGGAGGGCGCCGGTGACGTCCTCGACTGTCTAGTCCTGCCCAAGGTGGACTCGCCCGCTGCCGTTCAGTGGTTGGATGTGCTGCTGACCCAGATCGAAAAAGCCGTCGGCCTTCCGGTCGGTGGTATCGGGATCGAGGCTCAGATCGAGACGGCGCGCGGGCTGGCGGCCGTGGAGGAGATCGCCGCCTGCTCGCCTCGGCTGGAGACGCTCATCTTCGGGCCGGCCGACTTCATGGCCTCGATCAATATGCGGTCGCTATCGGTGGGGCAGCCGCATCCGGACTACCCGGGCGACCCGTTCCACTACGTGTTGATGCGGCTTCTCACCGCCGCGCGAGCCCATGGCCTTCAAGCCATCGACGGCCCGTACCTGAAGATCAGGGATCTGGACGGGTTCGCTGAGTCGGCCCGTCGGACGGCGGCGTTGGGCTTCGACGGCAAATGGGTGCTGCATCCGGGCCAGATCGAGCTGTGCAACGAGATCTACTCGCCGGATCAGGAGGCCTACGACCACGCGGAGTTGATCCTGGAGGCGTACGCGTACCACACCTCGCAGGCCGGTGGGGCGCGCGGTGCGGTGATGCTCGGTGACGAGATGATCGACGAGGCGTCCCGGAAACTGGCTTTGGTGATCGCCGCCAAGGGGCGCGCCGCGGGCCTGACCCGCACCTCCCGGTTCCAGCCCTGACGACGAGCGGGCCCGCGGGCGTACCACCGTGACGGTGGGGGATCCGTCTGACTGCGCCGTATGCGTTGCCCGGATCGTGGGGAGAAGGCAGGATTGTCCCATGGGAGCGCCCTCAGATGAGAGCTCATGGGATAGCGGGACACCGATTGCCGACTCACTCACCGGCCGGGTGGCGGTAGTCACCGGTGCGGGGAGCGAAGAAGGGATTGGGTACGCCATCGCGCGGCGATTGATCGCCGCGGGGGCGCGGGTGGCGATCGTGTCGACCACACAGCGCATCCACGTTCGAGCCCGGGAGCTAGGGGCGACCGGGTTCGTCGCGGATTTGACCGATGAGGCGGAGGTGGGGGCGTTCGCGGATGCCGTCACCGAGCAGTGCGGTGAGGTCGACATCGTGGTGAACAACGCCGGGCTGGCCAGTCGGACCTGTCCGGAGGTGTTCCGCCCGGTGGCTCAACTTGGCCTCGATGAGTGGCGTACCGAGATCGACCGGAACCTCACCACCGCTTTCCTGGTGTCGCGGGCGTTCGTGGGAGGCATGGCCGAACGCGGCTGGGGCAGGGTGGTGAACATCGCGGCCACTGTCGGTCCGGTCAACGCGATGCCGGCCGAGGCGGCGTACGCGGCGGCGAAGGCCGGTATGGTCGGCCTGACCCGTGCCTTGGCCATGGAGTTGGTCGCTGACGGGGTCACGGTCAACGCCGTCGCCCCCGGCATCATCCACACCGGCTCCTCCACATTGGAGGAGCTCAAGCACGGGCTGGACACCCCCATGGGGCGCCCGGGAACGCCCGATGAGGTGGCGGCCGTTGTGGCTTTTCTGTGTACGCCGTCGGCGTCCTACATCACTGGGCAGATGCTGGTGGTGGATGGGGGCAGCAGCGTCCGGGAAGCCCAGCTTCGTTAGACGACGGTGCCACCGCGGTCGGATGCGGGCCGGATGTGGTGGCACCGCGTCCTTGGCTCGCCGCACGCGACCCCGCCCGACGAGGCGACCGGCGCTACGGTGCCAGGGCCTGCACCACACAGCGCTGGGTGGTGTCGAGCACGTGTCCGCGCAGGTCAGCTGATCGACAACATCAGCTGATCGAAAACAGATCCAGTTGCCGCGGCGCTGGATCCGGGCGCGCCTGTGGTTGGTGGGTGGCGCGGAAGGTGAGGCGTGTTCGTTCCTGCTCGGCGCGGTTCAGGCCGTACCGGCGCGCGATGTGGTGCACCTTAGCCGTCAAGTTTCGCTGGTAGCTGGCCTCCGCGTACGAGCCTCGTCCGTACAACTGTCGATAGCGGGGGAGCAGGTGAGGATGCTCCCGGGCCAGCCAGGTGCGGTACCACTCCCGGGCCCCGGGGCGCAGGTGGAGCACGAGCGGGATTACCCGGCTCGCCCCGGCCTGAGCGATCGCGCGGATCGTGTGCTCGAGCTGTTCGTCAGAGTCGGTCAGGCCAGGCAGGATCGGCGCTAGGAGGACCTCGCAGCTCAAGCCGGCCTCGGTGAGGGCGGTGACCACCTCTAGACGACGCTCCGGGCTCGGAGTGCCCGGTTCCACCGAACGCCACAGCGTCTTGTCGAGGAAGCCGACCGAGACCGCCAGCTCGACCTGGGTGACCTCGGCCGCCTGCCGCAGCAGCGGAAGATCCCGCAGGATCAGGGTCCCTTTAGTCAGGATGGAAAACGGATTGGCGAAGTCCCGCAGGGTCTCCAGGATCGGCGGCATCAGGGCGTAACGCCCTTCGGCGCGCTGGTAGCAGTCGACGTTGGTCCCCATTGCGATGGGCTCACCCCGCCACCGTGGCATGGCCAGCTCACGGCGCAGCAGCTCCCCGGCGTTGACCTTTACCACTACCCGGGTGTCGAAGTCCCGGCCGGTGTCCAGGTCCAGATAGGTGTGGCTGTGGCGGGCGAAGCAGTTGTGGCTGACCACCCCATTGGCGATGAAGTCGCCGGTGCCGGTGGTGATGTCGAACAGCGGCAGCTCCATACCCAGCGGCTCGACGCTGACCACACCCAGCCGCCCGGTCACCTCGATTCCGCGTGCGCCGATGTCACGTTTGCGACTGCTGGCGGGGTCAACGCTCTGCAGGAAGCGCAGATGCTCGGCGAAGCCACCGTCGACCGTGATGGGTTCGAGGTGCCCGAACGTTTCGGGGTCGACCGCCCCAGGACGAAATCCCAGGTCATTCAGGGCGGAGAGTACCCACGCCCGGATTTCCGGATCGGAGTGGACGATCGCCAAAGTACGCCCGGTGAAGCTACCGACAGCGTCGTACACGCCCGCCAGGAAACCGGCGTACCACTGTGGGGTGGGGGCCGGCGGCCATTGGATCAGCCGTCTGATGCGGCGATCGTCGCCCCCGGCCAGCCGGGTAGCGCCTCGGGTAGCCCGGCGCTGGGCGCCGGCGCCGGCAGGTACGGCGGCGTAGAACAGGAACTGACTGTCCACCGCCTCAAACTCCCGAAGGTAGCGGCGGGCCCGGCGCAGCGCCGCCGGCTCCACCATGGCCGACCGGAGGCGGTGGGCGAGCCCACCGTTGTGGCCGCGTCGCCCATAGCCGGGGGAGCCGACATGCCCACCGCCGCGGATCAGTCCACATAGGTAACCACGCCGGTACGCGTCAGACTCCTCGGGAGGATCGGCGAAGCGACCGGTGCCCACCAGGACGTCGTCACAGGTCAGGGCGGGCAGGTGCCCGTCCAGGTCAGCGACGTGTACCCACCCGCGTTCCGTGAGAAAGCGGTGTTCCCCGCTGGTCACCAACCGGGTCCCGTCCTCCAAGGTCACGCGGTACGCGGGTTTGACGGTCGACCAGTGGTCTAGGACCTGGGTGGCGATGTAGCGGCGTCGGGTGCCCTCCATGACGGTGCCGCAGATCTCGTCGCCGACTTTCAGGTCGGCCAGCGCCTTGGTGCTGCCGTCCGCCATCAGGATCCGGGTGTCCCCGGACAGGCAGTAGACGCATGCGTGGGAGCAGCCGCGATAGGGGTTGACGGTCCAGCGGAAGGGGACCCGCGAGCCCTCCGGCACCTTATTGATGATCGATTTGGCTTGTATCTCGTAGAACGTCATGCCGCGGAAGCCGGGGGTGTCGAAGGTCCGTACGGTCGCCCCCCGGATCGCCAGCGGCAACTCGGGTGCGGTGGGGGTTCGATCCTGATCGGGCCGAGCGGTCAGATGATCCCAGCGCATGGCGTTAGTCGAACATATGTTCGACATGGTGTCAAGAACGGAGTGTCATACTCGCGTGGACCTGGTCGATGGTTTTTCGAACCTTTCTAGGGATATGGGTATGTTAGCGCCTTTCTTTATCTAAAGAACGGTGCGCGGTTAGTGTGTAGTGAGTCGGAATCCTCAGGTGTGGTGGCGTACCGCGTGCTATCGCGTGCGGTGTGAAGCGACGTGCCGGGCCGTGCGTCGCGTTCCGCCGTCGGTGACGCGGGATTCCCGATACCACCTGGCACGATAGGTGGGTGACTGAGAGCCGGCCCACCTTCCTCTACGACGGGGACTGCGCCTTCTGCTCCGCCTGTGCCCGTTTCATCGAACGCCGGATGCGAACCAGCGCGGTCGTGATCCCTTGGCAGTTCGCCGATCTTGACAGCCTCGGCGTTACGCAGCAGCAAGCCGAGGAAGCGGTGCAGTGGATCGACGTGGACGGTCGGGTCGCCAGCGGCCCGGAGGGCATCGCGCGGCTACTGGTCGACTCCGGCTCCTACTGGCGCCCGTTGGGGTGGCTGCTCGGTCTGCGCCCGGTGCTGTGGCTGGCGTGGCCGGCCTACCGCTGGGTGGCGCGTAACCGTCACCGGATGCCCGGCGGCACCGCCGCCTGTTCCTTGCCTCAGGCGCAACGCGACCAGTTGCGGGCCCGCGGCGATTCCGCAGCGGGCTAAGGTCCGTCTAGGCACAACGGCGCGTCGAGGACGGGGAGAAGCCGAATAAAGATAAGGGCCGGAACCCCTGCGTTATGACTGGCCCGGCCCAAGAGCACCACGGTTTCGCCGTTAAGAGTCGGAGAGCGCATCGGCGGTGGCGGATTGAGAACGGGACTTACCCGCCAGCTGGGGGAACCGGGCCCGTACCCACTGCACCGGCCGGATCCGCTCCAAAGGCAGGAAGCACAGCATCGCCACCAGGTGGGGCCAGAAGGCGATCGTGAGCGACGCGTACGTCACCGCGTGGAACGAATAGAAGAACGCGATGATCCCGTACTGGATCCGTTTGCGGACGAAGAAGACCGCCGGGCTGAGCAACTCGAAGGCGATGATGCCGAACTGGACAGCGACCAACAGACCAGGTACTTCGGTGGTCCAGTTGGAGAACACCGTGCCCCGGCGGAGCACCGCCCGGGTCAGGGTGGCCTCCCAGAGCCACTCGATCCCGCCGAACCGGAACTTCGCCCAGGCCGCCAGGAAGTAGGTCGCGATCACCGCTATCTGGGTCATCCGGATCACCCACCCCGCGGACTCCGACAGGGTGGGGTCGCCGTGCCGGGCGCGACCAAGGGTGGGCAGGAGCGCGAGAGCCAACAGGAAGGCGAAGTGGTCGTGGTCGACCTTCCCGTAGCTCATCGCGATGATCATCCACTCGAAATAGAGCACGAAGACCGCCCAGCCCAACAGGCGTGGAGCTCGTCCCGTGGCGGCTAGGGCGGTGAGGACCAGTAGGGCCCAATAGATGGTGTGCACCAGCCAGGCGTTGGGGGTGGGGAGCGGAAGAATGCGTCCGATGAAGAGCGGCTGGTACAGCTCACCTGGCACGTCTGCGTGCTCGACCACCCAGGGTGTGAAGAAGAGCAGGTCGAGGGCGACGAAGATATAGCAGATGGTGCGGAACGCTGCTATCCGGCCCAGCGGAACGGGTTCGGTAAACCAGCGGGCCAAGGACGGACCGATCTGCGTCGCGCGCGAGCTCACGGGATGTCCTCCTCGGCGTGCCAGGTGACGATGACTTCTTCGGTGCGGTTTCCGGTCGCCAGGCCGTCGCGTACCTCATGCCAGACCACGACGATGCTGATCTGGACTAGCGGTGGGGCATCCGGGTGACGCCGGTGGTACGCCTCGGCGACATAGGACAGCAGCTCCGGGTTCTCTTCGAACCGATGCACCTGTCCTTCGAACTCCGCTCGGCGTAAGCCGGTTGAACCGACGCCCAGCGGGAATTCCTCGCCCTCCGCATTGATCGCCCGGATCCGGGTGTCCCGGACCGGCGCGTTAAGTTCATTGGAGGTCGAATACATCCGGAATGGGCCAAAGGGGAAGTGGTCGTCGTCTCCAAAGAAGGTGCCGGCCAGTAACAGGCCGATAACGACGAAGGCGACCGCTAGCCTCAGGGCGCGCCCCGTCGGAGACAGCCGCTGGATCTGGGGTTCTCCTCGCACGTCACGCAGTGTGGCACGAAACTCAAAAGACGTAGGCGCACCCGTAGAGACGTCTGGGACGGCCGGTCTGCTGGGGCAAGCGATATTCACAGTTCGGTAACTGTGATCTAGGTCGCAGCGGGAGCGCTCCCATATCCGTCACTATCAGTGACACGAACGCGCGGGCGGCGGGCTGCCTTAGAAGGCCCCGCCGCTCGCTGCTGTTTGGAGCTCATTCCTCATCCGACCCTCAACAAGAACGTATGCGCAGGTCAGGGTCGGTGTGTCCCGAATGGGGCCGGGGCCGTGGTGAAGGCAGAAGGCGAGAATCAGGGAAGATGGCGCTGTGGCCCACGACAGCGTCGCTCGTTCTGAGATCACCCACAGCGACATCAGCCGGGATGGATCCCCTCGAGCCGAAACAATCGGTCATGAGGTCGAAACACCTCAGATAGAAGTTGGGGTCGGCCCGTGGCAAGGTCCGTGGCCGGACGATCCGCGGTACGACCCGGAGCTACTCGCCTACGGGGACCGCCGCAATGTGGTCGACCGCTATCGCTACTGGAAACATGAGGCGATCGTCGCCGACCTAGACACCCGTCGCCACGATTTCCACGTCGCGATCGAGAACTGGAAGCACGACTTGAACATCGGCACGGTGGTGCGTACCGCGAACGCCTTCCTGGCCCGTGAGGTGCACATCGTGGGGCGGCGGCGCTGGAACCGGCGGGGAGCGATGGTGACCGACCGGTATCAGCACATCCGGCATCACCCCACCATCGCGGACTTTCTCAACTGGGCCCGTAGCCAACAGCTGCCGATCATCGGGGTGGACAACCTGCCGGGAGCGACACCTTTAGAGACGGTCGAACTCCCGCGGCGGTGCGTGCTGTTATTCGGACAGGAAGGTCCTGGGCTGTCGCAGGAAGCCTGGGAGGCCTGCGACATGGTTTGCTCCATCGCCCAGTACGGCTCCACCCGGTCGATCAATGCGGGAGTCGCCAGCGGTATCGCGATGCACGCGTGGATTCGGCAGCATGCGGGGCCGCCACCCGAATAATCTTCGGCGGGCCGATGGTCTTCAAACGACAGCTTTTCCTCGTTACGGTGGCGGTGTGGGGGTAGCGGTGAGCTGCCCACGATGCGGTGGGCCGGTGCGGTCACCAGACCTGATGCACTCCGAGTGGCGGTGCGACATCCATGGTCCGGTGCTACCCCTTCATGTCGCCCGGCACATCAACCGGGACGTGATCGTCGCGACGACCCACCATTTACGGGTTCCCCTGTGGTGCCCCTGGCCGCTTTTAGCCGGCTGGACCGTCACCGGAGCCGGCTGGGCCGGCGACGATCGGAGCGGAGGCCGCGCCAGTGTGTTGTCCGTGAGCGCTCCCGGGCCACTGGGTGGGCCGGCGGACATCATGTTGATCGCCGAAGAGCCCGGCATTGGATTAGGGGCCCGATTCGCCGCCTTAACGGGTTTTGACCCTGGGGACCATCTCCTGGAGGCGGTACGCCGGTCAGCGGCGCACGCCAAGGTCAAGGCGGCCGGACACCCCACTCCCCTGTGGTCGGTCGCGTCGGTCGACGACCGCGGCGTGTACGTAGGGGAGGCCAAGGGAGTCTGGTTGTACGCGGTGGCGTGGCCCGCGGCGGCCGCCTATCTCCTCGTGGAGGATCTCGTCCTTCACGATCTGGTCGAATCGGTCCCAGGGGAGCTTGTGTTCGGTGCCCCCTGTCCCTACCTACACGGCACCGTCTGATGCCAATCTGACCGTCATTGACTATTTGTTGTTGTCTTCGTCACCCACAGGCGTAAGCTTCCCGAGCGGACATGAACAGGGTTGAATATTAAGGCGAGACAGCACACTCATTCACGGTGCGGCGTGGTAACTGATACTCTCGGTAGCACGTGCGGCAACGTGGGGAGGGGGAGGACGATGATCAAAAGGCTATTCACCTGGGGTGGTGTGGCCTTCCTCATCTTCTTCATGGCCATGCGGCCCGCGGCGGCCGCCGAGGTCGTGCGGTCGATCGGAGGTGGCATTATCGACGTGATGTCCGGTTTCGGGGCTTTCTTCGAGAGTCTCGTGGCGTAATCACCCCGCATGCGCAGCGACGACGCGCGCGGACCACGGGATGCGGACAGGTGGGATACGGAACCTATCCCTGAACTGCCTGACCCGCCTCCATCGTCGGCGGAATCGTCGGCACCCGAACCTTCAGCACCCGAGCCCTCCGCGCCACCTGATCTTTCCGTACCACCGCCTCCGCCGCTCTCCGCAACGGCCGAGGTTGAACTCGACGACACGCGTTACGACGCGTCGGGTCTTCCGATAGGCCCCCGTCGAGTGCTGCCACTGGAACCGGAACCTAGTGCGCTGATTTCGCGCTATCTGTTCCCCACAGAGCGATTCCGGGGAGAGTGGCGACGGCACTGGATCAGCCTGTCGTTGCATCTGTCGGTGGGGATCCTGGCGACCTTCGTCATGGGATACCTGACCGGGTACCTAGCCGAACGGCAGATGCGCGGACTGATGGGCGCCGTGGTCGTACTGTGGGTGATGGTGCTGGCCTGGATCGGCTGGCGCGTCCTCGACTGGTACTACGACCGCTTCGTCCTGACCAACAAACGGGTGATGGTCGTCAACGGCATCATCACTCGGCACGTCGCGATGATGCCGCTGTTGCGCGTCACCGACATGAAGTACGAGCAGTCGCCGTTAGGGCGGGCCTTGAACTACGGCACCTTCGTGTTGGAGTCCGCCGGCCAGGAGCAGGCACTGCGAGAGATCAAGTATCTTCCCAACCCCAATGAGCTGTACCTGAGAGTCGTCGAGGAGATGTACGAGCCGGACGCCGTGGAGGCGCGGATGGGCCGCGGCGACGAGGAGACGAGCAGCGGGGGCGAGGAGCAGCGGACCGGGGACAGCTAGCTGTCCGGTGCGGCCGTGAGAATCGACCTTCACACCCATTCAGCGGCCAGCGACGGAACCCTCCCCCCGTCGCGGTTGTTAGAGGCCGCTGTTCAAGCGCGTCTGGACGTCATCGCCATCACCGATCACGACACCACGGCGGGATGGGACACCGTCAGGGAGGCCGTACCCGACGACATCGCCCTGGTACCGGGAATCGAGTTCTCCTGCCAATGGACAGGGGCCACCCCGCCCATCAGCCTGCACCTGCTGGGGTACTTCATCGACCCGACATACCCACCGCTGGTAGCCGAGTTGGAGCGGTTGCGTCAGGCCCGCACCGAACGAGGCCGACGAACCGTGGAGCTGTTGCGCGCCGACGGTATCGACATCACCTGGGATGAGGTGGCGCGTATCGCGGCCGGGGCCCCGGTGGGGCGGCCACACATCGGCGCCGCCTTGGTGCGACGTGGTCTGGTCTCCACCATGGACGAGGCGTTCGCACCGCATTGGCTGGGTGAGCGCTACCGGATCCCAAAGGCCGACACCGATGTGTTCGTCGCGCTCGACCTTATTCACCGGGCCGGTGGCGTCACGGTGTTCGCGCACCCCGCTGCCAGCCGGCGTGGGCGTATCGTCCCTGATCAGGCGATCGTCGAACTGGCCGCCGCCGGATTGACCGGGCTGGAGGTGGATCACCCCGACCACACCCCGGAGCAGCGGGCGCACGTTCGTGACCTGGCACGCGCGTTGGGTCTGGTGGTCACCGGGGGCAGTGATTTCCACGGTACGCACAAGACAGTGCCGTTAGGCGCTGAACTGACAGCGGTGGAGGAGTACGAGCGCCTACTGGCCGCCAGGTGACCCCTCAGCAGCGGTTACCACACCAGGCCCGGATGTGGCGTACCTAGCTTCCAGCGACGACTCCTGCAGCCTCCTGACCAGCGACAAGGCAAGATGTGAGTGGTGATCGTCAGCTATCGGCGGCTGGTGGCGTGCAGAGCGAGGAGACGGCGTGGACACCAGGTTATTCGGTGAGGCGTTCGTCACGCTCTTCGTGATCATGGATCCGCCCGGCCTGCTGCCGATCTTCTTGGCCTTCACCGGCGCGATGTCGTCTCGGCAGCGAAACCGCGCGGCCGCGCAGGCGGTGGCGGTCGCCTTCGGCGTCATCGTGGTGTTCGCCGTGGCCGGTGAGCAGATCCTGCGCTATTTGGGGATCGACCTGCCGGCCCTGCAGGGTGCCGGGGGCCTGCTGCTGTTACTGGTGGCTCTGGCGCTGCTCACCGGGCGGCAGGACGATCCGACCGAGCAGGCCACGTCCAACGTGGCCCTGGTGCCGTTGGGTACTCCTTTGCTGGCGGGGCCAGGGGCGATCGTCGCGACTATTCTCTTCGTCCGGCGCGCCGACGGCATCGACGGCTATCTCGCGATCGCTGCGGCGATCGCCGTACTGCATCTGGTCATTTTTGCCTTCCTACGTTTCTCCTCGCTGATCGTTCGAATCCTGCGCCCAGGCGGGATTGAGGTGGTCACCCGGATCGCTGGTCTGCTGCTGGCGGCCATCGCGGTCCAGCTGATCGCTGACGCGGTCGCGAGCTTCGTCCACCAGTACGCGGATTAGGGAGCACTGTGCGTTCCGGTCACTGTCCGCGTGAAAGGATCAGGGGGTGGATGCGAACGAGCCGGGCAGTCGTGCCTCGACCGGACGCCGCCGTGCGCCAGGCTCCGGCGGCGAGCAGCTGACCCTCACCGGGATGCCCACCAAGCTTTTTGTCTGTACACCGAGCAAGCTGGCGGCGTATGAAGACTGTCCCCGCCGGTATCGATACGCCTATGTGGACCGTCCCAGCCCGCCCAAGGGGCCGCCGTGGGCTCACAACTCTCTCGGGGCAAGCGTCCACAACGCGTTGCGGACGTACTTGTCGCTGGAGCCGTCCCGGCGGGACTCCGCCGCCTTAACCGCGGCCCTGCGAAGCGCCTGGGTGTCGGAGGGGTATCGGGACGTCGAGCAGCAGCGCGCCGTCTACCACCGGGCGTTGGAGTGGCTCCGAGCGTATGTCGCCACGCTCGACCCTCATTTCGAGCCGGCCGCGTTAGAGCGGGTTGTCGCCGCGCGTACCTCGGTGTTGGCGTTGTCCGGTCGGGTGGACCGCATCGACGACCGAGGCGACCAGATGGTGATCGTGGACTACAAGACCGGCCGCGCTGAACTCACCTCGGATGACGCGCGCGGTTCCCGCGCTCTGGCCCTGTACGCGTACGCCACGGCACGGACGCTACACCGCCGTTGTCAGCGGGTGGAGCTGCACCATCTGCCCACCGGCACGGTGGCTGCTCATGAGCACACCGAGGAGTCCTTGGCCAGACACCTAGCACGGGCTGAACAGACAGCGCGGGACATTCAAGCGGCGGAACACGCGGTCGCTACCGGCGTCGATCCGGATGAGGCGTTTCCCACCAGGCCGGGTCCGTTGTGCTCCTGGTGTGACTGGCGGCGGAGCTGCCCGGTCGGCGCGCAGGCCCCCGAACGGGAGCCGTGGGCGGCGGTCGCCTCGCTGGAGACCGGAGCCGGATGAGGCGTCAAGACGCCCTTCGGCTCTGGTGACGCGGCGTACGGCATCGGCATAGAGCGGCCGGTGGCGCGGCCGCACCTGGAGTCGACCGCGCCACCGTTGTTGACGTAGGAACGAGACCAAAGCGGTCAGAGACCGGTCACACCCTTGGCGATGGTGTCACCGAGTTCCTTGTCGATGTTGCGCCAGTACTCGAGCGCCCGCTCCAGCACCGGTGAGGTGACACCGTTGCGCAGAGAACCGATGACGTTCTCAGCCAGGCGGCTCCGCGCCGCGTCGTCCATGACCTCGCGTACCAGCGTGCCGGCCTGACCGAAGTCGTCGTCCTCCGGGTGGAGTTCGGCGGCGGCCCGCACCATGTCACCCGAGACGGCCCAGGTCAGGTCCTCACCGAGCTGTTCGTCGGCGACCGGCCCGCCGAAGGAGTTCGGCGAGTAGACCGGCTGGTTCCCGGAGTGGTGGTAACGCATCGGACCGTCGAAGGTGTAGGTGTGTACCGGTACCTTCGGCTGGTTGACCGGGAGCTGGTTGTAGTTCGGGCCGATCCGGTAGCGGTGGGTGTCGGCGTAGGCGAACATGCGGCCCAGCAGCATCTTGTCTGGGGAGACGCCGATACCCGGAACCAGGTTGGAGGGCTCGAACGCCGCCTGCTCGATCTCGGCGAAGAAGTTTGAGGGGTTGCGGTCCAGTACCAGGCGTCCGACCTTGATCAACGGGTAGTCGCCGTGTGGCCAGACCTTGGTCAGGTCGAACGGGTTGAACCGGTAGCTCGGGGCGTCCTCGTACGGCATCACCTGGACGTACAGGGTCCAGGAGGGGTACTCGCCACGACTGATCGCGGTGAACAGGTCACGTCGGTGGAAGTCGGGGTCCTCCGCCACCATCGCCTTAGCTTCGGCGTCGGTGAAGCACTCGATCCCCTGGTCGGTCTTGAAGTGGTACTTGATCCAGAACTTCTCACCGGCGGCGTTGGCCCACATGAAGGTGTGAGAGCCGTAACCGTTCATGTGACGCCAGGTACGAGGCGTACCGCGGTCGCCGAACAGCCAGGTCACCTGGTGCGCCGACTCAGGGTTGAGGGTCCAGAAGTCCCACTGCATGTTGTTGTCCCGGACCCCGATGTCAGGCAGCCGCTTCTGAGACCGGATGAAGTGCGGGAACTTCATGGGGTCCCGGATGAAGAAGATCGGGGTGTTGTTGCCCACCAGGTCGTAGTTGCCCTGGGTGGTGTAGAACTTGATCGCGAAGCCCCGAGGGTCACGCACCGTGTCGGCCGAGCCCTGCTCACCGGCGACGGTGGAGAAACGCACCAACACCTCGGTCCGGACACCCGGCTGGAACAGCGCAGCCTTGGTGAACTGGCTGACGTCTTCGGTGGTCTCGAAGAACCCGAAAGCGCCCCCACCCTTGGCGTGCACGTTGCGCTCCGGCACACGTTCGCGGTTGAAGTGCGCCATCTGCTGAATGAAGTGGTGGTCGTGCAGCAGGATGGGGCCGTTGCGGCCCACCGAAAGCGAAAACGCGTCGCTAGGGGCGGGCGCACCGGTCTCAGTCGTTGAGAGCGGAGGACGCTCTGTCATACGGGTTTCTCCTTTAAGCGCCGTCATCATCGTCAACAGTACGCTGACAGGCCGGGCAGAGGCCCCAAAATGTCACTTCCGCCTCGTCGACGAGAAACCCGTGCGTATCCGATGGATCCAGGCAGGGTGCCTGACCAACGGCGCAATCGACATCGGCGATGCTGCCGCAGCCACGACACACCACATGGTGATGGTTGTCCCCCACCCGGGCCTCGTACAGAGCAGGACTGCCGGCCGGCTCGACGCGGCGCGCCAGCCCTACCCGGCACAAGGCGGCGAGAACGTCGTACACCGCCTGGGTGGAGACCGAATCGAGACGGTTACGCACTCTACGAGTAATCTCGTCGACCTCCATGTGACCGCCTTCAGCGAGAACGGTCAGGACGGCGAGCCGTGGTCGCGTCACACGCAAGCCACGGGAGCGGAGCAACTGCTCGCCTGTCATGCGATCACCTCAACATGTTTTCTGGAATGAGTCAAGAAAACAAGGGGTACGAACGACATGCGACGGGTATCCCAGCGGGGCCCCTGGCATCCGTGCCGGCGCCTCGGTCACAGCGCACTGAGCTGACGGTCGTACCTGGCGTCTTCGCCACTACCAGTGTGCACACCTGAACTCACCGCGCTACCCCCGGCTGTTGTTCCGGACCGTCCGGGTTCGGTCGGTGTTCCCGACCAGACCCGATGTGTGGCGAGTCGGGACCTCCTCTGAAGGCCGGTGATACCGGTGATATCGGTCATCAGAGCGCCCGTTATTGCCCCAGATCGGCTCCACCGCCGTGTGTTGAACCGAACATCGAGAACACACGTGCCTGTGAACGGGAACGAAAGGAGGCGCTGTGTTCGAGGAGTTCCTGGGGCTGCCGGCTCATCCGTTGCTGGTGCACGCGGCGGTCGTGTTGGTTCCGCTGTTGAGCGTGGTCAGCGTGGTGTACGCGCTTGCGCCCGCACTCCGCTCCAAACTCACCTGGGCCCTGGTCGCTTTGGCGGTTGTCACACCCGTCGCGGTGTGGCTCGCGGGGCGCAGTGGTGAGGCGTTCGAGAGCAGGCTGGCCAGCCGTGGCATGTTGATGCCCGAGCTGGCGGTGGCGGTCGATGAACATCAAAACCTGGCGAACACGCTGTTGTGGTGGACTCTGGCGTTGAGTGCGGCGGCGTTGCTGGTGGTGGCCCTGCACAACGCTACGCAGGCGGGGCGCTCGCTGCCCGTGCCGTCCACCGTGGTCGCGGTACTGGGTGCCCTTGTCGTCCTCGGGCTCGGCCTGGTGAGCACCTGGTACATCTACCGCACAGGCCACACCGGTGCCGAGATGGTCTGGGACGGGCTGTGACGGCGCAGCCCTATACCGTGACGGCATGACAGTCGCCGAGAGCTCTCTGTTCTCGAATTGGATCGGACCCGGCCCCTCCGACCCGGGGGTGACGCGGGTGGGGGATCAGTGGCTGGTCACGCGACACGCCCTGGTGCGCCAGGTGCTCGCCGATCCCGCCTCCTTCGCCCCAGATAACGCGCTCGACGCGGTGACTCCGCTGTCGGTGCCGGCCCTACGGATTTTGGTGCGGTACGGATTCCGGCTACCGCCCACTCTGGCCAACAACGGCACCCCCAGCCATCCCGCGCTCCGCGGCATCGTGGCCGACGCGTTGCACCCTCACCGGGTGGCCGCGCAGCGTGACTGGCTCACCGGGGTGGTGCGGCGGAGAGTGGTGACGATCACCGCGAGCCTGCGGGCCGGCGACCCGGTCGATCTGGACGCCGCGGTATCCCGTGACCTTCCGCTGGCGGTCCTGGGTCGGCTGGTGGATCTGCCCTCGGACGAGGTCGCTGTGGTCAAGCGTTTCTCGGCGGCGGCGTTGGAGCTGTTCTGGGCGCCTCTGACGCCCCAACGCCAACAGGAACTGGCCACTGTGGTCGGCCAGTACTACGCCAGGTTGCGACGCTTCGCTGAGACCGCGTCGGGTTTGGTGAGCACCCTGCGGGAGTACGCGCTGAGCAACGGCCTGAGCATGGACGAGGTGGTGGGGGTCCTGTTCTTCCTTCTGGTGGCCGGACAGGAGACCACCTCACAGTTCCTCACCCTCCTGATGCGTCGCCTCATCGCCGAACCCGAACTGCCCGCCGCCCTCAGCGCCGGTCGCGTGTCCGTCGAGGATGTGGTGGAAGAAGGACTGCGGCTGGAGCCACCCATCGTCACCTGGCGGCGGGTCACCACCCGGGATGTCGTCCTGGGAGGCGTCCCGATCCCCGCCGGCGCCAGCGTCCTGTTGGGACTGGCCCGAGCCGGTCGAGACGAGACCGTGGTCGCTGAACCGCACCGCTTCATCCCCGGTCAACGGGGCTCACGGCGACACCTGGCCTTCGGAGCCGGCGCCCACCGTTGCCTGGGTGCTCAGTTGGCCCGGATGGAGGCTACGGTGGTGATCTCCGAGTTGGCGCCGGTGCTGCGGCGCTGCCGGGTCATCGCCGAGCCGACCTTTCCCCCGAACCTGTCGTTCCGGATGCCCGACCGGCTCGTCGTGACCTGGTGAGGCCACCGAACCGGCGGACCCGTCGGATCCGGCGGGTCAGGACCGGTCAGGCACGGTTTCGGGGGCGGTGGGTGGTGAGGGAGCCCGGTCGACCGGAGCGGTGGCGATGATGGTCTCCAGCGCTCGCTCGAAGTCATCCTGGGCAACTCCTGCGTTGATGGTGAGTCGCAGTCGAGAACGCCCGTCTGGAGTGGACGGGGGTCGGAAGCAACCGACCGCGACTCCTCGCTGTCGGCACGCCTCCGCCCACGCCACGGCGCCGGCGGCGTCCGGTGCCAGCACCGAGATCACCCCGGCCGCCGGGGCGCTGACCAGCAACCCTGCTTCCCGTAGCCGGCGCGCCGCCCAGCCGGCCCGCTCGCGAAGCAGGGCTCGCGCTTCGGAGGCCTTCTGGGCGATCCGCAACGCCGCCAGGGCCCCCGCCACGACCGCCGGCGGTGGGGCGGTGTCGTAGATGAAGGTCCGCCCGGTGTCGATCAGGTGCCGGATGAGCGGCTCAGGGCCGGCGACGACGCCACCGGCGGCTCCCAGCGCCTTGGACAGGGTCGCGGTCACCACCACGTCAGGCTCACCGGCCAGCCCGGCCGCTACCACGCCTCCTGAACCGCGCGGCCCCAGCACCCCCAGCCCGTGGGCGTCATCCACCACCAGCAGTGCTCCGGCTAACCGGCAAACCTGGTGCAGCTCACGCAGCGGCGCGAGGTCACCGTCCACCGAATACACCGACTCGGTCACCACCACCGCCGGTCGCCCCGGCTCGAGCGCCGAGGCGACCGCCTCGGGAGAGGCGTGGGGGACCACCACGGTTGACGCCCCCGCCAACCGGCAGGCATCCACCAGGGAGGCGTGCGCGTGCGCATCCAGCACCAGCAGGGTCCGGGGTCCGCACAACGCGCGGATCACCCCCAGGTTAGCCAGGTAACCGGAGGAGAACACCAACGCCGCCTGACAGCCCAGGGTCTGAGCGAGCGCGGCCTCCAGGGCGGCGTGTGCCGCGGTGGAGCCGCGTACCAGTCGAGATCCCGTCGCGCCCAGCCCGTAATCGGCCAGCGCCTGCCGGGCCGCCTCCAGCACCGCCGGATGCCGCGACAGCCCCAGGTAGTCATTGCCCGCCAGATCCACGACCGCGTCCTGGGGCTGACGCGCGACCAGGCGCCGCGTCAGCCCGGCCTTCGCACGCAACGCGGCCTTCCGCTGCAGAGTGGCCAACCAGCCGGTCACGCCACCACCTCGTCGATCGCCTCAGCGAGGGCGGTGACCAGCAGCTCGGTCTCCGCCTCCTCGAGCGTCAGCGGCGGCATCAGAACCACCACATCCCCCAACGGACGCAGCCACACCCCGCGGCGGCGAGCCGCCTGACACACCGCGAACCCGGTCCGCTCACCGCGCGAGTGGACCTCTACCCCCGTCATGGTGCCGATCCGGCGTACCTCCACCACACCGGGATGCGACTGCAAGGGCGCCAGCAGCGCGCCCAACCGCTCTCCCAAGCGGGCCGCCTGACCGACCAGGTCCCGCTCTACCGCCAGCTGAAGGTTGGCGTTAGCCGCGGCGCAGCACACCGGGTTGGCGGTGTAGGTGTGGCCGTGGAAGAAGGTGCGTCCACTGGCGGGCGTCCCCAAAAACGCCTGGTAGACCTCATCGGTTGTCAGCACCGCCGACAGCGGCAGATAACCGCCGGTCAGGCCTTTGCCGCAGGTGAGCAGGTCTGGGACAACGCCGGCGTGCTCACAGGCCCACATCCGTCCGGTACGGCCGATCCCGGTGGCGACCTCGTCACAAATCAGCAGCGCGCCGTGGGCGTCGGCGATCCGTCGGCAGGCCCGCAGGAAGTCGGCGTGGTAGGTCAACATGCCGGCGGCGGCCTGCACCATCGGCTCCACCACCAGGGCGCACACCTCGTGTCCCCGGTTGGCCATGACCTTCTCCAGCTCCGTGATCACCTCGGCGGCGCGTTCGGCGGGAGACTGGCCTGGCGAGCGTACACCCGGGGAGGGCACCGCCAAGGTCGACAGCAGGATCGGTCGGTAGGTGGCGTGGAACAGCTCGATTCCCCCGACGCTCACCGCGCCCAGGGTGTCTCCGTGATACGCCTCCGCCAGGTGCAGGAACAGCGGCCGGAATTGTCCACGCTGGAGGGCGCTCTGGTACGCCATCTTGAGCGCGACCTCGACGGCAGAGGAGCCATCCCCGGCGTAGAACACCTTGGACAACGTGGGGCCGGTTCCGGTGGGGGCCAGGGACAGCAGGCGCTCTGCCAGTTCGATACCGGGAACGTGGGTAGCACCCAGGAACGTCGAATGATCCAAAATGGACAATTGGCGTACAATCGCCTCATTGATTTCTGGCGTGCCGTGCCCGAAGGTCGTGGTCCATAGCGACGACACGCCGTCCAGGTAGCGGCGACCATCCACGTCGTACAGCCAGGGGCCTTCCGCCCGTGCCACGACGGTCGGTTCGTCGTCGAGCCACAGTGAGTGCTGGGTGAACGGATGCCAGACGGCGCGCGCGTCGCGTTCCCACCACCGCTGACTTTCGGACATCTTCACGCCTTCCGTTCTTCTCGTGAGATCCTTAACCGGGTCCGTTGGAGACTACCCACATATTCAGTTGTAGGGTTACTCCACCTTGGAGTGAGGTTCGGACCTCACCCGGAACCGGTCGGGATTCCCAGGTGAGGGCCTGAATCGGGCTCCCACGGCGGAACTTTGGGCTGAAACGGACGTCAGACGGGAGGCGTTGGTGGCCGATATCCTCACGCGCGCCAGGCGCGAAGTGCTCGAAGCCGGACAGGGTCTGGATCCCGACGGCGTCCTGGAGGTGCTCCGGCTGCCCGACGATCGGATCCCTGAGCTGCTCGAGCTCGCCCACCAGGTGCGAATGCGGTGGTGCGGCCCAGAGGTCGAGGTGGAGGGCATCGTGTCCCTCAAGACCGGTGGCTGCCCCGAGGACTGCCACTTCTGCTCCCAGTCCGGGCTGTTTGAATCCCCCGTGCGTTCCGTCTGGCTGGACATTCCAGCCTTGGTGGAGGCCGCCCGACAGACCGCCGCTACCGGCGCCACCGAGTTCTGCATCGTCGCCGCGGTCCGTGGCCCCGACGCCCGGCTTATGAAGCAACTTCGGGAAGGCGTCGCCGCGATACGGGAGGCCGTGGACATCAACATCGCCGCCAGCTTGGGCATCCTCACCCGTGAACAGGTTGATGAGCTGGTGGAGATCGGAATCCACCGTTACAACCACAACCTGGAGACCGCGCGCTCCTTCTTCCCTACGGTGGTTACCACCCACACCTGGGAGGAGCGCTGGGAGACCCTGCGCATGGTCCGGGACTCCGGGATGGAGGTCTGCTGCGGCGGCATCCTCGGGCTGGGAGAGACGCTCGAACAACGCGCGGAGTTCGCCGGTCAACTCGCCGAGCTCGACCCGCACGAAGTCCCGTTGAACTTCCTCAACCCCCGTCCGGGGACCCCGCTGGCCGACGCGCCGCCGGTGCCGGCGCGGGACGCGCTGCGGGCTATCGGCGCTTTCCGACTTGCGCTGCCACGCACCATCCTGCGGTTCGCCGGTGGTCGGGAGATCACATTGGGGGATCTGGGGACCCGGGACGGTCTGCTCGGTGGAATCAACGCGATCATCGTGGGCAACTACCTGACCACGCTGGGACGGCCGGCCGAGCAGGATCTGCAGCTGCTCGCCGAATTGCAGATGCCCATCAAGGCGCTCAACGCCACCTTGTGACCCCAGCGGCTGGACTGCGATCCGTTCACCTCACCTGAGCCGGCGTGCACGGAGGAAGTTGTGACGACGATCGATCCGGAGGCGGCAGACCAGGAACAACCAGCAGGGTCGGCTTCAACCGCCGCGCCGTGGTGCGACCGGTGTGGTGGAGCGCTGGCTGAGGGGGGTCACGAGGTCTGTGTGGCGGCTCGGCGTCTGGAGCCGCCCCGGTACTGTTCGCGGTGTCGTCGGCGCATGAAGGTCCAGGTACTCCCGGCCGGGTGGCGGGCCTCCTGCGTCGTCCACGGCGATATCCATTCCACCTGAGTCGCTTCCCCTGAGGCGCTCTTCCTGAGGGGCGCTTCCTGAGCCGCCTCGGAGCGGGCGCCCAGCGCTCTCAACCGCGCCATCGGAAGGCTGACCCGCGCCTCGGGCCGTCATGGGTGGGGCGCCACCGGCCGTGGCGAGCCGCGTGACACGCCCGAAACCGCATGACCGCCGAGCGAGGCGACAACGCGGTCAGCTGATGATGCGGGCGCACAGGATGAATATCAGGACCAGTCCGATGGCGGCGGCCATGATGCCGACGCCTCGGGTGATCGTCAGAGCCTGTTGTTCGGCCTCGTCGATGGCCTCCTGATCCTGCGGCGGCAGCTGACGGGGCGGGATCGGTTCAACCACCGTGGGCGGACGCCAGCCGGGTGGCGGAGGGGCCGTGGGCGGCGGCCCGGTATAGACGACTGGTTCAGGGGCGGGCGACGGAGGAGCGGGGGCCGCCAGGGGCACCTCGCCCTCCGCGGGGCGGCGCCATACCGCATCCGGATCCGCCTCGTGCGTATGGTCGCTGGGGGTAGGCTCCCGCGGCGCCGGATCGTGTTGGTTGGCCGGCTGGTTCGGCTCACTCACGCGAACGACGCTACCAACCATCTGGTAGCGACCATGCGCCGCAGCCTTTGGTGTTTTGCGTGACTTGTCGTGCAAAGCCGAGCGCCTCACTCGGAGGCGGGGGTGATCCGCCGGCGACGCCGCCGCCGTCGGGTCGGGTTGGAGGCATCCAGCTCCACATCGGTCTGCCAACCACTGGTTCGGGCCTCATCGGTGTCGCTGGACGCGTGCGGTGAAGCCAGCTCCGTCATGACCTGCACGGCGTCCGCCGGCCGCGCGGCATCCGTTGCCGAGGAGGCGGGCGCGATGTCAGCGTGCGGATCGGGGGTACCCGCGCTGGCTTCCCCCGTGGTATCGGAGGCGTTGCCTCCCTCACCGGAGCCGAGCCGGCGTCGACGACGCCGACGAACCCTCTCACCCGGTTGACTTGACGCCTCCTGACCGGACGGCCGCCCGGTGTTGGGAGCCGACCCCTTTCCGCGTCCCCTGGTGCGGGACCGCCGCCGGCGGCGACGCGGTTCGATGTCCTCCTCGGCCTCGGCCGCTAGCCCTGCACGGATCCGTTGCTCACTGGGCAGCGTCGCGGAGGCGCTCTCCGGGATGCGGAGATCGTCGTAGAGGTGCCGGGAGGTGTGGTATGTCTCGACCGGCTCGGGAACGCCGAGGCCGAGCGCCTTGTCGATCAGACGCCAGCGGGGCAGCTCCTCCCAGTCGACGAACGTCACCGCCACCCCAGCGGCGCCGGCTCGGCCGGTACGCCCGATCCGGTGAACGTAGGTTTCGGCGTCTTCGGGGCAGTCGTAGTTGATGACGTGCGTGACGCCACTGACGTCCAAGCCTCGCGCCGCCACATCGGTGGCGACCAGAATGTCGATCTTCCCCGTGCGGAAGGCGCGCAACGCCCGTTCCCGGGCGCCCTGTCCCAGGTCCCCGTGAACCGCGGCGACGGCGAACCCACGGAAGTCCAGCTCGTCGGCGACCCTCTGGGCGGTCCGCTTGGTGCGGCAGAACACCATCGCCAGACCGCGGTCCTTGGCCTGTAGCGCCCGCACCAGCACCTCGATCCGGTTCAGGTTATGGGTGCGGTAGATGTACTGCTCGGTCGACGGACTGGGCCCGGTGGCCGCCAAGTGGTCGGCGTGGATGGTGACCGGATTTCGGAGGAAACGCCGGGACAACGCCACGATCGGATCCGGCATGGTGGCCGAGAACAGCATGGTTTGACGCCGCTCGGGCAGCATGGCCAGGATCTTTTCTACATCGTCCAAAAAGCCCAGGTCGAGCATCCGGTCGGCCTCGTCCAGCACCAGCATGCTCACCGCGTCGAGCTGCAGATGGCCGGAGTCAGCCAGATCCAACAGCCGACCCGGCGTTCCCACGACCAGATCAACCCCGGCGCGCAGGGCTTTGATCTGCGGTTCATACGCTACGCCGCCATAGACCGGAAGGACGCGGACCCGGCGCCGGCTCCCCGCCGTCGCCAGATCGCGCGCCACCTGAAGTCCAAGCTCTCGAGTAGGGACGACGACCAGCGCCTGGGGGCGACCGTCCGCGCCTTCGTCGGGGCCGAGAAGCCGCTGCAGGATCGGGATGCCGAACCCGAGTGTCTTACCGGTGCCGGTCGGCGCCTGCCCGATGACATCGGCGCCGCGCAGCAGGATGGGGATGGCGTACTCCTGAATGGCGAACGCCCGGGTAATACCGACCGCTTCGAGCGCGGCGACGGTCTCCTCGCGTACTCCCAGGTCCCGAAAAGTAGGGCTGTCGGGTCGGATGGGTGCGCCGGCCCTCAGTCCGTTGGCCATCGGCTGGGTGGTCTTTCGGTTGTTGGCTTCCGACTCGGGCGCGTCATCGGAGTGGGAGGCGTTCGTTACGTCCGGAGTGTTGTGGTGTGAGGTCCGGTTTTCCTCCAGGGTCTCTTCATCCCTATGGAGCATTTCGTCCCTTTGGGTGTTGTGATGCAGTGTGGTGTCCCTCTCTGACGTTGGCGCGTCCGGTCGTTGCCCACCAGGTGGAACTCCACATGCGAAGCTCCCGCCACACACGGCCCTCGGGCCGCGGGCTCGCCGCTGGCGGACCGGCAGCGTTCCCCACCGATATGGCTGGCACGGCAACAGCTGGCTCAGCCGAACGGTTGGCGCGCAGGTACGCGCCGTTCATTACGGGGTCACTCACCCCGCGTGCTGAACCCATGGTACGCGGCCGACACACGATCGGGGTATGGACTGCGCCCGAGCGGTAACCTGCGCAGGTGTCTGATTCTCACTCTGATTCATCCCACCCTGATCCAGCTAAGGCTGCGCTGGACGGTACCGCAGGAAGTGGTACCGAAGGCTCTGGTTCGGAATCCCTGGATTCTCCGGACGCGGGATCCGTTGAGCCGCTCGATACTGAATCTGGTGCCCCCGTCGATTACGTGCCCAGCACGGAAGCCGTCATCGACCTGTTGGGCGTACTGGCGTATGGGCAGCTGGTGGCTTTCGACCGCATGGCGGCTGACGCGCGACTAGCTCCCGATCTGCGTCGGCGGGCGGTGCTCTCTGAGATGGCTGCCGCCGAGATCGCCCATTACCAACGACTCGTCCGGCGCATCCGCCAGTTGGGGGCTGAACCGGAGGAGGTGATGCAGTCCTACGTGGCCGCGTTCGAGGCCTACCACGACCAAACGCAACCCCGTGACTGGCTGGAGGCGCTGGTTAAGGCCTATGTCGGTGACGGGATCGCGGATGACTTTTACCGTGAGATGGCGCGGTTCCTCGTATCGCCAGATCGGGAACTGGTGTTGGAAGTCCTCCACGACACGCGGTACTCCGATCTCGCGGCCGCCGAGATCAAAACCGCCATCGCGGCGGATCCCAAGATCGCCAACCGCTTGGCCTTGTGGGCCCGGCGCCTAGTGGGGGAGGCGTTGACCCAGGCACAGCGGGTCGGCGCCGAACGTGACGCTCTTACCAGGATGATCGTGGAGAGCTCAGGCGACATCGCGGGGGTAGCCGCACTCATCAAACGCCTCACCACGGCGCATACCGCGCGGATGACCGCTATCGGCCTGAACAACTGAGGCTGTTCGTTTAAACAAGCGACAGCGAGGGGCCGGTCCCGCGTGAGGCGGGATCGGCCCTGCGGATCGGGAGGATCGCTGAGGAAGATCGCTCAGGTGGCGGTGAAGCCAACCGGCCGGGGTCCCTGCTCGGCGATCTCCACATAGGCGACCTTGTCCACGGGGACGATGACCCGGCGCCCCTTCTCGTCCTCCAGCGAGAGCACTCCTGCCTTGGAGCTGATCGCGTCCGTCACCGCTTGTTCGATTTCCTTCGGTGACTGACTGCTCTCCAGCACCAGTTCGCGGGTTGCGAACTGTACGCCGATCTTGACCTCCACGTCGCCTCCTCGGCAGGCTGATGAACCGTCCCTAGAAGGCTAACTGGCCTCATGACCGGTTTGGGGTAGGGGAGCGGGGTGGGTCGGGCTCGGTTCGGACTGCAGCGGGAAGCTGGCGATGCCCCGCCAGGCCAGCGTCGCCAACAGGCTTATGGCCTCCTCTTTGGGAATCGTCCGGCCACTGGCCAGCCAGAAGCGGGCGCCCACCTCGGCGGCGCCGGTGAGACCGACCGCCAACAGCTCGGCACGCTGGCGGCTCACACCAGTGTCCGCCATGATCGTTTCGGTGATCGCCTCGATGCAGCTGCGTTCGGCTCGCGCCATCCGTTCCCGAACCGCGGGGTCGTTACGCAGATCGGATTCGAAGACCAACCGGAACGCCTCGCCGTTGCCGTCGACGAAGTCGAAGTAGGCTCGCATGGCGGCGTCGACCCGGGTTTTGTTGTCGGTGGTGGAGGCCATGGCCGCGCGGACTTTCTCCACGAGGGCGTCGCAGTGAGTGTCCAGCAGCGCCAGGTAGAGATCGAGTTTGCCGGGGAAATGCTGGTACAGCACAGGCTTGCTGACTCCCGCCCGCTCGGCGATGTCATCCATGGCGGCGGCGTGATAGCCCTGCGCCACGAAGACTTCCTGTGCCGCGGCGAGGAGTTGCTTGCGCCGGGCCGAACGGGGCAGACGTGTCGGTCGTCCGTCCGTCTGCGTCACGCCGGTCATCGGCAACCTCCTCTTCATCACACGGCCACTACCCGCTGTTGGGCGAGCGTAGTCCAGCCTTCCCCGCTCGACGGTACAAGCGTTGTCCAGCTGTCTTGAAAGGCGGCAGGTGGCCACCTATCGCGCATGGTGCCCACCACGGTAGCCTCCCGCCATACGTGATCGAGGAGCGTGCGGTGTCTGAAGCAGGAGGGCGTGGCCCCCAAACCAAGCCTGGGGGTACCCCAGGGTGGGAGCCTCACCAGTCCGACCAGCCCGATTCCTGGCGGCCGGTGCCCGCCCAGCGGTTCGGTGAACCCTCAATCGAGGGAGGAGCCGACAGACGTCAAAAGAACGAGGAAGAACCCAGACGGTCGTTGTTCCCGGCGGATGCCGATCCCAGGAGCATCGCCGCCGACATGCTGCGGCGCATCGGGGACACTCAGGATTTCAGTAAGCCGGACTGGACCCGGTCCACCCCGATGGCTCCGTCCCCGGTGTTGCCGTACGACGCTCCACCACCCCCGTCGTACGGGCCATCTCTTCCCGGCTCCTCACCCGCCTCGTACGGACAGACCTCGTACGGCCAGACCGCCTCGTACGGAGCACCTGCGTCCGCCCCTGCGCCGTGGGCACCCTCACCGCCGTCGCCGCCCGGCCCACGGACCTCGGAGCCTGCCTACAAGACCCGGGAGGGGGAACGGGGGACTGCCGCCTCGGACATCGCCGACGCGGTCGCGGGACGTCGCGCGGCCGAGGTGGGTGTCCCATCCCCGGCAACCGTTCCGTCCCGGAGCGAACCCGAAGGACAGACGGCTCCGTCTGACGAGAAGCCCGAGGAAGGACGAGAACCGGAGCCCGAGTCCCGAGCGCGTACCTCCGAGGCCCGACCGGTCATCCCGACTCTGGGTGAACGCCTGGCACGCAGGATGGGCAGGGAGCTGCGTCGTCACGGGGACGACTCGGCCGAGGCAGCTCTGACCGAGTCGGCTCTGACCGAGTCAGGACGCGAGGAGCGGAGTGAGCAACCCGCCCCACCGACCTTCTCGGCTCAGGTGGGAGACCCGACGCAAAGGCCAGTGGTGGCTGAGGCGTTCCCCACGAGGCCGCGGCATAGCCGCCGGGCCGCTCCCGAGCAGCGGGACGCCGGGGAGACAGGGAGTGCGAAGGCAACCGGAGGCGCGACGAACTCGACCGATGGCTGGACGGGGACCGACGTGTCCCCACCGTTGCCTCCGACCCTGGCGGACCGCATCGATATTCCCGCGATGCTCGCGGCGGTGCGGGATGTCCCCGGTGTTCGAGGCGCTGAACTGCGGACACGACCGGATGGAGAACGCACATTGCGTCTGGAATTGGAGGATTCGGCCGATCCTGCTACGGTTAGTAACGCTGTGGCGCGTCTTCTTGAGGACCGTCTTGGTATGACGGCCCCCCCTTCCCAGATCGAACGGTCAGCGACCGGAGCGCTCGGCCGCGTCCGAGGACGCGACTGGAGCGGCGGGGCACACGCCGACAGCGACTCGGCACAGCCGCAGAGCCGGCTCGGTATATCCGGAACTGGGCGACACGGGCTTGAGCCCGACGTCCAGACCTCTGAGGGGGCCTCGCGACGCCGGTCGTCCTACCACGATTCCTCTCGCGCTTCCCGTCACAGCAAGGAAGCAACCGGTGCCGAGAGCTCTAAAGGCCGGTTCCGGATTGAGCAGGTGCAGGTGGTTCAGGCTGGGCTGGAATGCGCGGTTGAGGTCGGCTTGGCCTATAACGGCACCCGGGCCGTGGGGCGTTCGGCAGGGCCGGCGGTGGAGTCTCAACTGTTGCGGGCGGCGGCCGCCGCCACGCTAGAGGCGGTGACCGCGCTGCTGGCGGGCCGGGTGCGAGGCGCCGTGGAGTACGCGGGTGTGGTCTCGACTGGGCACACCCCGGTCGCCCTTGTGGTGCTCATCCTGATGACCGCCTCCACCATGGAGCGCCACGTGGGCGCCGCTGAGGTGACCGATGAGGCGCCACACGCGGTGGTACGGGCGACTTTGTCCGCGTTGAACCGGCGCTTGGAGGCCTTGGTCGATGAACAGGAGTGAACGCCGGGCGTCCTAAGGGTGACAGATAGATCACAGTGGCTTGTCAAGGAGGGGATCCATAATGCAGAGATGAAGCGGGCGAGATTGGTCCCTGAGGACGCGATCCCCGAGCGCGCCGAACTCCCCGCTCCCTGGCCAGGCGAGGAGGTGCTTATCGGCGGCCGGAGGACGTTTCTGCGTATGACACCGTCCACCGCGCCAGACGCTGAACCGGCGCTGTACATCCACGGTCTGGGAGGATCATCCCAGAACTGGACGGATGTGGCCGATCTGCTGTCGGATCGACTGATCGGGTACGCGCCGGACTTGGCAGGTTTCGGGCGTAGTGATCCACCTGAGCGGTATACGTTGGCCGCACTTTCCACCCAGATCATCCAAGTGATCGAACATATTGGACGTGGGCCGGTCCACTTGTTCGGGAACTCCCTGGGTGGAGTGGTTGCCGTCCGGGTGGCGGCCACTCGTCCCGACCTGGTTCGAACCCTCACATTGATCTCACCTGCGATGCCGTTCATCGATCCGCGTTGGTCGGTGCAAAGCAGGTTCGTCCCTTTCCTCTTCTTCCCACGGGTGGACCGGCTCGCGGAACGGCGACTGTCCCAGCTGCCTCCCGAGAAGGTGGCCTGGCTGATGACCAGCCAGTGCTGGGCCGATCCGTACCGGATGCCGCCACGGAGAATGGCCGAGGCGATTGAGGAGGCGGCCCGGCGGCGGCAGGTCCCGTGGAATACAGCCGCCTACGTGCGGACATTCCGAGGACTGATCAGCAGTTTCCTGCGTGCCTACCTCCCGGGACGAGATTCCCTGTGGCGCCTTGCGGCCCAAGTCAGCGCGCCTACCCTGGTGATCTGGGGACGTCAGGACCGGATGATCAACGTCCGACTGGCCCCCCGGGTGGGACGGGCGATCCCCGATAGCCGACTGCTCATCGTGGACCGGGTCGGCCACACCCCCCAGATGGAGGTGCCTCGTATCGTCGCTCGAGCATTCCTGGGAATGCTGGAGGAGATCGAGACGGACAGTCGGGATACAGCCGCCCTATCGGCCTAAAACCGACCCTTGAAACCGATGGGTTGACAGGGGTGCGAGGTTGCCTCTGGTGAGAAGCCTCGCTTTTTGACGGGGTTCCCGCATCTGACCGTCAGCCAGCATGCAAAGCTGATGACGATATGGCTGACTCAACCGATGCGAGGCCCCCACGCCACCAGAGGCAACGAAGCACCCCTGGGACGGCGGGGCCTGTTCCGGGAGAAAGCCATGGGCCGCGTATGGCGGCGCGTTATCAACGGCGTCTAGAACGACTCGCCGCCGCGCGTCGTCGTCGCCGTCGGATTGTGGTGACGCTTGTGGTGGTCGCCACCCTGGTGCTTGGGATTGCTGTGGTCCGCGGTGGCCTGAACAACCCCCAACAGACGGCTTTGGAACCGACGCCTCGCCTCTCTGAGACCAGGCCAGCATCGGGAGGCACCTCCACCGCGCCCTCAGTCGCGCCTTCTCCTTCTGCCACCTCGGCGTCCCCGACGCCGGTGGTCCCACCCCAGAGCGGCTCCGGGGACTTCGTCACCGCACCGGGCGAGAGCCCGGTGCTCGGATTCGCCGGGGAGTTGCTGCGGTATCGCGTACAGGTGGAACTGCTGGACTCCGCTCCGGTCTTCGACCCCGAGGAGTTCGCCGCGATGGTCGACGCCACGCTCGGGGATCCGCGCAGCTGGATCGCTGGTGGCACGGTGCGGTTCCAACGGACAGCTACCGAGCCGTGGGATTTCACGGTCTACCTGGCGACCCCGGACACCGTCGACGTGTTGTGTGCCGGGGTCAACACGAACGGGTACACCTCATGCCGGAACGGCGATCGGGTCGTGATCAATCTGGCCCGGTGGCTGCTCGCGGTGGAGCACTGGGACTCCGACCTGACGACGTACCGGCAGTATGTGATCAACCACGAAGTGGGGCATCGGCTGGGGGAACGCCACCAGCGGTGTCCCGGTCCGGGACAGCCGGCACCGGTGATGCAGCAGCAGACTCTGACGCTGGCGGAATGCCACGGCAATGCTTGGCCTTACATCAATGGTGAGGAGTACAGCGGAGAGCTGGGCTCCTACTGACCCCGCGGCCGCGGCGGGGCGGTCGATCCAGTGATGGACTTCGATCGCTAGAAGTTACTCCGTCGAGGACACGCGGGTGGTCGACGTCACCGACGACGCGATCACCGACGGGGCACAATTGCGTTGAGCAGAAGCTGGAGCGAAAGGCAGTACCGTGACTCTGCCCCCACTAGTAGCCCCCGCACCCGAATTGACCGTTGACGAGATTCGGCGGTACTCAAGGCACCTGATCATCCCCGATGTGGGTGTTGAGGGGCAAAAACGGCTCAAGAACGCCAAGGTGCTCTGTGTGGGCGCTGGCGGACTGGGCTCCCCGGCCTTGATGTACCTGGCCGCGGCCGGTGTGGGGACGCTCGGCGTGATCGACTTCGATGTGGTCGATGAATCCAACCTGCAGCGTCAGGTGATCCACGGTCAGGACGACATCGGTCGTCCCAAGGTCGAGTCGGCCCGCGACGCCGTTGCTCGGATCAACCCGTACGTGAACTTCCGCGTCCACAACACCAGCCTGACGCGGGACAACGTGATGGAGATCTTCGCCGACTACGACCTGATCGTGGACGGCACCGACAACTTCGCCACCCGTTACATGGTCAATGACGCCTGCGTCCTGCTGGGCAAGCCCTACGTGTGGGGTTCGATCTACCGCTTTGACGGGCAGGCGAGTGTCTTCTGGGCCGAGCACGGTCCGTGCTACCGCTGCCTGTACCCGGAGCCGCCACCGCCCGGCATGGTTCCCTCCTGCGCCGAGGGTGGCGTTCTGGGGGTGCTGTGCGCCTCCATCGGCTCTATCCAGGTCACCGAGGCGATCAAGCTCATCACCGGGATCGGGGAACCGCTGGTGGGGCGGGTGATGATCTACGACGCCTTGGAGATGACCTACCGTTCGATCAAGGTGCGTAAGGATCCCGCCTGCCCGTTGTGCGGTGAGAACCCAACCATCACTGAGCTGATCGACTACGAAGAGTTCTGCGGTGTGATCTCTGACGAGGCCGCCGAGGCAGCCCGGGACTCCACGATCACCGCCACCGAGTTGAAGGAGTGGATGGACACCGGCAAGGACTTCCTGCTGGTGGACGTGCGGGAGCCCGCCGAGTACGAGATCGTGCGGATCCCTGGTTCGGTGCTCATCCCCAAGGGGGAGATCCTCTCGGGCGAGGCGCTGTCGCGACTGCCGCAGGACCGGCAGATCGTCCTGCACTGCAAGTCCGGTGCCCGCTCCGCCGAGGCACTTGCCGCGCTGAAGGCGGCCGGGTTCCGCGACGCCGTCCATGTGCAGGGCGGTGTGCTGGCCTGGGTCAACCAGGTCGACCCAAGTCTGCCCACCTACTGATCAGACTGTTTGACTGATCAGACTGTCTGATCGGACTGCGCAGTCGGGGTTCTGACCGGTTCCGCTGAGCTGTACGCCGGAGGTCACGTGTCCGTGGCCTCCGGCGGTTGTGTTCAGGGGCCGGCTTTTTAAGGTGCTGGCGTGCCGAACGAGGAATACATCGAGGCGGTACTCACGCTCGTGGAGCGGATTCCTCCTGGGCGGGTGATGTCATACGGCGCCGTGGCCGAGTGGGTACGGGAGCGGTGTGGCCGTGGCTCGGCTCGCACCGTCGGGAACGTGATGGCTCGCTACGGTGGGGGCGTGCCCTGGCACCGGGTGGTGGCGGCCAATGGCCGACTCCAACCCGGCCTTGAGGAACGGGCACGGCGGCTCCTGACCGCCGAAGGCGTCCCCTTCCGGGGCGAGCGGGTCGATATGGCGCGTGCCCAATGGTGGCCCGAGGAGCCGTGACCGGGCGTGCAGCGTCACAGCACCAGGCCCACACCACCGCGTCGAGGATCCCCCGCTGCGCCGCCTTGGCCTACGGCGCTGGCGCCACCGAAGTAGTGGTCGAATTCGCGCCAGCGGTGGACCTTGTACCCGGCGTTTTCTAAAACGGCCAGCTGTTCCGGTGGGACGCCGGGCTCGGCGTGGACGGTTCGGCCGACCACGTGAAAGCGCGGGCGCGCGACGGCGTCATACGGGTTGAGCCCGTCGACAAACACGCCGATGAGGGTGTGTACCAACGCGGTCCTGATGCGGGAAGCGCCGGCGGCCCCAGCCGCCAGTAGCAGACTTCCGGGTTGCGGTCCGGATGTCACCACCAGGGGGCACATCATGCTCGACATGCGCATGCCGGGCCGAATCTCGGAGCTGATCAGCTCCCCCTCGCCGAGCATGGAGTTCAGGTGAATACCCAGGCCGGGGACCCACACTCCGGCGCCCAGACCGAGGGTGGTGGTAACGACGCAGGCGTTACCCTCGGGGTCCACCACCGCGGTGTTGGTGGTGTCGCCGAGGCGATGCGCGGCGTAAGAACGAAGCGCGTCGGCCACGATGACGGCGCGGTCCCGGGGAGAGTGAGAGGCGAGATCTGAGATCGCCTGCAGAGTGTCGATCGTTCGATTGAGATCGGTCCGCCCGTATACCCAGGTTCCGGCGAAGTGTGCCCGCGTCACCGGCGGCTCCAGCACACGGTAGGCGGCCAGGTCCGTCACACTGAGCGCGCCGCCGCCCGCGTCAACCGTCTCAGCGATCCGTTGGCCGATCGTCCCGGTGTAGAAAACGTCGGGGCCTTCCTCCGCGAGTAAAGCCAAGGCCCGGTCCAGACCGGGGTGGTGAACCAGTTCTCCACCGCTGAGCAGCTGACCTTGGGGAGCGTAGATCGCGGCTCCCTCTCCGTAGGTCATGGCGGGGGCCAGATAGGTCAATGCCCGCGCGTGTTCGGCGAGCATGATCACCCCGGTGCGTGCGACGTCAACGGCGGGGCTCACCACCGTGTGCCAGGGCAGACGTCCCCAGCGGGCGTGGATCTCTCCGAGGCCGGCGGGTACGCCCGGTACGGCGGCGCTGGGTGCGCCAATGGCGTACTGTAACGGGATATCGCCGAACTTGACCGCGACCGGTGTCATGGCCGCGGGGGCGCGGCCGTCCAAGCCTGGAACCGCGACGAAGAAGTCCAGGCAGGTCACGGTCCCACTCGCCGCCTCGTAGTAGGTGGCGAATCCGCCACCTGCGATCCCGGTCATGATGCTCTCGGCGACACAGCTGGCGAGGACAGCCGCCACCGCCGCGTCGGCCGCCGAGCCGCCCTTTGTGAGAATCCGCAGTCCTACTTCGGCGGTCACCGGGTGTCCAGCGGCGATGCCGGCGGGGAGGTCTACCACGTCGCGGGACGGGCCGGTGACCGTCACAGTCCATGTCACGGGGCGCAGCGTACGTCTTCTTTGCGGTGTGTAGGGACAGTCGTGTAAGGCACGATAACCCGGATTTTAGAGAGAACGACGGATAGATCGGATAGACCTGGAAGACGAGGGTGCGACGGGGAGTGCGGCCGCGGTCCCGGCCGGGGTGTCGCCGGGGTGTCGTCGCGTCGGTGTTGAGCCTGTGGTCTTGGTGTCCGGCGGGCTCAGTATGTGTACGAAATCCGCATAAAGCCATGAATGGCCTCATCGAGGCTGTAGGGATTATGCCCGGTTATCAACATCACTGGCGTTGGTAATCAAGAAAATTCTGGAACAGTTGACTTCTAGCGTTCTTAACCGGTTTTTCATATCCTTGTCCATATTCTGGGAATGAGTCGTCCTGCCGCTGGCGTGGTAGCCGCGGTTGAGGATGAGGAGTTGATGAGGGTGCAAATCCGAGTAAATCGTCGCCTGGTCGAGGTGTCGGCACCAGATGACACCCCGCTGTTATGGGTGCTGCGGGATCATCTCGGGCTGACAGGACCGAAATACGGATGCGGCATCGGAGCATGTGGCGCCTGTACCAGCCTCCGAGCCGGGCAACCCATCCGAACCTGTGTGGTGTCGCTCGCCGAGGTCGGTGACGCGGAGATCACCACGATCGAAGGGCTCTCAGACAACGGCGATCATCCTGTGCAGCAGGCCTGGAAGGAGCTGGATGTTCCCCAGTGCGGTTACTGCCAGGCCGGCCAAATCATGACCACGGTGGCGCTGCTGGCCCGCAATCCCCATCCCACAGACGAGGACATCGATGAGGCGCTATCGGGTCAGGTGTGTCGCTGCGGCACCTATCAGCGAATCCGGGCGGCCGTGCACCGCGCTGCTGAACTAGCGGAGGAGGAGCGGTGACGATCACCATGAGTCGCCGCGCCGTACTCGGCGCGGCCGGAGGAGCGCTGGTCCTCACGGTGAGCGTGGCGGATGAGGCGATGTCCATGTCGGAGCGGCAGGCGTCTTTTACTCCCAATGTTTACATTGAACTGTTGCCGGACGGCGTCACTCAGCTCACCGTGCCACGTACCGAAATAGGCCAGGGGGTGCGGACATCCCTGGCGATGCTGCTGGCTGAGGAGCTGGCGGTGCCGTTCTCCACCGTGCGGGTGCGAATCGCAGACCTGGACGTCCGGTACGGCTCCCAGATGACCGCCGGGTCACTGAGCGTCCGGAGCCTGTTCGACCCGCTGCGTCGGGCCGGGGCCACCGCGCGGGCGGTGCTGATCGCGGCTGCGGCGCGGCGGTGGGGGGTGTCTCCGGACTCCTGTTACGCGGTCGACGGCCAGGTGCGTCACCCGCAACGGGGCTCCCTGCCCTACCAGAGCTTGCTCGCCGAGGCGGCGACAATCGACCCGTCGACGGTGCCCGTGAGGCTGTTGCCTCGCGAACAGTGGCGGATCCTCGGGCGGCCGCAGCGCCGGGTTGACACCCATGACGTGGTCACCGGCGCGCTGCGGTACGGCATGGACCTGCAGATCCCGGGCACTCTTGTCGCCGTGGTGGCCCGACCACCCACCTTGGACGCCACCGTGGCCTCGGTGGATGACCGGGCGGCCCGTGCGGTTCCGGGGGTACGGAACGTCGTGACTATCCCCTCCGGGGTGGCGGTGATCGCCACCGACACCGCGACCGCGTTACGCGCGCGCGACCTGTTGACCATCACCTGGAACCAACCCCGGCTCAACGCCGACAGCCGGACCTGGCGCCAGGAGCTGATGGCGGCGGCTCCCGAACCCACACAGATTCCCAGCGGCGGTGAGGTTTTCCGGGCCACCTACCAGATGCCGATGTTGGCCTGCTCCCCCATGGAGCCGAGTAACGCCACCGCGCACGTTCGGCCTGACGGGACGGTGGAGATCTGGACAGGGTCACAGAATCCCGCCGATGCCCGAGACCGGGCCGTTGCGACCACCGGCCGACCTTCGTCACGGATCACCGTGCACGTCATGCCGACCGGCGGTGGATTCGGCGGCAAGCTCTTTGACAGAGCGGCCGAGGAGGCCGTCCGGCTGTCAGCGGTCACCGGCACCCCGGTGCGAGTGATGTGGACCCGTCAGGACGAGACGCGTCACTGTCTGGCGCGGCCCGCCTCCGCTCACACCATGGTGGCCGTTCTCGACGGCTCCGGTACCCCGATCTGGCGGCACCATGGAGTGGCCACCTGGCCGCTGACGGTTATGCCGTTCCTCAACGAGCAGTTCATCCTCCAGGACGGCAACCATTTCCCCTACAGCGTCCCCGGTAACGTACGGCTGGCGCTCTGTCCCGCGCCGTTACCCACCGGGTTCTTCAGGTCTGTCTACAGTGGGCAGTTTGTGCCGGCAGAGGAGTTGTTCCTCACCGCGGTGGCCCACCGGCGTGGACGGGATCCGCTGCAGCTACGCCTGGACCTGCTTCGGAATTCTGAGCAGGCGAGGCTCCGGCGCTGTATCGAGGAGGTGGCCGAGGCCGCGGTATGGCGAAACGTGGTCGGGACCGGTCGGGGCATGGGGATTGGCTGTATGGACAACTATGGTTCGCGGATCGCCGTGATCGCCGACGTTAGCGTTTCGCCGACGGACGGGCTGCGTGTCCACCGGTTGTTCGTAGCGGTCGATGTCGGCGTCGTCGTCAACCCGCTGGGGGTGGAGGCTCAGGTGCAGGGAGCCGCCGTGGACGCGATCTCCATCGCCGCCGGGGCACAGCTGACGGTACGCCAGGGCGCGATCGAGCAGAGTAGCTTCCGGGACTACCCCTGGCTGCGGATGGACCGGATGCCCGAGATCCAGGTGACCATTGTGGAGCCAGGGGAGTCGACCCCGGTGGGTGGTGTCGGCGAGCTGGCGCTACCGGCCACATTGGCCGCGGTGGGCGGCGCGGTCCATGCCGCTACCGGAGTCGCCCCCACCGGTATCCCATATCTCAACCGCCGCGACTGATCCCCTCATCGCCCGCGCGCTTTCCTTAAGGCAAGCGTCGGCGCCGCGGGCGTTTCCAGGGAGTGATTCCGCACGGGCGTACACGATAAGGACGATAAAGAGAGGGAGGACAAGGTCAGGTCGGTGAGTCGACGTCGCCATCGCGGCCGGCCGTGATGTGATGACGGACGTGAATCCAGAGTCGACCGCACCAGGGGGAGGGGAGGACGCCCCAGGATCGGTCCTATCTGGATATCAAGGGGCCGCCGGATATCACCGGCATGGTGGATATCACCGCGCCGCCGAAACGGCCTCACGCCAAGGAGCTGGTGACGGCGGGGGTATGACGGCCCTGCGGGCGGGGCACCCCGCGACCCCACGCAGCCCGGAAACGGCCGGAGCGGACACGGTGGACGGAGCAAACCGCGTGGGACACCGTCCAGAGCCACGGCGGCGGCCCGGCCCTGACTATCAACTGGTGCGACGCCCGGTCGCTTGTCCCACCCTTCACCTCGATCCCGAGCAACGCGCGGTGGTGGCGCACACCGACGGTCCACTGTTGGTCCTCGGTGGACCAGGGACGGGAAAGACCACCACCTTGGTGGAGGCGGTCACGGCCCGGATCGAGGAGGGGGTGGACCCCGATCGGGTTCTCGTGCTCACCTTTGACCGGCGCGGCGCCAATCAGCTGCGGACCCGCATCGCTGCGCGGATCGGGCGTACCATCGCCGAACCTGCTGTCCGGACATTCCACGCCTACGCCTTTGGGGTCCTGCGCCGCCTGGCCAGCCGGCGGGATGATCTGGCGCCACGCCTGCTGAGCGGACCTGAGCAGGACATGGTGATCCGCGAGCTGATCGCCGGTGGTGACCCCAACTCCTGGCCCCACGAGCTGCGTCCGGCCCTGCGAGCCCGAGGCTTCGCCGCTGAGCTGCGTGATCTGATGATGCGTGCGGCTGAGCGCGGGGTGTGGCCGGCCCAGCTCGCCGAGTGGGGGCGCCTGCTGAGGCGGGAGGACTGGGTCGCCGCCGCCCGGTTCGCCGTGGAGTACACCGATGTGCTCGCGCTGCGGGACGCCACCGCCACTGGAACCGTGGCCTACGACCCGGCGGAGCTGCTGCGGGTCGCCACGGTCAGCCTGACCGCCGATCCTGAAGCACTCGCCTTAGAGCAGGAGCACGCCCGCTACGTCTACGTCGACGAGTTCCACGACACCGACCCGGCGCAGTGGGAGCTGCTGGAGCTGGTGGCCGGGGGCGGCCGGCACCTGGTGGTCTTCGGTGATCCCGACTCCGCCATCTTCACTTTCCGGGGTGCTGAACCCAGCGGTGTCTACGACTTCCCACACCGGTTCCGGACGGTGCGGGGGGAGATGGCTCCCAGTGTGGTGTTGCCCACCCGCTGGCGCTCCTCCCATGAGGTGATCGTCGCGACCGGGCGGGTCGCTGCCCGGTTACGCGGCCCGGCTCGGCAGCGTCACGCCCGTCCGGCCCCCGATGCCCCCGCCGGTCACGTCGAGATTCAGCTTTTCCGGTCGGTCACCCAGGAGGCCGCGTACCTGGCCCATCGCCTGCGAGCCGCGCACCTGCTGGAAGGTGTGCCCTGGTCCCGGATGGCGGTCCTGCTGCGCTCCACCGTGCGGGCGCTCGGCCCGATCCAGCGAGCGCTTCAACAGGCCGGGGTGCCGGTGGAGATCGGCGCCGAGGACCTACCGCTGTCCGCACAACCGGCGGTCCGGCCACTGCTGACCCTGCTGCGGTGCGCCCTGCAGCCACAGACGCTGGATGAGGAGAAGACGGTCGCGCTGCTGCACTCCCCCCTGGGGGGAGCCGATCCGTTTGCCGAACGTCGGCTTCGGCAAGGGCTACGGGCCATCGCATTACGCGCCGGGGATCGCAGACCCTCGGGCGTCCTGCTTACCGAGGCCCTGCTGGACCCCACGGAACTAGCGGCCATCGACAACCGGTGGGCCGAACCCCTGCGTCGCGTCGCCACGCTGTTGAAGCTGGCCCGGGACACCGCTGCCCGCCCCGGCGCCACGGTGGAGGACGTGTTGTGGGAGGTGTGGCAGGCCAGCGGCCTGCAGGAGGCCTGGACAGCCGAGAGTGCCGCCGGTGGGCCACGCGGCGCGGCGGCCGATCGCGACCTGGACGCGGTAATGGCGTTGTTCGACGCGGCGGCCCGTTTCGCGACCCGGCTCCCCGGCGCCGGCCCAGAGGTCTTTTTGGACTATGTGGAGGGGCAGCAGATCCCCGCTGATTCGCTCGCCCCCACCGCCCAGCTCGGCGAGGCGGTCCGCATCATGACGGCCCACTCCGCCAAAGGGCAGGAATGGGATCTGGTCGCGATCGCCGGTGTTCAAGAAGGCGTCTGGCCCGATTTGAGGCTGCGCGGCAGCCTGCTTGGTTCAGAACTGCTCGTTGATTACGCCGCCGGGCGCACCGCGGGCGACGCTGATGATCCCTACGGTGTGGTGGACCGGGTGTCCGCCCAATTGGATGAGGAACGCCGGCTGTTCTACATGGCCGCCAGCCGGGCCCGTCACACCCTTGTGGTCACTGCGGTCGCCTCGGGCGACGGTGAGGAGCAGCCCAGCCGGTTCCTTGACGAGCTGGCGGCACCGACCGACCCTGACCAGGCGCCCACTATGCGGCCGCCCGCGCAGCTGCCCCGCGCCCTCACGCTTCCGGCGTTGGTGGCGGAGTTGCGTACCGTCGTCACCGACAGCACCGCCTCGCCCAGCAGGCGCCGGGTGGCCGCGGCTCAGCTGGCCCGACTCGCCGCCGCTGGGGTGCCCGGTGCCCATCCGGACGATTGGTGGGGGATGCGGCCGTTGTCGGATAACCGGCCGCTGGCCGGCCCTGGGGAACGGGTGGAGGTCTCCCCATCGGTGGTGGAGCAGGTGCACCGGTGTGGACTGCGCTGGCTCCTGGAGCGACACGGCGGCTCCCGCCCTCCGGGGGCAGACCAGACCGTGGGCAATCTGGTCCACGCCGCCGCCGCGGCGATCAGCCGCCCCGGCCAGCCCGCCGATACCCAGGCGCTCTACCGTTACCTGGATGAACACTGGGGCGTGGTGGAGGTCGCCGCGCGCTGGGAAGCTGGGCGGAAACGGAGTCAAGCCGAGGAGATGGTCAAACGGCTGACCAGTTGGCTCGCGGCCAACCCGCGTCGTTTGATCGCCGCCGAACAAGGCTTCCGGGCCCGGCTGACCGACTCCGATCCGGTAATTGAGATCACCGGAAAGGCAGACCGGATCGAGCTGGACGGCGCCGGCCGTCTGGTGGTTATCGACTTCAAGACCGGCAAAAGCATCCCTACCGACGAAGAGGTCGCCCGCCACGCACAGCTGGGGACCTACCAGTTGGCGATCGCCTACGGCGGCCTGGAGGATCTGCCCGGTGTACCGCCGTCGGCGCCCCCGGGCGGCGCCATCCTGGTCCAGTTGGGCAAGAACCGCAAGGACGGCCCGGAACAGCACCAGCCCGCACTGGCCGACAGCGATGACCCGGACTGGGCGGAGCGGATGGTACGCGGAGCGGCCGCGGCGATGGCGGCGGGTAGCTTCAACGCGGTGGTCAACCCGGGCTGCGCCACATGCGCGGTCCGCACCTCATGCCCGGTCAACGAGCAGGGCCGGCAGGTTACGCAATGACCCAACAGCTGTCACGCGCGCTCCCGCGGCGTACCCCAGTCTTCTCACCGCAGGCGTTGGCCAGCATCCTCCGCCTGCCCGAGCCCACCGAACAGCAGAGCCGGATCATCGCCGCCGGCATGGAGCCGCTCCTGGTGGTGGCGGGTGCGGGGTCCGGCAAGACAGAGACCATGGCGGCGCGTGTGGTGTACCTGGTCGCCAACGGGTTCGTACGCCCTGAGCAGGTGCTGGGGTTGACGTTCACCCGCAAGGCGGCCGGGGAGCTGACCCGGCGGATCCGGGAACGGCTCGGACAGTTGGCCCGCAGTCCCGACTTCGCCGACCGGCGAGGGGAGGGGCTGCTGGGGGAGCCAACGGTGCTCACATACCACGCGTACGCGGCCCGGGTAGCGGCCGAGCATGGGCTGCGTGCCGGGTTCGAGCCAAGCACCCGCCTGCTCACCGAGGCCGCCTGCTGGCAGCTGGCCGACTCTGTGGTGCGTAGCTACGAGGGCGACATGTCCTATGTCGACCTCTCACCGGCCACCGTCACCCGGGTGGTGTTGGAGCTGGCCGGGGATCTGGCTGAACACCTGCGTACCACGGAGGAGTTGGCCGACTTCACGGAGCGGTTCTGCGCCGAGGTGGAAGAACGCGACGGCACCCTGTATCGGAAGGTGGCCGACGTGTTGGCCCGGCAGCGGGCGCGGGCGCAGATTCTGCCGTTGGTGGAGGCGTACAACGCCCGCAAGCGAGCTATGGAGGCGATGGATTTCGCTGACCAGATGGCGCGGGCGGCGCTGCTGGCCCGGGATCACCCTGCGGTGGGGGCGATCGAACGGGACCGGTACCGGGTGGTGTTGCTGGATGAGTATCAGGACACCAGCCACGCCCAGGTGGTGCTGCTGAGATCGCTGTTCGGGGGTGGGCACCCGGTGACGGCGGTCGGTGACCCCTGCCAGTCGATCTATGCGTGGCGGGGCGCCAGCGCCGATACGTTGCGCCGTTTCCCTGAGGACTTCCCGAGCGGGTCCGGCGTACCCGCTCCGGTCCTGCCGCTGACGGTGAGTTGGCGTAACCGCCCGGAGATCCTGCGGGTGGCCAACGGAATCTCGCAGCCTTTGCGGGATCAGGGCCATCAGGTCGGTGAGCTTCGGTCGCCTCCCGGGCGACCTCCGGTGACCGGGCCGGTGGTACGCGTCGCGCTGCACGCCACCGTCACCGACGAGGCGGAGTGGATCGCGGAGCGGATCGAGGAGGCCTGGCGACAGGCGCGCCGTCGATCGGGTGCCCCGGTGGGCACCGACGAGGCGAACACACCGCCCCCTCCCACCACGGCGGTGCTGGTACGCGGACGCCGACAGATCCCCCCGCTCCAGGCGGCGTTGCGGGCCCGTGGCCTGCCGGTGGAGGTGGTCGGACTCGGCGGACTGCTGGACACGCCCGAGGTGCGGGAGATCGTCAGCACGCTCCAGGTGCTGGCCGACCCCACCGCGGGAGCCGCCCTACAACGGTTGTTGACCGGACCGCGGTGGCGGTTGGGGCCACGGGACCTGGTGGCGCTGTATCGCCGCTCTCGCCAGCTGGCCAAGCAGCGGCGGCGCGACACCGACCAGGAAGCAGTCCCCCACCGGCTGGACGAGGCCACCCTGACCGAAGCGTTGGACGATCTCGGGCCGCCCGAGGAGTACTCGGTGGAGGGATACCGACGACTGTCGGCCCTCGCGCGGGAGCTGCGTGGCCTGTGGTCCCGGATGGATCAGTCCTTGCCGGACCTGATCGCCGATGTCGAACGCACCCTCGGGTTGGATGTGGAGGTCGCTGTCCGGCCCGGTCAGGCGGCGGCGCTGGCCAGGGGGCATCTGGACGCGTTCGCCGATGTCGCTGCCCAGTTCGCCGCTGAGGCCGAGGCGCCGACCCTGTCGTCGTTCCTGGCCTTCCTGGACGCGGCGGAGCGTTCCGAGCGCGGACTGGAACCCGGCCATGTGGAGGTCACCGAAGGCGCGGTCCAGGTGCTGACCATCCACGCCGCCAAGGGATTGGAATGGGACATCGTGGCGGTGGCCGGGATGTCGGACGGGGTGTTCCCGCCGCGACAGACCACCAGCCATTGGCTCACCCAACCGGGAACGTTGCCGTTCCCCCTGCGAGGCGACGCGGCCGGCCTGCCGGAGTTGTCTTTGGAGCAGGCCCGGGACCAGCGTGAGATCCGCGACGCAGTGGAGGAGTTCGAGCAACGCTGGCGGGAGCATGACCGCCGGGAGGAGCGGCGACTGGCGTACGTGGCGGTGACCCGGCCACGTCGCCTGCTGCTGTGCTCCGGGTACTGGTGGGACGGTGTCGCCCGCCGCCCGCGCGGCCCGTCGGAGTTCCTGTCTGAGGTGCGTGACCACTGTCTGGCCGGAGCCGGCCAGGTCGACGTGTGGGTGCCAGAACCCGACAAGAACGCGCAGAACCCGATGCTGGCCCACCCGCCTCGGGCGGTCTGGCCCCAGGATCCGCTCGGGGAGCGGCGCGGCGAGCTGGAGGCCGCCGCGGCGTTGGTGCACTCCGAACTTAACCTGCTCCTCGGCAACCACGGCGCGTTGTCGCAACGGTATGGACCAGACTCTCCAAACCATCCGCGGGAGCCCCAGGGGGACGGGCCACAGGAAAACCCGCAGGAGGAAGCCGCACGGCAGGCCGAGGAGGAGGAAGCGCGGCGCTGGGCTTATGAGGTGGATCTGCTGTTGGCCGAGCGTGCCCGGAAGCGCCCCGGTCCGATGCAGGTGGGGATACCGCAGCAGCTGACCGTTTCCCAGTTGGTGCGGTTGCGTCAGGACCCCGAACAACTGGCCCGACACATCCGCCGCCCGTTGCCGATGCCGCCCGCGCCGCACACTCGCCGGGGCACCGCCTTCCATCAGTGGCTGGAACGCCGGTGGGGGGCGCAGTGGTTGGTGGATATCGACGATCTGCCCGGTGCGGCGGACGAGGGTGCCGCCGGTGATGAGCAGTTGGAGGCGTTGCAGGCGGCGTTCCTGGCCAGTCCGTGGGCCACGCGCGTACCCGTGCGCGTGGAGGTGCCGTTCCTGACTGTGCTGAGCGGTGTCGTGGTGCGGGGCCGCATGGACGCGGTCTTCGCCACCGACGACGGCGGGTACGAAGTGATCGACTGGAAGACCGGTGTGCTCCCGGACGCCGAGGAGTTGAAAGCGGCGGCGGTGCAGTTGGCGGTCTACCGACTGGCCTGGGCCGAATTGGCCGGGGTGTCCCCTGACCGGGTACGCGCGGGGTTCCATTACGTCCGGGAAGGGATCACGGTCTGGCCCGATGAGCTGCCAGACATGCGGGAGTTGGAAGCGCTGGTCGGCGGTATCCCGGTGGTGCCCGTGGCGGAGCCGCCGAGCCCGGATGCGGCGGGGGAGTGAAGCGGCGCGATTACGCACCGTTGCTCGCTGGGGCGGCTCCTTGTTGAACCTATTTTCAGGAGCGCGTCAGTAGCGCGCCTCTTTCAAAACCCGATTCTCCCCCCGATTCTCCGTGTGCTGTGATCGCGGCGAAACAGAACGCGCTGAGGATAACGGACTCGCAACTTTACGTGATATCTCGAGGAATTCTTTGAGCATTTCTCAGCGTTTTTTGATGATCCGGACCGTGTCGGGAGAAGGGGTGGTGGAAGCGACGAGCCGGTCGGGTGCAGAAGCCGAACGGCACACAGGAAGTCCTGCTTGGACCCGTGCCGTTCGGCGATCGACGCAGATACACGCTCCGGCGTGGTGCTACGCGCGGTAGTGATCCATTCGTAATCGGCGTGTGTCAGGCAGGGGACACTTTATGAGGGGTATTTATGTCAGCCTCGGACACGCCGTGCCGGATACCGTGCGGCCATCGCACGGTAGCACCGCCGGTCAAGCCGCACACCCCGCGTAGGGAACCGGCGAATCTCCTCAGTCGTCCATGACACTGAACAGCCTGAGAGAGGATCACGATGGGTAAGGGCGCGGCAACCCTGGCGGGATTACGGGAGATTGGGTTGGTCGTGGTGGTGGCCCTTATCGGCCTCGCTCTGGCCTTTGCGGTGATTCTCGTGCCGTGGTCCAGCGCCATTCAGCCCAAGCCCTCCACTCAGATCGCGGACGTGACATCTCCTGAGGACAGTTGGCTGTCCCACAGACACCGACATGCGGAGATCGCCAGCCGAAGCCGGATGTGAAGCCGCGTGGCCTGCGCCCGGTGGCTGGTTGACTTCACGGTCTGCTGATGCGAACGCCCGGTACCGTGCTAGCTGATGAGCGTTTCTTGTGCCGCGTGGACCGACCTGGCGAGTGAGCGTCGATGATCGAGCAGACCACACCCGAGCAGTCTGTCTGGGCGCGATCATCCGCCGACGATGTGTCGTTCATCGTGCCTCCCGTGCGGCCTCACGCCTCTCACGCTTCGGAACCTGGGACTTCGGCGTCGACCGCTAGCGCTTCCTCGACCTCGACGCCGCGCCGGCTCAGCGTCGGCCTTTTCGCCTCAGAAGAGGAAAAGGAGGGTATACCGTCCCTTTCCTCCCTCATAGGGGGCGGTATGCCGAGCCAGCGCAGGATGCTGATGTGGTTCGGCGCCGCGGCGGGTGTGATCGTGGTCGTCGGCCTCGTGATCGTGCTTGTCCTAACGCTGGCCGGGACCTTTGGCGGGGAACGCGCCTTAGGCGGTAACGGTCAGGAGGCGCCGCCCGAGGATTACGCCCCACCGTTGGCGCGGCTGTGTCCACCCCCCAGTGAGGCCCCCGCCCCCGAGAACCTGCAGCCGCCGGCGGTACCGCCTGGGCCGCGGACTGTTGATCACGATGCCGGTATCTCCTACGCCCAGTACGGCGACCCGTGGCAGCCCTGGCAGGACAACTGGACCGCGGGTGAATTGGAGGTGCAGTACCGGGTCGGTCAGCACTTCATCACCGAGGTGTACCCCGGAGGTACGTACCACGCGTCGATCTTGTCTGGTTCAGTTCCCGCCACCGTGAATGACGGCATGCAGCTGGATCTGGAATGTGCCGGAAAACAGGTGGTCGCCGATGTGCGGGTTTCGTACTACCCACAGCCCAACGAGATGGAGACCATCCGCTCCGAGCTGACCACCTTGGGCGGGCGGCCGGCGTGGGTCAGCGTGTTCCGGCTGTATTTCAATGAGCCCGGGCTGACCGCTACCGATGAGTTGGTGGCGGTGGCGACCATTGATGTCGGCTCTCCCGAGGCCGCCGTACTGTATGTGTCGATCCCCGGTACGCACCGGGAGTTCGACTGGGTCGTTGAGGATGTGCTCGCCTCGGTCCGGCCGCTGTGACGCCCAGTGCCCTCTCGTCGATCCCGTCGGCGACGGGAAGACCGGGTTTCACCACCGATCAGAGACGGTGATCGGCCCGATCGTCCGATCGGTTGAGTGGGCGTGATGGGCCGGGCACGCCCTGTGGTGTGACAGACGACACTGAGACGGTGGAGCGCGGTGGGCAGGACCATGGCTGATCTTGGTCATGGCGGATCTTGGCGGGTCTGGTACGCGGGCAGCCCAGCCACAGAATCTCGGCAGCGTGAAATCGCACCCGATCAGGACATGCCGCTGGTCGGGTACGAGTTGGTACACGGCCTCTGTGAGGAGATCAGTCGGGCGAAGGTTGGTGATATCTCCGTCTTCCCGGCGCTCCCGGAGGTATCGGGTTCGACCCCGATGAGCTGTGGCGACGCCCCCGGAGACGATGACGTGGCCGAGACAACGGCGAATACCCGTTAGGGTCAATAGGTGGCTCGTCGCAGTATGAGAATTCCGGCTACCCGGTTCCCGGTCGAGCGGTTCACGCTGTCCAACGGTCTACGGGTCGTGATCGCCCCGGACCGTAGCGCCCCCGTCGTGGGCGTGGCCGTCGTCTACGACGTCGGTATTCGCTCCGAACCGGAGGGACGGACCGGCTTCGCTCACCTCTTTGAGCATCTGATGTTCCAAGGCTCGGAGAACCTGGAGAAGCTGGCCCACTTCCGCTACGTCCAGGGATCGGGTGGCACCTTCAACGGCTCCACCCATCTGGACTACACCGACTACTACGAACTGCTTCCAGCCAACGCCTTGGAGCGGGCGCTGTTCCTGGAGGCCGACCGGATGCGCAGCCCTCGGATCACCGAGGAGAACCTCCGCAACCAGATCGACGTGGTTAAGGAGGAGATCCGGGTCAACGTGCTCAACCGGCCCTACGGCGGGTTCCCCTGGCTGCGGCTTCCACCGGTCATGTTCGACACCTTCCCCAACGCACATGACGGGTACGGCTCCTTTGAGGACCTGGAGTCGGCCACTGTGGAGGACGCCCAGGACTTCTTCAACCGCTACTACGCGGCCAGCAACGCGGTACTCACCGTCGGCGGTGACGTGGACGTGGAGACGGCCATTCAGCTGGTCGAGCGCCACTTCGGGGACATCGAGGCCCGCCCCGCGCCGCCTCGGCCGAACTTCGATGAGCCGGATCTGGACGCCGAGCGGCGGTCGGCCTACACCGACCCGCATGCGCCGCTGCCCGCCGTGGCGGCCGCGTGGCGCGTACCCGATCCAATCGCTGAATTCGAGGCGTACCTGCCCTATGTGGTCCTGGCCGAGGTACTGACCGACGGGGACGCCTCACGCCTGGTACGGCGCCTGGTCCTCACCGATCGCAGCGCAAGCAGCGTGGGAGGCTACATCGGGTTCATGGGGGAACCGTTCGAGGTGCGTAACCCCACCGCGCTGCTGCTGCAGGCGCACCTGCCCCCGGACGGTGACGTGGATAAGGTGCTACGCACGGTCGACGAGGAATTGGAGCGGCTGGCCACCGACGGATTGGAGCCTGAGGAGCTGGAGCGGGTGCAGGCCCGGATGGCCACCCATCTGTTGCGGGAGAACGATTCGGTGCTGGGTCGGTGCCTACAGATGGCGGTACTGGAGCAGCAGCGGGGTGACGCAGGCCTGTTGGGTGAGCTGCCCCGCCTGATCAGTGAGGTCACTGAGGAACAGATCGTCGCGGCCGCGGCCACGCTGCGGCCTGAGCGGCGTGCGTCGGTCGAGGTCCAGCCAGGAGGCAAGCTGTGAGCCCGCGTCCCGTCCCCGACCTGCTGCCAGCGACGCAGTTGCGGCTGCCCGCGTCCGAGGAGCGGACCCTGGCCAACGGATTGACGATTATCGCGGTACACCGCCCCGCGGTTCCGTTGGTTGAACTGCGCCTGCGCATTCCGTTTGCACGGGCGAACCTGCCTCGGGCCAGCCTGCTAGGGCAAACCCTGCTGTCCGGGACCGAGACGATGTCCACGGTGGACATCGCCGCTGAGCTGCAGAAAGTCGGTGGCGCCCTGTCGGCCGGAGTGGACCCGGACCGCTTGGTGATCTCCGGTAACAGCTTGGTCAGCGGCCTGGATCGACTGTTGGAGATCCTCGCCGAGGTGCTCACCGGCGCGACGTACCCGGCGCAGGAGGTGGCCACCGAGCGGGATCGGCTCGCCGACCGGATCCGGGTGGCCCTGACGCAGCCGGCGCACATCGCGCGCAGCGCCCTGCTGCGCCGGATGTACGGCCGGCATCCGTACGCGGTGCAGACGCCGCGGCCGGAGCAGGTGCTCGCGGTCCGGCCCGGGAATCTGCGCAGTCTACACGCCGAACGGGTACGCCCGCTGGGCGCGACTTTGGTGCTGGTGGGGGACATCACCCCCGCCAAGGCGCTGGATTCGGCGGAGAAGGCGCTGTCCAGCTGGAACGGCAGCGGCAAGACGGTGGAGCTGCCGCCGGTGCCGCCGCTGAAATCCGGGCCGATCACCCTGGTCGACCGGCCGGGTTCGGTGCAGTCGTCGCTGCGGCTGGCCTTCACCGGGGTTGGGCGGTCGCACCCCGATCACGCCGCGCTGCAGTTGGCCAACCTGGTCTTCGGTGGCTACTTCTCATCCCGCCTGGTGGAGAACATCCGCGAGGATAAGGGGTACACCTACTCACCCCACGCCGTCATCGAACACTCGGTGGCCGGCACCGCGTTGGTGGTCTCCGCCGACGTCGCCACCGAGGTCACAGCGCCGGCGCTGCTGGAGACGTGGTACGAGCTGGGCCGGATCGCCTCCACACCCCCCACCCAGGAGGAGCTGGAGCAGGCACGGCAGTACGCGTTGGGCACCCTGCAGTTGGGGATCGCAACGCAGGCCGGCTTGGCCGGGCTGGTGTCGAATCTGGCAGGCTTCGGCCTGCGGCTGGACTGGCTGGCCGAGCACCGTCGACAACTGATGGAGGCGACGCTGGATGACGTGTTCGCGGCCGCGAGCCGTTACCTGGCCCCGGCGCGGGGGGTAACGATCGTCGTGGGGGACGCGAGCCAGGTCGAGCAGCCGCTGCGCCTGTTCGGTGAGGTCACCCTCGCCTCTCACTAACACTGACCCAACTGAAAACGAGCAACACCGGTGACGGCCCGGGCTCACAGGCCACCGTGGCCGTCACCGGTGATGGGGTCGGTTGTCCGGCTTGCTGGAGATGAGCGGAGGATCGTGATGACGATCACGGGCGGTGAATCAGTGCCGCCACGTGGTGGTTACGGTGGTTTGGTGTCCATACCCACCGCATCTCGTCCTGGCCCGACGCTGTCTCGAAGCACGATCGACCGGGCCGCTCACCATCGCTCTGATCCCGAATGGCTCGCCGCCGCCTGGCGGCGTGGACGAGTCTTGATCATTTCCCAGGGAAAGGCGCTGGTCACTGGTGATCCGCCGCGGCTGTTGTTCGTCACTCCCGACCAGGCCCCGGACAACGAGCGGTTGTTCCTGGGGTTGGATGTCGACCAGACGCCATACTTCGCGGTCGAAGGGGAACTGCCCACCATCGCGGGGGCGCGGCCGGCGTCGCTGTTCGAGGTGGGACACCTGGTCGATGACCGTGACGCGGGCCTGTTGACGACCGCCATAGCACTGATCAACTGGCACGCGCGGGCCGCGTACGACCCGGTCACCGGAGCGCCCACGGTGGTGGGGAACGGTGGGTGGACCCGGCAACCCCCGGATGGGGGACCGGTCAGCTGGCCCCGGACCGACCCCGCTGTGATCATGCTGGTGCATGACGGGGTGGCCGGACCTCAGGGGCGGTGCCTGCTGGGGCGTCAGGCCGCCTGGCCACCCGGCCGCTACTCATGCCTGGCCGGGTTCGTCGAGCCCGGGGAGTCGGCGGAGGCCGCGGTGGCGCGGGAGGTGGCCGAGGAAGTCGGGATCGCGGTTCGGGATATCCGGTACGTGGCCAGCCAGCCCTGGCCGTTCCCTGGCTCGTTGATGTTGGGGTTCACGGCGGTGGGAGACCCGTCCTCCCCACTTGTGGTCGACGGCATGGAGCTCGCCGAGGCCGGCTGGTACAGCCGTGAAGAGCTGAGTGGACCGAACGGGCCCCGGTTACCTCCACCCGCCTCTATCGCCCGGTACATCATCGACGGTTGGTTGAGCGGGAACGCGTCGTAACGGTCGGATTAGCTACTGACAAGCTGATTCCGACCGTGCACGATGACATACTCCTGTCCCCGCGTACCGAGGAAGCCCCATGTCACAACCCGGCTGGTCTGGATCCCCGTCTCCAGTGCCCCTTCCACCGGGTTACCCGCATTCTTCCCACCCGTATTCGGGGCCTGACGCGCCGCTTCCCCCGTTGAAGCGTCGGACCGTCTGGTTACTGCTGGCGTTATCGGCGCTCCTGCTGGTGGCGGGTGGTGTCGCTGGGGCGCCCCTGTTCGTGCCCGACGTCCAGTACACCTTTCACGCCGGGACCGGCCCCACCGCGGCCGGGCCGGCCAGGATCGAACCCACAGGGCCGGTCCCCGATGTCCCCACCGACCCTGCCAACCCTGACAGCGCGGTCGACGCGATCCTCCTCCGCCGTACCCGGGCGGTGCTCACGCAGGATCGCGAGCTGTTCCTCGCCGACCTGGACAGCAGTGACCCGGAGTTTGTCCGTCGCCAGGAGAGGGTTTTTGACAACCTCACCTCGTTACCTTTTGGAGAGTTCGCGTTCCGGAGGCAGGACGGCTCCTACCCGCAGCTTGCGCGGGAGAGCGGCCTGCCTCGGGCGTACGCACCTCGGGTGACCATCGAGTACGCCTTCGAAGGGTTTGATCAGGGAACGATCGCCGCTCCGTGGGTTCCCCTGTTCGCGTGGCGGGGAAACCGCTGGGTCATCGCCGGTGAAGCCTCCGGGGATCAGCTACCAGACGGCACCGGAGCCCAGGTGTGGGACGTGTCCCCGATCCTGGCCCTGAGTTCGGAGGACGTGCTGCTGATCGTTTCGGAGGGACAGGCGAACACCCGGGCGTTGCTGGACAGGGCACAGCAGGCCACCGAGACCGTCCAAGAGTTTCGCCAGGACGGCTGGTCAGGCAGGGTCGTGATGATCGCGGTGGACGACACCCTGGTCTACAACTCGTTCTGGGGCAGGAACGAGACGCCTCCTGCGGATGTCGCCGCGATCGCCGTCGAGATGTTCGACGGGGTCTGGGAGTGGAGCGATCCGGTGACCCTGACCGAGACCGGTTACCGCATCATCCTCAACCCCGACGCTTTCCGGGAGGTGAGCAGAGCGTCGTCTCTGCTGCTGGTGCACGAGATCACCCACGTGGCGTTGGGGCCGATATCAACTTTTACGACTCCAGTGTGGATCGCTGAGGGGATCGCGGAGTATGTCGCGCTGGAGGAAGAGCCGGTCGAGGAGTGGATCTGGCCAGTGCGGCAGGCGATCGAGGACGGACGACTGCCGTCGCGATTACCTGATGGCCAGCGTTTTTATGACGAACCAGATATCAACTACACCATCGGCTGGTTAGCGTGCCGCTACATCGCCTCTGAATATGGGGAGCCGACTTTACTGGACTACTACGAACGGTTAGGGACCGAGCACGTGAACACGGCCACCGAGGAGGTCCTGGGGACGAGCTACGACCAGCTCACCGACGCCATCTTTGACTACATCTACTCACTAGTGTGAGGGAGAGACACCCCCCGTCCCCCGATGCCTCAACCTCGCCATCTTTGAGCGAGACAACTCCGCCTCACAGTCTGGAGGGATCACCGTTGGCGTCGCCTGGTGGCGACGGGAGCGACGGTGAGCTACCGGTGATCGGACTGGCGGTGGGTGGTATAGCGCTGCTGGGCGGTGGCATGGTCGTGGCCGGCACCGCGTTACGGATGATCCGGCGACGGGGCCCGGAGAGTCCGGATGAGGCGACGCGGCCATAGCGGGCTAAGCGGACCGATCCGCAGAGTAGATAGCAAAAGAGCAGAGGGCAAAGGAGACAGCTCAGCTGACTAGAACCACACCGAGGGCGCGGATCACACGGTCCGCGCCCTCGGTGTTTTCGATGTTCAGGACACTGTCTAGGACACCCAAAAACCGTGATGACGCACGGGTGTGCCGCGCCTCGGGTGCTCTCTTGGCCGCGACATGCCAGAACGCATGGGTACGCGGCTCAGGTGCGTGATGCCGTGACGGGCGCCCCCGCGCGTACCGTCAGCTCGCGTTGGCCTGCGCCAGGTGCTGGCGCACGTCGACGATGGTCGGGTTGGTCATTGTGGTCCCGTCAGGGAACCGGACCGTCGGCACCGTCTGGTTACCACCGTTGACGCTCATGACGAACTCCGCGGCGGCTGGATCTTGTTCGATGTCCACCTCGGTGTAGGCGATCCCCTCCCGGTCCAGTTGGCTTTTGAGCCGGCGGCAGTAGCCGCACCACGGTGTGGAGTAGACCGTCAACGCCATCGGTGCCTCCTTGAGCGACCTGTGAAGATACGCGCTTGACGCTAGCGCCATTGTTGAGCGGGTCATCCGTGACATGCCGGTCTGGGATTCCCACCCAGTGGTGTCAACAACATGTCCCCCTGGGAAGATGCCCGGCTGTGGCGAGTGACTCAGCAGCCCTCGAGCGGGTCCTGGCCGGGCTCGATGCCGAGCAGCAGCGGGTGGTGACCGCGCCGGCCGGTCCGGTGTGTGTCCTGGCCGGCGCCGGGACGGGGAAGACGCGTGCCATCACCCACCGGATCGCCTACCGCTCCTTGAGAGGTCAGATCCGGCCGGAGCATGTGTTGGCGGTGACGTTCACCGCCCGGGCAGCGGGGGAGTTGCGGGATCGGCTCGCCAAGCTAGGGGTGCCGGGGGTGCAGGCCCGCACCTTCCACGCGGCGGCGGCGCGGCAGCTGCGGTACTTCGCGCCCCGCCTGCTGGACGGCCGTCCATTGCCGGAGGTCGTGGAGACCAAAGCGCGTTTTGTGACGCAGGCGGCGGCCAAGGTGGGGCTCCGGTCCGCTGATCGGGATCTGGCTCGGGACCTGGCCAGCGAGATTGAGTGGGCTAAGGCCACTTTGGTGCAACCGGAGGGGTACGCGGAGGCGGCGGCCCGCGCCGGTCGGGAACCCCCGCTGGAGGCTGAGACCGTCGCCGCGGTGTACGCGGAGTACGAACGGGTCAAGAGCGCAGCGGGCGTGATGGATTTCGAGGACCTGCTGCGAGGAGCGATCTGGGCCATTGAGGAGCACCCGGATGTGGCCGCACAGATTCGCGCCCAGTACCGCCATTTCGTGGTTGATGAGTATCAGGACGTCAACCCGGTTCAGCAACGTCTGCTGGAGGCGTGGTTGGGGCAGCGGCGGGATATCACCGTGGTCGGCGACGCCAGTCAAACGATCTACTCATTTACCGGGGCCTCGTCGCGGTATCTGCTGGAATTCCCACGCCGTTACCCCGACGCCGTCGTTGTCCGTCTGACGCGCGACTACCGTTCCACGCCTGAGGTGGTGGAGCTCGCTAACACCGTCATCAGCGCGTCACGCGGCCCTGAGGCGCGGGTGCGGCTGGCCTTGACAGGACAGCGCCCCTCAGGGCCGCCGCCGATCGTGCGTACCTTCCCGGATGAACCGGCTGAGGCGGCGGCGGTCGCCGCCCAGTGCGCGACCCTGGTGGCTCAGGGAAGGCCTCCTAGCCAGATCGCGGTGCTGTTTCGGACCAACGCCCAGTCGGCGATCTATGAGGAGGCGCTCGCCGACGCGGGGGTGCCGTATGTGGTGCGGGGCGCCGAACGATTTTTTGACAGACCAGAGGTACGCCGGGCGATGACGGCGATTCGCGCCGCTGTCGCCAGTACCGATCCCGCTGTACCGCTGCCCGAGGCGGTCATAGGGGCGTTGCGGGCGGTGGGGTGGCATCCGGACCAGCCCGCGTCGGGAGGGGCAGCGCGGGAAAGCTGGGAGGCGTTGGCGGCCCTGGTCAGGTTGGCCGATGACTTCGTGGCCGCCTCTGAAGCCGCCGAATCCGCTGGTGTCGCCGGTGCGAGCCCAGGAAGCTGGGGTACGCCGTTGGAGCGGTTCCACGCTGAATTGCTCAGACGCGCCGCTGCCCAGCACGTGCCGACCCTGGAGGGGGTGACCCTGGCGTCGTTGCATGCCGCGAAAGGGTTGGAGTGGGACGTGGTGTTCCTGGTCGGGCTGGTGGACGGCACTATTCCGGTCTCCTACGCCCGGACTCTGGCCAATGTGGAGGAAGAGCGGCGCCTGTTGTATGTCGGTATCACCCGAGCACGGGAGGTGCTCTGGCTGTCGTGGGCCGCGGCTCGTTCTCCGGGCGGTCGTCAACGCCGGCCGTGTCGTTTTCTGCCCATGCTGGATCCCAGCTTCACCAGAAGAACCCCGGCTGCCGTGGGGGAAACGGGGGGCAAAAGAGGACGCAGCGTGCGTGGGCTGAGAATGATGTCCTGCCGGGTCTGCGGAACCACTCTGACCGATGGTGTGGCACGCAAGCTGGGGCGTTGTGTGGACTGCCCCTCTGATATCGACGAGGAGCTATATGACCGGCTGCGTCGATGGCGTGCCCGAGTAGCCGGTGAACAGCGGGTTCCGGCGTATGTCGTCTTCACCGACGCGACCTTGACGGCGTTAGCCGAACGGCGTCCAGAGCGTACTGAGGAGTTGGTGGCGATCCCCGGGATTGGGCCGCGCAAGCTCGAACAGTACGGTGACGCGGTACTGGCGTTGATTCAGGGAGCAGATCCTGACGATCTGTAACTGTGTCGTCGCCAGCCGTTCTTATATGAACTGTCAGATGACTTCCACAACAGGTTTAGAAAAATACGTTGCTCTCCTGTGAGCGGGAGGCATAGCCTCAGGGAACGGATGCGGCGCCTTCGGCGCTGACCTCGATTCATGTCCGTCGATGGGTAACCACGGCGCTGGAGAAGGGCAGGAGGTGAGAACGGTGACCACAGCAATCGCACTTGTTGAGCAACCGTTCTCCGGGCTGTCCGCTCTCCGCGTCCAGGCACAGCTGACCACCGTGCTTTCCGGTGAGGCCCTTCTCAAAGCAGCCGCTCGGAGGCTGCTGGCAGCAGCGGCAGCACCGGTGGCACGGGCAGCGAAAGAGCTCCGATTTGAAGGGTGCGGTGCGCTCAAAGCACGACCGTTCGCTCGAATCGGAATTGAAGCCCGTAACCGTAAGCAGACCCTCGATCAGGCCACGAATCGTGCCCTCCCAGTAATCGAGAGCACCCCGGAGACCCCTGAAATCGTCGTTTTGTCGTACCGGACCGATTACATGGGCGGAGTCCCACCTCGAGGAAGACCGGCGTAAAAACGGCCATTCGGCCAGTCGGCTCACCTCGAGGCCGCGGACCCCGACTCCGGGATCCGCGGCCTTTTGCATGACCAGCGTGGTTTCACCAGACCAGAGGATCGAGACCGAGGAAGGAACGAGGTGACCGGGACGATGAACCTGGCCGTGGCTCCCTTCGGCGGACTCGCCGCCGAGGGAGTCGAGCTGCCCTGCCGGCAGTACGACCCGGATCTGTGGTTCGCAGACTCTCCGGCTGAGTTGGAGATCGCCAAGGCGATCTGCGGCGAATGCCCGCTGCGGTTGGAGTGCCTGGCCGGCGCCGTTGAGCGGCGTGAGCCCTGGGGTGTCTGGGGCGGCGAGATCTTCGAGCGCGGTGTGGTGGTGCCGCGGAAGCGGCCGCGGGGACGTCCTCGTAAGGAGGACGCCGCTCGGGACGCGATCGCCCGGGTTGAGGTGACCGTTCGGACCGAGCAGCTGTTGAAGAACACCCGCCCGATCGATGTGCACGGAGAGGACGCGGCCTGATGTACGCCCTACCAGCAGTAGCGGCGCGTGAACCGCGCCCTGTCATAGCACACCAGTACCCGGATATCACTGACGTTCGTGGATATGGGAGTAACGCCTTGTATCTGATCAATGAAGCGCTTGCGAGAGCGCGAATGTCCGAGGACACGCAGCGGCGAGAACCCAAAGTACGGGGCGCCTTATGGATCACCGCCGCGGTGCGGCGCCGCGAGCGGGAACAGCGGAGCTGAGTTTAACGCCCTGATCCGCCGACGGAAGCCGGGAGCGTCACGTAGAGCAAGCCGGTGTGAACGCTGTGATCAGCGCCGGAATAAGGCGTGAAGACAGCTTTAAAAGCATCGGGTGACGCCCCGGCCCAAGGGGAATTTAGTCCATAAAGGACTGAACACTGGCTGACGCGTCAGCGTGCGAATGTCACGCTGACGCGTCGCTGGTTTCGGGGTGGTTTCAACGAGATTTCGAACGCAAGCTGTCGGTTTTTCAGAGGATGGCGATCACTGACGAAGCTGTCGTGGATCGGATACAACAACCCCCTAACCTGCACCCGTAACGGGGAGGCGTAGCGTAACGTCTCCAAGGTAGGGGTGAGACGGACATCACTCACCCGGTATCGGTGACAGGGGAGCAGGTGTGAACACTCGTACCGAGGAACGGGATCGGATCGAGGACGAGAGCCTGGGAGCGGTGTGCGTCTCGTGTGGCCTTGTCGTGGCCGACGTACCGCTCATCTGGACCCGACAGGTGGGGCGCCACGGTCCCGAATGGCTCTGCGACAACTGCACCCGTGAAAACCTGAGCGCTATCGAGGGCAAACTCGACGAAATCTGGTGGTGAACGGAGTATGACCCCGTCACTACTCCGCGAACCCTGAGATCGTGACGGGTACCCGGCTCAGCCAGCGAATCCGGGTACCCACCGCTCCACCACCGCGCGGTAGGGAGCCTTGGCCTCCAGCTGGCACAGCACCCCGATGGACCCCAAGGTCACCCGGTGCACCAGCAGGTACGCCGGGGGCAGGTTGAGATTCCTGCTGAATTGGTAGGCCGGGCTGCGTGGCGCGGTCAGCCGGACCGCCTCATGACGCAGCCAGGAGCGGCTGAACCGGAACTCGTCACGGGCGATCGGCTCCAGCATGGGCAGCAGGAAGTCCAGGAGCGCTTCGGCGTCGACCTCAAGATCCGGTTTGATGAATCCCTCTTGCCGCAGCCCGTCGAGCACGGCTGTTGCTTCACCAGCCAGGGCCAGCCGGGTCAGGCGCCCGATCGGCTCGGGGAGGCCTCCCGGCAGCCGTGCGACCGCTCCGAAGTCGAATACCCCTAACCGCCCGTCCGGGAGCATACGGAAATTACCGGGATGAGGATCGGCGTGGAGCAGGCCAGCCAGTGCGGGAGCGGAGAAGTGCAAGGTGGCCAGCAACAGGCCGGCCCGGTCCCGCTCCTCTTGGGTGCCGGAAGCGATGACTTTCGATAACGGCGTGCCGTCCATCCATTCGGTCACTAGGACCTTCGGGGAAGCGGCGACCACCGCCGGGATCGCGATCTCGCTGCTGTCGGCGTACGCCTTCACAAAGGCCTGTTGCGTGCGGGCCTCTAACTCGTAGTCCAACTCCTCGTTGAGGCGTTCGCGTAGCTCCGCGATCAGTGGTTTGATCTCCAGCGCAGGCTGGATCACGCGGAACAGCAGCGTGGCCTTGCTGAGCTGGTTGAGGTCGGCCAACAGGGCCTCTCCCGCGCCGGGGTACTGCACCTTCACGGCGACTTCGCGACCGTCCCGCCACACCGCCCGGTGAACCTGGCCGATACTGGCCGCGGCCGCCGGTGTGTCGTCGAAGTCGGCGAACCGGCGACGCCATCGTGGGCCGAGTTCAGCGGCGAGCACCTTGTGCACGGTGGCGGCCGGCAGGGCGGGTGCGGCGTCCTGGAGTTTGGTCAGGGCCGCCCGATACGGGGCGGCGATGTGCTCGGGGAGGGCCGCCTCGAAGACGGATAACGCCTGGCCCAACTTCATGGCGCCGCCCTTGAGTTGACCCAGCACGCTGAACAGCTGCTCAGCTGTGCGCTGCTGAATCTCGGCCGTGATGGCCTCGGGGGCCAGACCGGTGACTCGTTTACCGAGACCGAGCGCGGCTCGGCCAGCGAAGCCCAGCGGGAGTGAAGCCAGTTTCACCGTACGTGATACGGCCCAGCGGGGGATGTCGGTCACGCGCTCATTCTCCTCGGATCGAGCGGTAGCTGGATCCCACGGTATCCGACTATTCCCGGGTTACCCGGATGGTTTTCTCCAATCAAGATCAATTTGTTGGGTTGACGTTTCAGCAGGCATGACGGCGCGGGCGGATCAGGCAGCGGCAGCGGGGATGCGGTGTCCAACTGCGTCGGCGGATCCGGCCGGGACCCCGCAGCTCCAGGGTGCCGCCCATTGTCTCCGGCTCTCCGCCGTCGAGGTAGTACAAGGCCTGCATGACGGTCAGTGCGGCTCCCGCGGTGACTACCCCGACCTCGCCGGGCTCGGGTCGCTCCGGTGTCGTGGCGAGCTGGGCAGCCAGCAGCGGCCAGGCCGGGTCCCGGTCCTGTCGATGCAGGTCAACACACTGCAGACAGGTGGTGCGTCCAGGTTCAACCAGCGGACCCACCACGACGGTGCCGTCGCGCAGCCACGCCGTCAGATGCGGCTGTCGCCGCAGCGCGTACGTCGTCGCCGCCAGTGGCGCCGGACGGGGCGTACCCAGGAAGATCACCAGGTCGACGCGTTCCGTCCCCACCGCACACACCTTGGTATCGGGCGCCGCGCGGAGCACCGCGTCCTGGGCGGCCAACAACCGTGACCGGCCTTCGTCGCCGGGCAACAGACCGCCCACCGCGTGGTCACCGATCGCGGCACGGCCCGGGATCTCCAGCTCCACCCGGCCCACACCCGCGGCGGCCAGGAGCGCGGCCACCGGGGCGACCATGCGGCCGCGGCCGCATACGCGTACCCGACTGTGATGCCGATTGACGAGCACAGAAGCCGGTGAGCGATCGTGCGTTCGGTCCGACGAGGCTGGGGCGCCCAGGGAGCGGTTACGGAGCGCGAGGCCAGCGAGCTCTGGTTCCAGGCGGCGGCGTTTGCCCTCTGGCAGGCGGTGGGCGATCACCGCAGCGGGATCGAACAACAGGCCGGCCGACCGCAACAGCCGCAGCAGCCGGTCCGTGACGGAGGTGGGGATCCCGAGCTGAGCCGCCTCCTGGTGGATCTGAGGTTCGGTTCGGGTGCCGTCCATCAGGTCAAGCAGCCGGATCTCGGCGAAGTCACCGAACTCCAGCACGACCGCGTGGGACGGATCGACGCCGAATTGCACGGTACGCGTGTGCCGCCACAGTCGCACCAACCATGGTGGAAGAAATATCCGCTTCATGGAGGATGACGGTCTCATCCATATATGCGAAGAGTCGTGGTTGTCCACAGCTGCGGTGGGATATCCACAGCCCGTCCCCAGGTTGTCCACAGGATTGGGCTAGTTATCCACAACTCGACGTCGCCATTGTCGGATATGCGACAAAGGTGATGGTGGCCTCGATGGGTAGCGCGGGCCGAAACGGCGATGTGGGCTGGATGTGGGGTTCGTCGGCTGGTCATGGCCAGGGTGAAAAAGCCGGTGGGGCGACGCGTCGCGTCGCCCCACCGGTCAGACGGTCGAGAAGCGGCGGCTCACGCCTTGCCGAGGATTCGGTTCATCTTGGTGCCACAGACCGGACATGTCCCTTTGGCCATTCGGCGTCCGGAGTCGCTCACCGCGACCTCGCCCTGGAAGTCGCGCTTCTCCTTGCACTTCACGCAGTAGCCGTTATAGGTCTCGGCCACGATTCCTCCTCTGTCTATCCGGCACGAAACGCGCAGGTTGTGAACTTCGTCCGTAACGAGCTCGTGAACTGAGCTGTAGTCAGTCACAGACGTGGGTCGTCGTCTCGCGGACCCTACCCAGGGCGTACCCGGTCTCCCTCACTCCTCGTCAGAGCTGTGAGGAACCAAACCCGGACCGGGACTGATCGCTCTTTTGATAAGCGATCGCGTATATTGCCCCTAATCTGGACATAGCTCCCCCGACCTGCCGGGAACCCGTCGCCTTCCCCGCGCTCCGGCTTCGCGGCAGGGTCGGGGGTCTCCGCGGTGTCTGCCGGGACACCGGTGCAGACGCTAAGCAGCCCACCATCCCCCGGTCAACACGACATGCCTGATGAGCAGGCACATTACCCAGGCTGACGACGGCTACTCATGGCTTATCAGTAACAAAGCGGCGTAATCCGAAGGTCGACCCTGCCGCCTACAGGCCTCTGCCGGATAGCGTTCGAACGTGGTGGGCAAGCCAGTTCCGGACCCGGTCATCGAGGTACGGCGCAGCGCCAAGCGTCGCCGTACCGTCTCGGCCTACCGGGAGGGAGATCGTGTGGTGGTCCTGATCCCCGCACGCTTCACCGAGGCCGAGGAGCGCGAGTGGGTCGACCGTATGCTCGAGCGACTCGCGGCCCGGGAACGACGTAGTAGACCTGGTGATGACGACCTGTTGGTTCGAGCACGGCGGTTGGGGCGCAAATACTTCCCTGATCATCCCGACGCCCAGCCGGTGAGCGTGCGGTGGGTTGGTAACCAGCGAGGACGGTGGGGGTCGTGCACCCCTGTGGACCGGACCATCCGATTGTCGGATCGGCTGCAGGGAATGCCCGACTGGGTTATCGACTACGTGCTGCTGCACGAATTAGCGCACCTGATCGTGGTTGGCCACGGGCGGGACTTCTGGGAACTTCTCAAGCGCTACCCTCGTACCGAACGCGCCCGCGGCTACCTGGAAGGAGTCGCGGCCGCCGCCGGACTGGATCTACGCGAGGATCTGCCCCCAGACGCCGGGCCACCCGAAGGTGAGTAATGACGCGATGTGTGGCGGTCCTACTCGGACCCGCACAGTGGGTACCCCCTGGAGTCGCACCCGCGCGATGGCGTCGTGCGGTGCTTGAGGACGTGGTGGATCTATTGGCGCCCCTGGCCGAGGTGGAAACCGCGGTGGTGACGACCGAGGCGGACCGCCCCCTGGCTGAGGCGGTCATCTGGCCGGGGATGCGGGTGTATGTCGTCGACGTGGCTACCCCGCTGTCCGCGCTGCGGCATCTCGCTCAGGAAGGGTACGCCCAAGCGGCGATCCTGGCCGCGGACGCCCCTGATCTGCCCTCCATGCTGGTAGGGAAGCTGCTGCGGCCGTTAGGGCGGCGTCAAGCCGCGGCCGCTCCCGATATCGGAGCCGAGCGGGGCCTGCTGGGCCTGGCTGCCGTGCTGCCTCCACCCGAATGGCTCATCCAGGCCGATCCCACTCTGGAAGAGGCCACTGTGCCGGAGCTGCGTCGCGCCGCCCGGAAGCCGGGTGTGGTGGCCGAAGCGATGGGCTGGTACCGGCTGCGCGGACCGGAGGCCTTCAGGCGACTCGATCCCGCCCTGGAAGGCTGGGAGGCGACTCGTGCTCTCCTGTCTGGAGTGTAGTTAATCGTGAAGAAAATCAAGAAGCGCGCGGTATTCGACTTTACGTAACGTTATTGGGTGCGTGCTGTTCGTACACTGCCCCTGTGATAAATCAACGCGCTCGATACCGTGCGGCGGCCGCCTTCAGCGCCTTAGCGATGGGTTTGGCCCTCCTCTCCGCCTGTGGTGGGGAGGGGAGCGAAACGAGCTGTGACCTTAACTCCTGCGAGATCACCTTCGATCGTGGCGTGGAGGCCAACGCCAATGTGCTGGGAGTTGAGGTGACTTTGGTGGGGATTGAAAACGACATGGTCACCTTAGAGGTCGCCGGTCAGCGGGTGAGCATCCCGATGGACGGCTCCACCGAAGTCGGCGGCTTCCAGGTGACGATCCAAGAGGTCACCCAAGACAACGTGGTCGTACAGATCAGCAGCGGGGGTGGGGAGTGACCAGGCGTGGATATGGGGACCGATATGGGGACCGGGGCAGCGGGACCGGACCGTCGATCCCGGCACCCCGGTCCTGACGTCTGGCTCTGACGTCTGGGTATGACGTCTGGTCCTGACGTCGTGGTTCCGGCTTCCCTCAGCCCTCGGTCCCCTTGTCCCGGGTCTCCGGGTCGTCGCCCTCCCCAGAACCGGAGTTGTTCTCGGGGGAACCGCTGTGGCCGGACGTGCCCTCCTCGGGCTCATCGTTCATCTTGAGCACGCTGAAATCCAGGCCTTCCAGCCCGCTGCCTGCGGAGTGCGCGAACCCGTGCGGATCGGCGAAGTCATCGCTGCTGGGGAGCAGGTCGGGGTGCTCCCACAACGCGTCGCGTCCTTCGACCCCGCGTACCTCGCTGAGGGCCTGCCACACCGCCGCGGCCTCCCGCAACCGGCGAGGACGCAACTCCAGTCCGACCAGGGTGGCGAAGGTTTCCTCAGCCGGGCCTCCCGCGGCGCGCCGCCGCCGGAACGCCTCGGCCAGCCGTACCGCGTTAGGCAGGCGGTTAGCCACCGCCTGGTCCACGACATGGGTGACCCAGCCCTCGACCAACGCCAGGATGGTCTCCAGACGGGCGAGCGCGGCCTTCTGCGCTGGTGTGTCCTCGGGGGCGAACACCCCCTCGATGTTGAGTTCCTGCATCGTCTCTGGACGCATCGGGTCCAGCTTGCCGAACAGGTCCTCCACCACCGCTTGGTTGACCTTGATGCCGCCCGCGTAGGTCTCCACCGCCGCCAGAATGTGGCTCTTCAACCACGGCACGTGTTCAAAGAGGCGCTGATGAGCGGCCTCCCGCAGCGCGACGTAGAGCCGGACCTCTTCCTCATCGATCTCCAAGCCCTGGCTGTACGCCCGGACATTAGCCGGGAGGAGCGCCGCGGTGGCCGACGGACCCAGCGGCAGGCCAATGTCGCTACTGGCCAGCACCTCACCGGCCAGGGAGGCCAGGGCCTGCCCCAGTTGGCCCCCGAACAACGCCCCGCCGACCGTGCTCATCATGCTGGTCATCGGGCCGAGCTGCCCACGCAGCTGCTCGGGCACCAGGCTGGTCATAGCGTCGACCATGTGTCCGGCCACCGGATCACACAGCTTCTGCCAGACCGGCAGTGTGAATTTCACCCACTCCTGGCGGGTCCAGGCCACGGTGGTTCGGATTCCGGAGGGAAGCCCGGTCACCGGCTCCAACCACAGATCGGCCAGGCGCAGAGCGTCGGCGACCGCGTCCTGGTCGCGACCGGTCGTGGCTGGATCATCGCCACGCACCTGTGTCACCGCAATCTGCTGGGCCAACTCCCAGTTGACCGGCCCAGAACCCGGTGCGGTGAAAAGGCGCTGAAGCTGGGCGATGAATTGAGCCATCTGCTGCGGATTGTTGGGATCGGGTACACCTCCACCGGGGAGACTGAACCCAAAGGGAATATCGGTCATGGCGTTCTCCGGACCTGCCTCATTGTCCCCACGGTACGCGACCGCGACGATCGTCCGCCTGCCGTCATCGTTGCGCTTCCAGCGAACAGGTGCCACGCAGCCGCGTGGCCGACCGCGGTTAGGCTCGCCTTCATGAAACGTCGCGGGTGGACCGTTGCGGTCGGTGCGGTGTTGGTCGCTGTCCTCACTTGGTTGGTCCTGCGGTTGGAGGTGCCATATGTGATCTTCAAACCGGGGCCCACTGAGGATGTGTTGGGAAACTACGACGGCGAGCCGATCATCCGTGTTGACGGCGCCGAGGAAACCTCCTCGGATGGTCAACTGCGGTTGGTGACCGTCTCGGTGTACAGCGACCCTACCCTTCTCGATGTTCTGTATTCATGGGTAATCGATGACGAGTCGGTCCTGCCGCGGGAATTCGTGTATCCCCCCGACCGGACCGAGGAGGAGATCGAGCAGGAGAACGCCGCCCAGTTCACCGCCTCCCAGGACAGCGCCGAAACCGCGGCCCTGCGGGAGCTGGGATGCGAGGTCCACGTCATGGTCACCGGGGTTCGGGAGGGATCACCGGCGCAGGAGGTGCTGCGCGCCGGTGACGAGCTCCTCACCGTCGATGACGAAGCGGTCACCTCGGTGAACCGGCTGCGGACCCTGCTCGAGACTGAACCGGACCGACCTCACCAGATCGGTTATCTGCGCGACGGCCAGGAGCACATCGTTGAGGTGACGCCGGGGGAGAGCACCCTGCTGGATCTGGAGTTGGAGCAGGAACAGCCGTGCCAGTACGACGTCGAGTTCGATATCTCTGACATCGGAGGCCCGTCCGCTGGGCTGATGTTCGCACTGGGGATCATCGACCACGTCGATCCAGAGGATCTCACCGGTGGTTACGTGGTGGCCGGCACCGGGGAGATCAACGATGACGGCGAGGTCGGCCCGATCGGGGGTATCCCCCAGAAGCTGGTCGGGGCTCGACGAGACGGCGCCACCGTCTTCCTCACCCCCGAAGCCAACTGTGCTGAGGCGGTCGCCAACGCGGTGGACGGCCTGATGCTGGTGTCGGTCGCCACCCTGGACGACGCACTCGACGCGTTGGAGGACCTACGGGAAGGACGGCAGCCACCACTGTGTGCCGCCTGACAGGCCCCGAACCATCCGACGCGCACCGGGTCACGACATGACAACACTGAGACACCACTGGCTGAGACGCCATTAACTCGACGCCATTAACTCGACACCATTAACTCGGTGCCTCGGCGTACCCCGCCCCGACGGGAACCCCGCCTTAAAGGAGGTTTCGGGGAGTACGCCCCGCCTGTTTCCACCGCCGTCCCCCTGTCCGAGGGACGTCGATACCGGGTGCGTAACCAGAACCTGGCAGAATCAGCCACGTACTCTGGACGCCTAGCGTGAACAGGGTCGCATCCGCGGCCCGATGACCCTGGGAGTCGTCCGTGGTAATGCGAACCCCCCTGCCACGCGTGAGTCGACGCGGGCGGGTCGTAGTCGGGATCATCATCGCTGCCCTGATCCTGTTGATACTGTCCAGCTCAGTCGTGGACCTGCTGGTGGCCTGGCTGTGGTACGACGAGGTCGGCTACACCGAGGTCTTCAGCACGGTGTTGAACACCCGAGCGCTGCTTTTCGCGGTGTTCGGCGGCGCAATGGGCCTGTGGATAGCCGGAAACCTCTACCTCGCGTACCGGCTCAGACCCCAGCTGCGGCCCCACTCTCCTGAGCAGCAGAACCTCGAACGCTACCGGATGAGGATCACCCCTCACATCGGCCTGTACATCACCCTGGCCGCGGTGTTGGTGGGGTTGGTCGCCGGGCTGTCAGCGCAGGGGCGCTGGGAGCAGTGGCTACTGTTCCGCAACTCCCAGGAATTCGGCCGAGGAGATCCACAGTTCAACGTCGACATCGGCTTCTACATCTTTGAGTACCCGTTCTGGCGCTACCTGCTGAGCGTGGGCTTCACCGCGGTCGTCGTCGCGGTCCTGGGCGCGCTGTTCGTGCATTACCTCTACGGCGGGGTGCGGCTGCAGGGCGCTGGAGACCGGATGACCGCCGCCGCCCGCGCGCACTTGTCCGTGCTGGTTGCCTTGTTCGTCCTGCTCAAAGCGGTCGCCTACTACTTCGACCGGTTCGGGCTGGTCTTGGAGGGCAACTCCAGCATCGGGCTCAACGGCGCCGGGTACGCCGACGTCAATGCGCTGCTGGTCGCCAAGGAGATCCTCATCTGGATCGCGATCATCGTGGCCGTAGCGGTGATCGTGCTGTCCAACTTCGTGGTCCGGAACCTGCTCGCCCCTGGGGTAGCGCTGGCGCTGGTCGTGATCTCCGCCATCGCGATCGGCGGGGTGTACCCGTGGGCGGTCCAGACCTTCCAGGTCAACCCCAACCAGCGAGACCTTGAGGCCGAGTACATCGCGCGCTCTATCCAGGAGACCCGCTACGCGTACGGTCTCTACGGCGACAGGTACATCCGGCAGACCTACCGGGCCACCAACACCACCCCGCCACAGAGTCTCGCTGAGGACACCGTCACGCAGGAGAGTATCCGGCTGCTGGACCCCAACGTGGTGGCCGACACCTACACCGAGCTGCAGCAGGTACGCGGGTTCTACGACTTCAACGAGCAGCTCGATATAGACCGCTACGAGGTCGCGCCCGGGGAAGTGCGGGACTACGTCGTCGGGGTCCGAGAGCTCAACCCCAATGAGCTGGAAGGCAACCAAAGGGACTGGCAGAACCGCCACACCGTCTTCACCCACGGCTACGGCTTCGTGGCCGCCCCCGCCAACCGGATCTGCTCCCGTAGCGGAGGCCCGTACTTCGTCTCCGGTTTCCTCGCCAGCGAGGAGGAGGCCCCGGAGGATGTGGAGGGGGAGGCCCAACAGGCCCAGCAGGGTGGCGAGTGCGCAGCCTCCCAGGAAGAGGAGATCTTCGAGGTTGAGCGCCCGCAGATCTACTTCGGGGAGCTGAGCACCGACTACTCCATCGTCGGTGCCCCCGAGGGTGCGTCGCCCCGCGAGTTCGACCGGCCCACCGCGACGGCGGACGGTGACGCGAGCGAGCAGATCAACATCACCTACGACGGCGAGGGAGGCGTCCCGGTCAACACCATGGCCCGGCGGCTCCTGTTCGCCCTCTACTTCTGGGAGACCAACTTCCTGCTGGCGGATGTGTTCAACGAGGAATCCCGGGTTCTGTACAACCGGCAGCCTCGGGAGCGGGTTCAGGACGTGGCGCCGTTCCTCACCGTGGACGGGGACCCCTACCCCGCGGTGATCAACGGCCGGATCGTGTGGATTCTCGACGGATACACCACCGCGTCGACCTTCCCGTACTCGGAGAGCGTCAACCTCGAAGAAGCCGCCAGTGACGCGTTGACGGGCACCGGCACCACCGCCCAGGCCGAGCAGAACATCAACTACATCCGCAACTCTGTGAAGGCCACCGTCGACGCCTACGACGGCACCGTGACCCTGTACGAGTGGGATGAGACCGACCCGGTGCTGCGGGCCTGGGACCAGGCGTTCGGCGGCATCATCGTCGACAAGGAAGACATCCCTGAGGAGCTGGCCGCGCACTTCCGCTACCCCGAGGACCTGTTCAAGGTGCAGCGGGACATCCTGGTGCGGTTCCACGTGACCGACCCGCAGGAGTTCTTCGGTCAGCAGGACTTCTGGGAGGTGCCAGCAGACCCGACCCAGGACGGCAACGCCGCCCAGCCCCCGTACTACCTGCTCAGCCGGTTCACGCCGAACCAGGAAGAAGAGGTCTTCCAGCTCACCGCCGCGGTCACCGCGCGTAACCGGGAGAACCTCGCCGCGCTCATCACCGGCTACTACGAGGACAACGAGCCGCGTCTGGAGGTCCTTGAGCTGCCGGGGAACACCCCGATCCTGGGGCCTGCCCAGGTCCAACAGCAGATAGACAGCTACCCCGACTTCACACGGGACCGCTCACAGTTCCAGGCCTCCCAGACCGTGGTGTACGGCAACCTGCTCACCTTGCCGGTGGGCGACGGGCTGCTCTACGTCGAGCCCATCTACCTGCGCAGCAACGACCCAGACGGCAGTTATCCACTGCTGCAGCGGGTGCTGCTCGTCTACGGCGAGTACGTCTCCTACGCCCCCAACCTTCAGGAGGCCATCCAGAACCTCCTGGAGGCCGCCGCGAGGGGTGAGCCACCGGCCACGGAGGAACCCGCGCCGGATGAGGAGGAACCACCCGCCTCACCCAGCCCGGATACGTCTCAGACGCCATCCCCACCGCCGCCGGCGGCGGACGGGGTAGACCCAGAGGTCGCCGCGGCCGTGGCGGCTATCGACCAGGCCTTGGAGGACCTGCGCCGAGCCCAGGAATCCGGCGACTTCGAGGCCTACGGTCGCGCCCTGGCCGACCTGGAGCGGGCCGTGCAGGCCTTCGAGGAGGCCACCGGCGGCCAGGCACCTCCGGTGAGCAGTCCACCACCGGTGTCGCCGACACCGCAGAGTTAACCGTCGACTCCGCCGTTCAACGCCGGGGCGGCCACCTGTCCCCACCAGCGGGCTGGCCGCCCCGGCGTTCGTCTTGACGGCGCCCGCCACGCCTGCCACAAGATTTTCGGCTCGACGCTCAAGACGCAGCCGGCGCCATCCCTGCGGGTTTGGATCATGATCCAGATCACGTACGCGGCGTGACGGGCGTACCCCACCGGATCGGGGTGGCATACCGGAACAATCCCCGCACAGTGGGGGTATTTATCGGTATGAACGAACACGAAGTGCAGGGGCGACCCCCGATTTGGATGATCGAACAGGACGCGCTACAGTAGTTCCCGTCGACGCGGGGTGGAGCAGCTCGGTAGCTCGCTGGGCTCATAACCCAGAGGTCGCAGGTTCAAATCCTGCCCCCGCTACTAGGTCGAACGGCCCCGGAGGAAACTCCGGGGTCGTTTGCTATGCCCTGCCGCGATCGGCACCTTTCTTACGGTCGGTAAGACCACGCATGCTCAGCCGCCGCTGGCGGCTGAGGAACCCGCTCACGGACCGGGGAGAGGGAAACGTGGGCATCCCTGGCCCTCGCGCGTACCCCTTGGGCTTCGGGTGCCTTCAGGCCGCCTGGTCGAGGGCGATGAGGCGGTGCCGGGGAAGACAACCTTTGGCTTCTGGGGGTTCCGGCCTGCCCGTACCCCGGGCACCTCCTATTGGAGACAGGAGGGAAGTTACGGCCGTGCGGGTGCGTGTGGCGTGTGACGGGCCTGGCGATCCTGACGGGCCTGGCGACCCTAGGGACGCGAAGGGGATCCCGACAAGGACCAGAGGGCTATCTAGGGCCGCCGGTGCGCGTCGCTCCCTTCAGTCCGGTCACTCCACCAGGCCACCGGTGACCGCGACCGTCACAGGTACGGTTGGGGAAGGGGCGTGACGAGATAGGACTCCTGGATCCGATCAAGCTCTGGATCGTCAGCGGGAGTCGCGTACTCTTTCCCTTCTGAGTCGAACATGACCGGCTGACCCTTCAAACGCTGCAGGATGATCCGCTCGCCATTGTGGGCGAGTGTGGCCCCGTCCTCAGGACGATCGTGGAAGAACGCGAGAATCGCACGGATCATGTCCAGAACAGCTCGATAGCGGTCATCGCGACTCAGGTTAGGGAACCGGAAAGTTGCGCTAGTTATTTCTACATCGCCAAACAACTCGATATCTCTCGTCGAGATTTTCCTCGATCGGGTCGACGGCGGTGAGGAGTACGATATCGCCGCGACGTGCGACATTATCTCCAATGACTTCGCAATTCAGTTGCCTGACGAAATATTCGATGATCTCCTGAGCGGAGAGTGTCGTGGCTGTCTGAAAATCGTACTCTAGTGCCACCTCTTGGTTTTCCTCCTCGTCTCAAGGGTATAGGTCAATGACTCGACTGTTTCTAACTAGCTTCGCCCCTCGTAGACCTGATATGGGGTGAGTGTGAAGGTGGTTTATAATTTGTTGTAGGGTAACTGAGGTATCTGTCAGATTAAGGATTAATCGCTCTGCTTAACCCTTGCGAACTTTCCTGCTCGGGACCTTTCTGATCTGACCTGCGTTTGTGCTTTTATCTGGGGTGTAACAATCCCAATAATTTCCTGTGATGAGATAGTCGGGATTTGTGTCGTTCGGTCTTCCTGACGGATCCTGGATGACGTCGTAGCCGTTGCGGGCGAGTAGCAGCGCGTTTTCGTTCTCGCGGCGTAGTCCTCGATCATCCCTACTTGTAGGGTGAGCTTTCTTGGCGGATCCACTCGGTAGACGGCCAGGGGCATACGGCAGAGTGGGGCGGGTACGCCCGGCCACGCTGACCTGGATCGCCTGGGGTGCGGGGCCGGTGCCGACAGCTGTGGTGGTCGCCTGGCCGGTGATGACCGCCAGGTAGCTTTCCAGCTTCACCGTAGCCGACTGCAGCAGCAGGATCGCCTTGTCAACGAGGCGTTGCCGGTGCTGCGGGCGGCTACCGCAGCGGCGGGCCTGTCGTGGGTCGAGCCGGCGGTGATCTGTCGCAGCCGCTGCACCGCGCGTTCCCCATGGGCGTGGTGGGCCTGTAGTTGTGCCACGGGAAGTTGATCCAGCACGTTTCGAATGGCGGCGACCAGTTCCTGAAGCGCGCTGCTCACCGCGTCTCCTTCTTGCTACACATCAGAGGCCGACGGGTTTTAAAGCTCGGTGACGTACGCGGTGCACTCTTCAATGGCGGCCTGCCAAGCGGTTACCGCGCCTACTCCAAGGCCTGCCCGCCCGCAGTGAGATCGGCTAAGCCCGTTATCGCGTCGGCATGGCGGCTGCCGGTCAGCACGGCCGCCATCGTCCCGGCCAGATGATCGACCCGCTACTGGCAGGCGGCTATCTCAGTAACTGGTCGCTGGTACGCCACATCGGATACCGCGCTCTTGATTGCGGCGATACTAGCGATACTCACCGCCCCTCACCATATTTGGCTTACCGGAAGATAGCGGAAAAGATAGCAGGTGGGCGGGACAAGCGGAATCTATAATTCTGCTCGGGAAGCGATCAGACGACTGAGGTAGCTAATGAGCCTGTGGCGCGGTTACGAAGCATGCGCCTATGAACACGTCATAAGGACGGCAGGAGGGAACGCGAGGCGACGGTCAGCTCGCTGTGCCTCTTCCAGATCAGGACAGCTGTATCTGGTTCTTCCGGACTGATCATGGACGGACAGACTGAGGCGGTAGGGTACTCATCGTTCGTATGAGTTCAGTCTCAGCTGTGAATGATCCTTCAGAAATATACGCCGTGATGCCGCCACCTGACCGTCATCGATACCGAACGGTCTGGTTTCCGCGAAAACGCGTATGCCCTGAAGCGCAGCTGATTTCGGCGATGAGAGCACTGGGCCTTTACGCTTACTTGACCCGTCGCGTCCCTAAAAGGCGCCGCTGGATGTCCGCAGTGCGAAGCGGCTATGCGTTACGCGGGGAGAGCAGGGTCGGGGATGAGGAGGTGGCAACGTCCTTCTCACGCATGTGTCCTTCTCACGCATGTGCCGGCATGGGAGTACGCGGCGGCGCAGCGGTGCTGCAGTGGTTAGCAACGGCAAGGTCGCCCGAGGCTGTGGCTGGTGGGCGGAGTGCTACTTGCCTGTGCGGCGGACGAGTCTGTTGAACAGCTGCTTTGCTCTCCGCTGGTTCTCAGGCTTGGCGGCCTGCCGACGCACGATCTGCACGGCCGTGGCGGCGAGCCCAGCCTTCAAGGCTCCCTTGAACAACCCCATGATCTCCTCCCCACACGGTGTTTCGCGGGAGTCTGGTGCCCGTTTTCGAAGCGTTCTAACCCCATGGGCGGGCAAAGCATGTGTGATAAGTGGGGATTTCACATGATCTGGGATAAAGATTCTGGTTATCTCTGATTGTGCGAAGAGTGAAGAGGAGCGGCGCTGGCGGCTCACACCGTCGGATCGCGTCGTGCATGGCCAGAGTCCCATCCTCGCCGTAGCCGCAGTCACCTCGACGGCTCTCTGCCTCAATCCGAGACACGGCCGTGCCTTATTGCAATAGATTGGCAACTGCATAAGTATGGTGATTAGAGACGTGGTGTCATCCGGTCGCGGACTGACTATCAACCGTGTTGTGTCGATACATGGCGCTATGTCATGCATACGCCGCTGCGTTCTTGCTCTGGAGGGAACCGTTCGTGAGCACATACACGCTGCCTGAGCTGCCCTATGACTACGCGGCTCTGGAGCCGCACATCAGCGGAGAGATCTTGGAGCTACACCACGACAAGCACCACGCCGCGTACGTCAAAGGCGCCAACGAGACCTTGGAGCGGATCGCCGAGGCGCGCGAGAAGGGGGACTTCTCCAGCCTGGTGGGGCTCGAGAAGACGCTTGCCTTCAACGTCTCCGGCCACGTGCTGCACAGCCTGTACTGGCAGAACATGTCTCCGGATGGCGGCGGTCGTCCCGAGGGGGAGCTGGCCGAGGCGATCAACGAGCACTTCGGATCGTTCGAGCGGTTCCACGCCCAGATGTCGGCGGCCACGACGGCGGTGCAGGGATCTGGATGGGGAGTGCTCTCCTATGAGCCAACCAGTCAGCGGTTGATCGTGGAGCAGGTCTACGACCACCACGGGAACGTCGGAGTCGGTTCGGTGCCGCTGCTGGCCTTCGACGCTTGGGAGCACGCCTACTACCTGCAGTACCGCAATGTTCGGGCGGACTTCGTCAAGGCGATGTGGGAGGTCGTCAACTGGCCGGATGTCGCCGCCCGTTACGTCGCCGCCCGCGCCCAGCATCGGTCAGGCGATTGAGGTGAGTACGCCCGGTCGCGATGAGGTCCTCGCCGCCGTCCTGCCGCCGGCGTTGGAGTTGACGGCGGCTTTCGCGCTCTCGTCTGATGATCCTTTGGCTGGGGCGACGTTGTACTGGGAGACGGTACGCCGGATTGTGGAGGAGGCTCTCAGGGACGCCGATCCGTCCCGTGCCATCGCCGAGTTGCTTTTCGGGCTGTCGGCCCTGGCCGCCATCTTGTTGGACGAGCTGGCCGCGAGTACCGGCCGGGATCGGGGCGAGGTGTTGACCACACTGCAGCGTACGTATCTGGCCGGTTGAGTCACCGCAGCCCGACGCGATCAACTGGGCGCTTTGATTCGGGAACGCCGCCTCGGCGCGTGCTGGCGGCTCGCGAACACAGGTGGTGAATGTGGCGTACCCCGTGACCAGGGCTTTGGTGTGACCGCGAGCTCTGATCACGGGGTGACGCATGACGGTGAGGCTGCCCGGTGAGGTCAGTGGATCAGCGCCGGTTCGCTGGTCTCCTCACGCCGAGGCACTCCCGAGCGGAGCAGCAGACCGCACAGCAGGGCACCGACGGCGAAGATGCCGGCCGACCACAGGAACGCGACGTCGTAGCTGTGCAGCAGGGACTGCGTCACCACCTCGGGGGTGGGCGTCCGGCCCACCAGGTAGTCAGAGGCGGCCTGCGCAGCCAGGGTGTTCAGCAACGCGGTCCCCATGGAGCCACCCACCTGCTGAGAAGTGTTGACCGTGGCGGAGGCGACCCCGGCGTCCGAGGGTTCCACCCCTAAGGTCGCGCCATTCATAGCGGGTGCCATGACCAGGCCGAAGCCGATTCCGGCGATGACCAGTGGGGGCAGGACATGGCTGACGTAGGAGCTGTCGGCGTCGAGCCAGGTCATCCACACCATGCAGGCGGCCGCGATCAGCAGGCCCAGCACCACCAGCGGGCGGGAACCGATACGGGGAAGCAGGGCCGCCGTCGCGGTGGTCGCGGAGAGCATGATCGCCATGGCCATGGGCATGAAGGCCAGGCCGGTGCGAATCGGGGAGTATTGGAGGATGATCTGCAGGTAGTAGGTGAGGAACAGGAACACCCCGAACATGCCGGCGCCGATGACGAAGACGGCCAGGTAGGAGCCGGCGCGGTCCCGGTGGAGCAGGATGCGGGGCGGGAGCAGCGGGTGTGCCACGACGGTCTGCAGCCACCAGAAGATCGCTAGGAACACACCGGCGGCGACCAGGAAACCCCAGGACATGGGGTCGCTCCAGCCGTATGTCTCGACGTTGGAGAAGCCGTACACGAGGGCGAACAGGCCAGCCGAGACGGTGATTACGCCGGGGATGTCGAGCTTGGGTCGGACCGCCGGCCGGTTCTGGCTTAGCAGCGCCAGGCCGCCGAGGACGGCGACGAAGGCGATCGGCACGTTGACGTGCAGGCACCAACGCCAGGAGGCGTACTCGGTGAGGACCCCGCCCAGCAGCAGACCGATGGCGCCTCCAGAGCCGGCGATCGCGCCGTAGATACCGAACGCCTTGCCACGTTCGGCAGGGTCGGTGAAGGTGGTGGTCAGCAGGGAGAGCGCGGCGGGGGCGAGCAAGGCACCGAAGACGCCCTGCAAGGCACGGGCGATGATCAACAGGGCGAAGCCGTTGGCGATACCCCCTAAAGCGGAGGCGGCGGCGAAGCCAATCAACCCCACAATGAATGTGGTTTTGCGGCCGACCACGTCCGCGATACGGCCACCCAGCAGAAGCAGGCTGCCGAAGGCCAGGGCGTACGCGGTGATGACCCACTGACGGTCGCTGTCAGTGAAGCCGAGGTCCATCTGAACGGTGGGTAAGGCGATATTCACGATGGTGGCGTCGAGAACCACCATGAGCTGAGCGAGGCCGAGGACCGCCAGGCTGAGCCAACGCCGCGCGTGGTGTGGATCGCGGGCTTCGGGGGTCGAAGGGCCTGGGGTGGCGCGTACATGCGCAGGGGTGGTCGTTGACGTCATGCGCGTCCTTCCATAAGAGGAGATCCCGTCTCCGTTTCCGGTGCCACAATAGCATTAAGCGGAGGTGGCACCTCCGCTTGGTTAGAATGGTCATATGCCCTGGTCGGATACCCCGCCCTCCCGGCCGTTGCGCCGAGACGCCGAGCGCAACCTCCAGCGCATCCTCGCCACCGCCAGACGGGTATTCGCCGCACGTGGCTTGGGGGCCACCCTCGATGACATCGCCGCTGCCGCTGGTGTGGGGGTCGGGACGGTCTACCGGCGGTTTCCGAACAAGAAGGCGTTGCTCAAGGCGCTTTTCGGCAACAAGATCCGGGAGTTGGTGGAGATCGCCCAAGAGGCCCTTCAGCAGCCGAGCGGGTGGCAGGGGCTGTGTTTCTTCTTGGAGCGCGCGCACGCTGTGCAGGCTCAGGACCGCGGGCTGCGGCAAATGTTGATGTGTGACCGGGACGAGGGGGACCAGGCGAGTCAGACCCAGAGGGAGTTGGGGCCGCTGGTGGCCGACTTGATCCGTCGCGCCCAAGCCGAGGGGGCGCTCCGATCAGATCTGACCGCCACCGACATTCCGCTGATTGCGGTCATGATCAGCGGGATCATGGATCAGTGCAGTGCCGTCAAACCGGAACTGTGGCGCCGCTACCTGACCATCATCCTGGATGGACTGCGGGCCACACGCGACGCTGCCACTCCTTTAACGGTCGATCCGCTCACCGAGGAGCAGATCGAACGCGTCATGGGTCAGGGCGCGCCATGCGCTGGACACGGCGATCGAGGAGCCAAGACCGATACGACCAGCAGACCATAGGCTGCGATCGCAGGACACACGGTACGCCGTGAGCTATGCGACCGCCCGTGCGTCACCACCCGGCGTGCGGGTGCCCTCGGGGACAGGTTTGCACCGGAGTGGTCAAGCCGTGGGAGCAGCGCATTCACCCATCGAACAGAGCCTGGATCGCCTCGCGTACCCGCTGCATGGTGGCGCCGGTGACGATGCCCACCGGCTCACCGCAGGGCCAGGTGCGGGTGAGGCGTTCGATATCCACCGAGCCGCCTAACGGATCGGCGTCGACTAACGCGATCCGATACGGCGGAGCGTCCAGGGAGCCGTGCCGGATCGGAACCACCCAAGGGGTGTGTGTCTTGTTGTGGGCGTCACCGCTCACCACTAACACCCGGTAGCGACCGTCCGTTGTGATGTGGTCGTATATCTCACCTTGTCTTATTACTCGAACCCGGTCGGTAGCCGGTGTCCGTCGGTCCCGTGTGCCCTGTCCCATATCCGCATCGCCTCGGCATCGCCCGCTGCGCGGTTGAATTCCTATAACGTCGGGCGGTATCCGCTATGGTGGCGGCTCGGATCACTCGCGTTATCCAGGCCGACACGTTCAGGCCAACCACGTGTGTCCGTGTTTTCGCCGTCGTGATAACGGCCTGAGCGAGTGAGGCTGTGATGTCGGTTATAGCCGTACTGGTGACGGTAATCATGTCCACCGGGTGCCCGCCAGTCGCCGGTTTTCCGGGGTGTCCGGTCGTATCTTCTCCGGTTACGGGGTAGGGAAGCGGGAATCATGGGGCACCGTGTTCTTCTTTCCGTGATCGCGTAGCTGCATACGGTCACATTCTGATCGATATCCGAAGCACATAAAAGGGGATAAATTCCCCTTGACGTCAAGCTCCGGAAGCAGAACGCGACCGTCGGGCGAAGTAGATCACCGCCGGTGGAATGTTACGCCATATTGCTCGGCTTACCACGACTTCCTCGAAAGCACGTTCCAAACGGGCGTGGAAACGCCGTGCCGGCGGTGTCCAACGGGCATGGATGTAGGCGAAAGTCGTGAACGTAGCGTGGGGAGACAGGACCTGAGTGACTCCCCTCATGATGGCGTCCTGTGTTTTTTGGGGGAATGCCGCCCAGGGAAGCCCACTGATGACGACATCAACCTGTGCGATCCCCCGTTCGGCCAATAGGGCAGGCAGCGTCGCCGCGTCGGCTTCCACGACGTCCACTTCTGGATAGCGGGAACGCAACCAGGCGGTGAAGCGCGGGTTGAGCTCCACGGCCACGTGCCGGCCGCGTCCCTTCAGACGTTCTTGGATCACGCGAGTGAAGGAGCCAGTGCCAGGGCCGAGTTCGACCACCACCGGATCGCCGCGTTCAGGAATCGGCGCGGTGATCTCCCGCGCTAACCGGTGAGAACTGGGCGCCACCGCGCCTACTCGCAGTGGATCCCGGACGAATTCTCGAAGAAACGCGCCGATCTGACTCCCCATGGGCGATGAGGGTAACGATGCCCTCTCTCAGTGGTGAGCGGGGACCGTCGTCAATCGCTGGAGCAGGGTGTCGGTGAAGGCGTCCAAGTCACTGGGGCCGCGGGAGGTGATCAGATTTCCGTCCTCCACCACTGCGGCGTCGGTCCAGCGAGCACCAGCGTTGATCAGGTCGGTCCGCACCGACGGATACGACGTGACCTGCCGGCCACGCAACACATCGGCCTCGACCAGCAACCACGGACCGTGACATACCGCCGCGACCGGTTTACCGGCGCGTGTGATCTGTCGGGTCAGTTCGACGATCTGTGGATCGGTACGCAGTTTGTCAGGGGAGTACCCGCCGGGGATCACCAGCGCGTCCACATCCTCCGGAGTAATCTCCTGGGCGCTGAACTCGGTGGTGAATGTCCCGCCCTGCTTACCGGTGACCGTTCCTCGCTCCTGGCCGATGACCATGACCTGATGCCCGGAGTCCCGTAGTTTCCGGTAGGGCACCTCGAATTCAGAGTCCTCGACCATGTCGCCGATGATGAACGCCACCGTGGCCATGGGAAACGCCTCCCTCACTGTGGTCCGGGTGTTCTCCACCCCCTTCCCAGTCAGGCGCTCCCGCTAACGCCGGCGCTCGTGTGGGTTTTCTCGAAGAAGGGTTATCCGCTCCGTCGAGGGGCGTTCGCAGGCCTGTCAGGCCTTGCCAGAGCGGTATTCCGGCGCAGCCCTCACCAGGGCGGTAGCCCGGTGCGCAGTCGCGCGTTCTCAGCACGAAGCTGAGCGTTCTCGGTCGCCAGGGCCACGTTACGAGCCTCCAGCTTGGTGACGCGGGCCTCCAGCTTGGTGACGCGGGCCTGCAACTCGGCGCTGCGCGCTTCCAACTCCAGGATCCGACGCACCCCCGCCAGCGTGATTCCTTGACTGGTCAGCTCGGCGATGCGTCGCACCAGCTGCACCTCGGTGTCGCTGTAGTGACGGATCCCACCAGCGCTGCGCTGGGGCCGGATCAACCCGGCGCGTTCGTACGCCCGCAGTTTGTGCGCTTCAACTCCGGTCAGCTGAGTGACCACGGAGATGACGTAAACCCCCTGCTCAGGGTGCCAGCCAGCGGCCCGAGCCGCCGCGGGGCGAGCGGCCCGGCCGGATGGCCAGGATGGGGCGTCAGACGTTGGCACTCTCGACTCCTGACTGCTAGACGCTCGCTCTTTTTTGTTGTATCAATGTAAGTGACTTGAGTCTGTAGGACTCAAGGTTCCTGAGGTAGCGAACGGAGTTAGGAGTTAGAGGAGAAGGCGACGATGCTGGTGCGGACCGAGCTGGTGAGGACGGACCCGTTCCGGGAGCTGGATCGACTGGCCGAGTGGGTCTTCAGCACCCCCACTCGTCCGGCGGCTCTGCGGATGGACGCCTACCGCAAGGACGACTGGTTCTACGTTGACTTCGACATCCCGGGGATCGCTCCCGAGGACATCGACGTCACTGTGGAACGCAACGTCCTGACCGTTCGGGCGGAGCGGCGTGACCCCGACGATCAGGGCGTGCAGGTGATCGCCTCAGAGCGGCCCCGCGGGACCTTCACCCGTCAGGTGTTCCTGAGCGACACCCTCGACACCGACAAGCTGGAGGCCGACTACGAGAACGGTGTGCTGCGCGTACGGATCCCGGTGCGTGAGGCTGCCAAGCCGCGCCGGATCAGCATCGGCACCCGGAACGAACGGCACGAGCTCACCCGGTGAGCGGTCATGACAGCGCGTGTCGCGCAGAAGAAACAGAAGTAGCAGAAGTAGGGGGAGCACGCGAGGCTCGATCCCGATCCGGATCGGGCCTCGCGTTATGAGGAGGGTGCTTTCACCGGCAGTTCTGCGCCGGACTGGGGCTCAAGGGCCGGGGCTGGAGCAAACGATCCGTTCTGCTCGTCCCCGTCATCCACGGGCGCCATGGTCACCGGAAGCCTGCCGTGGGGCAGGGACGGAGGGGAGACCCGCAGAACCGACGACGCCACGGGCTCCGAGACGCTCAGGAAGCGTGCGGTATCCACCTGCTCCGTGCACTCCGTTGACGGCGCAGCGACCTGACGGACAAGCGGTGTCGGGACCGGAGTCGGCACCGGATGCTGCGGCTCAGCCCAACGGGTCAACGCCAGAACCGCCGCGAGCGTAATTACGAAACCACCCGCCGCCAGCCACTCCCGTCCGGGCTGGATCTGATCCCCTAAAAAGCACAGCCCCACCGCGGCCGCCGGTGCCGTGGAGGCTGCGTCCATGGAGGCCACCGCCGCCGTGGTGCTTCCCCGCTGCAAAGCCAGACCCAGCAGTAACTGCCCCACCAGGGAATGCGCGATCAGCACATACAGCAAGGGGTCGATGAGGACGACAGGTACGGCGGTGAAGTTCGCCAGCGGGCGGGAGGCCACCGCGGCTGCGCCAAACGCGAGGCCGGCGAGGGCGCCCAGCGTGACGGCACCCGGCACGCCGTGCAGGCGTACCGCTGCGAAGGCGAATCCGCCGATCACCGCCAGCGCCGCTGCCAGGGCGACCACGACGATGAGGCCGGCGTCGTGGGACGGACCCGGCTTCGCCGAGATCACCAACGACAGCACCCCAAGACCCAGCAGTGCCAAAAGCGCCAGCTCGGCACCGGATAACCGCCATTTGAGGAGCACGATCCCGAGGAGCGCCGTCACCCCGAGGCCGGCCGCGACGCTGGCCTGCACTAAAAACAGCGGCAGGTCACGCCGTGCCAGGAACGCCAGCAGGTACCCCAGACACTGACACCCCACACCGGCCACGTACGGGCGTTCACGAACGAGCCGGAGCAGCACACGAGGGTGGAGAGTCTGATGCGCCTTCACCCGGGCCGCCGCTACCGCCTGCAAGAAGTTCGCCACCCCATAGGCGACGATCATCGCCGCCAGATACAACCAGCCCGCAGACATCCGGGCGAGGATAGCGGGTCAGCCGTCCGGGAATGTGACGCTAGGCACGTGCAGCGGCCGTACCTCGGGAGACAGTCATTCCAAGGTGCGGCTGCCGTGAAGCAGACCCAGTACCTCCTCGTGCAGGTTGCCGTTGGTGGCGACCGCGCTTCCCCCGTCGGGCCCGGGACGGCCCGACAGGTCAGTGAAGCGACCCCCGGCCTCGGTGACGATGGGAACCAGTGCCGCCAGATCCCACAGCGACACCTCCGGTTCGGCGGCGATATCCACCGCGCCCTCGGCGACCAGCATGTAGCTGTAGAAATCACCGTACGCGCGGCTGCGCCAGACCCGGCGGTTCAGCTCCAGGATCTCGCGTAACCGGCCCCGCTCCTCCCAGCCGTGCAGCGAGGAGTAGCTGAAGGAGGCGTCCTCAATGGACCGCACCCCCGAGACCTGGATCCGGGTGGCCTGCGACTGGTGCCTGCCGGCATAGGCCCCACTGCCGAGGGCCGCCCACCAGCGACGCCCCAACGCCGGGGCGGTCACCAGCCCGACCACCGGCTGATCCCCCTCCAACAGCGCGATCAGCGTCGCCCAGACCGGCACCCCTCGGACGAAGTTCGCCGTCCCGTCGATCGGATCGATCACCCAGCGACGGTTGCCTGGACCGGCGGCGGCCTCGGTGGCGCCGAACTCCTCCCCAAGAATGGCGTCGCGCGGGCGGGCACGAGCCAGGATCGCGCGCAGCGCTTCCTCGATGGCGGTGTCGGCGTCGGTGACCGGGGTCAGATCCGGCTTGGAGTCGATCTTCAGGTCGAGAGCCCGGAACCGGGCGGTGGAGATGGAGTCCGCGCTGTCGGCAAGGACATGCGCAAGTGACAGGTCATCGGCGTACCGGCTCATGCGCGCAACCTACCCGGACGGGTGGAACCGGTTGCCGCGACACCGGCAGCAAGCTCCACACGGCTCACCGTGTAGGAGTCTCCGATGGGCTTCGTCACCCACATTCTTATGCCTTCGGCGGTTGTTTCAATCATCGGACTGCCAGGTCATTCAGTGTCGCATTCAGGGGGTGGGTTCCTCGCCGGAACGAGAGGCGAGCAGCCGGCGGAAGGAGGCCAGCCGGCGTGGATCAGCATGTCCAGCGGCCACCCAGGCGTCCAGGCCGCAGCCGGGAGTGTTGTCGGCGTGGTCGCAGTTGGGTGGGCAGTCAACGGTGCCGTCGGCCAGGTCCGGGAATCCGTGCAGCAAGCTTGACGGTGACACATGGGCCAGGCCAAAAGACCGCACCCCCGGGGTGTCGACGATCCAACCACCGTCGGGAAGCGGCAGCGCTACCACATTGGTGGAGGTGTGCCGTCCTTTGCCGATCGCGCTCACCACACCAACGGCCCGCTGCGCGTCAGGCACCAGTCGGTTGACCAAAGTGGACTTGCCGACCCCGGAATGACCCACCAACACCGACAACCTGCCGGCCAGGCGGTGCTCCAGTTCTACCAGCGGTTTCCCCAGCTGACAGGTGACATGGTCCAGATCCAGGTCCGCGTAGTAGGCCAACACCTCATCGGGCGAGGCCAGGTCGGCCTTTGTTAAACACAGCAACGGGGTGATGTCGGCGTCATAGGCGGCCACCAGACACCGATCGATGAATCCGGTACGCGGCGGCGGATCAGCCAACGAAGAGACGATCACTAGCTGGTCGGCGTTGGCCACGATCACCCGTTCGGTGGGGTCGTCGTCATCGGCGGTACGCCGCAACGTTGAGGTGCGAGATTCGATACGCACAATCCGTGCCAGGCTGCCGGGCCGTCCAGACAGGTCACCGACGAGGGCCACCCGGTCACCCACCACCACCGACCGGCGTCCCAACTCACGGGCACGCATCGCCACCACCGTGATCCCGTTCACGGCGCAGGTGTAGCGGCCCCGGTCGACGCCCACGACAAAGCCGGTGACGGCATCGTCGTGACGGGGACGGATGCGGGTACGCGGACGCGAGCCGCGACCCGGCCTGATCCGGACGTCGTCCTCGTCATACTCCCGAATACGCATAGATCAGTTCCCGTGCACCGCGTGCTCCCCGAGCATGGCGGTCCACAACTCGGTGAATGTCGGCAGGGTCTTGGAGGTACAAGAAACATCGGATAGCACAAGGCCGTCCACGGCCAATCCGATGATCGCGCCGGCCATGGCCAGTCGATGGTCGCCGTGGGTCTGGAACGTGCCGCCGCGCAACGGCCGGGGGTGGATCTGGAGGCTGTCGGACTCCTCACGCACCTCGCAGCCGAGCGCAGTCAGCTCACGAGCCAGCGCGGTCAGTCGGTCATTCTCATGCCCTCGGATCCGGCTGAGACCGCGGAGAAACGAGGGAGAGTCGGCCAGTGCGCAGACGGCGGCCACCATCGGTACAAGCTCCTCAAGTTCTGACAGGTCGACATCTAAACCTTGGACCCGGCCGGTACCGCGGACGGTCAGACCAGCGGGGGTCAGGGCGCATTGCCCACCCATCTGGTTCAGGAGCTGCCGTAACGCGTCACCGCCGGGTTGGATGGTCCGGGAAGGCCAGCCCGGCACCGTGATAGTGCCACCGGTCACCACGGCGGCGGCCAGGAACGGGGCGGCGTTGGACAGATCGGGTTCGATGGTCCAGCCCCGGCCGGTCAACCGGCCAGGCTCCACCACCCAGGTGTGGGCTGTGGAGTCATCCACGGCGGCGCCCACCGACCGCAGCATCTCCACGGTCATTCGGATGTGGGCAGGGCTGGGGACCCGGGGACCGGAGTGTCGGACCACCACGCCGTGATCGAAGTCCGGCGCAGCCAGCAGGAGACCGGACACCAGTTGACTGGAGGCTGAGGCGTCTATGGTCACCTCGCCTCCGCGTACCCTTCCGATGCCTCGAATCGTGAAGGGAAGCCCACCGCGCCCACCGTCCTCGACGGTGACCCCCAGCTGGCGCAACGCCTCCAGCAGAGGAGCCAGGGTGCGCTGGCGGGCACCGGGCTCCCCGTCGAAGGTGATCTCACCGTCGGCGAGTCCGGCTATGGGAGGCAGAAAACGCATCACGGTGCCGGCGAGGCCGACATTCACATGCGCAGGCCCGCGCAGCGGGCGAGGACGGATGACCCACAGGTCCTCGTCTACCGTCGAGATATGCGTCCCCATGGCACGCAGCCCACCGGCCATCAGGTCGGTGTCCCGGGCCGACAGTGGGCCACGTAATGTGCTCGGCCCGACCGAGATCGCGGCGAGAATTAACGCGCGTGCCGTCATTGATTTTGAACCCGGCAAGGTCACGGTGGCGGTGACCGGACCGGACGCGCGCGGTGCCTCCCAACGTGTCGGCCCAGCGGGCTGACGCCGGCCGTTTTGGGTGATTGTGACCGGCATGGCGGTGCCCCCCACGACTCCGGTGTTCTTGTCCACGGCTACCAGTCAACACCATGAAATCCGGATGTCCGCTGCTCGCGACCGGCCCGTGCATCACGGTCTGCGTAGGGGGCGTCACCGTCTGACGGCCTGGGTATCTGTCGGGCGGCACGCTCTGGGGAGCAAGGAAGACCGTAGGGCGCTTAGCCTTCCCGACAGGCAGCAGCAAGATCAGGAGGGTAGGGATGGGACACGGCTGGGCCCGGCCAGTCGCTGGAGCGATAGGGGCGCTGTGTGCCGTGATGGTAGGCGCCCCGGCGTACGCGGAGCCTCCCAGCGGGGGACGCCAGTGGTTCTACGACCTGTGGGAGGTGGAGTCGGCGATCTGGGCTCACGCCCAGGGGGACGGTGTCACGGTGGCGGTGCTGGACAGCGGTGTGCAGGCCGATGTACCGGACCTGGCCGAGGCGGTGCTCCCCGGCGCTGACTTCACCGGAGAGACCAGGGACGGCCGCGAAGACAGTGACCCGGATGGGCACGGTACGGCGATGGCGTCGATCATCGCGGCGGCCGAGGGTGGGGCGGAGCTGACAGGTCTGGCGCCACAGGCACGGATCCTGCCGGTCAACATCGGTATCTACAGCTCAGAAGACGAAGCTCAGGTGCTGGCGGAGGCCATCCGGTGGGCCGGCGATAACGGGGCCGACGTCATCAGCATGTCGATTGGCATGGTGGACAGCACCGCACCGAACGGCTGCCCCACGGTGGTCCAGGACGCGGTGACCTATGTGATTGAGGAGCACGACACGGTCGTCGTCGCGGCGACGGGCAATGAGGGTGCGGACGTCAACGTGGTCAACTACCCCGCCTCCTGCCGCGGGGTGGTGGGGGTCGGTGCCGTCAATGAGAACCTGCGTCCTTCGTATTTCTCTCAGCGGCGTCCGTACGTGGACCTGGCGGCGCCCGGTGAAAGCGTGTTTGCCCTGAACCGCGACGGTGAGCTGGAACTGATCGAGGGCACCAGCCCGGCCACCGCTTTAGTCTCCGCCAGCGTGGCGCTGCTGCGTTCGGCGTACCCGGAGGAATCCGGACGCCAAGTGGTGAGCCGTCTGCTGCGCACCCTGGTGAACACCCCACCACCAGGGCAGCGCCACATCAGCGTCGGGTTCGGCGTGATCGATCCAGCCGCCGCGTTAGCGACCGACAGTCCACCGGCCGACGTATCCAACCCGATCTATGACGAGATCGGGGCGGCGGTGTGGGGAGCCCAGCCCTATGACGGACCGTTATCGACGCCGGGCACCTCGACGCAGGCCAGTACCGAGCCGTCAGCAGCGACCGACGGGACCAACCGCGGCTGGGCGGTGGCGGCGATCGCTGCCATGACCGTGCTGGCCGCGGCGGTGCTGAGCGTCATGGGGATGCGGTACATGAGGTTTCGGTCGGCGCCGAAACAGGATTCACGTCATAATGGGGCGGCTGTAGCAGTCAAGAACAGGTATGGTTCGGATACATGTGCGGGCGCTATTCATCCAGTCGAGGAGCAGCGGAACTCGCCGCCATCTTCGACGCCGAAGACACCACCGACGCCCGCCTCATCCCCAGGTACAACATCGCCCCCACGATGACGGTCCCGATCATCCGATTGAGTGATTCGGGTTCCTCCCCGACCCGTATCCTCAGCGGTGCTCGGTGGGGGTTAGTGCCGTCCTGGGCCTCCGATCTGCGGATCGGTAATCGCATGATCAACGCGCGGGCTGAAACGGTTGCCACTACCCGTTCCTACCGAAACGCGTTCGCGCGGCGCCGCTGCCTGGTCCCCGCCGACGGTTGGTACGAATGGCACCGTTCCGACACTGGCGGTAAGCAGGCGTTCTACTTCACGCCAGCGGACGGCGGAGTCTTGGCCTTCGCGGGGCTGTGGGAGACCTGGGGACCGGACAAAATGGTCACCTGCACGATCGTGACCACCAGCGCGCTTGGTGAAATGCGTCACATCCATGATCGGATGCCGCTGGCGTTATCGCCGGACCGCTGGAGCGCCTGGCTGGGCGAGGAACCGGCGGATGACCTCCTGGCGCCTCCAGACCCCGATTTCCTCTCTGGCCTGGAGATCCGCCCAGTCGGACCGGCGGTCGGTAACGTGCGAAACAACTATCCGGAGCTGACGCACCGGGTCGATCCAAAGGCACCGACCACCCCTAACCCGACGACGGGTTCGACTCTGTTCTGAACTGGATCAACTACTCTCCGGAGTCGGACTCGAGGTTCTATTTCGGGCAGGAGGTGTCCCCACTCCTTGCCCGCCAGCGTCGCTGTGGGGTACAACACAACGCCGGTACGGGTGGCCAACCGCACCGTTGTCCGTTCACAACTCCGATCACCCACAGGGGAGGTGGGTGCATGACCCGGGCGCGCATGCCCCGTCCGCACGAGGTTGCCGCCGCACGCCGCGACCCGCGACTGCTTCGGGCCTGGCGGGCCCGCAACGACGATCCGAGCTGGCGGGGAAGAGGACGCTGCCAGAGCGTCGATCCCGAGACCTTCTTCCCGGCACCCAGTGAGCCGGCGGACGCCGCACTGGCGCTCTGTCGCTCCTGTGAGGTCCAAGGTGCTTGCCTGGCCTGGGCATTGGAAGCGGGGGACTGCAACGGCGTATGGGGAGCCACCACGCCGCGGGAGCGACGGGCGATGTTGGTGGCTTGGCGCAGTGGAAAAATCGGCGCTGTCAGCGCCTCGTAGCGGCGTTCCGTCGCCTCACGCACCTGTCTGACGACCGATGTCCCTCACGGTCACAAGTCGCCGTCCGCGCGACAATCGCGCACTTTTCACCCTCATCCTCGCATCGATTCACCAAGGCATCGGCCCATCAACCGGCCACCGGTGACCCGACGTGACCCGCCGGGACGGTGACTTCTTGTCATACGCCTCATACACCGAGCTATCGCGCGCCTCACGATGAACGCGCGCCGATAGCGCACGGCATGATGTCACGGTGAGCGAGGATTTCCCCGTGGCCACTCGGTATGGACCGGCCCGGGTGGATGTGGTTCTTCCCGAGGCGTCCACCGGTGCGCCATTGAGCTTGCTCGTCCTAGGCCACGGCGCGGGCGGTGACGTTGACGCACCCGACCTCGTCGCGGTGCGAGAGGCGGTAACGCCGCGGCGGGTGGCGGTCGCGCGGGTGACCCAGCCATATCGAGTGGCGGGGGGCCGCGCGCCCCCCCCCGCCCCCCCGGGGGGGCC
>PKFB01000058.1 GCA_002919305.1 Actinomycetales bacterium
GACTATCTCGCCCAGATCGCCGCTGACATAGGGGTAGAGGCCCTCGCGCCCACCAGTGAGCAGTCATCCGATCGTGGCTTCGGGAGCAGGCTTGGTCGATTTCATAGGGAACTGACGCGTCGCTCAGAAGATGTGTTCGATATTACAGGAAAAGGTGCGAAGATAATCGATGATCTTGCCAATCAGCCTCGGCCGACAATAGCGGAGGTTCGTGTACCAGAAACGATAAGCGCTCCACCACCGCAGAATCCCGGAGCGGATCAGGTTGCTACTGCCACTCTCGTAGTAGGTATTCTTCTGGCCACGGGCTTGGAGAAGACGTATAACACAATGAAAAGGATCTGGAGGAGGAGACGCCGTGACGACCGGGCTGAGTAACGTACTTACATACCTGCGGGCGATGGTTCGTGGAGAGTTTGATATTGCTAAAGAAGCGCTGCGTAAAGCCAACGAGAAGAGTTGGGAAGATGCTGGAGGCCTTCAGGTTGGAGCGGCATTTTATCTTGCTGCCCGCCGTCGGTTCGTCAACGCCGATCTTGCTGAGATCGTGACCTGGGTAGCTGACCTTAGGGCACAACTAGCGGAGGCCGACGACGTAGATCCTCTTAAGGCCGAGCACCTTATCCGTGCGATGGTCTATCAACAGCTCGAGTTGGTGGAGGATATGGATCCGCATGAGGTGGCGCAGCTGGAGTTGGTACTAACCTACCGGCTATTGCAAGAATGGGAACCGTCCGACGAGGAACTGGACCGCTTCCTCGCGGAGGCTGAAACCCTAGCCGCTGACTGGAAGCAAGATGACTGAGGTTCGTCATGCTGTCCATCCAATTTGACTCCCATCATGAGTGGTGGGTGTCCGGATACGTCTTCGAGCGGCTGTTCCGGGCAGCGCTTGATGCTGGGACGCTTGCGCCGGATCTCGCGGAGCTGCTTTATGTGGCATATGCTAATGGTGGGTTGCATCTGGAGTATCTGGAGCCGGAGCAGGCGCGTCGGTTTGTTGTGGGATTGAGGCGGGCGGCGGGCTCTGAGTTGCGGAAGCTTGAAGGTGCTGTGAGTGGTCCGCAGGACCTTACGTATCAGGTGAGTATGCGCAAGCTTGTGGCGATTATCGATGATATGGAAGCTCGCTCATGAGTATTTAAGGATTCCTATAGATAGGAATATCGAATCCTTGGTGTTCTGGTGAGCGGTATCGGCATGCCGAATGGTGTTTCCCAGGCGGTCCGGACTCCCGGCGCTGACTGGGCGGGGATGACTGCTGCCCTCGCGTACCTCCATACCCCTACATGAGTGGGGAGCTCGCTGGTTGTCGCCTCGAAAAGCCTGGGTGAGGTCAGGCATCCCGGGGTGGTGCTGGGGCGGGATGGCTGAAGACGTGTTGGACGTGTTGTTCCGGGAAGCCGAGGTGGCTTGCTGTCGAACGGGGCCGTGTGGAGCCAAGGGTGGATTAGATGTGAACATGAATTCTTTTTGATGAATTCGGTGTGAGGGTGGGCGGGCGATTCTCGAAGGAAGTTCGCATTACCGTCTTTTGTTGACTTTTTCCGGTTTACCGCCTACTGTGCAAGGAGCGAACGTTTGTTCCCATAAAAAGTCAAGCGGCCCCCGGTGGTGCTGACACACCGACCGAGGGCCTTGATCAGACCCTTCCCGAGAAAGGGGCCGATCCATGTCGGATTCTACCTACGGCGTTACCACTCGCCAGAGTCGTCTAGTTTCTATGCGTTCCGCTTCCGGTACTACTCGCGTTCAGGCCGCCAGATCGTCCTCGATTCTCTGTGCGTCTGACGCGTCTCAGGCTTCATCTGATCTATCCCAGGCTTCCCCGGCTGCTCACACAGCTTCAGTGGCCGGTGCATTCCCGACTGAAGCTTCGTCAACGGTCGATGGCTCCCCGTCGGCTGTTGATTCGTCTTCAAGCCTTATTTCACTTCCGACTTTTGAAGCGCCCGCAGCAGTGGGAGCTACTGACGCTCCCGACACATCTTCGGTTTCTCAGCTGCCTTCCAGGCGTACCAAAGACTGTTCCGCTGCGGAGTGTGCGCAGTCAGTGAACCGCGCTCTGTGGTCTTTGCCGCTTTCGGCAACCTGCACACGGCAGTCCGTCGAGCATGCCGACCAGGTCGCCGGTCAACACGAATACCAGGCCGACCTGGCTGACCGAATCGTTGGGCACGTCGATGATCACACCGGTCATATCGATGAGTCCGTTGGTCACGTTGATCAGCTAGATGGTCAGCGGAGCACCGGTGAAACCGTGCCCAACCTCCAGAACTGGTCTGTCACCCTCGGCGGAGTCACGGTCACCACGTTGCCTGGGGTGCCCCGCGTTGGGGTAGCGGTCGATGTGGTCGGAATCCAGCCCGGCCGTCGGCGGCGTGCCACTGCCAGCGTGCTGCTCACTTACCACGAAGCACGGCTATTGGCCGGGGCCCTGATGCACCAAGTCGCCTTGCTCGAAGAGGACGGCCTTACGACTCCTCTCGCTGGCCCACCCATGCAGTCCGCAACAGCGTCCGTGACCGTTGGGCACCAAGAGGTGGCGTTCTCAAGTCCAGCCTCAATGTTGAGGCCAGCGTTGACGGTGTCACCAATGCCAACGGGATCTTCGGCACCAACGGTGAGTTCGCTGTTTGCGGTGCCGTCGATGACGGTGATCCCTGCGGGGGCGACGGCGTCTGAAACGGCGACGCTCCCGTCCTCACTGCCGGACCGACAGGAGCACCCCGCCTGGTGCGTGTGGAGCCATGAAGCCTGCCCATGCGTGTATCACTCCGCTGAGGGAGTGAATGTGCCAGCCACGGCTGGCCAGTTCACACCGCACGATGAAGGCGCGATCTTTCCCCGTCTGGAGATTTACGCCATCTGGCATGCCCCCACCGGCCTCGCTGGAATCGCGATCTCGGTGACCTCACCCGACACCTGGGTCGAGACCCAATTGAGCGTCACCCACGCTCACGCCCTTGTCCAGGTCCTCACTGAGCAAATCCTTCCTGCCCAGACGGTCCTATGACTCCGTAACCGCCCGTACAACTTCCAGCTGTAGATCAATCCAGGCACAGATCAATCTGCAACCGCTTCGGCCCCGGCTCTCGTTCAGACCCCAGCGAGAGCCAGGCCAGGCAACATCACTACCCCCACGTGCGTGGGGAGTAGCGATCGTCGTCGTGTCCGCATAGAGCTAGAGTCGGAACACCCCCACGTGCGTGGGGAGTAGTCTTTCCTCGTCCTGCCGAGTGTGTTTGTTTCGGGAACACCCCCACGTGCGTGGGGAGTAGAGGAAACGACCTGCGATTTTATATAGCACCTTGCATAACTGGACCGATCTGGTCCGCTAAGTTCACTCGTTATCACCGCCCTAAAACGGGATAGAAGGAACTTTTCTCAAGTCTGGGTGAGGTGGGGTGCGCTTCCTCAGATTCAATGTGGACAGTATCTGTCCACTTCGGTGTCTTGTCTAGGTCGGGGTAGGCCGTGAGGTGGCAGGCCGCTCCTACATCTCGAAGCGTCTCATGGGGGTGGGGAGGGCAGCTCTGGTTGTTGGGAGTAGGTCGAGGGGTGGCGGGCGGGCAGGGTGTCGTGGGTGTGGGCGGTGGGTGGGGAGTGGGTCAGGTGGTGGGGGAGACGAGGGGCCAGGGGATGGTGAGTTCGCCGAGGCGCCAGCGGCGGGGTTCATGGGGGATGGGCCAGCCGTCGGCGATGAGGGAGCGGACGGTGGCGAGCCAACGTTGCCGGGGGCCGAAGACGGAGTAGGGGGCGGCAGCCTGCCAGGCTTTGTCCAAGGTGGACAGAAGGTGGTGGATGGGGTGGCCGGGGATGTTGTGGTGGATGAGGGCTTTGGGGAGGCGTTCCGCCCAGCGTGATGGTCTGTCGAGTGTGGATAGACGGGCGGCGAGGGTGAGGGTGCGTGGGCCAGTGGGTGACACGGTGACCCAGGTGGCGAGGCGGCCGAGTTCGTCGCAGGTGCCTTCCACGAGGAGGCCGTCGGGGGTGAGCTGGGCGGTCATGGTGGCCCAGGCGTGGGCGACGGCGGACTCGTCGTACTGGCGCAGCACGTTCATCGCGCGTACCAGGACCGGACGTAGGCCGGCGAGTTCGAAGCCGCCGTGCCGGAATTCCAACCAGGGTGGGTCGGCGGCGGGTTGAGCGACGGCGACGCGTTCGGGATCGATCTCCAAGCCGATGACGCGTACCGCTGGGCAGACGGTGGCGAGTCGGGAACGCAGTTCGACGGTGGTGACGGGACTGGCGCCGTAGCCGAGGTCCACGACCAAGGGTGAGTCGTGGCGGGCGAGGAGCCGGCCGAAGTGTGCGGCCAGCCAGCGGTCCACTCGCCGGAGTCGGTTGGGGTTGGTGGTGCCGCGGGTGATGATTCCTTGGGCGGTGGTTCGCCTGCCTGTGTCCGTCCGCGCCCGGCCGGTCCCCCACTGGGCAGGGGTGGGGTATGCGGGGTTCCCGGGTGGGGGATCCGGGGGGTACGCGATGGCGGGGGGCATGGGTGTCTGGTTTCCTGTCAGGTCTTCTGTTGGATCGGTCCGCGGTGCACTTTGTGTTGGGCGGCCTGTGCGAGGGGCCGCACCACGAGTTGGTCGATGTTGACGTGGTGCGGGCGGGTTACGCACCAGGCTACGCAGTCGGCGATGTCGTCGGCGGTGAGTGGGTTCTGGACGCCTTCGTAGACTTTGGCGGCTTTTTCGGCGTCGCCTCGGAAGCGGACGAGGGAGAACTCTTCGGTGGCGACCATGCCGGGGGCGATCTCGATGATCCGGATCGGGCGGCCGTTGAGTTCCAAGCGCAGGGTGCCGGTCAGGGCGGCTTCGGCGTGTTTGGCGGCGGTGTATCCGCCACCGCCTTCATACAGCACATGTCCGGCGGTGGAGGTGATCATGACGATGGTGCCGGCGCCGGAGCGTTCCAGGGCAGGCAGGAGGGCCTGGGTGACGCGCATGGTGCCGATGACGTTGACCTCGTACATGTGCCGCCAGTCCGCGATGTCGGCGTCCTCGACGTACTCCAGTCCCACCGCGCCTCCGGCGTTGTTGACCAGGACGTGGCAGACCCCGCCCAGGGAGGCCACGGTGTCGGTTAGCGCGGTCACGTCGGAGGGGGAGGTGATGTCGCACGTCACCGGCGTACCGCCGATCTGTTGGGCGAGGGCGGTGATCCGGTCCTGTCGGCGTGCGGCCGCGATGACGTGGAATCCTTCGCGTGCCAGCCGTCGGGCGGTGGCGGCACCGATTCCGCTTGAGGCGCCGGTGACCACCGCGAGGGGCATGTCAGTACGTGTCATGGGTACCGATCCTGCCGGATGTGGGTTCGTTCGGAGCGGATGACCAGGTGGGCCGTCTGTGATGGTGTCGAGTCAGGGTTAGAACCACTGGGGTGTCCGGGAGGGGATGGTGTCGTGAGTGTGGGAAGCGCGGCTTGTGAAGCGCGATGTCCCTTAACAAATCTCTAACCCGGGTGAGACATGTCACGGGTAGGGGTGCTCGTGGAAGAGGACGTCCGACGCCTGCTGTTGTGTAGGTCGATCAAGCCTGTCCTGGATGGACCTGAACGGACATATCACAGACGGCCATAGAGCGGACGGACTGTGACTAATGCCGTCTGACCAGCGGTGATGCGGTCAGACAGACAGGAACAGAGAGGCGGAGGACGTGGCGCTCAGCGGCCTGCGATGTGGGATCCCCAACTCCGAGCTGCCGCACCGGATAGCGACTCTGTCGATGCATACCTCGCCCCTGGACCAGCCGGGTACCGGTGACGCGGGCGGGATGAATGTTTACATCGCGGAGGTCGCTAAACGGTTGGCCAAGCTGGGGGTCCAGGTGGAGATCTTCACGCGGGCGACCTCCAGTGAGCTGCCTCCGACCGTGGAGTTGGCCGACGGTGTGCTGGTGCGGCACGTCGTGGCTGGGCCGTTTGAAGGGTTGTCCAAGAGCGAGCTGCCGGCGCAGCTGTGTGCCTTCAGCGCCGGTGTGCTGCGGGCTGAGGCGGCGCGTCCGCCCGGGTGGTACGACCTGATTCATTCCCACTACTGGCTGTCGGGGCAGGTGGGCTGGCTGGCGAAGGATCGGTGGGGTGTGCCGTTGATCCACACCGCCCACACCTTGGCGAAGGTGAAGAACGCGCTGTTGGCGGAGGGGGACACCCCGGAGCCGCGGGCGCGGGTGATCGGAGAGGAGCAGGTCGTCGCCGAGGCCAATCGGCTGGTGGCCAATACCGAAACCGAGGCGCGGGAGCTGCGGGAGTTGTATAACGCGGACCCGGCGAAGGTGACGGTGGTGCAGCCTGGGGTGGATCTGTCCCGGTTTACGCCCGTGCCTGACCGTGGGGTGGGGCGGAAGCTGTTTGGTCTACCTTCCGACGCGTTGGTGTTGTTGTTCGTCGGACGTATCCAGCCGCTTAAGGCGCCGGATGTGGTGATCCGGGCGTTGGCGGAGTTGCGGCGGCAGCGGCCGGAGTTGGCGCGTCGGGTGGTGGTGGCGATCTGCGGTGGCCCCAGCGGCACCGGTTTGGAACGGCCTCGGCATCTGCAGGAGCTCGCGGCGACGCTGGGGGTCACGGACGCGGTGCAATTTATCCCGCCGCAGCGTCCGGACCGGTTGGCGTGGCTGTATCGGGCCGCGGATTTGGTGTGCGTCCCCAGTCACAACGAGTCGTTCGGACTGGTCGCTTTGGAAGCGCAAGCCTGCGGAACGCCGGTGGTGGCGGCGGCTGTGGGGGGATTGGTGACCGCCGTCGCTGACGGAGTCAGCGGGGTGCTGGTGGACGGGCATGACCCGCAGGTGTGGGCGCGTGTCATTGGAGATTTGCTGGACGCTCCTCAGCGCCGCGCTGAATTGGCGAAGGGGGCGGTGCGGCACGCGCGTACGTTCTCCTGGTCGCGGACCGTGTCTGGGCTGCTGTCGGTGTATCGGGAAGCGTTGATTGAACACCGGTGGTCGGAGCTGGCCGGCACCGGGTGAGGTGTTCCGGGGTCGAGGCTCGGGGCGCGATTGAGAGGGCGCGCCCCGAGCAGTGGCCGGGTCTTGGGGTCCGGGGGAGAATCCGGGTGTACGCCAGGGCGGCGGGCTGTCCGCTGACAGCGGTGGATCGAGGGGGTATGGCAATGAATGCTCAGGTGGCTGAAGTCGCCGCCCTGATCGAGTCCACACTGGAAGAACGCGGGTTGGAGTGGGAACGCACAGGTGAGGCCCGCTACGCCGTCACCCTGCCCGGTACCCGCAAATTGAGGACCACGTGTCATCTGATTGTGGAGCAGCATGCGCTTCGGATCGAAGCGTTCGTGATGCGGCGCCCTGAGGAGAACGCTGAACGATTGTGGGCGTGGCTACTGCGGCGTAACGCTCAGATGTACGCGGTGTCATTTGCGATCGACACCGTGGGAGATGTGTACCTGATCGGTAGGGTGGCGTTGCACTCAGTAACCGCGGATGAGCTGGACCGACTGCTGGGCTCGGTGTTGACGTACGCCGATGAGAGCTTCGACACAATGTTGGAAATCGGTTTCGGTTCTGCGATCCGTCGAGAATGGGAATGGCGGGTTGCCCGTGGGGAACCACTGGACAACCTGAAGGGGTTCAGTCATCTGATCGAAAGAGGCGCTTGACTGATTGTGGTAGAGGTGACAGGGCCTCTGCTTGAGATGACAAACGTTTTCCGCGTAGGCTGCTTGTTGTCACGCAACGCGGTTGTGCCAGGTGGATGACGCTGTACGTGGGGCTCGCGATTTTGGGGGCGCGGGACTTGGGGGCGGCGACCACCGACGACCGCGCGAAGATCTGTCGGTGCACGCCAACCGGTTAGCCGTTGGGGGACGGGCGTACCGGCTGTGACTCAACGCGGCGCCGACGGACCGCCGGTGGTGGGGCTGGCTTGCCTCGGGGGACGGGCCTTCCACCCCGCCGCCGGCGTGCGTGACCGCTATGATCTGTCGTCAATCTTCTGGTTCTTGTGGCGAGTGGCGAGCTTCTGCTTCTTGCAACGATCCACAACTGCCTTAACAAAATTTCAGTTATCTAAGCCATTACGTCGTCATTAACTGGCCGGCTGTTATTGGCGGTTTTCGCATCAAGAAGCAGCGATCGGTGATGTCGATCCCGAACCTACCGCGGACCCCGGTTCATGGGGCCGCGTGGGTGTCGAAGGGCCGGTCGGGCAGGATGGAACCCATGACGGTGGGAACCCTGGTGCTCTTGCGGCACGGCGAGAGCGAGTGGAACGCCAAGAACCTGTTCACCGGGTGGGTCGATGTGGACCTCACCGCTAAAGGCGAGGCGGAGGCCCGACGTGGCGGTGAGCTGCTCGCCGAGCACGGCCTGCTGCCCGATGTTGTGCACACCTCTGTGCTGCGGCGCGCCATCCGGACGGCTGAGATTGCGCTGCACGCCGCCAACCGCCACTGGATTGAGGTGAAGCGGCACTGGCGGCTGAACGAGCGGCACTACGGTGCGCTGCAGGGGAAGAACAAGAAGGAGACCCTGGAGAAGTTCGGCGAGGAGCAGTTCATGCTCTGGCGCCGCTCCTACGACACTCCGCCTCCGCCGCTGGAGGACTCGTCGGAGTACTCGCAGGTGGGTGATCCACGGTACGCCCAGCTTCCGCCGGAGCTGATGCCGCGGACCGAGTGCCTCAAGGACGTTGTCGCCCGGCTCCTGCCGTACTGGTACGACGCGATCGTGCCGGATCTACTGGCGGGTCGTACCGTGCTGGTGGCGGCGCACGGCAACTCTCTGCGCGCGCTGGTCAAGCACCTGGACCAGATCTCTGACGCTGACATCGTCGGTCTGAACATCCCAACGGGTGTGCCGCTGCGGTACGACCTGGACGAGCAGCTGCGTCCCATCACCCCGGGCGGCACCTACCTGGACCCGGAGGCCGCTGCTGTCGCGATCGCGGCGGTCGCCAACCAGGGTCGCTGACAGGCCGTTGCGGCTGAAATCCATGTACCCAGGTCAGCGCGGACCTGAGTCACAAGCTCGTGTCCGCCCCGGAGCAGCGTGGCTCCGGGGCGTCGCCTTCACCGCGACGAGCTGACTGGTTTTCCAGGGGTACGCCCGAGGAGTACGCCCGCGCGGGCGTACCGGATGATCACCTGCGCGTGGCGGGCCGGGGACAGGTACCTGGGTGATCTGGCGTACCGGGGGAGCTGGTCATGACGCCGGTGGGGTGGGGTTCTCGCCGGTGACGAGGTAGATCACACGCCGGGCGGCGTTGACGGCGTGATCGGCGTACCGCTCGTAGAACCGCCCGAGGAGGGCCGCGTCCACCGCGCTTTCCACGTCGTGCGGCCAGTTTCCGAACAGCACCGTGAACATCTCCCGGTGCAGGGCGTCCATGTCGTCGTCTTCTTTCTCCAGCTCCGCCGCCCGCTTGGTGTCGTGCGTCGCCAGCACCGACGTGATCTTCTTTGCCATGTGGTCCGCCGCGGTCGACATCTGTAGGAACACCGTCGCCAGCTCTGGCGGTACCGCCGCACTCGGGTGACGCATGAGCGCGATCTTGGCGACGTGTTGGGCGAGGTCACCCATCCGTTCGAGGTCGGCGCCGACGTGCAGCGCGGTGGTGATCCGCCGCAGATCACCGGCGACCGGTGCCTGGCGGGCCAACAGTTCGTATGCGCGGTTATCGACCTCCTGTTTGAGGGTGTCGATGCGATCGTCTTCAGCAATCACTGTTTCGGCGGCGTTCCGGTCGGCGTTCAGCAGCGCCGTTGTGGCGTTCTGCATCGCCGTGCGGGCCGCCTCGGCCATCGACACCAGGAGCTGGTTGAGCTCCTCCAGGCCGGCCTCGAACGCTTCACGCATGCCATACCCCCACGTGCTGTCTGATGAGCAATCCTCACAGAGGTCAGGGCATGACACTCAGGTGCGGGCCACACCTTGATGAACGCGCGCGGTCTCAGCGGTGAACATTCTCCGACTCGTGTCCGATATGGTATGATTTGTCGCTTCACGTTTCCGTAACCCGGCCTACCATCGCTGCGTGGACGTGACCCAGGCGTTCGCCGTTGGCGCTGGTGCCGGCGTGCTTGTCGGTGCTCTCGCCGGCGTACTCGCGGTGTGGAACAACCGACGCCCAACGCCGACTGACGCCGATGACCAAACGCTTGGGCACGCGACTGCGGGCACGGCAAGGGGGCCTGCCATGGGGGGTACAGGTGCCATGGGGGGTACAGGAATGAAGTGCCCGGAAAAAACAGGGGGAGCGGACAACGACCTGGGAACCCTCGCCACCGACAGCCTCGACGCGTTACGCGCTGGCGTTCTGGTGCTCGCGCCCGGCGATGAGGTGGTCTTCGCCAATCGCTCCGCCCGCACCATGGGCCTGGTCACCACCGAGCTGCGGGGAATCAACACGGGGCGGTGGCGGATCGCGCATTCGGTGCTGCGTTCCCTTGCCGAGCAGGTACGCCAAAGCGGTGCGGTCCGTGACGTTGAACTGGAACTGCCCCTCGCTCCCGGCGTGGATCCCGAGGCCACAGGGGGCCGCGACTGGTTCGGGGTCAGGGTGAGCGTCGCCCCACTCGAGAACGGACACGTGGCCGTCGAGGTGGAGGACGTCACCGAGGCCCACCGGGTGGCGCGGGTCCGCCGGGACTTCGTCGCCAACGTCAGCCACGAACTGAAGACCCCGGTCGGCGCCCTGCAACTGTTGTCCGAGGCTCTCCTGGACGCCCTCGACGATCCGGAGGCGGCGCGACGCTTCGCGGAACGGATCCACCACGAGTCCAACCGGTTGGGGCGGCTGGTGAGCGAACTGCTGGAGCTGTCGCGACTCCAAGGCGGGGAGCCGCTGCCGCAGCCTGAGCCGGTGAGTGTGGACCGGATCATCAACGAAGTGCTTGACCGCAGCCGGACCGCGGCCAGCGCCAAGAACATCACCATCGTCCCGGTGGGGCAGCGCGGGCTGATCATCCACGGCACCGAACGGCAACTGGTGACAGCGCTCGCGAACCTGGTCGACAACGCGATCGCCTACAGCCCTGAAAACACGGTCGTCACGATCTCCGCGTCCTGGGAGCAGGACAAGGTCGAGCTCTCCGTCATCGACGAGGGGATCGGGATCGCGCCCGAGGACCAAAAGCGGATCTTCGAGCGTTTCTACCGCGCAGACCCGGCGCGTTCCCGCGCCACCGGTGGGACCGGTCTAGGACTCGCCATCGTCAAACACATCGCTACCAACCATGGTGGGCAGGTCAGTGTTACGAGCACCGTTGGAAAAGGGTCGAAATTTACCCTCCGGCTTCCCGGCAGTCCTCCCGGAGCCACGTCTGAGGAACGTTACTCGTCTGAGATCTCAGAACAGGATCAATCAGTTAACCGCACGGGGGCGGGAACGTGACATCGACAGGTACGCCGACAGGCGCACCGATAGGGCCGATAGGACCGATAGGTACGCCCGCCACGCGCGTAGAACCGCTATCAAGGGAAGGACGTCCGTGACCCGCGTTCTCGTCGTGGAGGACGAAGAGTCGTTCTCCGACGCGCTGTCGTACATGCTCCGCAAGGAGGGCTTCGAGGTTTCTGTCGCGACCACCGGCACTGAGGCGCTGACCGAGTACGAGCGTTCCGGAGCCGACATCGTGCTGCTCGACCTGATGCTCCCGGAGATGTCTGGCAGTGAGGTGTGTCGGCAGCTGCGGCGGCGGTCGAATGTGCCGATCATCATGGTCACGGCCCGAGACAGTGAGATCGACAAGGTGGTCGGGCTGGAGATCGGCGCCGATGACTATGTCACCAAGCCGTACTCGCCCCGGGAGCTGGTGGCCCGGATCCGGGCGGTACTGCGCAGGCGCAGCGACCCCGGCGACCTGGCCCCGACGACCCTGGAAGCCGGGCCGGTCCGGATGGATGTCGACCGGCACGTGGTGACGGTGCGCGGCGAAGTGATTCAACTGCCCCTGAAGGAGTTCGAGCTGCTGGAGATGTTCCTGCGCAACGCGGGACGGGTGCTTACCCGAGGGCAGTTGATCGACCGGGTGTGGGGAGCCGACTACGTCGGCGACACCAAGACTCTGGACGTGCACGTCAAGCGGCTGCGCTCCAAGATCGAGCCGGAGCCATCGCAGCCCCGCCACATCGTCACCGTCCGCGGCCTGGGGTACAAGTTCGAACCCTGACCCGCACGCTTCCAACGCGGGGCGCGTATCCCTGCGGGACAGTGCGGTGGGCCGCCGGCCCGGTCTGCAGGTGCCGAGGTCGCCGGCCCTGCTTGTTGCACCTTGCTTTTACAGGCCCTGTCTGTCAGGCCTGCCGGTCCTTGTCAGGCCTGCTTGTCGTTCTTGTCGTTGGCCGCGGTGAGCGTCAACGGGCGAGGCCGTCGGTTGGCTGCGGCTCGTTGCGGCTGGTGAGAGGGGTGGTTGGGAGGACGGCGGGGAGAGCCTGGTAAGGCCGGGAGCGGTCAGGCTTTACGCCCCTGTTTCTGCGCCACGGCGGTCGCCGGATGCGGCGCCACCAGTCCCTGCTGAGCCCGGGCATCGCACAGCTTGGCCAGCACCGCGTACGCCTGCTCACCGATCAACTCGATCAGCTCCGGTTTGTACTTCTGGTACAGGAACTCCTCTCCGATATGGGCCTCGGGTGAGGAGGTGCACCACCAGCGCAGGTCGTGGCCCCCTTCGCCCCAGCTGCGCCGATCAAACTCGGTGATGGTGGACACCAGGACCCGGGTGCCGTCGGGTCGGTCCACCCAATCCTGTTCCCGGCGGATCGGCAACTGCCAGCACACATCCGGCTTGTAGCGCATCGGATGCACGCCATCCCGCAACGCCTGGGCGTGCAAGGCGCAGCCATACCCGCCAGGGAACCCTTCCCGGTTGTGGAACACACAAGCGCCGTCGATCACCAAGGTGCGGAGAGCCGGTTCACCGTTAAGCTCGTCCTGCTCGGTGTAGTTAGCGAAGCCGCGGGTGTAGTACTGCCAGGTCTCGGGCGTCAGGCGCCGCACCGCCTGGCGTACCCGTTTCTGATCCGCGGTGTCGGTGAAGTACGCGCCGTAGGAGCAGCACCCGTCCTTCTGCCCGTCGACCACGATGCCGTGGCATCCCCGGCCGAATAGGCAGGTCCAACGGGACAACAGCCACGTCAGGTCGGCGCGGATGACATGCTCAGGGTCGGCCGGATCACTGAATTCCACCCATTCGCGGGGGAAATCTAGCTCCGTTTCGCGGTCACGGGGCTCATCCGGCGTATGAACCGACACCCGAAGCCTGGTACGCGGGGAGGAGCGTGCCACTCAGTCAGCCTACGCTTATGCGCTGTGACTGAGGACCTAAGCGAGGAAGTCTCCACCATCGAGTCGCTGCGCGCGCTCGCGTTGGAGCATGGATTCGACTACGCCAGCGGCGACCCGTCCCTGGTGGACCGCTGGTCGGCGCCTCCCTTTTCTGACTTCGGGCACCGCCGCGCGCTGGATGTGGTTTACGGAGAACGGGACGGCTTTCCGGTGGTGGCCTTCCGGTTCGTGGTGGGGGAGAGTGCCCGGGACGGCAAAGCCGAAGCCTCCTACGGCGGCGGTATCCGGATGACGCTGCCTGCGGTGCAGCGCTCTCACCTGGTGGTCGCTGTGGCGCTGCCAGGCCCGCTGCCTCGAGTCAGCCTGGTACCGACCGACGACCCGGTGGATGACGACCCGTTCGGGTACGTGTTTGAAACCGAAGACGAAGGCTTGGCGGCCCGGTACGACGTGTACGGCGTCGACGGCGACGCGGCCAGCGCGCTCCTGCACCTGGACGCGGTGACGGCGATCCGTAAGCACCGGACGGTGGACTGGCGACTGGACGGCAGAGACCTGCTGGCGGTGGAGCCCGCCGACGCGCCGGAGCGGTCGGTGGAAGAGATCTTGGAGACTATCGACGCCCTGACCACCATCGCGAAGGGCATCCCCACGGATCTGTACGGCAAGTACTCGCCGCGGCGTACCTATCCGCCCCGGGACTGAAAGCCGCTGAGCGTCCGTCGCGTCCGCTGCGTGCCGGCTAGGCATCTGGCCATGTGGGCATAACGTTCCCTCATGCGTCTTGGAGTACTCGACGTCGGGTCCAACACCATTCACCTGCTGGTGGTGGACGCTCACCGGGGCGCACATCCATGGCCGGCGTACTCGGAGAAGACCGTGCTGCGGCTGGCCGAGCAGATCACACCCGACGGCAACCTCTCCGAGGCGGGCGCGGACGCCCTGGTGGCGGCCGTCGCCAAGGCGCGTGAAGCAGCCGACCGGCTCGGGGTGGATGATCTGCTGGCCTTCGCCACCTCAGCGGTCCGGGACGCGCGTAACGCCGGTGAGGTGCTGGATCAGGTGCGGCAACAGACCGGCGTCAACCTCGCGGTGCTCTCCGGCCCTGACGAGGCCCGACTGACTTTCCTGGCGGTACGCCGATGGTTCGGCTGGTCAGCGGGGCGGCTGCTGGTGCTCGACGTCGGAGGCGGTTCCCTGGAGATCGCCGCCGGGATCGATGAGACGCCGGATACCGCGCTGTCGCTGCCGTTGGGTGCGGGCAGACTGACCAGGGAGCGCCTGTCGGGGGACCCGCCGCCGGCATCCCAGGTAGAGAACCTGTTTGCCTACGTCACCACGAGCCTGCGGGAGGCGTCTCTGCCTGACACCCGGGAGATCGACCGTGTGGTGGGGACTTCCAAAACCTTCCGGACCCTGGCCCGGCTGACAGGGGCGGCGCCATCAGAGGCCGGACTGCGGATACGCCGGGTCCTGTCCCTGCACGGGCTTCGACAGATCGCCGGGTTCATCCGCCGGATCCCCTCCGCCGGCCTCGCGGAGCTGGACGGGGTGAGCCCGGTTCGCGCCCACCAGCTCCTGGCCGGCGCGGTGGTCGCGGAGGCGACCATGGAGCAACTGGGGGTCACGGAGCTGGAGATCTGCCCGTGGGCGCTGCGGGAGGGAGTGATCCTGCGACGCCTGGATCAGCTGGGTGATTCGTGACCATCAGGCGGTTTATAAGTGGGCTGCCGCGCGTGTGGTTCGTGTCTTATGTCACTGCCCGTGCACGGCGGATGCCGGCGACAGATGCATGCCGGAGCTACCCTAGGGCCGTGAAACCTTCTGCGGCTCCGGACATTCCGGTCATCTTGTCTACGTCATCGGTGTATCCGGAGCCTACCCCCGCGGCTTTCGAGATCGCGGCGAAGCTGGGCTTCGACGGCGTTGAGGTCATGGTGTGGACCGACGGCGCCAGCCAGGACGCCGACATTCTCGACCGGCTCTCCCGCCACTACGGCGTCCCCGTCATGGCGGTCCACGCCCCCTGCCTGCTGGTCACCCAGCGGGTGTGGAGCCCGGACCCATGGGTGCGGCTGCGACGAGCCGTCGAGATGGCCGCTGACCTGGGAGCGGGCACCGTGGTGGTGCACCCGCCTTTTATCTGGCAGCGGGAGTACGCGCGTACCTTTGCTGACGGTCTGGACGATCTCGCCGAGAAGTTCCCCTCGGTGAAGATCGCTGTGGAGAACATGTACCCGGTGCGGATGGCGCGGCGCGAGTTTATCCTCTACTCCCCGCATTGGGACCCGACCACCACCGGCTACGCCAACTACACCCTGGACATCTCGCACTGTGCCGCCTCCCGCGCCGATGCCGTGGAGATAGCAGGCCGCATGGGTGACGCCTTGGCGCACCTGCATCTGGGAGACGGCAGCGGCGCAGGCCGCGACGAGCACCTGGTTCCCGGGCGGGGGACCCAGCCCTGCGCCGAGGTGCTGGAGCTGCTGGCGGGACGGAAGTTCGGTGGCACCGTCTCCTTGGAGGTGACCACCCGCAAGGCGGCGAGCCGGCAGCAGCGGGAAGCCGATCTGGCCGAGTCGCTGGCTTTCGCGCGCCGTCACCTGTCGATCGACAGCGCTATCGACGCTCTCGACGCCTAGGCGTTTCAGAGCCTTCGGTTACTTTTTCAGTACGCTTTGCTTGTTTGCGAGAGTTTTCTTATAGAAAGTCCATGTTTTCCGTTATGGGAAAATCTTCCGTAGGTTCTATAAGGCATTTGTTGCGAATGCGGTGTCGGGTAACTGACTCATTCTGATCGCTATGCCCCTTGTTGCTCTCCGATCTTATTTCATTACTACGTGTTCGGTTGGTCGGAGGAGCGTCGATGGCGAAGGGGGGCCTCCGCTGGGCTGCTAGATGAGCAACGCAGTCAGTCGGTGTTCAAACATAAGATTCTCAACACCTATATCGTGCCCTTTTGCGACTATGACAGGATCGCAGGTGGAAGATCGCCGGGTAGTGATCCTGGATGTTTCGCTGGACGCGGCCGCTATCCGAACGGCGAGCCCGCATCAGGGGAACTGTTTTTTGCAGGCATTGCTCAAGGCGCCGGCAGTGAACATCGAGTCGGTGCTGATCAAGAAAAACCGATCCAATTTCACAAAACTCGCCGCGTTGGTCGACGAGTATCGGGATCAGGGGGTCCGAGCGGTAGCGCTTTTCGGGGAAGTACTTGACCATCTTCTGATGGTGGTGCAACAGGCTACTGGTGCGCCGCTGTTTATGTTTCTCGACCCATGCGGGGCGGGTGTCCCGTACGCCGACCTAGTGAAGGTGCTGTCCGGCCCATGTCGAGAGGTCAGGCCAGCGACTGAAGTGTTACTTAACTTCAGCGCTGATCTGACGCGCAGAACAGCGGGTGTTTTGAACGCCGACCGAGAACGACGATAAGGACGCGTTGTTTAGCTTTACAGAAACCGTAGAGCATCAGATTGAGGCTGAGCAGACCTCCGCTCAAGAGCGAATTGTCCGTAACCTACGCCGTCTTCTTATAACGAAGAAAACCGTTAAGTGTGTCAATGAGCCCTGGGCGATCTTCGGGGATCAGTACGGTGTGGCTACGGAGTCGACAGTACGGAAGGCTGTGCATGCGTTGGAGAGTGCAGGCGAGTTAGTGGTGACGGTTAAGAGTAAGCAGTTGCGGGATATGGTTATCCTTCGCCCTCCGTATGAGCGACGAGCGTTAGCGAGTGCATGTCATCTTCGAGGAGTGTTGGACAAGGAGGGAGAGGTACCTTTCAACATCTTTCAAGCGGTGGTCGACTCAAGCAGTAGCCGACGTCAACGGCACTGGCTTCTGGTCCCAGGTTCGCCCTTCCAGAAGACGGCCGCCTTCCTTGGGGGTACGTCCACCCCACTGCTTGAAGAAGAACGGCACGTTTGCGGCCTTGCAGCGATCGCGTAGCGCGATAACCCAAGCCGGGTCAATGGGTCGGTGGTCTGGGCCGGACTCACCCCGGCGATGGCCCAGCCAATGCCGTTGAGATTGATCGAGTCCACAGGTCCAAGCAACGGCTCGCATGACACGAAACGTGCCGCTGCTGGTACCTTACGCAAATCGTCAACCCGAAATAGGGTATCTGCGTTCTCAACTGAGACACCCATCCAGAGATTGGGTGGCCAGTCGAGACGATCAGCGATCTTACGGAGGCGGGTCGATCGTTTCGTGAGAACTTGGTATGTGTGCCGTGGGGTGTCCGCGATGACGGAGAAAATATCCCGAACGAAACTGAGAGGTACGCGAGCGTGGAATAGGTCACTCATAGAGTTGACGAAACCATTCTCGGCGTCCGCCGAGCGTAGGGTTGCTGCAGCACGTCGGGATGGAGGGCGAGAGCGAATCCGGAGCCGGAGGTGCGTGAATCGCCATCTGCCTGGTACTTCCCCGCTCCCATCGCGCGCAGACGCTTGGCCAGTGTGAGCGCGTAACAATTGTCGCAACCAGCAGAGATGCGATCGCATCCGGTGGTTGGATTCCAAGTTATCTCCGTCCACTCGATTGCTGTCCGGGTTGCCATAAGGGCACCGTCTCTATAGAGGAGTCGTTTGCGACATTGATTCATAGAGCCATGGGAGTGAACTACTGGAATTTACCTTTAATGCCTGAAGCTGTCAGCTTAGCGTAGCGATGTGCGGGAGGCTGTGATTGGAGCCCGTCAACCCTGCGGTGTCGCGGATCTTCTAGGGCGCTTCAGATGTGCACTGAATAGCTTTCGCTCTTATCGGTCAGAAGAGCACGCACCATATGATCTTGAGGAGAGCGTCGGATTATAGGTGGGTAGTGGTGACGTATCCCTCTGTCTGGTGATCCACAGGGCAAGAGGGTGTTCAGCTGCGTGAATACCGCCGCTGGTACGCCGGTAACAGTGAATCCTCATGTCGATGAGGCGGGCGATCGGCAGGCGAGCCGGCTTGGAGGCCGGGGTTGACGTGTCGGGGCGACGCTCCAGCGGAGCTGCCTGGGAAGGCGGCGACTTCGTGGGCAGCTCGGGCATGGAGATCTAGTGGATCCCTCGCACTAGGTCCTTTGTCGCTGCGCAGGAAGCGGACCGGTTGAACATCTGCCGGGTCGCCGGCATCGCCGCGTGTGGTCCTCCGAAGCGGGCAGGCTTTCGTGTGCGGGGTTTCCCTGCTATAACGATGAGCTTAGTACTTCATGTGAAGTGGTATGGATGTAGTACTACGTGTGGAGTGGTGTTGGGGTCGGAGGGATAATGCGACAGAACCTGGCGCGGCGTGCGGCGTTGCTCGATGCGGCGATCGAAGTGCTCGCTCGGGAAGGGGCGCGAGGACTCACGTTCCGGGCGGTCGATGCTGAGGCCGGCGTACCCATCGGTACCGCCTCCAACTACTTCGCTAACCGGGATGACCTGCTCAGCCAAGTCGCCCGGCGGTTCTATGACCGGCTGCTGCCCGGTGCCGTCGCCAGCATGGAAGAGGTCGCCGGTCGCACCGACCGGGCCACTGTCACGCAGCTGATGCGCGGCATCGTCGAGCGGGTCAGTGAATTCCGCTCCGGGTACCTCGCGCTGCTGGAGCTGCGTTTGGAGGCCACCCGGCGCCCCGAGCTGCGTATCCAACTGACCGAGCGTATCCGCGCCGACATCGACGCCAATATCGAAAACCACCGTCAGGCGGGGATGCCTGGCGACGCGACGTCGGTCAAGCTGCTCTACCTAGCTCTGAACTGGCTGATCCTGGAAAGCCTCACGCTGCCGGATGTGTTCGACCCGGCACAGCGGGATGAGCTGATCGTGGCGGCGGTGGAGCGGCTGATCCCTGAGTGAACCGCGCTCCGCGACACCCTGCGGCTTGGCGGGTCGGCTTTGGCTCGTTTCCGCATGTCGGCGGCGGTGGCCAGCGGCGCAGGGCGGCGCGGACGCGCGTACCCCTAATGGGAAGGGAAGCGCAGGGCAAGGTGTGAAGGGGAGACGACGGCTACGCCGTCTCCCCATGACGTACGGGATCGACGTGTGGGATCGATCGGTCGATTAGGTCAGACGGCCTGTAACGCGGCGGCGCGTTTGCGGGCGCGGTGGGCGGCCACGTGGGAGCGGGTGGCGCAGCGTTCCGAGCAGAAACGCCGACAAGCGTTGGATGAGGTATCCAGATAGACGTTGCGACACCGCTCGTCAGCGCACACGCCGAAGCGTGAGCTGCCATGCTCACAGAGCCACACCGACAACCCCCACACCGCTCCGGCGATGTATTCGGCGCTGACTGAGGCGCCGCGGCCGGTCACATGCATGTGCCAGCTACTGGAGTCGTGCCCGGAAATGCGTGGCTGAACCGGATGTGCCACGAGGAGGGCATTGAGCGCCTCGACGGCACGGGCATCCTCGCCCGCCGTCCCCAGCTCGAACACCTCACGGAGCCGCTTCTGAGCGCGGCGCATGATCGTGACGTCTTTCTCGGTGGCCCGTTCGGCCAACCAGGTTCGGGCGCCGAAGAGTGCCCGGAGATCCGCGAGATTCTCCAAGGGAGCGTTGACAAGCTCTACTGCCGTCCGGGCGTATGCGTCGAAGTCCACGTGAATAACGGTAGACAACTCTAAGGCTATGTAACTAGCCTAAGTTTTCTCGCTCCTTACACAGGAGGTTGTCGTGAGCTCAGAGACATCGCCCGCGATCGACGCTCTGGCCTGGCAGGAGAGCTGGGACCGACAACAGGAGGCATACCTGCCGGACCGTGAGGAGCGGATCAGCGCAATGCTCGACGTGGTGGCCGCCGTCACCAATGGCGCGCCACGCGTTCTGGATCTGGCCGGTGGCACCGGATCGATCTCGCTTCGGGTGCTGCGGCGCTTCACCACGGCCCAGGTCACTCTGCTCGATATGGATCCGCTGCTGATGGGCATCGCCCGGGCGACCTTCGGGAACCGGATCGAGTACGTGTCGTTGGACCTGCGGTCGCCCAACGCCCTGGCGGCGCACTTTGCTGATAAGCGATTCGACGCCGTCCTGACCGCCACCGCCCTGCACTACCTGCCAGCGGAGCGGCTGAGCGCCGTGTACGCGGAGGTCGCGCACCTGATTGAGCCGGGCGGGGTGTTCATCAACGCCGAATCCATGCCCGACGACGGGCTACCCGACCTCAACCAGCGGCTACTTGACTATCGGCGGCGCTGGCGAGAGAGCCGGTACGCCACCGGCGCGGCGCTGTCGTGGCCCCAGTGGTGGGAGCTGGCTGCCCAAGACCCGGCCTTAGCGAAGCTGCTGGAGGAGCGACGGGCGCTGCTGGGGGAGAAGAACATCTCCAGCGAGACCGTGAAACCCGTCTCGTGGCACATCGCCGCGTTACGGGAGGCCGGCTTCCGTGAGGTCGGTGTGGTGTGGCGTGGTCTGACCGACGCCGCCGTGGCCGGCGTTCGTTGAACAGGCGCTGCGCGACGGATCCATCGCGTCTATCGTGGCATCCATCGCGCGGTCACCGTTCGTGATCCCGAGTACAAGGTCGCGTGTAAGAGCGTGTAAGAGAGCGCTGCCCGGAGTGATTTCTGTCGTCACGCCCGCCATCTACCCGGCGCGGGAGACGACCAGAGGGCGACCGAACCGGGCGCGTGACCTCCTACACCGACTGGGTGGTGTCGGCGAGGTGAAAGACGACGGGGCGCCACCCTGCGCCAAGTGATCTCGGTCGTGTCTTCGTTGTTGATCTCGCTTCCTTGTCCTTGAAGTTCCGAGCCAAACACCTTCGAGGAAAAGACAACCGGGGCCGGCGTCCGTCGTCCTGGCGGTCAGCTGGATTGACACCTCAATCATGATCTGCGTGCTCAAAATAGTGGAGCTGCCAGAGACATCGAGAATACGAAATTCAGGCAGTCACACTATGTGATCATTTTGGTGCCCTGCCTCGCCGGTGCGCCGCAGGATTCGGATATTTGGCAGCTTTCGAGATTGTCCCGACATGCGATACGGCAGGGTAATGATCGTCGGGCTGCTTATGCTCGGCTCATTCGTTGCTGATTGTTACTCAATCGTGATGTTGCTCCCGGTTAAAAATTATTTGTTTGATGTTGAGAAATGATCCCTGCTTAAGTTGGGAAGTGGTGCAAATCGCGCCTGAGCAAGACTGATGATCAATGAGATCCCCTACAACAGGTGTTGTGGATCAATCCGCTTTTCATGAACTTTGCTTGCAAGATTTCTATTGTCCTGCAACGCTTCCCTCGTCGCTCGATTGATTGATTCCGATCAATCAATCGAAGGGGTGGAGGTGTTCGGTTTTCTAGCAGCGCTTAAAGGAGGCGAGCTGTGAGAGACCGAGGATTGGTCAGGGCATTGGTTATCGCCATGACATGTGCGGCGGTCATCTTCGGCACTTCCCCCGCCAACGCGGGCGACACCAGGCGTGTGAGTGGATGCGCTGCGCACTGGCGCAATACTGCCGCCTGGAACGAGTGTCAGGAACACTCTAGCCAGCCTGTTGAAGTGCGGCTCCATGTTGCCTGCAGTGCTCAGCCAGACTGGGCAGGAGCGTGGAGGTTGGTTAAAGGATACATTGATCCACTTGACCGCCATGAGTGCCGATTCTCAGCGCAGAGCGCGTACAATGCTTTCCGCTGAGATTCCGTGCTTAAGGTCCTGAGGTATGCCCGCCGCCGTTATTTGAAAGGTGGCGGGCATCAGCAGAGATGCGTGGGGTAGAAGTGATCATTGAGGCGAAGGGCCTGGCTCAGGGATACGGGCGGAAGCTGGTTTTCTCTGGTCTTCGACTGTCGCTAGGAGTCGGGACCGTAGGGCTGCTCGGACCGAACGGCGCGGGTAAGACGACTCTGCTGCGGACCCTGGCGACGATCATTCCACCCCGTCAGGGCACGTTACGCATCGACGGGCGGATGATAAGGAGGGCGGCGGAGGTCCGCGAGGCGCGACGTCGGATCGGATATTTACCGCAGCACTTTGCCTACTTCCCCGGCTTCACCGTCTACGAGTTCGTCCGGTACTGCGCCTGGCTGCGCGAGGTACCAGAAGCGACGGCACACGAGGAGACGGAACGGGCGATCGCCGCCGTGAATCTGACCGCGCAGTCCGGCCGTAAGCTTCGGAGCCTCTCGGGTGGGATGCTGCGTCGGTGTGGGATCGCGCAAGCAATTGTTGGGCGTCCCCGTGTGGTGCTGCTCGATGAGCCGACCGTTGGGCTCGACCCGGAGCAGCGGCTGGAGTTCCGGGAAATCGTACGGTCGCTCACCGATGCGACGGTCGTGCTGAGTACGCATCTGGTGGAGGACGTCGCCGCGGTCTGCGACCGAGTGCTGGTGATGCAGGGCGGCGAGATCAGATTCGATGGGACCCCCGACGAGCTCGCCGGTCTGGCCCGGCCTGGGGCGCGAGGGGACAGCCCACTGGAGCGCGGCTACACCACCGTGTTGAGCAACCGGGTGGCGGCATGATCCGGGCCTTCTGGATTGAACTGCGTCGGTCACCCCTGCGCTGGGCGTTACCGGTGTTGATCGCGATTGAGCTCGGCATGCTCTTCGGCCGGAATACCGACTGGATCGGGGTCTGGCCGCAGGCGAGCGCCGCCGCCCAGGTCCCCGTCGCGGAGATGGCGATTCTCCTCTCCGCCGCTGCAGCCTGGTCGGCGGCTCGGGTGCAGCGAGCCGACGGGATCGAGCAGTGGAGCGCGGTGGCCCGCCCGCTCTGGCAGAGAGAGGCCGTGCATCTGGCCGCCACGGTGGTGTACGGGCTCATCCCGCTGCTCGTGGGGGCTATCGCGGCCGCCGTGGTGAGCGTCGGCACCGCCGGCCCGGGGTTCCTCTGGCCGAGTTACCTCCTCCTCGGTGCCACCGTCGTGATCATCGCCGCTGCCCTGGGACACCTGGCGGGGCGGCTGACCCAAAGTTGGCTCGTTCCGTTGCTGATCGGGGCAGGGGTCTACCTCGGGCTGCTCTGGTTCGCCTCCTCGGACACCTTCAGCTTCTCTGTCCTATCCGGAGCGCCCCAGGTGGAGATCACCACGCCGGCCCTGCTGACTCGGCTGGCACTCGCCGTCGCCTTGGTGGTGGCCGCCGTAGGGTTTCAGCCTCCGTCGAGGTCTAGCTGGACAGAGCATCGGTATCGGGCGACGGTGCTCCCCAGTCTGCTGGTACTGCTCACCATCGTCGGGGTCATGACGGCCGGCCCGTTACGTCAAGGCCGGGAGCCGCCGGATGAGCCGCTCTGCTCCGACCGCGTACCCCAGGTGTGTATCTGGCCGGAACACCGTCGCCACTTGGCGGAGCTGACGGCGATCGCGGAGCGGCTTGAGGCGGTGGCGGCTTCAAGGTTGTTCGTTATCCCGGAGTCGTTCCATGAGGAGGGGCTGCGTACTCCAGAAGACGGCGCCACCTTCCCGGTCACCCTCGGCTTGTGGGCCGCTGCCCGGGGAATGGCGTACGGCGTGCTGAACGCCTCCTTCGGGGACGAGTCGCTGTGTGCCCCCGCGACCGCGGCCGGAGAGGAGCAGCAGCAGGAGGCGCTCACCGAAATGCTTGAGTGGCTGGTGGCACGCGCCTGGGGCGGCATGCGTCCAGCTGACTACCACGGTGGGTTCGACTACGACGAGGAGGAGCTTCGGCGGGTGCTGCGGCTACCTGATGACGAGCAGTTCGAGTGGGCGCGGGAACGGATCACCACCGCGTACGAGGCGACCTGTGGGGCGTAACAGGATCTGGCCCGGCGGCCGGTACAGCGCCGTGAGGTGGTGGCTGCGTACCCACCGGATCTGGGCGGTCGCGGTCACACAGCTGGGGGTCGCGGTCGTCTGCGCGGTCTGGGGTGGGCTTGAGATGTCTGTCCCGGCCGACACCCCTCAAGGGTCGGTGAACGTAGCGTTGTGGGTTTTCCTCCCGGTGGTGGCCGCGATCGCCATCGCGATCGGGATGACCGGGGACATGGCGTCCTTCGAGGAGCGGGCCGCTCGGTGCCTGCTTGGGGTGGAATTCGGGTACCTCGGGGCCGGGCTCGCCGTGACGGCCCTGGTGCTCGGGGTAGCGGCGTACCTCGGCGGTGTCGGCGACGTCGTGCCCGAATTGCTCCGCAATCTGGTCCTGTGGCTTGGCCTGGCGCTCCTGTCCGGGCGGATCCTTGGGCGTTCCCTCGCCTGGGTGGCACCGCTGACCGTCGTGGTGCCTTTGGACTACTTCGGCTACGACGCCCGCACTCAGCCCCACGGTTGGGCGATCCCGCTGCGGGAGTTCGACGCCGTCACGGCGACGGTGGCGGTCCTGGTGCTCGGGTTCGGCTTAGGCACCACCGCGCTGACCAGATGGCATGGGTACGCGGTGCGGCGCGCTGCTGACCGCTACGCACCGCGTACCCGAGGAGACTGAGCCAGAGGTGTGCCTGCGGCACCCAGATCCGGTCGCGCTCAGATGTCGAGGTCTTCGATACCGGGGTTGTCCAGGGCCTGCTTGACCAGTTGAAGCAGCTCCGCGGGGATGTGTTCGGCGAGCTGGTCTAAGTTTTCGTAGACCTCCAGGGTGGCCTCGCCGGGGTCTCCCACGTGTCCCATCCACTCCCCGAACGGGAACTCGCCACGTGACCAGGCCGCCTTCCAGTCCATCCACGGTGGTCGGGCGCCGCGCATCCGCTGCGCCTGCTGTCGCGCCGCGCCGAACAGCTGCTCGAATCCCTGGCCGCTCAGCAGGTTCTCCAGCCAGTTTTGGGCGTCGGCGAAGCCGATCCAGAACGGGCCGCTGCGGGTGTGGACGGCGAACCGGCCCTTGGCGGTCTGATAGACCGTGAAGACCTCAACGCGCCCACCCTGAGATTGGTGTCGCCACTGGGCTAGCTGCCGGCCGGTGAAGCGTTTGCGCTGGGTGTTGCCGCCGCTGCCGACCCTGACCGTGATCTCGTGATAGCCGGCCTTCGCCGCCTCCTCGGTCTCCACGAATTGCCGCAAGGCGCGGGCGATGGCCAGCGAGAGGTTGCCGCCGGCCAGTTCTTGGGCGCGGGCGAACAGCGGTAGATCGTCATCGGACACATAGATGGTCTTGTTCGGCATGGCAGCCTCCGACCCCGCTAGTACGTACACCTATACGTATACGGTAGCTCGGTTATGACGAGATGACCCCTGCGCGAATGGCACGAATAGCGGGAGCGCAGGGACCGGGCTGGACGAGCTGAACGGTGAGAAGACGAAATGGGAAGAGGTTTGTACTCTCAACGCATGCTCCGTTCCGTGATCCTCGCCGCGGCCCGTAACGAAGCGTTGGAACGGTTCGTGGAGACAGCACCGCTGACCCGTGGAATCGTTGACCGGTTCGTCGCCGGGCCGACCCTCGACGACGCCCTTCACGTCAGTGGCGTGTTAACCGCCGATGGGCTCACCGTGACCATCGACCACCTCGGTGAGGACACCAAGACACCGGAGCAGGCGCTTGCGGTGCGGCAGGCGTACGTGGAGCTGCTCACGGCACTGGGAGAGCGCGGACTGACTCCCGCTGCCGAGGTGAGCGTGAAACTGTCAGCGCTCGGGCAGACCTTCGACGAACGGCTGGCCCGAGAACACGCCCGCGCCATCTGCCAGGCAGCAGCCAACGCGGGGACGACGGTCACCCTCGACATGGAGGATCACACCAAGACCGACTCGACCCTGGAGATCCTCACCGACCTGCGTAAAGACTTCCCGAACACCGGCGTGGCGTTGCAGGCGTACCTGCGGCGTACCGAGGCCGACTGCCAGGAGCTGGCGTACGCCGGGTCGCGGGTGCGGCTGTGCAAGGGGGCATACGCGGAGCCGGAGTCAGTGGCGTACCAGTCCCGCGTCGAGGTGGACAAGTCCTACGTGCGCTGCCTCAACGTGCTGATGGCGGGTGAGGGGTACCCGATGCTGGCGACCCACGATCCGCGCCTGATCGCGATCGGCCAGGATCGGGCCGCCTGGTACGACCGGGAGCCGGGTTCCTACGAGTTCCAGATGCTGCACGGGATCCGCCCCGAAGAACAGCGCCGCCTCGCCGCGGCCGGGCACACCGTGCGGGTCTACGTCCCCTACGGCACCCAGTGGTACGGCTACCTGATGCGGCGGCTCGCCGAGCGACCGGCCAATGTGGGTTTTTTCCTCCGCTCGTTGATCTCTCGGCGGTGATTCCATCACGTATTGCGGTGTGATCGGTCACCTAAAGATATCGCGCGGATCACACTGGCAACGTTACTGTTCAGAAAGCACGTGCGTGTCCCTCCCGGCGGAGGGGAAGCCGCCGGCCGACACGTGCCGATGGGTCGGAAGAGATATGGCCGGATCACGAGCGAGCAATCGCCCACCGGGACAGAGCGGACGAGATCGGATCAGTCCCCGCGGGGGCGATCCACTGTCGGAGGTGAAGTTCCTGACCGTAGCCGAGGTGGCGGCCCTGATGAGGGTGTCCAAAATGACGGTATACAGACTTGTCCATTCGGGTGAACTAGGGGCCGTGCGGGTGGGACGATCTTTCCGAGTCCCTGAGCACGCGATCCACGCGTACCTCAAGGACGCTTTCACGGACTCCGCCTGAGCGGCCCTCTGGGGAAGCCCGTTACTCTGGACGGGTTCGTCAACCTCAAAAATTCCGTACCGGCGTCACACGACGCCGGTACGGCTGGCTACGCAAGGGGAATCACGTATGGGCTCGGTGGTCAAGAAGCGCCGCAAGCGCATGGCTAAGAAGAAGCACCGCAAGCTGCTGCGCAAGACCCGTATTCAGCGCCGTCGTCTAGGCAAGTAACACCCGGGTCCACCGTGTCCAACGTCGTTCTCGTCACCGGGGCCAGTCGGTACATGGGGGCCGCCATCGCGGGCCGCCTCGCCAGTGATGAGCGGGTCGGGCACGTGATCGGCGTGGACACCACCATGCCCTCCGACGAGACCACGGCGCTATTGGGCCGGGCGGAGTTCATCCATGCCGACATCCGGCATCCCCTGATCGGCAGGATCCTCGCTCAAACCGAGCCGGACACGGTGGTGCACATGGCCGTGGTGGCCTCCCCGGCGCGGGCCGGGGGACGCGCGGCGATGAAGGAAGTGAACGTCATCGGGACGATGCAGCTGCTAGCCGCCTGTCAGAAAACCCCAAGTGTCTCCAAACTGGTGGTGAAGTCCTCGGTGGCGGCCTACGGCGCATCCTCGCGGGATCCGGCTCTGTTCACAGAGGAAACCGAGCCGCGAGCGATGCCCCGAGGCGGGTACGCCAAGGACATTGTGGAGATCGAGGGGTATGTGCGGGGATTTGCGCGGCGTCGTCCCGACGTCACAGTGACCGTGCTGCGGTTCGCCCCATTCGTGGGGGCCCGCGCGAACACGACGTTGACGCGTTATTTCTCGCTGCCGGTGGTGCCCACCGTGTTTGGGCGTGACCCACGCGTGCAGTTCGTCCACGTTGACGACGCTTTGGAGGTGCTCCACCGCAGTGTGTTGGAGCACCATCCCGGCGTGTTCAACGTCGCCGGACCCGGAGTGCTGTCACTGTCTCAGGCGATCCGGCGGGCGGGACGGGTACCGCTGCCGGTGCCCGATGTCGGATTGTCCGTGGTGGCCGCCCTCGCTCGACACAGCGGCCTGATCGATTTCTCCTTGGATCAGATTGATTTTCTGGTGCACGGTCGGGTGGTCGACACCACCCGGCTGAAGGAGGAGTTCGGTTACCTGCCCCGGCGTACCGTCGATGCTTTTGACGATTTCATCCGGGGACACGACCTGGCCTCCGTGCTCAGCCCGGAGAACGTGAAAGCCGTCGAGCGAACCATCCTGGAGTGGATCCGGCATGCCCGTCGCTGAGAGAACCGGGCCCAGGGAGCCCATAACCGGGGACATTTGGGATCAGCGGGTGGCGAACGCCTTGGCGTTCCTGCGGCGCCGTATCACCGGCGAGTACGAGATCGACGAGTTCGGGTTCGATCCCGAGCTGTCCACCCAGGTGATCGCGCCGCTGCTGCGACCGCTGTACCGGCACTGGTTCCGAGTCGAGGTGATCGGCATCGAGAACGTGCCGGCCGCCGGATCAGCCCTCGTCGTGGCTAACCACTCCGGCACCATCGCGCTCGACGCCGTGATGCTGGCCTTGGCCCTGTACGACGAACACCCAGCCCGGCGGCACCTACGGCTGCTCGGCGCGGATTTGGTGTTCCAGCTCCCGGTGATCGGAGAGTACGCGCGGAAGATGGGCGCCACCCTGGCCTGCATGCCGGACGCTGAGCGGCTGCTGGAGGCTGGGGAGGTCGTGGGGGTCTTCCCAGAGGGGTTCAAGGGGATCGGCAAACCCTTCTCAGAGCGTTACCGGCTGCAGCGTTTTGGGCGGGGCGGGTTCGTCGCCGCCGCGCTGCGTACCGGGGCACCGATCATCCCGGTCTCCATCGTGGGTGCGGAGGAGATCTACCCCCTCATCGGGAACATTCGGCCGTTGGCGCGGCTGCTGGGCGTACCGTACTTCCCGGTGACGCCGACCTTCCCATGGCTGGGGCCGTTGGGCCTGGTCCCGTTGCCGAGTAAGTGGCTGATTGAGTTCGGCGAGCCGATCTACACCCTGGGCGACAGTGAGCTAGCGGATGACCCGATGGCGGTCTTCGACCTCGCCGACCGGGTACGGGAGATCATCCAGCAGAACCTCTACCGCCTGCTGCGGCTCCGAGGCGGCGCTTTCTCCCACTCGTCCTCCTCAGAAGACTCAAACTAGTCAGCCTCATATGAGGCGGTCCGTGACTGTGAAGCGGCCGTGTCGCGTCGACGGGAAAGGCGCCCCGCACCCACTCCGTGGTGCGAACCAGCCGCTAACAGCACTGTCGTGCCGCGGTCGTTGAGGCGAGAACCAAGGTGGAACAGACCCGTACAGGCGGGAAATAGGAATAGAGGAGGCTCGCCTCGACGGTGGGGTACGCCCCGCGCCACGCTACTGACGAGCCTCCGATGTGAAAGAGCGACGATCAATACGGGGGATCACACCGGCATATACCGGTGACGGTATCTTCCATTGTCCTACCGTGACCCAACCGGCGGGTTCACCGACTTTTCGCTTGGCGGCGCGCCGCGATCCCAACGGCCACCGCGCCGGTCACCAGGCCGGCGCCCACCAAACATGGAAGAGCGATCTTGACGGCTTTTCGGCCGGTCCGAAAGTCCTGGATTTCCCACCCCCGGGCACGGGCCTCGCGGCGTAGGGCGCTGTCGGGGTTGACAGCGACCGCGTGCCCGACGGTGGTGAGCATCGGCAGATCGTTGTAGGAGTCGCTGTAGGCGCTGCAGCGGGACAGGTCCAGCCCTTCTCGTTCGGCGAGCGCCCGGATCGCCTCGGCCTTGGCCTGTCCGTGCAGGATGTCACCGACCAGGCGGCCAGTGTAGCGACCGTCGCGAATCTCGGCGACCGTGCCCAGCGCCCCGGTCAGCCCGAGACGACGCGCGATCAGGTTGCCCAGCTCCACCGGTGCGGCGGTGACGAGCCACACCTGCGCACCCGCCCGCATGTGCAGGGAGGCCAACGCCCGGGTTCCGGACCAGATCCTTTCGGCCATCAATTCGTCGTAGATCGCTTCGCTCAGTTCCACGATCTCGGAGACCGGCCGGCCAGCGACGAAGGCCAACGCGGACTGCTTAGCCGCGGCGATGTCGATGTGGTCTTCGCTCATGAGCCGGAACTTCAGCTGTTGCCAGGCGAATTTCAGAAGATCACGCGTGGTGAAGTAATCCCGGGAGGCCAGGCCGCGGGCGAACCAGTAGATCGACGCCCCCCGCATCATGGTGTTGTCTAGATCGAAGAAGGCGGCGGTTCCGGGCGCTGCCTTCGATTCCGAAGGCTGCTCGGTGGCCCCGACCACGGCCGCCTCTGCGCTGGCCACTCCTGCCAGGTGCGCGCGGTCAGCGCGCTCTTCCTGGGCTTGTCTGCGGAATCGGGTCACCGCCACACCCGCCTTCCTTCACTGAAATCACTGATTTCCTTCACCGAATCGACGCCATGACCTGACGCATTGTGTGATTTGGCCGACCGATGGGCTCGTCGGACGGCCACGTGCTTGACCCTACGGTCCCCGTTATTCAAAGACCACCACGCCTGAGGGTAGCTGTCTGACCGTACGCCATGCCTCACCTTGGTGTCCGAGCGACCGAGGCACGATGAATCTCCGGGGAGAACGGTACATGACCGGATATATCTCGCTCCCCGGTGGTTTCGTGGAGCCGTCACAGTATCAGCCGTGACGGCTCCACGATGATCAGACGTGGGGTGGAGCCCACTCAGCGACCGAGTAGGTCGCCGATGATGCGAAGGAGATCCTCCAAGAAGCCGCTGTCGTCGTCAGAGTCCGCATCCGAGGAGGGAGGGACAGTCGATGGCGAGGGCAGGATGCTCGGAGGAGTGGGAGTGGCGGGCAGACCATCGGACGGCGGCATGGAGGTGTCGCTGGGAGTCGGTGTGACCTCCTGCCCAGGCGACGCGTCGGGAGTGTCGGGAGTGTCATTCCCCCGTTGGGAGCCCGAATCCCGATTCTCCGATGAGGATGACTCTTCCTCATCGGTAGCGGGGAGCGCTGAACAGCGCTGAGGGAGCGGACCGAGATCGTCCACCTCGGCGCTGTCACTGCTGGTACAGGGCAGCAGGCGTCTCAGCTCGGCCGAGCGGTCCTGGATCCGGTTGAGCAGATCCAACGACGTGAGGGCGCGTTGCCGGAACTCACCTTCCAGGGTGTCGGCCAGATCAGCGACCTCGGGCAGCTGTTGGCTGGTGAAGGCGTCCACGGCGTCCAGGAGGCTAGGCTCTCCACGATCCACTGCGGCGGTGGTGAGGAGAAAGACCCCGGCTGTGCTGTCCTCGTCCATGTCGTCCAGCACATCAGGCAGAAGCCGTGGGTTGTCGGCGATGGCCACGGCCTCGGCCAGGCGGGTACGCGCGAACTCCAGATGCAGCTGTCCCCGGTTGACGTCGGAGCCAGCCAGGGCCAGCTGGGCCCGTTCGGTCTGCCGTTTCACCCCGTACAACGCCTCGCCGGGCAACGCGTCACCGCTGGCGGCGGAGACCCCGGTGAGTCCCAGGAGCGCCGCGAGGGCGGCGAACGCCAGGCCCAACCGTAGACCGGGCCGGCGAACCGACGTGGTCTGTGGGGCGTCGTCCGGTTCGGCCTCCTGCGTAGCGGTGACTCCGATGCCTCTGGCCGCTGCGGTATCCATGAGCTGCTGCCGCAGGCGAGCCCTGAAGTCAGGGTCCGGCCGTACCTGATCGCCGATCACGGGCATCTGCTGACGCAGCTGCCGCCCTAGATGGAGCAGCTTCTCCAGCTCCGGGTCGTGGGCGTCGTGGTGGTACGCGGAGGCATTGGATTCGACCTCGGCCTTATCGGGTGCGTCCAGCAGCTGCGCGAAGCGGTCGGCGCGGCGGCGTGAAAAGTACGAGAAGATCACCGCACGTACCTCCTTCCGCCCGTCGGTACGGCACGGTTGTGGCCGGTGGCCGTGAGTACCAGCTGGGTGGCTGCTGGCTGCACCTTGACAAACGCAGGGCGTACCGCCGAGGTTACGGTTGCGGCCAAACGGGGATCTGTCGGGTACGTTGCTCCGCCCATCGCGGGTGTGATCGTCCTGATGTGGTTGTGCGGCTGGACCCGGTGAGGGTTCACAGAGTGAATCCTTCCGGTAGCAGCCGCGCCAACGCCCTGACCGCACGATACTGCAACGCTTTGATAGCCCCCTCGTTCTTGCCCATGGCGCGAGCGGTCTCCGCCACGGAGAAGCCGTGCAGGAACCGCAGCATGATGCACTCTCGCTGTTCCGGATTTAGGCGGGTGACCGCTTCCAAGAGCGTGGTGTTGGTGATCTTCTCAACGACGGCGGTTTCGGGACTGCCTTCTGGGCCGCGCTCTTCGCGGTCGGTGTCCAAGACATCGGCGGTGGCGACTTCGAGTCGGTGACGGCCGGACTTGAAGTGGTCGGCCACCAGGTTCCGGGCGATGGTCACCAGCCACGCCCCCAGATCACGGCCTTGATAGGTGAGGCTGCCGATCCGTTTGAGGGCGCGGAGGAAGACCTCTTGGGTGAGATCTTCAGCGAGGGTGCGGTTTCCTACCCGGAAGTAGACATATCGGAAAACGGTGTCGAGATAACGGTCATAGAGCGCCCCGAATGCTTCGGCATCCCCGTTCTGCGCGTGCTCCACGAGCTCCCAGACCTCAGGGGTGGGCGACCCTGGATCGGGTTCTGGCCCCCCTCCGAAGGATGGGCCCGTTTGTGGGGTCGCTGATCGCGGAGGAGTTGGCGACCGTTCAGCTGCGCGCGGACTGGGGGCGGGGCGCCGAGTACGTGGCGTGGGTTCTGTGGAGGGTTCGGTGCTGGCTACCCCTCTCCGACCTTGAGGGCGCCCGGGGGAGCGGTCCGTGGTGGTGGAGGATCCGCTGCGGTGAGAGCTTGAGCGGCGGGTATCACCGCGGATCACCGAGACGAGCATCATCCACAGTTCGTCGCTCACAACGGACTGACGCGCGGCGGTGAAGTCGCCGGGTGAGGCGTAGCTGCTCACGTGTATGCCTCCCGGGAGCCGTGCTTCGGATAGGGGTTAGCGCGGCCAGGATGGGCGAGATGTATCGGCGGCGCTTCGACAGGCACGGCGGCCTCCTCGGGTGAGGGGTGTCGGGACCCAAGGTAATGGGACGAGCCGACCAAACGATGATAAATCGCACTCGTCACTCTTGCGTACATATCTGATTACTGAGAGGCATATTGTGTCGACGCGCTTACGCGGCATGTCGCACACGTTGTGCGTCTTTCTGGACTCAGTGAGATAAGTCGCCCTGGATCTTCCTTCCTTGCGTCTGTTTGCGCCGCCGGATGGGGCTTGCTGCCCGATCTTTAGGGTCATATGTGACATATGTCACTTATTTGGTCGTCTCCTTGTCCCGAAGCCTCAGCTTCGTGCGTCGTTGATCCGATCTGTCGAGGCGGCGATAAGCGCTGGCGCGCCAGGCGTACGCTTCTACGCTCAACAGCAAGGACGGCCCGGCGACGCGCCGGATGCCGCGGCGTCTGATGGTCATGGGCCACCAGTACGGTACGGGTCGCCACCACAAGATCGGCCACCGCCGGGGCTAATCATGAATAAGATCCATAACGTCGCTCAATTGGTGCGTCGTGCCGCCACCCAGGTAGGTGACCGGCCCGCGCTGATATACCGTGGCCAGACCCTCACATGGGCCGAGGTGGACGCGGAGGTCGACGCTGTCGCGCGTGACCTGTCCACGCTTTTCCCATCCACCCCGTCGCGTGAAGGGTCGGACAAGGTCCCACCACGGGTGGCGATCGCGCTCCCCAACATTCCGCGGTTCGTGACCACGTACTTCGGCATTCTGCGGGCCGGACTGATCGCCGTACCGATCCACCCGGGCCAAGACGTGGCGGAGCAGCGACGGATCCTGGCTGACTCCGGCGCATCGGCCGTGGTGTGCGGCGCAACCACTGCCGCGCGTCTGATAGGACCGGAAGCCGAGGGCGTGCTGGATGGGGTGCGGCACATCCTCACCGTGGAGGACGCCCCAGAGGCAAAGGGCGACACTGGCCCGTTGCAGGTCAGCCCCGACGAGCCGCCGCTGGACACGTCACGGGGCGGTGAGGACCTGGCGGTCATCCTCTACACCTCCGGCACATCCGGCGTCCCTCACGGGGTGATGCTCAGCCACCGGGCGTTGATGGCCAACCTCCAGCAGCTTGATCAGATCGAGCCGCGTATGGTCAGCCCCACCGATGTGGTCCTGCTAGCGCTGCCGATGTTCCATGCCTATGGCCTGGGGCCAGGCCTGCACGAGATCGCCTACCACGGCTGCGCCGGCGTCCTCATCGACCGATTCGACCCGGCCGACACGCTGGAGCAGATCGAACGCCATCGCGTAAGTGTGGTGCTGGGAGTGCCGGCGATGTACCGCGCCTGGCTCCGACAGCCCGATCTCGAACAACGCTTCAGTGGGGTCAGGCTGGCGGTGAGCGGGGCGGCACCCCTGGATCCTCGCACTTGGGAGCGGTTTGCGGAAATCACCGGCCGACACATCTTCGTGGGCTACGGCCTCACCGAGGCCGCTCCGGTGCTGACCACGACGCTGTGTAGCCAGACGAACAAGATCGGGTCGATCGGGCGTCCGATCCCGGGAGTCGAGCTCAAACTCGTCAGCCCGGACGGCCAGGAGATCGAGGCGGCCGATCACGATGACCACGACGACGAGGAGTTCGCCAGTCCACAATCACCCGGAACCGATCCCGGAGAGATTTGGGTACGCGGGAAGAACCTGTTCTCGGGTTACTGGCCCGATGGGCGAGGCGGTCCTGGGGCGGACGGGTGGTGGGCGACGGCCGACCTGGCGTACGCGGACGCGGACGGCGACCTGTTCCTTGTGGACCGGCTCAGCGACGTGATCACCGTGTCCGGGTTCAGCGTTTATCCGCAGGAGGTCGAACGGATCCTGCTGGAGCATCCCGCGGTGGCGGAGGCGGCTGTGGTTGGGGTTCCCCATCCCACCACGGGGCAGGCGATCCGGGCGTACCTGGTGACGCGGGAAGGCACCAGTGTCGACGCCGATGAGATGATCGCTCACTGCGAGCGTCGGCTCGCCCGGTTCAAAAGCCCGACCGAGGTGCGGTTCGTTGACCAGCTGCCACGCTCGATTACCGGTCAGGTACGCAGGTCCATGCTGCGGGATAGGTGACGGGACAGGTGACTGTGGAACGCCAGTCACGGGACGCCGACCCACGGAGAGGGGGAGAAGCACACGATGGCGGTCGCCGATCATGAGGTGACGTTGCTGACCCGACCCGGCTGCCACCTGTGCGAGATCGCGCGACAGGACATGGAACGGGTCGCGGCCCGCACCCAGGTGCGGTGGCGCGAGGTGGACGTGACCACCGATGTGGAGCTGGAGCGTGAGTACGGGGATCGGCTCCCGGTGATCCTGCTCGATGGCGTGGAACACGGTTACTGGAAGGTGGAGGAGGAGCGGTTAATCCGCGATCTGCAGCGCTGACGTGTGATGGAGGTCGCGATCCGAAAACCTGGGTGGAGATGTGCCTGATAGGGCCTGGTTAACCGTTTCCGTGTCGGGTTTAGAACGTTAGGGTGGCCCCCTGTGGGGAGGCACCTGATCTGGGATTGGAACGGCACCTTACTTGACGACACCACCCTGGTGGTCCAAGCGACCAATGATGCGTTCGCCAGCTGCGGTGGGCCGCGCGTGGATATAGAACACCACCGGCGCGGGTTCCGCCGCCCAGTCGCTGAGTACTACGCCGAAGTGCTGGGCCGCCCTCTCGACGAGGCGGAGTTCGCGGTCATCGACAAGGTTTTCCACGCCAGTTACCGCGCCCTGCTCGCCGCCGGCTGCTCCCTGACCCCCGGCGCGGTCGACGCCTTGGAGGAGTGGCAGCGCGCTGGGCGTACCCAGTCATTGCTGTCGATGGCGTTCCATGACGAATTAGTCGATCTAGTGAAGCGGTATCAAATCTCCGAATACTTCTCCCGGATCGACGGGCTGCGGGCCGCGGTGGGAGGCGGCACCAAGGTCGGCCACCTGATCGAGCATCTGCGCCACATCGGGCTGGAGGGCCCGGACTGCGTGGTGGTGGGCGACAGCCTCGACGACGCGGTCGCGGCGGAGGCGGTAGGCGCACGGTGTGTTTTGGTGGACACCGGCGTGACCCACACCGAGCGGTTACGCGCCACCGGCCTGCCGGTGGCCTCAGGCCCGGCCGAGGCGGTCGCCTTCATTTTGGGCGAGACCGGCCTGCCACCGGTGCAGACCGTTGCGTAGACGCGCGGCGAAGGTAGGCGCTTGGGAACGCAGGGACGCGGGCGCCAGGGCGGAGGTACGCGGGTGCTAGGAGCGCAGGTACGTCAGCACCGCCAAGACCCGACGGTGCTGCTCCTCGGATGGGGCCAGGTTGAGCTTGGTGAAGATGTTGCGTACGTGCTTTTCCACGGCCCCCTCCGTCACCACCAGGTGACGTGCGATCGCCGTGTTGGAGCGGCCCTCGGCCATCAGCGCTAAAACTTCCCGCTCCCGAGGAGTCAGGCTCCGCAATGGATCGTCCCGTCGCCGCACCAGCAATTGCCCGACTACCTCAGGGTCGAGCACCGTTCCGCCACCTGCCACCCGTCGGAGGGCGTCGAGGAACTCGTCCACATCCGCCACCCTGTCCTTCAACAGGTAGCCGATCGCGCCCTCCCGGTCCCCCAACAGGTCGTCGGCGTAGGAGACCTCCACGTACTGGGACAGGACGAGGATCGGAGCACCGGGCACCTGGCGTCGGGCTTCAATCGCGGCCCGCAAGCCCTCATCGGTGAACGACGGGGGCATCCGGACATCCACTAAGGAGACATCCGGCCGGTGCTCCAGGACGGCTTTGACCAGGCTGGGGCCGTCATTGACGGCCGCGACCACCTGACAGCCAGCCTCCTCCAGAAGTCGGATGAGCCCTTCGCGAAGCAGGACCGAGTCCTCGGCTAGAACAACCCTCACATCGGCACTGTAGAAGCCGCCAGCGACCCCAAGGAGGGGAGACGGCGTGGCGGCTTACGGAGCTTACGGACTCAACCCGCGGTGATCGGCAGCTTGGCGACGATGCGTGTCGGTCCTCCCAGCGGGCTGTAAATCCCCAACGTTCCTTCCAGGGCGTGCACCCGCTCGGCCAGGCCACCGAGGCCATGGCCCTTGGCTAGGTGCGCTCCGCCCACCCCGTCGTCTTCGATCATGAGGAACAGCGCGCTGTCCATGATGCGGGCCTCTACCTGACAGCGGGTGGCCATGCTGTGCTTGGCCACGTTGGTTAACGATTCGGCCACGATGAAGTACGCGGCGTTCTCCACCGCGGAGGGCAGGCGCGTCGGATGCTCGGGCGTACCCCCCAGGCGGAGATCCAGGTCCACGGGCACTGTGCAGCGGCTGGCCACCGCCGTCAGCGCCGCGGCGAGGCCACGGTCGGCGAGTATCGGTGGGGCGATACCGCGGGAGAGCGCCCGCAGCTCAGCCAGGGTCTCCTTGGTCTGATTGAGCGCCTCAGCGAGCTGCACCTTGGCGGTCTCGGGGTCCTGGTCGATCTGCCGCTGCACCCGGCCCAGGTCCATGGCCAGCCGGACCAGCCGCTGCTGCGGGCCATCGTGCAGGTCCCGCTCCAGGCGTCGCAGGGCGGAGGCTTCCGCGGAGACCGCAGCGTCGCGACGTTGGCTGAGGTCGTCGACGCGTTCCTGTAGCGCGCTCAAGGCCCCACTCAACAGCAGCGCCCGGGCGAAACCCGCGCGGAACAGGGCGCAACCGCGCAGCACCCACGGCAGAGTGCCGAGCGCGAAGATGCCGAGGGCGAAGTAGAAGAAGCTGGCCGCCACCAGGCTCTCCGTACCGAACAGCAGCTCAGGGAGATCCTGGCTGTCCTCCCCGTTGGGCAGGGTCCACGCCCACAGCGCGTACGTGAAACCGTTGATAACCAGCGCCCACCAGACGACCGCTATCACGAAGGCGGGGATCGCCACGATGAAGGCGAACGTCCCGTACAGCAGGTCCAGCCAGGACTGCGGGCAGGCCAGTGGGGTCAGGTAGCGTCGCCAGCCGGTGCTCTGTGCCCGCCGGTAGACCGGTTGGGGAATGGAGCTGTGTAGCACCTGTTGCAGCCCGGCGCGTTCCATGTCGGCGAAGACTCGGGCCACATACAGGCTGGTCGCCAGGATGAAGGCACCCCCGACGAGCACGATGGTGCTGAGGCCAAGGAGAAAGATCGGCAAAAGGGTGCAGAAGGCGGCTAACGAGGTGACAAACCCCAGCATGACGTACCGGGTGTCGGCGCCGAGCTGCCCGGCGGCTCGCCGTAGCCCGCTGGGCTGTGGAGCGGGCTCTGCCTGGACCGTGGACGATGTCATGCCTTGACGCTAGCTAGCAGAGGACCCGTTACCCATCCTGGAGACCGGCCAGTCGAGTTTCCGGTTAACCCCACCTTCGGTTTGCGTCGCTGTCGGCGGGCGTACCACGGGTTCTGTGCTGTGGCTGTTCGAGAAAGAGTGGGCGGCTGTACGACAGTCGCGAAAGACGAATGACAGAACCGTCTCGCCACGCCAGTGTTGTTGGTATCCCCACCGCTTTTCACACAGCGTGATAATCGTGTCTCGGTGTCGACGGGCGCTGCCTTACAAGCTGGGTGAGTGGGGCGGGCGTGTGATTCATCCCACCGATTCTGAATCGCGATCTGTGATGGAGGGCGCGGTGCAGACCAAATCAAGATCGCGATTTGTGCACGACTTCACAAGCGCCTACTCTGGTGTCACGGTAATGCCCACCAGCACGGTCACTTGTGTCGTGCCGCCCCGGGGGCGGTCGCAGCCGTGGTCACAGCCGCAGTCCCGGAGTCAGATGAGTCAGCAGCGCACCGGCAGCTCGCAGCCTTCGTCGTTTCCGGATCTTCCGGAAGCGACAGTGGCGCGCCTCCCGGAGTACCTCCGTGCCCTGCACAGCCTCGCCGAACGGGGATACGACACCGTTTCCAGTGAGGCACTCGCGGCGGCAGCGGGGGTCAACTCCGCCAAACTTCGCAAAGACCTCTCGCACCTGGGGTCTTACGGCACCCGGGGCGTGGGATACGACATCACGCGGCTGATTGGGCAGATCGAGCAGGTGCTGGGTCTGACCCAACACCGAGCGGTGGCCCTGGTGGGTATCGGAAACCTCGGCCACGCGCTCGCCGGGTACGCGGGATTCGCAACCCGAGGTTTCCGCGTGGCGGCGCTGTTCGACGCCGATCCTGCGCGGGTAGGCGAGCGTATCGGCGACCTCGTCGTGCGACACATCGACGAGCTTGAGGAGGTGATCGCCGCCGAGAAAATCTCGATCGCGGTGATCACGACGCCCGCTCACGCGGCACAGGAGGTCACCGACCGGCTGGTGGCCGCCGGGGTGACCAGCATCCTCAACTTCGCGCCATGCGTCCTCAACGTTCCCCCCAATGTCGACGTGCGCAAGGTCGACTTGGCGATTGAACTCCAAATCCTGTCGTTTCACGAGAACCGCAAGGCGGCATTGACCTCCCTCCCGACACCGGAGGTCGACGACGAGGAGGAGCCTCCCTACCGCGGCGAGGAGGTCGTCAGCTGATGCACGCGTTGTCCGCCGTCGTGGCGTTCGGCTTCACGCCGGTCCTGTGGGAGGTGAAGTCGGCGTGAGTCTGCTAGTCGTGGGCGTCTCCTACCGCACCGCCCCGGTCGAGTTGCTGGAGCGCCTTTCGGTTCCGGCCAAAGAGATCCCTGGCCTGCTCACCACCCTGCTGGGCACCCCCTACGTCAGGGAGGCCATGGTGCTGTCCACCTGTAACCGGGTGGAGGTGTACGCCGAGGTGAGCGCTTTCCACGGAGCGCTCACCGACATCGGATCGCTCCTGGCCGCGCGTGTCGGAGGCGACCTCAACACGCTCGCTGAGCACCTGTACATGCATTACGACACCGACGCGGTGCGACACGCCTTCTCGGTCGCCGCTGGTTTGGATTCGATGGTGATCGGTGAGGCGCAGATCCTGGGGCAGCTGCGGGAGGCCTACACCGTGGCCCGGGACACCGACTCGTGCGGGCGGACCCTGCACGAGTTGGCGCAGCAGGCGCTACGGGTCGGTAAGCGCGTCCACACCGAAACCGACATCGACCGGGCCGGGCAGAGCGTGGTCAGCGCCGCGCTGGAGCTGGGCGCTGAGCGGTTCGGATTGGCCGGCGCCGACGGTATGGACTTCACGGGCACGTCCGCACTGGTGGTGGGGGCGGGCGGCATGGGGGCGTTGGCCGTCGTCACGCTGCGCCGGGCCGGGGTGGCCGACCTGACCGTGACCAACCGCAGCTTCGAGCGTGCCCGGCGGCTGGCGGCCAGTCATGGGGCCACGGCGGTGCCGTTTGACCAGATGGACGAGGTGCTGGCCACCGCCGATGTGGTGGTCTGCGCGACCGCCTCGCCAGGGCACGTTCTCACCGCCGAACGGGTCGCCCGGGCAGTCACCGGCGACCGTCGGATGCTGATCGTGGACCTGGCGGTCCCCCGGGACGTGGCGCCGGACGTGGCGGAGCTGGCCGGGGTGACCCTGGTCGACCTGGAGCGGCTGGGCGCCGCACTGCGGGCGGCCACCACGGACGAGGATGTACGCGCCGCCGAAGCCATCGTGACCGAGGAGGTGACGGCCTTCCAGGCGTGGCTGCGAGGCACCGAGGTCGCCCCTACCGTGGCTGCGCTGCGCGCCCGGGCCGATGACGTGGTGAGCACCGAGCTGCGCCGACTCGCCCAGCGCCGCCCCGAGCTCACCGACGAGCAACGTGCCGAGGTAGCGCGGACCGTGCACCGGGTGGTGCAACGGTTGCTCCATCAGCCCACGGTCCGGGTACGTCAGTTGGCGAGTGAGCCAGGTGGGGCCCGGTACGCCGCCGCGCTGCGGGAGCTGTTCGGGTTGGACACCGTCACCGCGTCGGCCTCGGAGGCGTTGAGTGTCTCCGCTGAGAACGTCGAAACCGTAGACGTGCTTCACCAGCCCGACCGGTCCGAAAGCGGAAGCCCGCCCAGGACCGATGAGGAGGCCGTTTCGTGACAACCGCGACGTTGACCCGGCCGCTCCGGCTGGGCACCCGGGGAAGCGCCCTGGCGGTGGCCCAATCCCAAAAGGTCGCCGCACTGGTACGCGAAGCGACTGGACGCCAGGTCGAGCTGGTGGAGATCGTGACCCCGGGCGACCGCTCGAACGCCCCCGTGGCCCGGCTGGGGGTTGGGGTGTTCGTGTCGGCGCTGCGGGATGCTCTCCTCGCCGGTCAGATCGATCTGGCCGTGCATTCCTATAAAGATCTGCCGACCCAGCAGGCCGACGGGCTGGTGATCGCTGCGGTCCCGGAGCGGGAGGATCCCCGGGACGTCCTGGTGTCCCGCGATGGGGCATCACTGGCCACGCTGCTAGCGAGAAGCGGGGTCCGGATCGGCACCGGAGCGCCCCGCCGCATCGCTCAGCTGCTGGCGGCGGCCCGCCAGCAAAGGACAGACCGGACCGGGGACGCTCCGGGCGTGGAATGTGTCCCGATTCGGGGTAATGTGGATACCAGGCTTCGTCGGGTTCTGGGGCCGGATCCTGACCTTGATGCCGTGGTGTTGGCCCGTGCCGGGCTCAGCAGGCTCGGCCGTGCCGACGTCATCACCGAGGTTATCGACCCGGATCTCATCCTGCCGGCGCCTGCGCAGGGTGCGCTCGCGGTGGAATGCCGTGCCGGTGACACCGGTTTGGCCGCGGATTTGGCGGCGTTCGACCACCCCGCAACCCGGGCGGCGGTAACCGCTGAACGCGCGCTACTCGCCGAACTGCAGGCGGGATGCAGCGCGCCCGTGGGAGCGCTCGCCACCGTCACCCCGGCCCCCGCAGCAGCCACGGCACCCACCGGTCCTGCCACACACCACGACTCGTTGCACCTGCGCGGTGCCGTGATCGCGGTCGACGGTGGCACCGTCGTCCGCATGTCCGACACCGGAACGCTCTCTGACGCCGATTCGGTCGGCCGGCGGCTCGCCGCCGCGCTGCTCGACGCCGGCGCGGATTCTCTGTTGGGGAGTACACGATGACCCGTCGCAAGACCATCGGCCGCGTCACCTTCGTTGGTGGCGGACCCGGCGATCCCGGTCTGTTGACTCGCCGGGCGTACGACGCCATCGCCTCGGCCGACCACATTCTCTATGACCGTGCCGTGCCCGACGCTCTTCTGACGGCGGTGCGTGAGCACGCCCGCGCCGACGTCCAGATCAGCCCGGCCGAAGGCGCGCCCGGAGACGTGGCCAAGGTGCTGCTGTCGGCGGCGCGTTCTGGCCTGCAGGCGGTCCGTCTGGTCTCCGGCGATCCGTTCGGACACGACGGGGTGATCAAGGAGGTGCAGGCGGTCGCGCGTACCGCTGTGCCCTTCGATGTGCTGCCCGGGCTCAGCCACGCCGCGGCCGTGACCACCTACGCCGGTCTGCCTCTGGGCACGGTGCACACCGTAGTGACGGTCGACGATGTCGTCGGACTGAACTTCGACGCCCTGGCCGCCGCGGTCAACCACGGTTCACTGGCGGTGACCGTCGAGGCCGGTGACTTGGCCGCCATCCGGGACGGCTTGCTCGCCGCCGGAGTGGAGGGCAGCACACCGGTCGCGGTCACCGGGGACGGTACTGGTGAGACTCAGCACACCACCGTGTCCACGGTCGACAGCTTCGTGGAGGCGGCGCTCGGGTTCACCGGTCGGGTGGTGCTCACCCTGGGCGCGGGCGTCGCTCAGAAGGACAAGCTCGGCTGGTGGGAGAACCGGCCGCTGTACGGCTGGAAGGTGCTGGTCCCGCGGACCAAGGAGCAGGCCGGCGCGATGAGCCGGCGCCTGCGGGTCTACGGCGCGGTTCCCTGCGAGGTGCCCACGATCGCGGTGGAGCCACCACGGACCCCAGCGCAGATGGAGCGGGCGATCAAGGGTCTGGTGGACGGCCGGTACGCGTGGGTGGTCTTCACCTCCACCAACGCGGTCCGGGCGGTCTGGGAGAAGTTCTCCGAGCACGGTCTGGACGCCCGTCACTTCGGCGGTGTGAAGATCGCCTGCATCGGCGAGGTCACCGCCGACGCGGTGCGGGCGTTCGGTATCCAACCGGAGCTGATTCCCAGCGGGGAGCAGACCAGCGAGGGCCTGCTGGCTGACTTCCCGCCGCACGACCCGATCCTCGACCCGGTCGGTCGGGTGCTGCTGCCGCGCGCGGACATCGCGACGGAGACCCTGGCGGCCGGCCTGATCGAGCGGGGGTGGGAGGTCGACGACGTCACCGCGTACCGCACCGTGCGGGCCGCGCCACCGCCGGCTGAGATCCGCGACGCCATCAAGAGCGGGGGGTTTGACGCGGTTCTGTTTACCTCCTCCTCCACCGTGCGTAACCTGGTGGGGATCGCTGGTAAGCCGCACGCCCGGACCGTGGTGGCCTGCATCGGCCCGAAGACCGCCGAGACCGCTCGGGAGTTTGGTCTGCGGGTCGATGTGCAGCCCGAGAACGCCAGCGTGCCGGACCTGGTTGAGGCGTTGGCACAGTACGCCGTGGAGTTGCGGGAGAAGCTCGCCGCGATGCCGCCTAAGCAGCGGCGGGGCTCCAAGGTGCAGGGGCCGACGGCGCTTCGGTTCCGCTGATCGGTGACCCGGGCTTCCCGCACGGACCGGAAAGGAGGGCAGATGAGTACGCCCGGACCACTCGGCGCGTTCCCCGCGGTACGCCCGCGCCGGTTGCGCCGCACCGCGGCGCTCCGTCGGTTGGTGGAGGAGGTCCGACTCTCCCCGGCCGATCTGGTCTTGCCGATGTTCGTGCGGGAAGGGTTAACCGAGCCACGCCCCTTACGTTCGATGCCGGGGGTGGTGCAGCACACCCGCGACTCACTGCGTAAGGCGGCTGTGGAGGCCGTGCAGGCGGGGGTCGGTGGATTGATGTTGTTCGGAGTGCCCGAGCATAAAGACGAGATCGGTTCGGGCGCCACCGACCCCGCCGGCATCCTCAATGTGGCCTTGGCCGACGTCAGGGCGGAGGTCGGCGACGCCACTGTGATCATGAGTGACCTGTGCCTGGATGAGTTCACCTCACACGGGCACTGTGGCGTGCTGGCTCCCGACGGCACCGTCGACAACGACGCCACCTTGCGTCGGTACGCCGAGATGGCGGTGGCGCAGGCGCAGGCGGGCGCCCACGTGCTGGGGTTGTCGGGGATGATGGACGGCCAGGTCGCGGCGGTGCGTCAGGCGCTGGATCAGGCCGGGTACCCGGAGCTAGCGGTGTTGGCGTACGCGGCGAAGTACGCGTCGGCGGCCTACGGACCGTTCCGGGAGGCCGTGGAGTCGTCGCTGCGCGGTGACCGGCGTACCTATCAGCAGGATCCCCCCAATCTCCGGGAGGCCCTGCGGGAGGTGGCGTTGGACGTGGCCGAGGGCGCGGACATCGTCATGGTCAAGCCGGCTCTGCTGTACCTGGATGTGGTGCGGGCCGTGCGGGAGGCCGTGGATGTCCCCGTCGCGGCCTACCAGATCTCCGGCGAGTACGCCATGGTGGAGGCGGCGGCCGCCAACGGGTGGCTCAACCGGGAACAGATGATCATGGAGACGCTCACCTCGATCCGACGGGCCGGCGCCCAGATCATCCTGACTTATTGGGCTGTCGAGGTGGCCGGCTGGCTGCGCTCCCGGTCCTGAGCTCCCGGTATTGAGCTCCCGGTCCTGAATCGGACTGGTCCTGAGTCGGGCTGGCCGCCGGGTGACGGTCGAGGACGGGCGGCTCAGGACACCGCGCCCAAGCGGGAGATCAGCCGGGAGGTCGTGGTCTCGTACTCATACCACTCCCGGTCCCGGACGTAGCCCAGTTCGGCGTTGACCTGCGCCTGGGGCTCGTACTCCCCGTTTTGCCAGGTCTGGATGTCGACCAGCTGCGGTTCGGTCTGCTGCAAGCCCAACAGCATCCGCGACTTCATCGCCAGGGCCAACCCGTAGCCGCGGTGACGCGGGAGCACCAGGGTGTCGTATTCGTCGCCGCGTGCCGGCCGTTGGGCCGGCACCACCAGTTCGGTGAGGCCCGCTACCTGCCCGGTCGGGTTGTGGATCGCCAGGACGACGTGCGGGCGCAGGCCCCGGCGGTGCAGCGTGTCCAGACTGGCGGACAGGCGCTTCGCCTCCGCCGCGACGGTGGCCTCGTCCACGGTGTGTTCCCCGGCCGTCAGGTAACGGAGCATGCTTTTGGCCTCCGCGTACGCGGGGAGCAGATCGGCGGGTGGCCCGCCCTGGAAGTATTCGATCCGGTAGCCGGAGACCACCTGCGCCACGGCGCGTCGGACACGGGACCAGTCGACGCGGTCCAACCGCAGCAGGTAACGCACCTCGACAACGACCCGTTCAAAGCCGCACGCCTCGTAAAAGGGCACCGCGGCGGTGCCGGAAACCACCTCAGCGCTGAGGGTTTGGCGCCCTTCACCGTGCGCCCGCCAAGCGGCGGTGGTGAGCAAGGCCCGCCCGATGCCCCGGCGTTGGAAGCGGGGTGGCACGAGCACATCCACTACGCAGGTGCCGCTGTCCGCTGGCAACAGCAAGCTAGCGGTGCCGCACACCGTATCCGCGTTCTCACCTGAGGCGTGCCACCCGGCCGGCTCGGCGTCCCCGACGGGCTCCTGGGCGTAGGCGAGCCAGTGGATGCGGCGCTCTCCGGGGGCGGCCAGGTACAGGTACTCGCGGAGCAGCTGGTTACCCCAGGTCGGCTCGTCGGGGATGTCGTGGGCGAACACCTCGTTGAGTATGTGCAGCCAGCCGTCGAGCTCCTGCTCTGACGCGTTGGCTGGTTCCCACTCGTGCACCCTCACGAGACATGCTTACCGGAAGTGCCCGGTCTAACGCGATAGGTCGTCAGCTTTTCGAAAGTTGCTCCTCGAGGAGTTTCACACTCGGTTTGTCTCTGTTTCCGTTGCGTGCAGGTTTACGCTGCGAAGCAGCTGGACCGTTGACGGCTGCCTGAGGCTGCCGATGGTCTTATGACAGGCGACCGGCCTCGATGATGCGCTGTAGGAAGCGGCGGGTTCGCGCCTCGACCGGGTCCCCCAACACCTGCTCGGGAGGCCCTTGTTCCAAGATCCGGCCACCCTCCAGGAAACACACCCGGTCGGCGACCTGGCGGGCGAAACCCATTTCATGAGTGGCGATCACCATCGTCATGCCCTCGTTTTTCAGGTCCCGGATCATCGTCAGCACTTCACCGACCAGCTCCGGGTCCAGCGCGGAGGTCACCTCATCCAGCAACAACAGTCTGGGCGAGTTGATGAGGGTACGCACGATCGCCACGCGCTGCTGCTGTCCACCGGACAGCCGATCTGGGTATTCGTGTGCCTTGTCCGCCAACCCCACCCGCTTTAGCAGCGCCATGGCCTTCTCCCGCGCGGTGGCCCGCGGCACCTTGTGCACCCGCTCCGGCGCCAAGGTGATGTTCTCCAGCACGGTCATGTGCGGGAACAGGTTGAAGGCCTGGAACACCATGCCGATCCGCTGCCGTACCCGGTCCGGGTTTACCTGAGGGGCGGTGATGTGCTCACCATCCAGATGGATGGTGCCGTCATCGATGGGCTCCAGCAGGTTGACGCAGCGCAGCAGCGTGGATTTCCCCGAGCCCGAGGCGCCAATGAGCACCACCACGTCGTGCTCGGCGACATCCAGGTCCAGATCACGTAGGACCAGATTGCCGCGGAACGATTTGCGGATTCCGCGGCACCGCAGGACCAGGCCGGAGAAGTCATCGGCGTCGGGACGGTCACCCGGGCCCGGGTCGGAGCGGGGAGTGGTGGGGGAGATCGGCTCAGATGTGGTCATCGGGCGCCCTCCGCGGATTGACGACGCGCGGCCCGCAGCGTCACCCAGTCGGTCACCGCGATCAGCGGGATGGCCAGCAGGATGAACAGTACGCCGGCGACGACATAGGGAGTGAAGTTGTAGGACTGGGCGGTTTCGATCTGCGCGGCACGGATCGCGTCGATCGGGCCAGCCAGTGAGATCAACCCGACGTCCTTCTGCAGCGCGACCATGTCGTTAAGCAACGGCGGACTCACCCGTCGGATGGCCTGCGGCAGCACCACATGGCGCATGGTCTGCCGGTAGGTCAGGCCCAGGGAACGAGCCGCGGCGACCTGGCTGGGATGGATCGATTCGATGCCGGCCCGGAACACCTCGGCCAGGTATGCGCCGTAGGTGATCACCAGGGCGATTCCGCCCAACACCAGTACGCTTGGCGTACCCGACAACCGCAGCCCAGGCACCCCGAAGACCAGCAGGTACAGCACGATGATTAGCGGGGCGCCCCGGAAACCGTAGGTGTACAAGGTGGCTAACGCGCGTAGCGGGAAGAACACCGGGCCGCGTAACGTCCGGGCCAGCGCGGTGAGCAGCCCGACGGTCAACGCCCCGATCGCACAGCCCACCAGCAGCCGGAGGTTCAGCCACAGGCCCTCAGCGACGGCGGGGAGGGCGTCGAGCGCGACCTCAGCGTTGAAGAAGGTCTGCTTGACCCGTTCCCAACCGGGTGATCCGGTGATCACCAGGACCAGCGTCACCCCGACGACGGCGGTCGAGATCGTGGCGATGACAAACGAGCGGAAAGTCTGACGGCGTCGGTAAGCCTCCCGCTCACGTTGCCACACACTGGGGTGATATTCGGTGGGTGGCTCTAAGCCACCCACCTCGAGAGTCTTGTGAGCAGTCACGTCAGTTCAGCAGTCACGTCAGTTCAGGAGCGCCGGCGGTCTGACCCAGCCACCGCTCCTCAAGCTCGGCCAGGGTGCCGTTCTCACGGAGCGCATCCACTGCTTGGCTGACACAGTCGGTCAGCGGAGAGTTCAGGTCCAGCACGAGGCCGAACTGTTCCTGCTGACCGTCCAGCGGGGGCAGCTGACCCACGATGATGCCGTTGGTCAGCTCAGCAGAGGTCATGTAGAAGGCCGTGGGGAGATCCACCACGAGTCCGTCGATGGTGCCGTTTTCCAGCGCTTGGCGGGCGTCGTCGTTGGTGTTGAACACCGACGGTTCGACGTTGGGCTGGATCAGGTCGGTGATCGCCTGGTAGCTGGTGGTCCCCACCTGGGCACCCAGCCGGGCGTCGGCCAGCTCGGCGAGCGTGGTGGCGCCCGCGATCGGCGAGGTCTCCACGGTGATCACGGCCTGCCGCACGTCGTAGTACGGCGAGGAGAAGTCCACGGCGTTGCGGCGTTCCTCGGTGATGGAGAACTGGTTGATGTCGAAGTCGAAGTCCTTCGGGCCAGGCGCGATCGCGTTGTTGAAGGTGACCGTGATCCATTCCACCTGGTCTTCACTGAAGCCCAGTTCCTCGGCGACCGCGTACGCCACCGCCGACTCGAATCCCTGGCCGTTGCTGGGGTCGTTATCGATGAACCACGGCGGGTAGGCGGGGGAGTCGGTTCCGATGGTCAGAATGCCGTCCCGCTTGGTTTGCAGGTTCTCTGGGGAGCACTCCGAACCCGACGCGGAGGTGTCGGGTTCGTCATCGGATTCATCGGCGGGCGCGCATGCTGTGACGGCCGACAGCGCCACCGCGAGGCTGACCGCGGCGGCTACGCGCGCTGGCCTGGGCAGAAACATGGAGGGGACTCCTCGGTGATCAATCAATATGGTGAACGGTTATGAGCCGGCGTCACTCACCCGGCGTGAGGCGACCGGGACCGAACCGGATGGGGCACACCGTGCCGCCAGCCAGCCCAGCATAGGTACAGGTTATTGCGATCTTGTGAATCTCCGTGTTCGTTCCGCCTGGTGAGAGGCGCGAACGGGCTAAATGCTGTTCATGGCCGCACACGGAGAAGCGCATCGGATCCGTGGCGTATCGACGCGAGAGGGGAAGTCCCGGACAGGCTGCCCGGACGGCTCAACGGAGGTTATGGCTGGCCCGACCGTACTCATCCGCGGCGTTGAATACATCACGAACGTACTGCTCCAGGTTGTTGTAGGACAGAATCGCCTCTCGCCAATCTTCTCCGTTGGAGAGGTCGCGGTTGTTAGCGCACAGGTAACGGGCGGCGGCTAAGGCGGCGTCGTCGATGTCATACGGATCGGCCTGCCCGTCCTGATCCCCGTCGACGCCCCAGCGTTCCCAGGTGGTCGGAATGAACTGCATCGGGCCCACTGCCCGGTCATACACCGGATCGTTGTCGAGTCGACCGTCGTCGGTGTCCAGGATTCGCATCCGCTGCGGTCCACCGTCCAGCGGCAGTCCCACGACCGGTGGACGGGAACGACCGTCCAGCAGGAGTTCTGCACCGTTGAAACGGCCGTGGTTGGACTCGATCCGGCCGATACCCGCCAGGGTGGTCCAGGACAGCCGGCACTCCGGCTGGATCTGCTGCATCGTCAGCTCGGCGTACCCGTACGCCTGTAACGCCACACGAGGAATGCCGATCGGCTCCAGGCGGGCCGCCCACGCAGCCAGGGCGTCCTGGGGGCGTGCCAGTGGAGTAGAGGGTGTGTCGAGTTCGCTGGGGCTGGAGGGCAGGATCTCATCGGGAGATAACTCCTCCTCCCCTATCTGGGGGCCGCTGTACGGGTCTCGTCCGATGGTGGGGATGTCCGGTTGGAGACTCTCCTCGGCGGTGCGGTCAACCGGTTCGGCGGAGGGTACGACGTACAGGGCTGTATAGACGATCGCGCCGAGCAGGGCGAGGGTGGCGAAGGTCTGCAGGGTTAACCGCCCTCCCGGACGGCGCCCCCACGCCACCAGCCGAGCGGCTAAACGTCCCGGTGCGGTTGCACACCACACCAGCACTCGGCGGACCCTCCCCGGAGTGGGGTCACGGTGCTCCTCTTGCTGCTCCTCGTGGGAAGGGTGAGGCGTTTCATCATCGGCGCGGCGGCTTCGTCTGGGTAGGAGCCGTGGCATACCGATGAGTATCCCCCACATCGACACGTTGGCCCATGTTGATCATGGTGCCGTGGAGGCGCGGAGCCAGTGGGAGAAGCCGATCCAGCGAGGCGGTGAAAAAGCCCACACCTGACAGCCATGTCGGCGTTGGGTGTGCGTGGGCCGAGAGCGCGGGCGGAGTCGGCGGGAACGCCCTTCTCAGGGTGGTGAGAGGGCGTGGATGTCCCATGAACGTGTGATCGAGGGCGTCTGGCTCTTGCGGAATATCTAGTTGGCCGATAGGAAAAGCCTACAACCTCCAGGAGGCATGTCTATGGCGCTCTGGAAACCAGATCCCACCTTCTATCCCTCCCCGCGGGAGGCCGTCGCCGCACCCGCTGAAGAATTAGCGTATGTCGCGGCTTATGACCGTTCAGCAACAAAACCGGATGCAATCGCGGTCATCGATGTAGCTCCCGACTCGTCCAGTTACGGCCAGGTTGTAGGTTGGACCGAACTGCCGTACACCGGAGACGAGCTCCACCATTTCGGGTGGAACGCGTGCAGCAGCGCGCTGTGCCCCTATGCCCCCCACCCGCACGTTGAGCGGCGCTACCTCATCGTTCCTGGACTGCGCTCCTCCCGTACCTACGTTTTGGACACCAAGCCGGACCCGCGGCAGCCCACTCTGGTCAAGACGATCAGCGCGGAGGAGCTGGCGACCCGAGCCGGTTACTCGCGTCCCCACACGGTCCACTGCGGCCCAGAGGGGATCTATCTGTCGGCACTGGGCGGGGCCAACGGGCAGGACGGCCCGGGTGGTGTGGCGTTGCTGGACCACACCTCGTTCGAGGTCCTCGGACGGTGGGAGGTCGACCGGGGCCCGCAGTACTTCGCCTACGACGTGTGGTGGCACCTGGGCCACGACGTGCTGGTCACCAGCGAATGGGGTACGCCCTCCATGATCGAGGACGGCGTGGTCGGCGAGTTACTGCTGGGCCGCAAGTACGGACACGCACTGCACTTCTGGGACCTGCGTAAGCGTCGGCACCTGCAGCGTGTGGACCTTGGCGATCAGCACCAGATGGTTCTCGAACTGCGTCCCGCGCACGACCCGACCAAGGAGTACGGCTTCGTCGGGGTCGCGGTGAACGTGGAGAACCTGTCGGCCTCGGTCTGGGCGTGGTACCGGGAAGGCAGCCAGTGGGCGGTCCGGAAAGTGATCGAAGTTCCGGCCGAGCCGGCGGACCCCGAAAAGCTCCCTCCGATCCTGAAGCCCTTCGGAGCGGTGCCCCCGCTGATCACCGACATCAACCTGTCGGTCGACGACCGTTTCCTGTACGTCTCCGCGTGGGGTACTGGACAGCTGCTCCAGTATGACGTGAGCGACCCGTTCTCTCCCGTGCTGACCGGTGAGGTCCGGCTGGGCGGGATCGTGACGCGCCAGGCGCACCCCAGCGCGCCGGATGAGCCGCTGGCCGGCGGACCCCAGATGGTGGAGGTGAGCCGGGACGGGCGTCGGATCTACCTCACCAACTCCCTGTACGGCGCCTGGGACGACCAGTTCTACCCCGACGGGGTAGGCGCGTGGCTGGCCAAGATCGAGACCGACCCGGCGTCGGGCGGTCTGACGGTGGACCCCAACTTCTTCCCGCACGGCGATCAGTTCCGTGGGCTGCGGGTTCACCAGACGCGGCTGTCGGGAGGAGACTCCTCCTCGGACTCCTACTGCTACCCCTGATCCGGAATGTCCACGGCGTATCTGGTCGCCCTGATCGGCCTGGGTGCGTTCCACGGGATCAACCCTGGGATGGGGTGGTTGTTCGCGGTGGCGATTGGCCTGCAGGAACGAAGCAGGGCCGGGCTGCTGCGCGCTCTCCCGGTGATCGCCGCGGGGCACGCGGTGGCGATCGGTGTGGTGGCCGGGTTGGTCGTGTTATCCCACTCCGTGGTGACCTCTCGGGTCATTGCCATCGTCGGCGGGGCGGTGGTGGTCGGCTTCGGACTGTGGCGCGTGTGGTCGGAGCGGCATTTCCGGTGGGCCGGAATGCGTCTGTCGGCCTGGCAGCTGGGGTCCTGGTCCTTCCTGATGTCATCGGCGCACGGTGCCGGACTGATGCTGTTACCGGTCCTGTTGGCGGAAGAACCGGACTCCGAAACCGGTGGGGAGGCGTACGCCCACGCCCACAGCGGCCACATACACCACCACGCCCCCGACAGTGACGCCACCTCGGCGGCGGAGGGTGGCTTGTCCCTCGCCGACGCCCTGGTCGCGACGGCCGTGCACAGCCTGGCGATGCTGCTGGTCGCTGGCCTCGTCGCGATCGTGGTCTACGAGGTGGTCGGACTGCGGATCCTGCGTAGTGCCTGGATCAACCTGGACCGCATTTGGGCGTTCGCCCTGCTCGTGGCGGGCGGTATCACCGTCGCCATGGGGGTGTCGACGTTCGTGTGAGCGGTCTGCCTCGCCCCGGTCCCGGATCACGAGGATGGTCCGGGACCGCGGGGGAGGACCCGGACCACGGGAGGTCCGGGACCGGGGCGAGGAGTCGGTTAGCCCCGCGACGGGATTCGGTCAGCCCTACGGTGGGGTTACGCGCGTACCACCCGACTCGGGCTTGGGCCGCTCTCCCGGTGCAGCCGGGACAGCGCCGTCGCCACGTAGGTGTAGGTCCGTCCGCTCTCCACCTGGGTGTCGATGAACTGCCCGGTGTCGCGGTCCGCGCGTACCGTCCCAATCAAGTGCCGAGCGTCGGCGAGGTCGCATTGCCGGGGCCGGAATTGGCCGTCGAACCGGTAGATCGCGTAACTCACCGCGCGGTCCGTGGCGGGCTGGCGGCCCGTGGCCGTGGAGCGGAACGACAGGGTCACGCCTTCGGTGGTACGCCGGGCCGTGGTGATCACCGGTGGCGCGGGTGGCCTGCCTCCCAGATGTTCGATGACCGGAATCAAAGCGGGGCGGGAGTACTGCTCGCTGACGAGGCGGTCGACCGCGCCCAAGGGGTTGGCGCGCAGGGAGCGGGCGCTGAAGTAGACATCTCCCTTGACTTGTGGGTAGTCCCGGTTGAAGGTGATGTGCCGGCTCAGTTCGGCGGGGTCGAGCCACTGGCCGGAGGTGCCGACCTTGTACGCGGCCTGACCGATATATAGATGTACATCGGTGCCGGAGACGACGTTCGCCCACCAGGGCACCAGCACGGCGTAGTTGGCCACCGGCAGGCCGATCTCCCAGTAGACCTGGGGGTTGATGTAGTCCACCCAGCCTTCGAGCACCCACCGTCGGGAGTCGGCGTAGATCTCGTCGTAGGACTGCAGTCCGTTGGTGGCCGATCCGAGCGGGTCGGTGGACTGGTTACGCCAGATGCCGAACGGACTGATGCCGAACTTCACCCACGGCTTGACCGCGTGAATGCGGTCGTGCATTTCCTGGACGAGCAGGTTGACGTTGTTTCTACGCCAATCATGGATGTTGTCAAATCCTGCCCCGTATTCGGCGAAGGTGTCCTCGTCGGGGAGCGTTTCTCCGCTCACCGGATACGGATAGAAGTAATCGTCAAAATGCACCCCATCGATGTCATAGTGCTCGACCGCGTGCATGATGGCGTCCTGGATGAATCGGCGCACCTCCGGGATGCCGGGGTTGTAGTACAGCCGTGAGCCGTACGTGAAGATCCACTCAGGGTGTTGGCGTGCGGGGTGCTGCGGCACCAGTTGCCCGGGATCGCCCTGCATGCTGACCCGGTAGGGATTGAACCAGGCGTGGAACTCCAGGTTGCGCTTGTGGGCCTCCTCCACCAGGAACGCCAACGGGTCGTACCCCGGGTCACCTCCTTGCCGCCCGGTGAGCCACTGTGACCAGGGCTCCAGCGGGGAGGGCCAGAAGGCGTCCGCGGTCGGCCTGACCTGAACGAAGACGGCGTTGAGGCGGTACGCCTGGGCCTCGTCCAAGAGGCGGAGGTACTCAGCGCGTTGGGTGGCGGCATCCAGGCCGGTGGCGCTGGGCCAGTCGATGTTGGTGACGCTGGCGATCCACATGGCGCGCAGCTGTCGTTTCGGCAGCGCCGGATCGGTTGGGCACTCGGCGCTGCTGGCCGCGTACCCGCTGCCGGGGTTGGCGAGGCCGTAGACGGCGGCGGCCGCAGCGGTTGTGAACAGCGTGCGACGTTTCATGATGACCGTCCCATGACGTACACGATGCCTCCTGTGAGGGGGCGATCGGGCTGGAAGTGGGGTAAGTAAGAAACTTTCAGAAGAGTGATGCTGCGCGCAAGACCTTGACAACAACGCCGTCAAAGACTGTCGGAATCGAAGCGAAACGTTGCTGAAAATGGGGTTTCGCCGGCATCTAGATGGGCCAGATAACACATAGAAATCGTGAGAATGCCGCCCGCCAGTTTCTCAGTGTGTATTACTGGTAACACAGCGTGGTGCCAACGCTCCGTATCTGGAACTCCAGCCTGTAACGGAGGGCATGATGGCGAGAACACGCACACCCGAGCTGCGAGAGTGGCTCGAGGAAAGAACAGCACACCGTGACAGCCATGGCATTCGGCCCTGGGTGGTTTGGGGTGTCGGTCAGCCGCTCACCACGCCCGGAGGTGACCCCGCTGACCGTAATGCCCGGGCGTTGGCCTGTCAGTGCGACCCCAGGTGGTGCGCCTACCCCGACGGATGGGTGGTGGTCATCCACGCTGACGCCGCGCACATGCGGCACCTCGCAGAAGCCAGTCCATCGGTAATGGGATACGTTCCGTACTGGTCTTAACCTCGGCGCATTTCTGAACAGCCTCTGAACAGCGAATTTCTACGCCCGGTCGAACCCGGTGCGGGGGTGGCCCGGCATGGCTGCCAGAATGGCGGACGGAACACGCCACAGTCATTGAGAACGCGGAGCCGTGACCACAGTGCCTCCGACACCAGGTACCTATCCGTTTGACGCGCCTGCCTCCGCCGCCCTGTTCGACCGCGCTCGCGCCGTCGTCCCAGGGGGTGTGAACTCGCCTGTCCGCGCGTTCCGCGCGGTGGGAGGGACGCCGCGTTTCATGGTGCGTGGCGAAGGCAGCTACCTGTTTGACGCGGATGGACGTCGTTACGTCGATCTGGTCTGCTCCTGGGGACCGCTCATCGTCGGCCACGCCCACCCTGCGGTGGTGGAGGCGGTGACCGCGGCGGCGGCTTGGGGCACCAGCTTCGGAACGCCGACGCCGGGCGAGGTAGAGCTCGCTGAACTGATTGTGGAACGGACCCCGGTCGAGAAGGTCCGCCTGGTCAACTCCGGGACCGAAGCCACGATGAGCGCCGTCCGGCTCGCCAGAGGGGTGACCGGTCGTTCAAAGGTGGTCAAGTTCGCCGGCTGCTACCACGGACACGTCGATGCGCTGTTGGCGTCCGCCGGATCAGGGGTCGCCACATTCGCGCTACCCGACTCTCCGGGCGTGACCGGGGCTGCGGCCGGCGACACGATCGTGCTCCCCTACAACAACATCGCCGCCGTGGAGGCGGTCTTCGCCGAGGTCGGGGACGAGATCGCGTGCGTCATCACCGAGGCCGCGGCGGGCAACATGGGCGTGATCGCGCCTCGGGACGGCTTCAACCAGCGGCTGGCTGAGATCGCCCACCGACACGGCGCCCTGCTGATCTCCGATGAGGTGATGACCGGGTTCCGGGTTTCCCGTTCCGGGTGGGCCGGACTCGACCCGTTCGACGCCGACCTGTACACCTTCGGCAAGGTCATGGGGGGCGGTCTGCCGGCGGCCGCCTTCGGGGGACGCGCCGACGTGATGGACCAGCTCGCCCCGGCCGGCCCGGTCTACCAGGCGGGCACCTTGTCCGGGAACCCGCTGGCCTGCGCGGCTGGGCTGGCGACCCTCAAGCTGTGTACGCCCGAGGCGTACCAGAAACTCGACGCCACCGCGGCGACCCTGCGCAACCTGGCGACCGAGGCCCTGAGCAAGGCGGGGGTGCCGCACCGGGTGTCCACCGCCGGCAACATGTTCAGCGTCTTCTTCACCGACGCCGACGTGCGGGACTACGACTCCGCACGGCAGCAGGACACCGCGGCGTTTGCGGCGTTCTTTCACAGCATGCTCGCCTCCGGTGTGTACCTGCCGCCCAGCGCCTTCGAGGCCTGGTTCGTCTCTACCGCGCTTGATGACGAGGCGCTGGAGATCATCGACGCCGCGCTGCCGCAGGCCGCTCAGGCCGCCGCGGCGGCGGCTGAGGCGGGGGTGGAGCGGTGACCCCCACACCAGCTGGGCTGACCACTGGTCCTGCCGGTCATCATGGGGAGGGCATTGCCCATGGAGGAGTCGAGCAGGAGGCTCAGTGACCGGTCAGCACGGCGAACGAATCACGACTGTTGTCCACGTGGTGCGGCACGGTGAGGTCCACAATCCCCTCGGCATCCTGTACGGACGCCTGCCTGGCTTCAAGCTGTCCGAACTAGGACATGCGATGGCTAAGGCAGCCGCCGCCGCGCTTGCACATCGTGATATCGCCTATGTGCTGTCCAGTCCATTAGAGCGGGCCATTCAGACCGCCGAGCCGATCGCCGAACAGTTCAACCTGGAGATCAACACCGACGATCGGTTGTTGGAGAGCACCAACTGGTTCGAGGGCAAACGAGTCGGCCCGGGAGACGGTGCCTTCCGGAGCCCACGGAACTGGTGGGTGCTGCGTAACCCGTTCACTCCGTCCTGGGGCGAGCCGTACCAGCAAGTCGCGCAGCGGATGTACGAGGCCGTCAAGCGGGCACGGGACAACGCCTTGGGGCGCGAGGCGGTGTGCGTCTCCCATCAATTACCGATCTGGGTGCTCCGTCGCTTCCTGGAGCGCAAACGGCTCTGGCACGATCCCCGACGTCGGCAGTGCGCCCTGGCCAGCATCACCTCGCTGCGCTTCGAAGGCGACACCGTAGTGGAGATCACCTACAGCGAACCGGCGGCGCACCTGGTCGCCCAATCCGCTACCGCTCGTAAGGCCAAGGGGGCCTGACCATGAGGCGGCTGCTGATCTCGGTCGTGGCCTCGGCACTGCTGGCGGCCGGTCTGGCCGGTTGCTCAAGCGGGCCCGGGAACACCGGCGGCAGCGTCAACCAGAACCGGTACGAGGCGGGCAACGGCACCAGCGAGTTCTTCCCGCCCTCGGAGCGGCAACCCGCCCCCGACCTGGAGGGGGAGACCCTGGACGGTGAGCAGTTCACCCTCTCCCAGGTGGCCGGCGACATCGTCGTGATCAACTTCTGGGCGTCGTGGTGCGCTCCGTGTCGCCTGGAGGCGCCCGAGCTGGAGGAGGTGTACCGGACCTACGCCGACCAGGGCGTGTCGTTCCTCGGTGTGAACATCCGGGACGCCCACGACCAGGCGGTGGCGTTCCAGGACAGCTTCGACGTGACCTACCCCAGCTTGGCGGACCCCAGCGGCCGGATCGCCTTGCTGTTCCGGGACGTGCCACCCAACACCATCCCCGCCACCATCATCCTGGACCGGCAAGGGCAGGTGGCCGTGGTGCTCCGTAAGGCCGTACTCGCTGACGAGCTCGCGGGCTACATCACGGATCTGCTGGCCGAGGACGGATGACGTAGGACGGATGACGTATGGGGGAGACGTTCGCCAGGATCGCCGAGTCAGGGCCACTGGTGCTGGCCCTAGGCGTGAGCCTGCTCGCCGGCCTGGTGAGCTTCCTCTCGCCCTGCATCCTGCCCTTGGTCCCCGGCTACATCTCCTACGTGACCGGTCTGGCCGGTGCGGACCTCGACGCGGCCCTGGGCACCGACCCACACGGCAGGCCGGTTCCGGCGGCACCCGCGCCGACCGGTGCGGATAACCAGCCCGGCCCTGACGCCGCCGGGGGTACGCGCACGCGCGTCCTGGCCAGGACCACCCCCCTGACGCGGAGCCGGGTCCGTGGCCGGGTGGCGCTGGGCGCGGGATTGTTCGTGCTCGGCTTTACCGCGGTTTTTGTCCTGATCAGCCTGGCAGCCTCCGGACTGGGACGGGCGTTGTTGACCCACGCTGCGGTGGTTGAGCGCGTGGTCGGCGCGCTGATCATCCTGCTCGGGCTGGCGTTCCTGGGCTGGATACCCGGCCTGCAACGAGAGTTCCGACTGCACCGGTTACCCGCCGCTGGACTGGCCAGCGCGCCGGTGTTGGGAGCGGTGTTCGCCCTGTCCTGGACCCCCTGTCTGTCCCCGACCCTCACCGCCGTGCTCGGTCTGGCGGCCGTGGAGGGCACCGCCGGGCGGGGAGCACTGCTGGCCACGGCGTACAGCCTGGGACTGGGGATCCCGTTCCTGCTGTTCGGATTGGGGTTCCGGCGGCTTCTCGGCCTGTTCGCGGTGATCCGGCGACACAGCCGGTGGGTTACCCGGATCGGTGGTGGGCTGCTGATCCTGGTTGGGTTGGCCCTGCTCACCGGGGCGTGGACCGACTTCATCAACTGGCTTCGGGCGGTTGTCGGACCGGTGGAGGTGAGTATCTGATGGTGGTCAAGGCCGGCGACACCACCGGGACCACAAACCCCACCGAGGCGCCCGACCCCACCGAGGCCACTCGGCTGTCCACCGCGCCTCGCTCCTCCGGTGTCCTGGGCAGTGGACCGGTGGCGCTGGTGCGCCGCTGGTGGCGGCAGTTGACCAGCATGCGGACCGCTCTGCTGCTGCTGTTCCTGCTCGCCATCGCGGCGGTGCCCGGTTCGGTGCTGCCGCAACGCGACCTTGACCTCACCGGGGTCGGCCAGTTCTACGCCGACCATCCCCGCCTGGCACCGTTCCTGGACCGGCTGGGGATGTTCGAGGTGTACGCCTCGCCGTGGTTCGGCGCGATCTACCTGCTGCTGTTCATCTCGCTCGTGGGCTGCCTGGTGCCACGTATGCGGCTGCACCTGCGGGCCATGTGGCGAAAGCCGCCCGACGCGCCCCAGCGGCTGGACCGGCTCCCGCAGTACGCCAGGGTCGACGGAGTGGCCGCTTCCCCGGCCGAGCACGTGACCGTGGTGCGTCACGCGCTGCGCCGCCGGTGGTGGCGTGTGGCGGTCCGGGAGCACCCGGACGGCACCGTCACCGTCAGCGCTGAGAAGGGGTACCTGCGGGAGACCGGCAACCTGCTGTTCCACTTCTCTTTTCTGGCGGTCCTGGTGGGGGTTGCGCTGGGCTCCATGTACGGCTGGTACGGCAACCGGCTGCTGGTCGCCGGCCCCGAGCATGCGTTCTGCAACACCCTCCAGCAGTACGACGACCATGGTCTTGGCTCCCGGATAGACGCCAGTGACCTGGAGCCGTTCTGTGTCGAGCTGGTCGATTTCTACGCCGAGTACCTGGATAACGGGCAGCCGGTCCAGTACAGCGCCGACGTGCTCTACACCACCGGTGAGACGCTCCAAGAGCAGCGGGAGTACCGGCTGGAGGTCAACTCACCGTTGCGGCTGGATGCCGCCAACATCTACCTGGTGGGGCACGGGTACGCGCCGGTGCTGCGCTACACCGACCGGTACGGCGTTTCCCAGACCGTGGTGGCGCCGTTCCTCCCGAACGACAACGCGCTCACCAGTGAGGGGGTCGCGGCGTTCCCCGACGCCAACATCAACCCCGAGACCGGCCAACGCGACCCTGATCAGCAGGTGGCCTTCCAGGGCGTGTACATGCCCACCATGCCCGAAGACCCGCAGCAGGGGATTTCGGTGTTCCCAGCCGAAAACGACCCCGGACTGGTTCTCTTCGCCTACCGGGGAGATCTGGGGTTAGACGCCGGGATCCCGCAGTCGGTCTACCAGCTCAACCAGGATCAGATCGACGCCGGTCGGCTGGTGCAGATCGAAGACGCCCCGCGCTTGATGCGGCCCGGGGACGAATGGGTGCTCGATGACGGCACCACCCTGGAGTTTCTCGGCACCCGGCAGTGGGTGACGGTGCAGGTGCGACACGATCCCGGCGAGAGCATCGTGCTGGTCGCCGCGGTGCTGCTGTTCGCGGGCCTGATCGGGTCGCTCACCGTCCGGCGTCGTCGAGTGTGGTTCCGGCTCACCCCACACGGGGACGGCACCGCGTTTACGGCGGGCGGCCTGAGCCGGACCAGGTACGCCGGGTTCGAGGAGGAGTTCACCCGACTGGTGGACGCCGTCACCCCCGCCTCGACCCGACGGGACGCGGTACCACCGGAGAGCTCGCCCACAGAATCCGCGGCAGAAGAGGCGGCCGCGGAGGAGACCCCAGCCGGGGCGGCCAGCTCCGACGCATCCCACCCTGAATCCGACGCGCCTGAGGAAACCGGGCCCAGCACGTCCGAGACCAGGCCCTCGACTCCTCGACGGAGGGACGACTGATATGCCGGCCAATGCGGAGTTCGCCTCGTTGTCCGATCAGCTCCTCACTGTCGCCATCATCTGCTACACGCTGGCGATGCTGGGGTACGCGATCGAGTACGCCTTCGGTACGAAAAGCATCGTCGCGAAGATCGCCAACCGGTCTCCTGAGCGGCGGTTGGTGGCCGTCGGTGTAGGCGCTGACGGCTCCTATGCCGGTTTGTCAGACGAGGCCGCGTACGACCGTAATGAATCCGTAGCAGGCGACGAGTTCATGGAAGGCGAGCGGCCGGCGCCTCCGGTTTCTCCGGACCGGGCGGTGCTGCTCGGCAAGCTGGCGATCCTGGTGACCGTGGTGGGGGCACTGACTCACGCCGCCTGTCTGGTGGCGCGTGGTCTGGCCGCCGGGCGGGTGCCGTGGGGCAACATGTACGAGTTCATCCTCGCGGTGTGCCTGATCGCCGTGGTCGCGTGGCTGGCCGTCCTGCCCCGGGTCTCCGTGCGGCACCTGGGGGTCTTCGTCATGCTCAGCGTGGTGGTCCTGTTGGGGATCGCGGCGACGCAGCTGTACACGCAGGCCGGTCCGCTGGTGCCCGCGTTGAACTCCTACTGGTTGTGGATCCACGTGTCGGCGGCCTCGGTCGCCAGCGGGGTGCTGCTGATGGGGTTCATCACCACCACGCTCTACTTGATCAGGGAGCGTTACGACACTCGTCAGGCGAGTGGTGACCTCGATGAGCGGCCGTTGCGGTTCCCGGTGTCGCTGGGGACGCGGCTGCCAGAGGCGGATTCGTTGGAGCGGGTCACCTTCCGGTTGCACGCGTTGGGATTCGTGTTGTGGACCTTCGCGGTGATCTGCGGCGCGATCTGGGCTGAGGCGGCCTGGGGCCGCTACTGGGGCTGGGACCCGAAGGAGATCTGGTCGTTCATCTCGTGGGTGGTGTACGCGGCGTACCTGCACGCCCGAGCCACCGCGGGCTGGCGAGGAACGGTCTCGGCGTGGATCGCGGTGGTCGGGTGGATCACCATGATGATCAACCTGTTCGCGGTCAACCTGGTGTCCTCCGGCCTGCACTCCTACGCCGGCGTCTGACGTTTCGCGCGGTCTTCACCGTCGTCACCGCCGGCTCTTTCCGCTAGCAGGAGCCGGCGGTGAAGGTGTCATAGAGCTGCTGCCAGGTCAGGCAGTACCCTCCCACATTCGACCGGGTGACCGTGGGGATCTGACTACTCCAGTACCGCAGTGACCCGTCGTCCCCTCGAAGCTGTACGTTGTCGACGAGGACATGCGGGACGGCGATGTGACCGGCGTACCGGGAATCCACGTGGATCTCCACGTACTCCTCGATCAGGGCCTGACCACCGACCGGGAGGGCCCGGCTGGCCAGCAGATTCCAGGTGTCCCCCCACCACAGCCACGCGTTCCAGGTCCCGTTCGGGTCGTTAGCCACCGCCTCCAGGTATATCCACACCTGGGTCCCTTCTTGAAGCGCGTACTGGTCGTAGAAGGACCAGGTGTTGGTGTTCGTGTCGTAGGTGTAGATCCGCTGCCGGTCACCGTGCCAGCCATTCTCTGACCAGCCCGCTTCTAGCCACGCGATCCTGCCAGTGGGCAGATATTCCTTGACCAGAAAACGGGTCGCCACGAAGTCATAGGTGCCATTGCGTACTCCGGTGTCCCGGACCTGGAGGCGTCCCATCACTCCTGACCACTGCTCTCCGGTCGTGGCGCCTAGATGGTGGTACCCCGATGGCGTGCTCGTCTCCTCCGCGGTGGGGTGATAGTCCACCGCGGGAGGGCCACCTCGGCGTTGAACGGTGGGTTCGGCGCGACAGACGGCGGGTCTGAGCCACGGCAGGACGGTGAGGGAGGAGGGCGTGATCAGCGGCGGTGCGAGCGGAGGGCGGGTGCTGGGTGGGAGGGAGGACGGACAAGGAGGGAGGACGTCGATCCAGAGGGGATGAGCAGGCGTTGTGTGGCCGTCGGCGGGGGTGACAAAAACCGGGGCGGAGAGCGCGGCTAGCAGCAATGTCAGGGTGAGGCGACGGATGCTCACGCGAGTTCAACGGTGGGGTGTCACCTCGGGTCACGCCTGATGGTCGGATTTGTGTGTATCAGGTGGCGCGTATGAGACGGCATATGAAAAGTGCTGGAGCCGACGCCGTCGATGAATATGAATAAGTAGTGTGGCAGGTGAGGAATCGGTCTATTCTGGCGGACATTCGCGATCGGCGTATGCACCTGCCTGAGAAGTCACAGCGGGCCGGCCTCGCACCGCCACGTCATTGATGATGGTGTTGACTGGCAGGATGCCGATGAGCTGGCGCCGGGGCTTCCCGTACGACAATCTGAAGGACTTTCTGCGGGTTCTGGAGCGGGCCGGTGAGCTGAAGCGGATTACGGTGCCGGTTGACCCGACCCTGGAGATCAGCGAGATCACCCAACGCGTGGTCCGGCGACGCGGACCCGCCTTGTACTTCGAGCGTCCCACCCGGGGCGAGATGCCGGTGGTCACCAATCTCTTCGGCACCCAGCGACGGATGGCCATGGCGTTGGGTGTGGAGTCGCTTGAGGAGATCGGCCACCGGATCGGCGAACTGGTCAAACCTGAGCTGCCGGTCGGGTGGTCCGGGATCCGAGAGGGCCTCGGCAAACTGATGTCGCTGACCAGCGTGCCCCCGAAGAAGGTCAAAACCGCCCCGTGTCAGGAGGTGGTGTACCGGGGGGACGAGGTTGACCTGAACCGATTGCCCGGTCTGGTGACCTGGCCCGGGGACGGCGGCATCTTCCACAACCTGGGCCTAACACACACCCGGCACCCCGAGACCGGCAAGCGCAACCTCGGGCTGTACCGGCTGCAGCAGCACGACCAGCGCACCCTCACCATGCACTGGCAGATCCACAAGGACTCCACCGCGCACCACGCCGTAGCCGAGCGCTTGGGGCAACGGCTGCCGGTGGCGATCGCCTTCGGGTGCGATCCGGTGGTGTCGTACGCGGCCCAAGCCCCACTGCCTGCTGACATCGACGAATATCTCTTCGCGGGCTACCTGCGCGGCGAGCGGGTCGAACTGGTCGACTGTCTGACCGTCCCGCTCCAGGTGCCGGCGCATGCCCAGGTGGTGCTGGAGGGGTACCTGGAACCGGGGGAGCGGCTGCCGGAAGGGCCGTTCGGGGATCACACCGGCTTCTACACGCCGGTCGAGCCGTTCCCGGTGCTGCATGTGCAGTGCATGACCATGCAGCGCGACCCGGTATACCAGTCGATCATCACCTCCAAACCGCCACAGGAGGACTTCTGGCTGGGGAAGGCGACCGAGCGGATCTTCCTGCCTCTGATCAAGCTGCTGATCCCCGACATCGTCGACATCGACATGCCTGAGCCGGGGGTGTTCCACAACTGCTTGATCGTGTCGATCCGCAAGCGCTACCCCAAGCACGCACAGAAGGTCATGAACGCCATCTGGGGCGCCCACCTGTTGTCGCTGACCAAGCTGATCGTGGTCGTTGACGAAGACTGTGACGTCCACGACTACGCCGAGGTGGCGTGGCGCGCGTTCGGCAACGTGGACTACTCACACGATCTACTGCTCACCGAAGGGCCGGTCGATCACCTCGATCACGCTTCCTACCAGCAGTTCTGGGGCGGCAAGGCGGGGATCGACGCCACCCGCAAACTACCGACGGAGGGATACACCCGTGGCTGGCCGGACGAAGCGGTGATGAGTCCGGAGATCATCGCTCGGGTGGACCGGCGCTGGAAGGAGTACGGGCTGCAATGACCACCGCCGTGTCCCGGCCGGCCCGCCCTGGCAGAATCACCGCGTTTTTAAGACTGGTAATGATCGAACACTCGGTGTTCGCATTACCATTCGCGTACCTGTCCGCCCTGATGGCGATGCGGTCGGTGGCGCCTGAGGACGCCAACGGACTGCCCTGGGTGCGCTGGAGTGATTTGCTGCTCATCACGATCGCCATGGTGGGAGCCCGTACCTTCGCCATGGCCGCCAATCGGGTGATCGATCGGCATATCGATGCGCAAAACCCGCGTACCGCTGGGCGTGAGGTGGTCACCGGAGTGGTCTCGGTACGCGCTGCGTGGACTGGCGGGTTGATCGCTCTCGGGTTTTTCTTGATCGCCGCGGCGTTGCTTAATCCACTTTGTCTGGCGCTGTCGCCGTTGGCTGTGGCGCCGCTGATCATCTATCCCTACGGCAAGCGTTTTACTGATTTCCCGCACGCGATTTTGGCGCTGGCGCAACTGGTCGCGCCGGTGGGTGCGTGGTTGGCGGTGACCGGCACCCTGGAGGGCATAGGACCAGCCCTCGTGCTTGGGGTTGGGGTCGGTTTGTGGATCGGCGGATTCGATCTGATCTACGCCTGTCAGGACGCCGAGGTGGACCGCCGCATCGGGGTGCGGTCGGTCCCCGCCCGTTTCGGGATCCGAGCCGCCCTCGTGGCCTCCTCGATCACCCACGTGGTGACCTTCACATGCTTCGTGTGGTTCGGACTCTGGGTGGGACTGGGATGGCTGTGGTGGATCGGTCTCGGGGTCGCCGCCGTTGCGTTCTGCTACCAACACCTCATCGTGAAACCTGACGACCTGTCACAGGTGAACCGAGCGTTCTTCACTGCCAACGGTTTTGTGGGGATCGCAATACTCGTCTTCGCAGTGGCTGATTTGATCTTGATAAGTGCTTGATGTTCTCCACCTCACAGGGGTAGAAAATAAGATTCCTTCGGTAGAGGGGCCTTCGCCCGAAAAGGCCTTCTGCGACACGCCGTACTAGATGCGACACGCCCATAACTCTTGCGTCTTCTGTAATGGGCGAGAAACACTGCGTTGTCTAGGGCGAAATTTCCCAAATCTATCCTGGGAATCCTGGCGGTGTTCGCACCTGGGTGACCGTGATTTGTCAGCGCATCCGGCCAACGAAGTCCGGAAAAGGGTTACACAGAGTGTGCACGCCGCCAGCCTAAGAAGGGAGACGGCGAGAGGGAACCGGAGGGTTTGGCGGGTTAGAAGATCCGTACTTTCGGGTACTAGAACAGGGCCAAGCAACTTATCGTTGATCTTGGCGAACGTGAACCGTCCATCGTCCTGAATGTCCTCCCGGGAGGGCGAGAGGACGGGCCCCGCTGAAACACCTCACATCCGTGATGGGTGAGCAGTGGATCGGGCAGGACGAACCGGACGTGTTCCTACCCTGGTGTTCGTGACCCCCGAAGGGAGAACAACGTGACGGATCCGGCGAGTCCCAGCGGAGTACTCGACGTGCCGTCCCAGACAACGAGTCGGGGAACCGATCAGAATTGGTGGGACTCTCGAGCACAGACGTTCGAGAGTGAGCAAGCCAGTGATGGTCCCGTCGATGGCTGGACCGATGACGAGGAGATCGTCGTCGCTGACCTGTAGGGTCGATCAATGAACCACGATGGTACGGGGGCATAGCCATCGTGAGTGGTAAGTGCGGGAGCTTGACCACAGAAGCCCTGCCAGCCGGCAGGGCTTCTGTGTGTTTCACGAAATTCCAAGAAGGTGTGATCCACCCTCCCCACCGTTGTCGATCACCGGTAGGGCACAGTGGGGCCATGACAGGTGAGCGGCGACCCTGGGTGATAGGGGTATCGGGGGCCTCCGGGACCCCGTACGCGCGAGCCGTGATCGGCGCCTTGCTCGACGCCGGTTTCCCGGTCGATCTCGTGATCTCCCGCGCTGCGCGGCTCACGCTTTTAGATGAGACCGGAATCCGGTTCCGTGACGCGCACTGGAAGGACGATCTCGCTCAGTGGTTGGAGCGGGAACTAGACACCGCGGATCTGCGGTACTGGTCACCCAATGACTTTGCTGCTGGCCCCAGCAGCGGTTCGTACCCTGCACGCGGCATGGTGGTGATACCAGCTAGCTCCGCGGCCTGCGCGGGAATCGCGCAGGGATTGTCCAAGGACCTGCTCCAGCGGGCCGCTGATGTCAACCTCAAAGAGCGCAGACCGGTGGTGGTGGTTCCGCGGGAGACCCCCGTATCCCGAGGACACCTGCTTCATCTGCTGGCCCTTCATGATGCGGGCGCAGTAGTCCTACCGGCCAGCCCAGGCTTCTACAGCGGAGCCCGAGAGGTCGGACAGCTGGTGGACTTTATCGCAGGCAAAGTGCTTGATGCTCTTGGTGTTCCTCACACCCTCTACCAGCGCTGGACCGGCACGCTGGGGGCCGCGCGGGAGCCAGCCCCGGAGCGTTGACGGGAAAGTTCCCGCACGTCCCAGCCTGACGATCGATGACGGATTGAGGCGTTGATGGGCTGACGACCATGCCCGAAACGAGTAACGGGCATGACAAAGCCCTCCCGGTCGTCACATGAAATCAGATGACCGGAACCGATAGCCACGGCCATGGCTGATCAAGGGGTGCGAAACGGCCCTCACCGTTTTTACGTCGCACACCCCTGACCAACCGTCGGCCAAAATCCTCTGGCGAGGAGTACCGCGCCATGTTGAACCACGAATACCGCGGTTCAGCGTGTACTATAGTCCGATTCTGACGGTCGGCCCGATTCCTCCCCATTGAGCAGCGCGCGGACCTCGGATTCCCGGAAACGCCGATGACCTCCCGGCGTACGGATACTCCCAATCCGACCGGCCGCCGCCCAACGTGTCACGGTTTTCGGGTCGACGCGGAACAGCGCGGCCACCTCGCCCGGCGTGAGCAGCCGATCACCAGTGTCCACAACCCCCCCTTTGCGTCGACTGGACTGTCGACTGGACTGTCGACTAGGGCCCGTGTCCGGCCGATAACACTCACCGGGACACACGTGAGCCCAGCCCCATTAGAGCACTGTCGTCTCCCGCCGTCCCGGAAACAGCCGAACCCTGCCCCAGGTGAGGATCAATGGTAACCCTTCTTGACCTGCACTAACGCTAGAGGACGAGGAGAAGTTCGAGCAAACGGACTACTCCCGTTGTGTCGACGACACAACGGTGCTCAGGTACGGATCACCGATCATCCGTACGCCCCCCTTCCTGATCACCGTCTCCTGGCCAGGCCGGGATAGTGCACGACATAGCCGGCCGGATCGAGCTCCAGTTCGACCCGGAATACCCCACTTTCGAACAGCACCCGGTCTTCTCCCAGCCAGGTGTAGGTCTGTTCGCTGGGGGTCACTACCAGGGTCGGTACCTGGATCCAGGCCATCACCAGAGTCATCACCGTCCCCACCGGCTTGTCCCGCAAACCCAGCCGGCGTACCGGCAACGTGTTGAACAAGGGGGAGAATCCCAGGTCCACATCGATGGCCGAGTCGAGCAACTCGGGCATCTCGGTCCCGGGCAGGGTGGTGTCCAGCTCCCCCTGTTCAGAAGTGACGATTCGCCACTGTCCGACCTCCCGTTCCAGCCGGACCCGGCGGGACCAGCCCGCGCCCTCTGTGGTCACCTCCACGACGCTGGTCGCCCAACTTGCGTCGGTGGCCAGCGAATAGCGGCAGGTGTATGGCAACGGCGCCGCAGCCACCATGGTGCCCCTGGCGCGCAGTCCCACACGATCATCGAGCAGGACATGTTCGGCGCCGACGGAGTTGACACGCTCCCACAGCAGGCTCTTCGGCAACGTCGCCATATATCAACCCTAGACCCACACGAACCCGGATGAGGGGTACGCGCGACTCGCTATTGGAAGAGCCCAGTGAGGACGTCCGAGTTCAACAGCCAGATCACCAGGACGCTCACCACGACCAGGACGATGGCCATGACGATGATGCCGATAGTGAGGTTCTTTCGGGACCTGGCGGCCTGCTCTGCGTCATCGAGACGGACACGGAGCAGATGGCCTGTGAGGGAACCTGTGCTGTCAAGCGGATTGACTGTCCGGATCGTGGCGGTCGGCTCTTCAGGCTGACGCGGGCCGCTCGGGTCAGGGGTGGTACGCCTGTCGCGGGGCGCCTCTGTGTCGTACTCGGACCGAGAGCCCGCGGAAGACCTGGGTGCGGACGGGGCAGAGGCCCGAGTGTTGCCGGCCCGTTCCTGAGCGGTCGGCTCCGATCGTGGGCCCCACGCCTGGTCAGCATCCGCGTCCGTGGTGGTGGCCCGAGTCGAGCGGTACACCGACGCGGTCGGAGGTGAGTACGGCCGCTCAGGTGCGGATCGCGGCGTCTCGGAGGGCGTGGGCGGTGCGGAGACCGGGTCTGGCGACGCCGCAGGGGGATCGATACGTGCGGACAGGCCGAGAGAGGGAGCGCCAGACGGTACAGTAGGGGTAGTCGGGGAGGAATCGGGCCATATCGGGTAATCGTCTGTGTCTGGGCGGTCTGAGCGCTGGGGTGACTGAGCAGCGCTGTGTCGCCCCGCGCTAGCGACGCGCTCTGTTGCCGATGTGGCTGTCGATGTGGCCGGTGGTTTTCCTGAGATGGATTCAGGTTCTTCAGTGATCTGCGCCGGCCGCTGCCGAGTGGTAGCGACCGGCGCAGGAGAAACGGGCTGAGAGACAGGGTCTGAGCCGGGCCACACAATGCCCGGCTCAGACTTGCCGTCGTCTCCGCGTAACGCGGGATCGGAACGCCCCTCGCTGAGTGGTGGCGGTGGGGTGGGTGGAATCGGGGGCGGTTCCGGTGGGGCCGGGGGATGCCCAGGGGGCGCCGGCGGAGTCGGCTGTGGCCACGGTGGTTCAGGCCGTGGAGGTGGCGTCGGCTCCGGTGAAGGCCACGGTGGTGACGGAGCAGGCCCCGGCTGCGGTCTCGGTTCCGGGTCCGGGCTCGGCCCTGGGCCGGGAGGCCACGGCGGACCGGGCGGCTCCGGAGGCTCAGGGGGTTCCGGCGGTTCCGGAGGGCCCGGATCCTCGGGGTCATCGGGCCCACTGTCACGACGGTCGCCCTCGGTGACGCCTTCTGGCGAGCCGCTGGCCCGAGAGCCATAGAGGGTGGGCCGCTGGGGGCCCAGGTTTCCAAGCTGGGCGATCTCCTCCGGGGACACCCGGCGTACTCCTGGCACACTGGCCACTCCCCGCACGGCGGAATCCGCGGTGTGGGACGACGGCGGTGCAGGTTCAGGAGCGGGTGGCTCAGGAACGGATGGTTCAGGAGCGGGTGGCTGAGGATCGAACGGCGGAGGCTCGGAGCTTGCCGTTTCACCAGAGCGTTCACCGGTATCCCACAGGGATCCGCCAGCCGATTCTGACGCCGCCGGCGTGCTCCAAAGATCGGATGACGGGGCGGGAGGCGCCGGTTCTGATGAGGGCGGTGCGGAGCTGGAGCTGGCGTTCAGGTTCCAGAGATCGGACGAGGGTTCGCTGTCTCGGGACGGGCTGGAGAAGGCAGAGTCACCGAAGGAACCGGAACCCGCCGACTGGTACGCGTCCCGCGATTCTGATCCGTAGGAGGCAGGCGCCGAAGCCGCTGAGGATGAGGAGTAGGACGGCTCGTCATCCCGCGGCGAAGACCGATCCGGCGGTGAGGGGAAAGCGGGATCGGCCGGCTGGTTGGTCCGCTGCCCGAATGCCCCGGCATAGGAATCCCGATACGACGATGAGGATGACGAGTCCCCTGGGTACGCGCCGGAAGCCGCCAGCAAGCTAGAGGACGACGTCCGGGGCGTGGGTGGGGGCGTCGGCTCCGGGCTGGACACCGGAGGTTCGGGCGTACTACCAGCCGAACTGTCCCGCCAGGGATCAGCAAAGGCGGCCCATGGGGAGGCGCTGGATTCGGCCGGTTGCGGTGAAGGTTCTGGCTTGGCTTCCTCCACCTCGGAAGAGGCCGAGGTGGAACGCGCCGGCTCCCAGGCCCAGCCGCTGGACGAGCTGGAAGAGGAGGGGCTGGGAGAAGAAGAGCCGAGAGAGGACGGCTCCGGCGCCGGCGGTGGCTCCTGAGAATGGGCCTCCGGCTTCTCCCAGGCGGAGAACGGGGAAGACGACGGGGAGCTCGCAGACGGAGCCGGAGGCTCGAACAGGCCCCGGGAGAACTCCACGGGTGCCGCGCGTCCCCCAAATTCGGCAGGTTCAGGCTGCGGGGAGGACGGGGGAGACGGCGGCTCCTGGGCAGGCTCAGCGAAGTCCTGCGACGCCGTCGAGACCGGCTCCTCCTCAAACGGAGGGAGCGGAATGTCGACCAGAGGGCGACCGGAATGGGGAGCCAACTCCCCGGCGCGGTAGGTGGTGCCTTCGGACCGGAAGTGGGACACCTCCCCCTCCGGGGGAGTGATCATGGTGCTCGCCGACGCCCGCCCGATCGCGGGGGCGCTGGGCGTCTGGCGGTCCGCGGCCTCCGACTCGGAGGAGGGGATCCAAGGCTCCGGTGAGGCATCGGCGTCGGGTTCAGGTGTACTCGGAGGGAGGTCCGCCGGCGGCGGAGTCAGCCGAGAGTCGCTGGCCTCCGGCCGATACGCCTCCTCCTCGGTGCTTGACCTGGACTCGGCCCCCACCAGGCTGTCCTGCACAGGAGCGGGAGCGTCCGAGGTAGGCGGTGATGGAGACGGTGTGTCAAACGCCGTATCAGGTGATCCAAACCCCGCGTTACCGGCGCTGGAGTCAGGCTCCGTGGGTGTGGTGGACCACGGTGACGCTGACTGGGACGGACCCGGCGTGGCCGGTTCCAACCAGCCACGGGGCTGCGCAGGCCGCTCCTCAGGAACAGGCGGGGCGTACCCCGACGGTGAAGGTGGGCTGAAAGGCGATGAGCCGGAGTCCGAGCCGTGGTCCGTCTGCGGGGTCGAATCCGCCTGCGGTCCTGGAGCGTAGGGGGCAGCCGGCGATTGCGGCGCCTCGGGATAGGAGGGCGCCGCGGGGGACTGCGGAGCGTTCGAGGACCACGGGGCGGCTGCCGGTGGCGCCGATGACGGTGGCGCCGACACCGGCGGTGCCGACGTTGGGGGCGCCGATACCGGCGGAGCGGATGACGGCTGTGGCGTACCCGGGTAGTGCCCGGAGGGAGACCCAGGTGGAGCGGGGTGTTGAGGCGGCGCCGGCGGCCCGGGTGGGTGGTACGGAGGCGGCGGGAAAGCCCGAGGCGGAGGCGGCGCCGGTGGGGGAGTCGACATCGGGGGCGGAGCGGAGGCTGGGTGTTGCGGAGAGCCCGGGTATGGGCCGCCGGGCCGCTGAACCGCAGGTGGCCGATGCGCCGCGGCGGCGGCCGGCGGATAGGCCGGCGCGGCCGGGTACTGGACACCGGGGTGCCGTGGGCCAGGAATGGGCGGCGGCGGATAACCACTGGGAGGAGACTGTGGCGGAATCGGGGGAGCGGAGTAGTGGGGCGGGGCTGAGCGGGGCTCCGGTGCCGGCGGGGTGGTGGCGTCACCGCCGGGCTGTCCCGAGAACGCTGAATCCTCGGCGGCCGAATCTAGGTATGAGGGCGGGGAGGTCATGGCGCCGCCGTATGGCTGGGGCGTGGTATCGGGCAGCGTAAACCGCCGGGGCGGCGACTGAGGAGCCTCAGAGGCCCCTTGGGCGGTCGCAGCCGCAGGCTCCGGCTCCTCCTGCCTCTGCGGCGCGGGCTCATCCCAGACGGCCGGCTCTGGCTGTCCGGTTTCCGCAACCGGTCGCTCCATCGAGCCGGCGGCGGGTGTCTGCGAGGGCTGCGGATCTACCGGGTCTGCCGGGTCTGAGGATGATTCCGCAGTCGCTGGCTCTGCACTGGGGATTGACATTCCCGGCCAGATCGCGCCCTCCGGCGGTGGGGGCGGCGGGGTATACGGTTCGGGCAGATCCTCCTCGACCGCGTCCGTCGCAGGAAGTGGAGCCCCAACGGGAGGAAGATCCACCGGGGGGATGTCGGGCGGAGGTTCGGAGGCGACGTCGGGGGTGCCGGACTGCTGTCCACCTCCGGACTGCTGTTCGCTTCCAGAACCGATGTCCCAGAGGGAAGGCCAATCCGATCCCTGATCAAAGGGTGAGGACTCCCGCTCTCCGGGCCAGTCGGAGGAAGCCGACGCGGCCTCCGGAGTCGACGACGAGGCCCACGGAGACGACTCCTGTCCGGTCACGTTCTGCCCGGCCGTGGTGCGTGACGTCAAGGGCTCGCCACAGCGGGTGCACACCACAGCGCCGGGCGTTGCCGGCTCGCCGCAAACGGCGCATCTCCGGTCGTCCATCAGCCCTCCGATTCAGCCGCGCGACCACGAAACCCTATGCAGGCTGGTCCAGGGGCGGCAACTCCACCCGTGTCGGTGCTCGTCACAGTGGTCCGGTCCCTGGAAGCCTATGCGGAATCTGTACGACCCCGACAGTGGTGGTCAGGTTCCTTACCGTGCCACAAGCCCTTAAGTGGACACAGAGCGGCCCCGGTAAAACGACTGTCGCTTCCCAATTCCACTACCGGCACCGCCTGTCGGAGCCGCGGATACCGAGCCGGCTCTGCCGTTGGTAGGCGAGCGTGACGGCCTTCTGAGACGGCACCAGATACAGCCAGGCATCGGACGGGAGATCCATGGTCCTGGGTGTGTTCTCCGGCGCGTCAGACGGCTCCTGAATCCCGTTGGGAATCACACAGTCCGGGTTGAGAGAGGACGACGTGGGCGACGGGGAGGGGGAAGGCGTCGTCGACGGAGTAGGCATCCCCGACGGAGTGGGGGAGGCCGGGACCAGACACGGATCTGCCGAGGATGGGTCCGTAGTCGGCGGTGCCTGCGAGGGAGCCGACGAGGAGGCGGATGGCGTTGGCGACGACGGGGTCTGAGAAGGCCCTGGCTCCCCCGGTGAGACCGATGGGCTCGGGGACGCACTCACGGACGGCGACGGGCTGGATGGCGTTGGGCTGGATGGTGACGGGCTGGACGGGGACGCCGAGGCGCTGGGCGACGTCGTCGGCCGTGGCGACAGGCTGGGGCTCACACCCGGCGGGTTGGTGGGAGGAGTCGGGTTTGGAGCCGCGGGCGACGACGGGGACGGAGTCGGCGAGTTGGGACGCGGCACCGCCGGCACTACGCGGGTGACGGCGAACAGATCCGACCGTGGAATTGCGCTGATGGTCACGCCGTTCCGCGGGTTGGCCGCGTGCACCATTTGCCCGTTACCGATGTATATCCCGACGTGGTAGATCGAATTCCAGTCTGAGCGGTTGTTGCTGAAGAAGATCAGATCACCAGGCAGGATGCCGCCCGCCACGGGACGGGTGGCCAGGTACTGCTGCCGGGCGGTTCGAGGAAGTGAAGTCACGCCAGCGCTGCGGTAGGCGGCCCAGACCAGACCGGAGCAATCGAAGGCGTTGGGGCCTTCGGCTCCCCACTCGTACCGCTTACCGACTTGAGCCCGAGCGTACTGGACGGCGGCCAATGCCTGGGGCGCCGGAAGTAGGTTGCGTTCCTCGGTCAGGTTGACGCCGCCGCTGTTGGAGCCCGGCTGGTTCCCCCAGTAGTCGTCGGCGATCTGGTCGGCCTGGGCGAGCAGATCGCGGTTTCGCTCCTCCAGCTCCTCCAACGCGGCGTTGCGCTGCTCGTACTGGGACGACAGGGACTGGTAACTGCTCTCAGCGGCGCGCAATGCCTCCTCGGCCGCCTCCAGGGCCGCTTGCAGGCTTTCGGCCAGTTCCCGAGCGTTCTGGTACGCCTCTGCGGCTACCTCCCCCTGACGGATAGCGCGCATACCGGGGGCGAGCCGCGCTAGGTCCCGCAGCTCCGGCGCGAACTGCTGAAGCGGATCCGGGAGCGCGGCCGCGTCTTGGTAGGCCTCTCGCGCGGCGTTTTCGACCTGGCCCCGGGCCTCCTCAAGCGTCGCCTCAGCGGCCTCCCAGGCCTCGCGGGCGTCAGCGACGGCTTCTTGAAGGTCAGTGAGCGTCTGCTCAGCCTCCAGGACCTGCTCACCTAGCTGGGCCACCAGGTTGCGCTCGGCGATGATCTGCGAGGCCAACGGCCCTATGGGGGGAGGCTCTATGTCGTCGTCTGTGTCGGGGAAGGAGTCATCGGGCGGCGTACCCGGGTCGGGTGGGGTGGTCACCGAGGGCAGGGTGCCGCCGATTTCCGGGCGTACCCCGGTGTTAGGGACCGATGGTGCTCCGGGGTCACCTGGCTGCGCGTGGGCGGGCACGGTCATCCCGATCAGGACCGTGACCGCTAGGCCTAGCAGGCCCAGGCAGCGACGGAAACCCCGAGGGTGCGTAACGCTCTGACGCGCGGTACGTCGGTCAGGCGCCGCCTCCTGCGGAGCACCCATCTCATCACCCCCGTGGCCGCATGTCACGCTGAGCGTCAGCGAACCCCATCCGGGCGTTCTCCGCGGATATTCGGGCTTTTTCCGGATATCGCCGCTCTGTGGAGATACGATCCACGGATCGGACCGAAAGGGGCCGAGCAGCATTATCCGGTGTCGATACGACGGATGTCAGTGCTCCGTCGTCTGTTCCGGATCCCGCTCGCTGTCCACCGTACGATGGTTTGTCAGGCTGGGCCACCGTCCGCGGTGTCCCGCGGGCGACCTTCTGGTGAAGATTTCCGGCTATACCAACCGGCTCTCCAGGTGGTGCGAACCGGACCGTCGGTGACGTACCCGAAAGTGCGCGGTGGCACACCCGGAGGCGGTGATGGCTGCGCGTACCCTCTGCATCTGACAGAGGGGAGTGGCATGACACGCGAGATCGCGGCGAAGGTGATGGCCGGGGAGCGGCTTACCAGACAGGACGGTGAGCGGCTGTACGCCATCGACAACCTGCTGTGGCTGGGCAAGGTGGCCCATCAGGTACGCGAGGCGCGGTACGGCAACCGAGTCACTTTCACCGTGGGTGACGGTGGGTCGGTGACGACCATGCTCTACGGCCAGGACAAGACGCCCGCCGACCACCTTGAGGAACTGCTGCGGTTACGGCAGGCCCAGGATGACGGACTGGGGTGCGTCGCCTTCGCTCCGGTACTCGCCCCGGCAACGGACGGTTCCGCGGCGGTCACCCCCGCCGAATCATTGAAGCTCTTCGCGATCAGCCGCCTGATACTGGACAACGTGCCCCACCTGACCTGCGCGGTGGCGTCCCATGGCCTGTCCGTGGCGCAGCTGAGCCTGAATTTCGGCGTCGACGACCTCGTCTTCCCCGGGCCGGGCACGGCGGCGGACCTGGAGAGTACGCCCGAGGCGGCGCGGGAGGAGTTGACGCGGCTGATCTGGGACGCGGAATTCACGCCGGTCGAGCGGGACGCGGAGTTTGTCGTGACGCGGGAGTACGACCCGCCGGTGCCGCAGGCGCAGCGCCGCGCCGAACCCCAGGCCGTCTGGTCCTAAGGCTCCTCAGGCGTGGAGTGAGTCTGATCCCACAACGGCAAGGACGCGTGGTGGGCGGGCAGCTCAGGCTGCGGTCCACAACAGGTGCTGCTCACAGGCCTGACGCCACAGCTGGTGCAGGCCCTCGGCCCCCACGTCCTCCAGCGCCACGTTGAATTCGTCGGCGAGGACCTCGGTGAACTCGGCCTCGTGGCGCAGGGTCCGGATGTATTGAGCACCTCCGGCGGCGTGCAGAGTCAAGGTGAGGCCGTGCAGGGTCAGCGTGTAATCCTCGCCAGGTCGCTGTGCGATCAACAGCCGGGTAAAGGGCGAATCTGGTGAGGTCGACAGCCGAATGTGGTGCGCGGTGAAATGACTCAGCGATCGCGGAGTCAGACGGAACTCGAAGCTGTCGACCGCGCCGCCGGGGTGGTGGGCCATCCGCCAGACGCCGTTTTGTTCAGATAGTCCGAACGGGAACGGCCCTTGGATGTGGATCCCTTCCCGCAGCGGGAGAGGAGCCAGGAACCCATCGCCGAGTCCGACGTCCGCCAGCCATTGCTGACCGTCGGCCTCCACCAACAACGCCATATGGTTTCCCCAGGCCCGTTCCCCCAGCGTCGCCCGTTGGATCGCCGCCTCGATGATCCGGACCCGGAAGCCGAGATCACGCAGGAGCAGCGCGAACCCGCCGTTGAGCTCGTAGCAGTACCCGCCCCGTCTACGGCGGACGATCTTGTCCAAAATGTCGGTGGGGCGCAGGGAGATCGGTCGGCGCAGTTGAATATCGAGATTCTCGTACGGCACGGTCTCCAGATGCGCCCGATGCAGCGTGGCCAAAGCGGCGGCGTCGTTCCGGTTGTGCTCAGCGTGGAATCCAGCGAGTCCGATTCTGCGGAGATAGGCCGCTACGTCTGTCATGGGCGCCCCCGTGGTCGTCGGCCCCACTGTCGTCGGACCGTTCTGCCGCGCATCAGCAAGGTACGCGACAGGCCGGGAAAATGCTGGAGTTATTCGGACTCTGAAACGACCGATCTGTGTGACTCCCATCAATAACCAGGTCGCGTGGGAGCGGAATGGTGGCAACACGCTGAGATGAGGCGTTTGACCTTCCGGGGTCTGAGGCGTCATCGGGCCACCCCCACAGCCCGGCCGCCGTGTGGCATGGTGCGAACCGTCGACGCGTACCCTCGACAAGAACAATCAAGAACTAAGAACAATCAAGAACAAGGATGAGCCGGGATCCTCCCGGACCAGACACGCATGAGCCGGAGGGTGGAATGGCGCGGCGTAAGCGGGTAGAACCGTCGCCCCCTGAGGTGGCGGAGCGGCCCCGTGTTCCGCGTCGTGACGCCGAGGGGCGGATCGCCCGGTTCGGTGAGTTGATGATCGTGGTGGCCGGGCTACTCGTCTTCGGGGTGGCAGCCCTGGCGTTCATCGACGCTGGGTTTTCCCTGGTGGGGAGCTCAGAATTCGGCGATGTCAGCGGTTGGCTGGCCGGCATACCGGTGGTCTGGCTCTACATCGAGGATGTCCGCGCCTGGCGTGGGGTGCGGGGGCGTATCGGGGTACTGCTGATCTCGGCGGCGCTGGCGGTGGCGGCCGGATTCGCGGTGGAGAACGTTCTGTTGGACCTGCCGCAACTGGTCAGCGGGGCTTTGGCGATCATCACAGCGTGTCTGGTCTTCGCGCCGCTGTGGTTCTTCGGGATCCGGTGGCTGGACCGGCAGCTTGGGTAACACATGGACTGGTCGCTCCTCCTGCGCCGGCCTGAACGTATGACCGGGCAAGGGAGAGGGACGGGCAGGGCCAGGCGGTTCGACGTGCGGACAGGCATGAGGCGGTGGTCGGCATGGGACTCCGTCTGGCCGGATGCGACGTATCGGTTCACAACAGGCTCATTGATACAGACAGATAGGTGTTGATAGGTGAGTCCCGCGGTCAAGTACACCCTCGGTCGTCTCGGACTGTTCGTGTTGTGCGCGGTCCTGCTGACTCCGTTGCCCATCGACCTGCTGCTGCGTTTGATGATCGCGTTGCTGGTCTCGATGGTGTTGTCGTTTTTCCTGCTGCGGCGGTGGCGTGACGAGATGGTTCTCCAGATCGATGCCGCGGTGAAGCGGCGTCGGCAGGAGAAGGAACGGCTGCGCGCCGCACTCGCCGGGGAGAGCACCGACGACGAGGCGTTGACGGAGCAGGACACTGAGCAGGAAAGCCGGAGCGCGGCGAAGTCGGAGTAGCAGAAGCCGGAGTAGAACCGGCGGAGAAACAGCCCTGCCGCTGACTTTGCCCCTATGCTTCGGCCGCTACCCCATCGTGGGGTCGACGCGAGGTGGGAGGGGCGCCTCCCCGACCACCCGGTTGGGGACCACCCGGTTCAGCAGGGCGGTGGCGCGTGCGGCGGCGGCGTCCCGGATCTCCGGGTCTGGCGTCAGTCCGGCCAGGTCGAGGCGTACCGTCGCCACCCCCACCCGGCGCTGTCCCGGTGAGGTGCGGCGGGCCGCGCTCTGCACCTTACGCCAGGGCACCAGGTTGGTGACTTTGGTAAGCGCCCCGTGCCGTTCCATCAGGTAGTCGCCCAGGTCGACGTGCCCTAACCCCCACCATTCGATGACGGTCAATCCGGCCGCGAGCACAGGTAGCAGGAGCGCCAACAACCCCCACGGGGGCAGCCAGAACGCCACGGCCACCGCGATGATCGTCAGGGGAACCACCACGCGTAACATGCGCCGCCACAACGCGGCCAACGGGTGTCTGATCAGCGGGGACAGTGGGTCTTCTGGGTTAAGACGCGGCAGGTCCGAGAACAGGCAGGAGATTACCCTGGACAGCTCTCGGCGCGGCAGGATCGGGATGGTGAGTTCTCCCACCTCTAAATCTCGGAGGCTGCCGCCGCCGCTGTAGACGCGGACGGACACCAAACCGAGCAGCCGGTACACCAGTGACTGCTTGATTTGGACGTTCTGGATCCGGGTGACGGGCATCACCAGCTCTCGCCGTTCCAGAAGCCCGCGGCGCAGCTGCAGATCACCGCCGGAGCGGGTCAGCAGATAACGTCCGTTGGCCAGGGCCCCGGACAAGGCGGCGAGCAGCACGAACACCCCCAGCGCCCCCGCCACCGTCAGCAGGATGGCCAGTGGGCTGCGTGGCAGCAGCGCCCCTAGGTCCACGTCAGCGATGAAGTTGGGCAGCACGCTGTCCGGGAGATCGTCTACGAGCTGAAAGAGGGCACCGATGACGGCCGCCGCGGCGGCGATACGGAGGGAGAGCACTCCCGCCAAGATCGCTTCTCCCAAGGAGAGGCGTACCACGGTGATGGGAGGAGGAGCGGGAGCGGCGACCGGCGCCGTGGAAGGCCCCGCGGCGCTGTCGGTCCCGGACGCTGGACTGGTGCCCCGCGCCGCCGCGCTGGCCTGCATCAGGTGATCCCGCAGCCGCGTCGCCGTCGCCAAACCCAGCATCTGCATGTCGATCTCGGTGTCGCCGAGGCCCCCTGCGGTCTCCACGCGCAGCCGGGCGGTACGCAGCAGGCGTTGCAGGGTGTTCTGACTCAACGACACCTGCTGAATGCGATCAAACGGAACGACGCGTCGTTTTCGGCTGAGGATTCCCTCATCGATTCGGACGGCGTTCGGCTCGATGGCGTACGTGTACCGCCACCACTCCAGAATCGGCCACACCATCCCGATGGCGGCGATGACGAACAGGAACCACAGGCGCTGGACTACGGCCAGAGCGGCCAGGGGGAGGAAACCCCGCGCCATTCGGGCGATTCCCCAAATCGGGGTGGCTGGATGGAGGCGCTGTGGCGGGTGGGGCGTTATCGCCTCGACCGGCGTCGCCTCGGTCCGCTCAGACTGCATCGTCATCCCCCACGCGGGCCAGTAATGCCCGTCGTAGAGATTCAGCTTCATCGGCCCGGATGCCGGGGATTGTGGAGTCGGTGGTGGCCGCGGCGGTGTGGACCTGGAGCCGTGACAAACCGAAACGTCGTTCTACCGGTCCTTGCCCCACATCTACGTGCTGGATACGGACATAGGGAATGACGGAGTGGGTACGCCACAGCACTCCGTGTTGGAGCACGAGGCCATCAGGGGACAACTGGTAGCCCCAGTAGCGGTACCGGGCTCGGGGCAACCACCAACTGAGGAACCCACCCAGGAGTGCGGAGGCGGCCATGGCCAGCGTCAAAAGCATCGCGATGGGGATGTTCCCGCTCAACGCTGAGGCGAGGGTGAACAGCCCGAATGTGAGGGTGACACAACCCCAGAAGATCGCCGTCCCGATGGTCCACACCGCGACGATCGACGGGGCCAAGCGACGCAGCTGCGTCGAACCGCTCGGCACAATCGGCGCAACCGGTCCGATGGTCGGCGGGATCGGCGCCGTCGCGCCACTCACGGACGGTGCCGCCGCCCCCGCGTACGGGCCCGAGTCAGGGTGTGTACTCGGTCCTCCCGTTGGCCCCGGTCCCGGTGCTGCTCCTGGCTCCGGTGGCGCCGGAGCAGGGGATTGAGGCCATGGGGTTGCGGAGGACTGTGGCGGCACCGCCGCAGCCGGTCTGGCGAAACCGTCATCGCTCACGGGTATGACGTTAGCCGGAGGAGCGTTATCCGTTAGCGGGTTGGTCTTACCCGCGGTGATACCTGGATGTCGCTCATCCGATGTCACTTATCCGCCTCGCCAGGCGGTTTGGGTGTTCACCAGTTGGGGTTGACGCGGTCGAGGACCCGCGGCCAGGGGACCTGGCGGGGTTTGATCAGGTAGACGATGCCGCCGCTGCCGCTGCCGATGGAGCCATCCGCACGGTACCGCTGGGTGCGCAGCCAGATCTGCTCGAACTGTTCCCGCTGGTAGACGTGGCGGACCGCCTCATTGGAGGGCGACGCCGGGTCGTTGACGACCACGTCACCGTCCCTGGTGAAGCCGATGACCACGAAAAGGTGTCCCGCGGTGCCGTAGCCGGCGCCGTCGAGCTCCTCAGCTAGGAAGGACTGTGAGGTCACCACCGGGATACCGGCCCGGATGAACAGCTCCAGTTCGGTCAGGGAATGCAGTCGGGTGACGATGCCCTCCATGTCGTGGTAGGTGGCGGCGTAGGCGGTGTTGAACGGCCAGTTGCCGGCGCCGTCATACGCGTAGTCGAAGACCATGCGGGCAGCGTGGTCGACCTGCGGGTCCTGGTAGCTGGGGTCGACCCAGGCCAGATCCTCTTCCGAGGGGTGCCGGTTCCAGTACTCCAGGACCATGGTTGTCGAGGTCGGGCTGCACCAGGCCTGGCCGCCTCCGTTGTACTCGGGGTATTCGCCAATGTGGATGTTTTGAGAACGGCGGGGGACGTTCAGTTCGATACCCCAGGCGATGCCGCCGGTGCTGGGCTCCACCGTGAACCGGGGCGGGATGTCCGAGGCCATCGCGCCGACCATCCAGACCTGTGGGCTGATCCGTGAGCCCGGCTCCCGGTAGAGCGTCAGCCGAATCTGGTACGCCCGGATGCGGGTGACATCGCGGTTGTCGATGGCGATGGTGTCGGTCCAAACCGTGCTGTAACGGTCACCCTGACCGTTGACGGTGGTGCGGCGGATGTCCTGATCACCAGAGGCCCAGCGGGCCATGACGTACCAGGGCGACAGTTCACCGGTGGCGTACCGCACCCTGGTTTCCACGGCCAGCCAGGTGCCGGCGGGGGTACGCGCGTTCCAAGAGGGCACCACCTCGGTGGCGCCGAAGTTCAACTCGTAAAACGGGGAGGTCCAGGTGCCGTACTCCCAGGTGCGGGTGATGCCGGTGTAGGGGTCGGTGTAGTCCGTCGTGCCGATCGGTCGGCTCAGCGTCACCGCTGGCCGGGGTCCTGGTGTGACCTTCACACCCGCCGCGGTGCCGGAGCGCCACTGGCGGTGGGTCTGCCAGCGATGGAAGTTGACCGGTGCGTCATCGACAGCGACGGATGCGGCGGCGGAGCTGGCCGGTGTGGGGCCGGCGACCGCCAGGGTGGTGGCGCCGAGCGCCATGACGAGGAGGAGAGCCCAGGGTCTTGTCATCGTCGCCTCCTGTGCCGAAGACCGTACCTTCACTATTCCGAAGCGACGACAACTTTCGCCACTGTTGAAACATATGGAGATTTCTTTGAGTCGGGCGATGCGGCATCGGGCCGGACGCCTCCACCTCAGAACGCCAGCCGTGTGACGTGCCTGACCCGCTCAGCGCCACACGCCGAGGCACCATGTGAGCCACAAGGGACACTAGCCGCGGCGGGAGGATGGTGGTGGTCACGGTGAAGGAGGTCGTCAGGGCGTGAACGGTGGCCATGGGCAACGTGGCGGTCGGGATCGGGACGCTGCTGGACGGCCGCGTAACGCCCGTCCTCGAGATGAGCTGGGTAGGCCCCTACCGTACGGCGCGCCGGGCGTGGAGGGAATGCCCGACGACCTGGTGCTGCCGCCGGATGAATCGCTGAACGAGGCGCAACGGTTGCTGGACACCGGTCGCCCGTTCCACGCCCATGAGGTGTTAGAAAGCGCCTGGAAAGCCGCGCCTGACTCAGAACGGGAGCTGTGGCGGGCCCTGGCCCAACTGGCCGTGGGCCTCACCCATGCGCGGCGCGGGAATCCCGTCGGAACCGTGCGACTGCTCCAGCGCGCCGCCCATCGCCTGGAGAGGTATCTGAGTCAGCCGCCCCACGGGGTGGACGTGGCCGGACTCATCACGTGGGCGCGCGCGTTAGCCCAGCGGGTGGAACAGGACGGGCTCGCCGCCGTGCCGGTGCAGGAGCTGACCTGCCGGCTCCGGTCCGCAATGCCCTAATCCTTCACTTCTGGATTCTTCCAATTTTGGATTCTTCGGTTCTGGAGCCTTCAGTCCTGGCCACAGGACACCTGACCAGAAGATCCGTGAGCAAGATCCGTGAGCCCAAAGCCGCTGCCGTGGAAGCGTCCGAAGACCCGATAGTGCGCCGCTGATCATGCGCTACGGTCTGAGACGGCGGTTCCGCAGCGAAGTCCGGTGAGAATCCGGCACTGTCCCGCAACTGTGATGTCCGCGCCACGGTCCGTGCGCGCGGCTAAGTCAGGTCGCCTGCGGTTCCGTGTCACGCGAATCGCGCTCTCGAGGAAGGGCGCCTCGCGGACAGGTCTCCTGTCACCTGTCAGCGAAGCCCACCCGGAAGCGCAACGTGATAGGAGACCCGATGAGACCAAAACGAGTACTGCTGATCAGCCTCCTGACGACCACCGTTCTGCTGGCCGCGTGCGGCGAAGAAGACCCCACCCCCACGCCCTCCCAGTCCACTGAGGACGGTTCCGCGTACCCGGTCACCGTGGAAGGCCCCCTGGGGGAGGTGACCTTGGAGGCGCGGCCGGAGCGGATCGTGTCGCTGTCACCGACGGCCACCGAAATGTTGTTCGCGATCGGCGCGGGCGACCAGGTGGTGGCGGTCGATGACCAGTCCACCTACCCCGAGGAGGCTCCGCGTACCGATCTGTCGGGGTTCACGCCTAACGCCGAAGCGGTGGCCGGGTACGAACCGGACCTGGTGGTCATCAGCGGTGACGCCAACAATCTGGTGGCCTCGCTGGAGCAGTTACAGATCCCGGTGTACCAGGCCCCGGCGGCGATGGTGCTGGAGGACACCTATCTGCAGATCGAGCAGCTCGGTGAACTCACCGGCCACCCCGAGGAAGCGACCGACCTAATCGAGCAGATGCGCGCCGACATCGATGAGCTTGTGGCCGGGATACCGGAGTGGGATGAAGCGCCGACCTACTATCACGAGCTGGACCCGACCTTCTACTCGGTGACCTCGAATACCTTCCTCGGTGAGCTGTACGGGCTGTTCGGCTTGGAGAACATCGCCGACGCCGCCAGTGAGGGAGATGCGGACAACGGGGGGTATCCGCAGCTGTCCGCCGAGTACATCATCGAGGCGGATCCGGATCTAATCTTCCTCGCCGACACGGTGTGCTGCCAGCAGACGGCCGAGACGGTAGCGGCGCGTCCAGGCTGGGACGGGATTAGCGCCGTCCAAAACGGGAACGTGGTGGAACTCAACGACGACATCGCGTCGCGGTGGGGACCTCGGGTGGTGGATCTGCTGGAGGTTATCGCCGACGCGGTGATCGCGGCCGCAGCGTGAACGGTGTCCCAGGCGTGAACCGTGACCAAAACCGTACCCTCGGCAAAGGCGTGGGGCCCCGGGCATTGACGGTGGGCCCCACCCGTCTGAGGGCACGCTGGCTCCTCATCGCGACAGGAGCGGTGATCGTCGCCCTGATCGCGGGGATCGCCTTCGGGCCAGTGTCGCTCCCGCCCGGCGCCGTCGCCGTGGAACTGGTGGACCGGATCCCCGGAGTCGCTGTCCACAGCGGACTGGAGGAGCGGCAAGCGGCCATCATCTGGGAGCTGCGACTGCCCAGGGTGGTGCTGGGGCTGCTGGTCGGTGCCATGCTCGCCTTGGCCGGCGGCTGTTACCAGGGCGTCTTCCGCAATCCGTTGGCCGACCCCTATCTGTTAGGGGTGGCTGCCGGCGCCGGGCTGGGGACCACCGTCGCGATCGTGCTGCGCGGCGGTAACGACATGAGCATCAGCTCCGTGTTCCTTCCGCTCGCTGCTTTTGTGGGCGCGTTGGTGGGGGTGGGCATGACCTACCTTCTCGGGGCGAGCAGCGGCGGCCATCGCTCCACGGCCACCCTGATCCTGGCGGGGGTAGCGGTAGCCAGCTTCCTCACCGCGGTCCAGACCTATCTGCAGCAGCGCCACGTCGACACGCTCCGGGAGGTGTACTCCTGGATGCTGGGGCGACTGTCGGTCGCAGGGTGGCGCGAGGTGCTTCTGCTGCTGCCCTACGTGGCCTTCAGTGCGATCGTGATCCTGCTGCACCGCCGGACCTTGGACGTGATGTCCGTCGGGGATGAGGAGGCCGGCAGCCTCGGTCTGCACCCCGAACGCGTCCGCTACCTGTTGCTGGTGGTCTGTTCCCTGGGAACCGCGGCGGCGGTCGCGGTCAGCGGGCTGATCGGATTCGTCGGCATCATCGTGCCGCACACCATCCGACTGCTGGTGGGGCACAGCTACCGGGTGATCCTGCCGTTGTGTGCCTTATTCGGCGCCGCCTTCCTGGTGCTCGCAGACCTCGCCGCCCGGGTCGTTCTCGCGCCGGCCGAGCTTCCGATCGGCGTGGTCACCGCTTTCCTCGGCGCACCGTTCTTCGTGTTGGTGATGCGGACCGCGAAACGGATATCGGTATGACCACCATCCAGGTACGGGGCCTTACCGTTGAGTTGGGCGGTGTCCGCGTCGTTGACGGCGTCGACCTGACGGTGCCGGCGGGAGCCTGGGTCACCGTGATCGGCCCCAACGGGGCCGGCAAGTCGACGCTGCTGCGGGCGGTCGCGGGCCTGATCGCCTTCACCGGCTCGGTCGAGGTGGACGGGGAGCCGGTACGCCGACTGCGGCGTCGGGAACGCGCCCGCCGGATCGCGCTCGTCCCGCAGAATCCCGCGGTGCCGCCCGGAATGACGGTGTTTGACTATGTGTTGCTCGGGCGTACCCCCTACATCTCCCCCCTGGGTCGGGAGAGCGCGGCCGACCTGAAGGTGGCTGAACAACAGCTGACCCGACTCGGCCTGATCGGGTTCGCCGACCGCGCCCTGCAGACGCTGTCCGGTGGTGAGCGGCAGCGGGTGTTCCTCGCCCGGGCGTTGGCTCAGGGCGCCACGGTGCTGCTACTGGACGAGCCGACCAGCGCCCTAGACATCGGGCATCAACAGGACGTGCTGGAGCTCGTCGATGAACTGCGGCGGGACCACGGCCTGACCGTGCTGTCCACAATGCACGACTTGATCATCGCGGGGGAGTACGCCGACCACATGGTGCTGCTCGCCGCCGGGAAGGTGGTGGCGGCGGGGACGCCCCGGCAGGTGCTCACCGGGGACAACCTCGCTCGTTACTACGGCGCCCATGTCACGGTGCTGGACGGGCCCGCCGGTCCGCTGGTGGTCCCGGTCCGCCGCTCCGTCGGCTCATGAGGCCAGCAAAGCCGTACGGTGCGCTGCGGGTACCGGCACCCGCAGCGCACCTCACCAACCCCTGATCAGCCTGGATCGAGGCCTGCCGAGGTGAGCTTCGGATAGGGGTTAGGGGTACGCGCTTCCACGCGGGTGAGGTCCGAGGGGCGGAGCCGCGCTACGGGAAATAGAAATTAAGAAGCGAAAAGTAGAGGACAGGAGCTGACCTGAAGCGGTCATACCGTTCCCGGCATGACCGCACAGACGATTCTTGTGACGGGGGCGACCGGTCATGTCGGCCGTCCGCTCATCGACCAGTTGCTGGCCGCCGGGCACCGGGTGCGAGCCCTCACCCGAGACCCCTCACGAGCGGCGCTACCCACCGGGGTCGAGGTAGTGGCGGGGAACCTCACTGATCCCGAGAGTCTCAAGGCGGCATTCGACGGCGTCACCGCCGCCCACTTAATCAACTTCGACGGCGCGGACTTTTCCCCGCTCACCAACGGCGAACAGATCGTGGACCTGGCGGTGCAGGCGGGCGTACGCCGGGTGACGGTGCTGAAGGGTGAGGTGTTCAAAACCCCGCTGGAGGAAGCGGTGGAGGCCAGCGGGTTGGAGTGGGCATTCCTCGCTCCGGGGGAGTTCATGTCCAACGCCCTGGAATGGGCCGACTCCATCAAGGCCGACGGGGTGGTGCGGGACGGCTTCCCAGAGGCGAAGAGCGCGATGGTCCACGACGCGGATGTCGCGGCGGTCGCCGCGACCGCGTTGACCACCGACGGACACGCCGGTCAGCAGTACTGGCTGACCGGGCCGGAGGTGCTCACCACGGTGGACAAGGTAAGAGTGATCAGCGAGGTGCTCGGTCGCCAGGTGCGCTTCGTCGAATTGAGCCGGGACGAGGTGATCGCCGAATGGCGTCAGGCGGGCTTCAGCGACGCGGACATCGAATTCTTCATTCAGATGCGAACTGATCCGCCGGAGGTCGGGTACACGGTGCTGCCGACCGTGGAGAAGGTGACGGGAAGGCCGCCCCGCTCCTTTGCCCAATGGGTCCGGGAAAACGCGGCGGCCTTCGGCGGCTGAATGGCGGAGTGGGCTGAACGGCTGAGCGTAACCAACCGAACCGATCGCGGCTGATCACGCGGCGAGTGGCGCGGGCAGCGGACGGGCGTGCAGCACCGTGAGGCGGGAGACGGCGCGGGTGAGCACCACGTACAGCCGGTGCAGCCCGCGCGGCTCGGCCTCCACGATCCGGATGGGTTCGACCACGACAACGTGATCGAACTCCAGACCCTTGGCCTGAGAAGCCGGCACCACGCTGAGTCGGGCCTCGGTCGTCAGCTCCCCAAGCCGCTCCTGGAGGCCCGCCACGTCGGCATCCGCGGCGATGACCGCGACCGACCCCTCATACGTCAACGCCTCCTGGACGGCCGTCACCGTGGCGGCGTCGAGATCGGACACGTGCCGCAGGTCGAGGGCGCCGTCACGCCTCAGAGACGTGGGCGGTGGGACGTTCACGTCCAGGGTGGGCAGTAGCCGGTTGGCGAGGGTCAGGATGGCGGCGGGGACCCGGAACCCGAGGGTGAGCGGAACCACCCGGGCGGTCGGCTTGCCCAGATGCTCCAGCGTGGTCTCCCAGCGCTGCGCCGCCCATGGTGTGGTGCCCTGCGCAAGGTCTCCGAGCACGGTCAGGGAGCCGTGCGTGCTGCGGCGTGCGATCGCGCGGCACTGCATGGGGGAAAGGTCCTGGGCCTCATCCACGACCACGTGTCCATAGCTGGGCATTCGCTCGATGAGCCCGGCGGCCTCGTCGATGAGGAAGGCGTCGGCGGTGCTCCAGCGCGCGCTGCGTGGACTGCGGGGCGGGCGCTTCCACAGGAGCAGTTCCCGCTCCGCCTCGCTGAGCAGGCCATCGGCCGCCGTCCACAGGAACTCCTGGTCGCTCAGCAGCCGGGCCACCAGCGCGGGAGCGGTGACGGCGGGCCAGACCGCGTCGAGAAAACCTCGGATGGCGCGTGCCATGCGGCGTTCCCACGCCTGCCCAGGAGCCGCACCCCGGGCCTCATTGCGGCGCCGCAGCGCAGCGACCACGTGAGCCTGCAGCCGCTCCCGGCCCACCGTGTGGGGGAGATTGTCGGCTCGGATTCTGGCCACGATGTCCCGCAGCTCCTCAACGCCGATCCGCCAGCGGGTGGCGCCGTCGGAGACCACCAGAGAATCCTCCGGCTCGGTGATGTGGGCCTGCAGAGCCCGCCGGATCACCTCAGCCATCCGAAGGTCGTGTTTGACGTACGCCACCTCCTCGGAGTCGGTGGCGCGGATCGGGACCGTGTTGACCAGGTCGTCCACGGTCATTTGTTTGACGTCGATCTCACCCAGCGCGGGCAGGACAGCCGCGATGTAGGACAGGAAGGCGGCGCTGGGCCCCACCACCAGCACCCCTGCCCGCCGTATCCGCTCCCGGTAGGCGTACAGCAGGTACGCGGCGCGGTGCAGCCCCACCGCGGTCTTTCCGGTACCGGGCGCTCCCTGGACGCAGATCGACTCCTCCAGTTCGGCGCGGACAAGCTCATCCTGTTCGGGCTGGATGGTGGCGACGATGTCCCGCATCGGCCCCACCCGCGGGCGTTCGATCTCGGCGGTGAGGATGCGACTGTCACGCCCCAGCTCCTGTCCCTGCGCGAGGTGCTCGTCCTCGAAGCTCGTTAGCTCGCCACCGACGAAGCCGAATCGGCGGCGACGGCCCACCCCCATCGGATCGGTCGCATTGGCCCGGTAAAAAGCGGTCGAGACCGGAGCCCGCCAGTCGATCACCATGGGGGATCCGGCCTCGTCAATGACGTGGCGACGTCCGATGTGATACGCCTCGCCGGCGTGTTCACCGTCGGCATGGTCGAGACGACCGAAGAACAGCGGGGTGTCGGGGTCGTCGGCGAGTTCGGCCAGACGCCTGGACAGCGCTGTGCCGAGGGATTCGGCGCTGAATCCGTCCCCGGCGACTTGGGCGCCGGTGCGGAACAACTCTTCGGCTTGTCGCCGCATCCGGGCCAGAGCGCGTCGGGAAGCCGCGAGATGATCGCGTTCTGCCGCTAGTTCGGCCTCCAGGTCCACCACGGCTGGGGTCGGCTGAAGAGAGTCGTCATCGGTGTGGGCGGAGAGCAGGGGCGTCGTGTTTCGGTCAGAGCGTGATGTCGGGGTCTCGGAGGACGTGGTCATGCCAGTTCCTGTCGAGGTGAGGGAGCGGATTAACCGTGGAGACCCACCGCCATTGGCCGCCCGGCGCTCCGGCCACCCTCGGACAGGGGCGGGCGGTACCGGCTGTGCCCGGCTATGACGGGTACGCGTGGCACGAAAGCCAAAGAGCCTAGCGGCCCGCGCGTACCTGTGTCTTCTGATTTTCTCTGTCCCCGCCGGACGGGTGTGATCCGACGGCCTGTCGGACTGGGTCCAGAGGGGACGCGGCGCCGGAGGGCGTAGCGTGGCCTTCCGTGAAGGACGTGACTGAGCAGCCGCAACGTCCGCGGGTCGGCCACATTCAGTTCCTGAACTGTCTGCCGTTCTACTGGGGTCTGATGCGTTCCGGGGCGTTGCTCGACGTGGAGTTGACGAAAGACACCCCGGATCGGCTCAGCGAAGCCCTGGTGGCGGGGGATCTGGACATCGGGCCGATCAGCTTGGTGGAGTACCTCCGGCACGCCGACCAGCTGGTCGTGCTTCCCGGTCTGGCGGTCGGCAGTGACGGGCCGGTGCTGTCGGTGAACATGGTCTCCACGGTGCCGGTGGAGGAGCTGGACGGGCGGCGCGTCGCGCTGGGGTCCACCAGTCGGACCGGCGTGCTGTTGGCTCAGATGCTGCTGGCCTCCCGGTACGGAGTGCGGCCGGACTACTTCCGGTGTCCGCCAGATCTGACCCAGATGTTGCTGGAGGCCGACGCGGGGGTGCTCATCGGTGATGTAGCGTTGCGGGCCACCTATGAGGCGCCGCGGCGTGGACTGGTGTTGACTGACCTGGGGCAGGCCTGGCGGGAGTGGACCGGGCTCCCGATGGTGTTTGCGGTATGGGCGGTTCGCCGCGCCTACCTGGCGGATCATCCCGGTCTGACCAAGGACGTGCATGAAGCGTTCCTGACGTCCAAGGAGCTGTTCCTGGGAGAGCTGGACGAGGTGGCGCGGGCGGCGGCGCGCTGGGAACCGTTCGACGCTGAGACGTTGGCGACGTACTTCCGGGCCTTGGACTTCTCGCTGGGGGAGCGGCAGCTCGCTGGGCTGTGTGAATTCGCCGCCCGAGCCGCGGCTTTGGGTGCGGTGCCGCCCTTGCCGCCGGATGGCCCCGAGCTCGCCTTTACGGGCCACGGTCAGCAGAGCGACGGATAAGGAATAAGGCGGATAAGACGCGGACAAGGGGCGCAGCGTCAAACGTGCAAAAGCGTTGCGGCAACGGTTGACCAGGCGATATTACAGTGTGTTGCCGCAGCGTGGATTCGCTGTAACACTGAGGAGGTGGACAGCGCCGAGCAGGAAGCCTTTGAGGCGACGATCGCCGCGGACTCCACGATCGAGCCGCGGGATTGGATGCCTGAGGAGTATCGGCGTACCCTGATCCGCCAAATCGCCCAACACGCGCATTCCGAGATCATCGGGATGCAGCCGGAAGGTAACTGGATCGGGCGGGCGCCGACCCTGGCACGTAAAGCGATCCTGCTGGCCAAGGTCCAGGACGAGGCCGGTCACGGTCTTTATCTCTACGCCGCCGCCGAGACCTTGGGGGTGTCCCGGGACGACCTGGAGCGTCGCCTGCTCGACGGTCGCCAGAAATACAGCTCGATCTTCAACTACCCCACCCTCACCTGGGCCGACGTGGGCGCGATCGGCTGGCTGGTGGACGGCGCGGCCATCGTCAACCAGGTGCCGCTGTGCCGTTGCTCCTACGGGCCGTACGCGCGCGCCATGATCCGCATCTGTAAGGAGGAGTCCTTCCACCAGCGCCAAGGCTTCGACATCCTGTACACCCTGACGCGGGGAACCGATGAGCAGCGGGCGATGGCGCAGGACGCGGTGGACCGCTGGTGGTACCCGAGTCTGGCGATGTTCGGTCCGCCAGACGCCATCTCCACTCACACCGAGCGGTCGATGGCCTGGCGGATCAAGCGGTTCAGCAACGATCACCTGCGGCAGAAGTTCGTCGACATGATCGTGCCGCAGGCCGAGGTGCTGGGGGTGCGGCTGCCTGATCCGGCGTTGCGGTTCAACGCGAAGACCGGCCACTGGGAATTCACCCCACCGGACTACGACGAACTGTTTGCGGTGATCTCGGGGCGAGGCCCGGCCAACCGGCAACGGCTGACCCATCGACGGACGGCCTACGAGGAGGGGGCGTGGGTACGCGAGGCCGCGGTCGCGTACGCCGCCAAGGCTGCTGCCAGGGCCGCGTCACAGTCGTCCGGGACGGCAGGCCCGCCCAGGGCGCCGGCCGTGCCTGACGAGGTGGCCTGATGAGCTGGCCGTTGTGGGAGGTGTTCGTGCGGCCCGGGCGCGGCCTGGCCCACACCCACGTGGGCAGCCTGCACGCGCCCGATGCCGAGATGGCGCTGCGGCACGCCCGCGACCTGTACACCCGGCGGGGAGAAGGGGTCTCCATCTGGGTGGTGCCGGCCGCCGCGATCACAGCGTCCAGCCCGGATGAGAAGGATCCGTTCTTCGCGCCCGCCGCCGACAAGATCTACCGTCATCCGACCTTCTATCCGGTTCCGGAGGGGGTCGAGCAGCTATGACCTGGTTCACTTATCTGCTGCGCCTTGGGGATGACGCCCTGATCATGGCGCAGCGGTTGAGTGAGTGGGTCGGCCGTGCCCCCGTGCTGGAGGAGGACATGGCGCTGGCGAACATCGCGCTGGACCAGTTGGGGCAGGCGCGCCTGCTGCTGTCCTATGCCGGCGAGGTGGAGGGCGCGGGGCGCGATGAGGACGCCTTGGCCTACTTCCGTAGCGATCGGGAGTTTCTCAACTGTCAGCTGGTGGAGCTGCCCAACGGAGACTTCGCCCAGACCATCGTCAAACTGTTGTGCTTCGGCGTCTACCAGGATCTGCTGTACCAACGGCTGGCGGCCAGCGCCGATGAACGGCTGGCAGCGATCGCGGCCAAGGCACGTAAGGAGACCGCCTACCACGTCGACCACGCCCGCTTGTGGACGCTGCGGCTGGGGGACGGCACCCCCGAGTCGCATCGCCGAATGCGGCAGGCGTTGGAGGAGGTCTGGCCCTACACGCATGAGCTGTTCGAGGACGATGAGGTCACCGACGAGCTGGCCGCGGATGGGCGGGCGGTCCGGCCGGGGGAGCTGCGCCAGCCGTGGCGGGCCACGGTGGAGTCGCTGCTGCGGGAGGCCACATTGGAGCCGCCGACCGAGGATTGGGCCCCCACCGGTGGGCGGCGCGGCATCCACACAGAGACGTTGAGCTATCTGCTGGCGCAGATGCAGTCGGTACGCCGGGCGTACCCCACGGCGACGCGGTGGTGACGATGTCGGAGCAGGGCGCGCGGATCCGGAAGGTCGTGGCCGCCGTGCCCGACCCTGAGCTTCCGGTGCTTACCATCGCGGAACTGGGCATTCTCCGCGGGGTGGAGATCACCGACGACGGGGGCGTCACGATCACCGTCACCCCGACCTATTCCGGATGTCCCGCGCTGGAGACCATCCGGCGTGATGTGGTGGACGCGGCTCGGGCGGCTGGGGCGGAGCGGGTGGAGGTCCGCACCGTGCTGAATCCCCCGTGGAGTACTGACTGGATCAGTGAGCCGGCTCGGCGCAAACTGCGGGCCGCCGGCATCGCGCCTCCCGGACCGGCCGCCGGAACCGCCGTGGCTCTGCGGTTGAGCGTGCGGTGTCCACGATGCGGGTCAGTCGACACCGAACAGTTGAGCAGATTTGGTCCAACGGCCTGTAAGGCGCTGTGGCGCTGCCACACTTGCCAGGAGCCGTTTGAACACATCAAGGCGTTTTGAGTGCTTCGGGAGCGTTGACGCAGCTGATGAGGATGATCGGGTCGATGAGGCGCGCCACCACCACAGGGGCCGTGGCACATCGGCCGAGGCGGGCGGGTGGAGGACGGTCATGGCTACCGTCACGGTGACCCGACCGACGCGGCGTCGGCCCCGGTTTTACCGGCTGCGGGTAAGGGAACGGGAGTGGTTGACCTCCGACGCGATCGCGGTGACCTTCGACGTGCCCACCCCGTTGCGGGAGGCCTTCGCCTTCCGGGCCGGACAGCACGTGACGATCCGGTGGGCCGGACCTGATGGCGAGGTCAGACGCTCCTACTCGGTGTGCTCCACGCCTCGGGAGCTGGCCAGGTCGGGACGGTTGCGGATCGGAATCCGGTTGATTCCCGGAGGTGTCTTTTCCGAGTACGCCCGCCAGACATTGGCGGTGGGCGATGAGATCGATGTGATGCCGCCGTTGGGCGGCTTCACCACCGACTTCGACCCCCAGCGTTCTCGACACTATGGCGCCATTGTCGCCGGTAGTGGGATCACGCCGGTGTTGTCGCTCGTGGCGACCGCTCTGGAGACCGAGAACGGCAGCCGGTTCACGATAATTTTCGGGAATCGGACTGCGAACTCCGTCATGTTCGTCGACGAACTTGCCGATCTTAAGGACCGATATCCCGCGCGTCTGCATATCGTTCATGTTCTCTCCCGCGAGAGCCGGGACGCGGAACTACTTACCGGACGACTGGACGCGGAACGGATCAGTCGGTTGCTGGATGCGTTGCTCCCGACATCCGATCCTGTAGATGAATGGTTTCTTTGCGGGCCGTATGGTGTGGTGGAAGCGGCGCAGAGTGTTCTGAGCGGGCGGGGCGTTCCAAGGGAACGTATTCACCTGGAGTTTTTCTTCGTGGGAGATGACATCTCTCAATCAGCGCGAGCGACAGAACAAGCCCGTGACATCACAGAGCCCGATGAAGGGGATTGCGTCCTTACGGTTCGGCTCGGCGGGCGGATCACTACACTACGAATAGGACGCCGGGAACGGTTGCTGGACAGGATTCGCCGGGAACGGCCGGAGACTCCATTCTCATGTACCGGCGGTGTCTGTGGTACCTGCCGGGCGAGAGTGACCGCTGGGCGGGCGCGGATGGAACGGTGCTACGCGCTGACGTCACAGGAAGTAGCGGAAGGCTTCATCCTGACATGTCAGACCTACCCAGTAACTGATGCGTTGTCGATCGACTACGATGTGTAATGAATATATGGTTCAAGCTGGTCGTAGTCGGTCGGATGGTGTGAGGGTGGCCGCTGAATAGGAGTCGATACCGGACGGGTAGCGTCAGGGGGAACGGCTCATAGGTTCAAGACGGGGCCGGCGTCGTTGGTTTGATGTGATTCCTATCAAGATAGATGAGATTTATGGATATATCGGTTTAATGGTATAAACACACAATAAGCGTGTGACAAGTTATCCCCCTAATTGCGTGAACTTAACTCGTGCCTGTTCAGGAGTTAACGAACCTAGAACGGTTGTGGTACTCCTACAAACGCGCCTGTGCCGTATATTTATCTGTCGGTGAGGTATCTGGCGGGCTGAGAGCAGCGGTTCGTAGGTCAGGCCGAGATCGACTACTCAAGAAGACAGGCGTGATCTGACGAGCAGAGGATCAGTCCATCCGTACCAGAACCACAGACTGATCATCGCTGATCAGAGGCTTGGTGATCATGTGCTGGGCGGCCGGGTATTGACTCGGGTGAGAGGAAGGTGATCGCTGACAAACCCGCCGCTCGCAGCCGATCGGAGAGACGGGTGCGGGGTGCCAAGAAGATAGTTCTTGCGACTTCTGAAGCGGGGGCCGGAGCGCATGAAGTTCCGCATTCTTGGCCCGTTAGAGGTAGGCGGGCCCAATGAGACCATTGATATTGGCGGACCCCGGCAGCAAGTAGTCCTGGCTATGCTGCTGTTGGAAGCGAACCGAGTCGTCCCCACCAGTCGGTTGATCGACGCTGTCTGGGGTGACAATCCGCCGCCGACTGCCCGGTCACAAATCCAGATCTGCGTCTCCGGTCTGCGGCGGGCTCTGGCAAAGGTCGTGACGGATGAGGGCATCATCACCCGCGCCCCCGGCTATCTGTTACGGATCGAGGAGTCTGAACTCGACGCCAAACGCTTCGAACAGCTGGCGAACGAGGGCATGACGGCCGCGAGCGAGCACCGGATCGAGTACGCCGTTCAGCGGCTCCGAGAAGGGCTGGCGCTGTGGCGTGGAACCCCTTTGGAAGGCCTGCGCAGCGACCTGGTCGCCATGGGAGCGACGCGACTGAACGAGCGTCGCCTGTCTGTGTTGGAGGAGTGCATCGGCTATGAGCTGACGCTCGGCCTGCACCAACAGGTGATCGGTGAGCTGGCTGAACTGGTCGCCGAGAACCCGCTGCGCGAGCGTTTGTGGGCGCACTACATGAACGCGCTCTATCAGGCCGGTCGGCAGGCAGAGGCGTTGGCCGTCTACCGGCGGGCTCGCCGAACCTTCATCGAGGAGCTCGGACTGGAGCCTGGTGAAGAGCTGCGCGCCCTGGAGAAAGCGATCCTGTCCGGGGACCCGGGCCTGGGGCGTCCACACCTGATGAGTCGTCCATCCCTAGTGACGACGTCCTCACCGCCGGCCCCGCCACGTCCCCGTCAGCTACCCGCGGATGTCGCTGACTTCGCCAGCCGGGAGGCGGTGCTGGAGCAGATGCGGCGACAGCTGACCGCCGATACCGGTGAGGACGGAGAGCCGCGTCCCGTGAAGATCGTGGTCATTACGGGACGCGGAGGGATCGGTAAAACCGCACTGGCGATTCACCTGGCCCACCAACTCCAAGACGAGTTCCCCGATGGACAGCTGTACGCCGAACTGCACGGGGGAACCGGGGAGCCCGCGGATCCCGCGCACATGCTGGAGCGTTTCCTGCGGGCGTTTGGGGTGACAGGCGCGGCGTTGCCCGCCTCGCTGGAGGAACGAGCCGAGCTGTACCGCAGTCGGCTGGCCGACCGTCGGGTGCTCATCGTGCTCGACGACGCCGCCACCGAATCCCAGGTGCTGCCGTTGCTGCCGGGCAGTTCCAGTTGCGCGGTCATCATCACCAGCCGTACCCGTCTGACGGTCTTTCCCGGCGTGCAGCATGTGGAGGTTGGGGTGCTCGGTGCCGAAAGCGCCACCGAGCTGCTCACCAAGGTGCTCGGCACGGCCAGGGTGCAGCAAGAGCCGGCAGCGGTTCGAGAACTGATCGAGCTATGCGGTGGTCTCCCGTTGGCGCTACGGATCGCGGCCGCACGGTTGGCGGCCCGTCCCCACTGGCCGATCTGGCAGTTGGTGGACCGACTCGCCGATGAACAGCGGCGACTGGACGAGCTGGTCCACGGCGAGCTGGGGATGCGCGCCAGCCTTCAGCTGACCTACGAGAGCCTGACACCCCAGGCCAGACGCCTTTTTCGCCGGCTCAGCCTGCTAGAGACACCCGAATTTCCATCGTGGGTGAGCGCCCCCTTGTTAGGTATTGACCTGACGGAAGCCGAGGACCATCTGGAGTCCTTGGTGGACGCGCATCTACTGGACGCCACCGGTGGCGGCGCGGGGGCGCCTCCGCGGTTCCAGTTCCACGACCTGGTCCGGGTGTTCGCCCGGGAGCGATTGCAGGCCGAGGAAACCCCTCAGGAGCAGGAGGAAGCCCTGCGTCGTGCTTTAGGGGCCTGGCTGTTTCTCGCTGAGGAGGCGTACAACCGGGAATGCGGGGTCGGCACCACCCTGCATGGAAACGCGCTTCGCTGGTCCCTGCCTCCCACCTTGGTTAGCCGTCTGGTCGCCTCGCCGTACGAGTGGTTCGAACGAGAGCGGACCGCGCTGGTCAGCGCGATTCGTCAGGCGGCGCGGCACGGCTGGGATGAGCTGTGTTGGGACTTGGCGGTGACCAGTGTGCTGCTGTTCGAGCTAGGCACTTACTTCTCGGACTGGCAGGAGACTCACCAGCTCGCGCTGACCGCGGTCCGTCGGGCTGGGAACCGGCGTGGTGAGGCCGCGGTTCTTTATTCGCTGGCCGGATTGGCGATCTTCCAACGGCGCTTGGATGAAGCGCTGCACCATCTGGAGCCGGCGATGCGTACCTTTCTGGAGATCGGTGACGAGCACGGCTGGGCGTTAGCCGCTCAAGACGTGGCCTTTGTACATCGGGTACGGGGCCACCTGGATCAGGCTTTAGAGCTCTACGAGCAGGTCGCCACCACGTTGCGGCGGGTGGGGAACCGGCTCCATCTCGCGTATGCCCTCCATGGGATGGCCAAGATCTACATCGAGCGCCATGAGTATCGGAAGGCCCAGATGTACCTGGAGGAGGCGCGGATGCTCTCCAGCGTCGCGGGCATCTACCGGCTCCGGGCGCAGTTGACGCACCGACTGGGGGAGATCGCGCTTCTGCAAGGTGATGTGCAAAGCGCTGAACGCAGGTACCAGACCGTGTTGGAGCTGACCCGGGCGGCACACGACCGGGTCGGCGAGGCGTACGCCCTGTATGGCTTGGCCACGGTTCAGGTCCAACGACGTATGTGGGAGGCGGCGGAGCAAAGCCTGCAGCAGGGGATGGAGCTCGCGCACGACGTCGGAGACCGACTGATCAGGGCGCGCATGATGCTCTCCATGGCGCAGGTGTGCCTGGCCCGCCGGCAGACGACCGAGGCGATCGGGATATTCAGACGGGCGTTGGAAGAGTTCCGGGAGTTGGAGGTTCCGCTCCAGGAGGTTGAGGCGCTGGAGCACCTGGGGAAGGCCCTGTACCAGATCGGCCACTACGACGGTGCGTACCAGACCTGGAATGAGGCCTTTAAGGTCCTGACCCGAGTCGACAAAGTCGCCGCCGAAGCCGCGGCCGTTCGGCTTCGGGGGTATCTGCACGACCTCTCCACCGTGTGGCAGCGACAACTGACGGGGTGAGGCGACAGCACAAGGAGCCACGCCCGGTTCCACTCCCCGGCAGCGTCGTGACCGACGGACATTCCCCGCTCGATGAGGGGACCGCTGCACTTGTCTATGCCGTGTGGGCGAGGGCACCTTGCGGGGTGAGGCTGGAGGGCGTCGATACGCCGGCTCGCGGTGAGAGCTCAGGTGAGGGCATCGTGCCTGACCGCGGTACGAAATATTGTCTATCGCTGTGTAATAAAGAACCAGTATGGCACAGCCGGTATGACATGGTGCGGTTTGCTGGGTACCTGGAGCGCCATGCGTGACCGCCTAAGTTAAGTGTTTGTAAAAGCTATCTGGTTCTGTCTGATTGTTGACTGAAGATGGGAAAGAGAGGCTCCGAGCGATGTTCTTAAAACATTGCTCGGAGCCTTGTTCTATCGTCGCTGAGGTACGTGGAGGACCGAGCTCCAAACAATGCTCTAGTCCCACGGTCCATGACCGTCGGAGGGTTCCGAAACACTAGGGCTCGGAGAGACCGACGGGCCCGGTGGGGTATCGGATGATGCGGAAGCGGGATTCATTACCGTGATGAAAGCGCCTACCGTCAGAACCGACATTACGACCCACCGAGAGACCTTGACACTCACTGTGACCTCCAACGAGTTATGCCGTTGTTGTGTGGGGCTGTCCATGTTCCAGCTGCTTGGGCTTGTCGCCGGAACGGTGGTCGCCCGTGATGGTGGATACTCAAAAGCATTCCGCTTTCAAGCGGCAATCAACAGCTTGTTGATTCGCTATCGACAGGACAGGGGGTATCGATAGCGGATTGAAAGAGGGTCGATGGCTCCGCTCCTCACACTCCGGCGTGTAGTGCCGCGTATCACCCGTTCAATGTCGGCAGGCGTCGGCAGAAACGGGAAGGCGGCTTCCGGGGACTACAGTGAGGAAACTGCCGTGATGGCGTGGACCTCGAGTGCCGGCGGTGGGTCGGGAGCGGTTATCAACCGCCATCCTTCACCCGCGTCGACCTCTATGAGACGGATCGAGGAAGCGGAGCTGCTGGCTCTGCTGGATCAGAACACAGATCAAGAGGCGGACGAGTTCGCTCAAACCCCGGTGGATCCGTTGCTTTACGAGTTCACCGAGGACGTCTTTGCCACCTGCCCTCGTGCTGATCAACGGCGATCGGCATACGCCTATCTCTGGGATCTGGTTCGCGCCGGTGGGCGGGGTGCCAGAGGGGGAGCGAGCCCGGGAGGCCGGGCCGGACGACACCGTTTGAGACATTTCCTCAATCACAGCCCATGGCACAGCGAACACGTTCTGCGGCGTATCTGTGATCGGTTGCTGGCCGTCAGTCGACCGTATGCCTGGGTGGTCCACGAAGTGGCCGTTCCCCGGTTGGGACGCAACCTGCCCGGGGTGGACCGGCAGTTCGTCCCCGAATTGGGGACCGCGACCAACTGTCAGATCAAGCTGGTCACCACCGCGGTGTTCGAGCATGGCAGTTGCCCGGTCAACTGGCGGCTGTTTCTGCCTCAGTCCTGGCACGCCGACCACGAGCGTCGGCGCCGGGCGCGGATCCCCGACCACCTGGGGCACCGGCCTAAGCAGCGGCTGATCACCGACATGCGGGACGAATTGGTCGAGGCGTGGGGCTGCCCGTCGCTGCCGCTGGTCGTCGACGCGGATTTAGGGCGTCTGGAGCCGCTCTTGGCGGAGCTGCTGCCGCGCGATCAGGTGTTCCTGGTTCGTGCCACGCCCTCGGTACGGGTGACCCCCCTGATCCGGGCGGCACGGCCGGTGGAGCCGTTAGGCACCCCCAGGCCCAACACCAGCTGGCCGATCCGTCAGGTCGTAGAAGGGATCCGTCATCTGCTGCGTTCCCCTGGTGGATCCCGGAACCAGGAGGCCATCGCGGTGCCGGTCCAGATCGACACCGCGCGACACATCTCCAAAAATCCCCTGTTGTTGATCGTGTCTTGGCCGGAGAAAAACAACACACCCGATGGGCAGCCGACCGAGCCTACGGTCTGGCTGTCGAACCTGACCGCGGGGGCCGCGGAGGCGGCGTTGCCGCTGCTGCGGTACGCGTCGGCGGCGCGTGACACGTTGACGGAGCTCAGTAAGCGGTTCCCCCTTGCGGACTGCCGGGTTCGTTCCTACCGAGGGGTCGATCACCATCTGTCGTTATTCTCGGCGGCCGCCGCGTACTCACTGCTGACGGAGTTGGCGTAACCTCGGGCGGACTGCGACAACGGCGAGACGGGCGAGCGAGGCGGGACACAGGGAAAAGGTCGAATTCACAGCCGACACAACGGGGATCAAGGATACGCCGGAGGGGACGTATCCTTGATCCCCGTTTGTCATGTGGCATTATCTGGTATTCCGCATTATTAGCCGATACCTCAGCATAACTCGGCCAAGCGAGTGGAGCTTCAGAGCGAGAATCGTGAGTTCTTACTTTCTCGTTGACTTTTCGATCGTTCGGTGACTTCCCCCAGTTGGGTGCGGCTGTCGTATGTCCCGTCGGATCCTCTCGACCTCCTTGGAGGCGCGGGAGTGTCGGTTCAGGCTGCACATAGAACACGAATCGACACGGTGGAGGGGGAGGCGAGTATGCGGTCACCAAATCGCGCCGTGAATCTCAGGAGTACCCGTGAGTGAGATCGTGGCGGTGGCGTTAGCCGGTGGGCGCGGCCTCCGGGCACGTCCGCTTACCCTCAAAACCGACTCCTATCTGCGGAGCAAGGCGCTCATTCCATTCCTGGGACGCAGGATCCTGGAGTGGTCCCTGTATGTGCTGCGCGAACAGGGCATCAAACGGCTGTATGTGGTGGCCCAGGGCAAGGAGAACCGGGAGCAGATCCGCTCTCTGATCGATCTCGCCGGTGACCGGTTCGGGATTGAGGTTTTCTTCTCACGCACTCGCCTGGACAAACACAACACCGGCTCCGGGGCGGCGGCGATCCACAACTTCGATCACTGGAATCTGGGTGGGCGGGCGCTGGTCTTCCCGGTCGACTCAGTGTTCGACTTCGATTTGGAGGCGCTGGTCGAGTTCCACGACCGGAACGAGGCTGTCGTCACTGTGGCCACGGTAACGCGGGACGCGGCGGATATTGCGTACAAATACGGCGTACCCGTAGTCGATGAGACAGGCCGGGTCCAGCGATTTGTGGAAAAGCCGTCTCCGTCGGTCCTGGCTGACCTGCTCGCCGAGCAGGAGCGGAACGGAGTCACCACGGTGGGAGCGGGGCAGCTGCCCACCAACGCCGGGTTGTACCTGGTTGACTGCGCCGCGCTTCGGCTCGCGGCGCATGACCCGGGGTTGGCGCAACTGGCGCGGCAGCGGCTGGACTGGGGCGGCGACCTGCTGCCCTGGCTGGTGAGCAACGGCCACGTCGTGATGAGTGCGCCGATCCGGGCGATGGGAGACCTGGGATCGGTGCGGGACTACCTGATCACCATGCAGGAGGTCCTGGCCGGTCAGTACCCCTGGATGTCACGCACCTTCGGGGAGACGGTGCCGTCATTGACCCGGTGCTGGATCCACGAGAGCAGTCTGCGCGCCAAAGACGAAATCACCGGGCTGACCCTGGAGGAGAAGCTCCGGCATGGGCTGGTCCACATCGGACCGAACGTCCGCATTGGACGGGGCGTCGAGATCGGCACCGGGGTTCACATCTCCGACGCCGACATCGGCGATGACGTCGACCTTGGCTCGCACTGCCGGATCGAGGGGACCGCAATCCGCAACGCGTCGATCGTTGGTGAAGGTGCTCTGCTGCGGAACTCCTACCTGGGCTCCATGGTCGAGATCCACTCCACCCTCGACCGCCCAACGATGATCGTCGATTTCTCCGCCTTGGGGGACGAGGTCACGGTCTTCCACGGCGCACGACTGTCCAGTGTGGCCGTTCCTCCCAGAACACGGGTCCCGGGTGGCGGGCCCCTCTTCGGTGGGACCCCAACGGATTGGACGTGAACATGTACGAGGTGACCAGGGGCGTACCCCAGCCACTGGGTGCGACGCCTGACGCAACCGGCGTGAATTTCTCGGTGTACTCGGAATCCGCTTACTACGTCGAGCTGCTGTTATTCGACCGGCACGACTCGCCCACCCCCTCCCACGTGATCCGGTTAGACCCGGACAACCACCGCAGTTTCCACTTCTGGCACTGCCATGTGGCGGGCGTGCGGCCAGGGCAGATCTACGCCTTCCGCGCCGATGGTCCCCGTGACACCGAGCACGGCGGGTTCCGCTTCAACCCCAACAAGGTGCTCGCCGATCCGTACGCCCGAGGAAACGACAAGACGCTGTGGGACCGCGCGGCGGCCACCGGGGACGGTGACAACGTCGCCACCAGCATTCGCAGCGTGGTACTCGACCCCGACGACTACGACTGGGAGGGGGACGAGCCGCTCCGGCGACCGCTGTCCGAAACGATCATCTACGAGATGCACGTCGGCGGGTTCACCCGCTCGCCGAGCTCGGGAGTGGCCCACCCTGGGACCTTCCGCGGGGTGATCGAAAAGATCGACTACCTGAAGAATCTGGGGATCACGGCCGTCGAGTTGATGCCGGTATTCGACTTCGACGAGACCGAGGTCCTACGGACCCTGCCGGACGGCACCCAACTACGCAACTACTGGGGCTACGACCCGTTCGGCTTCTTCGCCCCCCACTCCGGCTACTGCACCCAGCCGGAGGCCGGCAGCCACCAGCGTGAGTTCCGGGACATGGTCAAGGCGCTGCACGCCGCCGGTATCGAAGTCATCCTCGACGTGGTTTTCAACCACACCAGCGAAGGAGACCACCGGGGACCCACCATCAGCTTCAAGGGCCTGGCCAACGAAACCTACTACCACCTGTGGGCACCCGACCGCCGGTACTACATGAACTTCTCCGGCTGCGGAAACACCCTCAACGCCAACAGCCCGGTCACCGCCAAGTTGATCGTGGAGTGCCTGGAGCACTGGGTCCGGGAGTACCACGTCGACGGATTCCGATTCGACCTAGCCGCGGTGCTGTCCCGAGGCCCTAACGGCGTCGAGATGGACGTGCCCCCTGTGCTGTGGGCCATCGAACTGTCCGAGGTGCTGGCCGAAACAAAGATCATCGCCGAACCCTGGGACGCCGCTGGCCTGTATGAGCTCGGTGATTTCCCTGGGAAACGGTGGTCCCAGTGGAACGGTTTGTACCGCGATCAGATACGCCGGTTTGTCGCGGGTGAGCCTGGCCTGGTCGGCAGTGTGGCGGCGCGCCTGGCAGGTAGCGCCGACCTGTTCGCCGAACGCGGTGAATTAGCCACCAACAGCATCAATTTCATCACCGCGCACGACGGATTCACCCTCAACGACCTGGTGTCCTACAACTACAAACACAACGAGGCCAACGGTGAGGGAAACCGAGACGGCTCGGACGCCAACTACAGCTGGAACTGTGGGATCGAGGGCCCCACCGATGATCCCGCGATTGAAGCGCTGCGGGCCCGCCAGATCAGGAACTTCGTCACGATTCTGATGCTGTCGCGGGGCGTACCGATGCTGCTGTACGGCGACGAGGTACGCCGCACTCAGCGGGGTAACAACAACACCTACTGCCAGGACAACGAACTGGCCTGGTTCGACTGGACGTTGCTCGACAAGAACGCCGATGTTCTGCGCTTCTTCCGGGAGATCATCGCGTTCCGCAAGCGATTCCAGACGCTGCGGGAACCGAAATTCTTCAGCGGTGAGACCAACGCCCGTGGCGTCCCAGACGTTTCCTGGCACGGCACCCGCCTGGGGCAGCCGGGCTGGGATGACCCCAACGCTCGGGCGTTGTCGCTGACTCTCGGCGGACTGGGTGACGACCCTGATCTGCACGTCCTGCTGAACATGTTCGATCTTGGACTCGACTTCGAACTACCCCAGTATCCCGGCCGGAGATGGTTGCGTGCCGTGGACACTGCTAAGCCCTCACCCGAGGACATTCTCCCGGCAGGTTCAGAAGTTCCCGTCGACGGATCTTCCTATCACGCGTACGGCCACAGCGTGGTCGTGCTTATCTCCGCACCAGTGGAAGGACGGTAACTGTGACCCCCCACGACATGCGGTTCACGTTTTCCGACACCATCGCCGGATACGTGACCGAATTCGAGCCGGCCACGGATATGGTCACCGTTCGAACGTCTGACGGCCGGAATTTCCGAATCCGCCTGGCCGACAACGTGTACGCCAACGTGGTCCGGAACTTCGGCGAGCCGTACCGCGATGTCACCGGAAATCTGCGGACCATGCTGGTCCCCGGGCGGCACGTCTTTATCTACTGCGTCTTCTATCCAGAGGGCGACGACTATCAGATCGACGCCAAGCAGGTCATCTTCCCCGAGACCCACCTCGGCGAGTATGTGTTCGAGAACCCACACTGGTGGGTGAATCAGGCACGCGCCATCGCCGATTTCTACCTGCGAGGCCAGTTTCCGGACGGCAACTACGACTACCGCAACTACCGCACCCGGCTCACCCTGGCCGGAACCCACACCCCCGACTACGTCTCCCCCGATTACCGCCAAGAGACCGACACCATCTCCCGCATGGTCTACGGGTTAGCCACCGCCTATCTGCTCACCGGTGAGGACCGTTTCCTGGAGGCGGCCGAGGCCGGCACCGAGTACCTCCGGGAGCACATGCGGGTCGTCGACAACGAGAACGGGGTTGTCTACTGGTACCACGGCATGGACGTGTCGGCCAACGGACGGCGCAAGATCTACGCGTCGGAGTTCGGCGACGACTATGACGCCATCCCCGCGTACGAGCAGATCTACGCGTTGGCCGGCCCGATGCAGGTCTACCGGGTCACCGGTGACCCGCGGATCCTGTCCGATTTGGACGCCACAGTCGCGCTGTTCAACAAGTACTTCCGGGACCCGGTTCGGGGCGGCTACTTCTCACATCTGGACCCGGTGACGATGGACCCGAGGTCGGACCGGTTGGGCGGCAACCGGGCCCGCAAGAACTGGAACTCGGTGGGTGACCACGCCCCCGCGTACCTGATCAACGCGGTGCTCGCCACCGGCCGGCCGGACCTGGAGGAGTTCTTAGTCTCCACCGCCGACACCATCGTCGAGCACTTCCCGGACTTCGACAACAGCCCATTCGTCCAAGAGAAGTTCCATGAGGACTGGAGCCCGGACCGGCACTGGGGATGGCAGCAGAACCGGGCGGTGGTCGGACACAACCTCAAGATCGCCTGGAACTTAATGCGGGTGAACTCACTGCGCCCCAAGGACTCCTATGTGGAGCTCGCACGCCGGATCGCCGACACCATGCCCGCGGTCGGCAGCGACCGGCAACGCGGTGGTTGGTACGACATGGTGGATCGGGAGAAGCTCCCCGGCTCCTCCTGGTACCGCCTGGTCTGGGGGGACCGTAAGGCGTGGTGGCAGCAGGAGCAGGCGATCCTGGCGTACCTCATCCTCGCCGGCGTCACCGGCGACAAGGAGTACCTGCGTCACGCGCGGGAAGCCGCGGCGTTCTACAACGCCTTCTTCCTGGACCACGACGACGGCGGCGTGTACTTCAACGTGCTCGCCAACGGCCTGCCGTATCTGGTAGGGACCGAGCGGCTCAAGGGCAGCCACTCGATGTCGGCGTACCACTCCATGGAGCTGTGCTATCTCGCAGCCGTCTACATCGGACTGTTGGTGACCGGGGAGCCTTTGGAGCTGCACTTTCGGCCCCGACCCGACGGCTTCTCAGACCGACTGCTGCGGGTGCTGCCCGACCTGGTCCCCAGCGACCGGGTTCAACTCACCGAGGTGTGGATCAATGGCGCGCCGTACCAGGACTTCGACCCTGACTCGCTCACGGTGAAGCTGCCGCCATCGGAGGAGCCGCTCAAGGTCCGGGTCCGCATCACCCCGCGGAACATGAAGCTGGACGCGCGCTACTCCCTGGAGGACGGCAAAGCCACGATCACCCTCCGCGGCGAACTCGGGGAGAGCGAACTGTCCAAGTTCCGGCACGTACTGGACCAGGCCGTCCACGACGGCGTCAACCGGACCGAGATCGATCTGACCGGACTGACCACGTTCTGCCGCGGCGCGGTCAACGAGCTGCTGGTGGCGCAAGCTCGGATGGACATGGAGGAGAACGTGGTGATACGCAGCGCCGACCCGGACGTGCTGGAGGCGCTTCGCGGCACCGACGCCTTCACGGTTATCGACGCCAGGGAATGAGCAGAGCCCGGCTTTGACCGGATCCATGCCCGACATCGAAACACGCGATCACGTTCCCCAAGCGATGTGAAGAGGAGCAGCCATGAGCCGGCGCATTCTCATCGTCCTCTCCGAATGGGGTTATTGGGGCGAAGAACTCATCGGCCCGCTGGAGGTCTTTGATCAGGCGGGGTACACCGTCGACTTCGCCACCCCCACCGGGAAGCGGCCCGTTCCGCTGCCCCCCAGCTACGACCCCGACTACATCGACCCGCCGCTGGGGCGGACCGTCACCACGCCGGAGATGGCGGCCAAGGTGAAGGCACTGGACGCCTCCGACCGCTACGACAACCCGATCAACATCTCTGAGCTGGTCCCGGAGCGGCCCTACCACAGTGAGCCCAACTATTTACGGGCGATCGAGCGGTACCACAACGCCATAGACGCGATGAGCCGGGAGGTCACCGCCACCTACGACGCGATTCTGCTGGTCGGCGGTAGCGGCCCGATCCTGGACATGGCCAACAACCAACGGGTGCACGAGCTGGTGCTGGCCTTCTACCGGGCGAACAAGCTCATCGGCGCGGAGTGCTATGGGGTGGCGACCCTGGCCTTCGCCCGCGACCAGGACACCCGGGAGAGCATCATCCGGGGCAAGCACGTAACCGGCCACTGCATTGAGTACGACTACAAGGACGGCACGGGCTTCGTGGGCACCGACATCAACATCGGACCGCCGCCGTACCCGCTGGAGTACATCCTGCGGGACGCCACCGCGCCGGGCGGCGCGTACCACGGCAACTACGGACACGAGTTGTCGGTCATCGTCGACTACCCGTTCGTCACCGGACGTTCCACACACGACTCCTACCTGACCGGCCAGAAGATGGTCGAGGTCCTCGACAACGGCCTCCGTCAGTGGGGCTTCCACCCGTGATCCATCGCGGCCGACCCCACCGACGGTGGGGTCGGCCCTCGACAGCCCATGAGGAGGGGTGATGTCCAGGACCGGCAGAGAGGCGCTCATCGAACAGCTACGCGCCGACGGCGTGCGGTACATCTTCGGCAATCCCGGCACCGTCGAGCAGGGATTCCTTGACGCCTTGGAAAAGGCCGAGGACATCGAATACATCCTGGCGCTGCAGGAGGCGGTCGTCGTCGGTATCGCCGACGGGTACGCCCGGGCGACCCGCAAACCCACCGTCGTTCAGCTCCACAGCGGGGTGGGCCTGGGGAACGGCATCGGAATGCTGTACCAGGCGATGCGGGGTCACGCGCCGCTGGTGGTGTTGGCCGGGGACGCCGGGGTCCAGTACGACGCGATGGAAGCCCAGATGGCCGCCGACCTGGTGGGGATGGCCCGGCCGGTCACCAAGTGGGCCACCCGGGTAACCCACCCGACCTCGTTGCTGCGGACCATCCGCCGGGCGGTGAAGGTGGCGACCACACCACCGTACGGACCGGTGTTCGTGGCCCTGCCCGCCGACGTGCTCGACGCGCCTAACACCGAGGAGGTCCGACCCAGTATCCACCTGCACACCCGGGTCGCTCCCAGCGCGGAGGAGATTACGCGGATCGCTGAGCTGCTCATCGACGGGGAAGCCCCGTTGATCGTCATGGGCGACGGGGTGACGTTCGCCGGTGCCCAACCGGAGCTGCAACGGGTGGCCCAGCTGCTGGGCGCCCAGGTGTGGGGCGCGGACTCCTCCGAGGTGAACTTCGCCGCCGACCTGCCACAGTTTGGGGGCCTGACCGGCCACATGTTCGGCTACCACAGCGAACCGATCATGAAGGCGGCGGACCGGGTGCTGGTGACCGGAACCTACCTGCTGCCCGAGGTCTATCCGACCTTGGAGAACATCTTCGCGCCCGACGCCAAAGTGGTTCACATCGACCTGGACCACGACGCGATCGCCAAGAACCATCCGGTGGATCTGGCGTACCTGGCCGACCCCAAACCTACCCTGGCGTTGCTGGCTGACGAGCTGGAGCGTCTCATGACGCCACAGCAGCGAGCCGCCGCCGAGGTGCGAAACGCCCGGCTGCGGGAGCAGGCCGAGAAGCGGCGCGCCGAGGAGGAGGCGCGCGACGCCTCCTACCATGACCAGCTTCCGTTGCACGCCTCCTTGTTCGCCCAAGAGGTGGCGGCTCGGATGGGGTCGGACGTGATCATCTTCGATGAAGCGATCACCACGTCGCCGGAGATCGTTCGGTATCTACAGCCGACCCAACCGGGGCGGTACTTCCAGACCCGGGGTGGGTCGCTGGGGGTGGGCATTCCGGGTGCGCTCGGTGTCAAGCTCGCCTACCCGGACTCGCCGGTCGTCGCCTTCGTCGGGGACGGCGGCAGTATGTACACCATTCAGGCGTTGTGGACGGCGGTCCGGCACCACATCGACGCCACGTTCGTCATCTGCAACAACGGCGGTTACGAGATTCTCAAGCAGAACATCCAGGAATGGATGAAATGGGTTGAGTTGCCGCCGCACGACTATCCCAAGTCGTTCGACCTGGCGGTCCCGCCCATCCACTTCACCCTGCTGGCCGAATCGATGGGGGTGCCTGGCATCAGGGTGGAGAAGCCGGAGGACATCGCCCCGGCGGTGAACCGGATGGTGGAGCACCGAGGACCGCTGCTGATCGACCTGGTGATCGCCAACCGGGTGCGCGATCTGCGTGACATCGCGGGTGCGGCGAAAGCCTGACCACTGGCCCGGGGCCGGGGACCGTGTCCGCCCCGGTATCCGCCTCATCGGGTGAGGAGTTGACGATGAGTAATGAGGCGAGCGACAGGCAACGGTTGCAGGGCCACAGGATCGCCGTGTTGATGGAGAGCGACTTCTACGAGCCGGAGATCTTCTACTACGCCCGTCGATTCCCCGAGGAAGGCGCCGAGGTGCATTTCCTCACCCGGTTGTGGGGGCAGGATTCCCTCACCTTCCATGGGCACGAATGGAAGATTCCTTACGAAGTCAACCTCAGTTTCGAGAACATGTCCGATGAGACTCTGGCGGGCTATTCAGCGGTCATTATTCCCTCCGGTATGGTGGCCGACCGGCTCCGGTACACCGAATCGGTTGACAAACCGCCGCCGGCCACCGAGTTCATGCGTCGGGCCTTCGCCAATCCCAACATCATTAAGGGGATCATCTGCCACGGAATGTGGCTGATGGCGCCCGCCCCGGAGCTGGTCAGAGGGAGGCGCGCGGTGGTCCACAACAATCTGCTCGGCGACGCCCAGAACATGGGGATCACATACGTCGATTCCGACGTGGTGGTGGATGGAGACCTGGTGACCGCCCGTACCGGAGGCCACGCCCACCTGTTCGCCAGGGAGATCATCAACCAAGTAGTCGCTCGTTCTCAACGCCCTTCCGTTTCCACCGCGATGGCCGAGGCTTAGCGGCGCAGCGAAATTAATCAATTCTGCGGTCCAGGGAAGGTAACGTGTTCTATCCATAGCGGGGAAGTGCATTCCCTCAAGCTACAGAAAGGTGATTGTGAGGAAATAAATATGGCCATGATTCATCAACTGATCTTCGCCGCGCCGAAGCCGGGTATGACGGTGCCTGAATTCCAGGACTACTGGATCAACCAGCACGCGGTGAAGTACGCCAGCAAGATCCCCCAGATCAAGCGCTACTGCGTGGACAGAATCATTCCCCTCAGCGCCGATGACGAGCCCCTGTGGAACGGTATCGCCGAGATCTGGCTCAGGCCCGAGGATCAGATCCCCTCGCTGCAGAGCCCAGAGTTCCTGGAAGGGGCACGGCCTGATGAGCCGCGGTGGGCGGCGTTCTGGAAGACCATCGTGCTGGACACCAACGCGGTCGAGGTGCTGCCTCCCGGGGAAGGCGCAGACCGGCCCGGGTTCAAGCTGGTCATCCTGGTCAAGCGGCGCGCCGGGCTGCCGTTGGAGGACTTCCGACGCTACAGCCGCGACAAACACGCCACGTACGCCCTGGCGGTCCCCGGGCTGAAGGGGTATTTGCAACAGAACACCGTCGACGGCGCCTACAGCGTCGGGGAAGCGCTCCTGGACGGGGCGTACCAGCTGTTCTTCTCCAGCGAGGACGAGCTGCGAGCCGCGCTGCAGTCATCGGAGTACGCCAATTTGGTTTCGGATCTGGAGACCTTCACCGAGCCGCGGTACATCCACACCTTCATCGCCCAAGAGCACTGGATCATCGGACCGCCGGCGCGGGAGTGAGACGACCGGGGCCATCGGATCCGGAAGCGCGGATAACACGGATACTGGCCACGATGGTGCGGCCGGGTGGGCTCGTCCCACTCGGCCGTGAGCCTGCGTGGGCACGGTGGTATAGGTCACGTCAGCCCGACGCCGTACCCCGGGTAGCCGATTGAGCGAGCCGGCGGCGCGGGTGGCCCGGTGACCAGCGCAGCCGCCGCCGCGTACCCTCGGGTTGTGAGCCAAAGCCGGGAGATCGCCGAAATCCTGCAACGCGCCGCCGACGGTGGGCGGATCTCATCAGAAGAAGCCCTACTGCTCTACACCGACGCGCCGTTCCATGAACTGGGGTTGGCGGCGGATGAGGTACGCCGGCGCCGGTACCCCGAGGGGATCGTCACCTACCTCATCGACCGCAACATCAACTACACCAACATCTGCGTCACCGCGTGCCGGTTCTGCGCCTTCTACCGGGCGCCCAAGCACGCGGAGGGGTGGAGTCACAGCCTGGACGAGATTCTGCGTCGGTGCGCTGAGGCCGTGGAGCTGGGCGCCACCCAGGTGATGCTGCAGGGAGGGCACCACCCCGACTACGGGGTGGAGTATTACGAGGAGATGTTCTCCGCGGTCAAAGCGAACTTCCCGGATTTGGCCATCCACTCCCTGGGCGCCAGCGAGATCGAACACATGGCCAAGGTCTCCGGGGTCTCCATTGAGGAGGCGATTGACCGGATCAAGGCCGCTGGGCTGGATTCAATCGCCGGTGCCGGCGCTGAGTTGCTACCGGAACGGCCCCGCAAGGCGATCGCGCCGTTGAAGGAGTCCGGGGAGCGCTGGTTGGAGATCATGGAGGTCGCACACCGGCGCGGCCTGGAGTCCACCGTCACGATGATGATGGGCACCGGCGAGACCAACGCCGAACGGATCGAGCACCTCCGCATGATCCGCGAGGTGCAGGACCGCACCGGCGGGTTCCGCGCCTTCATCCCGTGGACCTACCAGCCGGAGAACAACCACCTCAAGGGACGCACCCAGGCCACCCGTGTGGAGTACCTGCGGCTGCTGGCGGTGGCCCGGTTGTACTTCGACAACATCGCTCACCTACAGGCGTCCTGGCTGACCACGGGGAAGGACGTCGGTCAGTTGGCGCTGCACATGGGCGTGGACGACCTGGGCTCGATCATGCTGGAGGAGAACGTCATTTCTTCAGCCGGCGCCCGGCACCGCGCCAACCTGCGGGAGCTCATCCGTCTGATCCGCAGCGCCGACCGGATTCCGGCACAGCGGGACACTCTGTACCGTTACCTGCGGGTACACCGTGACCCCGTCGACGACCCCGTTGATGATCGCGTGGTGTCGCACTACTCCTCTATCGCCCTGCCAGGCGGCGGCGCGCGGCAGCTGCCCATCACACCCGTGGCGACCCGGTCATGAGCCGCGCTTCGCTGGAGAAGCGGCCCCACGAGGTGGCCGCGATGTTCGACGGGGTGGCTCGGCGCTACGACCTCACCAACACGGTGTTGACCGCCGGGCAGGACAGGCGATGGAGACGCATCACGCGTCAGGCGTTGGATCTACGCCCCGGTGAGCGCTGTTTGGATCTGGCCGCCGGTACCGGTGTGTCCACTGAGGAGCTGGCGCGTTCGGGTGCCTTCGTGGTCGGAGTGGACCTGTCGATGGGGATGCTGCGGGCAGGGCAGCACCGCCGCGTACCCCTGTTGGCCGGGGACGCCTTAGCGTTGCCGTTCGTCGATGAGGCGTTCGACGCCGTGACTATCTCCTTTGGACTACGCAACATCGTCGACGTCGACGCGGCCCTGCGGGAGATGGCGCGGGTGACCCGCCCTGGCGGGCGGTTGCTGGTGTGCGAGTTCAGCCACCCCACATGGGAGCCGTTCCGCACGGTGTACCGGCGATACCTGATGACCGCGCTGCCAGCGGTGGCGCGGGTGGTGTCCAGCAATCCAGAGGCGTACGTCTACCTTGCTGAGTCGATTCAGGCCTGGCCGGACCAACCCGCCCTGGCGGCCCGGATCGCTGCGGCCGGATGGGGCCAGGTTGCCTGGCGGAACCTGTTCAGCGGCGTGGTGACCCTACACCGAGCCATTCGCCGGTGAGCGCCGCGCCACACAGGACCGGGAGGTTGTCGCCACCCCGGTCGCTGGTGGCGTCGGCGCTCACAGCAGCAGCGCATTCACCACGGGAAGCCTCACAGGAGGACGGCTAGCAGCTCGGGCGTGTACTGCAGAACCCCGAACGGCGCTCCCGTCGGGTCGGCCAGCATCGCGTACCTGCCCACCGTCAGCGTCAACGGCGATACCAGGACCTGACCACCGAGCTCAGTGGCGCGCTGGACGGTCTGCTCACAGTCGGCCACCATGACCGTCACGGACCAGTGGGCCGCGGTGCCCGCCGGATGCTTCTCAGACAGAGGGCGTACCCCCGCCAGCGTGCGATCTCGGAGGACCCATTCTTGGTACGGGGCTTCGGGGGTGCTGTACTGGGAGGTCACCACCTTCCACTCGAACACCGACTGGTAGAACCGCTCCGCCTTGTCGATATCGGGCGTGACCAATTCGGTCCAGGAGAAGGTGTTCGGTTCATTGATCACCTGAGCGCCCCGGAAAGATCCGTGCTGCCACAGGCCAAAGACCGCGCCAAGCGGGTCGGTCACCACAGCCCGCCAGCCTCGGGAACCGATCTGGGTGATCGGAAGTAAGGTGCTGCCCCCCGCCGTGGTGCTGGCTGATACAGCCGCCTCGATGTCGTCACAGGCGATGTGGCACAACCACGCCGCGGGGGCCTCCTGAGCGCCGGCCCGCAGACCGGCGACGGCCCGGCCGGCTGCCTCGGTGAGGATCACGCCCTCCTGGTCGTCCGCCTCGCCGTCTTGCCGTGACCAGCCGAACAACCCAGAGTAAAACGACTCCGCGGCGGCCGGGTCTGGGCTGATGAGCTCGACCCAGCATGGGGTGCCGGGGGCGTATCCACGTACTCGCATGCGCTGATCATCTGATGTTGATCATGGACCTGCGAGTCAACAGTCATACCAGCTTCATAACGGTCCGGACCGTTTCCGCGTGATTACTCAGCGATTACCGTAGGCGCCGGGATTCAGGTCGGATGGTGCGAATGCGCGAGTGAGGATTTACGGAGCGTAGTCAGGGGGTTGGGGTGTACCTGCGCTGCGCGACCACAATCAATCTGTCCTCGGTTGCGGGACGTCCTACCTGTTTTATATAAAAAGCGACTCGCTCGAGCCTGCCTGCGCGATGCTCTCTGTCAGTTGACTCCACGTGCGTTATTCGTACGTTATTCGTCGCTTCGTTGCGTGAGGGCGCGAATGGGTGAATGCGAGTGAGTGGGCTGACGGCGCCATTGATCCCGAAGTGACGCATCGACCTGTAACGACCAGAACATCCTCGAGGTACGCCGCTGTGTGGCTTTGCGGTGCCTGTTGTGGCTTCCCGCAAGGCCGCACAGCGGCGCGGAACACGGAGATACGGGATGTATGGCCGCCTATCAGCCGTTACGGTGCTGCGGTCCGCGACCCCTGATGGGCCGCCGAGCAGATCAGGAGATCGGCAGACGGGACAGCAGCCCGTTGGCTATCTCGTTCAACGCCGGCTGGATCGTGGCGGTGTCGAGGGGTGTGTCCGGCGTATTGGAGACATAGGTCAGGGTCATGACCAGGTTCTCCTCCAACACGCAGAGCGTCAGGGTGTCGGGGGAGCCGACCATGTTCTCGCTTGAGGGAACCGCCGGAGTCCAGAGGCTGAACGCGTCGGAGCCGACGTCCGTGACCTCGGTGGGGGCAGGAGACTGGGACTGCGCACCCGCCAGCCGCTCCTGGAACGCGTTCTCCGCGTCGGTCTGGCTGGGGGCGAGGAACACGCTGACGGTCAACAGCTGGAACGAGCCCTCGGTGCCCGTGGTCATGGTGCTGGACAACGTGACGGTGCAGTCGGTGGTTGAGCCGGTTGGAGGCACCTGGTTGTCCGTGCCTGTCACCCCTAGCACGCCGATCAACGGAGCGGCGTCCACGTAGTCACACAGGTTCTCCACCTGCTGGTACATCGGACCGGTCGGCTCGTGGGTGGTCGGCTCATCGCCATCGGACGACACGATGAAAGCGACCACGACGATCACGAGCGCGACAGCCACTGCGAGGATCAGCAGGGCGCGTCCACGTCGGTCAGGAGGAGGCGGTGGCGAATCGACCGGAGCCGAAGGCTTAATGTCTGGCACATCGGGACGCGCCGATCTCACGATGGGCCGTTTCGGTGTGGTGCTGGTCGGCTGCTCTGTCTGCTCGCTCACGGTGTCTCCACGGGGTCGGCGTCTGAACCGCCCGTCGAGTCAGCGAATGTCCGGGCGAGAGCTCAGACGTGCGAGGGCAAGGGGAGGTCGTGGCGCGCCGGCTCTCGCGCACACCCTTCCAACGTGACCGACGGTGCCTGGCCCGGTAGGCCCGCCGTACGTTGCCTGCTCGGCAGGCTAGTGCTTCGTCCCGGCTTCGGCAATGTCGTCCGGCTCTGCAGCACGACCGGTCATCCGGTTCCGTGGCTCATTGTCCGGTTAGATGTCCGGTTACTTGTCCGGTTATGAACCGGTTGCGGTACGCCGCGCGGCCCGCCTCCGGCGTACCCGGTGCTTCAGCGCTGCTCCAGGGTGCTTCGGTGTGTCAGGTGCGGCGGTGGGCGGGACGGCCGCGCGCTCATCCCATGAAGCGGACGGCTCGGAAGGCGCGCCTGCCCTCGGTGAGGTAGCTTCAATCACATTTTCCGAGGGAGAGGGCGTGAATGACGAGGTAGCTCCGTGGCGTGACGCGGGGAGTTAGGCATGCCTAATTCCTGAGGTGGTCGAGATCCCCTCTAGACTGCCAGGAGACAACAAGTGAAAGTCTTCACAAGCGGCTGAGTGGTAGCTGAGAGGCCAACGTGATGAGCAGACCCAGCGGGTCGGGCGCCGAGGACACGGCCGACGTCATTGTGGTCGGCGCGGGTCCGGGTGGGTCCGCTGCTGCCTACCACCTCGCGAGCCACGGTCTGGACGTGCTCCTGCTGGAGAAGACCGAGTTCCCTCGCGAGAAGGTGTGCGGCGACGGGCTGACCCCACGTGCGGTCAAACAGCTACTGCGGATGGGGATCGATATCTCCGAAGAGGCCGACTGGCTTCGTAACAAAGGGCTGCGCATTATCGGCGGAGGTGTCCGTCTGGAGCTGGACTGGCCAGATTTGGCCAGTTACCCCAACTTCGGGTTGACGCGTAGCCGCATGGATTTCGATCAGATACTGGCCGAGCGTGCGGTCGCCGCCGGTGCCCGACTGCGGACCAGAACCACCGTCACCGGCCCGATCCTGGACCGCGCCGGTCGGGTGGCCGGAGTCACCGCCACCGTGTCGGAGCCAGGAGAGAAGGCCACGTCGTCAGACACATCGTCAGACACATCGCGCTCATCCGACACCGCCGCGAAACGAACCGTGCGCTTCACCGCGCCCTTGGTCATCGCCGCCGACGGAGTCTCCGGGCGGTTCCCGCTCTCCCTGGGCCTGACGAAGCGGGAGGACCGGCCTATCGGGGTCGCGGTCCGGCGTTACTACTACAGCCCACGACACAACGACGAGTACCTGGAGTCCTGGCTGGAGCTGCGCAGCCGGCAGGGGGACGACACCCTACTGCCCGGCTACGGATGGATCTTCGGCCTGGGGGATGGCCGCGTCAACGTTGGCCTGGGCGTCCTCAACTCCTCCACCGACTTCGGCAAGCTCGACTACCGGCGGATGTTGCTGGACTGGCTGTCCACCACGCCGGAGGAATGGCAGATGTCCACCGAGGAGCACGCCGACGGCCCGATCCGGGGTGCGGCACTGCCTATGGGGTTCAACCGGGTGCCCCACTACACCCGCGGGGTGATGCTCGTCGGCGACTCCGGCGGGATGGTCAATCCCTTTAACGGAGAGGGGATTGCCTACGCCATGGAGAGCGGAGAGCTTGCCGCCGAGCTGGCCACTCAGGCGCTGGCACGGCCAGCGGGAGCGGCCCGCGAGCGGGTGTTGCGGTACTACCCGGAGGAGCTCAAGGCGCGGTATGGCGGCTACTACCGCCTCGGTGGCTGGTTCGTGAAGCTCATCGGCAACCCGCACGTGATGCGGCTGTGCACCCGACACGGCCTCCCGCGTCCGACGCTGATGCGCTTCGTGTTTAAGCTGCTGGCGAATCTGACCGACCCGCGGGACGGCGACGTGGCCGACCGCCTGATCAATGCGCTGGTCCGGGTCGCGCCGGCGGTGTAGGGGGTCTGGAGTTCCGATGTCGCTCTCGCCGTACGTACCGATCGCCGGAATGTTCATCCTGGCGATCGTCTTCGCGGTCTTCTCGGTCGCGGTGGCTCCCCTGCTGGGGCCGCGGCGCTACAACAGGGCCAAGCTCGAGGCATACGAATGTGGCATTGAGCCCTCGCCGCAGCCGGTGTCCGGTGGCCGCTTCCCGGTCAAGTTCTACTTGACCGCGATGCTCTTCATCATTTTCGACGTCGAGATCATCTTCCTTTACCCATGGGCGGTGTCCTTCGACGCGCTGGGCACCTTCGGGTTCGTGGAGATGCTTCTGTTCATCGCCACCGTCTTCATCGCGTACGCGTACGTGTGGCGACGGGGTGGCCTGGACTGGGACTGAGGGAGGCGCCATGGGTATCGAAGAGCACATCCCGGGCGGCATCCTGCTCGGCACGGTAGAGAAGCTGGTCAACTGGACGCGTAAGCAGTCGCTGTGGCCCGCGACCTTCGGGTTGGCCTGCTGCGCCATCGAGATGATGGCGGCCGGATCAGCGCGGTACGACATGGCGCGGTTCGGAATGGAGGTCTTCCGAGCCAGCCCGCGTCAGGCGGACCTGATGATCGTGGCGGGCCGGGTAAGCCAGAAGATGGCCCCGGTGGTGCGGCAGATCTACGACCAGATGCCCGAGCCGAAGTGGGTGCTGTCCATGGGGGTGTGCGCCAGCTCCGGCGGCATGTTCAACAACTACGCGATCGTGCAGGGCGTCGACCACATCGTCCCGGTGGACATGTATCTGCCGGGCTGCCCGCCTCGCCCCGAGATGCTGATGGACGCCATCCTGAAGCTGCACGACAAGATCATGAACGAGCCGCTGGGTGAGCGGCGCCGCCGCAAGTTGGAGGCCCAGGGCGGCCCCGACCCGCTGGTGGGCACCATCCCCTCGAGCTACCGCTACAACAAGGCCAAGCGTCGCCAGTGGGAGCAGGCGGTGGCGGAAGGCCGTCAGGAGCAGCTTCGGATCGCCAACTGGATGCAGGAGGGGGCTCACCGTGGCTGACAACAACAGCCGCCCCGCCGACGAGGTCCAGGGTCAGGCCGGGGCGATCGAAAACCGGGAGCGCGCCGCGAACAGCCCCGCCTCTCAGCCGATCGGCAAGGGCATGTTCGGGGTCACCGGCTCCGGCGACACCTCTGGCTTCTCTGGATTGGTACGCCGCGCGCCGGCGATCGTGGAGACGCCACGGCCCTACGGCGGCTACTTCGACGAGGTCGTCGACGCGTTGCAGGAGGCGTACCCGGCGTTCCACGACGCGGTCGAGAAGATCGTCGTGGACCGCGGTGAGCTCACGATTTACATCCGGGCGGAGCGGATCGCCGAAGTCTGCGCCGTGCTGCGGGACGACCCCAGCCTCCGGTTCGAGCTGTGCAACAGCGTGTCCGGGGTGGATTACATCCACGATCCGCGTCGACTCCACGTGGTCTACCACCTGACGTCGATGACCTACCGGCGGCGGATTCGGCTGGAGGTCGCCGTCAGCGTGGACAACCCACACGTGCCGAGCGTGACCAGCGTCTACCCCACCGCCGACTGGCAGGAGCGGGAGACCTACGACATGTTCGGGGTCATCTTCGATGGCCACCCGAACCTCACCCGGATCTTGATGCCCGACGACTGGGAGGGCTTCCCCCAGCGCAAGGACTACCCTCTCGGCGGTGTTCCGGTGGAGTACAAGGGCGCTGAAATACCGCCACCTGACGAGCGGAGGGCCTACAAGTGACCGACGCGTACGCCGAAGCCCGCCAGACCACCGAGGGTCGGGTCTACACGGTCACCGGTGGCGACTGGGACAGCACGTTCGGCGGTGGGGACCCCATCGCCGAGGAGCGGATCATCGTCAACATGGGGCCGCAGCACCCCTCCACGCATGGGGTGCTCCGTCTCATCCTGGAGCTGGAGGGTGAGACCGTCACCCAGACCCGGGCCGTGGTCGGTTACCTGCACACCGGCATCGAGAAGAACACCGAATACCGCACCTGGACCCAGGGTGTGACATATGTGACCCGGGCCGACTACCTGTCCCCGATCTTCAACGAGACCGCCTACTGCCTGGCGGTGGAGAAGCTGCTGGGGATCGAGGTGCCGGAGCGGGCCACCACCATCCGGGTGCTGATGATGGAGCTCAACCGGATCGCCTCGCACCTGGTCTGGTTGGCGACCACCGGTATGGAGCTGGGCGCCCTCTCGATGATGATCTACGGCTTCCGGGAGCGGGAGTACATCCTCGACATCTTCGAGTTGGCCAGCGGCCTGCGGATGAACATGGCCTACATCCGGCCGGGTGGCGTGGCCCAGGATCTGCCCGACGCCGCGGTGGAGAAGATCCGCGAGTTCCTCAAGATCATGCCCAAGCGGGTCGATCAGTACGAGGCGCTGCTGTCGGGTAACGCGATCTGGCGGAAGCGGACCCAGGGTGTGGGCTACCTGGACATCACCGGCTGTGTGGCGCTGGGCGTCACCGGTCCGGTGCTGCGGTCGGCCGGGCTCCCCTGGGACCTGCGCAAGACCATGCCCTACTGCGGCTACGAGACCTACGACTTCGAGGTGTGTACGCACACCAGCGCCGATGTGTGGGGCCGGTACATGGTCCGGCTCAACGAGATCCGGGAGTCCTTGAAGATCGTCGAGCAGGCGGTGGACCGGTTGCGGCCGGGCCCGGTGATGGTTGAGGACCGCAAGATCGCCTGGCCGGCGCAGTTGGCGATCGGTAACGACGGTATGGGTAACTCGCTGGAGCACGTCCGGCGCATCATGGGGCAGTCCATGGAGGCCCTGATCCACCACTTCAAGCTGGTGACCGAGGGCTTCCGGGTCCCGCCAGGCCAGGTCTACGTGCCGATCGAGTCGCCTCGGGGTGAGTTGGGCCTACACGTGGTCTCCGACGGCGGCACCCGGCCGTACCGGGTGCACATGCGGGAGCCCAGCTTCGTCAACCTGCAGGCACTGCCCGCGGTTTCCGAGGGTGGGCTGCTCGCGGACGTCATCGCCGGTGGGGCCTCCCTGGACCCAGTCATGGGTGGATGTGATCGATGATGGCAACGCACAATGTCCGCGGTGATGAGGGCAACGTCCGTGAGGGCGAGGTCCGCGACGAGGGTCGGACCACCTCTGGACCGCCTCCCCTGACAGACGCCACCCGCGAGAAGGCGCGCGAGATCATGGCCCGCTACCCGCGGGGACGCGAGCGTTCGGCGCTGCTGCCGATGCTGCACTTGGTGCAGTCCGAGCAGGGGTACATCACCCCGGAGGGCATCGCGTTCTGCGCCGAGATGCTGGGCATCACCAAGGCGCAGGTCGCCGCCGTGTCGACCTTCTACACCATGTTCAAGCGGCGGCCAACCGGTGACTGGCTGGTCAGCGTCTGCACCAACACCATGTGCGGCGTGCTTGGCGGGGACAAGATCTACAAGACCCTCTCCGAGTACCTGGGCGTCGGTCATGACGAGACCACACCGGACGGGAAGATCACCCTGGAGCACACCGAGTGCCTGGCGGCGTGCGACTACGCCCCGGTGATGACCGTCAACTACGAGTTCTTCGACCGGATGGACCCCGACAGCGCCCTGGAAGTGGTCCAGCGGCTGCAGAACGGGGAGCGTCCCACCCCCACCCGGGGTGCCCGGCTGTGCACCTTCCGGGAGATTTCCCGGCAGCTGGCCGGTTGGGCCGATGACCGGGAGGGCGCCGTGGGCGAGGGACGCGCCGGCGAGCCGACGTTGGCGGGTAACCGGTTGGCCGAGCGCTACGGCATCTCGGTCGCGGGATTCGATCCGAGTACGCCGATCCGCAAGGCGGCCGACGCCGCGGAGAAGGGGGGCTCGAAGTGACGGCTCCTTCCCAGCGGGCGCTCAGCAGACTTACGCCCGTCCTCACCAAGCGCTGGCTGTCCCCGGACGCCTGGCGGTTGGACGTTTACGAACGCTTGGATGGCTACACCGCGCTGCGGAAGGCCCTGGCAGCCCACCCCGACGATCTGATCCAGCTGGTGAAGGATTCCGGGCTGCGCGGCCGGGGTGGCGCCGGCTTCCCCACTGGGTTGAAGTGGAGCTTCATTCCGCAGGACGGCAAGCCGCACTACCTGGTGGTCAACGCCGACGAAGGCGAGCCGGGTACCTGCAAGGACTTGCCGTTGATGATGGCCGATCCGCACAGCCTGGTTGAGGGCATCATCATCTCCGCGTACGCCATCCGTGCCAACAACGCCTTCATCTACATCCGGGGTGAGGCGGTCCACGCGGCACGCCGGTTGCGGCATGCGGTGAACGAGGCGTACGCCGCCGGCTACCTGGGGAAGAACATTCTGGGATCCGGGTTCGACTTGGACCTGGTGGTCCACAGCGGGGCGGGCGCCTACATCTGTGGCGAGGAGACCGCGCTGCTGGACTCCTTGGAGGGGTACCGGGGGCAGCCGCGGTTGAAGCCGCCGTTCCCGGCCACCCACGGTCTGTACGGCGGTCCCACGGTGGTCAACAACGTGGAGACCATCTGCTCGATCCCCTATCTGGTGCTGGGTGGCGCCGAGTGGTGGCGGAGCATGGGGACCGAGAAGTCGCCGGGTCCGAAGATCTACTCGATCTCCGGGCGGGTGGTGAACCCCGGACAGTACGAATGCTCGCTGGGTACCACCTTGCGGGACCTGTTGGAGCTGGCCGGCGGGATGCAGCCAGGGCACCAGTTGCGGTTCTGGACCCCTGGTGGATCCTCCACCCCGCTGCTCACCGAGGAGCATTTGGACCTGCCCTTGGACTTCGACAGCGTGGCGGCGGCCGGTTCGATGCTGGGTACCACCGCGGTCCAGGTCTTCAGCGACAAGGACTGCCCGGTGTACGCGGCGTACCGATGGATCATGTTCTACGCCCACGAGTCCTGCGGTAAGTGCACTCCCTGCCGGGAGGGCAACTACTGGATGGTGCAGGTGTTGCGCCGCATTCTGTCGGGCAAGGGCAGCCACGCCGACCTGGATCTGCTGCTGGATGCCTGCGACAACCTGCTCGGGCGTTCGTTCTGCGCGCTCGGGGACGGTGCCACCAGCTGCGTCACTTCGTCGATCAAGTACTTCAAGCAGGACTACCTGGACTACATCGAGGGACGTAAGGCGCCACTGCTGTCGCCCAACGAGGCGGATCTGGTGGGAGCGCACTGACGATGCATGAGGCAACAGCGGCAACCCGGGGGGATCGGATATGACCGTCGCACCTGAGAAGGGGCAGGCCGTCGAGACGGTCACCCTCACCATCGACGGCATCGAGGTCACCGTGCCCAAGGGCACCCTGGTGATCCGGGCCGCCGAGCAGTTGGGTATCGCCATCCCCCGCTTCTGCGACCACCCCCTGCTCAAGCCCGCCGGTGCCTGCCGGCAGTGCCTGGTTGAGGTGGAGATGGGTGGCCGCAAGATGCCCAAACCCCAGGCGTCCTGCACCATCACCGCCACCGACGGCATGGTGGTCAAGACCCAGCTCACCTCCGAGGTCGCCCGCAAGGCCCAGGAGGGGATCATGGAGTTCCTCCTGATCAACCACCCCCTGGACTGCCCGATGTGCGACAAGGGTGGCGAGTGCCCCCTGCAGAACCAGGCGATGTCGACCGGGCGCCCGGAGTCTCGGTTCACCGAGAAGAAGCGGGAGTACCCCAAGCCGTTGGCGATCTCCAGCCAGATCCTGCTGGACCGGGAACGCTGCATTCTGTGCCAGCGCTGCACCCGGTTCTCCGATGAGATCGCCGGCGACAAGTTCATCGACTTGATGGACCGCTCATCGCTGGAGCAGATCGGCATCTTCCAGGATGAGCCGTTCAACTCCTACTTCTCTGGCAACACCGTCCAGATCTGCCCGGTGGGTGCCCTGACCGGTGCGCAGTACCGGTTCCGGGCTCGGCCCTTCGATCTGGTCTCCACCCCCAGCATCTGCGAGCACTGCTCGGCCGGTTGCGCGCAGCGCACCGACTGGCGGCGTAACAAGGTGCTGCGTCGGCTGGCCGGTGAGGACCCCGAGGTCAACGAGGAGTGGAACTGCGACAAGGGGCGTTGGGCGTTCCAGTACGCCACCGCCCGTGATCGCCTCACCACCCCGCTGGTCCGGGACGCCCGAACCGGTGAGCTGCGGCAGGCCAGCTGGTCGGAGGCGTTCGCCGTCGCCGCCGAAGGACTGGCCCGGGCCAAGGCCCAAGGCGGGGTGGGTGTGCTCACCGGTGGTCGGCTCACCGTTGAGGACGCCTACGCGTACGCCAAGTTCGCCCGGGTGGTGCTCGGCACCAACGACATTGACTTCCGGGCCCGTCCGCACTCGGCCGAGGAGGCGGAGTTCCTGGCCGCCCGGGTCAGCGGCGTCAACCCGGCCAGCGGTGGGGTCACCTACTCCGAGATCGAGAACGCCAGCACGGCGTTGCTGGTGGGGCTGGAGCCGGAGGAGGAGGTCCCGATCCTCTTCCTGCGGCTGCGGAAGGCCGCCACCAAGAAGCGTCTGAAGGTGTACGGGGTGCAGCCCTTCACCACCCCGGGCTTGTCGAAGCTGAAGGCCACCCTGATCCCGACCGTTCCCGGCAGCGAAGCCGCGCTGCTGGCGGAGTTGTGCGGCGATTCGCCGCTGGCGCTGGAGCCCGCGGAGGCGGCCCGTCAGGCGCTGCGGGAGCCCGGCGCGGTGATCCTGGTCGGGGAGCGGCTGGCCACCATCCCGGGCGCGCTGTCCGCGGTCGCCCGACTAGCGGACGTCACCGGCGCCCGGCTGGCCTGGGTGCCCCGGCGGGCCGGTGACCGTGGTGCTGTGGACGCCGGCTGCCTGCCCAACCTGCTGCCGGGCGCCCGTCCGGTCACCGATGAGGTCGCGCGCACCGAGATGGAGCAGTACTGGGGTCTGCCGGCCGGCAGCCTGCCGGCGGAGCCGGGGCGTGACCTCTCCCAGATCCTGGCGGCGGCCGGAAACGGCCAGCTGGCTGGTTTGGTGGTGGCCGGTGTCGAGTTGGTCGACCTGGCCGACCCCCGGGCCGCGGAGGAAGCCTTGGATGCACTGCGGGCGGCCGGTGGTTTCCTGGTCAGCCTAGAGCTGCGGATGTCGGCGGTGGCCCGCCGCGCCGACGTGGTGTTCCCGGTGGCGCCGGCGGTCGAGAAGGCCGGAAGCTACCTGAACTGGGAGGGGCGGGTCCGCTCCTTCGACGCGGTTCTGAACACCGGTGCCCTGCCCGACTGCCGGGTGCTCGACGAGATCGCCGAGGAGATGGGCGTGTCGCTGGGCACCGATACGGTTCGCAACGCGCGTACCGAGCTGGGACGACTGCCCGCCACCGAGGCGCCCACCCCACTGACTCCCTGGTACCCGGCGGCCGAACACGGCACGCCCGAGGCGGGCCAGGCGGTGCTGGCTACCTGGCACCACCTGCTCGACGAGGGAAGCCTGCAAGACGAGGAACCACACCTGGCTGGCACCCGGCGTACCCCGGTTGTCCGGCTGTCGCCGGCGACCGCCGCCGAGATCGGGGCCAGCGACGGGGAACCGGTGACCGTGGGAACCTCGCGAGGCGCGATCACGCTGCCTTTGGCGGTGACCGACATGCCTGACCGTGTCGTGTGGCTGCCCACCAATTCGCCCGGCTCCACGGTGCGCCGGCTGCTCGGAGTGGACGCCGGGGCCGTGGTCTCGATCAGTTCCGGGGGTAACTCGTGAACCCGCTAGCGGAGCGCACCGACTGGTACGCCGACTCCCTGACGGCCGCATCGGAGGTAGAGGGGTTCGGTCGTGACCCGTGGTGGCTGATCATCGGGAAGATCCTGGCGATCTTCCTCTTCCTGATCGTGATGACGATCTTCACGATCTGGTATGAGCGCCGGGTCGTGGGGCGGATGCAGCACCGTCCCGGGCCGAACCGGGCTGGACCGTTCGGACTTCTGCAGAGCGTCGCGGACGCCTTGAAGCTGGCCTTCAAGGAGGACATCACGGTCAGCGCGGCGGACCGACTGGTCTACTTCGCCGCTCCGATAATTTCCGTGACCGCCGCCTTCATCGGCTACTCGGTGATCCCCTTCGGGCCGGAGGTCAGCATCTTCGGGCACCGCACCGCGTTGCAGCTGGCCGATGTCGAAGTCTCGGTCCTGGTGGTGCTGGCGGCCTCCTCGATGGCGGTGTACGGCGTGGTCCTCGCCGGTTGGTCCTCAGGATCGCCGTACTCACTGCTGGGTGGTCTGCGGAGCGCGGCCCAGATGATCTCCTACGAGGTCGGCCTAGGGCTGTCGATCGTGGCGGTGTTCATGACCGCCGGGACGCTGTCCACCAGCGAGATCGTCGCCGCCCAGGAAGCGGGACAGCCGTACCAGATCGGTGGCTTCGAACTGACGCTGCCGGCGTGGTACGCGATCCTGTTGTTCCCCAGCTTCATGATCTTCCTGATCTCGATGGTCGGTGAGACCAACCGCGCGCCCTTCGACCTGCCCGAGGCCGAAAGCGAGCTGGTGGGTGGTTTCCACACCGAGTACTCCTCGTTGAAGTTCGCGCTGTTCTTCCTCGCGGAGTACATCGCGATGATGACCATGTCGGGGATACTCATCACCCTGTTCCTCGGTGGGTGGCGAGCGCCCTGGCCGATCTCGCTGTGGGACGGAGCTAACAGCGGATGGTGGCCGCTGCTGTGGTTCACCGGCAAGCTGCTGATCCTGCTGTTCGTCTTCATCTGGCTGCGCGGTACGCTGCCGCGGCTGCGGTACGACCAGTTCATGCACCTGGGCTGGAAGGTCATCCTGCCGATCAGCCTGGCGTGGATCGTGGTACTGGGCGGGATCCGCGCCGTCAACGACTCGGCTGATTCCGAGTACCTGTGGCTGACCGTGGTGGGCCTGGTGTCGCTGGTCGCCCTGCTCATCTACCTGTTGCCGCGTCCTAAGGACGTCCGGCCGCAGCTCGATCCAGGGGCGGGTGGATTCCCGATCCCACCGCTGGATCTGGAGGTGCCGCCCAGCCCGCGCGCGGCACGTCTGCCGGCGGCCCGGCAGGCTACGCGGCAGGCGGTCTCCGCCGGTACCGCCGACACCGCCAGCACCGGGCCCAAGGAGGGGTGAGGCATGTTCGAGTCCATCAAGGGCTTCGGTGTGACCTTCTCGCACATGTTTAAGAAGGTCGTCACCGAGGAGTACCCGGAGGTGCGTAAGCCCACCGCACCCCGGTACCACGGCCGTCACATTCTCAACCGGCACCCGGACGGGCTGGAGAAGTGCGTCGGCTGTGAGCTGTGCGCGTGGGCCTGCCCTGCTGACGCGATCTACGTGGAAGGCGCGGACAACACCGAGCAGGAGCGTTACTCACCCGGTGAGCGGTACGCGGCCGTCTACCAGATCAACTACGCCCGCTGCATCTTCTGCGGTCTGTGCATCGAGGCCTGCCCGACTCGGTCGCTGACGATGAGCAACGAGTACGAGCTGGCCAGCGACAGCCGGGCCGATCTGATCTACACCAAGGAGCAGTTGCTCGCTCCGCTGCTGCCCGGTATGGAAGCGCCGCCTCATCCGATGCGGCTGGGCAACTCCGAGAAGGACTACTACATCTCGGGCCCGGACAACCCGGGCGCCTCGGCGGGGGCCGAGCGGGCGCCCTACAGCACCGCGGGCCGTCAGGGGGGTGCGAGCTGATGGCCGACGTCACCACGGGCGAGCAGATAGTCTTCTGGATCCTGGCGCCGGTCGCGTTGGGCGGCGCCATCGGGATGGTGGCGGCCCGTAACGCCGTGCACTCCGCCCTGTTCCTGGTCTGCACCATGCTCTCCCTGGGCGTCTTCTATGTGGTGCAGGCCGGGGCGTTCATCGGGGTGGTGCAGGTGATCGTCTACACCGGCGCCATCATGATGCTGTTCCTGTTCGTGCTGATGCTGGTGGGACGGGACGCCTCCGACTCCCTGATCGAGGTACTGCGTGGCCAACGGATGGCGGCCATCGTGCTCGGGATCGGGTTCGCTGGGCTGACCGCCACCGGGTTGGCCCGTGGACTGGGCGAGGTGGAGACCGAAGGTTTGGAGGCGGTCAACGCGGTCGGCAACGTGCCGGCGATCGCCGCCGAGCTCTTCACCCACTACGTGTTCGCCTTCGAGATCACCAGTGCTCTGCTGATCACCGCGGCGCTCGGGGCGATGGTGCTGGCCCACATCGAGCGTCGCAAGGGAGAGAGGCTGACACAGCGGGAGCGGTCGCGGGCCAGGTTCGCCCCGGGCAACTACCCCGCGCCCAAGGCCGGGCCGGGTGTGTTCGCCACCTCCGACTCTGTGGCTACCCCCGCCTTGCTGCCGGACCGGACCATCGCCGAGCGCAGCCTCACCGATGTGGTACGGATACGTGAGCTCACCGCTGCCGAGGCGCGGCCGAAGGGAACCGATCGCCGATGACTCCCACCTACTACCTGGTGCTTTCTGCGGCGCTATTCACCATCGGCGCAGTCGGTGTGTTGATCCGCCGCAACGCCATCGTGGTGTTCATGTGCGTGGAGCTGATGCTCAACGCCGTGAATCTCTCGCTGGTCACCTTTAGCCGGACCACCGGCACCCTCGATGGGCAGATCATGGCGTTCTTCGTCATGGTGGTGGCCGCGGCCGAGGTGGTGATCGGGCTGGCGATCATCATGTCGATCTACCGGACCCGGCGCTCGGCCTCCGTCGACGACGCCAACCTGTTGAAGTACTGAGAGGCACGCCGTGTCCGTAAACCTGGCACAGGAGACTGTCAGTTACGCGCCCGCCGAGGGAGCGCTCAGCAGCTTCTGGCTGTTGATCGCCCTCCCCTTGGTGAGCGCTGCCCTGCTGCTTCTGCTGGGACGTCGCGCCGACCGCTGGGGCCACTTCCTGGGCTGCCTGAGCGTGGGGGTCGCCTTCGTCCTCGGGCTGGTGTACTTCTTCACGCTCCGCGGCTTGGAGGAGTCCTCAGCCGAGCTGACGCTGTTCAGCTTCATGCCGGTCAGTGAGCTGCAGGTCGACGTCAACCTGTTGTACGACCCGCTGTCGTCGGTCTTCGTACTGCTGATCACCGGCGTGGGCTTCCTGATCCACGTCTACTCGATCGGCTACATGGCGCACGACCCCGGCCGGCGGCGCTTCTTCGCCTACCTGAACCTGTTCGTCGCCGCCATGTTGCTGCTGGTCCTCGGCGGCAACTACGTGATGACCTTCATCGGTTGGGAAGGCGTGGGTCTGGCTTCGTACCTGCTCATCGCCTTCTGGTACGACCGGCCGGCGGCGGCGACCGCGGGTAAGAAGGCCTTCCTGATGAACCGGGTGGGCGACGTCGGGTTCCTCCTGGCGATCTTCCTGATGTTCGCCACCCTCGGCTCGGTGGACTTCGAGGACGTCTTCAATGGCGTCCCAACCCTGTCCGAGGGCACGGTCCTGGCCATAGGCCTGCTGCTGCTGTTGGGCGCCTGCGGTAAGTCAGGTCAGTTCCCCCTGCAGGCCTGGCTCCCCGACGCCATGGAGGGTCCCACTCCGGTCTCGGCCCTGATCCACGCCGCGACCATGGTGACCGCCGGGGTCTACCTGATCGCCCGGTCGCACGAGATCTTCTCCGCCAACGAGACCGCGCAGACCGTGGTGGTCTCGGTCGGTGCCATCACGCTGCTGATCGGGTGCATCATCGGGTGCGCCAAGGACGACATCAAGCGGGTGCTGGCCTACTCCACGGTGAGCCAGATCGGCTACATGTTCCTGGCGGTTGGGCTGGGCGGCGCGGCGTACGCGCTGGGCATCATGCACCTGCTCACCCACGGCTTCTTCAAGGCCGGCCTGTTCCTGGGCGCCGGTTCGGTCATGCACGGCATGAACGACCAGACCAACATCCGCCGCTTCGGCGGACTGTTCCGGTACATGCCGATCACGGCGGTGACCTTCGGGCTGGGGTACCTGGCCATCATCGGTATTCCGCCTCTGGCGGGGTACTTCTCCAAGGACCCCATCATCGCGGCGGCTTTCGCACGCCACGGCTGGACCGGTTGGCTCTTCGGTGGTATCGCGCTGCTGGGCGCCGGGCTGACGGCCTTCTACATGACCCGGCTGTTCGTGCTGACCTTCCTGGGCCCCAAACGCTGGACCGAGGACATCACCCACCCGCACGAGTCGCCGGCCACGATGACTGTGCCGATGATCCTGCTGGCGATCGGTTCGGTGGCGTCCGGGTTCCTGCTGTCGCTGGGACTGGTCGACTACCTGACCCCGTCACTGGGACCGGAGACCGAGGTGGAGCACGGTCCGTTGAGCCACCTGACCGTCACGCTGCTGACAGTGGGGGTGTCGGTGATCGGGGCGGCCCTGGCGTACCTGCTCTTCCGGCGTGGCACCGCCTTGGAGGAGCAGCCGGCACGCAGCCCGCTGGTGCGGGCCGCCCGGGCCAACCTGTACGCGGACACCTTCAACGAGACCGTCTTCGAGTTGCCGGGTCGGCTGTTGACCAGGGCGCTCGTGTACTTCGACAACCGGGGCATCGACGGCCTGGTGAATGGATTGGCCGCCGGTATCGGCGGCGGCTCCAGCCGGCTCCGCCGACTCCAGACCGGCTTCGTGCGGTCGTACGCCCTGACCATCCTTTCCGGTGCGCTCGTCGTGACGGCGGCGCTGATGGCGGTGACATTCGGGTCATGAGCGGACATGGATCGGCACACGACGGTACCGGAGCTCCGGGCGTAGAAGAGGTAGCCGAATAATGGACGAATTCCCCTACCTATCTGTCCTCACGCTGCTGCCACTGGCCGGCGCCGTGGTCGTCGCGCTGCTGCCGCGGTCGCGCCCGGAGCTGTCCAAAGTGGTCGCCCTGGTGTGGTCGTTGGCGGTACTGGCCCTGACCGTGGTCGCCTGGATCGCCTTCGACCCGAACGGGGAGCGCTTCCAGTTCCGGGAGTCCTACGACTGGATCCCCGCCTGGGGCGTGAACTTCACCTTCGAAGTCGACGGCATCGCCTTGGTGATGCTGGCGCTGATCGCAGTGCTGGTGCCGGTGGTGATCCTGGCGAGCTGGCACGACGCCGACGGCGGGCGCCGCTCGGTGCCCACCTTCTTCGCGTTGCTGCTGGCGTTGGAATGCACCATGATCGGCGTCTTCGCCGCGGGGGACGTGTTCTTGTTCTACGTCTTCTTCGAGGCGATGCTGGTCCCGATGTACTTCCTGATCGGCTCCTACGGAGGGGCGCGCAGGCAGTACGCCGCGGTGAAGTTCTTCCTGTACTCGCTCTTCGGCGGCCTGCTGATGCTCGCGGCCGTGATCGGACTGTGGGTAGTCAGCGCCGAGGAGTTGGGGCAGGGGACGTTCGACTGGCAGACGCTGGCCAGCCTGAACATCGATGACACGGTGGGCCGGTGGCTGTTCCTGGGCTTCTTCATCGCCTTCGCCATCAAGGCGCCGTTCTTCCCGTTCCACACCTGGCTGCCCGACGCCGGTGGTGCGGCCCCGGCGGGAACCGCCGCGCTCCTGGTCGGGGTGCTGGACAAGGTCGGTACCTTCGGCATCCTGCGGTACTGCCTGCCGCTGTTCCCGGAGGCGTCCGACTACTTCGCGCCTTTGGCGCTGACCTTGGCGCTGATCGGTGTGCTCTACGGCGCGTTGCTGGCGGTGGGGCAGAACGATCTGAAGCGCCTGGTCGCCTACACCTCGATCGCCCACTTCGGCTTCATCGGGATCGGTATCTTCGCCTTTACCACCCAGGCCGGAACCGGCGCGGTGCTCTACATGGTTAACCACGGTCTGGCCACCGGTCTGCTGTTCCTGGTGGTGGGGATGCTGGTTACCCGCCGCGGCTCCGCGTTGATCAGTGACTTCGGAGGCGCGGGGAAGCTGGTACCGCTGCTGTCCGGGGTGTTCTTCATCGCTGGTCTGGCGTCGCTGGCCTTGCCGGGCACGAACGCGTTCGTCAGCGAGTTCCTGGTGCTCCTGGGCACCTTCGATGTGAACCGGCCGGTGGCGGTGCTGGCCACGTTGGGTATCGTCCTGGCCGCCGGTTACGTGCTGTGGATGTACCAGCGGGCGATGCAGGGCAGGCTCAACCCGGCGCTGGAGAAGGCCGAGGGGATGAAGCGCGACATGTCTCGCCGGGAGATGGTCGTGGTGGCTCCCCTGGTGGCGCTGATTCTGCTGCTGGGTGTGTACCCCAAGCCGGTGCTCGACGTGATCAACCCGGCGGTGGAGGACACGCTGTCCCACATCGAGAACCTCGATCAGGCACCGACCGCCGCATCTGGAGAAGAGTGACATGGAAGAGCTGCACCTTCCGCCGATCGACTACGCGGCTATAGCGCCGCTGCTGCTGGTCTTCGGGGCCGGCTGCGTCGGGGTCTTGGTCGAGGCGTTCGTGCCGCGCGCCTGGCGCTACCGCGTGCAGGTCCCGTTGCTGCTGGCGGGTTTGGTGGCGGCGCTGATCGCGCTGATCTCGGTCGCCGATAAGCGGGTCAGCACCGCGGGGGGTGCCCTGGCCATCGACGGGCCCGCGTTGTTCCTGCAGGGTGGGCTCGTGGCGCTGGGGATCGTGTCGGTGCTGCTGATCGCTGAGCGGCGCGTGGAGCGGGGCGGCGCGTTCGTTGCCCAAGCGTCGGTGGTGGCCGGTACCGACTCCGACCGTCGGCAGAGCAGCCAGCCGGGTGCCACCGAGGTCTACCCGCTCACCGCGTTCGCCCTCGGCGGCATGATGCTCTTCTGCGCCGCTAACGACCTGGTCACCATGTTCGTGGCGCTGGAGGTCTTCTCGCTGCCGCTGTACCTGCTGTGCGCGCTGGCGCGCCGCCGGCGTCTGCTGTCCCAGGAAGCGTCCGTCAAGTACTTCCTGCTGGGCGCCTTCTCCTCGGCGTTCTTCCTGTACGGTGTGGCGCTGCTGTACGGCTTTGCCGGCACGATGAGCTTCACCGGGCTGCGGGAGGCCGCCGCGGAGGCGGGGAGCGAGGACACCCTGCTGTTCCTGGGGATCGCGATGCTGTCGGTCGGCTTGCTGTTCAAGGCCGCGATGGTGCCGTTCCATGTGTGGACCCCGGATGTCTACCAGGGTGCCCCCACCCCGGTCACGGGCATGATGGCGGCGTGCACCAAGCTGGCGGCCTTCGGGGGAATCCTGCGGGTGTTCACCGTGGGCTTCGCCGACATCAACCTGGACTGGGAGCCGATCCTGATCGCCGTCGCGATCGCGACCATGCTGGTGGGCGCGGTCATGGCCGTCACGCAGACCGACATCAAGCGGCTGCTGGCGTACTCCTCTATCGCCAACGCCGGCTACGTCTTCACCGGGGTGCTGGCCCTGTCTGAGGAAGGCGTGGCGGGCACGATGTTCTACCTGGTCGCGTACGGCTTCACCGTGCTGGCCGCATTCGCGGTGGTGACCTTGGTGCGGGACGCCGACGGCGAGGCCACTCATCTGTCCCGCTGGGCCGGGCTGGGACGGCGCTCTCCGCTGTTCGCGGGGCTGTTCACGGTCCTCATGCTGGCCTTCGCGGGTATTCCACTCACCAGCGGCTTCACCAGCAAGTTCGCGGTGTTTTCCGCGGCGTTGGGCGCTGACCAGGTCACCTTGGTGATCGTGGGTCTGATCTCCAGCGCGGTACTGGCCTTCCCCTACCTGCGGGTGGTCGTACTGATGTATCTGTCCGAGCCCGCCGAGGACACCCCCACCGTGTCGTTGCCGGGCGTCTTCACCTCACTGGCTTTGGTGATCGGACTGGTCGCCACCATCGGGCTGGGCGTGGTGCCTGGTCCGGTGCTGGAGCTGGCTGAGCAGGCTTCCTCCTTTATCGGCTAAGGACGCACTTCGGTGCGTGGAGCGGGGATATGGCATCGTGGACACTGTGGTGAGCGCGACACAGGGCCATCCGGAACCAGCCATAGGCATCGATTTGGTCGATTCCGAGCTGGCGGAGTCGGTCCAAGCTCGCCTCGCCGTGGTCGAACGGCGGCTGTATGAGGTCGTCGAGAGCGCCGATCCGTTCGTCACGGAGGCCGCTCAGCACCTGATCCGGGCTGGTGGTAAGCGGTTCCGGCCCTTACTGACGGTGGTGTGTGGCCACTTCGGTGACCCGACGGTGCCGGAGATCGTGGACTCGGCCCTCGCGGTCGAGCTGACGCATCTGGCCACCCTGTACCACGACGACGTGATGGATGAAGCCCCCGTGCGTCGTGGCGCCCCCAGCGTGAATTCCCGCTGGACCAACACCGTGGCGATTCTGATCGGTGACTTCCTGTTCGCGCGCGCCTCGGATCTGGTCGCGTCTCTGGGCAACGACGCGGTTCGGCTGCAGTCCCGAACCTTCTCCCGCCTGGTGCACGGCCAGATCCGGGAGACCGTCGGCCCGCGGCCGGGTGAGGACCCGGTGGAGCACTACCTGCACGTCGTCACCGAGAAGACGGCCTCGCTGATCTCCACCTCTGCTCGCTTCGGGGCGTTGTTTGCCGGTGCCTCGGAGCGGACGGTGGAGGCGTTGGCCCAGTTCGGCGAGGCTATCGGGATCGCTTTCCAGCTCTCTGACGACCTGCTCGACATCTCCGCGGACCAAAGCCAGTCCGGCAAGATGCCGGGCACGGATCTGCGGGAGGGGGTCATCACCCTGCCGGTGTTGTACGCGTTGGCCGGCGATGATCGGGATGGGGCCCGGTTGCGGGAGATCGTGCGTGGCCCGGTCACCGACGAGGTGCTGCACGCCGAGGCGTTGGACCTGCTGCGGGGCTCGGAGGCGATGCGACGCGCCTCGGAAACCATGCGGTCGTACGCCGAGCAGGCCCGGCAGACACTCGCCGAGGTTCCAGACGTCCCGGCTCGACGTGCACTGGAGTCACTCTGCGATTTCGTGGTTGAGCGTCAAGCCTGACGGGAACTGATGGTCGGCCGGCGCTGGGTCGGCCTTTAGTTCGTATACCTCAAAGCGGATCATCGCGTTCCAGAAAGCAGGACATGCGCTTTTGTGGAACGCGGGATCCGCTTTCTTGTCTAGGGCGTTCATGAAGCGGTTTACCTGAACGTTCGACAGTAACGCTGCGTAGTGACCGCTTGAGCGTGATTGTCCGAGGGAGACGCTGCGCCTGAGCTTGAACATCCTGAATGGCGCCTGAATGGCGGGTGTTTTGGGGTCGAAAGTCGAAGTGGTCTCGTCTTGCGATCCGTCACAAAGAGTGCTGAAGTACTGATATTGACAAACTTCCAATATAGTACAAAAGTATAATAACTACATTACCGTCGGTTAGATCAGTGACCCAATGCGCAGCGTTGAAGATTGATAGGCATTATGTAACACGGACACGATGTGCAGAACCAGAAGAAGGTGCCTTCGCAACCCCGGTTGGGTGTTCCCTCTTCCGGCTGCATTTCATATAGTGAAATGTCCTTTCCACCCTGTACTGGAGGTGTAGCGGTGGAAGCCAGTCGGCCTGAGCCGTCTGACCTGATACGGAGCGTTTCCCGCGCGTTCCGCGTTTTGGAGGCTGTCGGCGGCGCGCCCGGCGGGCTCACCGTTAAACAGATCGCGCGCCGGTGCCAGCTGAGCCTGCCGACCACCTACCACCTGGTCCGCACCCTCACCTATGAGGGGTACCTGACGCGGTGCAACGACGGAACGTACCTTGTGGGCTTGGAGGTCGCCGACCGCTTCCGGGAGCTGGCGGCTGCGTTCCGTGCCCCTAGCAGTGTCGAGGCCGAGCTGCGCCGCACCACGGGGGAGACCGGCTACACGCATTTCCTGGCCCGCTTCGTGGAAGGCCGAGTGGCCATCACCGCGGTTACCGAAGGGCACCGCTCGCCTCATCTTGAGGACCTCATCGTCGGTTTCGATGACGGCGCGCACGCCACAGCGTTGGGCAAGGCGCTGCTGGCGACCCTCACGCCTGCTGAACGCCGCAGGTACCTAAACGAGGCTGGGATGCGGCCGTTTACGCCCGAAACCATCACCGACCCCAAGGAACTGGAGTACGACATCACCCAGCGGGTCGTCTCGGGTGTGTATGTCGAGCGCGGCCAGTTCCGGCCAGGGGTGGCGTGTGCCGCGACCCATGTCACGCGGCATCTGGACCCGGAGCGTCGGATCGTCCTCGCCTGCGCATTGCCGCTAGAAGAGTTCGCCTCCCGGGTGGTGTCGCTGCGGCTGCGGCTGCGGAGCGCCGCCAGCAACCTGGCGGCGGTCCTCAACGACACCAACGGCACCGGGGACAGCGCCATCGATAAACCGATCAGGATCTGACCTGCTCCATACCTGACCGCCCGCAGTAGGCCGGCATAGCCGCCCATGACGACGTCCCCCGCGATCCAGGGAAAGCAGTCGCTTTCTGATCCGTGTTGGGGACACGTCCTGGATCGCGGGGGATGGAGGCTATAAACCAATCTCGCGGTGGTCGCGACGCCACACGCACACCACACCGGGCTTGGCGAAGTCACCGTCGGGCCAGCTGGAGACTGGGTTCTGGACCGACGCACCCTCAACCTCACCCGGGTGCTGAACCGCGATAAACAGAGACCGGTTGTCCGCGGTGATGAACGGACCACAAGTCTCGGCACCCACCGGTACCGTCAGGAACTGCTTGACGTGCCCTCGTGCCTCACCCTCAAGCGGTACCGCGAACAGACCGTCGTTGGAGCCCAAGGCGTTGCCGTCGGTGGCGATCCACAGGTTGCCGTGGGCGTCGAAGGCGACGTTGTCCGGGCACGAGATCGGACTCACCTGGCTCTTGTCAAAGCCGGCGAAGTAGGTCGAGGGATCATCCGGGTCACCACAGACGATCGGGATCGTCCAGGTGAAGGTCTCCGCGGCGTTGTCCCCACCATCCTCGGTGATCTCCAGGATGTGACCGTGCCGGTTGTTGTTCCGCGGGTTGACCTCATCGGCGGGAGGCTGTCCCGCGGCGCCGCGGCGGGTGTTGTTGGTCAGGGTCGCGTACACCTTGCCGGTGTGCGGGTTAGGTTCGACGTCCTCGGGACGGTCCAGCTTGGTGGCGCCCACCCGGTCGGCGGCGAGCCGGGTGAAAACCAGCACCTCATCGACGGACATCCCCTCAACCATTGAGCGGTTACCGCGTACCAGGGGAATCCACTCGCCGGTACCGTTGAAGGCGCCGTCGCTGGGAAGCTCACCGGAGCCATCGATCTCATCGGCGCTGGTGAAGTGGAACCGGGCCACGTACAGGGTGCCCGACTCCAGCAGCGTCATATTGTGTTGGCGGTCGCGATCAGAGTTACCCCGACGCATCCGCTTGTCAGAGACGAACTTGTACAGGTATTCGAACCGCTCGTCGTCACCGGTGTAGGCGACCACCCGGCCATCACGGGCCAGGATGATGTTGGCCCCTTCGTGCTTTAGACGCCCCAGCGCGGTGTGCTTCTTCGGGGTCGACCGCGGATTGTGAGGGTCGACCTCCACGATCCACCCGAAGCGGTGCGCCTCGTTGGGGTGACGGGACAGGTCGAACCGCTCATCCGCCCGGTCCCAGCGGCGGCTCCCCTCGGGGTAACGGTTGGTGGTGTCGATGCCGTACCGGGCCAGGGCAGGCTTGAGCTCTTCTGGGGCGCCATCCCCACCCACGAAGTACTGGTTGAAGTTCTCCTCACCCGACAGGATCGTGCCCCACGGCGTGACCCCACCGGCGCAGTTGTTCATGGTGCCCAGCACCACCCGGCCAGTGCGGTCCGCGGCCGTCTGAAGAAGACGGCTACCCGCCGCCGGTCCGGTGAGTTCGAACTGGGTGCCCAGGTGGATACGCCGGTTGTAGCGGCGGTCTCCGCGCCGTTTGACGACCCACTCAGGAGAGTCCCGGTCGGCGCGTTCCAACTCCACCACCGACATGCCGTGCGCCGCCATCGCGATCCGGATCTGCTCGATGCTCATGTTCTCCAGGGAGGTGAAGTCGGGGAACATGAGGTTCTCGTTGGTGTACTCATGATTGACCACCAACAGCGCCCGCTCGAAGTGCCGATCCAACGGCAACACGGCGACGAAGTCGTTGTTGTATCCGAACTGCTGTTGTTGCGCCCGGGCGGACTGGCGGTTGATGTCGAACCGCGGCGCGCCCGGCACCACCTCGTCACCCCACTGAATGACGACTCGGTGGTCGTAGCCGTTGGGCACCACCACGGTGTCCAATGTGTTCGGTGGGACGGGGAAGAACCGGAGAGAACCGTCCCCCCTGGTATGACCGGTGGTCGGTACGGTGGCCGGAGCCTCTGGCACAGCGGCGCTCGCCACGCTCCCGGTGCCGATCACCAGCGCGCCGAGGACGCCAGCCTTGAAAACCCCACGGCGCGACACCGCCGTGGCGATCATGTCCGGCAGATAGGGGTTGTCGGAGGTGTTGGGGACCGGGTGGTCACAGGCGTTCCCGCACCGGTACAGACAGGTCATCGTGCTGCGATTGCCGTGTCTGCGGCGGTTGAGGATGGGAAGGAACCGGCGACGTTCCGGAGAAACGGACATGATTCCTCCTCACGTTTAGCGCGACCACGCGGTGGCGCAGGGGGTAACGCGACCTACGCGGAGGCGCGACAGGCTACCGCGCCGGACGCTAGGGGTGGCGGGTAGCGCGGTAGCGCCCATGGCGTGAACCCGATGTGAACGCTGACTCCCCATCCCCATACCTGACCTGCGATGCCCTGCCATATTTCCATGGCACCATTCGCTGAACCGAAATGCGAGAAAGTGCGTGAGAGTAAGCAGGATGGGGCGGTCCTCGGCGGAACGACTACGCGCGTTGCACAGCGAACATGGTGACGCGCTGTACGCGTATGCCTTCCGCCTGACCGGCGGTGACCGAGGACGCGCGGAGGACCTGGTCCAGGAGACTTTGCTACGCGCCTGGCGTAACCCGCGGGCACTGGACCCGGAACACGGATCGGTGCGCGCCTGGCTGTTCACCACCATCCGTCATCTGGCCATCGATGCCTGGCGGCGACGCGACGCGCGGGTAGGGGAGGTGGTGACCGACGCGGTGCCGGAGCAGGTCGAGGTCGACCGGACCGAGCAGGCCTTGGAAGCGTGGCTGATCGCTGAGGCGCTGAACCGGCTGAGCCCGGCCCACCGAGAGGTACTCCTGGAGTGTTTCTACCGAGGGCGGTCCGTGGCCGAAGCGGCGGCCCGGTTAGGCATCCCTCCAGGGACGGTGAAGTCCAGAACCTACTACGCCCTGCGATCCCTACGCCTGATCTTGGAGGAGATGGGGGTGACCAGAGATGAAATGTCAGCGGATACCTGACGCTGCGGTGTACGTCCTGGGCGCCCTCACCCTCTCCGAACGGGAAGAGTACGAAGCTCATCTGAAGACGTGCACCACCTGCCAAGCCACGGTGGCGGAGTTCGCCTCGCTGCCCTCACTGTTAGGGCGGCTGAGCCCAGAACAAGCCGAGAAGGCCATCGCGCCAGACGCCCCGGAGGCAGCGCCGTCACAGCAGCGAGAACGCGGACGCGGCCGTAGCCATCGGCGGATATGGCGCACCGCCACCGCCGTGTTGGCCGCCGCCTGTCTGATCGTGGTGGCCTGGATGACCATGACCGGATGGCTCACCGATCGGTCCGATGTGACCGAACCAACCGACACCCCCACCGCGACCATCGAGATGATCACGATGGAGCCGGTCGCGGGGCAGCGGTACGTAGGCGCTGAACTGGCGCTGACCACACACCCTTGGGGCACCCGGATCGACATGTTGTGTTGGTACGCGCGCCAGCCGTCCGCCTCGGACACCGACCCACCGCCCCGGCGGGCGTACCACCTGGTGGTGGTGGGGCAAGACGGGGACCAGGAGGTGGTGTCTTCCTGGCTGGTGGAGCCGGGTGGGCGCGCCGAAATCAGCGGCACCACAGAACGGTCACTGGACGAGATCGCTCGGGTGGAGATCCACACCCAAGAAGGGCAACCCCTTCTGACCTACACGCTCACATAAGCCCGCAGCGCCATTCACAGGCACCAGGAAGACGGTTGAGTCGGTTGCGTGATCTGTGAGCGACCGCACCGAAGAGCGCAAGACCAGCGCCATGGGTCGCCTTATGTAGACGACCCCTCCAGATTGGGTTCTGCGATACGCCCCGCCGACGCGGACGCCGCCGAGTCAGGCGCTGTGGGCTCCGAGGTCCCCCACCGCTGCCGCCGTCGCGCATGGTGGACCGCGTCCCAGGTGAAGACCAGCAGCGCCAACCACACCAACGTGAAGCCCGCTAGCCGCGCCGCCGGCATCTCCTCCCGATAGATCCCTACCCCGATCGCGAATTGCAGGACCGGCGCCAGGTACTGCAGGATCCCCAACGCCGACAGCGGGATCCGGTTGGCGGAGCCCGCGAAAAACAGCAGCGGCACCGCGGTCACAAACCCAGACAAGATCATAAGGAGGGTGTGTCCCACCGACACCTGTCCGAAAGAGCCGTCACCGTTGGCGTGGAGCCACCCCAGGTACGCCAGGGCCGGCACCGTCAGGACCGCCGACTCCACCAGCAACCCTTCAGCGGCCGGCAGCCCCAGGGTCTTCTTCGCCAGCCCGTACAAGCCGAACGAGCAGGCCAGGCCTAACGCGATCCACGGCGGTCGGCCGTAGTCGAGGGTGAGCACCGCCACCGCCACGGCACCGACCCCTAACGCCAACCACTGGGCTCGACGAAGGCGCTCGCTGAGCACGAACACCCCTAACAGCACCGCCACCAGGGGATTGATGAAGTAGCCGAGGGAGGTCTCCACGACTCGGTCGGTGTTGACGCCGTAGATGTACATCCCCCAGTTGACCGAGATCAGGGCCGCGGTAGCGACGATGCCCAGGAGCGTCCGGGGCCGCCGCAGCAACGCCGAGATCCAGGACCAGTTTCGTTGGATGGTCAGCAGAACCGCGACCACGGCCAAGGACCACACCACCCGATGGGCGAGGATCTCCACCGGGCCCGACGGACGCAGCAACGGCCAGTACAGCGGAAAGAGACCCCACAGACCATAGGCGGCGATACCGAACAGATAGCCCCGGCGCAGTTCGTCCACAGCCCTCACCTCGTTGTGATGCGATATCCGGCCGTTTCCTCTGCCGACCGGCGGCCGCTGACTAATCACACGGCGAGGCCTCCCGGCAGGACTCCGGGAGGCCTCGGCACACGTCCAACTTCACAAAATGGTCCAGGTATCCCCGCTATGCAGCAGGCTGGCGAGTTCAGCCTCCGCCCCCTGGGTCACCTTGGCCTGGGCCGTCGTGACCTGACCGCGAACCAGCTCATCGTAGGTGGGGCGATCCACGGCCCGGAACACCCCGATCGGGGTATGAGACAGATCCTCACCCGACAGCCGGCTCAACGCGAAGGCGTACGCCGGATCCGGCACCGTCACATCATGCGTGATGATCTCCGAGGCGGGCACCGACGCGGTGTCGACCACACGGAGCCCGAAGCCCGCCGGGTCGCGGACCACGGCGTACTCCTGGTTCGCCCCAAAGACCACCGGCTGACCGTGCTCCAACCGGATCAGGGAGCTGTCCCGGCTGGAGGGGTCCTTCAGCACGTCGAAGGCGCCGTCGTTGAAGATGTTGCAGTTCTGGTAGATCTCCACCAGCGCGCTGCCAGGGTGGTGCGCCGCCGCCCGCAACACCGAGATCAGGTGCTTGCGGTCGGAGTCGATGGTGCGGGCCACGAAGGAGGCCTCGGCGCCGAGCGCGAGCGAGATCGGGTTGAACGGCCAGTCGGCCGAGCCGACCGGCGTACTCTTCGTGATCTTGCCAAGCTCGGAGGTGGGGGAGTACTGCCCCTTGGTAAGCCCGTAGATCCGGTTGTTGAACAGCAGGATCTTCACGTTCACGTTACGGCGCAACGCGTGGATCAGGTGATTCCCACCGATCGACAGCGCGTCTCCATCGCCGGTGACGACCCACACCGACAGGTCCGGCCGGGCGACCGCCAATCCGGTGGCGATCGCCGGGGCCCGGCCGTGAATGGAGTGCATGCCGTAGGTCTCGACGTAGTACGGGAACCGGGACGAGCAGCCAATGCCGGAGATGAAGACGATGTTCTCCCGGCGTACCCCCAACTCAGGCAGGAAGGACTGAACCGCGGCCAGGATCGCGTAGTCGCCACAGCCTGGGCACCACCGGACCTCTTGGTCGCTCTTGAAGTCCTTAGCGGTGAGCCTGCCCTCCGCCTTGGGGACCAGCTGCAAAGACCGAGGCACCGTGGCCCCCGGGGCCGGGGCACCGGACGGCGCGGCATCGGGCCTAGGCATTCTTGACGACCTCCTCCAGCGCGCTCTCCAGCTCGGCGGCTGTGAACGGCAGGCCCCGGACCTGGTTGTAGCTGATGACATCGACCAGGAACCTGGCCCGCAGCAGCGTCGACAACTGCCCCAGGTTCATCTCTGGGACAACCACCCGCTGGTAGGAGCGCAGCACTTCGCCGGTGTTAGCCGGCAGCGGCGACAGGTGGCGCAGATGCGCCTGTGCGATCTTCACACCCCGGGCGCGGAGCTGACGGCACGCGGCACCGATCGGCCCGTACGTGGAGCCCCAACCCAGCACCAACACCTCGGCGTCGTTGTCGGGGTCATCCACCGTCAACGGCGGGATGTCCTGGGCAATGCCCTCAATGCGGGCCGCCCGCAGCCGCACCATCTTGTCGTGGTTGGCCGGGTCGTAGGAGATCTCACCTGAGCCGTCGGCCTTCTCCAGACCACCGATCCGGTGCTCCAGACCGGGCGTACCCGGCACCGCCCAAGGCCGCGCCAGGGTTTGGGGGTCCCGCTTGTACGGCCAGAACACCCGACGGCCGTCAGGCAGCTCATGGTTCGGCTCGGTGGCGAACTCCACGCGCAGGTCCGGCAGCTCATCGATCTCAGGCAGCAGCCACGGTTCTGAGCCGTTGGCCAGGTAACCGTCGGAGAGCAGCACCACTGGGGTGCGGTACTTCAACGCGATCCGGCACGCCTCCAACGCGGCGTAGAAGCAGTCTGCCGGGGACTGTGGGGCGATCACCGCGGCCGGGGCCTCCCCGTGCCGACCGAACAGGGCCAGCATCAGATCGGCCTGCTCGGTCTTGGTCGGCATACCCGTCGACGGGCCGGCGCGCTGGATGTCGCAGATCACCAGCGGCAGCTCCAAGGCCACGGCGAGGCCGATGGTTTCAGCCTTAAGCGCCACACCGGGGCCGCTGGTGGTGGTTACGCCCAACGCCCCACCGTAGGAGGCGCCCAAGGCGGCGCCGACCGCCGCGATCTCGTCCTCGGCCTGGAAGGTCGTGACGCCGAACTTCTTGTGCTTGGACAGCTCGTGCAGCACATCCGAGGCGGGCGTGATGGGGTACGCGCCGAGGAACAGCGGCAGCCCGCTGCGGACGGAGGCGGCGAGCAAGCCGTAGGACAGGGCGACGTTACCGGTGATGTTGCGGTAGGTGCCCGGGGCCATCTTGGCCGGCTTCACCTCATAGCGGACCGCGAAGCTCTCCGTGGTCTCGCCGAAGTTCCAGCCGGCTTTGAAAGCCGCGATGTTAGCCTGGGCCAGCTCTGGCCGCGCCGCGAACTTGCGTTCCAGGAACCGGATGGTGCTCTCGGTCGGACGCGAGTACATCCACGACAGCAGGCCGAGGGCGAACATGTTCTTAGCCCGCTCGGCTTCCTTCTTCGACAGGTCGAAGTCCTGTAGCGCCGCAACCGTCATGCTGGTCAACGCCACCGGCGCGACGGTGTAGTCCGCCAGGGAGCCGTCGGTGAGCGGGTCGCTGTCGTACCCGACCTTGGCCAGATTGCGTTTGGTGAACTCGTCGGTGTTGACGATCACCGTCGCACCTGAGGGAAGGTCGCCGATGTTGGCCTTCAAGGCCGCCGGATTCATGGCAACCAGAACATCGGGTGCGTCACCCGGCGTGAGGATGTCGAAGTTCGCGAAATGTACCTGGAAGCTGGAGACGCCGGGCAATGTCCCGGCCGGGGCGCGGATCTCGGCGGGGAAGTTCGGGAGAGTAGATAGATCATTGCCCAGCTGCGCGGTCTCGGAGGTGAACCGGTCACCGGTGAGCTGCATCCCATCGCCGGAGTCACCAGCGAACCGGATGACCACCCGATCCAATTGTCGGACCTGCTTGGCCACGAAGTGGACCTCCTTGGAAACTGACCGAGAGCGCCGAACTGGCGGCGAGATCTCACACGCGGCCAGCTATGTGATGGCAAAACGGCTTCTTAGGTGATGCTACGTCGGTCAACACCTGTCGTCCCCCTGCCTGTCGCGTATCACACTGTTGCAGGGTGCGTGATCAAGCTCGAGGCGGACTCGAGCGGGTTGAGGCCGTCTCAGGAAGCGGTACCTGACAGTGGCAGGTCGAGGATCATCAATGAAGTCCTCGGCCCCTATTGCGTACAGCCCATCCCAATTGTTCAGGGTACGCGTGTTTTTCGGTGTGATCTAGCTCAAGTTCTGCTTCCGGCCTGGAGCTCGCAGGATCATGAGGGCGGCAGTGGCGCTTCAGGCGTTTGGCTCGTCGTCTGCTCCGGGCGGGAAGGCGGTGACGACGCGTCGAAGGCGGGAATCTCTGGGTTTTGCTCCGTGATGGACCACTCACCGTTCCAGCTCGCCCGCACCGTGCGGGTGCGTGGGGATTCGGAACGAGGATCGGAGCTGAACTGGATGACCAGCTCGGAGTCAGCGATCTGGAAGTCGTCGAGCTGTTCGCCTGTCGGGTTGAGCTCAACCGGGACGTAGTCGAAGGTGGTCAACGTCCCCTCTTCCAGGTAGAGGACAACCAGGCGGTCGACCTCGTTAAACCCGTCAGGGCCGCAGCCCACCGTGGTCACGATGGTGTTGACCTCTGGCAGGAACGGGTCGTAGAGCGTGGGGTACGGGTCAACCGCGATGAGCCACTCATAGTCACCCGGCGGGCTGGCGCGGCCGTCCTCGAAGGTGTAGGTGCCGCCGTCGCAGCCTTCAGGCTCATCCGGCATCGCCGGAAGCGTGATCGTCGTGTTGTGGAGGTCGATCTCTTCCAGGTGGATGACCGGCGGTTCGTCGACCCCCATCCTCGGTGACGACGCCGGGGGCTGCGGCGGCGATGGAGAGGGCGTAGGCGAAGAAGATACCGAGAAACTCGGAGAAGGTTCACGAGCCGCCTCGGTACCGTCGGTGGGCCGTGATCCCTGATACAGGACGATCGAGCCGGCGAGGACCACGATCGCGGCCGCCGCTGAGAGGCCTCCCGTCAGCCAACGGCGCTGACTCCGACGACGGGCGGAGGTGAGGATGGTGGCGACGGGAGGAGCCGGAAAGTTCTGGTAGGCGGTGGCGCGGTACGCGGCGAAAGCGCGGCGAATGAGTTCATCCAGGTGAGGATCGTCCTCCTCATCCCGGTTATGGATGACCTTCAGCACGAGACGCTGACTGCCCGTCTCGAGGGTGTCCTCGTCCATTTGAAGAGAAATCGTCGAATCATCACCCTCTGAGCGCTGTTGCGCCTCTTCTGCAGACTGTGTCTCTGCGGATTGCGTCCCTGTGGTCTGCGCCTCTGCGGACTGAGCCTCTGTCTCTACGGACTGCGCCTCCGTGGCCTGCCGCGCATCGCCTGTCTGTTCTGTATCGCTTGTCGTATCGCTTGTCTGTTCTGCCTCGTTCGCAGACCCGGTGGTCGACTCGTCACTGGGCCGCTGGTCAGGATCCTTGTCGAGGACGTCCCTGTTGAGGGCGTCGCGGGGCTCTTCACCGGTTCCCGTGTCGGGGAATTCCTCGGGCGTCACGTCACTTCACCTCCTTCACCGGCTCGCTCTCGGCCAGATACTTGCCGAGCTCCGCGCGTCCCCGATGCAGCCAGGACTTCACGGTTCCCTCAGCAACCCCACACTCACGAGCGATATCCGCAACGGACATATCGGCCAGATAGTGCAACACCATCGCCCGACGCTGATTCGCGGAGAGACGGCGTAACGCCGTGATTAAGACCACGTGATCAGGGCTGGGGGGTGGGGCGTTCTCAGGAGGCGTGGACCGAGCGAGGAACCGGCGTATCACGCCCAGTCGGCGATGCCGACTGGTCGCTAAATTCCAGGCGACCCGACGGACCCAGGCGACGGGATCCTCGTACTTACCGATCTGATCCCAACGCTGCCATGCCCGCGTGAACGCTTCTTGCACGATGTCCTGTGCCTCGGAGGCGTCCCCGACATACGCGTACAGCTGAGCGGAGAGATCACTGAATCTCGCGTGGTACAGAGAAGTGAACTCCGCCTCCGACCGCATGGGCATCCCCTCGTCAAGCGTGGCGACGGGCGCCATCATCCCAGGTATGCCGGTTAGCGCTACCGTCATCCCCTTCCTACCTCCAATCGAAGGTGCTGTCTGACGAGGGGTCCGCAGCGGGTCATGGCCCGCCCCGGACAGCCGTCCCCCAACAACACGTTGTGCCCCTCAACACCGTTGCGGTCATTACCTGGATTCCCATCAGGCCGGTTGGCGGATTGCGAGAAGATGGCCAGGCTGCCTAGCCCGGATCTGCGACTAGGCTCAAAACCGTGGACGGTTATCTGGGTGGGTATGCGTCCTTGGGGCTCCTTCTGATCGCGGCTGCCCTGCTGTTCGTTGTCGCCTTCGGCGCTAACCGGCTGCTTAGCCCTCGTAACCCGAGCGGAGCGAAGACGACGACGTATGAGTGTGGCATCGATCCGGTGCCGGGCGACTGGGCACAGGCCCAGATCCGCTATTACGTCTTCGCGTACCTGTATGTGCTCTTCGCGGTGGAGAGTGTCTTCCTGTTCCCGTGGGCCATGGTCTTCGACCGCCCTGGGTTCGGGGTGGTCACCCTGGTTGAGATGGGCGTCTTCATCGCGGTGCTCGCCCTTGGACTGTTGTACGCCTGGCGCAAAGGGGTGTTGCGCTGGACCTGACCGACCACCCGCGGGTCGTGGGTGGCCCTTCTGATGGGGTTGAGGAGCGCCACGCTCGCTAGGCTGGGTGGGACCGTTCGGAGGTGGTCATGGCGCGAGAACTCCCGACCGTACCGGCCCGGCAGGGCGTGGGAGGGGTCCTCGGCGAACCGATCCGGTTCGTGCTCAACTGGGGGCGCCGCTACTCGCTGTGGGTGTTCAACTTCGGGCTCGCCTGCTGCGCCATTGAGTTCATCGCGGCCTCCATGGGACGCCACGACTTCATGCGGCTCGGCGTGATCCCATTCGCCCACGGCCCTCGACAAGCCGACCTGATGGTGGTCTCCGGCACCGTCACCGACAAGATGGCGCCCGCGATTCAGCGCCTGTACCAGCAGATGCCGGAGCCCAAGTACGTCATCTCCTTCGGGGCCTGCTCCAACTCCGGCGGCCCCTACTGGGACTCCTACTCGGTGACCAAAGGCGTGGATCAGTTGATCCCGGTCGATGTGTACGTGCCGGGCTGTCCACCACGCCCTGAGGCGTTGCTGCACGGCATTCTGCGTCTTCAGGAGAAGATCGCCGCCGAACAGGCCGGACTCGGTGGCGTCCGTCGCGCAGAGACCGAACCGCCGGCGGGCATGACGGACAAGGACGCCCTGGGACGGGCGGGAGGCACCGATGCCGGCTCACTCGCCGCGCCGGTGATTCCCCCGCCGACCGCCCCCAGCGACGCCGAGCGATCCGTACCCCGCGACTGACCGCCTGATCGCCGCCTTTCCATGCCTGTTTCCGTGCCTGCGACCACCACCTCCCGCTTAGGCGGGTTGCCCAGCCAGCTGAGGCAACGCCGGGCCCGCCGTGGGCGGGAACAACTGGACCACACCGCCCGCGCCACGTCGTTGAGACACCCAGGAGCCGATCGCCTCCTGACACGCGTGGTCGATATGCCGCAGCTCCCGTAGGTCCAGCTCGACGTCAACATCTCGGGGCAGCGCCTCCAATTCCGCGGTGATGCGGGGCAGCCGCAAAAACGTGGCGTTACCGGCAAGGCGTACCCGTGAGATGTCACCGCTTCGAGTGACAGCGACCACCAGGTGCGAGACCTCCCACGCGCACTTCACCGTCGCGGCGAGCAGGCCAAACAACACCCCAATCAGTAGGTCGGTCGTCAGAACCGCCGCCGCGGTGCCCAACATCACCACCAGTTCACGGCGGTCACGGCGCCACAGCTGAGCCATGGCCGATGGGTTAGCCAGCTTCCAGCCGCTGTAGAGCAGCACACCGGCCAATGCGGCGACGGGAACTAGCTCCAGCACCCCCGGCAGCAGCGCCACAAACGCCAGCAGCCACACCCCGTGCAGCACCCGGGACAACTTGGTACGCGCACCCGCCTGCACATTGGCGGCGCTACGTACGATCACCGCGGTCAGCGGCAGCGCCCCCAACAATCCACACACGCTGTTGCCGGCGCCTTGGGCCACCAGCTCGGCGTTGAATCGGGTACGCGGCCCGTCATGCATCCGGTCCACCGCCGCGGCGCTGAACAGGCTCTCCGCGGACGCGATGAGGGCGAAGGTGAGCGTTAATCCGAGCACCTCCGGATCGAGCCACAGCGCCAGTGTCGACATGTCAGACAACCGCAACGCCTCGGTGATAGTCCCGATCCGCACCCTTGGCACCAGCAGATCCAACGCCGTGGCCACCATGGTCGCGGCGATGACCGCCACCAACGAGCCAGGAACGGCACGAACCGGCGCGGGCAGACGAGGCCACAATGCCACAGCGACGATGGTCAACACACCGATCCCTACCGCCGCGAGCGCATCCGGCTTGTGCGCCACCGCGTACGCCAGCCCAGGGAGCCCGATGACGCTCTCCTCGATGTCGGTCACCGGTGGATGCCCGGCCAGTGGGTAAACCTGTCCGAAGACCAGCAGCAGTCCGATACCGGTGAGCATGCCCTGAACCACGGACAGGGAGATCGCCTGGAAAAACCGGCCCAAGCGCAGCAGGCCCAGCCCGATTTGAATCAACCCCGCACCCAGGACCACCGGGGTGAGAACCCCGACTCCATGCTGGGTGACCGCCTCGAAGACCAGAACCGTCATGCCGGCTGCGGGACCGCTCACCTGCAGGCTACTGCCCGGCAGCATCCCGGTCACCAGGCCGCCGACGATCCCGGTGATAATGCCGAGCTCTACCGGTACGCCCGAGGCGAGAGCAACCCCCGTGCACAGCGGCAAGGCGACCAGAAACACCACGAGAGAAGCCGCGACGTCTCCGAACAAGGACTGGCGCATGGAAGCGAACCCTTCACGTGCGTCAGATGGAAGAAGCCGTCTTCAGCGAAAGCCAACCAACCGTATCCGCATAGTGACGAAGCGAAGTCATAGCGCGCCAGAAGATCGAAGAACGCGCGTATGTGTGCGCTCTCACCAGGCTTTCCGAAGCGGTATACGTCGGTGTGGCGTGTCGCACCTGTCGTGGGATGCGACTGACCTCACCTGGGCTCGCCCAGTCTTGTTATCACCTATCTGCGGAGTCGCCAGGCGTTCCCATCCTGGTCTGTCACTGCCCGATCTGTTTGGTACGCGTTGCGCAAACCCGTAAGTCAGTTCCCTAGATCCGCCCAGCTGCTCCAGGGTGTGCCCTGTGCGTACCGCGAAGCCGACGGGCACGCGGACCGCGCCACCACACGTCTACCGGTCACTACCGGTGAGAAAGCCATGGTGTTGTGCTCTTCCTGGGCGGAGTTCAGTTCTATGGGACGGGAGTGTAGGAAGGGGATTGTGGCGGGCGGCGAGATCGCAGTAGGGGTAGATTTCGGTCCTTGATTCATCAGTATCGAGAGGCATTCCATGACCGAAGAAAACGCGCTCACCAGTAGTATCTGGATGGCAAGGAATCGCAGATGATGACATCCGTCGAGTCCACCACCGACAATGCTTTCCGGTGTGGTCGCGGTAGATAGCGGCGACGTATCGGGAGAAGAGCGGGCGGCAGTAGGGGTATCGGACGTTGTAGATGACTGTTCCTGCGTAGGGTTCGATTTCGTTGCGTTCTGTTCTTAGGAATTCCGTGGTGATGGGTTCGGGGGTGTGGGCTGGTAGGTAGGTTCCACCAGTGGGTGGAGTGGAATTCGATGTCGAAGCCGGTGACGATCGGTGGGTGATGTAGGTCGAGTTCGGTGTAGATCCAGGTACCACCGCCAGACGCGTCAGTAGCTGCTGATGCGGTTTCAGTCGTCGGGATAGGCAGGGTACAGGCTGTTGGTTCGCCATCGTCTCGGGTGAACCAGATGACACCTGCCACTCCGGCGACAACGAGGACGGTAGCGGCAGCGACGATTGTGAGGGGAAGCGGATACCACCCGTCACGAGAACGAAGAGTCAAAACGTGATCCTTTCGGATCGTAGATTCTATACTTCAGCTCGCGGATCTGGCGTCGCTGGTTTTGTTCGGCTGCCAAAGCCGCCTCACAGAACTGCTGAGAAAATTCTTCCGGTGTAAGTAGGCGTAAGGTGTGATCGGCTATTAATACGCGCCAGTCCCGCAACCCCTGAAGCTCGACGATTATTCGTCCGTTTGAGGAACGTCCCGAGGCCAGTAACTCGTCTCGTCTCCTGTAGAATTCTTGGTCACGCGGATTCTCTGACGGGGGAGCACCTGTAACGGTCCGTCCGAAGACCTCGCTACGGATTGTGTGATACTGGCGCATCCAAGCGACTGTGAGTCTTCTCAGAAGGTTTTCTAGGTGTTGCTCTAATTCCGGCTCGTTATAGCGTCGGTAGGCATCAGGGGCAATCCATAGCTGTCGCTCGGTTCGGCCGTATATCGTCCCGACAATATTCCCGCCCGCTGTACTGACACTTATGTGTATGCTGTTCAGGCGGTCGGCAAGCTCACCCATAGTGTTCCCTCATTATTGACGTAGTTAGTGTGAGTACCCCATGAATTCAGGGCTGGTGATATTTTCAGGGGTGGCGTCAGCGAGCGCGGGTCTGGCGGCGATGAAGCTGTCGCGATTATTAATAAGCACACCTAGATTTCTTAGCATGGCGCGTGATATCTCATCTTCTTTTTCCTGGATATAGTTATGTAGCTGGGCGATGGCATCGCGCATGCCATTGATGATTACTCTTGCGGTTTCGCCGCTGTACCTCAGTTCGGTTTGTTCTGGTCTTTCTGCCTCTTCTTCATTGTTATAGTACTCGAGGATGGTGCCGGTAGTATTTAGGGCGGCTGCGACGAATTCAAATGCTATAGCAGCCGGAGCTGTAACGCCGCCGAGGGCGAGGGGAATGGAGATCAAAGAGAGGATAGACGCTGTTACGTTGAGTGTGACAGTCCAATCGTTCGTATCACAGTCATTTAGGGCGTCCAGGGCTGCCAACGTGGATTTAGCGATATTTCTAATGTCTGTACGTACCGATTCCCATAGTGCCCGGTGAGCCTCCAGGGCTGACTTCAAAATTGCAGTGACAATAAACAAATTTTCTACATATGATGGAAAAGGGTCAATGTAGGTGGTCTTGAAGGTCATCGCTGCGCGCCCGGTCCAGTCCTCTAAGTAGCTTGCGGCGCCGGACATCAGATCTAACTCATGATTTGCTCTTATCGGGGCGCTGCTGAATGGGCTATCTGTGAGGTAGCCGGGCGACAGCTTCGCCAAGGCGTTGTTTAGGGCATCGATTAGAGGGGTATATGACTCTGGATCAGGGATAGAAGTAAACGGGCTGAATAAGTCTGGGATGTCAGCAAATTCTGCCTCGATATCTCTAATTGCCTGTTCAAGAAGATGCAGATTTATAGAGTCATCCTGGCGCGCTATGTACTCAGCTAATGTTTCCTTAATTGCTTCCTGTTGGATGGTATAGGCGTCATTCATTAAATTTTCGTAGCTCATATGTAATACTCCCGTGCTTTAGACGGGTGTTTACGGATACTGAGGGTCTGGAATGTTGATTTGTTCGAAGTCTCCGTTGGTTCTCAATAGTCGGTTAAACTCGGCCGCGGCCTCAGCATCTGCGCGGGCGTATTCTTCTGCTGCTAAACATAACGCCTGACCGACTAATTCAAGATATGTGGCCATATCAGCTAAGATGGTTTGTAATTCATCGCGTAACGAGCGCCAGCTGTAGTAAGTCCGGCCATAGGGGCCGCCAAGTTCTGGTGGGCGGCTGAAAACCTGCGACATATTCTCTTCTGTCGAAGCCACCGCGAGATTAGCTTCTGCGAACTGGAGTGCAACCGTCGGAAGGTGGTGACGCCCTGCTTTCCGTAATTCGTATAGGCTTGCACCTAGGTCTATTCCGGTTTCAGGCATCATCGCTCCTAGAAGTCAAAGTCGGGACGTGCCATTAATTCCTCGTTCCATAGCTACATATGACTCCAGTAGTCAGGCAGTAAGTTCGCTCCTTTCGGTGGTTACCAGAGACTCTCGAGCTCCATAAGGGTCCTCATCCGTCGACGTCCGAAGTCGGGGCCGCTGAGGGTAATTCGATAAGTACAGTGAGCCATTGGAGGCGTCACCCGTCGAGTCTGTGACCCCCACAAGGTGCATCGATGTATGGAAGTGTGACAACGGGAGTCTGGACTTGCAGGTCTTTATCCAGACAGAAATCTGACACAGTCCAAGGTGTTCCTAAAAGGATTAATTAGGGATAACTTCTGGTGGTTCTAGTGATAGGTAGAGGAAGTGATCAATCGCGCTGGTTTGGCCAGCGCGCGCGGAACCCGAGTCAAGACAGAACCTGAGTCAAGGCACAGGACAGCCCAGGCAAGAGGAATGGCGAGAGGGCCGCAAACCGGACATCCCCTCAGCGGTCATTGACCGGTAGCATCCCCGACATGACTCCCGAGGAGGTAGGCGCGCACGTCGCGGCGGCACTGGCCCGCGAGGCGCGTCCCACCGCCCCGACGGCCGGTACTACGGCGGCTGATACGGAGACGGCCGGTGATAAGGATCAGGTCGCTGTCGCTGGTGAGGCCGGCGATGCGACATCCGGTACAGCGGGTGTAGAGGTCAGTGTCTCCGGTGGAGGTGACTGGGCTCGCGCCACCGTCGATGTGCCGGTGGCTTTGTGGCGTACCGCTATCCGGCTCGCCCGTGACGACGCCGCGTTGGCGATGACCTTTTTTGACTGGCTGTCGGCGGTGGATGAGGTCGACGCCGGGTTCCGGATCGTCGCGCACCTGTGGTCACCCACGGCGCGTCATGGCCTACTGCTGCGGACCTTGGTGCCCCGCGACAATCCCCGCGTACCGTCCATCGTGGACATCTATCCAGGCGCCGCCTGGCATGAGCGGGAGACCCACGAGATGTTCGGGGTGTATTTCGACGGGCATCCCGATCTGCGGCCCCTGCTACTGGCACCGGAATTCGAAGGGCATCCGCTGCGTAAGGAATTCGTGCTCGCCAGCCGGGTCGTCAAGCCGTGGCCGGGCGCTAAGGAGCCAGGGGAGAGCGACCACCAGCCGGCCGGGCGCGGGCGGCGGCAACCCATGCGGCCACCGGGCGTACCCGCCCCTGAGGAGTGGGGGCCACGGGCGCAACCCCTTGGGGAGGGTGATGGGTGATGCCGGCGGCGCTGGAAGTGGTGCTGCGGGTCGCCGCGGTGATGGCGGCGTTCCTGGTGGTGCCCCTGGTCGTCGGCCAGATGGAACACAAGGTCATGGCGCACATGCAGGGCCGGCTAGGGCCGATGTACGCCGGTGGCTTCCACGGATGGGCGCAGCTGATCGCCGACGGGATCAAGTTCGTCCAAAAGGAAGAGGTGGTTCCGCGCGCGGCTGACCGACCGGTCTTCCGGCTAGCGCCGATCGTGGCGTTGGTTCCCTACCTGGTGGCGCTGCTGGTGATCCCGTTAGGGCCGGGCGATCTGGTGGGCGAGCCGCTGGATATCGGTCTGTTCATGGTGCTCGCCGTGGTGGGGGTCGGCATCGTCGCGGTGATGATGGCCGGCTGGGCGAGCGCCAATAAGTACAGCCTGCTAGGCGCGTTGCGGGCCGCCGCGCAGCTGCTGGGGTATGAGCTGCCGTTCGTGCTGGCGGCGGCGAGCGTGGCGATGGCGGCCGGCACTCTATCGCTGCCCGGGATCGTCGAGGCCTGGCGGCCGTGGTGGCTGCTGTGGCAGCTTCCGGCGCTGGTGGTGTTCTTCATCGCCGGGTTGGCTGAGATTCGCCGCCCGCCGTTCGATATGCCGGTCGCCGACTCTGAGCTGGTCTTCGGCTACATGACCGAGTACACCGGGCTGCGGTTCGCGTTCTTCCTCCTGGCCGAGTACGTCGGGATTGTGGTCATCTCGGCGTTGACCACGGTGTTGTTCCTGGGCGGATGGAAAGGGCCATTCGCGGACGTCGAACTCGGATGGCTGTGGACGCTGATCAAGGTATTCGCGGTCAGCTTCGTGATCATCTGGCTGCGAGTGGCGTACCCGCGGTTGCGGGCGGACCAGCTGCAGCGGCTGTGCTGGCTGGTCCTGGTGCCACTGGCCCTAGGGCAGCTGGCCCTGACGGCGGTCGTCCGGTTGGCCATTGCCTGACGACCGTGACACCTGACGGGGATATCAGCGGGCTGGAATGCCGCCGCTCCTGAGAGGATGAGGACATGGGCGACAAGCGATCCGTCCCCGGAGCCGGCCTCGCCAAAGGACTGGCGGTCACCTTCCGCACCTTGACGCGGCGCTCTCACACCCAGCAGTACCCCGATGTCCAGCCGAAGCTGCCGCCTCGTTCTCGTGGCGTCATCGCGCTGCTGGAGGAGAACTGCACCGTCTGCATGCTGTGCGCCCGGGAGTGCCCGGACTGGTGCATCTACATCGACTCCCACAAGGAGACCGTCGAGGTTCCGGGCGCGGCGCGGCCCCGGCAGCGCAATGTGCTGGACCGCTTCGCCATCGACTTCTCCCTGTGCATGTACTGCGGGATCTGCGTCGAGGTCTGCCCATTTGACGCGCTGTACTGGTCGCCGGAGTTCGAGTACGCCGAATACGACATCCGCGACCTGCTGCATGAGAAGGACCGGCTGCGGGAGTGGGTGTCCACTGTGCCCGCCCCACCCGCGCACGACCCCAACGGCGAACCTGCCAAGGAAGTCGTCGCTGCCCAACGCAAGGCCAACGGGGGTGCGGCCCGCGTACAGATCACCCGACCTGCCCGGGTACGCCCGCCGCGCTCCTCCCAGACCGCCGCTCCCCGAAGCGCCGGCGCCGGCTCCCAAACTGCGTCCCCGGGCGCTTCAGCCGAAAACTCGCCCGACCAGGACACTCCGCCCGCCTCGACCACGGACTGACGACCCGCCTGCAACCCGACAGGGGACGGCGCCGGAGCGGCCTGACGGGCCCGAGCACCATGGTGGCGGGCCTACGGTGGCAGGGTGCCATGGTGGTCACGGTGAGGGAACGCCGCTGCCGCATGATGCCCTCGTCCCCCTTGAACGGACACCAAACAGGGCACTGAGGACACAGCCCATCCGGTCGAGGCACAGACGCTCGGCTCACAACCAAGACCGCAAAAGGAATCCATCCGGCGCGGGTGGTCGCGTCTACGCGGGGTTCGCGGCAGGATGTCGGGCATGACCCCCGCACCGTGTCTGTCCGAGGTGGCCCAGTGACCATCGCGGATGTTCTGTTGCTGTGCCTGGGGGCCGTTGCGACCGGAGCCGCGTTGCTGGTCGTCACCACCCGGCACCTAGTCCGCGCTGGACTGTGGCTGGTGGTGGCCCTCGGGGCGTTAGCCGGCTGCTACCTGGTCCTCACCGCTGAACTGATCGCCTGGGTACAGGTCCTCATCTATGTCGGTGCGGTCGTGGTTCTGCTGCTGTTCGCGATGATGCTGACCCGTGCCCCGATCGGACCCTCTGAGGACCTAGACCGAACCCGTTGGCCCGGTGCGCTCGTGGGTTCCGGAGTCGGGGGTGGTCTGGCGGCGTTGCTGATCCACGCGTACCGATGGAGCCAGGTGGAGACACCGGAGGCCGGGACCGCCGAGCGGATCGGCACCGAGATCTTCCGTGCCTGGGTCCTGCCGTTTGAGGTGCTCTCGGTACTGCTGCTGGCCGCCCTGGTCGGCGCGATCGTGATCTCCCGACCCGACATCGGCGCGGGTCACCAAGGCCGCACCACATCTCACGGTGACAGGCGCCCCATCGGTATCAACAGCGACAACGGTGCCGGCGGTGAGGAGACCCCGGCCGCGCACCGCAGCGACCACCCTGACCGCGACGGGGGTGAGCCCTGATGCACCCCGTCATCCCGTACGTGATCGCGGCCCTGCTGTTCGGCATCGCGTGCTACGGCGTCCTGGTCCGACGTAACGCGGTCCTACTGTTGATGGCGGTTGAGCTGATGCTCAACGCGGTCAACCTGGTCCTGGTCACCGCCGACGCCACCATCGGGGCGACCACGGGGCAGGTGTTCACGCTGTTCGTCATCGTGCTCGCCGCGGCGGAGATCGGGGTCGCCTTGGCGATCGTGCTGCAGCTATACCGCCTGCGCCGCAGCGTGGTAACCGACGGTATCGGCGTTACCGACGGACCGGACAGCCCCGACGACTCTGACGCCACCGACCAGACGGCGGGTGACGCCGCTACCGCCGGCGCGTCCGACGGTCCAGGATCGGAGCCGACCACACGAAGCGAGGTGGACGCGTGAGCCTGCCGGTGCTGTGTGCCACGTTGCTTCCCGCCGTTCCCTTCGTCCTCGCCCTGATCGGCCTGCTGCTGCCGCTGTCGTCCCGCGCCACGGCGGCGCTCTTCGGGGTCGGCGGAGCCGCCGTGGCTCTGATCGCGGCGGTGCTCCTCGCGTTCGGGATTGGCGACACACCCGTCGAGGAGTTCATCCAGCTCGCCGAGTTCGGCGACATCGAGGTCACGGCGGGCGTACGCGTCGATCTGGTCACCGCGTGGGTCGCGATCGCGGTAGGGGTCGTCGCCACCGCCGTGCAGGTCTACTCCGTCGCCTATCTGCGGGACGACGACCGGTACGTGCCGTACGCGGCCCAGGTCAACCTCTTCACCGCCGCCATGCTGCTGGTGGTCGTCGCCAGCGACCTGGTGCAGCTGCTGATCGGCTGGGAGGTCATGGGCATCTGCTCCTACCTGCTAATCGGCCACGACCGCCGCCTGCCGGAGGCCCCGGCCGCCGCTGTCAAGGCGTTCCTGGTCACCCGCGTCGGTGACGTCGGCTTCTGGATCGGCATCGTCCTGATTGGACTGTCCCAGGGCACCTTCCGCATCAGCGAACTCGGCGGCGGAGAAGCCGTCCCCACCCTCGCGCTGATCCTGCTGCTGGCGGGGGTCGCCGGTAAAAGCGCCCAGTTCCCGCTGCACACCTGGCTGCCGGACGCCATGGCTGGCCCCACACCGATCTCGGCCCTGATCCACGCCGCCACCATGGTCGCCGCCGGGGTGTACGTGGTGGCGCGTCTGTACCCGGTCTACCACCCCGACGCGTTGGCGGTCCTGGGGGTGATGGCCGCGATCACCATGCTGCTTGGCGCGTTGGCCGCCTGCGCCCAGGAGGACATCAAACGGGTACTGGCCTGGAGCACCGTCAGCCAGGTCGGGTATATGGCGGCGGCGCTGGCGGTCGGCTCCGCCAACGCCGGCCTGTCCCACCTGCTGACGCACGCCGCGTTCAAGGCGCTGCTGTTCCTCGCGGCCGGTGCGGTGATCCACGCGGTCGGGTCCAACCTGATGAGCCACATGGGCGGGCTGTGGCGAGCCATGCCGACGACCTTCATCACCATGACGATCGGCCTGGCGGCGCTGGCCGGCCTACCGCCGCTGTCGGGTTTTTGGAGCAAGGAGCTCATCATCGGCGTCGCCTGGCATCAGGCGGCGGACGGACATGACCACACCTGGGTCGCGTGGCTGGTCCTGACAAGCGCCCTCCTCACCGCCGGCGTCACCGCCTGGTACGCCACCCGGCTGTGGCTGCGAACCTTCTTTGGGGTACGCCGAGGTGACGCGGCCCCGCATGATCCCCCACCCGCGATGGGCGTACCGCTGTGGGTGCTCGCCGTCCCCGCCGCCCTGCTGGGGCTGCTGTTGGTGTGGCCAGGGGCCAGCGGCCTCGGGTTGGGCTTCACCGACCACGGCGGTGAGAGCACGAGTGAGCCGGGGCTGTACCAGTACGGCATCAGCGAACCAGTGGAGTGGGTGAGCATCGCGGTCACGCTGCTGGTCACCGCGGCAGGAGCGGTAGCGGCCTGGGCGGTGTGGCGACACGACCCCGCCGGCGACCCCGCGCGGATCCTCGGCCCGGCCCGGTCGTTCCTGGCGTACGGCTTCCGGCTGGACGACCTGCAGGCCCGGGTGGTGGTACGCCCGGTGCAGGCACTGGCCCGCCTCGTCAGGGCCGCCGATGAACGCGCCGTCGATGGGGCGGTGGAGGGCACCGGGAGCGGCACCACCGGTCTGGCCGGATGGCTGGCCCGGCTCCACGGCGGTGGGTTGCCCCGGTACACCACGACGGTCCTGGCTGGTGTGCTCCTGATCGGAGCCGCCGTCGGGGTGACGGAGGTACTGGGATGACCGTCGGACAGGTGTTGCTGGTCGGGGCCGTGGCGCTCCCCGCCGTCGGGGCTCTCGCCGTAGCCGGGATGCCGGCGCGGCTCGACCGTGCTGCCCGGATCCTCGGCACGGTGATCGCCGGGGCGGTCCTGGCCGTCACCGCCGGGCTCGCCCTGGGGGAGCGCACCTGGTTCGCGTACCTCGACGGCTCCCCGGTGGTCAGGCCCTGGCATGAGGTGGACGTGGTGTGGGCAGAGAGCCTGGACCTGGCGTTCCACCTCGGGGTGGACGGCATCTCCTGGCCCCTGGTGGCGTTGACCGCGCTACTGACCCTGCTGTGCTGCCTGTATTCACTGTGGACGGTGCCGGCACCGGGGCGGGGACGACTCCTGGTAGCCCTGCTGCTGGCCATTGAATGCGGCATTCTCGGGGTGTTCCTCTCCCTGGACCTCGTGCTCTTCTTCGTCTTCTTCGAGGTCGTGCTGCTGCCCATGTACGCGGTGATCGCGGTCTGGGGTGGGCTGGACCGCCGGCACGCGGCTGTGAAGTTCGTGCTGTACACCCTGGCCGGATCGGTGCTACTGGTGGTGGGGATCTTCACCGTGGTGGCCGCGGCCGGCACCTCCGACCTGGTCGTGCTGTCCACCCAGGCTGGCGCCGGCATCAGCCACGGCACCCAGGTCGCCGCGTTCGTCCTGCTGGCCCTGGCGTTCGCGGTGAAAAGCCCGCTGTGGCCGCTGCATACCTGGCTGCCGGACGCGCACACCGAAGCACCCACGGTGGGGTCGGTGATCCTGGCGGGGGTGCTGCTGAAGATGGGCACCTACGGCCTGATCCGGGTGGCGGTCGGCACCGTCCCGGACGGCGCGCGACAGCTCGCCCCGGTCCTGGGGGTCCTGGCGGTGGCCGCGATCCTCGTCGGGTCGCTGGTCTGCCTGGCCCAGACCGAGCTCAAACGTCTCATCGCGTACTCCTCGGTCGGACACATGGGGTTCGTGCTGCTGGGCATCGCGACCCTGAGCGCCACCGGGCTGCAAGCCGCCCTGATCGGCAACATCGCCCACGGCGTTATCACAGGCCTGCTGTTCTTCCTCGCCGGCGCGATCAAGGACCGGGCCCACACCGGGGTACTCACCTCCCTCGGCGGGCTCCGCGACACCTCACCGCTTCTAGCCGGGCTGCTGGGGTACGCCGCGATCGCCTCCCTGGGCCTGCCGGGTCTGGCTGGTTTCTGGGGAGAAGCGTTCGCGGTGTACGCGGCCATCGATCGCGGCGGAGCGCTGTGGACCACCGCGGGTGTCCTCGCCGCGGTGGGTGGGGCGCTGACGGCCGCGTACCTGCTTAGGCTGCTGCGAACGGTGACCCACGGACCGGCCGCACCCGCCGTGACCGGCCTGCCCCGGGTCACCACCGTCGAACTGATCACCTGGGCGCCGCTGGTGGTGTTGGCGCTCCTGCTCGGAGTGGTGCCCGGGATCGTCCTTGACACCACCATCGCTCCCGTCAACGCCCTGATCGAGGCGGTGGCACCGTGAACCTCGTCCAGTCGATCGACCATGTGGCGCTGCTGCCGGCGTACCTGGCCGCGGCGACTGCCCTGCTGGCGTTCCTGGTGGATCTGATCGTTCCTGGTCGACCGATCCCGGTCCTGGCGGCCGCCGCGGTGGGGACCGCCGCCACCGGCGTCGCCGCCTGGGTGATCGGCGCCGGCCCGGACCGTGCCACGTTCTGCATCGGTGGTGGCACCCTGCCGGGGGAGATCGCCGTTGAACGCTCCTGCTCCTTCAGCGCCGACGGCACCGGCGCCGTCATCGCGGTCGTGCTGTGCGGGCTGACCCTGCTGGTGCTGGCGCTGTCGGTGCCGGCGGTCTCGGGTCCGACGGGCATCCCGGCGGGGGAGTACTGCTTCCTGCTGGCGGCCTCCCTCACCGGTGGGGTCGTACTCGGGTACGCCCGCGACCTGATCACCCTGCTGGTCGCGTTGGAGACCCTCACCCTGCCGCTGTACGTGCTGACCGGTCTGCGGCGCCGCAGCCTCGCCAGCGCCGAAGGCGCGGTGACGTTCCTCGTGGTCTCCGTGGTCTCCACCGCGGTCACGCTCATGGGCGTGGCCCTGTTGTACGCCCTCACCGGGGCCGTGCACCTGGACCGGCTCGCCGTGGCGCTGGAGGCCCGGGACGACCTGCGGCAGATCCCGTTGACCGCGGTCGCCGCGGTGATGGTGGTGGCCGGGCTCGCCTTCAAGATCGCGGCGGTGCCGTTCCACGCCTGGGCACCCACCGCGTACGACGGCGCCCCACTGCCGGTGGCCGCCTACCTGTCGACCGCGTCGAAGCTGGGCGGCGTGGTCGCGATCCTGCTGGTGGTGATCGGAGGCCTGTGGCCCTGGCTGAACGTGACCGGCCCGGTGCTGGCCGGTGTCGCGGTGCTCACCATGACCGTGGGGAACCTGGTCGCGCTCCAGCAGCGGCGCATGGTGCGTCTGCTCGCCTGGTCCTCGGTCGCGCAGGCCGGCTATCTCATCGCGCCGCTGGGGGCGTTCGCCACGGCGGCCGGTCGGGAGGACCCCCGCACGGCGGTCGCGGCGACCGTGGCGTACACCATCTTCTTTGTCCTGCTGGAGGTAGCGGCCTTCGGCGCGGTCATCGCGGCGCGGGGAGCCGCTGACGGTGGCTGGTTGACGGACTACCGCGGCATCGCCCGACGTCACCCGTGGGTGGCGACGGTTTTGGTCCTGGCGTTGGCCGGCCTCGCCGGCCTGCCACCGGGCCTCGCCGGACTGTTCGCCAAGATCACCGTGATCCGTGCGCTGCTGGTTAACCAGGCCGGCTGGCTCGCCGTGATCGTGGCGCTCAACGCCGTCATCGGACTGGTGTACTACCTGCGGGTGGGGGTGCTGCTGTTCCAGCGGGCCCCAGACCAGGCCACCGCCACGGTCGGCGCTTCCACCACCGGCGACGCCACCCCGGCTCCGGCTCCTGGCGCCGGTGAGGCCCCGACACCTGCCCGGCCAGCACCGGCCGGGCAGGCGCCGTGGAGATCACGTGCGGTGGGATCGGATGCGGTCGCCTGGCCGGTCGGGGCCGCCCTCGCCGCGATCACCCTGGTCGGGGTAGGGGTCGGTTTCGCGCCGCAGACGGTGCTGGACGCCGCAGGCACTGCCCTTGCCTTCCTGTCCTAACTCTCCCTCCTGCTTCCCCTCTGTCCCGGGGAAAACCCGTCTTCAGCGACGAGAGCGGGGTTTCTCACAGGGGTGATGGGGCATGTCCAGACAACGACGAGCGTTACAGCTCACAGCCGTCGCTCCCTGCTGAGCGACCGTGGTTCTGGGGGGAGTGAAAGCATGGTGCACCGGCACCACAATGGCCTGAAGACCGCGCTGCTGCTCGGGGTGCTGACCGGGCTGATTCTGGCGGTCGGGTACTGGCTGGGCGGCGGACCTGGACTGGTGATCGCCGTCATCCTGTCCCTTGCCCTCAACGCCGGAACCTACTTCTGGTCCGACAAGATCGCGTTGCGTGCGATGCGGGCGCGTCCGGTCACAGAGGCCCAGGCGCCGGAGCTGTACGCGATGGTCCGTGAACTGGCGGCCAAGGCGCGGCAGCCGATGCCCCGGCTGTACGTCAGCCCAACCCCGCAACCCAACGCGTTCGCCACCGGTCGTAACCCCCGCAACGCCGCGGTGTGCGTCACCGAGGGGATCCTCGGCATACTCAACCAGCGGGAACTGCGCGCCGTTATCGGACACGAACTGTCCCACGTCTATAACCGGGACATTCTGATCTCCAGCGTGGCTGCCGCTCTGGCGGGCATCATCACCATGCTGGCGAACTTGGCCTGGTTCATCCCATTGGGCGGCAACGACGATGACGCCCCCAACCCGTTCGCCCTGCTCTTCATGATCATCCTTGGGCCGTTGGCGGCGAGCGTCATCCAGCTGGCGATCAGCCGGAGCCGGGAGTACGAAGCCGACGCCAGCGGCGCCCAGTTGAGCGGAGACCCGTTGGCTCTCGCCAGCGCCCTGCGAAAGATTCACTACGGTACGCGACGGATGCCGCTTCCCGCCGACTCGGCGCTGACCTCCAGCGCCCACCTGATGATCGCCAACCCGTTGAGCGGCCAAGGCCTGGCCAACCTGTTCTCCACGCACCCACCGATGGAGGAGCGGGTACGCCGGCTGGAGGCGATGGCGGGCGTGACGCGATGACCTGTTCACGGCCGGTTACCGGGCTGTGAATCCCCTCACCTCAGCCGAGGAATCTCCTTTCTGGTCGGGGTGAGTGCGGACTAGCCTCGAAGCCCACATCACCCCTTACCACTTCCCGCCTGGCGCTGTTGCGCGCCCGCGGAATCTTGAGACCCATCCCCGGAGGACGGCTGTGGCCGCGCTGCGTCGATATTCGGAGGTTTGGCGCATTCCAGGTGCTCCTGCCCTATTAGTGGGGGGTATTTTCGCGCGCCTCCCCATCGGCATGACTCCCCTGGCGCTTCTTCTCCTGGTCGAGGGAACCACCGACCGCTACACCCCTGCCGCGATCGCCAGCGCGGTGTTCGCCCTCGCGGGCGCCGCCGCGAGCCCAATCGCCGGTCGCCTGTGCGACCGTCTTGGCCCCGCGCCTGTCCTCATCGTCACTGCCATCGCCCACCCCATCGCTCTCCTCGGACTGATCCTCAGCGCGGATCGTGGACTTCCACTCGCCGCCATTTGGGTGGCGGCCGGCCTAGTCGGCGCTACCTTCCCACCCCTGACGGCGGCGGTACGCGGCGCGTGGAGCACCCTGACCGCCTCGGGCAGCGGACGGGAACACCTGCGTTCTCCTGCTCTGGCGGCGGAGACCACGCTTTTTGAGGTCGTCTTCGTGATCGGGCCGCTGCTGGTCGCCGGTTTCCTGATCGTCAGTACGCCCGCGGCGGCCCTCTTCGGTGCCGGCGTCATCACCCTCATCGGCACTATCGGCCTGTCCCGCAGCCCCGCGATCCGGGGATGGCGACGGGACCCGACGCACGTGACCGCCCGCGGCCTGGGCCCGCTCACCTCACCCGGGTTCCCCGCGCTCCTGGTCTGCGTCTTCGGGTTATCCATCGCCTTCGGCGCGGTCTCTGTGATCGTGCCGGCGTTCGCCGACTTCCACAGCTCCTCCGAGAGCGCGGACGGTCTGGCGGGCGTCTTGCTCGCCATGTGGGCCATCGGTAGCACCATCGGCGGCGTATGGTTCGGGACCCGCTCCTTCCAGGCGCCGCTGCAGCTTCAGTTCGCCCTGTTCCTGGGGGCCGTCTCGATCAGCCTGTTCGTCTTCTCGGTGATGTCGAGCCCATTCGCGCTCGGCACCGGCCTGCTGATCGGTGGTGCCGCGATCGCGCCTGCCCTCACCCTGGAGAACTCCATGGTCGCCCACACCGCCCCGGCCGGCATGGTGAACGAGGCCTTCACCTGGGTCGTCACCGTCTCGGTCGCCGCAAGCTCACTGGGCGGGGCCGTCGCCGGGCCACTGGTCGACCATCCCGGCGGGCTGCCGTGGGCTTTCGTCGTGGCCGGCGCCTCGGTCGCCTGCGCGGCTCTGGTCGCTGGGTGGCCGAACGGGCCTCTGGCCAAGGGAGGCTCACCAACGGCGGGCGTCAGGGACATCGCCCAGGACGCCGCCTGAGCGGAACCCGCGCGCTCGCGCGTACCCCTGCCGTTAATACGGCTAGCGACGCGACTGAGCCGCTCATACCGCGTGGGGGTAGTCCTGAGCTTTCAGACCGCGACGTGATCGCCGTATCGCGTGTCTGGGCCCTGGCGCCACCATCATGCCGAGCACACGGAAGCCGGGGCCCGGGACGCTTCCGCCATACACGAAATCCGACAGCTCCGGGACCCCGGCCACATACCCCCGTAGGCCGGGGTCCTAGCGGTAGTTGGTGAACTGGAGAGCGATGTCGAAGTCCGCCTGCTTCAGCAGCGCGATCACCGCTTGAAGATCGTCCCGCTTCTTGCTGAGCACCCGGATCTGGTCACCCTGGATCTGCGTCTGGACCCCCTTGGGGCCCTCATCCCGGATCTTCTTCGTGATCTCTTTGGCCTTGTCTGCTGAGATCCCCTGCACGATCCGGCAGTTGATCTTGTAGGCCTTTCCTGACGGCCGAGGGGCACCCGCATCCAGAGCCTTCAGCGAGACACCGCGGCGTACCAGCTTCTCCTTGAAGACATCCAGCGCCGCCTTCACCCGCTCCTCGGTCTCCGCCTGGAGGACCACCGCCTCCTCCCCGGACCAGGAGATCTGCGCACCAGTACCCCGGAAGTCGAACCGGTTGGCCAGCTCCTTGGCAGTCTGGTTCAGCGCGTTGTCCACCTCTTGGCGGTCCACTTTGCTCACGATGTCAAAGGAAGAGGTATTTGCCATGTTCTCTCCGGTTATGTCGCTTCACCAGTAGTGTGATACGCGGCACGGTGACACCGTCGGCGCCGCCCCTCAAGCAGGATCTCGCCACGCAGACGCTACCCGTTTGCGTCCAGCCCGGAGGGTGCGGCTATTCTTGCGTGCGCACCCGCATTACACGGCGGGCGCACGGCGGGTTGCCCGAGTGGCCAAAGGGAGCGGTCTGTAAAACCGTCGCGAAAGCTACGCTGGTTCGAATCCAGCACCCGCCACCAGCAGGGCTGAGGCCCCTTGATCAGCAACGGCGCTGGTCGGGGGCCTTTTATCGTCTCTGCCCTCACCGCCAGCCGCCCCTGTCAGGTGGCCTGGGACGCGTTCCGGCAGCGGCCGCGCCACAGCCGGCCAGAGCCCTCGTTGAACTACCCGAGGCTTGTTTGTGGCCTATCGACAGGCAGAACGGCGGCGATACGGCCTTCTAGAGGCCTCGCCTTGGCCTCTTACGCGCGGTGTAGGTACGCCCGTCAGGTGTGGCCACTGTGGCTGGTCCATTGAAGACCTGGGGCGCTGCCCATGGTGAGCCACGTAAATAGATGTTCGTGATGCAGATCACGTAGATGCGTGGTTAGGGAGGGCGACCCTCCCAAGCGATGGTGAACACAACGACCCGAGCGGAATGCAGTGGCAGACCGCGTAGGCCAAAGCCGCGCACCTGAGCCGGGGAGTGGTTCCACTCCTTCAGAGGGGTGCCCGTCTAATCCGACTCACGACGCCTTACCCGCCTCGTGACCAGCAGGTGGTGACGAGGCCGTCGGGTCAGGCGTGGGGTCGTCGTTGATCTCCTCCAGAAGCCCATCACCGGGGTGATCCGGATCGGGGACCACTCGCCACCCCGGCGGCCAGGCATCGAACACGGGGTGGCTAGCCAAACCCACTACCCGACAACCATGGAACAGACCTCTACCTGTGAAGGTGGCTCCTAGGAACGAGGCGGTGCTTGTGAAGGTGGCTTCGTAAAACCAGGCGTCGTCTTTGAAGGTGGCTTTGTCGAACCGGGCGGTGCCTGTGAAGGTGGCTTCGTCAAACTGGGCGTCGTCTTTGAAGGTGGCTTCGTCAAACCAGGCGTCGTCTTTGAAGGTGGCTTCTGTGAACCAGGCGGTGCCTGTGAAGGTGGCTTCGTCAAACTGGGCGGCGCCTGTGAAGGTGGCTTCGTAAAACCAGGCGGCGCCTGTGAAGGTGGCTTCGTAAAACCAGGCGGCGCCTGTGAAGGTGGCTTTGTCGAACCGGGCGGTGCCTGTGAAGGTGGCGTGAGTGAAATCGGCCCGGCGGAGTCGGCAGCCACTCATGTCGAGGTCGATGAGAGTGGCCCCCGACAGGTCGATGTCCATGTCGGGCCAGAACGCAGGCCCGTCGGGGTTGAGGTGATGGGCCAGGAGGCGTTGGGCGGTGAGCCGTACCTGACGCTCCTCGTGCGGGTCTGTTCCGGCTGACGTGGGGTTTCCGGTGGTGGGTAGGCCCGGTCGAGGGGGACGACCGGCCCAGGCTCCGCTGCGGCGCGGTGTTCTGGTGCCGGGCGGGTGATACGGCATGCGCAGGTAGGCGCAGATGACATCGACGATGGTCTGTCGATGATTGGGGTTGTCCTGTCCGAGTCGTGACAACGCGTACAGGCCCGCCAACCTGACGGGGGCCTTGTCCGAGCCGAGTTGTTCAGCGGCGGCGACGTACAGTTCGGTGACGCGCTGTTCGGTGTCGTGTCGTTCGGTGTGCCATTGGCGCCGTAGTGCCAAGCCGAGGGCGACGAGGGCGCCGAGGCCAGCGGCAACACCGAGGCTGGTGCGGATGGCGTCGATGCGTACCGCTGCCCTGGTGGCCTCACTAGCCTGGTTGGCCTCCCCGAGCAGCCATACCAACACCGCGACGGTGGCGGCGGTCGCCGCAACAAGGAACAGCAAGCTTGCAGCCGACCACCACCCCCATCGATCCCACCATCGCTTACGAGAGCTTGAAGCTGAGCCAGAACGTGACGGGAGTGACGGGCGGGTAAGGGCAGTGGTCGCTGTCGCCGCCCCGGCTGCCTCCAAGAACAACACGAGCGCCTCACTGTCCCACACAAGGCTGACCACGACAGCGCCGGTCAAACAGAGCAGGCAGACTGTCACCAGAATGATCCGGACGCGACCACCCACAACTCTCATCATGTCGGGATCAAGCTAGTCGTGGTACAGCCATTCGGACTGGGGGTACTCGTCCCTTATCGGGTGAGGGGTCCTTACCACCCGTCTGCTCTCTGTGCGTGACTACAGGCTGGAGCATCCGGCTCGGGTGGGCGTCCAGGTCTTCCAACCGGTGGCTGCACAGCGGGCGGTGGGGCAGGCCCACGCCGCCAAAGGGCGCGATGGGTGCGCTGTTGAGGTGCTCTCGGGTAGGTGTACGTACGCGTCTGAGGTGTTGCGTTTTCGGCGTGGTCTGGAATCAGAACGTTTCCAGGGAGCAGGCTGAGAAGCAAAGCAGTTGATCAATCGGCCGTGATTTTTGATCGATTGAGAGGCGCACGGCTACCCAATGCCTCAGGGAGGATCTGAGAGCGGCCCCGATTCGTACTTTTGTTTGAAGGCTCGGATATGAGAGGGGTTGATTATCGGAAATTTTCGACCCTGTCGGGTTTTGTGTGCCGTCATCGACGGATGGGCAATGCGGGACCCATGAGGGTGCGCAGTGGGGCTGTGGAATCACCGAAGGTTGTCTTGGTGGGCTGCAGTCGGGGCGGGTAGCCTGCGCGGGGTGGCGGCATTCCCGCGGGCGTCCGGATCTCCAATTTGGGTGATCAGGCGCAGGTCGCGGTGGGGGTTTCACTGTGCGAGACCATCCGGTTATAGAGGCGTCACTGGTTCTCTTTTCTCAATCACTGATGTGTTGCTGACGGAATACATTCCGTCTTGGACTGGCCGCGGGAGAGGTGGCTTCAGGCTTGCGTATCTGGTGGCGCATCCAGGAGCGGAGGAGCCTGGCGCTAGCAGTACCGGTGCGAGGCGTGGCCCCGCTGTGTTCCGCTGACGACACGCCCTGATCAACCTGAGCGGACTCTGTGGCGTCGTGCTTCTGGCCTGGGCAGCGAGTGGGGAAAGCGACAGTGGTACTAGCTCTCTCGAGGTCGTCTAGATAATTTGTGTCATAGATGGCTTATGACTGACTTGTAGTGATTCAAGGTGCTGTGTCTATCTATTTCATGTGGAAGGCGGGCCATAGTGTCTTGTGGTGCTGCCTGTGGTGCCGGACACTGTCTTATGTCGCCCCTTCGAAGAGTTGGAGCTAGCCCAGCGAAATTATCGGCATCCTTCTTTCTTATTAAGAAGTGAAGGAATTTCTACGTTTGAAGTGCGCAAGGGTGGGCTCAGATAAGAACCATATATGGGGCGCAACGGGTCAAAGTGGTCTGCCGCTACCGTTCGATCATGTCTACCGCTTTCCTGTCTTAGAATGCTGTGGCACAATTAGCCAAAGCAGCTTGCCTCTGAGTGGACGAAGTTCACTCAATCAACTCCGGAGCCCGACACATGAAGAGTCGTAATCTCCCCAGCCAAGTTGTACGGGCTGCGCTCATGGCGGTCGCCGGTATAGCACTAGCGGTTGGTGTGTTCGCCGGGCCGGCGAGCGCTAGTGCGGAGGGGGCCAAGTACATCCACGTCGACACGGACGGCTACACGGTGATCGCACACGGTAGCGAGTGGGGCTGATGTCGACTAGGCTGTGATCCCTCGGTTTAAGGTCTGCCGTTGACCGCCGATGGGAGGGCCGGTGTCGCAACTGTCGCGTGAGCGCTCAGGGAAGGCGACTACCGGCCGTGGCGGTGCAGTCCTTGTATGGCCATTCATTATTTTACTCACGGTAGTCACCGGTGCTATTTCCTTTCCGGTCATCCGTGACTCTTGGCGAGAAGCCCTGGAAAATCCAGAACGTTTCCTACTATTTACCGGACTTTTCCTGCTGGCTTTCGTCTCGCGGCTGCAATTTGAGTTTGGTCGGCAGGCCTACCTCGTCACGCTCAGTGACGTTCCGCTCGCTGTCGGGTTGTTCTGGGTAGACCCAACCACGCTTCTTGTCACCCGTCTGCTGGCGGGGACCGCTGTTCAGATCAGAAGACGGCACCCGCTTCAAAAGGCGTGCTTCAACGTCGTCATCGGGTGCCTCGAAGTCATCATCGCCGTCCGCGTGGTTGAGGCTCTCGGCTTGGGTCAGTGGAACGCACCGAGCACATGGGGGACGGCGTACCTCGCCATGATCGTGGCGCTGGCGGCGGGGGCCGTCCCGGTCTTCACCGTGATCGGGCTCGTCCAAGGCCTGCCTCGCCAGCAGGATCTGATACAGATCGGCGCCTCGATCCTGCTCGCCGGCGTCCTCAACACCACGGTCGCTCTCGTCGTCGTCATGCTCGTCGAGCGTTCACCGTGGGCATCGATCCTGCTGCTGATCATGGCTGCGGTGCTCATCCTCGGATATCGGGCGTACGAGAGATCCGTGAAACAGCACCGCCGCCTGGGGGAGATGTATGAACTGACCAGAGCGTTGGAGGTCGCCCGTCGGGAAGGCACGCTCGTCGATGTTCTCCTGACCCGGGTACGCGACCTCATGAACGCCGAGTACGCCACGCTCTGGCTGCCCGCCCAAGGACGCCGGCATCCGGAAGTGCTGCTGTCGGCGCGTCTGGACACCACCGGGCTCCTGGACATGCCTCCCACTCCGGCGCTGCTGCGAGAGTTGGCGGTCAACCGAGGGGAGACGATCGCGGTAGGCCCCAAGATGGGCGCCGAGGAGACCCGGAAACTCCTGCGGGAACACCGGATCAAAGACGCCATTGTGGTCCCGCTCCGATCCGGCCAGGCGGTGATCGGATGCCTGGAAGTCGCCAACCGCTTGGGGGACCTGGAGCGGTTCGACCAGGAGGACGTCCGGCTCCTGGAGACATTGGGCGCCCACGCCGCCGTCGCCGTCGAGAACTCGCGCCTGGTGGATCGGCTTCGCTTCGACGCCTACCACGACGGCCTCACTCTGCTCGCCAACCGGCGCCGCATGCTGGCGGCTCTGGAAGAAGCCGTCAAGATCCGAGCACCCGGCGAGGTCGTAGCCGTCATGCAGTTCGACGTGGACAGCATGCGGGACGTCAACGACTCGCTCGGCCACCAAGCGGGGGACAAGCTGCTCGTCGAAGTCGCCCGACGGCTCTCCGCCGCCGCACCTCCGGGTGCCCTGGTGGGACGGGTCGGCGGTGACGAGTTCACGGTGCTGCTGCGCATCGAGAGCGCCGACGCGGCGGAGGCCTTGGCCCGGCAACTCCGTGAGGCGCTACAGGAGCCATTCGGGCTGGGCGCGCTCACCGTGGACGTGGACACGACCGTCGGTATCGCCGTGCACCCCGACCACGGCTCCGAACCGGAGATCCTGCTGCAACGCGCCGACCTGGCCAATCAGACCGCGAAGCAGGTCTCCTCCTCGGTCGCCCTGTTCAACCTGGGTATGGAATCCCGCAGCGTCCGACGCCTTGGGCTCGCCGGCGATCTACGACGCGCCCTGGACGCCGGGCAGATCGAGGTCTACTTCCAACCCAAGGTGGCGTTGCGCGGGCGGGCCCTGGTCGGGGTGGAGTGCCTCGCCCGCTGGGAACACCCATCACATGGGTCGGTCGCTCCTGAGGACTTCATCACAGTCGCGGAACACACCGGTCAGCTTGGGCGGCTCACCGAGGTCGTCCTGCGTGAAGGGCTACAACGCTGCCGACAGTGGGCCGACGAGGGACGCCCACTGGGGGTAGCGGTCAACCTGTCACCGCGTACCCTCAGCGACCCTGCCTTCCCCTCCACCATCGAGGAACTGCTGTCCGAGTACAACGTCGAGCCCGACCGACTGACATTGGAGATTACCGAGCACGGGATGGTCGCCGAAACCGACAAGCCGCTCCCCACGCTGCGACGCCTCCACGACATGGGAATCCGGCTCTCGGTCGACGACTTCGGCACCGGATACTCCTCGCTGTCCTACCTGCGTAGGTTGCCCGTGCACGAAGTCAAGGTGGACCGCACCTTCGTGCAGAACATGGCGACCGACCCCGGCGACCTGGCGATCGTGCGGGCTGTGGTGGATCTCTCACGGCACTTCGGCTACTCGGTGGTCGCCGAAGGCGTGGAGAGCGAGCTGACGCTCTCCCTGCTGGAAGACATGGGCTGTGACGTTGGTCAAGGATTCCTGTTCTCCAGGCCCCTGCCCTACGAGCGGCTCGAGACGTGGTTCGGAGCACAGACCGAACTGGAACCCACCCCCGCCGGCACCGTCCGACGGCTACGCCTGGTCCCGTAGCCCAATCCAACGACCCGGCCCTTCCCAGACGCTTGGCCTGTGCCTGTGGGTGTGGGCGTCGCCTGTGTCTTGTGAACGCCGCCAGGGCCCGCTCCCGGCCTGATCCCGCCGGCCTGTGGCCGGAAGCCTCAGGACTGGAGCCGGACGTGAGCGATCGAGGAGGAGTAAGACCCCGAGAGGGCGATCACCGGTGAGCAGGATCCTGAGGGGACGACGGGCGCCAAGAGAGACAGCGCCGCCGTCGACGGCTGGGAGGACACCGTCCTTGACCTGCGGATACGCCGGTGTCGAAAGTGAGGGAGGGATCCCATTTCACGTCTCGGCCGACCACCGTGTACTCTTACCCCTGCGCATCACTCCTGATGTGCAGGCCCCTTTAGCTCAGTCGGCAGAGCGTCTCCATGGTAAGGAGAAGGTCTACGGTTCGATTCCGTAAAGGGGCTCTTGATCGTGTCACCACCTGGGGCGGCACGATCCGGTCGTCGACACGATGGCGACCCCTGCGGGCTGATCGCCCGTATGCGGCGGTGTAGCTCAGGTGGTAGAGCAAGCGGCTCATAATCGCTGTGTCGCCGGTTCGAATCCGGCCACCGCTACGCGATCGGTGCACCCTGCTCGCAGCAGCGAGCTGGATGGCTGCGTGTAAGCAGCCGGGGTAACCCTTCAACCCTTTAGCGATCGGTGCACCTTTGCGTGCGTACCCGCGACCTGATCGCTTCACCTCAAACTCAGCAAAGCCCCTTTAAGCTGTCTCTAGCGTCAGAAGCCTCTTATCGTCGTATAAACCCGAATCATGATGTTTTGCCGCCGCTGTTCAGGGCGTTCACCCGCGTACCCCAGGGGGTCCCGGCAGCACCGGCAACCACCCCCGCTAACCTCCGTGACGGCCCCGCATCCGGGGAATACCTCGGGGATCCAGCACCTTGGGGTTCAAGGAGTAACAGAGGTACGCGCCCCACAAGGCGCCGGTCCACCGAGTGGCCACCTGGCCAACTGTTACTCTTGAACGTCCCCTCCAGGGGCTTCGGATCACCGATCCACACAGACACGAAACACGTCCCACTGAACGAGGAAGGCGCTCCGCCGTGGCCAAGGCGACCGATGTCCGTCCCAAGATCACGATGGCGTGTGTGGAGTGCAAGGAACGCAACTACATCACACGCAAGAACCGTCGTAACGACCCCGACCGGCTGGAGCTGAAGAAGTTCTGCCCGCGTTGCGGTCGTCACACCGTGCACCGCGAGACCCGCTGACGTCTCCGCGGCGCCCGTCCGGACGACCGGCGCGGCGACCGAACGGGGATACGGCACAACGGTAGGGTCCTGGCCATGCCCCTTGATCAGTCGTTCGTCGGTCGTACCTATCCCCCTACCCCGCCCTATGAGGTGGGCAGGGAGAAGATCCGCGAGTTCGCCGACGCGGTGGGTGATCCGCACCCCGCGTACCGGGACGTGGCCGCCGCTAAGGAGCTGGGTCATCCGGACGTCATCGCGCCCCCCACGTTCCCGATCGTCTTCACCTACGCGGCCAGCCAGCGGTTGATCAACGACCCTGAGCTGGGACTGGACTTCAGCCGGGTGGTACACGGAGATCAAAAGTTCGTGTACACCCGGCCGGTCCGGGCAGGGGATCAGCTGACCTGCGTGGTGACGGTCGAGACCATCCGTTCAATGGCGGGTAACGACATCATCACCACCCGCACCGATGTCACCACGGTCGACGGGGAACCCGTGCTGACCGCGTGGTCGACCCTGGTCGTCAGAGGGGAGGAGCGGTGATGGCCGGTGGGGTCAGGTACGCCGACGTGGAGGTGGGCACCCAGCTGCCGCCCAAGGTATTCACCGTCACCCGGGCTGACCTGGTGAGGTACGCGGGGGCCTCCGGTGACTTCAACCCGATCCACTGGAGTGACCGGACGGCTCGCGCGGTCGGGCTCCCTGGGGTGATCGCGCACGGCATGCTCACCATGGGGTTGGCGATCCGGGTCGTGACCGAATGGGTCGCCGATCCGGCAGCGATCGTCGAGTACGGGGTGCGCTTCACCCGCCCGGTGGTGGTGCCCGATGACGACACCGGTACGCAGGTGACGGTCAGTGGAGTGGTGAAGAAGACCTTCGACGACGGCCGCGTCCAGATCGATCTGACGGCCACCTGCGGCGGTGAGGGCGGCGACGGTGGGGAGAAGGTGCTGACCCAGGCACGCGCCATCGTCAAGCTCCCGTCGTGAGAGTCCTTTGACGTCACGCAGGCCTCGGGAATCCGGTGATCAGCGGACCTCGAGGCCTTTATTCATTCATGCTTCCCGCGCGTACCCCACCGTCTGCTATCCCTCCGCTTCGCTGTGAACGGGCGCCGTGGCGGCGAGAGAGGCCCGTGAAGGCGGCCGTCGTCCGACACGGCGATGCGGCAGGGAAGAGCGGCAGGGAAGACAGGAAAGCGGCAGAGAAAAAGCAGAGAAAAGAGGAAACGCGAAAGGCCCGGTCCCGCTTGACGGGAACCGGGCCCTCACGCATGACCATGGCCGCGGCACGTCAGACCCGAGGGCGGGTACGCGACCAGCACACAGCCAGGTACGCGATCAGCGCGCCTTAGGCGAACAAGCGCTGCAGACGCGAGATGCCTTCGACGAGGTCGTCGTCTCCCAGGGCGTAGGACAGCCGGAAGTACCCGGGCGTGCCGAAGGCTTCACCCGGCACCACCGCGACCTCGGCCTCCTCCAACACCAGCGAGGCCAGCTCAGCGGAGGTGTGCGCCACCTTGCCGCGTATCTCACGCCCCAGCAGACCCTTGACGCTGGGGTACGCATAGAACGCGCCCTGCGGCTCCGGGCAGACGACCCCATCGATCGCCGAGAGCATCTCGACGATGGTTCGCCGCCGCCGGTCAAAGGCCGCACGCATCTCCGCCACCGCGTCCAACGGGCCGGTGACGGCGGCCAGCGCCGCGGCTTGGGCGACGTTGCAGACGTTGGAGGTGGCGTGTGACTGGAGATTCGTGGCCGCCTTGATCACATCCACCGGGCCGATCATCCAGCCTACGCGCCAGCCGGTCATCGCGTAGGTCTTAGCGACCCCGTTGAGCACCACACAGGTGTCGGCGAGCTCGGGCACCACAACCGGCATGGAGACGTGCCGGGCCTCGCCGTAGACCAGGTGCTCGTAGATCTCGTCGGTGATTACCCAGATGCCGTGCTCAACCGCCCAACGGCCGATCGCCTCGACCTGCTTGGGCGGGTAGACGGCCCCGGTCGGGTTGGAGGGGGAGCAGAACAGCAGAACCTTGGTACGCGGCGTGCGGGCCTTCTCCAACGCCTCCACGCTGACCAGGTAACCGGACTCCTCGGTGGTGGGAACCTCGACGGGGACCCCACCGGCGAGCTGAATCGCCTCGGGGTAGGTGGTCCAGTAGGGGGTGGGCAGCAGGACCTCATCGCCGGGGTCCAGCAGCGTGGCGAACGCCTGGTACACCGCCTGCTTGCCGCCGTTGGTGATCAGCACCTGGTCGGCGGTGATGTCGTAACCAGAGTCGCGCTTGGTTTTCTCCGCGACCGCGGCTCGCAGTTCAGGCAGACCCGCGGTCGGGGTGTAACGGTGGTTACGCGGAACCGCACAGGCGGCCTGGGCGGCCTCGACGATGTAGCCGGGCGTGGGAAAGTCAGGCTCACCGGCGCCAAAGCCGATCACCGGACGCCCAGCGGCCTTCATGGCCTTCGCGGTGGCGTCAACGGCGAGGGTGGCTGACGGGGCGATGCCCCCCACCCGGCGGGACACACGGGATCTGGGTGCAGCGGCGCTCATGCCGCCCATGTTTCCAGATGGTGACGTGGTTTTCAGAACGGGTATCCACGTGGTGGACGGCCATCACGGCGACGCCGTCCGGTCCGCAGCCACCAACACGTCGATCTTGTGGCGCCCGGAGTTGGTGTAAAGGGAATGAGACCGTACACTGACCGTCTGGGGTGAGACCCCAACCCAGCCTGTCTGTCAGGAACGTCTGGGTGTGGCGCTCGCCCCGGAATCGTGACGACACTGGAAATTGACCACCAGTCCGTGATATGTCACACGTGGCACACGGTCGATCAACACCAGTGCCGACACGAAGGGGCGTGGCGCAATTGGCAGCGCAGCGGTCTCCAAAACCGCAGGTTGCAGGTTCGAGTCCTGTCGCCCCTGCCAGGCCGGCGTAGTCGACGCGGGAGAGGGCTGAAGTGGCCGACAAGAAGCGGCGCGGTAAGGACGCCGACGACGAGCGTCTCGACAAGGATGCCCTCGAGGCTACCGACGACGCCCCCGACGCTGAGGGCGACGACAACCTCGACGAGGCCAACCTTGACGAGACCGACGCGGTCAAGGATGACCCCGACGCCGAGGACGAAGGGGATGACTCCCCGCGGCGCGGTACGACCGGGTCCAAAGAGCGTGGAAAGGCTGCCCTAGCGACCCGTCCCCGCACCCGGCCCAAGGCTGATTCCGACTCTGAGGAGCGGCGTCGTCCTCGTAAGCGTAGCCGGAAGGCGGCGAAGAGCGCCAAGACGACGGCACCGGCTAAGTCGCGTGGCGGGCCGATTGGCTTCCTCATCCGGTTCATTCGGGAGGTCGTCGCCGAGCTGCGCAAGGTGGTGTGGCCGACCCGTAAGGTGCTGTACAACTACACCGCCGCAGTGATCGTCTTCGTGGTCGTGTTGACCGGCATCATCGTGCTGCTGGACTACCTGTTCGCCCGGGGCGTGCTGTGGGTATTCAGCGGCGGTGGCAGCGGGTGACGTACCTGGCGTAACGAGCCCGGAGCCGGAAGCCGGCCCGGGCTCGACCCGTAATAATGGTCATCAGTAAGGATGGCCATCGAACAACGCATCGTACGGAAGTGAGCAAGCGTGCCTAACAACGACGAGACCGCCCACCTCACCGACGAGGTCGACAGCGCCTCGACGGCGGCTGACGCCGCCAGGCAGGGTGACGCGCAGGAGTCGGTCGACGTCGCCGAATGGACCAGCACGGGGCAGAACGCCGGCACGGATGCCGACGAACCCGACCCAGTGGAGGAGTTGCGGCAGACACTGCGCCGTGCTCCCGGTAACTGGTACGTGGTGCACTCGTACGCTGGCTACGAGAACAAGGTGAAGGCCAACCTCGAGAGCCGGATCTCCAGCCTCGACATGGAGGACTACATCTACCAGGTGGAGGTCCCCACTCAGGAGGTCACCGAGGTCAAGAACGGTAAGCGCCAGCAGGTACAGGCCAAGATCTTCCCCGGTTACATCCTGGTCCGTATGGAACTCACCCCCGAGTCCTACTCCTGCGTGCGTAACACGCCGGGGGTGACCGGATTCGTTGGCGCTACCGAGCGGCCCGACCAGCCGGCCCCGCTGTCGCTGGACGATGTGGTCAAGTGGCTGGCGCCATCGGTGAAGAAGGAGAAGGAGAAGCCGGAGGTCAAGGTCCTCGACTTCGAGGTTGGCGACTCGGTTACCGTGACCGACGGTGCGTTCGCCTCGCTGCCGGCCACGATCAGCGAGATCAACCCCGATCAGCAGAAGCTCAAGGTGCTGGTGTCGATCTTCGGTCGCGAGACCCCGGTCGAGCTCAACTTCAACCAGGTCGCGAAGATCTGACCAGGCGCCTCGCTGCGCGTTCACGTATGTCCGGTACGCTTCGCGGGCCGGACATACGTGTGCGGACGGGTGAGGGCTGGCCCTCACCGACAGTCGCTGGCCCCACCAGCGTGTGGGGTGTCAGATCTACAGCCCACATCAATTCACAGCCCAGGAAGTTTCCATGCCTCCGAAGAAGAAGCTCGTTACGACGATCAAGCTGGAGCTCCCCGCTGGTCAGGCCACCCCGGCCCCGCCGGTCGGTCCCGCTCTGAGCCAGCACGGTCTGAACATCATGGAGTTCTGCAAGGCGTACAACGCCCAGACCGAGTCGCAGCGGGGCGAGATCATCCCGGCTGAGATCAGCGTCTACGAGGACCGGACGTTCACGTTCGTGCTGAAGACCCCGCCGGCCGCGAAGCTGCTGCTGAAGGCAGCCGGCATCGACAAGGGGTCCAGCCAGCCGCACCGTGACAAGGTTGGCACCCTCACCCGGGAGCAGATTCGGCAGATCGCTGAGCGGAAGCTCCCCGACCTCAACGCCAAGGACCTCGATCACGCTGAGAAGATCATCGCTGGAACTGCCCGTTCCATGGGTATCGCCATCACGGACTGACGCGGTTCCAGACTCGGGCGCCGCGAGGCGCGTAGCTTCGCGTACCACATGTTTCGGTACGCGGGGCAGGTACCGTCCGGATCCGTGGCGTCGTCGTCGGAAAGCTCAATGAGCGCCGAGTGAGTGCCATACAGGCGAAAGCGGCGTCGCCGGCGAAGACCGACACACATCGTGTGGCGGGGCTAGGCGCTGGCCCGGACCACAACCTCATAGACGGAGGAACACATGAAGCGCGGAAAGAACTATCGCAAGGTTGCTGAGCTGGTCGACAAGACCAGGCTGTACAGCCCGCTGGAGGCGGCTCGTCTGGCCAAGGAGACCAGCAGTGTGAAGTTCGATGCCACGGTTGAGGTGGCGATGCGGCTGGGGATCGACCCCCGCAAGGCTGACCAGATGGTGCGGGGCACCGTCAACCTGCCGCACGGGACCGGTAAGCAGGTCCGGGTCATCGTCTTCGCCAGCGGCCCCAAGGCGGCTGAGGCTGAGGCCGCCGGCGCCGACGCGGTGGGCTCTGATGACCTGATCGCCCGGATCCAGGAGGGCTGGCTGGAGTTCGACGCGGCTATCGCGACTCCGGACCAGATGGCCAAGGTCGGTCGGATCGCGCGGATCCTGGGCCCGCGTGGTCTGATGCCCAACCCCAAGACCGGTACCGTCACCATGGACGTGGCCAAGGCGGTCAGCGACATCAAGGGCGGAAAGATCGCTTTCCGGACGGACAAGCACGCCAACCTGCACCTGGTGATCGGTAAGGCCAGCTTCACCCCCGAGCAGCTGGTGGAGAACTACGCCGCCGTGCTGGATGAGGTGCTGCGGGCCAAGCCGTCGGCGGCGAAGGGGAAGTACCTGAAGAAGGTCACCTTCTCCACCACGATGGGGCCGGGTATCCCGGTTGACCCCAACCGCACGCGGAACCTCACTCAGGACGAGCAGGTGGCTGCCAGCGCCTGACGGCCGGCAAGCCTGGTGGCGCCCCGCCCTACGGTGGGGCGCCATTCTCTTTCGTATGGCCTCTTCCATGGGGCCTTTGACCTTGATCGGCGGTGCGAGGCGCGCTTTTCACGGCGTCCCGCACCGCCGATTCGCGCTATGAGAAAACACGTCATCCCCGAGAGGGGAGGCGGGTGTGGCATCTACGCCACCTGATTTGGCGTGTGCGCCACTCACCACGTACTCTTCCAAACAGTTCACCCATAGACCGCTGGTCACTGTCATGCGGGTAGCACCAGCTCCCGCACAGTCGAAGGCTCCGGGCAACCGGACGGCCCGCGCAGGGGGACGGACGCGATTGAGAAATACCCCGTCACGGGAAAGATCCGCATGACCGGATCCCCACCGTGACAGGTGGCTTTCTTCGCCCCGTGTGCCCTGCGCCGGGGCTTGTTTTGTGCCCGGTGACACATCGGCGCACGCAGGGTCCGCTGATAACGACGCTCCCAGGCTCTCGTGCCACCACATGGACAGCCGGCCCGGTCGTGGGAGGGCTCCATGCCAGCGCGATGGACCAGTCGTGCAGGCGTGGCGATACCCGGGTGTGCCTGGGCGTGCCGTGATGCGGTGCCCGACACACCATGGCACGACAGAGCACCAGAGAGGAGGGACATGGCGGACAAGCCGGTCCGGGCCGAGAAGACGGCCGCCGTCGCCGAGCTCACCGATCGCTTCCGGAGCTCGACAGCGACCGTGCTGACCGAGTACCGCGGACTGACCGTGGCGCAGCTCACCGAGCTGCGTAGGGCGCTGGGCAGCGGCACCACATACACGGTCACCAAGAACACCTTGGCCAAGCGGGCGGCGGCGCAGGCAGGGCTCGAGGAACTCGCACCCCTGTTCAGCGGCCCCACCGCGCTCGCCTTTGTCTCCGGTGATCCCGTGGAGGCTGCCAAGAGCCTCCGCGAATTCTCCAAGGCGAACCCGCTCCTGGTGATCAAGGGCGGGGTTGTGGAGGGCAAGACCCTCAACGCTGAGGAGGTCACCAAGCTCGCCGACCTCGAGTCGCGTGAGGTTCTGCTGGCCAAGCTCGCGGGCGCTATGAAGGCGAACCTGAGCAAGGCCGCCGCGCTCTTCCAGGAGCCCATCGCCAAGGTCGCGCGCCTGGCTGCCGCGCTGGAGGAGAAGCGGAAGGACGATTCACAGCCGAGTACGGACGCTCCCGAGGGCGAGAGCACCGAAGCCTGATCATCGACGTGGGCCCCGGCAGCGTGGACCCGCGACAGCACGGAAAGGAAAAGCGCCGTTATGGCGAAGCTGAGCACCGAGGAACTGCTCGAGGCTTTCAAGGAGATGACCCTCCTCGAGCTGTCGGAGTTCGTGAAGAAGTTCGAGGAGACCTTCGACGTCACCGCCGCCGCGCCGGTCGCGGTCGCCGCTGCCGCGCCGGCTGGTCCGGCCGCTGAGGCGCCGGCCGAGGAGGAGAAGGACGAGTTCGACGTCATCCTCGAGGCCGCCGGCGACAAGAAGATCCAGGTCATCAAGGAGGTGCGTGCCCTGGCTGGCCTGGGTCTGAAGGAGGCCAAGGACCTGGTCGAGAGCGCCCCCAAGCCGGTGCTGGAGAAGGTCAACAAGGAGACGGCGGAGAAGGCCAAGGCCCAGCTGGAGGGCGTTGGCGCCACCGTCACCCTCAAGTAATCCATCTGGATACGTCCGCGTGGCTTCGGCTACGCGTCGTTCCACTTCGTGGGGCGGTCACCGCGTTGATGGTGACCGCCCCACAGTCATGTTTATGAGGGTGTCTGACGCCTCGACCGTCCCCTTTCAGCCAGGGAGAAGCTCCGTGAGGGCAGCCGGGTCCGCCGCGTACTCAGGTCCTGTCAGGTGCTGAAAGAGCAGGTTTTGACGAGGCTCTATGATTACCGTGCTCTCAGCGGATCACGGCCGACGAGAGTGAGGACCGGGAAGGCCGATACCTATCTGAGTCGGATGATCCGGTAAGCCGGTGTCTGGACTAATCACCACTGGTGTCCGACAGCGGTGTCTAACGATCCAGTAACAAGCATCTGTCTATGGCGTCGTGCGATTACCCATGGGCAGATATACGAATCGTGAGTCCCCGGTGGAGGTGGGTAACCGAAGGGCTCGAGTGCGGGCGGTCGCGTGATATGTGAATAAAGTCGGGTTGATGCCGTGCTGCGGGCGCTGTCCGGCATGCGGTGACCATCACAATGACGAGGTGACCTGCGCACTGGCTCTTGACGACACCACGGCTAGCCAGGCACGCTGATTGCGCGAGATGCCTTCCGCAGCATTGGCCGCTTGGATGGTTCCATTGGCGCGGCACGCAGGGCACCGTGTAGCGGTGGCCTAGACAGCGGTGAGCCTAACGGCTACACTGCTAGTTTGCGCTGCTTTCCGTCCTCGACTCTGCCCGGAATCTCCCAAGTCTCCGTGGGGAGTCGATCGGGGTGCGCGCAATACGGCCGTTGCAGCACAGGTCCTCGGAAGGACGCACCTTGGCAGCTTCCCGCCCTGCGAAGACCAGCTACACGACGAGCGCTTTCGCTCCCCGCCGGACCTCCTTCGGCAGGATCACCGAACACCTTGAGGTTCCCAACCTCCTCGCCATCCAGATCGAGTCCTTCGACTGGCTGATTGGCAACGAGGCCTACCGCAACCGTGTCGCTAATGATCCGCACGCGTCGCGGGGTGGGCTGGAAGAGATCCTCGAGGAGATCAGTCCTATAGAGGACTTCACCAACACGATGTCGTTGTCCTTCTCCAACCCTCGTTTCGATCCTCCTAAGGCATCGATCGAGGAGTGCAAGGAGAAGGATCTGACCTACTGTGCCCCGCTGTTCGTCACGGCGGAGTTCACCAATCACACCACTGGTGAGATTAAGAGCCAGACGGTGTTCATGGGTGACTTCCCGATGATGACGCCCAAGGGCACCTTCATCATCAACGGCACCGAGCGGGTTGTGGTCAGCCAGCTCGTCCGTTCACCCGGCGTTTACTTCGATAAGCAACCTGACAAGACCAGCGATCGTGACGTCACCAGCGTCAAGATCATCCCCAGCCGGGGTGCCTGGCTGGAGTTCGATATCGACAAGCGCGACACCATCGGCGTACGGATCGACCGTAAGCGGCGTCAAGCGGTGACCGTGCTGCTGAAGGCGATCGGCTGGACCAACGAGAAGATTCGCGAGCGTTTCGGCTGGTCCGAACTGGTGATGACGACCCTGGAGAAGGATCACATCACCAGCCAGGACGAGGCTTTGCTGGACATCTACCGCAAGCTGCGTCCGGGAGAGCCGCCGACCCGCGAAAGTGCCCAGAACCTGCTGGACAACCTCTTCTTCAACCCGAAGCGGTACGACCTGGCCAAGGTTGGCCGTTACAAGGTCAACAAGAAGCTCGGTCTGGATGTGCCGATCACTACCGGCATCCTCACCGAGGACGACATCGCCGCGACCATTGAGTACCTCTGCCGGCTGCACACCGGCGAGGAGGGGTACGAGCCCGACGACATCGACCACTTCGGTAACCGTCGGCTGCGTACCGTGGGTGAGCTCATCCAGAACCAGATCCGGGTCGGTCTGTCCCGTATGGAGCGGGTCGTCCGGGAGCGGATGACCACCCAGGACGTCGAGGCGATCACGCCGCAGACTCTGATCAACATCCGTCCGGTCGTGGCGGCGATTAAGGAGTTCTTCGGCACCAGCCAGTCGTCGCAGTTCATGGACCAGACCAACCCGCTGGCGGGTTTGACCCACCGGCGCCGGCTGTCCGCGCTCGGTCCGGGTGGTCTGTCCCGGGAGCGGGCGGGCTTCGAGGTCCGCGACGTGCACCCCAGCCACTACGGCCGGATGTGCCCGATCGAGACCCCGGAAGGTCCGAACATCGGTCTGATCGGTGCGCTGTCTACCTTCGCGCGCGTGAACCCGTTCGGGTTCATCGAGACCCCCTACCGCAAGGTGATCGACGGTCGGGCTACCGATGAGATTCACTACCTGACCGCCGACGAAGAGGACCGGTACGTCATCGCGCAGGCCAACGCGCCGCTGACGGAGGAGGGTCGCTTCGCCGAAGACCGCGTCCTGGTCCGCAAGAAGGGTGGCGAGCTGGACTTCGTCTCGCCCGAGCTGGTGGACTACATGGACGTCTCGCCGCGGCAGATGGTCTCGGTCGCGACCGCGATGATCCCGTTCCTGGAGCACGACGACGCCAACCGTGCCCTGATGGGTGCGAACATGCAGCGGCAGGCCGTGCCTCTGCTTAGGAACGAGGCGCCGCTGATCGGGACCGGCATGGAATACCGTGCCGCGGTCGACGCTGGCGACGTGGTGGTCGCCGAGGCGCCCGGTGTGGTCGAAGACCTGTGCGCCGACTACATCACGGTGCACCAGGACGACGGCACCCGCCGGACCTACCTGCTGCACAAGTTCCGCCGTTCCAATGCCGGCACCTGCGTCAACCAGCGGCCGATCGTTAACGAGGGCGACCGGGTAGAGGCCGGACAGGTGATCGCCGACGGGCCGTGCACCGACCAGGGTGAGATGGCCCTCGGGCGGAACCTGCTGGTGGCCTTCATGTCCTGGGAGGGCTACAACTACGAGGACGCCATCATCCTGTCGTCCCGCGTGGTGCAGGAGGACCTCCTCACCTCGATCCACATCGAGGAGCACGAGGTTGACGCCCGGGACACCAAGCTGGGACCGGAGGAGATCACCCGCGACATCCCGAACGTCAGCGAGGAGATGCTCGCCGACCTCGACGAGCGGGGCATCATCCGGATCGGCGCCGAGGTAACCGCCGGTGACATCCTGGTCGGTAAGGTCACCCCCAAGGGTGAGACCGAGCTGACCCCGGAGGAGCGGCTGCTCCGTGCGATCTTCGGTGAGAAGGCGCGCGAGGTCCGTGACACCAGCTTGAAGGTTCCGCACGGTGAGAGCGGCACCGTGATCGGAGTGCGGACCTTCAACCGCAACGACGACGAGCTCTCGCCCGGCGTCAACGAGCTGGTCCGGGTCTACGTCGCCCAGAAGCGGAAGATCCAGGACGGTGACAAGCTCGCCGGACGGCACGGGAACAAGGGTGTGATCGCCAAGATCCTGCCGGTGGAGGACATGCCGTTCCTGGAGGACGGTACGCCGGTGGACATCGTGCTGAACCCGCTCGGTGTTCCCAGCCGTATGAACATCGGTCAGGTACTGGAGACGCACCTCGGATGGGTCGCCAAGACCGGATGGGAAGTGCCGGACGGCGACGAGCCGTGGAAGCAGTCCCTGCGCGCCATCGGCGCCGAGCGCAGCGAGCCGAACAGCAAGCTCGCCACGCCGGTCTTCGACGGTGCTCGTGAGGACGAGATCGCTGGACTGCTCGCCTCGAGCCTGCCCAACCGGGATGGTCAGCGGCTGGTCGGCCCTAACGGTAAGGCGCGGCTCTTCGACGGCCGCACCGGTGAGCCGTTCCCGGAGCCGATCGCCGTGGGCTACATCTACATCCTGAAGCTCAACCACTTGGTGGACGACAAGATCCACGCTCGCTCCACCGGCCCGTACTCGATGATCACTCAGCAGCCACTGGGTGGTAAGGCGCAGTTCGGTGGCCAGCGCTTCGGTGAGATGGAGTGCTGGGCCATGCAGGCGTACGGCGCCGCCTACGCCCTGCAGGAGCTACTGACGATCAAGTCCGACGACGTGGTGGGCCGGGTGAAGGTCTACGAGGCCATCGTCAAGGGGGAGAACATCCCCGAGGCTGGCATTCCGGAATCCTTCAAGGTGCTTCTGAAGGAGCTCCAATCGCTCTGCCTCAATGTGGAGGTCCTCTCCAGCGATGGCGTCACCCTCGAGATGAAGGAGAGCGACGACGAGGTCTTCCGCGCCGCGGAGGAACTCGGGATCGACCTGTCCCGGCGCCCGGGTGAGGGCGTCAGCAGCGTCGAAGAGGTCTGATGGGTACGCGGGTGCGACGTGCTCCGGTGCGTCGCACCCGTCGCCCCCACTCCACACCGCGACACCACCTGCCCCGGCAGTTGCCACCAGGCTGCCGGTCCAACCCAAAGGGGACTGACCACAAGTGCTCGACGTGAATTTCTTCGACGAGCTGCGCATCGGCCTGGCCAGTGCTGATGACATCCGGCAGTGGTCGCACGGCGAGGTCAAGAAGCCAGAAACGATTAACTACCGCACCCTCAAGCCGGAGAAGGACGGGCTTTTCTGCGAGAAGATCTTCGGGCCTACTCGGGACTGGGAGTGCTACTGCGGTAAGTACAAGCGGGTCCGGTTCAAGGGCATCATCTGCGAGCGCTGCGGCGTGGAGGTCACCCGCGCCAAGGTGCGGCGTGAGCGGATGGGGCACATTGAGCTGGCCGCGCCGGTGACGCACATCTGGTACTTCAAGGGTGTGCCCAGCCGGTTGGGCTACCTGCTGGACATCGCCCCGAAGGATCTGGAAAAGATCATCTACTTCGCGGCGTACGTGATCACCAGCGTCGACACCGAGGCGCGGCAGCGGGACCTGCCGACCATTGAGAACGAGATCGCGGCTGAGCGGCGGCAGCTGGAGAACCGGCGCGACGCCGAGGTCGACGCGCGCGCCAAGAAGCTGGAAGCCGACCTGGCTGCGCTGGAGGCCGAGGGGGCGAAGAGCGAGGCCCGACGCAAGGTCAAGGAGGCTGGCGAGCGTGAGATGCGCCAGATCCGGGACCGGGCGCAGCGGGAGATCGACCAGCTCGAAGAGGTCCTGGACACCTTCCGTCGGCTCGAGCCTAAGCAGCTGATCGCTGACGAGAGGCTCTACCGCGAGCTGCGTGACCGCTTCGGTGAGTACTTCACCGGCGGCATGGGCGCTGAGGCGATCAAGGTACTGCTGGAGAACCTGAACCTGGAAGCCGAGGCCGAGCAGCTGCGGGAGACCATCCGCACGGGCAAGGGCCAGCGGAAGATCCGTGCCCTGAAGCGGTTGAAGGTGGTCGCTGCGTTCCTCAACACCCGCAACAGCCCGATGGGCATGGTGTTGGACTGCATCCCGGTCATTCCGCCGGACCTGCGCCCCATGGTGCAGCTGGACGGTGGTCGGTTCGCCACCAGTGACCTCAACGACCTGTACCGCCGCGTGATCAACCGGAACAACCGGCTCAAGCGGCTGATCGACCTGGGCGCGCCCGAGATCATCGTGAACAACGAGAAGCGGATGCTCCAGGAGTCGGTCGACGCGCTGTTCGACAACGGACGGCGGGGTCGTCCGGTCACCGGACCGGGTAACCGGCCGCTGAAGTCGCTGTCGGACATGCTCAAGGGGAAGCAGGGACGGTTCCGCCAGAACCTGCTCGGTAAGCGTGTGGACTACTCCGGCCGCTCCGTGATCGTGGTCGGTCCCCGGCTCAAGCTGCACCAGTGCGGTCTGCCCAAGCAGATGGCGCTGGAGCTGTTCAAGCCGTTCGTGATGAAGCGGCTGGTTGACCTCAACCACGCGCAGAACATCAAGAGCGCCAAGCGCATGGTGGAGCGGCAGCGGGCCGAGGTGTGGGACGTGCTGGAAGAGGTCATCGCCGAGCACCCCGTGCTACTCAACCGGGCGCCGACCCTGCACCGGCTGGGTATCCAGGCGTTCGAGCCGCAGCTGGTCGAGGGTAAGGCGATCCAGATCCACCCGCTGGTCTGCACCGCGTTCAACGCGGACTTCGACGGCGACCAGATGGCGGTGCAC
>PKFB01000057.1 GCA_002919305.1 Actinomycetales bacterium
AGCTCAGCGATACAACCTGGGCGGGTTTCCGGGTTCTGCCATTGCTCAGTTGTGCAGTCTGCGTACGCCGGCTGTGCAGGAAAAACAATGAACGTTATTCCTGCGATCAGTACGACGAGCAGTAGCGCTGCCAATCGCTCGCGTCCACTGACCGGCCGTTCACCAGAAACCGCGAGGTTGGCCCGGGAAAAGCCCGATAGACGCGTGAACATTCACACCTCCGCGGGGGCGGAGGGGGACGGGGCAGCGATCGGGGCGATCGCGTTGGAATCATTCCGGGGTTGTGGGGTCGGGGTGGTGTCCAGATGCTCCAGCAACCCTGGGACGTAGGAGATGTCTACTCTGATGCGCTGTACTCGACCGTCCACGTCCCGCATCACAAACTCCCGGTACGGAAGGCGGTTCTGGGACGAGGGATCAACAGCTGACAGTGTGGCCAGGGTCTGCTCATACCCCACCCCTCGTGGTACCCGTAGCATCCGGAGTGCGTCCGCCGCGATCTCGTGATCTTCGGCGATTCGCCCCACGAACACCGTGGACACTAGGTTTTGCACGTCCAACCCGAGGATGTCCCGCGGATTTTGGGACGCGACTAGGGCGGCCAGGTTCCACTTCCGGGAGTCGCGGGCCAGGCGCACCAGGAACGAGCGGCCAGAACGCCAGCCTTCCATGAAGTGCGCCTCGTCGAGCCCGACCAGTTTCCTGCGCCGCATATCCCCGCCGTAGCAGCGGCGTACCGCCAGGCGGTGCGCCGTGTGCAGCATTGGCAGCGCCAGCTGTTCCTCTGCGGACCAGTACTCCCGCTCGATGCGCAGGTCGGGCAGGCGGAGACCAGCCATCGTGATCACGGTCAACGCGGCGTCGTCTCCCAATGCCCCCTCGGGCGGTTGACCGAAGAACAGCAGGGCCAGCGGCATCTCAGCCGTGTCCAGTAGCAGGTTCGCCAGCTCTCGGCCGTCATCGTCTATTGAGGACAGGGTTTGGATCAGGTCATCCAGCGTGGAGGTTTCCTCGGCTGGCACTTGACGAACCGCGTGACGGAGCAGGGTCGCCGTACGGGCCTCCCGCGCTACCTGGGGCGGCACCAGCATCGAGCAGATGTCCTGCACCAGCATTCGCCGCTCCGCGCGGGCGTTGGAGAGGGCGATTTCGTACTCGCGGTCCCCGGTTCTCCCCTCGGGGAAGTGTGAACGTTGAGGGGTGGGGATCAAGGCGTACGGCGCCAGGGTCCCGTGTTCGGACCCGGTCAGGTTCAGAACTCGCGAGTACGGCCGCAGTTCCGGCATCTGGCACAGTCGCGCGAGCGGTCCGCTGGGGTCCAGCAGTGTGACTTGTACGCCGCGTCGCGCCGCCAGGTAGCCCAGCGCCCCTATCAGGGTGGACTTTCCACCACCGGGCTCAGCCACGAAAACCGCCAGACCAGACCGTTCCCGAACCTCGGTGGGGAAGTGCAGGTCGAGGAATACCGGCCGCCGGCTGGTGCCGGCGGTTCTCCCAATAAGGTCACCGCGGCGGTCACCGACGATCGACGCTGCCTGAGGCAGGGCGGCAGCGAAGAGCCGGACCGGCATCCGTCGGAGGTATCCGGTGTTCGCGACTGGCTCCCCGGGGATGAATTCCCGTACCAGCAGATCCTGGTTCTTCGGGTGCTGCAGCGAGATCCGCATATCCCGGGAGTACATCTTGATGACGCGGCGTGCCCGTTCCAGGCACTCTTCCCGGGTGCGGCCGCTGACCGCCAGCCGGTGCCACCCGTGGATCCGGGAGGCGTCCAGCGGCAGTCCGGTGGTCATCTCGTCACCGACGCGCAGCGCCCGCTGCGCCAACCGTTCCAGCTCGGGTGGCGCGTCTATGCCGTGTTCCTGGTAGTCCCGTTGCTGGGACCTGATCATCCGCAGGCGGTGTTCCAGGTTCCGGAACGCGTCGCCTGGTCCGAGCACGTCGACCCGGCTGGACAGTTCCATGGGCCAGGGCAGGCGCTCATGGAAGTGTAGCCATGGTTCATGGACCTCTGGGATCTCCAGAGGCTCCATCCGCCCGACCGTCAGGACGCAGACATGGCGTTCTTCACCGGTGAGACGGTTGACGAGTTTGACCGTGGATCCGTAGGGGGTGCGGTACCGCTCGATGTGTTCGGTGAGCGCCAACAGGTCTCCGGATTCCCAGTGGCCGTCGGAGACCGGTGACAGGTGAGTGGGTGGGCTCATGCCCAAGGCCACGCTGCGGTAGATCAGCCATTCCAGCTCGTGGGGTGTCGCTCGGCGGGCGCGTACTCCGAACGACCCCAGAATCTCGTCGAACTGTTCGACGAGGCGGGCGTTGCGGGCCCGCTCCTTCTCGCTGGTTCCTTTGCCTCGTAGATGGTTGAAACGCTCGGCCAAAACGTCCCTGAAGGTGCGCCGCGCGAACGTGATCCCTAGGTAAGTCTGTCCTTCCGACGCGTTGGCCGCCAGCAGGTGTCGCTGGGCGGAGATGAGGTGGTCGGCCCAGGTGGGGGCGCCGGGCGCCGGTGGGAGAGGGTTCGGCGTATTAGCCGCGATTGTCCGCGCCCATTCATCAATAGGGAATGGGCGGGTGGTACGCCGTAGATGCAGTCGGAAACCCGCCAATCCGGCGTACTGCTCGGCGATTGCAATGATCAGGTTTTCGCGTTCGGAGTCAGGTCGGAATGCCCACCGCACCTCCGGAAGCCAATACCACGCCGTGACCGTGTTTGCGGTGAAAGTGAGATGACCGGCGATTTCGGTGATGGCTAGCTCTTGACGAGGAGCGCGGTCCTTGAATCGGGGAGGTCGCGGTTTAACGGGTTTCTTTTGATTTCCGGGAGGCTTATGAGGAGTGGCCTGAGTTGCTTCTGGTGCGGGAACAGCCTTGGCCGGGGTTGAGGACTGCTGGGGGAGTGCCGGGCGTGATCGTGTGGTCTGGGCGGGCGGGTGAACGAAGTTTGTTGGCTCGACGGTTCTTGGCCGCTGGGGAGTGGCGGGGGGATGGGAAACGTAGGGCTTAAGTTCACCGCGCTGAGGCGGCGTTGGTGTAGGTGCTGGTGCGGCTGGTGCAGGCGCCGGTGTTCCGGTCAGGACCTGACCCAGCCTGCTTTGCTCTTGGGGGATCGGAGGTGGTACGGCGGGCTGGGTGGGGGTGGTCGCTGGTTCAGAGGCGGGGGCCGGAGCGGAGGGTGTGTTCCATTCGGAAGGGGTGGGGTTCCACTTCGGTCCCCGGTACTGGGGTGAGCTATCTGATTGAGGGGCTGCTGGAGGGGAGGCGGCGCCGTTTCCCGAGCTGGTGAGAGCGTTCTGAGGCGGATGATTCACGCCGCTCGGGGTACGCCGCACTGGAGGGTCGATGAATGGGAAGCCGCCGGATGGGGACTCGACTCGGGGGAAGCCGCCGGTAGGCGGGTCTACCAGCGGAAACTCTCCCGTGGAGGGCGAGTGAGGTGCGGGAGGAGTGCCAGAAGGGCCACCGGGCGGGGCCGCGTGTGCCGGGGTGTAGGAGCGCCCGTTGGGTGAGGCGTGTGCCGGGTGTGCTCTTGGGGCGCGGAACACCACCAGCGGAGCGGATCCCGGGGTGGTGTTCTTCTCGCCGGCACCACTGGGGGTCGGGCCGTTCCCGGCGGTACCGGGGCGGCCATCGCTAGGGTCCGACTCCCGGTAATGGCCTCCTGGATGGGATGGCGTCGTCATAGCAGCTCCTGACGGATGCGCACCTTCGTCGCCACGAGGCTGGGGTCACGTCGTTCTTCGCTTGATTCCTGCCTCCGGCGCCAGTCGGTTAGCGCGGTTCGGATCACTATGCGCGCCGGCCGGTCTGGGTCGACGTGCCGGAAGATGAATGAAGTTGTCACCATCGCCAGCGCGATCTCCCAGGCCGGGAAAATTTCGATCTCCATCGTGAACAGGTAATGAATGAACATGAAAAAAGGCACTAGTACGGCGAAGAGTCCGTACTGTGCGTAGGGCAGGTGAACCGGCAACGTGTATCCGGGCGGGCCTAGATAGAGCAGTCTGGCCCGGTAGATGTCGTCATCAGTCCGGAGCCGCATCCGCATTCACCGCCTTGGTCGGGGGCCGAGATCCGCCTTCCTGCAAATGAGGGATTTTCGCTTCAAGTCGGACCTCGGGAGCCGATTAGCCACTCTGGAAGAATATCCCGACAATGTACTCGCCGAGGAAAACAAGGACGAGTGCGCCGCCGATGAAAGCTAGTCCCACGAGCGCAATGGCTGAACTAGTGATCACTCGTGAAACTTCGCCTCGTCCGGCGCGGCCGATGAAGATCAATCCAAGTATCGCTAGGAGAATCGGGGCGATTCGGCCGAGAAGGAACTCGACCACACCCTCGGTGTTGACGTCTCTTGGTCCCGGTGTCTGCTCAGGTGCCTGAGCGAGCACGTCAGGCACGCTCCCAGGAGCGTGGGAGGCCAGATCCACCAGCCCCTGTGGAAGAAGCCCGTTGACGAGCTCCAACAGAACCATGTCGACCTCCGGTCACGCTCGACGGTGCCGTCGTGCGTTGGTCACTATCGACAGCCTCCCTGATCCCACCACTAAGTGGTATCACCATGACAGCGAGTCTTTATTCTGGCCAAGAACCTTCCCGACTGTACATTGCACTCAACTATGAGACAAGACAATCAGAATAGTTGCATGTAACAATGATCGGGTCTTTGATGGACAGACGTCGGTGACCACACACGGCGCCGCCCATAGCACCGGCGCCACGCTGCGTGGATGCCGTTAGGAGCGCTCCGCGCCCGGCCCACCTGACCGGGTAGCCATCAGGCCGGTGCAGTGGCCGGAGTGGTGACTGAGGAGGCGGATACGCGATGGCGTGGACAACGGCCATTGGAGGAGCACTCCTGGTCGTCGGAGCCGCCCTGCTGGGGGTCAGCGTGTACCAGCTGGGAGTCACCCGCGCGGTGTGCCGCTGGCAGGTAACAGGAGGGCGGGTACGCCTGGGACGCTTCCTGGCCACGGTAGGGGTGCTCAGTGGCGTACTGGCCATCACCGTCGGTGTGGGCGTACTGGTGTCGCTGGCGCCGATCGACGGCCGGCTGCTCCGACCCGTTCTGATCGTGGCGGCCAGCGGGGTCACGTTGGTGGTGACCGGCTATATCGCGGCGAAGGTCACTGACCGGGTGGAGCTGAACACCCTTATCCGCACCCCGGCCCGGTTCCGTCGCATCGTCGGTTCTCTCACACCGGTAACCCCGGTGGAGGCCGGGAAGGCGAGCCCGGATCTGGCCGCTGATTCCGTTATCCCGCCTGTGGCGCAGCCGGGGTGGGTTTATCGGGACGCGCGAGGCGGTTGGTTCCTCGTGGTGGGCGCGAGCGGCGGTCACCGGCTGGTCTCGTTGCCAGACTTTCACCTCACCCCGGTGGGGGCGGCGCAGCCGCCGGTCACCGCGGTGGGCAGTGTCGAACTCGCGGTGTGGCCGTTGGGGCAAACGCCGTCGGTACGGGAGGGTGAGGCTTCAGTCCCTTCATGAGCTTTGTCGCGTTATCGCGAACGGCACCCTTGCTCGGGCGCCTCTCGGGTGAATCACGCGATTCACGGGTGGTCAACCTACGGGCGGGGAGCCGGTTTCAGTAGTGAGAATCCACGCCACGACCCGGGCCGTGAGGTCCCAGGCGGGCCGGACCTAACGGAGGGTGGAGGATGACCCGGATCACGCCGGAGCCGACGGAGCTGCCGACGGACCTATCGAAAGATCTGTCGGCGGATCTGTCAGCCGTCTCCGCATCCGCGTTGCCGGAGCTGCCGAAACGGTCGGACGAGTCGACCGCCTCCGCAGCTTTGGGACCTGCGGAAGTGACGGAGGCACCGTTAGCTCCTGCAGTGATGCGGGCTCTCGCTCAAGCCCCCTTGGCCGGGGAAGGCATTGACCCTGAGGAGCGGATCCCCCGCTCCTTCCATCTGTCCCGTCAACTGCTGGAGCGGGCGCGAGCAGCGGCGTACTGGGTGAGCCAGCTGCCTGGCGTGGAGGAGGCGAGCAACGTCAGCGAGCTGGTGGAGCGGGCGCTGCGCCGCGAGGTGGAACGCCTAGAGCTGGAGTACAACGACGGACGGCCGTTCCCTGCGGTGATGGGACGGATGCGAACGGGGCCGGGAGCGGCCGGCGCGGAGCGGATCAGGAAGGCGCAACGCGCCCGTCGTCGCACATCCCACGAGGCCTGACGGTAACGTCAGGCTGTGACAGACCTGCCTCAGCCTGGACGCCCCGTAGTCATGGGCGTTCTCAATGTCACCCCTGACTCATTTAGTGACGGTGGTCGATACACGGATATAGACGCCGCCGTGGCGCACGCCATTCAGATGTGCCAGGAAGGCGCTGATCTGATCGACGTAGGAGGCGAATCCACCCGTCCCGGTGCCGACCGAGTCGAAGCAGAAGTCGAGATCCAGCGGGTGCTGCCGGTGATACGGGAGTTGGCGGCCGTAGGCATCCCGATGAGTATCGACACCACTCGGGCCGCGGTCGCGGAGGCCGCGTTGCAGGCTGGCGTGACCGTGGTCAACGACGTCTCCGGTGGCCTGGCGGATCCGGCGATGGCGAAGCTGGTCGCTGAAGCCGGCTGCCCGTGGATCCTCATGCACTGGCGTGGCCACTCCAAGTACATGCGGGAGTTGGCCATTTACACCGATGTCGTCGCTGAGGTGCGGCAGGAATTGAGCGCCCGGGTGGACGCGGCGTTAGCGGCCGGGGTGTCCACTGACAAGATCGTCCTGGATCCTGGGCTGGGATTCGCCAAGCGGCCGGAGCACGACTGGCGGCTGCTGGCCCACCTCGATTCCCTCGTCGCCTTGGGTTTCCCGGTCCTGATCGGGGCCAGCCGGAAGTCTTTCCTGGGTGCCCTGTTGGCCGATCCTGACGGCTCGCCCCGGCCGGTCGCTGAACGCGAGGCGGCCACACTGGCGGTCACCGTCGCCGCCTGTCAGGCGGGGGCGTGGGGGGTACGCGTCCACAATGTGCGCGACAACGTTGATGCGATCCGCGCGTGGCGGGCGGTCGGGGAGGCGCGTGCCGCCGCTGGCGGCATGGAGGAGGGGCGATGACCGACCGCATCATGTTGACCGGCCTGCGGATCCGTGGGCGACATGGGGTATTCGACTTCGAACGGGAGGCGGGGCAGGATTTCGTGGTGGATGTGGTGCTGGAGGTAGACACCGCTCCAGCGGCGGCCAGCGACGACCTGGCCGACACCATCGACTACGGCGCCCTCGCCGGTCGGCTGGTCGAGGTGGTGGCCGGTGAGCCGGTGAATCTGCTGGAGACGCTCGCGGCCCGACTCGCCGATGTCTGTTTGGAGGACGCCAGGGTTCAGGCGGTTGAGGTCACTGTGCACAAGCCTCAGGCCCCGATCCCGCACACTTTCGACGATGTCGCCGTCAGCATCCGGCGGGAAGCCGGTATGCGAGGTGGGGAGCGGTCCGCGGGAGCCGCTGATGAGTAGCGCGGTGCTGTCGCTAGGGTCCAACCTCGGGGACCGGCTGGGTCACCTTAAAAAAGCAGCACAGGCGCTGGGGTCGGTGGTGACCGCGTCGTCGAGCGTCTACCAGACCCCTCCCTGGGGGGACAGTGACCAGCCGGCCTACTTCAACGCCGTGCTTGTGGTGTCGCAGCCCGGCGCGGACGCGAGGGAGTGGCTGCGGCGGGCACAGAGCCTGGAGCAGGCGGCGGGACGGGTGCGGGATCCAGCACGCCGGTACGGTCCCCGCTCCCTGGACGTGGACGTCATCACCGTCTGGGACGACACCGGAGAACCGATTCGTTCCGAGCATCCAGACCTCATCCTGCCCCATCCACGCGCTCACCAACGGGCATTTGTGCTCGTGCCTTGGGCGGAGGTGGAGCCGGATGGAGTGCTCCCCGGACACGGTCCGATCGTGGACCTGCTGCAGAGCCCAGAGGTCGCTCCTGACGTGCCCGAGATCGTGCGGGTGGCTCCACCGCTGTGACGGCTCCCGCTCGGGAGGGACCCGCTGCGCCACTGAAGGACCACACCCGAGGACCGCACCCCTGGAGCGAAGGGGCGGTTGGGATCTAGGCGGAATCGCGGAGGAGAGGCGTTCATGGTGGAATTTCTGTGAGCGCCGTACCCGTCCCCGTCCCATGAGGCCGGTAGCGTGCCAGACACGAGGCGACCACCGATGATTGTCTACCGATGAGAACTCAGGAACCGCAGCCTCGGCTGCGCCCCACTAGTCTTGCAACCCTGTTCGTCGCCGCGTTGGCGGCGGGAGCCGGCATGTGGTGGCTCATTGGGGAGTTCTACAGCATGATCCCTCCCCTGCCGTGGCTGCTGGCGTTCACGTTGGGGTTGCTTGCGTTTGTTGAGGCGGTAACGGCCCGCGCCACCAAGGCCAGAATCGATCGGCGGCCCGGGACCGAACCGGTAGAGCCGTTAGTGGTCGCACGGTACGCGGTGCTGGCCAAGGCCTCCTCCCTCACCGGGGCGATTTTCACCGGCGCGTACGCGGCGTACCTGCTGTGGTTGTGGATCGAGTGGATGCGCCGCGGGTACGAAGCGTCTGACACGTTTTCAGCGGTGGCGGGCTTCATCGCCTCCCTGTTGTTGGTGGGGGCGGCGCTGTGGTTGGAGCGGTCGTGTCGGGTGCCTAAACCGCCGGATGAGGCACAGGCACCCGAGCCTGAAGACGACGAGGAACTCTAACGGTTTTTAAACCGATTCGTGCCCTGTCCCGACGGGTGCCTGACCGGTACGGTGCCTCACATGGCGGAGCGCGACGAGCACGATAAGTACGACGCGACGGTGCGGCTGCCGGGGCGGGATAACCCTCAGGGAGGCTGGTCGACGAGGGCAGGGGCGTCCGAGGGCGCCAGCTCAGGCTCAGGGCAGCCACAAACCCGGTACCCCCAATTGGGCAGTTTCGGTCAGGCCGATGAGGAGACCACGGCGACGACCATGCCCGTCTTCTCGCGGGGGACGGCGAGTGTTCCCTCGAATTCCGACTGGGCCTCCTCACATGACCTCGCCGACAGCGAGCGGACCATGGCGCTGGGCGGCTATCCGCCGGCCGGCTATCCCATGGATGGGGAGGAGACCGGTCGGGATCGCCTCGTTGTGCACGTTCTGTGGGAAGCGCTGCTGTGTGGCGTGGTGGCTATTGCGTCCGTGAGCCTGTACCGATTGGAGCCAGAATGGCTCACGGGGAACGCCCTGCAGCCGCTGCTGCTGTCGGCGACCGTGCTGGGGCTGTTGACCGTCGGGATCGGTCTGTCTTTGCGTGCGGCGGTACCCAATCTCGCCGTGGGACCGGTGGCGGTGGCCGCAGGGATCTTCTTCGCCGAGCAGGCCGATCGGGGCATCACCCTGGCCGGTTCGATGACTTTCGCGGTGGTCCTCGCCGTCGGAGTCGTGCTCGGGGTCGTCGTGGTGGTGTTCCATGTGCCGGCGTGGGCCGCCAGTTTCGGGGCGCTGCTGGCGTTGGTGGGCTGGCTTGAAACGCGAGACCCGACCATCACCCTACCGGATTCGGTGGTGTATCAACCATATGATCACCATTATTACTGGTTCGGGGTGTTTGTCGTGCTATCCCTGATCGGAGGGGCGCTTGGCATGCTGCCGGGGGTACGCGCGCGGCTGGGTGGTTTCCGCCCCGCCACGGACGCCGCTCGCCGGCAGGGCGCCGGCGCGGGGGTGATGGCTTTCGTCGCGCTGGTGGGCTCCACGCTCCTGGCCGGGCTGGCCGGTGTGCTGCTGGTGCTGACCGTACGCGTCGCCACCCCCATCGACAGCGTTAGCTGGACCGGTTTGGCGTTGGGCGCAGCGTTGGTGGGAGGAACCAGCGCATTTGGTCGTCGAGGCGGGTTGTTCGGCACGATACTCGCGGTGGCGTTGCTGGTCTTGAGCCAACGGTTGACGGTGGCCATGGAATGGAGCCTGTCCAGGGCGACCTTTGGCGCGATCGCTATCGGGCTGGGCCTGCTGGTCACCCGGATCGTGGAGAGCGCCGGACGGCCCAAACGGCTGGAAGAGACCGATGAGGCGTGGTTGGGGATCTGACCGGCGTACAAGAAGCCGTACAAGAAGCTCAGCCCACACCCAGGCGGGGCCGTCCCGAGGGGGCCACCGAACAAGCCATCGACATGCGGAACATATCGCCATGCGGAACATGAGGGACGCCCAAGCGTCATACCGGTTGTGTCGAGCGGGCAGCGGGGTACCTCACTAGCCTGGGCACATGGGGGAGTCGCGATTCGCCGAACTGGACGCCTTAAAGACCGAAGAGCTGCGTGATCGGGCGTTCGCGCTCGCCCGAGAACGGCGCGATGTCGCCTTCTTCTGGAATCTTTTCCGACATCTCCCGCACGCTCAGGACATCGAGCAGCTGGACGACACCACCGGTGCGGTCGCTTTATCCATCGAGGATGCCATTGGACTGTGGCGGGAGCTGACCGGACACGGCTATCACTACGGTGAAGCCGAGCCGCTGTTACGCGCGGCCTTCATTGACTACCTCACCCGTGACCGTAGCCCTGGCCAAGGGAGCGGCGTTTGAGCACCTGATGGCCAGATGACCGTGCGGTCGGACCTCTCGCCGTGCTCACCGCGTTCATCGCCGCCCTCGACAGCGTACCGAGGTGTTCCAACCGCTGACCAAGTCTGTGGAGGACGAGGACAATCGAGTACGCCCGGTTAAGGCACACCGTGGTCAGTGGTTGTGAAGGGCGGTGTAGATGTCCTCCGCGGTGAGGACACCCAACGCCCGTTCCCCATCGCGGACCACTACCCGTCCGGTGCCGCCCTCCAGGAGCCGAGCGAGGGCGTCCCGAAGCGTTGCCGTCGCCGCCACCGTCGGACCCGTATCGTCGCCGGCGGACAAGGGACGAAGCACCTGAGACGGGATCGGGGTCACCGCTAGCCGTTTAACCCCCCGGTCCGATCCCACGAACTCGGCCACGAACGGGCTGGCAGGGGCTTTAAGCACCTCCGCAGGCGGGGCGTACTGCTCCAGCTTGCCGCCCTGGGACAGCACCGCGATCCGGTCCCCGAGCCGGACCGCCTCGTCCACGTCGTGGGTGACGAAGACGATGGTCTTGCGGACCTGCTGCTGAAGCCGCAGGAACTCCTCCTGTAGACGCGTCCGGACGATTGGATCGACGGCGCTGAATGGCTCATCCATCAGCAACACCGCCGGGTCGGCCGCTAAAGCCCGAGCTAGCCCCACGCGTTGCCGTTGTCCACCGGACAGCTCGTGCGGGTACCGTTTCGCGTGGGTGGCCGGGTCCAGCCCGATCAACTCCATTAATTCATCCACGCGGGAGCGGATCGCCGCCGTCGACCAGCCCAGTAGGCCAGGCACGGTCGCGATGTTCTGGCGCACCGTTTGATGCGGGAACAGGCCGACATTCTGGATCACGTACCCGATCCTGCGGCGCAGCGCTACCGGGTCATCCTGGCTGATGTCTTCACCGTTGATCAGGATCCGTCCGGAGCTGGGCGGGATCAGACGGTTGATCATCCGTAGCACCGTTGATTTCCCGCACCCGGATGGGCCCACCAGGACCACGAGTTCACCGGCGGGTATCTCCAGCGTCAGGTCCGCGACCGCCACTGTACCGTCTCGGTACCGTTTGCCTACGTCTAGTAGCTGGATTGTCGCGGCCCCGGTAGCGTCCACTGGTGTCCCTTCTCGTCGGTTTCCCGTTTGGGGGAAGCACTGTCCCCCACACTCTCGAACCATCCACCAGGCTGGCCTATGACGCGCGGTCCGCACCTAACCCCTGGTTCTCCTGGTCCTATGTACGAGATAACGCCGAGATCATCACAGATCGGCTACAGGAGCACGTGACATTAACTGTTGTCAGTGTGCTGATCGCGGCGGCGATCGGCATTCCCCTCGGGGTGGTGGCGTTTCGGAACCGCTGGCTCGCCGCGGTGATTCTTTCCCTGACTGGGGTGCTGTACACGGTGCCCTCCCTGGCGCTGTTCGCCCTGATCGCACCGTTCACCGGTCTGACCCATCGAACCGTCATCATCGGGTTGGTCGCCTATGCCCTGCTGGTGATCGTGCGGAACACCCTCACCGGCTTAGGGCAGGTACCGGCTGAGGTGCGGGAGGCCGCCGTAGGGATGGGCTACGGCCGGCTGGCGATGCTTTGGCGGATCGAGCTGCCGTTGGCGCTGCCCGGGATCATGACGGGCCTGCGGATCGCCACCGTCTCCACGGTCGCCTTGGTCACGGTGGGGGTGATCGTGGGGTACGGCGGACTCGGCCAGTTGATCATGGAGGGTTTCCGTAACAACTTCTACCGGGCACAGATCGCCACGGCCACCGTCCTGGTCGTGGCGGTCGGGTTGGCGTTCGACATGCTGTTGGCCGGTCTGACCCGGTTGCTGACCCCGTGGGCGAGGAGGCGGGCGTGAACGTTGTCGAGCAGGCGTACCGGTGGCTGAACGACCCGCTGAACTGGACCATCCCCGGTGGAATCCTCGATCGGTTGGGGGAGCATCTGTGGCTGTCGGCCGCGTCGGTGTTGCTGGGCTGCGCGGTGGCGTGGCCGGTGGGGATCCTTCTCGGCCACACCGGACGTGGCGGTGGGCTGACGGTGACGGTGGCTAACGTCACCCGGGCGGTGCCCACCCTGGCGTTGTTGACGCTGCTGCCGTTGACCTTTGTGGGATTCGGCTCACCCGCGGTGATCCTGGCCCTGACGGTGTTCGCCATACCCCCGTTGTTGGCCAACGCCTACACCGGGATCCGCGAGGTCGATCCGGAGGTCCGTGAGGCCGCCCGCGGTATGGGGATGTCCAGCTGGCAGGTTCTGGCCAAGGTGGAGCTGCCGTTGGCCGTGCCCTACCTGGCTACCGGATTTCGCACCGCCGCGGTGCAGGTGGTGGCGACCGCCACCCTCGCCACCTTCGTCAACGGCGGTGGGCTAGGGACCATCATCAGCCAGGGCTTCGGCCTGGGGCTGTCCGCCGGCGGTGGACAGGTGCTGGCCGGAGGGATCCTGGTCGCGGCGTTAGCGCTGCTCGTTGAGGCCGTCCTGGCTATCCTCGAGCGGGTCCTCACCCCCCGACACCTGCGGCAGCGACGCCGGCAAGCCGCCGCCGATCCCAGCCTGGGAGCCGCGTGAGCACGATCACTCGGGATACCGAGCCCCGCATGAGCCGGAGGCGCCGGGATTCAGCCGTCATGGGAACAATCACATTTCGAACCGGATTTTGCGGTTGCATGGCTGGTCTCTGACGACTTGGCTATACAACGAGCCGTGGGCAGGCTCTGCCACCGGTAGGGATCTGAACACAGCTCACATAGATAGGCAGGGCCACGCTGGTCAGCGACATGACACGGGCGCGGTGATCTGCCAGACCGGACACGCGGAGGGGCGGTGCGCCACTCCGGGACACAGAAGGCGGGCGATCATGCGTACCCGACAGAGCTTGTACGCCCTCGCGACGTTGGCGATGACCGCGGCCGTCCTGGTCGCCTGTGGTGAGGCGGGATCCTCCGGTACCCAGGCGCCCGATGAGGAAGTTACCGGCGCCGGTTGCGCTCCCATCGCAGGCGAACAGTTGGTGGTCTTAGAGGACGACCGGCACCTGCAGAACGTCGAGAACATCATCCCGGCCATCAACGCCGAGGCCGCCACCCCACCGTTGATCGAAGCGTTGAACACGGTCTCCGCAGCGCTGGACACCGAGACGCTGATCGAACTCAACGCCACCGTCGACATCGACCGCACACCGGCCCAGACCGCTGCCTGGGAGTTCGCCGAAGCCCGTGGGCTTGGGGACGGGTTGAGTGGCGGCTCCGGGACGGTGACCATCGGTGCGGCAGACTTCAGCGAGAGCCAGACCCTAGGCTTCCTGTACGAGTACGTCCTCGACGCCGCCGGGTTCGACGCTTCGGTGCGGTCGATCGGCAACCGGGAGCTTTACGAGCCCGCCCTGGAAAGCGGCGAAATCCAGGTGGTGCCCGAATACGTCGGGACCCTCACCGAGTTCCTCAACCAGCGGGCCAACGGTGAGGACGCCGAGCCGCTGGCGTCGCCGGACCTCGACGAGACCCTCGCTGCTCTCACCGAGCTGGGACAGCGGTTTGGCCTGGTGTTCGGGGAGCCCTCCGAGGCCGCGAACCAGAACGCCTTCGCGGTGACCGAGGCGTTCGCGCAGGAGCACAACGTGTCGACCCTGTCGGAGTTCGCCGAGGTGTGCAGCGGCGCGGCGACCATCCTCGGTGGCCCGGCGGAGTGCCCGCGGCGGCCGTTCTGCCAGCCCGGTCTGGAGGAGACCTACGGCATCGAATTCGGCCGGTTCGCGCAGCTGGACGCCGGTGGCCCGCTCACCAAGACCGCGTTGCGGACCGGTGAGATCACCATCGGACTGGTCTTCTCCACCGACGCCGACCTCGCCGCCTGAGTGTGACGGTTACCGCAGCGGCGGATGCCAGTGCCGTACCGCCGCACAGTAATCGTTCACGCAGCAGCCGTCGCCGATAGATACGCTCAGTACCCTGACAGTTGCGCACGGTTGTCCTCCCCAGGATCGGTTCGTGCGCTCTTGGTAAGAGATGCTGAACTATCCGTATCTGTCGGCACAAGCTTGTGTCTGGCAGAGAAGTGTGGTACGCGCATCGAGATGGTGGCGTTACAGCAGGGAGAGGGTCATTCGGATAGGGCGCCGGTTATCGCGAAGATTCCTCCTGAGAGCACAAAGGCGATCGACGAGAAAGCGGCAAACAGAAACGTAACCCCACCGGTCCGATCCCTCACTGTGACCCATCCGAGTAGTATCGCCGCGATACCGAGTACTGCAGCGAAGGCGGTCCAGCCGATATACCGACCGGTCCACTCGTCCACATACTCGGTGTGTAACCACACGATGCCAGCTAGCAGAAGCGCGCCTCCAATGAAACCCTTGCGCCCGATTATCCACTGTGTCTCGAGGAATATATTTCTCACACTTCCTGATTGTGGATCGCCGCGAAACAGAAGTGGGATCAGTAAATACCGCAGGACTTCCCACGCACGGCGAGGCGGCACCGAATTGTCAGCGGCAGGGGAGCCATGGGTGATCGGGTCATGCTGGTATCGGTTCACGTCCTTGTCACTCCCCCCGTCGGCCGGAACGCAGATTCGCCAGATATTCCCTGCCTATAGCCAGGATCTCTTTGCGTTCAGCGGGCATGAGGGCGTCATACCATGTCATGAAATTATTTAGTCGTTTCCTGATGTGATTGGCATATACCTCGAACGCGACGGCTTTATGAAGGTCGATCCGCTCATTCAATACATCATTAGCCATTTCTCTTAATTCGGGTCCGGCTGTTCCCCGAGCGAGCTGCTCCAGGCCCTCCTTCAAGGCCTCGGCCCGTCCAGGGTCGCCACCGGCGAGATCTAAAAGCTTTTCGTAATTCATCGTCCGCCCTCAATGGGAAGGGGATGCTCGTAGCCACGTTCGGGTAGCTCGGGTAATGGGGCAACGTCGCCCGTGGCCCTTTGCCAGTCGGCAACGATTCCCGCATCAGGGGTGTTCGACACCATGCCTATGAGGGATGGCATAGTCGCCTGAATAGTCGCTTCAACGGCTCCTATCTCTCGGCGGACCAGGCGCCAGGTATCCAGAATGTCTGCCATGGCAACTGCCGCTAATGCGTAACCGATAGGCGCTGCTCCCCCAGACACTACGCCCGCGGCCACGCTTATCCCCGCGAACAACGCACGGTCGACTATTAGCTTAATGAGGGTGGCGGTGGTTTCAGCTCCCTGGTAAACGGTGTCAGCGATCGCCCGGTACTGATCGTGTAGAGCGATCATAGGTTCACGGTGATGTTGCAGTCTTGCCGAGAGCGAGCTGAAATAGGCGAACGCCTGATCGGCGGCGTTGCCTTGCCACATCAAATCCGTGACGGTGTTGCCGTGGTAGATATTCGAACCGATTGCTTCAGTCGCCATTCCGAGGTTCGCAAACGCAACGGCGCACCTTTCATATGCCTGCCAGTCTCCTGCGAACGCTTCCTTGGCGCTGGCTAGTACATCGTGACCGGTGACACAGAAAATAAACTCATTGATCCAGGCGGCTGGGCTGATCAGGTCGATGGCATGGATAGGCTGAGGACGCTCTGGTATTTCCGGGGTTGTCAGAAGGCTGGTCGGCTCACGACAGTCGCTCCAGGCGTTCGGTTGTGGATCCTCCCCCAGCTCGCTCATTCCTCCGGCACCTCCCCGGTGTGGTAAGTGCGAGGATCGCGATCGTAGTAGGGAATAGTCTGATCGAGACGTTCTGCGATAGCGGTATCGGTCTGTCGGTAATACTGTTCAGCGGTTCGCAATCCAATAGCGGACTGGGATAGAACATCTGCGATGCGGCCGTATCTAATATCGATTTCAAACACAATCCGGTCATGGGACTCGCCGAAATAGTTGATCAACGCGCCCATGACACCCTGTTGGCGCAGGCTTAGCTCACAATGCTGTCGCAGATATTCTCTAGCCGCAGTAGCATCATCGAAAGCTCTATCAAGTTGATCGGCATAGTTGGTTAAGGCAGGGAGATAGACGTGTAACGACATGGATGACGGACCCTTCGATGAACTTCGAGATTGTCATAAACAGCGAGAGGCGTCAGGTGGCAGCGCAGCAACGGTGGTTTTCGGGCGCTATGAAAGCGCAGCCTGTGGCGTACCAGGCCATTGCCCGTGACCATCCGTTCGCTCTCGGCATCGACGTTAAAGGTGTCAATAGGGCATCGCAACCTGACGTGATCTACCTGTGGATAACTATGTTTTCGCTGGTCAAGGGCGTCCCTTTGGAATGAGGACATAGCGCCATATCACTTAGAGAGATTGATTGATTACTATCTGTGTCGACCTGCCGGCACGTGGTGGAGACACAGAATTCACCAGGTCAGAGCCGGCTACCTCTGTCGGTTACGGCTACACCTCGGTAGCCTCTAGCACCATGCCAGCCTCCCCACGCCGTTCAAACCGGGGCGGGCGGACACTCAAGATCGCATTCTGGGCTGGAGCTGGCCTGGCTCCCTTAGCAGCATTGGCGCTATTGGTGGGGCAGGACGGAAGTCCAATACGAGTGGCCGCTGTGCTCGCGATCCTGTCTGTTGTACTCATTGGATCGTCGGTGCGGTTCCGCCGTGATGGTGATGGGCTGAGGGAGGAGTTAGAGGACTTAGAGGAACACCTCACCAAGGAGTTAGCGCGTCTGCGTACACAGCTCCGCAAGGAGGTCGCCGCGACCGATGCGGCGCTACGTGAAGAGCTTGATGTCCTGCGTTCTCATGTCCGGTTTCTCGGGGAGCAAACTGCGCAGTCAGCGGATCGGCATACCGCTCGTGCTGAGGTGACCGCAGTCCCAGCCAGACAGCTTCCGGCATTAACCAGTCCGGCACTAACCAACCCAGCACTAACCAACAAGGAAACAACCAACACCCACGCCGCCAGCGACGCTCCGCCCACGGAGACTATGGCCGCGGGGATGGCCACGGGGCGGAACGATCCTCGCGGAGGCATCCGAACCAGCGGTTCAGCCAGCATTCCTCAGCGCCAGGAGCAGCGCCAGGAGGAGAACGGAACTTCCCACTTCCGGAGCCGGGGTCGGTCAGTGAACCACGCCGCTGACGACCAGGCCGATGACTGGGCATCCCGCGGGGCTAGCAGAGGGCAGGTGGCACCCGGCACGACCATCGCACCGGTGGCCTCCTACACCGCGGACCCGCAACCCGCCGCCCGGTCACTTTCGCAACCGGCACTCCCGACCACCGCGGCGACCTACTCCGCTTCTAGTTCCAGCTACTCCACTTTTTCTAGCTCCAGCTCTTCTAACTCCAGCTACTCCACCCCTGAGACAACGGAAGCCCGGGCCTCAACCGCCCGCGCATCCATCCCCGTCACGCCGCCCTCGCGTACCTCCACCGAAACCGGCGGAACCGGAGGAAGAAGTAACGACACCGACGGTCGGCGTGCGCGTGACGTCAGCTATGGACGACACGGCTCCACGGAGCAGGAACGCTGGGAGCGGCGGACGGGAGACGACGAGCAGACCATCTCGGCGACCCGCACCGATCCCTGGGCGGATCTGCGGACCGGGGAGTGGGCGGTCGCCGACCCCGGCGGTTTCGCGTACAGCGGGTCAGGGGCCGGGACCGACTGGCGCGCCACCGGTCACTGGGGGACCGAGAGACGGCAGACCGGGACCCATGACACCGGGTATCAGAGCGGGAAGCACTGGTCGACCGACTCTACGGGCGATGTCACCGGCGGTACCTCTATCGGTTGGCGTTCAGAGTCGGCGCGCGTACCCGATCCCCTCACCGATCCGCTGAGCAGCCTGGAGGACCCCCGATCCACCGGGTCGGGATGGGGCTCCTCATTCGGTGAGGGGAGCGGCGCTGGCTTCGGGTATCGCGGAGGTGGCATGGACTCCGACTACCCGCCTCGAGGCGACCACACCCGAAACCGCTGGTGAGCAGCCAATCCCCCTGACGGGCCAGCGTTATCCCGTCCCATCAAGCCGTCGGCGGCGCCCATGTCGGCCGCTTATCGATGCCTTACTTATCGATGTCACCGACCACGAAAAACATCGACCCGAGGATGGCGATCAGGTCCGGCACCAGGCAGCCCGGCAGCAAGGTGGCCAACGCCTGCACATTGGCATAGGAGGCGGTCCGCAACTTCAACCGCCACGGCGTCTTATCGCCTCGCGAGACCAGGTAGTAGCCGTTGACCCCGAGTGGGTTCTCGGTCCAGGCGTAGGTGTGCCCCTCGGGCACCCGCACCACCTTCGGCAGCCGGACGTTCACCGGCCCACGGAGCTTCTCCAGCCGGTCGAGGCACTGCTCCGCCAGATCCAGCGACACATAAATCTGGTCCAGCATGCAGCTGAAACGGGCGTGACAGTCTCCCTCGGTACGGGTCACCACAGGCACATCCAGTTCCCCGTACGCCAGGTACGGTTCATCCCGCCGCAGGTCCATATCCAGACCGCTGGCCCGGGCAACCGGACCGGACACCCCGTAGGCGGCGGCCACCTCAGCGGGCAACACCCCAACCCCGACGGTACGCGCGAGGAAGATGTCGTTGTGGCGGATCAGGTTGTCCAGGTCGGGCATCCGCCGCCGCACCTCCCCGATGGCCTGCCGAACCCGCCGGGTCCAGCCCGCCGGCACCTCCTCCTTCAGGCCACCGATTCGGTTGAACATGTAGTGCATGCGGCCACCCGACACCTCCTCAAACACCGCCTGCAGCGCCTCCCGCTCCCGGAAGGCGTAGAACATCGGCGTGATCGCACCAATCTCCAGCGGGTAGGAGCCGAGGAACATCAGGTGGTTGAGGACACGGTTCAGTTCGGCCAACAGGGTGCGTAGCCAGACGGCGCGTTCGGGCACCTCCAGCCCCATGAGCCGTTCCACGGCCAGGACCACGCCCAGTTCGTTGCTGAACGCGCTCAACCAGTCGTGTCGGTTGGCGAGCATGATGATCTGGCGGTAGTCACGCACCTCGAACAGCTTCTCGGCGCCGCGGTGCATGTACCCGACGACGGGGTCGGCGCTGACCACGCGTTCCCCGTCGACGACCAGCCGGAGCCGTAGAACGCCATGGGTGGACGGGTGCTGCGGTCCGATGTTGAGCACCATGTCGGCGGTGTCGAGATCCGCGGTGCTGACCGTCAGATGGCGGTGCGTCTCCCCGGAAGCCATACCTGGCATCGTGCCATGGCTGCCCAGACGGTTGCGGACACGTATGCGGCCATGCGGCACCGATCCGACTAGAGCTGTAGAAGTGGCCGATACATATCGCTATGACGACATCCACAACCCGGGGTCATGGGTTTGCGATCGGTGATGCTGTTCACGACACTGTTGTCGTTTATCAGGCTGACATATCAGATCAGATTGATCATCTTGAATGCGTGATCCGATGGCGCTAAAGCGCTACATGACGTTTCGTGTGGTAGGAGGCTGGATTGGCGGATCCTGACGCCATATATGACGTTGAGGTCAACACCGAGACGCTCGCGGGAGTGGCGGAGGGACTGAGGGATCTCCTTGGGCTTGATCGCCATGCTGATTACTTCCGGGGCGGTGCCGAAGGACCACGGGAAACCATCGCCTACTCCGACGCCGCCATGCCGGTCGCCGTCCAATTCAGCGAACGCCTCAGGACGATCCATATCGTCACGGGCCAGGTGATCGCCATGGTCGAGCAACGCAGCGCCCAACTACGGGAGGCGGTGGCGCAGGCGGTGGAGATGTTCGGAACCGTGGATGCGCACACCGCCGAAGCCCTAGAAGCGGTGTGGAGCAATTTGGAGAGCGAACAACCGACGGCCGATTGATTGGCTTATTGACAGCTGAAAGGGGAGGGGCGTGAGTCAGCCTTGGGGACCGCCTGGCCCGAGTTGGAGCCTCACCTATTACACCTACGAGGAGCTGCGGGCCATGGTGTACGACACCGCCTCCTCAGATCTGGTAATGGCACAGAACCGGTGGGGTTGGCTCAAAGATGCGCTCGACGAGCGGCTACGGCTGTTACAAACCTTGCTCTACCGGCTGAGACCGGTCTGGCGAGGGGAAGCGGGAACCGCGGCGCTCGCCGCGTTAGAGCAGCACGCTACGTGGATGGAAGCTATCGCACAGGTGGCGCAGCAGAACTCCAACGCGATCGGGGCGCTCCACCATACGCTAGTGCGAGCTCAGAGGGCGATGGAAGAGCTCGACGCGCGGGAAGGCGGGCCAGCTGAGGTGGTCTCCAACCCCGGAGGCGGGCCGCTACCGCCCCACCTAGCGGACGTCCGACAGCCGGAGGCCGTCCAGATCGCCACCGAGCTTGTAATTGAATTCACCCGCCAAGCCCTAAATATTGCTGAACCGCCTCTTGAGGGTGTTCCGTATCAAAATAGACCGTTCGACTCGCAGAGTAATTCTGCTAATTTCTTTCTTGAAGGGGACAACACATTAAGGAACCGGCCAGGATCGGATAGAGATTCGGGATCTTCCAGCTACCTTCCTGACCTTACCGATAATGCCGATGACTTCGGTGTTTCTGATAACTCCTCTGACGCTGCCTCATGGGGCGACAGATCAATCGGTCCATGGGATAGTGGGGCGCCTGTCGGTGGCAATGAATCGCCTCATGGGCCGAGTCTCGCCGGGAATGGCGGGCTTCCCCCAGGGGGTGCTTCGGGAGGAGCGTTACCACCAGGGGGAACAACGCTTCCAGGCGGAGGCCCTATCGGAGGTGCTGGCAACCCGCCTGCTTCCGGCGGAATAGTTCCCTCACCACCAGGGTCTCTACCAGGAGGATTCGGGCCGCTTGGCGGTGGTCCACGCCCGCGTTACGGAGGTGGTCCAAGCGGGTCTCTTCCCAGAGTTCCCAATGTTCCTACGGGTACTGGAGACCGAGTAGCGCTTCCGGGCACTGGCGCACGTTATGAGGGTGCAGGAGCACCCCCTATCGGACGTTCGCCTATCAGCGGGCCGACCGGAACTCCTCCCAACCCTGGGCAGCTAGGGCCAGCTGGCGGTCAACCCCCATTGCGGGGCACGACTGCGGCGGATTTGAACACACACGGCACAGGCACATACCCACCTGGCTTTGGGGGTGCTCCGGTCGACACAGGCGGTGGCCGGCGCCGCCGGAGCAATCTGACCGAAGACCCTGACACATGGCGTTCTCAGAAACCTCGTACTCGAGGTGTGCTCGGCGGGGTGACGCAATCAGAGCCCGTCGCTGACCCAGGACGAGGCATATTGGGTGCTCAGCGACGGCCTGCCGCATCGACCTCGACCGGCCCAGTAAGTCGCCGTACGACTCCTCAAGGCGAGCGTGAACGATCAATGTGGCGTGAGAACCGGGAGATGTCAACTGAGATTCCTGCTGGGGAGATCGTCGGCCGAGACGGGCAGCGGATTACGTTCAGAAGGGCACCACGTGGGAATGCGTGATGGTTTCAGAAACCGTCGTAGCAGACTGACCCGCTACGGCGGCGTGGTGATGCTAATGCTGGCTGTGGTGGGTTTGGTTCCTGTGCCGGCTTATGCGGATGAGGTGCGGGATGCGCAGTGGCACCTTGATTTTTTGCGGATTGATGAGACGCATCAGATTACGCGTGGTGAAGGTGTCACGGTCGCAGTGATTGATTCGGGTGTGGATGGTAATCATCCGGATCTTGCTGGTGCGGTGCTTGAGGGTCGGAATTTTGTTGATGGGCAGGCGCGGGATCGTGCCTGGGAGGATCTGGATGGTCATGGCACCGCGATGGCGTCCCTGATAGCCGGACGTGGACATGGAACGAACCAGGCCGACGGGGTTCTAGGTGTCGCGCCGGCCGCCTCCATCCTTCCAGTTAGGTTTTTCGATACTGGAATCCAAGAGGAAGGAAATAGTCGCGGTTTAGCAAACGGTATTGAGTGGGCGGTTGACCAGGGAGCGGATGTTATCAACCTCTCGGTTGCGATGTTTAGCACTAGAGAAATTTTGGAGGCTGTTGAATATGCCTTGGAACAGGATGTTGTTATCGTGGTCGCGGCAGGAAATACGGCTCGGGGAAATTTTGATGTAAATTTTGGTGCTCCCGGTGTGGTTGTTGTTTCGGGGGTGGATCGGCAGGGATTTTTCAGTCCTCAGTCTGTTTCTGGTCCTGAGGTAGTGTTGGCGGCGCCGATGGTAGAGGTGATGGCGGCTACTTCGGGACAGCGTGGTGAGTATGAGGCTGCTACGGGGACGAGTAATTCTGCTGCGTTGGTGTCGGGTGTGGCGGCGTTGGTGCGGTCGCGGTTTCCTGATTTGGATGCTGCGAATGTGATCAATCGTTTGATTCGGACGGCTGATGATCGTGGGGCGCCGGGCCGAGATCCGGAGTATGGGTTTGGTGTAGTGGACCCGCTGGCAGCGTTGACCGAGGATGTTCCGCTGGTGGACTCCAACCCCCTGGTAGAAGACAACCCCAGCACCTCACCATCCGAGACAACCTCCAATCCCCAGGCGGACTCCAGTCCGGACACCGAGGAAGACGGCGTTGACCCGTTGATCATTGCCGGGGTAGCCGGCGCGGTGCTTGGGCTTCTGCTTACCGTCACCTTCGTGACGGTGTACCGTCATCGCTCCCGCTACCAGTGATCTCTACGGTCGCGGTCCGTAGATGCCTAAATGGATAGAAGGAAAAAATAGATAGAAGGAAGCAGGCTCGATCACTGCGGCGTGAGCACTTCCCGAACCTTCATCCCTACCGGGGTCAACAGCCAGTAGTGTCCGCCCAAACCGTGCGGATCGGTCAGCTCAGCGGCTTGCGATGCACGTGACAGCGCGCGTACATATCCTGTCGGATCGCGAGAGGCGAGGGCCAGAGGAGGCCGCGTCCCGTCCACTCCCAATCCCCGTAGCGCGACGCGCTGCCCGACGAGCACCGCCTCCTTCACACCAGCGGCGACCGCATCAAACGCCACGTGTGCGGTGATGTCACACGAGCCGTCAGGAACCGGCCTGACTTGCCGCCCAAATCGATAACCGGTCAAGGTGCCCGCGAACGGCCGCTTACCGGCCAGATGCCCGTAATCCACCGCCACGGCCAAGCCACGTTGCAGCCGCCTCACCACCGCCGCCCACGCCTCGTCCCGTGGCCAGCCGATTTCAGCCCGTGCGCCCGGCTCGGCCAAGGGCCACCAGGAGCGCAGCCATTCCAGGTCACGGCCTTCCACAGGTGCGCCTAGCCGCTCCTGTCCATTCGCGGGATCGACCATTACGAGCCGGGGAGTACCTGTCTCGTCTACGGCCGCGACATCGATCGGCACGTTGTCGAGCCATTCGGTGGCGATGAGCAGCCCGGATATGTCCGTCGGGGGTTGATCGCGCCACGCGATGGCTGGCGACAGCCCGTCGGGTCGGGGAGCGACCTCAACAGCGGTGAGCGTTAGGCGTTCCCGCAGCTCCGGCGGTGCCAGACTCCCGAGCATGCTGAGTAGTTCCCCCTGCCCGGCCCCGATGTCTACCACCTCCAACCGGTCCGGTGTGCCCAGCAGGCGGTCGATTCGGGACAGGAGGGTCAATATCGCCTCAGCGAACAGTGGGGAGGCGTGCGTACTGGTCCGAAAATGCGCCGCGGGACCACCGCCGTTTCGACACGAGAAGAAACCGGATGGGCCGTACAACGCGCGGGTCATCGCTTCCCGCCAGGTCAACACACCGGGCATTATTCAAAATCCGCCGTTGTCGACATCTGAAGGTGACATCCAAAACCGCAGATTTCGGTTAAGACGCGCCGCTGGCCCGGCGTGTGAGGCGGGAAGATGCGCGTACATCATGGGGGACCCCGGGTGTCGTGAAGGTCATCACTCACCGGTGCGGCGGGCCGGAAACCAGCGCATACTGGCCACGACCGGTACCCGGAACGACGGCTTGAGCCGCCAGGCTCCGACCATCAGGCTTTGGCCGTCAGTGGACTGGATCAGTGAGGACTGAACATATGAGCGCACCGGAGCGTCCCGCGACGGTTCATGACCGTCCCGGACGTCTATCAGTCGGGGTGATCAGCGCGGGCCGAGTCGGTGCGGTTCTGGGAGCGGCGCTCAACCGAGCGGGCCACCGGGTGGTCGCGGTCTCCGGGGTCTCCGCCGCCTCTGTCTCCCGCGCTCAACGGTTTCTTCCCGGTACGCCGGTGCTGCCCCCTGATCAGGTGGTGACACGGGCCGATCTGGTTCTGTTCGCCGTACCAGATGATGCGTTGGGTCCCCTGATCGCCGGCCTGACAAAGGCCGCTGTTTTCCGGGCGGGACAGCTGGTGGCGCACACCAGTGGGGCGCACGGTGTCTCAGTCCTGGCTCCCGCGGTCCACTGCGGCGTACTCCCGTTGGTTCTCCACCCGGTCATGACCTTCACGGGGCGCCCAGAAGACCTGAACCGGCTCGCCGGGATCTCCTTCGGGGTGACGGCTCCGCCGCAGCTACGTCCCGTGGCCGAGGCCCTCGTGGTGGAGATGGGTGGGGAGCCGGAGTGGATCGCTGAGGAGGCTCGTCCGCTTTACCACGCCGCCCTCGCGCACGGCGCCAACCACCTGACCACGGTGGTGAACGAGGCGATGGATCTGCTGCGCGCAGCGGGCGTGACTCATCCGGATCGGATGCTGGCTCCGCTGCTGTCGGCAGCCCTGGACAACACGCTCCGCCTGGGGGATGCCGCGTTGACCGGTCCGGTGGTGCGGGGGGACGCGACAACTGTGGCTTCCCACATAGATGTCTTGACCCAGCAGGCCCCGGAGTCCGTGGCGGCGTACCTGGCGTTGGCTCGGCGTACCGCGGATCGGGCCGTCGCCTCCGGGCGGTTGGCGGCTACGCGGGCCGAGGCGTTGCTGGATGTGCTCGCCTCTAGCCAGAAAGGGACGACGGGATGACCGTGACGGATGTGCCAGTCGTGGCGCGTAACCGGGAGGATCTGGCACGGGCGCGTGCCGAGCTGTCGGGCACCGTCGGTGTGGTCATGACGATGGGCGCGCTCCACGAGGGCCACGCGGCGTTGCTGCAGGCGGCCCGTGAACAGGCCGACCATGTGATCGCCACGATCTTCGTGAACCCGTTGCAGTTCGGTCCTCATGAGGATTACGACCGGTATCCGCGTACCTTCGACGCCGACCTCGCCCTGTGCACCGAGCACCGGGTCGACGTCGTGTTCGCGCCCTCCGCTGAGGTGATGTATCCGACGGGGGAGCCGATGGTGCGGGTCAATCCTGGCCCGCTTGGTGAGGTGCTGGAGGGCGCCAGCCGGCCAGGCTTCTTCCACGGCGTACTCACCGTGGTGCTCAAGCTCCTGAATCTCACCAGGCCCGACGTGGCCTTCTTCGGGGAGAAGGACTATCAGCAGCTCACCTTGGTGCGGCGGATGGTCCATGACCTGGATCTGCCCACCCGGATTGTTGGGATACCGACGGTTCGGGAGGCTGACGGCCTGGCGCTGTCGAGTCGGAACAGCTACCTCACACCCGCTGAGCGGGACAGCGCTTTGGCCTTGTCCCGGGCCCTGTTCGCCGGTGTCGCCGCAGCGGAGGCGGGCCAGGGGCCTCAGCAGGTGTTGGCTGCGGCGCAGGCCGTGCTGGACGCCGCTACCGGTGTCAGGACCGATTACCTCGTGCTCACCGACCCCGACCTGGGGCCGGCACCGACCAGTGGCCCGGCGCGCCTCCTGGTCGCGGCCTGGGTCGGCACCACCCGGCTCATCGACAACATCGCCCTGCGGTTGGAGTAACGCGATGCTGCGCACGTTATTGAAGTCAAAGATCCACCGGGCCACGGTGACCCAGGCGGATCTGCATTACGTAGGCTCAGTGACCATTGACGCTGAGCTGATGGAGGCGGCGGATCTGCTGCCCGGTGAACAGGTGGCCATCGTGGATATCACCAACGGGGCGCGCCTGGAGACCTACGTGATCCCCGGACCGGCTGGCAGCGGGGTGATCGGGATCAACGGCGCGGCGGCACACCTGATCCACCCCGGTGATCTGGTCATCCTGATGTCGTACGCGATGATGGACGACGAGGAGGCCCGCCGGCATCAGCCGCGGGTGGTGCACGTGGATAGCGGAAACCGAATCGTCGAGCTGGGGGATGACCCAGCGGCGGTCGTGGAGGGCATGGTGGACGGTCTCAAGCGTGGCGACCTGGTGATGGAGACGGCCGCAGCCGACGGCGTGGCCGTTCAGGAAGCCGGTCGGCGGTGAGCGGGCCACAGACACGGCCCCCCTCCCTCGTCCTCCCGCCTTTCTTACCGGTGTTGCCGACCCGGCTGACCGCTCCGGAGCCGGGTTGGGCGGAGACCACCGACGTGTGCGTCGTCGGCTCTGGGGTCGCCGGTCTCACCACTGCGCTATATCTGCGGGAGTCAGGGCTGCACGTCACGGTGGTGACCAAGGAGACCGTGAATGACGGCTCCACCCGGTGGGCGCAGGGAGGGATCGCCGCCGTTCTAGACCCATTAGACACCCCGGAGGCGCACGCCGCCGACACCATGGTGGCCGGGGTGGAGCTGTGTGACCCGGACGCGGTGGATGTCCTGGTGCGGGAGGGGCCGGCCCGGGTCCGGGAACTGATCCGCTTCGGCACCCGGTTTGATCGGCATCCCGACGGCTCGCTGATGCTGACCCGGGAAGGGGGCCATCGGGCTAACCGGATCGTGCATGCCGGTGGGGACGCTACTGGCTTGGAGGTGCAGCGGGCGCTGCGGGAGGCGGTCCGCAAGGATCCGTGGATCAGGCTGATCGAGCACGCCCTGGTGGTGGACCTGCTCCGTTCGGCCGACGGCGCCGTCTGCGGGGTGACGCTGCACGTGCTCGATGAGGGATCTCCGGATGGGGTCGGCGCGGTGCTCGCCCGGGCGGTCGTGCTCGCCACCGGCGGATTAGGGCAGATGTACGCGGTGACCACCAATCCGCCCGTATCCACCGGAGATGGCCTGGCTGCGGCGTTACGGGCGGGCGCGGTGGCCGCCGATGTGGAGTTCGTGCAGTTCCACCCGACGGCGTTATACCTGGGGGCCGACTCCACCAGCGGGCAGCAGCCTCTGGTTAGTGAGGCGTTACGCGGCGAAGGCGCGTGGTTGCTGGACGGGGACGGTAAACGCTTCATGCTCGACCAGCACGAGTTAGCCGAGCTGGCGCCGCGTGACGTGGTGGCTAAGGCCATCACGCGGGTGATGATGAGCGAGGGGCGTAACCATGTCTGGTTAGACGCCCGGCACTTGGGCGCGGCCACGCTCCAGCAGCGGTTCCCGACGATCGTGGCGAGCTGCCGGGCGGCGGGTATTGATCCCGCCACGGATCTGATCCCGGTGGCGCCGGCCGCTCATTACGCCTCGGGAGGGGTGTGGACCGACCTGTACGGTCGTACCAGCGTGCCTGGGCTGTATGCCTGTGGCGAGGTGGCCTGCACCGGGGTGCACGGTGCTAACCGGCTGGCCTCCAATTCGCTGCTGGAAGGCTTGGTTTTCGCGCGTCGGATCGCCTCCGCGATCGCCGGTCACCTCCCACCGCAGGCGGACCCCGTCACCGACGACGACACGGTGGTCGGCCTGGTCGATGAGGGGGTACGCGAGCAGCTGCCGGCCGTGATGACCCACGGTGCCGGGGTGCTGCGCAGCGCCGTGTCGTTGGAGGACACGGGCGCTCGCCTGACCGAACTGGCCGGTGCCGCGGGGGTGCCTGGGACCGCCTCGTGGGAAGCGACCAACCTGTTGACGGTGGCCAGTGTGACGGTGGCGGCGGCGTACGCGCGGACCGAGACCCGGGGTTCCCACTGGCGTGAGGATTACCCGGATACCGATCCCCAGTGGCGGGGGCACATCATCACCAGGCTCGGACCAGCGGGTGAGGTGACGGCCTCCTGGAGCCCGGTCCGTCAAGCGGGGGTGGACTGATGAGGCACGGCACGGCTGAGAAGCTGCGGACCCTGGGGTTGGATCCGGCGGTGGTGGAGCGGATCGTGCGGGGGGCCTTGGAGGAGGATCTGGGCGGCCCCGACGGCGTCGACATCACCAGCGCAGCCACCATCCCCGCTGACCTGGCGGGTACCGCCGAGGTGGTGGCGCGTGCGGACGGTGTGGTCGCTGGGCTGCCTGTGGCCGCCGCCGTTTTTGAACTGGTGGGTGACGACTTGGCTGCCCGCGGTGTCTCAGACGGCGCCGTCAGCGACGTTCAGTTCCGCAGTGAGGTCGCCGAGGGGGCACAGGTACGCCGGGGGCAGGTGCTGGCGAGTGTCACCGGTCCAGTTCGTGCCCTGTTGACCGCGGAGCGGACCGCACTGAATCTGTTGTGCCGAATGAGTGGAGTAGCCACCCATACCCGTCGGTGGGTGGATGAGCTGACCGGGACCGGCGCACGGGTGCTCGATACCCGGAAAACCACCCCTGGGCTGCGGGCGTTGGAGAAATACGCGGTGCGGGCCGGCGGCGGCACCAATAAACGAATGGGCCTGTACGACGTCGCCATGATCAAGGACAACCACAAGATCGCGGCGGGTGGGGTCGCTGAGGCCTACCGGCGGGTGCGGCGGGACTTTCCCGATGTGGAGATTCAGGTCGAGGTCACCTCGGTGGCCGAGGCCCGTGAGGCGGTGGCGGCCGGCGCCAGTTTCCTGTTATGCGACAACATGGAGCCCGATCAGTTGCGGGCCGTTGTTGAGGCGGTGGGGGACCAGGCTGAGCTGGAAGCCACCGGAGGGTTGACCTTGCAACGGGCTCGAGAGTACGCCTTAACCGGCGTGAACTACCTTTCCGTTGGCGGGCTCACCCACTCCTCGCCGATCCTGGACATTGCGCTCGATCTGCGTACCCGAAAGTGATGGCGCATGCTGCTGTGCATAGATGTTGGTAACACCAATACGGTACTGGCTACCTTCGATGGGGACCGAATCGTCCATTCCTGGCGAGTTAAGACCGATGCCCGGGCCACCGCCGACGAGTTGGCGTTGACGTTCCGCGGATTGCTGGCCAGTGACGGTGTGGAGATCACCGGGATTGCGGCGTGCTCGACGGTGCCTGCGGTGCTGCGTGAGTTGCGCACCATGCTCAAACGTTATTACTCCCACGCAACCACAGTGTTGGTGGAACCTGGCATCCGTACCGGCGTCCAGTTGGCGATCGATAATCCCAAAGAGGTCGGTAGCGACCGAGTAGTGGGGACGCTCGCTGCGTACACCCTCTACGGTGGGCCGTCCATCGTGGTTGACTTTGGAACCACAACCAACATCGACGTGGTAAGTCGACGCGGTGAGTTTCTCGGTGGAGCGTTTGCTCCCGGCATCGAGATTTCTTTCGACGCGTTGGCGGCACGCGCCGCTCAGTTGCGGCGTGTAGAGCCGGCTCGTCCACGGTCGGTGATTGGAAAGAATACTGTCGAGTGCCTTCAATCCGGGATGTATTACGGGTTCGCCGGGCAGGTGGATGGACTTGTTCGTCGTATGAAGGCGGAGTTGGGTGAGGTACGCGCAGTTGTGGCTACAGGTGGGTTGGCTCCGTTGGTGATCGAGGAGTGTGAGACCGTAACCCATCATGAGCCCAATCTCACTCTGATTGGACTGCGTCTAGTCTATGAGCGGAATCAGCCTCGCGGTTGATCGTGGGCTCCTCGGTCTTTGATCGAGACGCGTTTGAATGGTGACGATGAGTTGAGCATGCCGTGGGCTCGCCCGATTCGTCCCGCGCCACCTATCTTTTGTCGGTGGTGTTGCGGGTGTCCTGTCTGACCGGTTGACTTCTGAGCGGGTCCACGGCCGCTCAGTTTTGTCTGAACTGAATTTCGGTATCCACTAGCTAAACGCGCGACGGATCGGGTTGCGCGCCCTGCCAGCGGCCGGCCGGAGGTCGCATAGTACTGTTTTCCATCCGGTACGCCGAATGTGACAGAAGAGACGAGTCATCCGATGGTTCCGGTGTGAGGAGCGCCGTTGGTGTTCTACGGCCGGGCAAGCGGGCTGAGCGATCTCCTGTCGGTGGGGGTATGCGTTCCAGCGACCGGTTACGCGGATTGGCCAGATGTGGCGAGACGCCCCGGAAGTAGGAGCACATCGTCGGATCTAGATCGGATTGAGAACAGTCGTCGCGTATTCAGCCCGCAAGCCGTGGGCCGGAAACAGAGCGGCCCGCCTCGGACGGGAACCTATAGGCTGTGATCCCGGTCCTGTGATGTTCCCGAACGCCGGTGTCGACGTTCGGCGTGAATGTCCCGCATAGTTTCGACTGTTAGAGAGCGCCGTTGTGACTGACCATCCTCACGCCCCAGCCGGCCCTATGCCGACTACCGCTGATTCTGAGGACGACCTTCCCGAGCAGATGCGAGTCCGGCGTGACAAGCGCGCTCGGATCCTGGCGGAGGGCCGTGAAGCTTATCCCGTAGGTGTGCCCCGCACCACGACGCTGCGTGCGGTCCGGGAACAGTATCCGGATCTGCCAGCGGACACCGCTACCGGTGATCGAGTGGCGGTGACCGGCCGTGTCATCTTCATGCGGAACACCGGAAAACTCTGCTTCGCCACTTTGCGGGAGGGTGACGGCACCGAGTTGCAGGTGATGCTCTCCCTGGGACAGGTTGGCCAGGCCGCCTTGGAGGACTGGAAGAAACTCGTCGATATCGGTGATCTGATCTCCGTAGAAGGGGAGGTCATCACTAGTCGGCGGGGGGAGTTGTCGGTCTTCGCCGACCGGTGGGTCATGGCTGCTAAGGCGCTGCGTCCCCTACCGGTGGCGCACAAGCCAATGAACGAGGAGACCCGGGTACGGCAGCGCTATGTCGACCTCATTATGCGGCCGCAGGCTCGGGAGGTCGTCAGGAACCGCGCCACCGTGGTTCGTACGCTACGCCGCTTCCTAGAAGAACGCGGCTATGTCGAAGTAGAGACACCGATGCTGCAACCACTGCATGGTGGTGCGGCGGCACGACCATTCGTGACCCACAGCAATGCGTTGGATATCGATCTGTATCTGCGTATTGCACCCGAGCTGTATCTCAAGCGTTGTGTAGTTGGAGGAATCGAGAAGGTCTTCGAGATCAATCGGGTGTTCCGGAACGAGGGTGTTGACTCCTCACACTCACCTGAGTTCGCGATGCTAGAAGCCTATGAGGCGTACGCGGACTACAACGTCATGGCTAAGCTCACGCGCGAGCTTGTCCAAGAGGCAGCCATGGCGATCTTTGGTTCTCATGTAGTACGGCACTACGACGGTACTGAGTACGATCTGGGTGGAGAATGGCGTGAGATCACACTCTACGGTGCCGTCTCAGATGCGCTCGGTGAGGAAGTAACGCCAGACACTCCCTACGAGACTCTGAAGAGACACGCAGAGAAGCACGAAGTACCCGTTGATCCGGCTTGGGGTCCAGGAAAGCTGGTGGAGGAGCTATTCGAAGCTCTCGTTGCAGACCGGCTAGTGGCTCCTACGTTCGTTCGTGACTTCCCAGAAGAGACGACGCCGCTGACGCGTTCTCATAGAGAGGTACCGGGTCTGACGGAGAAATGGGACCTCTACGTCCAAGGAGTGGAACTGGCTACTGCCTACTCTGAGCTGGTTGATCCTGTCATCCAGCGGGAACGTCTGGTAGCGCAGTCCTTGCGAGCGGCTCAAGGTGATCCGGAAGCCATGCAACTGGACGAAGACTTTCTCCGAGCAATCGAGTACGGCATGCCGCCTACTGGCGGTATGGGGATGGGAGTTGACCGCTTGCTCATGGTCCTAACAGGCCTAGGTATCAGGGAGACCATCCTTTTTCCCCTCGTGCGTCCGGAGTGACGGTCAGCTAATCGCCCGGTGGGTAGGGGTTGAGGAACCGCCGGCTACGTTCCCTCTGTACCCACCGGGCACAAACCTGTCACGCTCATAACTTGACTCCCCCCTCCTACTCACTATTGACTCACTCTTGCGTTATCGTTCAGGTATTGCCCTGGGCGGGTTTGCAGACCTCACGCCCTTGCCATCCAAGCTATAGAAGGGGAATCGCAGTGGCCGAGAAGGTTATCCGCGTCCTCGTCGACGATCTCGACGGAGGCGAGGCGGACGAGACGGTGAAGTTCGGTCTCGATGGGATTAACTACGAGATCGACCTGTCGAAGGAGCACGCGGCTTCGCTCCGTGCGGCTCTCGCTTCATACATTGCTTCTGGCCGTCGGATTGGTAGGAGTACTACCTCTGGCCGGACGGGTACGTCATCACGTGGGCGCGGTCCTGCCACCACGGATAGGGAGCAAAACCGTGCGATCCGTGAATGGGCTAAGCGGAAGGGCTTGAAGATTTCCGAGCGCGGGCGAATCGCTCAGGAAATCGTGGAGCAGTACCACGCTGAGGCGGGACGCTGACGTAGCGACTGAGGTCGATAGCGATCCATGCTGTGTCTTCCGGACGCCACGTCTTGTCAAAGACGTGGCGTATGTCCTTCCGGCCCCGTACCGGCGTAATGCTTATCGGACGCCGACTCGGCGCGGCGCCCGATCGGTACGGGTCTCGTAAGACCGTTGAAGTTGTCACCCCCCACAGATGGGTAACCGGAAGACATGGCCCCGCCGGACTGGGCCACCCGGCGGTCCAGGCACCCAGCCCGGGCCGCCGGGATGACTATTTCGCTCTGGGCGTACAAGCTCTCCCTGCTGGAACAAGGCACGTCGTGGGAGGGTTGCGACTCTACGAAGCCCAAGCGGCTAGCCGAAGTGTCCCCTCACCGGGATACAGTGAGGACACGAACACTAGGAGGATGGTGTTCGCGACCACACGGTGGCCGCCCGGCACGTGAGGAGCACGAAGGAATGTTCGAGAGGTTCACCGACCGAGCGCGGCGGGTTGTCGTCCTGGCACAGGAAGAGGCCAGGATGCTCAACCACAACTACATCGGCACGGAACACATCCTGCTCGGGCTCATCCACGAGGGTGAGGGCGTTGCCGCCAAGGCGCTCGAGAGCCTCGGTATCTCCCTCGAAGGTGTCCGTCAGCAGGTCGAAGAGATCATCGGCCAGGGGCAACAGGCCCCCAGCGGTCATATTCCGTTCACCCCCCGAGCGAAGAAGGTCCTGGAGCTGTCGCTGCGTGAAGCGCTGCAGCTGGGCCACAACTACATCGGTACCGAACACATCCTGCTGGGCTTGATCCGGGAGGGTGAGGGCGTCGCCGCTCAGGTGCTGGTGAAGCTCGGCGCGGATCTCAACCGGGTCCGTCAGCAAGTCATCCAACTGCTCTCCGGTTACCAGGGCAAGGAACCGGCCGCCGCGGGCGCTAGCGAGACGGCGCCATCCACCTCGCTGGTTCTGGATCAGTTCGGGCGGAACCTCACCCAGGCGGCCCGTGAGGGCAAGCTCGATCCCGTCATTGGTCGGGAGAAGGAAATCGAGCGGGTTATGCAGGTGCTCTCCCGGCGCACCAAGAACAACCCGGTCCTCATCGGTGAGCCCGGTGTCGGTAAGACCGCCGTCGTCGAGGGGTTGTCTCAGAAGATCGTCAAGGGCGAGGTGCCCGAGACGCTGAAGGACAAGCAGCTATACACCCTGGACCTTGGTGCTCTGGTCGCGGGCAGCCGCTACCGTGGTGACTTCGAAGAGCGCCTGAAGAAGGTGCTCAAGGAGATTCGTACTCGGGGCGACATCATCCTGTTCATCGACGAGATCCACACGCTAGTCGGTGCGGGAGCCGCCGAGGGCGCCATCGACGCCGCGAGCATCCTCAAGCCGATGCTCGCTCGTGGTGAGCTGCAGACCATCGGCGCCACCACCCTGGACGAGTACCGCAAGCACCTGGAGAAGGACGCGGCGCTGGAGCGCCGGTTCCAGCCGATCCAGGTGGGTGAGCCGTCCCTGGCGCACACCATCGAGATCCTCAAGGGTCTGCGGGACCGCTACGAGGCCCACCACCGGGTGAGCATCACCGACCGAGCGCTGGTGGCCGCTGCGACGCTGGCGGACCGGTACATTTCCGACCGCTACCTGCCTGACAAGGCGATCGACCTGATCGACGAGGCCGGCGCTCGGATGCGGATCCGTCGGATGACCGCGCCGCCGGACCTGCGTGACTTCGACGAGAAGATCGCCCAGGTGCGGCGTGAGAAGGAAGCCGCGATCGACGCCCAGGACTTCGAGCGGGCCGCGCAGCTGCGTGACACCGAGAAGCAGCTGCTGGCCGCTAAGGCGCAGCGCGAGAAGGAGTGGAAGGCCGGCGACCTGGATGTGGTCAGCGAGGTCGACGACGAGCAGATCGCTGACGTGCTGGCCAACTGGACCGGTATCCCCGTCTACAAGCTGACCGAGGAGGAGACCTCCCGGCTGCTGCGGATGGAAGAGGAGCTCCACCGCCGTGTCGTCGGGCAGGAGGAAGCCGTCAAGGCCGTCTCCCAGGCGATCCGGCGTACCCGTGCTGGCCTGAAGGACCCGAAGCGGCCGAGTGGTTCGTTCATCTTCGCCGGCCCGTCCGGTGTGGGGAAGACCGAGCTGTCCAAGGCGCTGGCGGAGTTCCTGTTCGGCAGTGAGGACGCGCTCATCCAGCTGGACATGAGCGAGTTCCACGACCGGTACACGGTGTCCCGCCTGGTCGGTGCGCCTCCCGGCTACGTCGGTTACGACGAGGGTGGCCAGCTCACCGAGAAGGTGCGTCGGCGGCCGTTCTCGGTGGTGCTCTTCGACGAGATCGAGAAGGCTCACCCGGATGTGTTCAACACCCTGCTGCAGATCTTGGAGGACGGGCGTCTCACCGACGGTCAGGGTCGCATCGTGGACTTCAAGAACACGGTGATCATCCTGACCACCAACCTCGGGACCCGGGACATCGCCAAGGCGGTCTCGCTGGGCTTCTCCACCTCCACCAGCCCGGAGAACAACTACGAGCGGATGAAGCAGCGCGTCAACGACGAGCTCAAGCAGCACTTCCGCCCGGAGTTCCTCAACCGGATCGACGACACCATCGTCTTCCACCAGCTCACTCAGGACGAGATCGTCAAGATCGTCGACCTGATGCTCGCCCGGATCGAGGAGCAGCTCCGCAACAAGGACATGGGCCTGGAGGTCACCGAGAAGGCCCGCCGCTTCCTGGCGATCAAGGGTTACGACCCGGTGCTGGGTGCTCGGCCGCTGCGTCGCACGATCCAGCGGGAGATCGAGGACAACCTGTCCGAGCGGATCCTGTTCAACGAGCTCACGCCGGGCCAGATCGTGCTGGTCGACCTGGAAGGCGAACTGGACGACATCGAGAACGCCCGGCTGGTGTTCCGGGGGGCCGACAAGCCGGCTATCGTCCCGGACGCCGTCCCGGCCAACCTCGACGAGTGAGGATTTGGTAACAGGGCGTAGACCTAGGGTCTGAATATGGTGGTGCCGGAGGTCGTCAGGCCTCCGGCACCACCATGTATACGCCCAGGTATGCGCCGCTAACAGCGCATGATGCACCGTCGTCCATAGGAACCCCGATTAATCACAATTCCCTGAATCACAGAATCTCAACGCCGCACATGAACCCCGCTGAACAATGCGAGCCGTTGAGAAACGCTTAATGGGGAAGGGCGTAGTGATCGTCGGGAAGGCGGACGGCGAGGCCGTCGGCGAGCAATCCCTCTAGCGCCCGATTGCGCTGCACGCTGTCCGGCCACACCGCATCCAATACCCGCCGTGGCACGGCGCCATCAGACGCGCGGAGCACCGCCAACAGCAGCCCGCGTACCTGTCGATCAGTACCGGCGTACTCCTGACGCCGACGGGTCGGCCCCGGAGCCGCCGGACGCCCCAGGGCGTACCAGGCACAGTCCTGCCGCACCGGGCAACCCTCACACCGTGGCGTGCGGGCCACACACACCAGCGCCCCTAGCTCCATCAGAGCCACCGATACGCGCGCCGCCACGGCCTGCTCCATCGGCAGCAGCGCCTCAACAGTCGTCAGGTCCGCGCTGGTGGTGGACGGCCCAGCGTCGGCCTTGCCGTGTACCACACGCGCCGCCACACGCCGCACGTTCGTGTCCACCACCGGGTGCCGCTGGCCGTACGCGAAGACCGCGACGGCGCGGGCCGTGTAGGTCCCCACCCCGGGCAGCGCCAAGAGCGCCTCCAGGTCCTGCGGCACCTCGCCTCCATGCCGCTCGCAAACGGCCTGAGCGCACTCGTGCAGCCGTAACGCCCGCCGAGGGTACCCTAACCTCCCCCACATCCGAATCGCCTCGCCTGAGGGCTCCGAGGCCAGCGCGGCTGGGACCGGCCAACGACGCATCCACGCCTCCCAGACCGGCAGGACCCGGTTGACCGGAGTCTGCTGCAGCATTACCTCACTGACCAGTACGCCCCATCCGTCAACACCGGGGCGCCGCCAGGGAAGATCCCGGGCATGGGCGGCGTACCAGCTGGTCAAGCGGGACACGAAACCAGCGTGATCGTCCACTCCAGGGGGCCTTACAGAAAGCCTCGAACGCGATGGGTGGGGTGTGGACACGGTTCAGGATCGTCGCACGCCGTCTTTGATGTGGACAGCGCGGGGATCGGTCGAGACGGGCCGAAACGGCGGCGTTAATCTGCCTCAGACGATCAACGCGGACCGACCGGCCCTGGACGCGATGAGCGCGTCGGGCGGGATCACGACGGCAGAAGGAGTGTCATGGGGGAACTCGCCGTGACGGTGATCGGGCATGACCGGCCCGGGATCATCGCGGATGTGTCGGAGGCGTTGGCCAGGCTCGCGCTCAATCTCTCCGACTCGACCATGACCCTGCTGCGCGGGCACTTCGCGATGACCCTGATCTGTACCGGGGAGGCGAGTGCATCCCAGGTGGAGCAGGAGCTGGCCCCATTGACCGCTCAGGGGTCACTGCTGGTCTCTGTCCGTGAGGTCACCCCAGAGGTGACGCCGGTGGGCGCCGGGGAGCCCTACGTTCTCAGCGTCCACGGAGCCGACCGGTTGGGGATCGTGGCCGCGGTAACCCGCGTGATCGCCGAGGCCGGGGGGAACGTGACGGACCTGACCACCAGACTCTCCGACGGTTTCTACGTTCTGCTCGCGCAGATCGACCTCCCTCCAGGGACAGACGTCGCAGGCCTGACCGCACGTCTGGAAGCGGTGGGACGCGACCTGAATGTCGGGGTGGGGCTACGGCCGGCGGAAGTGGATGTGTTCTGATCATGACCGTCCTGGAGTGGAACGAACAGCGGTTGGGAGTCACCGGGACGGTACGGCCCGTGGTGACCGCGCCGGCTGAAGTGCTCAGTCAACCCAGCCCACCGGTTGATCCGTCGGACCCCCAGATCGTTCAACTCGCCGCGGATCTGGTGGCGACCATGCGGGTGTCACCAGGATGCGTGGGACTGGCCGCACCACAGGTCGGGGTGGCGGCCCAGGTGTTCTGCGTAGACACCTCAGGCCATCCCCGGAGCAAGATCTGCCACGGCACCTTTGTGCTGTGTAATGCCCGAATCGTCTCGGCCACACGTTGGGAGCGTGGGCGGGAAGGCTGCATGTCGGTACCGCACCTGACCGGTGATGTGAAGCGAGCCACCCGCCTGACCGTGGCCGGTCAGTTGCCGGGCACCGGGGAGGAGGTCGTGATCGAAACGAACGCGTTCGAGGCGCGGGCCCTACAACATGAGATCGACCATTGTGCCGGTTTACTGTTTCTCGACCGCGTTCCGGGGCCACATGCGGTATATGCCCGGAAAGTATATCTGTGATGTTCGGAGCGAACCCTGCTGGCGTACCTAGTGGTCCGGTCCGGATAACGTAAGGGCACCATGAGGTTGACGGTTGGGCCGCTCCCACCGGCCGTCTACTGGCGACGGCGGGCGATTGTGCTCGCTGCATTACTCGCGATCATTCTTTTGATCGTCTATGCATGTCGGGATACGTCCGACTCATCAACCGCGGATCCGGCGGAATCGGCCAGCGCCGCCCCTGCGGGAGGCAATGCTTCAGCCTCGGCCGGGACCAACCCCACCGAGGAGCCAAATCCACCGGCTGACCCGGTTGAAGGAGAGCCAGTGGCGACACAGCCCGTGCCGGACAGCGCCGCGGCGGGCCCGGATGAGGCCGTTGGACCTTGTAGCGATGACGCTATCTCGGTGCTTCCTCAACCACGGCACAACGCCATCCCTGCCGGCCACCGGTTACCGATCACCTTGCTGATTACAAACATCTCTGATCAGCCCTGTAGTCGTGATATTGGTGCCGATCAGCAGGAAATCAGGATTATGCAGGGGGAGCAGCGGATCTGGTCATCGGATGACTGTGATCCGCAACGCGGCTCCCACGTCGAGACTTTACTGCCAGGGCGAACCATAGACCGGTTCTGGGTGACGTGGGACGGTCGAACCTCCGCGCCGAACTGCGCCGGAGAGCGGGTCGTGGTCCCAGCCGGGACTTACCAGATAATCGCGCGGGTCGGCACTAAATACAGCGAACCGGTGACCCTACGAGTGGCGTGATTGGTGCTGTCCGCGTAAGAACGTTTAGTTCTTACGCGGACAGCATCCGAATCGAATGACGACATTGAATGACGGTGCCTTGGACGTGCCCTAGACCCTAGACGTACCGTTCCAGAATTGACGCCTCGGCGAGCCGGGACAGGCCTTCTCGGACAGCGCGGGCACGCGCGGCACCGACGCCATCCACAGCCTGAAGATCCTCCACGGTGGCGCCGAGCAGGCGCTGCAGGCTTCCAAAGTGCTCGACCAGCCCGTCCACCACCGAAGCGGGCAGTCGGGGAATTTTCGCCAACAGGCGATAACCACGTGGACTGACCGCCGCGTCGAGAGTGTCGGCTGTGGCGGGATAGTTCAACGCTCCGGCCACGGCGGTGAGGTCGAGCAGCTCGGTGGACGATAGCTTGCTGAGCTCATTGAGCACGTCCTGCACCGTCCGGGGCTCACCGGTGTCGGGTAGGTAGTCCCGGATCACCAGCGTCCGGTCCTCATCCACCCCTGCCATCAACTCGTCGAGTTGAAGCGCTAGCAGTCGTCCATCCGTACCGAGTTCGATGACGTACCCTTCGATCTCGTCGGCGATCCGGCGTACCATCTCCAGCCGCTGGACCACCGCCATCGCGTCCCGTACCGTGACCAAGTCTTCGATCTCCAGCGCCGACAGGGTGCCGGACACCTCGTCCAACCGGAGCTTGTAGCGCTCCAAGGTGGCCAACGCCTGGTTGGCGCGGGAGAGAATCGCCGCCGAATCGTCCAAGACATGCCGTTGCCCGGCCACGTACAGGCCGATGATCCGCATGGACTGGCTCACCGAGATCACCGGGTAGCCGGTTTGACGCGCCACCCGCTCGGCCGTTCGATGCCGGGTGCCTGACTCCTCACTGAAGATGGAGGGATCGGGCATGAGATGGACACCGGCCCGCACGATCCGAGAGCTGTCGTTGGTCAGCACCACGGCGCCGTCCATCTTGCACAGCTCGCGCAGTCGGGGCGCGGAGAACTCGACATCCAGCGAGAAACCCCCGGTACAGATCGACTCGACCGTCTCGTCATAGCCGAGCACGATCAGCGCGCCGGTGTTTCCCCGCAGAATGCGCTCCAGACCGTCGCGCAATGCGGTCCCCGGCGCCACCAACGCGAGTGTCGCGCGCAGGGGGTCATCGCGATCGATCGGCACGGCACGGCTCCTCGAGCTGGACTACCAGATGCAGAACTACCACGAGCGGGACCATCGAAAGTAGGGTCGGTGGATCTGACTTGCCGGCCACAGTCTACGGACCGTCGTAATCGGGTTGACCTGGCACGTCGAGGTGTCCACGTGAGGGACGGGGGCCTTGACCGGCCAGGCCAGAGGCACCTGACCAGGCAAGGCGATCAGGGAGAGAGCCGGTGCGGCTCCCGCACGCCCTTACTTTCCGGCACGATGATGCCCGGAATCTGGGATAGCGTAACGATCCGTGATTACTTTCTGTAATCGATCCTCCTGGTCGGGCGCCTCCGGTATTACAGTGAGAAGCCATCGTGAAGAGGTTTCAGATGCCTACATCGGACGACCGGATCTCGTTCCGTCGTAGGTTTCCTACCCGCTTGATGTGGGAGACCGTCGGCTATCTGACAGTGGCGGCGGGGGCCGCTGCGATGGTGATCCTGCTTTTCGGGCGCGAGCCGGCCCGCCTATCCGACGGGACTACGAATCCGCTTCGGTACCTGCCGTACGCCACGATCGCGCTCCTGGCCCTCGGGTTGGTGCCGTTCCTGGTCGCCTTGATACGCCGTCCCCTTGTCCGCGCCAACCGCCGAGGCATAGCGCTACGGCCCGGCTGTCTCGCCATCCGTCGCATGCCCTGGACCTGGGTCGTGGAGATCGCCGGGTACGCGGTGGCCACTCCCGCAGGATCTGAGGCGTATCTGCTCGTGCAGTGCGCCGATCACGTCGGTGCGTCACCAAAACGGCCCCGATGGTGGGATCAGGGGATTCTGCGGGAAGCGGTGCGGGCGACCGGAGGAACGGCTAATCGCTATCACCTGGCGGTGCGGATGCGTGATTTTCAGGAGTCACCCGTTGAGCAGCTGTCGTTATTGGCGGAATTAGCGCCCTCACATGTCAAGGTGATTGACCGACTTGACACCAGCTGGTCAGCCCGTCGATCGGGCCGGATCAACAGCGCTCGTCGCTAATTGGCGCTCCGCCAGCGAGGAGTCCTCTAGTAGTCCCGGTCGATTCCCCTCATGGCCTCACGGATGGTGGCTACCTCGGTCACCTTCAAATCCCGCGGCGCAGCATCCCCGTTCTGGGGCGCGCAGCCAGGTGGCACCAGGGCCTGGTGGAAGCCCAGCCGGGCCGCCTCCGCCAACCGCCGCGGGACCGCTCTCACCGGGCGTACCTCACCGGCCAGGCCAACCTCACCGATGGCCACCAGATCCGTGGGGAGCGCCGCGTCACGGGCGGCTGAAGCGACCGCTAACGCCACCGCCAGGTCAGCGGCGGGCTCGGTGATCCGAACGCCTCCCACCGTGGCGGCGAAGACATCCCGGTCGTGCAGGCGGATTCGGCCCCGTCGATCCAGGACCGCCAGAATCATGGCCAGTCGGGCCGAATCCAGACCACTGACCGTGCGGCGTTGAAGTTGGGAGGGCACCACCAGCGCCTGAATCTCGGCGAGCAGAGGCCGCCGCCCGTCTACGGTGACCGTCACACAGGTTCCTGGTACCGGCTCAACATGGCGGTTCAGGAACAGCCCGGACGGGTCAGGCAGGCCGCGGATGCCGCTGTCGTGCATCTCAAAGCAGCCCACCTCATCGGCGGCGCCGAAGCGGTTCTTGACGGCGCGGACCAACCGCAGGGTGGAGTGACGGTCCCCTTCGAACTGCAGCACCACATCGACGATGTGCTCCAGGACCCGAGGTCCGGCGATCGTGCCGTCCTTGGTGACGTGCCCCACCAGGACGGTGGCGATACCGCGTTCCTTGGCCACCGCTGTCAGGGCGCTGGCCACCGCCCGGACCTGAGTCACCCCGCCCGCAGCGCCATCCACAACCGGCGAGGAGACTGTCTGTACCGAGTCGAGCACCAGCAGCCCGGGCTTGACCGCGTCGATGTGCCCGAGCACCTTCGACAGGTCGGTCTCCGCCGCCAGATAGAGCCGCTCGTGCAGTGTCCCCATGCGTTCGGCGCGTAGCCGGACCTGGGACGCCGACTCCTCACCGCTGATCACCAGGGCGGGGAGGTCACCGGCCTTCGCCCACTGGTACGCGACATCCAACAGCAAGGTGGACTTACCCACCCCAGGTTCCCCGGCGAGCAATACCACCGCCCCAGGCACGAGCCCGCCACCGAGGACCCGGTCCAGTTCCCCGATACCGGTGGGGCGGCGACGCGCCGGCTGGGAGCTGATCGCGATGATCGGCTGGGCTGGCTCGGAAGGGAGATTGACGCTCAGTTCGCGTAGGGCCGGGTTCGCGGTCGCCGTCGCGGGCGTGCTCTCCACGATCGAGCCCCAGGAACCACAGTCGGGGCAGCGGCCCACCCATTTGGGGACCTGGTGGCCACACACCTCGCAGTGGTAGCTGGGCCGCTGCGTGCGTCCCTGACTGCCTTGACCTCGACCGGTCCGCCGGGTCTGCTCACTCACGGCCACTCACTTCGGTCACGAAGTGGAGGCTAGTGGTCCCCTCCGACTTCTTCCTCCCCGTGCACCGGGAGCGGCGAGTAGTCGGGACCTTCAGGACCGGAGGAGGGCAGACCCATGTTCAGCACGAGGGTGACCTCTCCAGCCTCCCGGAACAGGAACGTCACCTCGATCCCCTGGCCTGGTTCCACAGGCTCGGTCAGATCGGTCAGCTGTAGGTAGTAGGCCTGGCCCGGACGCAGGAGCGCGCAGCCGCCAGCCGGAATGACGACCTCGAATTCAGAAGCGCCCGCCGGTCCGGCGTCCTCAGCGTCGCCTTCGTCGGCCTGGTCAGTCGGAGAGGCGGGGGCGGTGGTCAGCGTGGGCGAGGTTGGGGATGCCGGCGTCGTGGCCGGAGCCGACGGCTCAGTGGCCGGCGCCTGAGTGGTGGGCTCCTGGGTAGGGAGCGTGGGCTCCGTCGTGGTCGGTTCTTCGGTGGGCTCCGGGGAAGGAATCTCCGCACCGACGCTGCCGGTCGGGCAGACCGCGGGCTCAGCCGATGAATCGCCCTCCACGAGTTCCACTGATTCGGCCGCCTCGGAGAAGGCGCCGATCAGGGCATCCTCCTGCGTACCGGTGTTGATGATCTGCACTTCCAGGGGGGCGTTCCCACCCACGGGGTAGGTGCGCTCCTCACGGCCTGGGTAGGTGATCAGGATGTTTCGCAGCGCGAGCTCACCGTGGTCGACGTTGACCCCGGGGACGGCGGGGACCGTTTCGGCGGTCGCGCTGATCTGACCAGCGCCGCAACCGGCCAGCAGGGCGGCGACACCGGCGCCAGCGACGAGTAGAGCGCCGCCTCGTCGGATGGCACGATGACTGGGCGGCACGACGGGCGGGGCGGTCACGGTGGTGCGAGCCACGAAAGTCCTCCTAGTACCCGTGGACCGGCGATACGCGAACAGGGTAGTTGCCCCTCGCGTTCGGCCCTTCCACCAGGTCCGTTCTCTGGCTGACACGCCCGGGGCGCCTACCGGGGCTGCGTGTTTGTGATCACCAGAAGCAGAACATCGAGCAGAGCGATCACCATCACGGCCCGGAAGAGAGCGGGGGAGCCGGTCGAGCAGGTCCGGACGAGCCCCACCGCAAGCACGCAGCCAGTGGCCATCAGGACACCCAGGGCGAACCACGAGGGCGGACCGGGCGGGCCCCACACCAAGATCCCGGTCGCCGTCGCCAAAAGCAGGATCGTGGCGATCCGGCTACCGGTGCCCCCCAAGCGGTGCGGCAGCCCTCTGACGCCCCCGACCGCATCGGCCTCCAGGTCGCCGAGCACGTTCGCGAAGTGAGCGCCTCCTCCCAGGGCCGCGGCGGCCAGGAGCAGCCACCACGGGGCCGGCCAGCCCACAACGAACTGGGCCAGCAGCCCGAACGAGACCAGATAGGGGACGACCGACAGCGGGGTGGCTTTCAACGGCCAGTTGTACAGCCAGGCGCTTCCCACCGCGGCGATGTGGAGCCAGCCGATCCGCCCCGCCAGCAGGGACAACGGGACCGTCGCACAGCCGGCGAGGAGAGCGCCGACCGCGACGACCCGAAGCGACAGCGCTCCTTGAGCCACCGGCTTGTCCTGCCGCTGCGCCATCCGGTCCCGGGCGGCGTCGAACCAGTCGTTGCTCCACCCCACCGATAGCTGCCCGGTCAGGACAGCGACCGTAATCACCGCTACCTCACCGGCGTCCCGTCCACTGGCCACCGCCAGTAGAGCCGCTACGGCCGTCACCGCGAGTGTGGGTTCGGGGTGGCATGCGCGAATCACGGCTGATGCGGTATTACGTCCGCTATTTCTAAGCGGGAAAAGTGTCCTCATGGGACCCTCTATGTGTGAGTCGTCGGCTACGTCACCCTAACGATTCCGGTCAGTACGACGATTTGACGGACCAGTGGTGGCGGCCTAACGGTGCCCTCGCCATGCTCCACTGGCTCGCGCGGGCGCGCGCCCGTCTGGTGCCTCCCGCCTCCCGACCCGACGCGGTCCTGATCGATGTCGGGTGCGGCGGTGGGCTACTCGCCCCTCACCTGGCCGGCAAGGGGTACCGCCATGTGGGGGTCGACCTGGTCTCCAGCGCCCTCACCTTGGCCAGCGCCCATGGGGTGAGGGTGGTACGCGGGGACGCGACGTTTCTGCCTTTCGCGGATGGCTGCGCCGATGTGGTAAGCGCCGGAGAGGTGCTGGAGCATGTGGTGGATCTGCGACGGGTGATCGCGGAAGTGTGCCGCGTGCTGCGCCCCGGTGGCCTGCTCGTGTTGGACACCATCGCCGCGACCCCGTTGGCGCGGCTGCTGGCGGTCACGGTGGGAGAACGCCTTCCGGGCGGCCCGCCACCGGGAATTCACGACCCAGCCCTGTTCGTGCCGGTCGGTGTCCTGGTCGATGAGTGCGCGCGCCACGGGGTTCGGCTGCAGGTGCGGGGCCTGCGTCCGCGACTGGGGCAGTTGGTGCGCTGGCTGCTCACCCGGCAGGGAATGGTCGACATGGTCGCTGGGGGGCCGCCATGGGTGCTCTACCAGGGGCGTGGCGTCAAACATGAGCAGGGCGATGAACGTCATCTCAAACCACGCCTTGCAGCGGGCCGGATACCGGCACGGGTCGAGGTGGTCAATGGATGAGCCCGCAATACCGGTGGGGGGAAATAGCGGCTGGCGATACGGAAAACCAGCGGCCGGTCGTGACGTGAAAGTGGAGGTACGGTGCCGGAGCAGGTGGAGATAACGCGGGCCCAGGGGAATCCCACGTGGACGGCGGAGCCTGCGGGGAATGGGATCGATGCGGCGTTGAATGCGGCGTCAGGAATCAAGACGGGTGACGTGGGAGTACTGACCAGTCCTGCGGAAGCGGTGGCGGTCGCGACTCAGCTGATCCCTGAATTCGCTCAACGGGCCGCTGACTACGACCGGGACGGCGTATTTCCGGTCGAGGACTTCATACGGTTGCGACAGGTGGGGCTGCTGGGGTTGATGGTGCCGACCCGATTGGGCGGCCCCGGTGCTGGTTTCGCCGATTACGCCGCCGTGGCCATGGAGTTGGCGCGTGGCAACCCTTCGACCGCCCTGGTCTTTAACATGCACGCTTCGGTGACGGGGGCGTTGGCGCGCACCTCCGATGAGCTCGCGCAGGCAATGGGCGTACCGGAATCGTTCTTTGCGGCTCGGGACCGCATTTTGCGGGCGGTGGTGGAAGAAGGGGCGTGGTACGCGGTCGCGATGAGCGAACGGCGGGCAGGCTCCCGTCTGTCTCAATCGACGACCCGGTACCACAGAACGGAATACGGATTTCGGATTCGAGGCTCAAAGACGTTCGTGTCGGGAGCCGGGCACGCCCACGGCTACCTGGTGACGGCGTGCGGCGAGCCGTGGCCGGACGGGACCGCCCGGGTCTCTCAGTTCCTGGTCCCCGCCGGGCCCGGGGTGGTGGTCGAGCCTACCTGGGACTCCCTAGGTATGCGGGCGACCGGTAGTCACGACGTGCACTTCGATGTGGAGGTGCCTGCTGACGCCCTGATCGGGGGTATGGAAGGCCTGGCGGTTCTACTGGCTCAAGCGATGCCGCAATGGATGGTCGCCAGCTACGCGGCGGTCTACGTCGGGGTGGCGCAGGCAGCGTTGGACGCTGCGGTGACCCATGTCGGGGAACGCAGCACGGGACACCTGCCGGCGGTACGCGCCCGGATCGGGCGGGCCGACGCGGCGGTGGCGGCGGCCCGGATGAGCGTGCTGGAGGCCGCTCGACGCGTGGACACCGCTCCAGGGGAGCCGGAGACCAACCGATGGGTGTGGCGGGCCAAGCTGCTCGCCGGTGATACCGCCATGCAGGTCGCCGCGTCGATGCTGGAGGCGGCTGGGGCGGCGGCCACCCGGCGGGGAAACACGTTGGAGCGTCTGTACCGGGACGCCCGCTGCGGCGCGTTGCAACCCGCGACCAGTGACGTGTGTGCCGACTGGTTGGGGGTGGCGGCGTTGGGCGGTGACCCTGAGGCTGATGGTGTGGCGGCGCGATGGTGAGCGCGGTGATCACCGGGATCGGTACAGCCCTCCCGCCTTCTGCCAGTCAGCAGATGCTGTGGGACGGTTTCTTCTCCAGGCATTTCAGGCATGCCAGAATCGCCCGACGGATCTTTGACAACTCCGGGGTGGTGACCCGTCAGGGGGTGGCCAACCCGTTGATCGAGGACGTCTCGCGGTGGCCGACCCAGCGCCGGATGCAGCGGTACGCCGCCGCAGCTCTCCCGCTCGGCCGGGAAGCGATCCAGGGAGCCCTCACCGCCGCGGGGGTGAAGGCGGAGGACATCGGGCTGCTGGCGATGGCCTCCTGCACCGGGTACACCACCCCTGGACCGGACATCCTGCTGGCTCGGGAGCTCGGCATGCCCCCCCAGCTTCGACGTCTGTTCATCGGGCACATGGGCTGCTACGCGGCGTTGCCAGGGCTGGCGGCCGTCGCCGATTACGTGGTGGCCCAGCGTCGCCCGGCGGTGCTGCTGTGTCTGGAACTGACGAGCCTGCATCTTCAGCCGGCATCGGAGAACCTGGACGTCGAGCAGATCGTGGCGCACGCGCTGTTCAGCGACGCGGCGGCGGCCGTGGTGGTGGAGCCTCGCGAATCCGTGGGAGAACGAGATCTTGCGGTAATCGACGTCACCGCGCAGACCGATCCGGACACCGCCCCCTATATGACCTGGGAGGTCACTGATCTGGGTTTCCGGATGGGAATCTCACCCCAGGTCCCGGACGTGCTCGCCGCTCACGTCGCCGACGTAGTGGAGGCGTTGCTGGACCGCCATGGCCTGACAGTGGCCGATGTGACCCACTGGGCGGTGCACCCAGGCGGGCCACGCATCCTCGACGTGGTGCAGACCGAGCTTGGGCTTCCACCGGAGATGTTCGACGCCTCATGGGCGGTCCTGCGCGACCACGGGAACTGTTCGTCGGCGACCGTGCTGCTGGTTCTGGAGCGGCTTGTACGGTCAGGGCCGGTCGGCACCCTGGTTGCGCTGGCTTTCGGTCCAGGACTGACCCTCTACGGCGGGCTACTACGAGCCCGCCGCTGACCTTCAGACCTTCCGATGCCTACCCCAGCCGAACCAGATCACTGGAGAACTCGGCCGCGGTACGGGCGCCGGCCAGGACTCTGACGACGTTCCCGTCCGCGTCGATGAGCATCACCGCCGCCGTACTGGGGGGAGCATTCGACTGCCCCACCTCGGTCAAAAGCGCGCCACTGGGATCGGAGAGGGCCATGACATCGGGCCCGGCATCCGGGGGAAGACTCGGCGCCGCCAGTGCCCCGACTACGAGGACTCCCACGCCCTCATCAGCGGCCAGTTCGATGGTCTCGGAGATCAGTGCGGTGCAACTGCACTCACCGACCACCAGCACCACGACCGACCGGGCCTCCCGCAGGGGTACATCCGCGCCAGTGTCGTCCCGGAGGATCAGGTCGGGCGCTGGGCTGGCCGCGACCTGTTCGATGGTGGGGGACGAGTCGGGCTGGTCCGGGTGCCGTGGCCAGGCGACGGCAAACAGACTGATCAGGGAGATCACCGTGGCGGTGGCCACAATGAGCAGGGGCAGCACCAGGCCGGAGTTCGATGTCAGCCGTAGCCGGCGCTGCCACCGACGGCGACGGGCGAGCTGACGCAGCTCCCGCCGGACTTGTTCGGCCTCCTCGGCCAGCGCGGACGCGTCGTCCGGTACGACGATGTGTCCCCAGTCCGGTGGCAGATCAGGGATCTCGTCGGGGCTTCGACGGCCGTCGTCATCCCCTCTGAGCGCACCCACGACTGCCTCCTTGGCTGTGGAAAACCATTCCGGGATCGATCCAGCGGTATGGAACCGCGGGTGGTCCGGATTGGTGTTCCTGCCTGCTCGATCCGGTTATCCGCAGACTTTTGAGCGACCGAAGACCGGGCGCCCTATCCAGCTTCTCAGGTGCCTGTACCGGGCACGACACCACAGTCGTCCCCATCCCGGCTACCCTCGATGCTGAATCTGCGGTGTTACACCAAGGGTCCCGCATTGACGCCTGATTCGCCAGAGGGCGTCCACGGTTCCGTGGGATACCTACCGAACTGCTCCTGTTGAAGGGAGTTGAGAAGACGGTTGGTATCCCCAGATGGCGCTCTACCGCTTGGTTACCCAGAGTAAGATCCCCCTGACAGGAACAGAACCATAGGTCATTTGTCAAGCCTGACCAGCCTCTTAATAAGCCGCTGACCAGCGGTTTTATCGTCGCTGTGGCTCGCCGGTGGGATGCCGTTCGTGTTAGGCTGGACACAGCGAAAGGGGTTTTGAACCTATGGGTTTCAGTGTCGGCGAGACCGTTGTTTACCCCCACCACGGGGCCGCACTCATTGAGGCAATCGAGACCCGGACTGTCGGAGGCGAGGAAAAGCAATACCTCGTCCTCAAGGTCGCTCAAGGGGACCTGACAGTACGGGTACCCGCTGAGAACGCAGAGGACGTCGGAGTCCGTGAGGTGGTGGGCGAGGAGGGCCTCAATAGGGTCTTTGACGTCCTTCGCGCTCCCCACACCGAGGAACCGACGAACTGGTCACGACGGTACAAGGCGAATCTGGAGAAGCTGGCTTCCGGTAACCCGCTCAAGGTCGCTGAGGTGGTACGTGACCTGTGGCGTCGGGAGCGGGAGCGGGGGCTGTCTGCGGGCGAGAAGCGCATGCTCGCCAAAGCGCGGGACATCCTCGTCGGTGAGGTGGCACTCGCCGAGAAGAGCACCAAGGACGAAGCAGAAGCGCTGCTCGACCAGGTGCTCTCGGAAGCCTGAACCAGAGCCTGAGCCAGCCAATTTAAAACCGGTACATGTGCGCCACGCGGACCGGGTGGGCCACCCACCCGGTCCGCAATGGTGTAGGAACAATTCCATGCGTGACGCTGTCGTCCTCGTGCCCGCTGCCGGCCGAGGGGAACGCCTTGGGCCGGGGGCCCCTAAAGCGTTGCGCTCCCTGGCTGGTGAACCTCTTTTGGTGCATGCGGTCCGGCGGCTGGTCGCTTCTCAATCAGTGGCTCAGGTCGTCGTGGCCGCTCCACCGCAGGCGCGGGACGACGTCCTGCACCTGCTCGCACCCGTGATCGCCCCACCTGCCCTGACCGTCGTCCCCGGTGGTCAGACCCGTCAGGCATCGGTGGCTGCGGCGTTGGCGGTGGTCCCAGACGACATCGACATCGTCCTGGTGCACGACGCGGCGCGGGCATTGGTGCCTGTCGAACTGGTGGACCGGGTCGCCGCCGCGGTCCGCGCCGGACATGACGCGGTGATCCCAGTGCTTCCCGTGGTTGACACGGTCAAGCGGGTCGACGCCCACGGTTATGTGACGGGCACCGTTGACCGTGCCCCGCTGCGCGCGGTTCAGACCCCTCAGGGTTTCCGGCACCAGGTGCTGCGGCGGGCGTACCACGAGGTGGGGGAATCCGAGCAGGGACAGGTGACCGACGACGCCGGCCTGGTGGAAAGACTCGGAATACGGGTCTACACCGTGCCGGGGAGTCCACACGCGATGAAGATCACACACCCGTCTGATCTACAGGTAGCCGAGTCGTTGCTGACAGGAGTGGCTGGATGACGGTGCCGCTGGTAGGGGTGGGCACCGATGTGCACGCCTTCGATCCTGATCGCCCCTGCTGGGTAGCGGGTCTGCTGTGGGAAGGCGTTCCTGGGCTGGCCGGCCACTCCGACGGTGACGTGGTGGCGCACGCCGCCTGCGACGCCTTGTTCTCCGCGGCTGGTTTAGGGGATCTGGGTAGTAACTACGGCACCGCCGAACCGGAATGGCGTGGTGCTTCTGGGGCGACGCTGCTCGCCGAGACGGCTCGTCGGGTACGCGCCGCCGGTTTTGAAATCGGCAATGTCGCGGTTCAGTTGATCGGGGTTCGTCCCAAGCTGGGGCCGCGCCGCGCCGAGGCTGAGCAGGTGTTACGGGCGGTGTTGAACGCTCCAGTGCGCCTGTCAGGGACGACCACCGACGGATTGGGCTTTACCGGACGCGGCGAGGGTTTGGCCGCTACCGCCGTCGCTCTGGTTTATCCGGTCCACTCCCGTTAACAGCGACTCGCCCCGGGTGCCCGCGCTGGGATGAGATCGTCATGTCTGTCCCGGCGGGATAGGAGCGTGGCGTGATCAATGGCCGCCGTAGCGGACAGGGCGGCCAACGAAGCCCGTAGGCTCGTTATGTGGCATCCGAGCATGACGCGGCGGGATCGGAGCAGGATGAGGCGCGCAGTTATCTCCAACGCGCCGAACTCCTCAACGACCTGGGCCGGTACGACGAAGCGATCGAGGAAGTCCGGCACGCCCTTGCCTTGAATCCGGAGTACGCCGACGCCCATGCCATGCTCGCTCTGCTGCAGTTCCACGCCAAGCGGTATGAGGAGGCGATCGAGCCGGCGGAGGCTGCGCTCACCATCGATCCGGAGCATCTGGCGGCCCACATCGTGCGGGGACACGCCTTGGCAGCGTTGCGGCGCACCGAGGCGGCATTGAGCGCCGCTGAAGATCTGTTCCGACAGGATCCGGAGTCGTGGCTGGTCAATGCCGAATACGCCGCGATCCTCCGCCAGGTACGCAACGGGCAGCCGGCCTTGGACGCGGCATGGCGAGCCGTCCGGCTCGCTCCGGAGGAGCCGAGGGCGCATCATGTACTCGCTTTGGTCGCCGGTGATCTGGGATTGACTGAGCTCGCTGAACGCGCGCGTTCTGAGGCGGCGCGTCTGCAGCTTGAGTCAAAGTCCGCTGATCAGGATTTGGGGAGTCTGGCGGGCTTCAGCCCTGGTAGCAACCTGATCGATGAGCTTCATAACTCTGACCCGACCGACGAAGTCTTGCGGTACATGCTGCTGGGGACGTTTGGCCCCGTGGTGCAGATCGGCGCCGGTTATGCGGTCCTGTCGCCCGTTCTGGTCGCCTGCGGTGGTCCCGGTACGATCCTCAGCCGCGCCGTCGCCTTGGTATTGGTGATCGCCGGTGTCGCGGGCGGGCTGCACCTGACCCGTCGGCTTCCCGGTTCGGTGACCGCGATGGTGCGGAAGTTGGGGCGGGTCGATGTCTGGTTGACCCGGGCGGTGTACGCCGTGGCGGTGGCGCCGCTGGCGTTGCTGATCTATGTGCTCCTGCCTGGGCCGTGGCCCTTGGCGCTCTCCGTGATCGCAGGATTGTTCGCCGGGACAGCGCTGATGATGCGGGTCGATCCACCGTTGGGCCCTGGAGAGCAGGATTCTGACCGGACTGGACGGCATCCCTACTGGTGGTGACCATCGGGTCGCCACCAGTAGGGTTTGTCATCGACGATTGGCCCACGTCCAGGCGTAACCGGTGTCCTCACACCGCAACGCCGCTTCGCCGAGCTCCAAGGGTCGGAAAGTATCGATCATTACGGCAAGCTCGTCGAAGAACTCCGCTCCGATCGCACGTTCCACCGCACCTGGCTGCGGACCGTGGGTGAAGCCCGCGGGGTGCAGCGTGATGGATCCTTGACCGATCCCGGCGCCGCGTCGCGCCTCGTAGTTGCCCCCGGTGTAGAACAGCACCTCATCGGAGTCGACGTTGTGGTGGTTGTAGGGGACTGGGATCGCCAGCGGGTGGTAGTCGACCTTGCGGGGCACAAACGAGCAGATCACGAAGTTCGGGCCCTGGAAGGTCTGGTGGACCGGTGGCGGCTGATGGATCCGGCCGGTGATGGGTTCGAAGTCATAGATGGAGAACGCCCACGGATACAGCTGACCGTCCCATCCGACCACGTCAAACGGATGGTGTGCGTAGGTGAGCGTGCTCCAGCCGCGCCGGTGCCGCACGATCACCTCAACCTCGGTGGCGTCGACCAGGAGCGGCTCGTTCGGCCCGCGGATGTCCCGTTCGCAGTAGGGCGAGTGCTCCAGGAACTGCCCATGCGCCGACAGGTACCGCTTCGGTGGTCCTATGTGACCGGTCGCCTCCACGACGAGTGTCCTCAAAGGAGTGTCCCCTGTGGGCACGATGCGGTGGATAACCGATGTGGGGATGATGACGTAGTCCCCCGGATTGAGGTCCAGAACCCCGAAGACCGATTCCAGGCGGGCGGTGCCGTCTTCGACGTACAGACACTCATCGCCGACCGCGTCCCGGTAGAGGGGAGACGGGCGGTCGGCGACCGCATATGAGATCCGACAGTCGTCGTTGGCCAACAGCACCTGTCGCCCCAGGACGGGATCGAGCCCGGTCGCTTCCAGCTTGTGGGTCACCAGGTGCCGAGGCTTGAGGGGGTGGTTGGGTACGCGGGTGTCGGGCGGTGGCTCGAAGGGCTCACTCGCGAGGATCGCTGTGGGTGGGTGCTGGTGGTACAGCAGGGAGGAGTCGCTGGAGAAGCCCTCCTGGCCCATGAGCTCCTCTGAGTACAAGCCGCCGTCCGGTTTACGGAATTGTGTGTGTCGTTTGCGGGGTATCTCCCCTACGGCCCGGTAGTAGGGCATGGCAACCTCCGGCGGTCGCGATCGGACACCCGGCGCCGTGCTGACTCCCGATTGAGCCGGAGAGTGCCATCACCGCGGGAGTGTCCGATAATCGGACGTCACTGTCCTTTATTTAGAGAGAGTTCACTACGGTTAAGAGCGTGTCAACTCCTGTTAGCTGGGTCGATGTACCGGACGGATCTGACTTTCCGGTCACCAACCTGCCCTACGGCGTGATCAGCCCACGATCCGTCACCAGAGCAGCGGAAACTCCCCGGGTCGGGGTGGCGATTGGTGACCAGGTGCTCTGCCTGAAAACCACGGCCAGGCTCGGACTACTTGATGGCACGCTTCCCGATCCGGTGGAGGTATTCAGTCAGCCCACCCTCAACGCCTTCATGGCGCGCGGGCGTGCGGCGTGGCGGGCGGTTCGGGAACGCCTAACCATATTGCTGACCGATGAGCGTTATCAGGAAACCCTGGCCGAGGCGTTAATTCCGCGTTCTGCGATCCGCGTACACCTGCCTTTTGAGGTGGCCGATTACGTTGATTTTTATTCGTCGGAATATCACGCTGTAAACGTCGGCCGAATCTTCCGGCCGGGGGCGGAGCCGCTGCCGCCTCAGTGGAAGCAGCTGCCGATCGGCTATCACGGACGGGCGGGCACCGTGGTGGTGTCAGGCACGCCGATCATGCGCCCCACCGGGCAGTACCGCACGCCGGACGGGCCAGCGTACGGCCCCAGCCGCTGGTTGGACATCGAGGCTGAGGTGGGTTTCGTGGTCGGAGTACCCACTACGTACGGGACCCGGCTGACCCCCGAGGACTTCGCCGATCATGTCTTCGGGGTCGTCCTCGTCAACGACTGGTCCGCTCGGGACATCCAACGGTGGGAGTACCAACCGCTGGGGCCTTTCCTCGGTAAAGCTTTCGCCACCTCGATCTCGCCGTGGGTGGTGCCGCTGGATGCGCTGGCGGCGGCGCAGGTGCCGGCACCCGTGCAGGATCCTCCAGTGCTGGATTACCTGCGGGAATCGCGACGGTATGGCTACGACCTCACGCTGCATGTGCGCTGGAACGGCACCCTGGTCGCTTCACCGCCGTTCTCCACGATGTACTGGACACCGGCGCAGCAGCTGGCGCACCTGACCAGTGGTGGGCTTCCCCTGCGTACCGGCGACCTGTTCGCCTCGGGAACGGTGTCCGGGCCGGAGAGACGGCAGTGCGGCAGCTTTCTGGAGCTGACCTGGAACGGTGCGGAACCGGTGACCCTGGCCGACGGCGGTGTCCGGACATGCCTGGAGGACGGGGATCGGGTTGACATCACCGCTACCGCGCCGGGGATCGACGGCACCGTGATCGGGTTCGGGGAGGTCAGCGGGGTGATTCTGCCCTCGGGCACGGGAGGGGCACCCTGACGTGGCCGCGGCCAGTGTCCTTTGTGAGCGTGATAAACCGCACTAGATATCGCGGATCCGTTCTACCTCTTTATTTATCAAGATCAATGAATGTGGGCGGCGAATCTACTTGGCTCGATACACATTCACACGATGTGCTAGAGCCATGACATTAACGACGAGTCCGCCGCGGATAACGGTGGCACGGGGACGACACGGTAAGGACCACGCACCGCCAACCTGGGGCGGGGATGGTCATGAACAGCGACGTCGCTGCGGCCGCTTCACACCGACCAGAGCCATTCCAGCGTCGGGTGCTTCGTTACGGCGGTATCCCGCGCTGGCGTGGGACGCGCCTTGGCGGGAGCGGCCATGACCGTCACGCGATCCGTCCAAACAGCGGGCGCGGTGGGCCTGAAACTTGGGCTGTTGTTTGGACCGGCGGTGTTCGGAGTGACCGCGGCCGGGGTTGCACTGCCGGACGTCGCCGATGCTTTTGACGCGGGTACGGCCGCTGTCAACTGGGTCCTGACCGCGTACGCCGTGGCGCTCGGTCTGGGAATGGCGCTGTTCGGCCAAGTCTCGGACGGACAGGGGACACGGACCACACTGCTGGCCGGTTCTGCGGTTCTAGGCGTCGGCGCACTGATATGCCTGCTGGCCCCCACCCTGATCGTTCTCGTCATTGGACGGGCGGCGGTGGCGGTCGGATCCGGGGCGGTGTCCATGGGAGCCTTGGCGTTGGTGGCGGCGACTCCACCCGAGGACCGCCCGGTGGTGCTGGCCCGTTTCGGGGGCGCGATGGCGGTATTCGCGGCGGGTGCCACACTCACCGGCGGCTTGGTCACTGACCTACTCAGCTGGCGGATCACACTTGTGCTACCCACCCTGTCCCTACTGGCCGTACCCGGTTGTCTGCCGTTGGCCTCGGCGACGGGAGCAGGACAGAGAGTGGATGCTCTCGGTGCTGCCTTTCTGAGTCTTACCGTGGCCGGAGCACTGGTTTTGATGCAGGCACCGGCGCTTCAGCTGGCCGGAGCCATCGTGGCCCTCATCGCCGTCGTGTGCTCAATGGCGGCGGTCGGACTCGGATACTGGATCCGTCGCTGTCCTGAAGGCTTTGTGCCCCACTGGGCCATCCAGGATCGTGGCTTTCTGGCCGCCGCCGCTGTCGGTGCCGGGGTGTACGGCGGACTGTTCGCGGCGATGTACGCCACCCCGCAGATCCTGGTAGCCACATACGGCTGGAGCGTGCTTCGGGTGGGGCTGTGGCTGCTTCCCGGAGCCGTCGCCGGAGCGGTGCTGTCACGGGTGGCCGGTGCGGCAGGGCCTCGTGTCAGAGGCGGACGGATCGTGGCCATGACAGTGGGCGGGTTCGCCGTTTTCCTCGCCGCGGCCGCGTTTTGCCTGACCAGGACTTCTCTGGGGCCAGTGACGCTGGTGGTCGGCGCTTCCTTAGGGTTCGCGGCGTTTTCCGTGGCTCAGGTGATCATCACTGCGGTGATGTCGGCGCGGTTGACCCCGGCCCGGCGTGGCGGGGGGATGGGGCTGCTCAACCTCGGATTCTTCGTCGGCGGCGGGACGGGGTCAGCGATCGTTGCGGCGCTGTCCCGGTGGCTGGCGCTGCCTGACGCGCTGGCCGTGGTCGCTCTTTTGCCGCTGCTGGCCGCTGGCCTTGCCCTCACGCTTCCGGGCGAAGGGCGGTGACCTGACCCCAGGAGCCCGACCTCCCACGATCCAGGGCGAGGCGCCCCCTGGATCGTGGGAGGAGAGTCTTCAGCACGGTCAGGACAATGCGTCGGCGGCGACCGCCAGGAACGCGTCGTTCTCCTCCGGCGTACCGATCGTCACCCGGACCCCGTGACCGGCGAAGGCGCGGACGATGACCGCTCGGCTCTCACAGGCCCGGGCGAAGTCGATCGCCTGGTCCCCCAGCGGCAGCCAGATGAAGTTCGCCTGCGAGTCGGGGACACCGGGCACCAGCTCCCGCACCGCCTTAAGAACCCGGTCGCGTTCGGCCAGCACCAGCGCTACTCGGCGACGCATCTCATCGGTGGCGTTCAACGCGGCGAGCGCGGCGGCCTGCCCCACGCTGTTGGTGGAAAAGGGGGTGATCACTTTCCGGACCGCCGTTACCACTTCGGGAGGCGCCACCAACCACCCCACCCGCAGACCCGCCAGGCCCCAGGCCTTCGAGAAGGTCCGCACCACAGCCACGTTGGGGCGGTCGATGAAGCTCTTGAGCGCGTCAGGAACCTCTGGATCTGTGACGAATTCCCGGTAGGCCTCGTCAATGACCACCAGGACCGACTCCGGAACCCGGTCGAGGAAACGCTCCAGGGCGGCGTGCCGGATCGCGGTGCCGGTGGGGTTGTTGGGGTTGCATACGAAGATCAGACGGGTGCGGTCGGTCACCGCGTCGGCCATCGCGTCCAGGTCGTGCTCATGCTCCGGCGTGTTGGGGATCGGTACGGCGGTCGCACCCGTCGTAATCGTCAGGATCGGGTACATCTCGAAGGAGCGCCAGGCGTACATGATCTGGTCGCCGGGCAGAGTGGTCGACCGGGCGAGGAGCTCGCACAGCGACGCCGACCCACAACCGGTCACGATCCGGTCTGGATCGATCTCATAGCGCTGCGCGAGCGCCTCACGTAGCTGCACCACACCGGGGTCGGGGTAGCGGTCCACCCCGGCTGCTGCGGCGACGATCGCCTCCGTGACACCGGGGAGCGGGCCGTAGGGCACCTCATTGCTCGCCAGTTTCACGGCGTCGGGCAGCCCCAGTTCCCGGGCCAGGTCAGCCGGGTTGCGTCCCGGTATGTAGGCCGGCAGGGCATCCAGGTCGGGGCGGGTGAGTCGGGTCATGGCCTTGCTCCTTGTCGGTCGCGGTGGACGAAGCCACGTGGCCCCGGCGGGCCTAGATCAACCGGTCGGGGGGTGGGAAGGGGAGGAGGACGCCATTACCACGGCGGTGCGCACGAGCTTGTCGTGACCGCATTGCCGTAGCGGGCGGTCCCAGGTGCACCACAGCGAATCCACGATCTGGATCAGAAGTCCGCACGGCCACAGCAGATTCGGGATAGCGAAAAACGCCCAGCGTCGGAACGCGGCCCCGAAACCTAAAGAAGATCCGTCCAGTCGTACGACCTTGATGCCGAACAGACGCTTGCCCGGGGTCTGTCCGGTGTTGGCGAGCGCGGGCACCTCATAGGCGAACCACAGCGCCAGGGAGATGAACAGGATCGCGAGGTTCAGGTTGGTCGCTCGCTCCGTCAACTGCGGTGTTCCGGCTTGTCCCCCCTCCAGGATCGTCTGGTAGGTCTCCACGAAGATCGGCCAGACCTCGCGGATGTACTGGTAGATGAACCAGCCGTTGACCAGGGCGTTGAGGCCCAGAAGGGCGAGCAGATCCACGAAACGCGCCATGAACCGTGCCCCGAGGGGCGCCACCGACCCACCCAGCGTGGCTGCCAGAGCCTTGGCGACGGCCGGGTCCGCGTACCGCGCCCGGGGAGGAGCGGAGTACGCGGCCGGCGGTGGCCAAGACGTGGCGGAGGGGCGGGATACGGCTTGGGGTTGAGATATGCCAGGGGCGTGTGATTCGGCGCCGGTCGGTAGTAGAGGGCCGTCAGGCGGGGTCGCATCGGCTGGAAGGCGTTCACCCACCCACTGCTCGCCGTCCCACCAGCGCTGGGTCTCCGGCTCGGCGGGATCCCGGTACCAGCCGGGAGGCAGCGCGTCAGTCATGGGCCCCATTGTCGTTAGTACCGTCCGGCGCCGCGGTGCGGGGCCGGACGGTATTGATCGTGGCTGAGCTGCTGTGCGGGAAACGCGGGCGTCGGCGGCTACAGGTTGCCCCGCCGGGCCTGTTCCCGCTCGATCGCCTCAAACAGCGCCTTGAAGTTGCCTTTGCCGAACCCCATAGAACCGTGCCGTTCGATGAGTTCATAGAAGAACGTGGGGCGGTCTTGCTGCGGCTTGGTGAAGATTTGGAGCAGATAGCCGTCTTCGTCTCGGTCCACCAGAATGCGGCGTTTCTTAAGCTCCTCGATAGGGACCCGCACCTTCCCGATCCGCTCCCGAAGTTCGGGGTCGTCGTAGTAGGAGTCGGGGGTGTCGAGGAACTCCACACCCGCGGCCTGCATCGCGTCCACGGCCGCCAGGATGTCGTTGGTGGCTAGCGCGATGTGCTGCGCCCCTGGGCCTCCGTAAAACTCCAAGAATTCGTCGATCTGGGATTTACGCCGGCCAATCGCGGGCTCATTGAGGGGGAATTTCACCTTACGGGTGCCGTTGGCGACCACTTTGCTCATGAGAGCCGAATACTCGGTGGCGATGTCGTCGCCGATGAATTCGGCCATGTTGGTGAACCCCATGACCCGTTTGTAGAAGTTCACCCATTCGTCCATTCGGCCCAACTCAACGTTGCCGACGACGTGGTCGACGGCTTGGAACAGCCGGCGGCCGGGCGGCACCAGGGGAGAGCGGGCCACGAAACCGGGTAGGAAGGGGCCGTGGTAACGGGAGCGGTCCACCAGGGAATGGCGGGTGTCGCCGTAGGTCGCGATGGCCGCTATCCGTACCGTGCCGTGCTCGTCGGTGAGGTCGTGGGGCGGTTCCAGCGCAGTTGCCCCCTGAGCGGTGGCGTACTCGAAGGCGCGGTCGACATCGGGGACCTCCAGGGCGATGTCGTTGATGCCGTCGCCATGCCGGGCCACCAGGGCGGTGGCGGCGCTGTCCGCGCGGACGCCGCCGGTGAAAACGAACCGGACCGAGCCTGAGGTGAGCACGTACTCCGCATGCTCGCGGTATCCCTGCTCCGGACCGCGGTACGCCACGAGCGTCATTCCGAACGCGGTGGAGTAGTAGTGCGCGGCCTGCCAGGCGTTGCCGACATGGAACCGGATGTGGTCTATCCCCCGCACCGGGAAGGGGTCTTGGGTGATGTCATGCGGCACGGCCCCCACCAGAGCGTCGATATCGATGTCTTCACCGGTTCGTCGGTACCCGGTGGTGTGCGATGTGCTGCCGGGATGGTCGATCGCTTGAGTCATCGTGGCCTCCTTCGGCTGCGGCGCGCAGGTGGTGCCCGTGCGCGGTGCCTACTGTGCAATCAGCATCACCACCCTTCTGTGAGCTGAGCAACTGTGCGATGCTTTGGTGAGCAAGTTGTACATCCTGAACTAAGAATTCGAATTTTTGGTGGTCAGATTGACCAGTCCTGTTGATCAGCTGGACGCGCGCCTCGTGGCGTTGCTCACTGCAGAGCCTCGGATCGGGGTGCTGGAGTGCGCGCGACGCCTGGGGGTCGCCCGGGGCACCGTTCAGGCGCGGCTGGAGAAACTGCAGCGCCGTGGAATCATCCGTGGCTTTGGGCCGGATCTGGATCCGGCCGCGCTGGGTTACGGGGTGACCGCCTTCGTCACCCTGGAGATTCGCCAAAGCCGGGGACACGATGCGGTGGCCGAACACCTCACCGGCATTCCCGAAGTGCTGGAGGCGCACACCATCACCGGCGGCGGTGACCTGCTGTGTCGAATCGTGGCGCGCTCAAACGCTGACCTGCAGCGCGTTATCGATCAGATCGTGGCCCACGACGGGATCGTGCGGGCATCGACGATCATCGCCTTGGTCGAGCAGATCGGTTACCGGGTGCTGCCGTTGTTCCAAGCGGTCGCCGAGCAGCGGGAGGCGTAAGGCCTCACCGTGAAACCGCAGCCGTGCCGTCGGCGGGTTTCAGCCTCGACAGTGAGGTGGAGCACTACGGTGGGCCCGTGGTCAAGGCAACGGGACAGCTGCGGAACGTACTCGGGATCGTCATGATCCTCACAGCGGTCGTGGTGGGGGCGCAGTTGGCCGGGCTGGACGTATTGCAGAGGATGAGGGAGGCGCTGGCCTCCTACGCCCCCGACCTGGCCGATCCCGATCCAGAGTGGACGGTCAATCTCGGTGGCCCGGCGACCGCGGCCGCGGTGTCAGAGGACCGGGTGATCGCGGTGATCCGGGGCAGGGTCGAGGCGCGGGACCGCTCCAACGGTGAGGAGGTCTGGGCGCGGTCGGTCGACTGGGCGGTACCCGCCGGGGAGTTCGTGGTTGTCGGGCGGACCGAGGGCGCGGGGTTTGAGGTGCTCACCGCCACCGACGGCAAGACACTGTGGAGCGAGACGGAGGCGATCGACTCCTGGGTGTTTCTCGACCTGATCGTCCAACTCGACTGTGACGGTGGCGAGGACGGCGCCTGCGTCCTGGCTGGACGGTCCCTTTCAGACGGTGAAGTGCTCTGGGAACGCTCCTTGCCGTATGGCGCTCAGGCCGAACTAGCCGGCTACGGCGAGCTGACCGGGGTCGGTGACTTGGCGGAGACGGTCGCCTACACAGTGTCAGTACCCGAAGTGATAGGGGTACGCCTCGACGGCACGGTGTACGCGGTGGACAGCGCGACCGGTGAACGGTTGGCGACCGCGGAGACGAGGGATGAGCAGGTCAGGATCAGTGTCCTGGATGGACACATGATCCGAGTGGAGACCAGCGCGGGCGACGAAGAGTGCCGGTACACACTTCAGGCCGAAGCCGACGGTGACCGGCTGTGGCGACACCGTGGGGACTACGATCCCCACACCGCCAGTGGATCCAGCTGTCAGCTCCGTCGGGAGCCGGCCGGGGACTCCGGAGCGATCGCAGTGACCAGGGACGACGGTCGTCCTGCTCTGCTGGATGTGCACACCGGACAGGAGCGGTGGACCGGTGAGGACGGGGAACGGTTGCTGGCGATCGGGGCCGGGCTCGCCGTGGTGGAGACAGGCGACGAGCTACGTGTCATCAGGCTGAGTGACGCCGAGCAGCTGTGGACGTATCAGCCAGGGGGAGAGGTGCAGGCCACCGCCACCCCCTCCGCGGTGATCCTGCAGGACCTGGCCGCCCAACGAGTGATCGCCCTGGATCGCGACAGCGGGGACGAGCTGGCGGATCTGGACACCGACGCCGACGTGGTGGGAATCGGGCCAGATGGATTGATCCTCGCCCGGGCGCGCACCATCGGATACGTCAGGTGGTGACGGACGGCCCTTAGCGCGGTGCGCGTACGTCAGCATCGATCATCCGAAAGTGAACGGTAACGATTCGGAAGTCGGACAGACAGTCCGTCGCTTTCGTGGCTCGGGCTGTCATCGTGGAACCAGGCGTGTCCGCTCCTCCCGGAACGCCCAACGCACGAACAGTCACCAGTTGCAACCCACCGGTCGGAGTGGGCCAAGGGCGTACCCGGGACAGGTCGTCCGCTCAAGACTCTGCCCACTCCGACCGGGGGTGGCGTGACCAGGTCGGGTGTCGCGTTGGACCATGACCACATGGCCGACGTCACCGCTGACGCACAGCAGAACAACAACACAGCCAACAACCCGGGTACGCCAGACGCCACCGGTACGTCCGGTGACCAGCAGTACCGGATCGAGAAGGACACCATGGGTGAGGTCCGGGTCCCGGCCTGGGCCGCGTGGCGCGCGCAGACCCAGCGGGCCGTGGAGAACTTCCCCATCTCCGGCACCACCCTGGAACCGATCCACATCACGGCTCTGGCCCGGATCAAGGCCGCCGCCGCCAAGGTCAACGCCGAACTCGGTGTGATCTCCTCCGAAATCGCCGAGGCCATTCAGTGGGCCGCCGAGCGGGTTATCGCGGGTGAATACAACGAGCACTTCCCGGTCGACGTGTTCCAGACCGGGTCGGGCACCTCCTCCAACATGAACACCAACGAGGTGCTCGCCACCCTCGCCTCCCGGCGCTTGGGGACGCCGGTGCACCCCAATGACCACGTCAACGCCTCTCAGTCGTCCAACGACGTCTTCCCCTCCTCCATTCACCTCGCCGCCACCGAGGCGGTGGTTCGGCAGCTCATCCCCGCCCTCAACCACCTCGCACAGACCCTTGAGGGCAAGGCCGAGGAGTTCGCCAACGTGGTGAAGTCCGGGCGTACCCACCTGATGGACGCCACCCCGGTCACCCTGGGGCAGGAGTTCGCCGGGTACGCGGCGCAGGTCCGGTACGGGGTGGAGCGGCTGGAGGCGACGCTGCCCCGACTGGCCGAGCTGCCGTTGGGCGGCACCGCCGTCGGTACCGGAATCAACACCCCGCCCGGATTCGCCGGCCGGGTGATCGCCGAGCTCGCCGCCGTGACCGGGCTGCCGTTGACCGAGGCGCGTAACCACTTCGAGGCACAGGGCGCTCGCGATGGCCTGGTGGAGGCGTCCGGGCAGCTGCGGACCATCGCCGTCGGGCTGAACAAGATCGCTAACGACATCCGGTGGATGGGGTCCGGGCCTCGGGCCGGCCTGGCCGAGATCGTCCTGCCCGATCTGCAGCCCGGTTCCTCGATCATGCCGGGCAAGGTCAATCCGGTGCTGTGTGAGGCGGTCAGGATGGTCGCCGCCCAGGTCGTGGGGAACGACGCCGCTGTGGCGTTCGCCGGCGCCGCCGGGGACTTCGAACTGAACGTGATGCTGCCGGTGATGGCGCGGAACGTGCTGGAGTCCATCCGGCTGCTGGCCAACGTGTCTCGGTTGTTCGCCGACCGCTGCGTGGCGGGTATCACCGCCAACGTCGAGCGGTGCCGGGAGTATGCGGAAAGCTCACCGTCGATCGTCACCCCGCTGAACCGGTACCTCGGTTACGAGGAGGGGGCTGCGATCGCCAAGCAGGCTCTGGCCGAACGCAAGACGATCCGTCAGGTGGTGATCGAGCGGGGCCACGTGGCCAGCGGCGCGATCACCGAGGAGGAGCTTGACCGCGTCTTGGACGTGCTGGGCATGACCCATCCCTAGCAGGCCCTGAGCGTCGCGTAACCCCGCGGGAGGAGAGTCACGTGGGGTGTGGTCCGGGGCAGCGTCCGACTCTTACCCAGTCGGAGAGCCCGTGCCCCGGACCACGATGCTCTCAAGCGCCATGAATCACCCTGACGAGGTGGGCAACAGGGCGTGGTCGGCCCAGGAGCGGGCTTCCCGGCTCAGCGCCCATACCCGGGTGAGGTCGGCTTCGATATGAGCCACGGCGGTCATCGCACCGTACGCGAGGAGCAAGACCGTGCGGTGATCGAGAAGCCGACGGTCGGTGGTGTCTTGGCTGGTGGCGCGCCAGGCAGCCACCTGCGCGTCGGTAAGAGCCTCCGGCGCCAGCCCGGCGAGGATGGCCACCCGAGCCCCGGCCTGTTCAGGCTTAGGCAGCTCCGTCAACGCCGCCTCGATGAGCTCACCGGAGTCGCCGATACGACGGCCGCGGTAGGCCTCGATCACGTCGGAGACCAGTTCACGCGCCGTGGGGGTGAGGAGGTCACCGCCTCGTTCGGCGACGGCCATCAAGGTGGTGTACGCGGCCCCTACGGGGGTAGCGTCCGCCCACTCAGGTGGGGCGGTGTCTCGGGGAAGCCCGGCCAGGAGGGACAGGCTCGTGCCGGGACCACGGTCTTGGAACGCCTCCCATGGGTCCGATGGGGCGTCCCCGAAAGAGCCCTCGAAGGCCCGGTCGACCGGACCCGCTTCTACTGGCCGTACCCCGGGCGGCAGCATGGCCAGCGTGAGGCGGTTGAAGAAGTGCGTGGCCAGCGCGGCCCCGAAGTACTCGACCACCGGCTCACCGGGTGGGACCGGAGGGCCGCCAGCCGTGCCGGTGGCCCGTGCCCAGTCCAGGAGCACGGCGGCCTGCGGGTCGGTGGGGGTGCCACCCTGTGCGATCGTGTCGGCCAGATCCTCGTGGCCGAGCCTTCGTAGCGTCGCCAGATGAGCAGCCTCGGCATAGCCACAGGCATTGACGCGTGACACACCCAGCGCTACCAGCGCTCTGTTGGAGGCGGACGCCGTCCCGATGAGCTGGGCCTCCCACATCAGGGCCCATCCAGCCGCCAACACCTCCGGAGCGGGCGAGAGCATGTGAAACGTCAGATCGACACTACGGGATCCCGCGCCGGCCCACGCGTACACCTCGGCTACCAGACCATGAGCGGCGGCCGGGGTGACGGGTGTGACATGACGGATGTACCGGGACATGACTTCTTCCTTCCGGTGTTCGCTGTCCCCTTGATGATCGGCGTCGGGGCGCCCGAGGTCGTCCTCCTGCGGTAAGCAACATCGCGGTCTATGGGGAGCGCAGCCGCGTACCCCATCGGACGGAGGACCCGATCCATGTACCGCGTTGGTGGTAGGGCGGGGTTCCCTCCAGCGGAGGACCTATCGGAGAACACCTCTGGTTAGGGTGCGGGCATGCTTGGCGTAAGCAGGGTCCCCCCGGCGGTGCGGGACTGGATCCTTGCGGTTTGTGTGACGGGCTTGTTGTTGGTCCCCGGGCTCTCCACCCCTCAGGATCAGACAGGCCTGGTCTACACGGGTTTGGCCCTGCTGGGCGCCAGCGGTCTGGCCTTGGGATTGCGCCGCCGGATGCCGGTCGTCGTTCTGATCATCACGGCGGTAGGGCTGCTGGGGTGTGCACTGCTGAATATCGGCCTGATTCCCCCGGCGTACCTGATCGGCGTGTACACCGCGACCCGGATGGGGCACCGGGTGGCCACCGTCGTAGTGAGCGTGCTGCTGTTCGCTGCGTTGCTGGTCGTGTGTGCGGTGTTGCCGGACGGCCCGAGCGTGAAAGAGGCGCTCAGCGAAGCGGTCGTCGATACCGGTTGGCTTATCGCGGCCGCGGTGGCGGGCGAGGCGGTACGCCAGGCCGAGCAACGGGCGGACGAGGCCGAACGCACCCGGGAAGAGATCACACGGCGCAAGGTCGGCGAGGAGCGGCTGCGTATCGCGCGGGAGCTGCATGACTCGCTCACCCACCAAATCTCGATCATCAAGGTGCAGGCCGGGGTGGCCGTCCATCTCGCGCGTAAGCGGGGAGAGGAGGTGCCGCCTGCCTTGCTGGCGATCGAGGAGGCTAGCCGGGAGGCGGCCCGAGAGTTACGCGCCACGCTCGGGGTATTGCGCGGTGACGAGGAGGTGCCGCGCTACGGGCTGGACCAGCTTACGGAGCTGGTGGAGCGCGCGCGTTCGACCGGAGTGGACGTCACTTTGCGGATTGAGGGGGCCACCGCCGACCTGCCGGCCGCACTGGAACGCGCCGCCTATCGCGTTGTCCAAGAGGCCCTGACCAACGTGGTGCGTCACGCTGGCCCCACCACGGCATCGGTGCAGGTCAGCGTGGACCAGGAAGCGCTGACCGTTCGCGTTGACGATGACGGGAGGGCCACTCCTGCCGCCCAGACGGCGCCCGGGGTTGGATTGATCGGCATGCGAGAGCGGGTCGCCGCGCTGGGCGGGCGTCTGTACGCGGGGCCCCGTGAGCAGGGTGGTTTCACCGTCCAAGCCTGGATCCCCGTGGAGCGGATGACGTGATCCGAGTGCTGCTGGTTGATGATCAACCGCTGTTACGCGGTGGCTTTCGCGCGTTGCTGGACGCCGAGGACGGGATCGAGGTGGTTGCTGAGGCGGGGAATGGGCAAGAGGGGGTCGCACTGGCGGCCCAGTACCGGCCGGATGTGGCGTTGATCGACATCCAGATGCCGGTCATGGACGGCATCGAAGCGACCCGACGGATAGCCTCGGACCCGGAGCTGGCCGGGGTACATGTCGTGATTCTGACCAACTACGGCTTCGATGAGTACGTCTTCCAGGCGTTGCGTGCGGGCGCGACAGGGTTCCTGGTGAAGGACATCGAACCGGCCGACCTGCTGCACGCCGTGCGCGTGGCGGCTCGCGGCGACGCGCTCCTCGCGCCGTCAATCACCCGCAAACTGATCAGTGAGTTTGTGAGCCGGAATCCCCAAACCGTATCCACTCCCGCGCTCGAGGCACTCACCAACCGGGAGCGAGAAGTCGTCGCCCTGGTCGCCCGCGGGCTGTCCAACGATGAGATCGCGGAGCGATTGGTGATTAGCCCATTGACGGCGAAAACACATGTGAACCGGGCCATGACCAAGCTGCAGGTCCGCGACCGCGCCCAGCTTGTCATCTTCGCCTATGAGTCCGGCCTGGTCTCCCCATCCCGATTCTCCTGACCTCCTGTGGTCTTTTGTTTCGGTAGCGAGTTCGGTGCCGAAGCGCGGCGGCCGTTAAAGGACCCATTAAGGCGTCTGTTAAAGGGAGACGAGTGACGCCGGTGAGCAGGAGAAGACGGTGTCGGCGCTCCGAAGATGTCAGGAGGTCAGGGAAGCCGCGATCTGCTTTGCCGTCGCTATGACCTGAGGGCCCACGGTCGCGGCGTCCAGCGGGCCCAGTGCGATCACCCCGACGCTGGCTTCTAAACCATCAACCCCCAGCACCGGAGCGGCGACCCCGTATGCGCCGGACTGCAGTTCCCCAGCGCTGGTGACGTATCCCTGCTTCCCCAGCCGGCCCGCGACGATGGCGTGTCCGGCGGCCCCTTTGTCCAACGGGTGCCGAGACCCCGTCCGATACGCCACGTGGACCTGAGTCCAGCTCGGCTCCACCACCAACAGCGCCAACGCCTCCCCACCGTCGGCGATTGTGAGGTGGCTGGTCGCGCCGACCTTTTCGGCGAGGGCACGCAGCGCCGGTAACGCGGCCTCCGCGATTAACGGCTGGGCCCGCCGAGCCAGATCTAACACCGACATCCCCAGCCGCAGACGCCCTTCCCGGTCGCGGCGAATCAGGTTATGGGCAGCCAGTGTGCTGGCAAGCCGGTAGACCACAGCGCGTCCGACAGCGAGTCGTTCCGCCGCTTCGGTGATCGTCACACCGCCAACGGAGTCAGCGACCAGCATGAGAAGACGCAAGCCCCGGTCGAGGGTCTGCGCGGTCTCTGGGCTGGACGAGGTGGCCACGGGTGGGACAATACGTGGAGTTGACGACTACCCGATACCCTTACAGGGTGAGCCTTCGCCTGTACGACACGCTGACACGGACAGCGCGGGAATTTGTTCCGCGGGAACCCGGTAAAGTCGGAATTTACCTGTGTGGCGTTACCGTACAGGCCGAGCCACATATTGGGCATCTTCGCTCCGGTGTCTCCTATGACGTGCTACGCCGGTGGCTCGGCTACCTGGGGTACCAGGTGACCTTCGTACGGAACATCACCGACATTGATGATCGGGTGCTGGCCCGGTCCATCGACGAAGGAGTGCCCTGGTGGGCGTTGGCGTATCACAACGAGCGGATTCTCGCTGACTGTTACGCCACGCTCGGTGTTCTGCCCCCCACCTATGAGCCGCGTGCCACCGGACACATTCCGGAGATCCTGTCGCTGATCGATGTGCTGATTGAGCGAGGGCACGCCTATCGGGGGCTAGGGGGCAACGGTGATGTTTATTTCGACGTTCGCTCCTTCCCCGAATATGGGGCACTGTCCCGGCAACAGGTGGACCACATGCAGGCCGCCGAGGATGGGGAAAGCCGCGCCAAGCGGGATCCACGGGACTTCGCTCTGTGGAAGGCGTACAAGCCCACCGAGCCGGCCGATGCCCAGTGGGCCACCCCCTATGGCCCTGGACGGCCGGGGTGGCATATCGAATGCTCGGCGATGGCGCGTCGCTACCTGGGTGATGAGTTCGACATCCACGGCGGCGGCGTGGATTTGGTCTTCCCCCACCACGAAAACGAGATCGCTCAATCCCGGGCGGCGGGGTTCGGGTTCGCCCGTCACTGGATGCACAACGGGCTGCTGAACCACGCGGGCGAGAAGATGAGCAAGTCCATAGGGAACGTCGTCTACCTCCGGACTTTGATCGATCTGGGGTTGCGGCCGGTGGAGATCCGGTACTACCTGGCGCTGCCCCACTACCGCTCGCTCATCGAATACAGCGAACCCGCTATCCGGGAGGCCGCCGCGGCCTACCAGCGGATCGAGAACTTCGTTCAGCGGGCCAACGAACGGGTCGGGCAGGTCACCCCGACCGAGTTGCCGCCGGAGTTCGTCGCCGCGATGAACGACGACCTCAACACCCCTAAGGCCATCGCCGTGGTGCATGACGTGGTGCGGGACGGCAACGCCGCCCTCGCCGACGGCGATGACACCAGCGTGCGGGAGGCCTTGGCCAAGGTGCGGGGGATGCTTGACCTGCTGGGTCTGGATCCGCTGCAGGCGCCCTGGGTGTCCGACACCCGAGGCAGCCGGGAGAAGGAGCTGCGGGCCGTGGTGGAGCGACTGGTCACCAGCACGCTGGAGCAGCGCGAGCAGGCCCGGGCGCGGCGGGACTACGCCACCGCTGACGCGCTGCGTGACCAGCTCAAGCAGGCCGGGATCCTCGTCGAGGATTCTCCCCGGGGTCCACGGTGGACCCTCGCCGAAGGGGCGATGTAGGTGCCGGGTAACTCCTCACGTCCTAACCGGCGTACCTCGCCTAAGAAAGGCCGTACGGTCGGATCCGGCGGCATGCGACGCCAGGGCTTGGAGGGCCGGGGCCGTACCCTCCCCGCGGAGGAACGGCCCTGGCACAAGGCCTACCAGGGCCCCAATATCCCCAAGCGCACCGCCTGGAAACAGGAGAAGGAACGACGCGCCGCTGCGGAGGAGCACGGCAAGAGCGAACGCCGTGCGGCCAAGGCGGTCCGGGTCTCCGGTACCGCCGGACGTAAGGCGACGTCCCTCAAGGAGGCGCCCGAGGTACTGGTCGGGCGTAACCCCGTCGTCGAGGCGCTGCGCGCCCATGTGCCAGCTACGGCGCTGTTCATCGCCCGCGGCCTTGAAGTGGACGACCGGGTCGCGGAGGCGTTGAGCACGGCGGGTGACCGGGGAATCGCCATCCTGGAGGTCGGGCGTTCCGAGCTGGACCGGATGACCGGGGGCGTACCGCATCAGGGGATCGGGCTGCAGGTTCCGCCTTTCGCGTACGAGCCCTTTGAGGATTTGCTCGCCGCCTCCACCGAGAGCCCGCAGACGCCGTTGCTGGTCGCTCTCGACGGCGTCACCGACCCCCGCAACCTGGGGGCGGTGGTGCGGTCGGCTGCGGCCTTTGGGGCCCAGGGGGTTTTCATTCCGGAACGGCGTGCCGCCGGGATGACCGCCGCCGCATGGCGGACCTCGGCGGGGGCGGCGGCCAGGCTACCGGTTGCCCGGGTCACCAACCTCACCCGCGCCCTCAAACAGTGTCAGGAGGCCGGGTTCCTTGTTGTGGGGTTGGACGCGGATGGCGAGACCTCCCTGTATGAGTTAGAGATCGCCGTCGACCCCTTGGTGATCGTGGTCGGTTCGGAAGGGCGTGGCCTGTCCCGTCTGGTGGGACAGACTTGTGACCTGCTGGTGGGGATTCCGACGACGTCGCAGGTGGAGTCGTTGAATGCCTCCGTCGCCGCCGCGGTGGCGTTAGCCGAGGTCGCTCGTCGTCGCGCTACCTCCCCGGTCCGCTGACCGTCCCGGAGCTGGCGATCGAGGGTCTCCCCGGGCCTGACGCCTCGCATTGGGCGGCGGTACGCCTTTTGGAACCCGATGGTGACGTCGGCTCTGATCCGACGCGCGATAAGAGAAACCGATAAGAGGAGCGAGGAGTAAGAAGGCGGCGCGCCGCCACCGTGAGGTGGCCGGCACGCCGCCCACTTTTATCGGTCAGTGAACCACGTCAGTCCAGGCGCTTGCCGGTACCGGCGTGGAAGACGTGGTAGTGACCCGGCTTCGGCCGGATGTAGATCGTCTCACCCATATGTGGCAGGTTACGGCCGGTGGTGCGGACCACGAACCGCTCCTCAACGCCGTTGATGTTGGCGTGGCCGTAGACGTTGGCGTCCGAACCCAGGTCCTCGACCAGCTCGACCACGAGGGGCAGGCCTCCCTCGGAGGCGCTGACCACGTCGATGTCCTCGGGGCGGAAGCCGACCGAGACCTGGCGGTTGTCGCCCGTTCCGGCGGCCGCGACCTGCTCACGGGTCAGCTTGACGAGCAGCGACCCGAGCTGGGCGCCATCGTCGGTCAGCGCGACCGTCTTGATGTTCATCGCGGGGGAGCCGATGAAGCCCGCCACGAAAACGTTGGCCGGCCGGTCGTACAGGGCACGGGGGGTGTCGACCTGCTGTAGCTCACCGTCGAGGAGCACCGCCACCCGGTGCCCCATCGTCATCGCCTCGACCTGGTCGTGGGTCACGTAGACCGTCGTGATTCCCAGCCGGGCCTGCAGCGTCGCGATCTGGGAACGCGTCTGCACCCGCAGCTTGGCGTCCAGGTTGGACAGTGGCTCGTCCATCAGGAAGACCTGCGGCTCCCGCACGATCGCGCGACCCATCGCGACCCGCTGCCGCTGACCACCGGAGAGCGCCTTGGGCTTGCGGTTGAGGTACTCCTCCAGCTGCAGCATCGCCGCGGCTTCCTTGACCCGACGGTCGATCTCCGACTTGGGGACCTTCCGCAGCTTCAGGGCGAAGGCCATGTTGTCGTACACCGTCATGTGCGGGTACAGCGCGTAGTTCTGGAACACCATGGCGATGTCACGCGCCTTGGGTGGAAGGTGGGAAACATCCCGGCCGTCGATCAGGATCCGACCGGAGTCCACATCCTCCAGACCCGCCAGCATCCGCAGTGAGGTGGACTTTCCGCAGCCGGAGGGGCCGACCAAGACCAGGAACTCGCCGTCCCCGATCTCCAGGTCGAGCGCGTTCACGGCCGGACGCGTCGTCCCGGAGTAGATTCGGGTTGCTTTGTCGTAGGTGACTGTCGCCATGATGTGCGTCCTTTCACCGGCAGGAACGTGCCGGACGATCCGAGTGAAAGACGTCGTGGACACCGCACGAAGTCGTGGCGGTGCCGGTTGCCGGTGTCAACATAACGCCCCATGCCGAAACTGAACAGAGGACGAAGAACACTTGTGCCGGACTCGCACCTTCCTGCTTTCATGCGTGTTAAGAGGTTTACTCCCGCTTTTTCCTGCGCTGATAGCGCAGTAGGCGTGGCTGATTTCAAACCTCTGGCACCGGCGGCGTACCATCGGCGTGGCACTCGATACGGTGACTGCCGTACCGTGACGCCTTGTCCGCCGACGTGGCGCAATTGGTAGCGCACCCGACTTGTAATCGGAAGGTTGCGGGTTCGAGTCCCGCCGTCGGCTCCACCTTCTATCGGAACGCTGAGGATGACCCGCCTTGGCGGCCTTTTGGCGGCTATAGATGCGTAAATGGCCGTGATGGTTAAGTAGTTCGTTGCCCTGTAGAACTCACAGGTCGCGTTTGGTGAGGGCGACCAGGTAGCCGCAGGGTTCGGTACCGGGATTGATGAACCAGCAGGGAGTCGGCGGGCCGAGTTGGAGGCAGTCGCCGGCGTACAGGTCGTGCTCGATGTCGCCTTCGCGGAAGCGGAGATGCCCTCGCAGCATCCAGATCTGTTGATGGATGAAGGTGTACGCCTCGGCGGGGGAGAAGATGCGCGCGCCGGGTGGTAGTTCGACCTCGACGAGTTCCAGGGGAGCGCCGGCGGTCGGGGACACGAGGCGGCGACGGTAACCGGTCTCAGGGTCGGTCCAGACGGTCTGATCGGTGGCGCGGACGAGGCGTCGGTCAGCGCCTTCGGCGCGGGCGATGAGTTCGGACAGTGTCATGCCCAAGGCGCCGGAGAGGCGGTTGAGGAGGGCGGCGGTGGGCTGCGCCTCGCCGCGTTCGATCTTGTTGATCATCGCTCGCGACACGCCGGAGCGTTCAGCGAGTGTGCTGATGGACCAGGCGCGGGCGAGGCGGGCGGTACGCAGGGTCGCCGCGATCGATGCGGAGAGTCGGTCCGACATGGGTGTCCACTATAGGAGACAACTTGAATACTATCTTGTCATGGAGCGTGGACAGCTGACGATTCGGGACGCGACAGAGCAGGACGCGGCGACGTGCGCCGCGATCTACGCGCCGTACGTCACGGATACGGTGATCACATTTGAGACGGAGCCGCCGACACCGGCGGAGATGGCGGCTCGGATCGCGCAGGCGCAGCGGACGCACGCGTGGCTAGTGGCGGAGGAGCACGGGCGCGTCATCGGCTACGCCTACGGTGGGCCGTTTAAGGCGCGGGCAGCGTACCGCTGGTCCTGCGAGGTCAGCATCTATCTGGAGTGGGGGCGGCGGCGGACCGGCGCTGGTCGGGCGCTCTACACCGCGTTGCTGGACCGCTTAGCGCAGCGGGGGTTCCGGACCGTGGTCGCTGGAATGGCCCTGCCGAATGAGGCGAGCGTCGGGCTTCACCGCGCCATGGGGTTTGAGCCGGTCGGTGTCTACCGGCGCATTGGGTGGAAGCATGGCGCTTGGCGCGATGTCGCCTGGGTCCAGCGCTCTATCGGCCCTGATGAGGACCCGCCAGCCGAGCCGCGGTGATCGCTCCGGAGCCTCTCCAGGCTCTTTCTGAGCCCCGGACTACCGGCCGCCGCGCCGGAATCAGCCGGATCCGCGGATCGGTAGCCACTTCAGTGGTTTTGTACGCCTCGGCGGGGGAGTGGATCACGTGAAAACGGGCGTCGACCTCGGGGAGAGCACAACATGGTCCCCAGTGGACGGTCGGTGCCCGAGATGAGAACCTCACCGGTGAGGTCGTCGGGAGTGGCCTCCCGGATCGGTTTTAGATCAGCGATCCCCTCGGACTCCGTCCAAGTGGTCTCGGAAGCGGTGGGGAACAACCGCGGCTTGGAGCACAACGATCGAGGCTCAATGAGCACCGTGCTGATCTACAGGCTCGCCGCCATGACCGCGGCGGCGCATCCGGCGACCGCCTCCGATGATCACCAGGTCAACATCAGGCATCGGCCGTGACCATACAAGCGGTGTCAGCGGTCACCGCATCACCTTCTGGGTGTGGGCGCGTCGCACCCGGCCAGGGCGGCGTATCGGTGTCCACGGGGCGTACGGATGATGGATCGCTGGATACGCACCGGCCACAACGATCATGGGGGTGGGCCTGTGGGCCGGCGTGGCGACAGGCGGGTCGTCGGGGTCATCGCGGCGGCGGCGAGTTGGGGGGTCTTCTGGGGTGGCTGGGCCGCGTTGTTGCCGGCGATCCTGGAGCGCCTGAGTACCAGCGAGCGTGAGCTGGGGCTGGCCCTGTTGGCGATCCCGGCAGGAGCTCTGCCGGCGATGGTGGGGAGTGGGCGCCTCGCCGACCGGATCGGTCAGGCGCTGCTTCCGATCGTGCTCGTCGGTTTCGGGGGCGCTACCGCCGTGGTTGGCCTGGTGCCGAGTGTGCCGTGGCTGACGGTAGCGCTGCTGATGGTGGGGGCGACCAGCGGCGCGATCGAGGTCGCCCTTAACACCACCACGGCGGCATTGGAGGAGGCCACCGGCGCGCGACTGTTCAACAAGGTGCACGCCGCGACGCCGTTGGCGATGGTGGTGGCCGCTCCGGTGGTCGGGGCCGCTCGACAGGCGGGTGCGGGGCCGGCCGTTATCTCTGGGGTGATCGGTCTGCTGGTGCTGGGGACCGCGTTACTCAATCTTCGCTTCCAGCGGGACACGGAGAAAGCGGAGAAAGTGCTGTCCGGGACGGCTGGGCGGCCGAAGCGGCGGGAAGCCACCGCAAAACCAGATCCCGGGCAGGCGAACCAGGGACCGAAACAGGGGAATACTGTCGGCGCCTTTGGAGGCTCCCTGACCAAGGGCACCCTGCTGCTTCTGGGAGGGGTCGCCGCGGTTGTGCTGCTGTTGGAGAACGCCGTCGAACAGTGGTCGGCGCTTCATTTGGAGCGTGGGCTCGGGGCGACGCCCCTGGTCGGCAGCCTCGGTCCAGCCAGCTACATGGCGGCGTTGGCGCTCGGCCGCGTCCTGGCTCAAACCTTCGGGGCCCGTCTGCCCGACCGCGTCCTGGTGGTGATCGCAGGCGTGAGCGGATGCGCTGGGCTTGGACTCGCCGCGGTCGCGCCGGTGGTCCCATTGGCGCTGCTTGGGTTCGCGATGGCGGGGTGTGGCATGGCGGCGGCGGTCCCCACGATCTTGGCGGTGGCCGGCCGGCTGGCGGCTCCGACATCACGCGGAAGAGCGATGTCGGCCATCACCACCACCGCCTACCTAGGGTTTTTGTCTAGTCCGGTGTTGGTCGGGGCACTCGCCTCAGCCATCAACCTGCGGACCGCATTGATGGTGGTGGCCGCTCTGGGGTTGATTGTCAGCTTCGCCGCGGTTCAGATCCGCGCCTTTCACACGCATCCTGAGCAGCGGAGCTAACTCAGGTGACTCAGGGCGGGCTGATCCGGCAGCACTCCTGGCTATCGGATAAAACGTGCGTAAACCATTGATCGGGTGTGTTGCTCACCTAAAGTAACCGGCCTGAGGATCGGATTTGCCGGCACACTCCCTGATAAGCGGGTTGAGGCGGGATGGAATCGGCTGATTAGGATCACAGAGTGTTTCCGGTTCCGCGCCCGCGCCTAAGGAGGCGGAGAAGCTACGGACGCATGGTGGTATGCGGCGCTAACTCGCTGACATACCGGCTCGCCGAGGAGCTCACCACCCGATACGGGGAACAGATCACCGTGGTGGTGCCGTCTCGGCGCGACGATGATGGGCCCGACATCACCCGGATACCAGGAGTCACGGTCGTCAGGGCGGATCGCCTGGAGACAGAGGTCTTCAGGCACATCAATCTGGGTCAGGCTCGGGTGCTCGCCCTGACCGATCAGGATGACGTCGGCAATATCCATGCCGCGCTGTGCGCGAAAGAAGTCAACCCGAACATCCGGCTCGTGGTCCGCATGTTCAACATGAAACTTGGACAGCGGATCCGCGAGCTGTTCGAGGACTGCGCGGTGCTCTCCGACGCCGCGATCGCGGCCCCCGCCTTCGTCACAGCCGCCCTCGGAGACGTCGCCCCCAGTTTCGTACCGGTGGCGGGCCGGACACTGTACGTCGCCCGCAGCGGGGACGTAGACCCTGACTCGGTCGTGTGCGTGCTCGCCTCCCAGGAGAACCCCAACGACGACGAAGAACTGCTTCCCGCCGATCCAGAGGAGCTGTCCGAGAGCACCGGACGATCCAGACGGAGTACGCCCGGGGACACGGTGAGCGCCACCGATGCCGCCACCACTCAGGCCGCGTCCCAGCAGGACGAGCGACTGGTCCTGGCGGTGGCCAACACCAACCGCCCCGCCACGCCCCGGCGGCGTTACCGGTACCGGTCGAGGGATGTGTTCTGGCCGGTGCTTCGGGCGCTGCTGAGCCGTCGGCTGGGAGCCGCTTCGTTGGTTCTGATCGGCGTCCTGCTCCTCGGGAGCGTGCTGTACGCGACGCTTGGCGAGATGAGCTGGTTGGACGCGCTCTACGTCACGCTGCTGACGGCGTCCGGTCGAGGAGACCCAGACATCACCCTCAACGGCGCCCAGCAGGCGATCCAGACGATGATCGTGTTCGCCGGGATCGCCGTGATTCCGGTGGTCACCGCGGCGGTGGTGAACGCGGTGGTGGGGGCGCGGCTGGCCATCAACAGCGGCCTGCCCACCGAACGCTTGGAAGACCACGTCGTGGTCGTGGGGATGGGCAACGTCGGCTCCCAGATCATGACTCAGCTGGATGATCTGGGGCTTCCACTCCTGGCGGTCGACCGGCGGGAGAACGCCCCTGGGATTCAGGTGGCCCGGCAGCGCGGCATTCCAGTGTTGATCGGGGACACCACTGTGGAGCAGACGCTGCAGGACATCCAGATCGAACGGGCCCGGGCGTTGGTGGCGGTGACCAGCGATGACATCGTCAACCTCGAGACCGCCCTGCACGCCCGCGCGCTGCGTCGGGACCTGCGGGTGGTGCTTCGACTCTTTGACGGGGACTTCGCCCGGCGAGCGCAAAGACGGCTGGATATCACCGCCTCCCGCAGCGTGGCGTACCTGGCCGCGCCGGCCTTCGCGGCCGCCATGGTGGAACGCAACGTGATCAGCACTCTGCCGGTGGGGAACCGGGTACTGCTGGTCGCCGAGTTCCCTGTGGGGTCCGGCAGCGAGCTGGACGGCCGGCAGGTACGTGAGGCGCATCTGCAGGGGCATGCGCGGGTCATCGCTCTCGGCCAGCGCGAGGGCGAGGTGCTGTGGCGGCCCGCGTCGGAGGTCATCGTGCGCGGCCAAGATCGACTGTTTGTGCTCGCCACTCGGGAAGGGCTGGGAGAGCTGCTGGCGCGTACCACTCCCTTGGTCGAAATGGACCCGTCGGCGTCGTGAGCGGTCCGCCCGACGCTCCCTCACGGGAGGGTGGGCGGACCGCGGTGGTGACGTGCCCGGCGGACCGGGCCCTATGACGACAGGTCAGAGGCCTTGAGGGTCTCGCCGTCCAAGGCGGCGCCCAAAACCGCCTTCTCATCCGGCTTGTGGGCCAGCACATCGGTGATGAAGGAGGACAGCGCCGCCTCCATGCCGACGTCTCGGCCTGCCGCCTCCGACATGAACCAGCGGTGGTCGAGGAGCTGGTGGAACAGCTCGGGCGGCTCCAGCTTGCCCCGCAGCTCCATCGGGATCGCCCGGATGACCGGCTCGAACACGTCCGTCATCCAGCGGTGTGCGGCGATCTGCTCGTCGTCGATACGGTTGGCGGCCTTGTAGGTGTCCAGGTCGTTGAGGAGCCGCCGGGCCTGGTTCTCCTCCGCGTCCAGTCCGGTCAGCCGCAGCAGCCGCCGGGTGTGGTGGCCGGCGTCGACCACCTTGGGCTGGACCTTGTACGACTCCCCGTCTGGAGTCAAGGTCACCGACATCTCCGCCACGTCGAACCCGAGCTGGTTCAGCCGTCGGATCCGAGCCTCCAGCCGGTGCCGCTCACCGCGGGCGATGGTCTCCTCATAGGTGATCTCGTGCCAGAGGCTCTCATAGCGCCGCACCACCTCGGCGCTGATGCGCTCCGGGTCGATGGAGGGGTGCAGCATGCCAGCGGCCTCCAGGTCCAGAGCCTCACCGAAGATGTTGAGGCGCGCCAGCTCCAGGTCCTCTTCCCGCTGGCCGTTAGACAGGCGTGGGTGCAGAACCCCGGTCTCGGCGTCGACCAGGTAGGCCGCGAAGGCGCCCGCGTCACGGCGGAACAGGGTGTTGGACAGGGAGCAGTCTCCCCAGAAGAAGCCGGTCAGGTGCAGCTTCACCAGCAAGGCCGCTAACGCGTCCAGGAGGCGATTGAAGGTGTCCGGACGCAGGGTGTGACTGAACAGTGCACGGTAGGGCAGGGAGAACTGTAAGTGACGGGTGATGAGCACCGGATCCAACGGTTCGCCGTCTTCGGTGGTCCGGTCGTGGATGATCGCCACGGCCTCCACCGCGGGCGCACCCCGGCGCTCCAGAGCGCGCAGCAGGTTGTACTCCCGTTCGGCGATGCGTTGCTCACCGGTCTCTTTTACCGCGTACACGACTCCGTCTAAACGAACGAAACGGACAATGTGTCGTGAGAGGCCTCGCGGCAGTGCGACCAGTTGGTCGGCAGGCCACTGCTCCAGCGGAGTCGACCACGGTAAGTCGAGCAGCGCGGGTGTTGTGAGCGCGGCGGTGATCTGCACGCTCCCCAGGATTGCGCTTTCGGGCCGGTCATGCATGGGTTGGGCAGGTGAGTCTCGTCGCACCGTTGACGTGACGTTCAACGCTGCGCCAAGCCTCCGCCGCCGCGCCGCGACGAATCGTCCTCTTTGTCGTTAGAGAGATTGCCGTTAATCGGGACAGAGAGGAATTTTCATGAGGCGTGAGCGGGCTGCAGTCATGGTCGCTGGACTGCTCGCCGTGGCGATGCTCACCTCTGGCGGCGCCACCGATGCGTCGGATGAGCGGATTGTGCAAACGGCGGCGGAAACCTCGGTGCTCGAAGCGGGAACCTCCGGGTCTGCCTTGGAGGATCCCGCCGCCGGCGAACAGCCGACGGATGCCGACGCGGCACCAAGGGCCCCGGAACCCGGGTCATCCGAAGCGGCCACGGCGGAGCCCGGCGTGCCGACGCTGACCGAACCAGAGCGCGACGGTGGCTCCGTGGCCGGCGACGCCGCACCACAGCGGATCGGCGTGGAGGAGTCGGTCGAAGCCGTCATGAGCTACGACGGCGAGGAGAGCCAAACGCTCCATTTCCCCGGCGCAGAGTATGTGAAGATCCATTTTGAGCGGTTGCTGCTGATACCCGGGGATTACGTGACGATCTCTGATCCCCTCGGCGGCCAACTGCTCCGTTACTCGATTGATCCTCGCCTCGGTGCGCCTGAAAGCGATTCAGAGAGCACTTTCGATGGCGGCACCGGGTTTTGGGCCATGTCGATCACCGGTGATACCGCGGTGGTGACGCTGCACCGGACAGCGGGCGTGTTGTCGGAGCTGTCGCGGTATGGCGTGCGAATCGACCGGGTGGCGCGTGGGTTCACCGCTGAAGAGCGGGCTGAGTACATCGAGTCTCGGCGGGAGGAGAGCATCTGCGGTCGAGACGACAAGACCGATGCGGTTTGCTATGAGTCGACGCGACCGACCGAGTACGCGCACAGCCATCCAGTCGCCCGGCTGTTGATCAACGGTACGGCGATGTGTACCGCGTGGCGGTTGGGGCCGTCCAACCGAATGATCACCAACTATCACTGCTTCTCCACGACGGCGATGGCCCGGCGTACCGAGATTTGGTTCAACTATCAGTGCGTCGCCTGCGGAGACCCCACCCTGGCCAGAAGCGTGAAGACGGTCGGGGCTCAAGTTTTGCGTACCAATCGCACCTTGGATTACACAATATTCACGGTCTCGGATTTTGAGAGCATTCGTGAATTTGGGTATCTGGAGCTGGATACCGCAGGCGCGGTCCGCGGCGAAGAGGTCTATATCCCGCAACACGCGGCTGGAAGACCGAAAACCATCGCAATAGACAGCGACGCTGACAGCCGTGGAGTCTGCCAGGTGGTCGATCCCCGGTACGACGGTTACGCGGCGGATACCGACGTCAGCTACTACTGCGATACCGAAAGTGGTTCGTCGGGCTCCCCGGTAATCTCCCGCGAGACGAACCAGGTGGTCGCGCTCCACCATTTCGGGGGTTGTCCGAATTCTGGGGTACGCAGCGATTTGCTGTATCAGGAGTTGTCAGATCTGATCTGACTGTTCTGTCCGTGAACTGGGGGCGAGGGCTCGGGTAGCCCGACGGCGCCATCACGACAGACGACCCGGTGGGGTCAGAGCATCGTGATGGCGGTGTCGCGGGGTGGAGCCCTCGCCCTCACATGTAGAAGTCAGACATTCACTCCTATCGTCAAACCGGATCCCGGTCCTCGGTGCGCGAGTTTTCCGGACACCCTGCATAGTTGTACGCGTGACCGCTCTCTGATCACCCAGTGGTCACCGAACGCAGGTACCGTGGCCTTGTCACGGCAGGGCGGACAGGCGGAGGTGTGCGCTGCTGAGCGTCGGAATCCGGGCCGTCCACCGGGGCGGAGTCCTAGTGGACTTTCAAAATGAGGCCCAATGTGTCGCACAACGTGGGGGTTGTGATGCCTCCGCGTGCGTCATGGCGAGGTCGACGTGACAGGGCCGGTGAAAGCCACAGTCGCGCCGACCCCCTCGGCGCTTCCGGAGGAGCCCATGCCTCCTCGGTTGACCCCCGCAGGCTGGTGGTTTGACGCCGTACTGCTGCTGGCGTTGATCGGACTGACCTTGCTGCTGGCCGGCGGCGTACTGCTGGATTTGGATATCGCGATCCGTGACTGGGTCGACGCCTCCCGTCCGCCGGTCGCCTACTGGATCTCCCGCGGGTTGTGGCTGCTGGGGCAAGGGACACCGCTGGCGTTGATCACCTTGGGGATCGCCTTGTTGTGCGCGCGGCGGGAGAAATCATTGCGCCCGGTGATACCCGTGGTGGCGGCCTTCCTGCTGATCATGTCCACCGTCGGCATGATCAAGATCTTCACGGATCGGGGCACCCCGCACCACGGCGCGGTCGGGCTGTTCACCGAAGCCGACCAGGAGTCCTATCTGTCCGGTCACGCCGTCAACGCGATCGTCTGGTACGGCGTGATCGTGACGCTGCTGGCGTCCCGACTGAAACCGGTATGGCGCCGGCTGCTGCGGTACGCGCCGGCCGTGCTGGTCGCGATAGCGTCGGTGTACCTGGCCTTTCACTGGTTGACCGACACCATTGCGGGGATCTTCCTCGGGCTGCTGATCGACCGGATGCTCATCCGGCTGCCCTGGAGAACCATGCCGGTGCCCGAGCCGCTGGAGCGCTTCTTCCCCCGACTCCCAACCTCCTCCTGAGCGCCCACCGGCCCGGGCCGACCCACCACGCGGTCGACGCGGCCCCGCCCGGCCTTACACCCAGGTTCCGGCGCGCATGACCCGGCGTACCTGCAGCGCGTCATCGAGGACGACCAGGTCGGCGCGTAGCCCTGGGCGCAACGCTCCCCGGTCGGTCAACCCCAGCAGCCGGGCCGGCGTGGTCGCCGCCATCCGCGCGGCGTCCTCGATCGGTACGCCGGCCCGCACCGCCCGGCGTACCGCCGCGTCCATCGTCAACGTGCTGCCAGCGATCGCGCCGCCCTCCGTCAACCGCGCCACACCATCGGTCACCGTGACCGGCTGTCCGCCCAGCTCATAGCTTCCGTCGGCCATCCCCGCGGCGGCCATGGCGTCGGTGATCAGCATTGCGCGGTCCGGCCCGGTCACCCGGGTGGCGAACAGCAGCGTGCCGTCGTGCAGATGAACCCCATCGGCGATGAACTCACACACCACCGACGAGGCGCCCAGCACCGCGAACACCGGTCCGGGTTCTCGGTGGTGCGGCGGCCGCATCCCGTTGAACACATGGGTGGCGGCGCGGGCGCCGGCCGCCACACCGGCCAACGTCTGTTCATAGGTGGCGTCGGTGTGTCCGATCGCCGCCACCACACCCCGCTGAGCCAGCAGGGCGATCGCCTCCAGCGCCCCATTCCGCTCCGGGGCGATGGTGACCATCGACACCGTGCCCGCGCCCGCCTCCAGCAGCCGCGTCAGCTCCGTCAGGTCGGGGTCCCGCAGGTACGCGGGGTTCTGAGCACCGCACCGCACCTGCGACAGGTAGGGCCCCTCGTAGTGGATGCCGGCGATCACCTCCTCGGCGACTAACGGCGCGAAAGCCACGGTGGCCTCGTACAGCACCTCGGCCGGTGCGGTCACCAGACTGGCCAGGGTCGTGGTGGTTCCGTGCTTCAGGTGGAAGGCGGCCACCCGTCGTGCCTGCTCCACATCCCCGGTGGTGTAGGTGGCGCCGCCGCCACCGTGACAGTGCACGTCCACAAAACCGGGCAACACCCAGGCACCGGCGAGGTCCTCCCCAACGGATCCTGGCGCGTCACCGCTGGTGACAGCGCTGATGACTGTCTGGTCGATCTCCAAGTGGCCGGTCACCACGCCGTCGGGGGTGACGATGCGGGCGTTAGTCAGTCTGGTCACACGGGGTCCTCTCGTTGTGGCTGGTGCAAGGCCCAGGGGGTACGCCCACCGCGCAGGTCAGCTCCGCTCCGGCTCGGGTATATCCGGCCAAACCGGGCAGATCTGTCTGCCGGGCCGAGGTTTCGCGCACTCGCCTCGACGTTCTGCCTGGGTTTCGCGCATCATTGTGCACAGATCATGGGCCTGGCGTGGGGAGGGCCGTTGGACCGCTACGCGCGGTGGAATGCGCTGTTGGAGATCCTGGCCGAGGAGGGCCGGATCACCGTGGAGGAGGCTGCGCAGCGGCTACAGGTATCTCAAGCGACGATTCGTCGGGATTTCGATCAACTCGCCCAACAACAGATGATCACTCGGACTCGGGGTGGGGCGGTCGCCAACAACATCTCCTACGACCTGCCGTTGCGCTATAAGTCCGCGAAGCGGGCCTCTGAGAAGCAACGGGTGGGTCGGGCGGCGGCGACCCTGGTCAGCCCGGGCATGGTCGTCGGCATCAACGGCGGTACCACCACTACGGAGGTGGCGCGGGCGTTGGCGACCCGCGGGGATCTGATGGGGCACGGCGAGGGGACTGCCCTGACGATCGTCACCAACGCCTTGAACATCGCCAACGAGCTCCTGGTCCGGCCCCACATCAAGATCGTCGTAGCAGGGGGTGTGGTACGCCCGCAGTCCTATGAACTCATCGGCCCGTTGGCCACCGGTATCCTGCGGGAACTCACCCTCGACATCGTGTTCCTCGGGGTGGATGCGATCGATGTCATGTGGGGTGCCGCCGCCCACCACGAGGGGGAAGCGGCGATCAACAGTCTCATGGCGGCGCGGGCCCGGCGGGTCGTGGTGGTGGCGGACAACACCAAGCTGGGACGACACGCCTTCGCCCGGGTGTGCCCCATTGAACGGGTGAACACGCTGGTGACCGACTCCGGGGCCGACCCGGCGTTGGTGGCCGCCTTCGAGGCGGCCGGGATCCGGGTGATGTGCGTGTGAAATCCCCGGCTTCTTAAAGCCAAAGGCAGAAAGAACAGCGGCGTCCGCGTGTGCGCCCACTCCTGACAGGGCGGCGTGGTTGAATGCCACCAGCGTAATTCGCTGACGGTAGCTGACGAGAGCCCAGGGAGCGAGATGGACGCCGCCGCGGGGGAGACGCCGTCTGGCGCCGATCTGTCCGGCTCGGATCCTTCCGCGCGGACAGGGCTATCCCGTCGGGAGTGGGAGATCCTGGCCTTCGAACGCCAGTGGTGGAAGCACGCGGGATCTAAGGAGCAGGCGATCCGCGACCTGTTCGACCTGTCCTCGACCCGCTACTACCAGATCCTCAACGCCCTGATCGACAAGCCTGAGGCGCTCGCACACGACCCCATGCTGGTGAAGCGGCTGCGTCGGATCCGGGCCGCGCGGCAGCGGGCCCGTTCCATGCGTCAGCTCGGCGTCCACGAAGGATAGGGAAGGATAGGGCAGGATAGGTCCGCCGTCCCTGGCAGTCAGGAGCCTGCCGTCGAGGGGACAGTCAGACACCCAGGACCTGTCATCCAGGTGTCGCCGGTCCCGACGCACGGCGTCGCCAGTAGAGCAGCCGACAGACCCGAACCGGACCCACCGTCCCCTTACCGGATCTGATGGCGTTCGGCGTACGCCTGCAACGCGGCCACCTGGACCGGGTCCAATGAGGGACGCACCCGACGCCGTGCCGCCTCGATATGGGCGAGGCCTACCTGCGTAGCCGTCAAAGACTCCCGCATCGCCGCCAGCGCGGCCTCCCGGATCAAGGCGGCGCAGTCGGCGGAGCTGAACCCTTCCAACTCGGCCGCCAACGCCGTCAGATCCACCTCCTCCGACAGCGGCACCCGACGCGCCGCCGCCCGCAGGATCTCGGCGCGTGCCGCCGCGTCAGGGGGTGGCACGAAGACCAGCCGCTCCAGCCGGCCTGGGCGCAGCAAGGCGGGGTCGATCAGATCAGGGCGGTTGGTGGCCCCCACCACGACCACGTCACGCAGCTGCTCCACCCCGTCCAACTCGGTCAGCAGGCTCGCCACCACCCGGTCGGTGGTGCCACCGTCGGTGGCCTGGCCCCGGCGCGGCGCCAGCGCATCCACCTCGTCCAGGAAAATCAGCGCGGGGGCCGCGTCGCGGGCCCGGCGGAACAACTCCCGCACCGCCCGTTCACTCTCCCCGACCCATTTACTGAGCAGCTCGGCGCCTTTGACCGACAGCACGTTGGCCCGGCCCGAGCCGGCGACCGCCCTGACCAGGTAGGTCTTGCCGCAGCCGGGTGGGCCGTACAGCAGAACGCCGCGGGGTGGCGCGATCCCGAGCCGCTCGAAGCTGTCCGGGTAGGTCAGCGGCCACAGCACCGACTCCACCAGGACCTGCTTCACCTCGGCCATGTCGCCGACCTCGTCCAAGGTGATGGTGGAGACCTCCACGGTGGAGTCCGCCATCGAGGTGGGGCGTACCACCTCCAGAGCGGCCTCGAAGTCGGCGTGGGTGATCGTCGGATCGGTGTCGGGGGTATGCCCAGGACGGGGGCGTTGCCGCATCGCCGCTCGCACCCCCGCCTCCCGGACCAACGCCAGCAGATCAGCGGCGACGAACCCGGGGGTACGCCCCGTGATGTCATCCAGCCGGACGTCCTCGTCCAGACGGACCCTCCGGGTGAGCACCGCCAGCAGGTCACGGCGCGCCGCGGTGTTGGGCAGGGGGATGGCGATCTGGTGTTCCAGTACGCCAGGTGCTCGCAGGCTGGCGTCGACCGCCTCTGGTCGGCTGGAGGTACAGATCACCGCGCATCCGTCGCGCAGCAGGTCACCGATGATCTGACGGAAAGCGGTCAACAAGGCGGCCCGTTCCGTCAGGCCGTCAACATCGGACACCAACAGCACCCCACGGGCGGCCTCCGACACCGACGCGGCGGCTTGCCGGAGTCGGGCCAGCGCATCATTGGCGGGCATCGCCACCAGCTCGGGCGTCCACAGCGACACCACCGTGGCGGATACTTCCCGGGCGACCGCGCGTACCAGGGTTGATTTTCCGGAACCGGCCGGTCCGGTGATCAGAATGCCCAGGGACATGCTGGTGCCCAGCCGTTCCAGCACCTCACGGTGGTGAAAACCCAGATCGAGCAGCTCGGTCAGCTGCTGGGCTTGACTGCGCATCCCCGCCAGGTCATCCACCCCGACCGGCGGGTCGTCGTCCTGGCCCGACGCCTCCGGGTGCGCTGGAGGCGGGGTCGCACTGGAGTGGGTCGCCGCGCCATCCCGCCAGGCGACCACGGTGTCCATGGTGACGATGACCGGGTCCGGGGAGTCGGTTTCGGTGACCGTCAACAGCACGGTGGTCCATCCCATGCCCACCGTGTTGGACAAACTGCGACGCGCCCCCTCCACCAGGGCCCGCGCCGGACTGCCCAGCTCCATGTCGCGGGGCAACAGGGAAACGTTGTCCCCGGCGGTGACCACCTTGCCCAGAAGGGCCAGCCGGAGCATCTCGGCCGACACCACCGCGGTGACCTCCGGTGGACCGGCGACGATGACCCGACGGGCGGCCCGGGGCGGTATGGCGGCGATCGTCACCTGACCGCCGTCCCGGATGCCAAGGTTGCCCAACATCAGGTCATCGGCGTACAGCAACCCCCGCCCAGCACCCGGCTCGGCGCGGGCCACGATGCCCGCGGTGGTGCGTCGGCCGGTGAGTCGGACCGGGTCACCGGGGCGCAAGCCGAGCGCGGATATCACCTCCTCGTGTAACCGCACGATTCCCCGTCGGGCGTCCAAGGCGGCGGGACGCAGTGACGCAGTCAGGGTGAGGGTGTCCTCGCTCGGTTCGGTCACCTTCGTGAGGGTAGCCGCCCTACAGTTGCGGGCATGCGTCCGCTCCGACGGTTGAGCTTTCCGGTTCATCCGGTTCAACAGTTGGCTCGGAGTCGCCGCTGGTTGATCGGGCTCGTGGTGCTCAGCGTGCTGGCCGCCACTGTGATCGGGTTCGTCGGCGGCGATGGTGCCGGCTACCGGACCGAGGAACGGATGCTCAGGGTCAACGCCGCAGACCCCGTGGAGTTGGACACCACGCTGTATGTGCCCGGCACCGCCACACCGTCGAATCCGGCGCCGGCGGTGTTGCTGTCACACGGCTTCGGGGGCACCAAGGCCAGCGTGGCGGCCGCCGCCGAGGAGCTGGCCGAGCACGGTTACGTCGTTTTGACGTGGACGGCACGCGGCTTTGGACGCTCCGGAGGCCGCATTCACCTCAACAGCCCCGAGCATGAGGTTGCCGACGCCGCAGACCTGCTGGATTGGGTGGCCAGCCGCCCGGAGGTGCTCTCCGACGGGCGGGGCGATCCGCGGGTTGGCGTGGTAGGCGCCTCGTACGGCGGAGCCTTGGCTTTGCTGCTGGCGGGGTACGACGACCGGGTCGACGCACTTGTGCCGCAGATGACCTGGCATGACCTGGCGGCTGTCTTCCTGCCGGAAGCCACCGGTGCCGGGCCCGCCAACGGCGTATTCAAGCGCGCCTGGGCCGGGGTCTTCTTTGGGGCGGTGACCGGGATCGGGGCGGAGCAGGGGCGGTTGGGCGGAGTGTCCGCTGACCCGGAGTGCGGGCGGTTCGCGGCCGAGATTTGCCGGGCGTACCAGGAGGTGGCGGCCACCGGGCGGGCGAGCGAGCAGGTGATCACACTGCTGCGTCAGCGCAGCCCGGTCAGCGTGGTAGACCGGATCACGGCGCCGACGCTGGTGGTGCAGGGAACGGCCGACACCCTGTTTCCCCTGTCAGAGGCGGACGCCATCGTACAGGGCCTGGCGCGGGCCGGTACGCCCGTGGCGGTGACATGGGCCTCCGGGGGTCATGACGGCGGAGAAGGGGCGGACACCGATACCGAGCGGATTCGGCGGCTCAGTCTGCGGTGGCTGGACCGCTATCTGTGGGGCGTCGACGATCAAGCAGAGGAAGCGCTCGCCGCCTTCACCTACAGCCGGGTGACCGGGTTCGACCTCAACGAGGGCGAGCTGACGACGGCGACATTCCAGGCCTCCGCGTACCCGGGTCTGGATGGCGAGGGGACACCGCACCGGGTGACCGTTGAAGGAGAGCCGGTGCAGATCGCCAGCCCGCCAGGCGGCACTCCGGCCGCGCTCTCCTCCCTGCCCGGCGCCGGCCCCGAGGTGACCTCCGGGTTGGTCGTGGACATCCCCGGACAGTACGCCCGCTACCTGTCGGCTCCGCTGGAGACGGCGCTGGACGTGACCGGGGCGCCGACCGTCGACATCCGGGTGGCCTCCCCCACCGGGGAGGCGGTGTTGTTCGTGAAGCTCTATGACGTCGGTCCGGACGGTCGTTCAACACTCCCCAACGGGCAGGTGGCGCCGGTGCGACTCACCGGACTGCCGTCTGAGATCACTGAGGCTGAACCGGTGACGGTCACGCTGCCGGCCCTGGCGTATCGGTTCGAGGCCGGGCACCGGCTCGGGGTGGTGATTGCCACCTCCGACCAGGCGTATGCCGGGCCGGATGACCCCAGGCTGTACACCGTGGCCCTCGGCGCCGGAGACGCCGCGGAGGTGACGTTGCCGCAGGTGCCCGCCACAGTCGTCGCGGGATCGGAGCGGGTGCTGTGGGCGGTGTTGGTGGGCTTGGTGGTGGCGCTCGCCGGCCTGGTGGGGGTGGCGTCCGGCGTGGCGCGGATCCGGCGGCGCCGGGTCAGCCGGGTCGGCTTCCCGGACTACCGTGAGGTCCCGCTCGTGGTACGCGGGCTGAGGAAGGTGTACACGGATGGCTTCGTCGCGGTCGACGACCTGACATTCACCGTCCAGCCAGGACGAGTGGTGGGGTTGTTGGGGCCCAACGGCGCGGGGAAGACCACCACCCTGCGCATGCTGTTGGGGCTGATCCGGCCCACCGCGGGGGAGATCCTGGTGTTCGGGCATCCGTTGACACCCGGGGCGCCGGTGTTGTCCAGGATCGGGGCACTGGTGGAAGGGCCAGGGTTCCTGCCACATCTGTCCGGTCTGGACAATCTGCGGTTGTATTGGCAAGCGACGGGACGGCCGATATCGCAGGCTCGGCTGGATGAGGTGCTGCACATCGCCGGGTTAGGGGAGGCCGTGCACCGAAAGGTACGCACATACAGCCATGGGATGCGGCAGCGCCTCGCGATCGCGCAGGCGATGCTGGGCATGCCTCAGCTGCTGATTCTCGATGAGCCCACCGACGGGTTGGATCCGCCGCAGATCGCTCAGATGCGGCAGGTGCTGCGGCGGTACGCCACCGACGGGCGTGCGGTCCTGGTCTCCAGCCATCTGTTGGCGGAGGTGGAGCAGACCTGTACCGATGTCGTGGTGATGCACCGGGGCACGCTGGTGGCGGCTGGGCCGGTGGCGGAGATCGTGGGTGACTCTCGAACCGTCCTGTTTGGAGTATCTGATGTAGAGGCCGCCGAACGGGTGCTGCGGGAGTTGCCGGGGGTCCGTCCCGTGGCCCGCGACGCCGGTGGGTTGATCGTGGACATCGATGGCGCATCCCGAGGGGAAGTGGTGGCCGCGCTGGTGACCTCCGGGATCGCGGTGGAGCGGGTGGTGCCTCGTCAACGACTGGAAGACGCGTTCTTGGCCTTGGTGGCCGACGGGGAGGAGAGGCGGCCATGATCGCTCCGAGCGACCGGTCAAATTCAGCGACCGATCAAAGGGCGGCGGGGATGGCGCCCAGATTTGGGGATGACGCCGCGCCCGGGTATCGGGCTGAGGCGACGCTGTCGATCGGGCTTGAGATCCGGCGACAGCTCAGCCGTCGCCGGACCAAGCTCATGCTGGGATTGATGGTCGTTCTCCCGGTGGTCCTGTACCTGGCGTTCCAATTTGGACCCGCTGATGAGGGAGAGAACGCCGATGAGGCGCTGCGTGGGCTGGTCGATCTCGCGACCAGCAGCGCGGCCAATTTCGCGGTTTTCACGTTGTTGATGTCGGCAAGCTTCCTGCTGGTCCTGGTGGTGGCGCTGTTCTGCGGCGACACCGTGGCGAGCGAGGCGAGTTGGGGAAGTCTGCGCTATCTTTTGGCGATCCCGGTGCCGCGAGGACGACTACTGACGGTGAAGCTCACCGTTGGCCTGTTGTACTCGGCAGTAGCCCTCGTCCTGCTCACCGGGACCGCGCTGGTGGTGGGGGTACTCGCGTTCGGCTGGGAGCCGCTGCGGGCACCGGTCGGAGGTGAATCGCCGCCCGGTGAAGGATTGGTGCGGGTGATCGCCGCCGCAGGTTACATCGCCGTGGCGTTGTTGCCGGTGGCGAGTGTGGCGTTTTTCTTGTCGGTATCCACCGACGCTCCTTTGGGGGCCGTCGGTGGCGCGATCCTTTTCCAGATCGTCTCCGCCATCCTGGAGGCGATCACCGCATTGGGGAGTCTGCGGAGCCTCCTGCCCACCTACTACACCGACGCCTGGTTCGGTTTGTTGTCCGACCCGATACGGATCGAGGACATGCTGCGAGGTGGGATCAGTGCGTTGGTGTATTCGACGATCTTCCTCATGCTCGCGTGGTGGAGATTCCCGCGTAAGGATGTCGTCAGCTGACTGTCTGGATGGGATTCAGCCCTGCCGGGCCGCGCGGTATTCAGGGAGCGAGGCGATGGGAGGACGCTCCGGCAGCGACATCTGAGCATCGATCGGCACGATGACCTCGTTCTCCCGCCGGAACTGCGTGAGGGTGCAGCCCCGCTTACCGTGTGGGTCCACCCGCGCCATCACGGTGTGCAGGATGGTGGCCGCCATACGGCCAAGGGCCTGGGTGTCCTGATGCTCATGGCCTCGATTGCCCAGGTCGACTTGAGCCACCGCGTTCAACCCGCACCGGCTCACGGTGTCGATGAGCAGGCCGGTCTCCACGCCGTAGCCGGCCGCGAACGGCAAGGTTTCCAACAGTTCCCGCCGACCGGCGTACTCTCCGGCGAGTGGTTGGACCACCCCGGCGAGTTCCGGGAAGAAGGTGTTGAGCAACGGACGAGCCATCAGTTCAGTGACTCGACCACCGCCCGCCGCGGCCGATACTTCACCGAGTGGACGGTCGTAGAACCCTTTGACCAACTGCACACTGGGGTCAGTAAGAAGCGGTCCCAACAGGCCAGTGACGTAACTGTCCTCAAAACTGGTCAGGTCTGCGTCCACATAGACCACGAGGTCCCCGCGCGTGACCGCCAGGGATTTCCAGAGCACTTCGCCCTTCCCTGGCCGAGAGCCGTACTGCGGCAGCACGGTGTCGCGGTGATAGACCGTGGCACCAGCGGCGGCGGCCACCGCGGCCGTATTGTCGGTGGATCCTGAGTCCATCACCACGACTTCATCCACTAGCCCGGTACGCTCGCCGAGCTCAATGACGCCTTTGACAATGTCGCCTACTGTGGCTTCCTCGTCGAGCGCCGGTAGAACAACGCTGACGGTGACATTGCCTTTGTGTTCACGCAGCAACTCCTCGGGCCAATCTTCAGCTCGAGAGGTGCGCGTAGTGAACCATCGCTCTGCTCTGGTATCCACGTCGCAGACAATCACACCGGTTGATGGCCGACAAGTTACAAGGTCGTGATCTCGGCACAACCAATCTCGCTGACGGTTCCGGTTAGGTGATCATTCTCAGGGTACTTGCTCTTTGCGGCTCTCGCCGACCCTGCCAGAAAGATTACCTGTATCCCGTTTTGATCGCTGGAGTTACCCGAGGTGTGAGCGGCTTCTCAGGGCTTCTCCGCGCTTCCGCGATGAGGAGCGCTAGCCGTGGTGCGCAGCACGGCGTCGCGCCGTTCATCGATTGGTTACATGGTTCGTCGATCCGTTCAGTGTTCGATACATCACTGTCTGGTTCTGGTAACGAATCAAGCTCCATAGACTCCGATTCGGATCACCCACCAAGGGATATGCAACCGGTCTCCTGCGCCCCACCACGGGCGCCGGAGGTGACCAGACGCCGGATCCGATCTGGTAGACAGGTGGGTACGCACAACTGAATCAGGACTCTGTCCGAGCCGGACAGGACTCATCCAGAGGGGTTGAGGGACTCGGCCCGTTGACACCCCGGCAACCGTCACGTGAGTCTCGATGTTGATGCGAGGCCGCACGTGTCAGGTGCCAAGTCCGACCCGTACCGGTGTGGTGCGGGACAGATGAGGAGGAAGGGCCTCGCATGACGTCACTTGTCAATGCCACCGTGTCCGCTGACCAGGAAGGTCAGCTCACCAATGCCGCGCGCTGTCTGGTCTGTCGTGGCTGTGGCGCGGAGTATCCGCTGAGCTCCCAGCACGCGTGTTTTGAGTGTTTCGGGCCGCTGGAGGTCGGTTACGACCCAGAGCTGCTCGCCCGGGTGACACGGGAGCAGATCGAAGCTGGTCCATGGAACATCTGGCGGTACGCCGGTCTGCTCCCCGCTGGTCAGGCGCCCGCTGACCGGGTGAGCCTTAACCCGGGAATGACCCCGCTCGTCCCCGCCGACGCTTTGGCCCGTGAACTGGGGATGAAGCGGCTGTGGGTCAAGGATGACTCGGCCAACCCCACCCACTCCTTCAAGGACCGGGTGGTGTCGGTGGCCCTGACGGCGGCCAAGCGGTTAGGGTTCAACCGCTTCGCCTGTGCCTCCACCGGCAACCTCGCTAACTCGGTCGCTGCTCACGCCGCCCGCGCCGGTTACCCCAGCATGGTGTTCATCCCGTATGACCTGGAACCGGGCAAGGTGATCACCACGGCGGTCTATGGCGGACACGTCGTGGCGGTCGAAGGTTCCTACGACGACGTCAACCGGTTGTGCAGCGAACTGGTCGAGACCGATGAGTTCGAACACACCGCGTTTGTCAACGTCAACGTGCGGCCGTACTACGCCGAAGGCTCTAAGACCCTCGGGTACGAGGTGGCCGAACAACTGGGTTGGCGGTTACCAGAGCAGGTCGTGATCCCGATGGCCTCGGGGGAGCTGCTCACCAAGATTGACCGGGCGTTCACCGAACTGGTGGAGATCGGTCTGGTGCCTCCGACCAGTTGGCGGGTCTTCGGTGCGCAATCCGCTGGCTGCGCGCCAATCGTCACCGCGTTGCACGCGGGCTCCGATGTGATCGAGCCGGTCAAGCCGACCGGGATCGCCAAATCGCTCAACATCGGCGACCCTGCGGCCGGTCCGTACGCCTTGGAGGCGGTGCGTCGGACCGGCGGGTGGATGGATTACGCGAACGATGATGAGATCCGGGAGGGGATCCGGCTGCTGGCCCGTACCACAGGGATCTTCCCGGAGACCGCCGGTGGGGTCGTGGTGGCGGTACTACGCAAACTGTTGGAGGCGGGGAAGCTCGATCCTGACGCCGAGACGGTTATCTACAACACCGGTGAGGGCTTGAAGACCCTGGACGCGGTGACCGGTGTGGGCCCTACCCACACAATTCGGCCGTCACTGCGAGCCGCGGCTGAGGCGGGATTGCTGTCCTGACTCAGACGACAGCGTTTTTGTCACCCTTTCCGGTGAAAGCCGAGCATATAAAAATGATCATGAGTTGATGTTGGGGAACAGCGGCCCCAATAACCAACCATATGGTTGCTAGAACTGGTATCGGGGCCGCTGGGACCAGCCGAAGTCGCATGTCGCGTGCGGCACCAGACCCGAAAACAAGAAGAATCTTCAGATAAGCAAATCTTGGGTAAACGGAATACGTCTCAGACTTGACGAGACAGTCATCAGCGACGCAGGATGACCAGTGCGGGAGGACGTTACGCAGTCCGCGCATTTATAGTGCGTGTGGCTTAGTTTCAGTGCCGGGTTGGTGCTGACGCGTACGTCCTCTCGACCATTTTTAAAGCCGGGAAGGGGATCGGGGACGAAATCCGATCACGCGTCATCGGCAGGCCCGCCGCACCCTATCCCCACCGTTCTCAGATCGCCTCATCGTACCCACCATGGCCCTATAGGTGGCGTTCACCCCGAGGGTGGAGCGGCCGTTATGGGTTAAGGGCTGTGACAGACAGAGCACCCAAGCACTCAATGTCGGCTGAGAACGGCCACTGAATCGGTGTGGACGGCATGATGACGGTATGACTCCGGCGACCCAGATGCCCGACACCTTGACAACCGATGGGGCCGACGCGCGCTCGGGTGTCCTCCAGCAGGCGTTGGCCGCGATCGCGGAACGCGGCTACTGGAGCCGCTACCCCGAGTCTCCTAGCCCACGCGTGTACGGGGAGACCGCTGCGACTGAGGGGAAAGCCGCCTTCGAGGCCTATCTGGGTCAACGGTTCCCTCTGGAACAACCCGGTACGGACGGCTGGGTGAGCACCGAACGGAATCCGTACGGATTTCCGTTGGAGATCGCCTACCCTCACTCCGATGTCGACACCCTGCTCGCCGCGGCGCAGGCGGCTTTGCCGCAGTGGCGGCAAGCCGGGCCGCACACCAGGGTCGATGTCTGTCAACGCATCCTCGACCGACTCCACGAGCACGTCTTCGAACTGGCGTACGCCGTGCAGTTCACCACCGGGCAGGCGTTCGTGATGGCTTTTCAAGCCGGGGGACCACACGCCCTGGATCGTGGGCTGGAGGCCGTCGCCTACGCCTACCGGGAGATGACCCGGCAGGCCGAACGGGTCGTCTGGCGCAAGCCCGCTGGACGGGGGACGACGGTGGCGGTGGAGAAGCGCTACCACATCGTGCCCCGTGGGGTGGCGCTGGTGATCGGCTGTAACACGTTCCCGACGTGGAACGCCTATCCCGGCCTGTTCGCCAGCCTAGCGACAGGCAATCCGGTCGTGATCAAGCCGCATCCCCGCGCGGTGTTGCCGTTGGCGATCACCGTTCGATACGCGCGCCAGGTACTGACCGAGGCTGGGTTTGACCCCAATCTGGTGACTCTGGCCGCCCAAGGGCCTGACGAGGCGTTGGCCAGCATGCTGGCGACCCGGCCAGAGATACGGATCATCGACTACACCGGCTCCACGGCCTACGGACAGTGGCTGGAATCCCACGCGCGGCAGGCGCGTGTCTACACCGAGAAGGCCGGGGTCAACTTCGTGGTGATCGACTCCACTGACGACGTCGACGGGATGTTCCGCAACCTCGCCTTCTCCCTGACCCTTTATTCAGGGCAGATGTGTACAACGCCTCAGAACATCCTCATTCCCCGTGATGGCATCACGACGCCAAACGGGAGATTGAGCTTCGCCGAAGTGACGGACGGGATTGTGGCGGCTGTCACAGCCCTGACCCGGGAGCCGGCCCGGGCTGTGGAGCTGACCGGCGCGATTGTCAACGAGGGAGTGCTGGAACGCCTGGAAAGAGCCGCGACGGTCGGCGAGGTGCTGCTGGCGTCGCGCAGCGTGAAGCATCCGCAGTTCACCGACGCGACCGTGCGTACTCCCCTCATCGTCAGGCTGGACGTGGCCGACCGAGACATCTACACCGCCGAATGGTTCGGGCCCATCTCATTTATGGTCTCCACCGATTCCACCGAGCAGAGCCTGGCGGTGATGTGTGACACGGTCAGGGAGCACGGGGCGTTGACCGCTTCTGTCTACGCCACGGACCCGGCCGTGCTCGAGGCCGCCGAACAGGTCGCGATCGATAGTGGAGTGCACCTGTCGTGCAACCTCACCGGTGGGGTGTTCGTCAATCAATCCGCCGCTTTCAGTGACTTTCACGCTACCGGGGCTAATCCCGCCGCGAACGCCACGCTGGTCGACGCCGCGTTCGTCGCCGACCGCTTCCGGGTGGTCCAGTCGCGTTACCCGGTAGCCTCCTGACTCCTCCGGAGCGGGGCCGAGGTAACGGCTCAAGAGGATTTTTGCACATTACGGTCCGGGCCGAATCTCGGACGTGTCTAATCGGAGAGTTATTCATGTTTGCTGTGATCTCGGCTGCTTCAGGGACGGAGCGGCGAAACGGGTTTTGGCATAAGAAGCAGGCGGTTCCGCAAGACCCCTGTGCACTCCTGCTCCACTCGTGTAGCGTGCAGAGTCGGTCGGCGTTCTCGACTGTGTTCGTGCCAAGGCGCACGTGCAAGATCAGGGCGGGACCCCGACTCCGCGACCGTGGAGTCGGAGCAAGATGAAAGAAGGAAGTGCACCGTGGCACAGGGCACCGTCAAGTGGTTCAACAGTGAAAAGGGCTACGGCTTCATCGCGGTCGACGGAGGAGCGGACGTCTTCGTCCACTACTCGGCGATCAACATGGAGGGCTACAAGTTCCTGGAGGACGGACAGCGAGTGGAGTTCGACATCGCCGAGGGAGCTAAAGGCCCACAGGCTGAGAACGTCCGCATCGGTGGCTGACGCCTTTAACTGACGTCCGGAAGGGCGGGGTACGCGGTGAAGCTGCGCACCCCGCCCTTCGTGGTGTCTGGGCTTGGTTTTTGGGTCTGTGGCAAGGGTTCAGCGGCTGTCAACAGCGGTCGTCAGCGGCCGATCCATCGTCGGGTTGGCTTGCACTCGCCGACCGAGAGTGCTAAACCTGTGACTAGCACTCCCCGTGTGCGAGTGCTAGGACGTCCCCGGCGTATCCGTCGGAGTCGCCCGAGAGGTCGGGGCGGTGAGGCCGCCGGTTACGGGTTCCCGTACCGGAGGCCGATCGTCGCGGGCATCGGCCCGACCGGTCCCACTGAGCGATGGTCCGACCGCGCGATACACCGCGGTCGGGGTGTCGAGGTGTAGCAACCACACCGGAGGACAACGCCGAATGGCCAAGATGATCGCGTTCGACGAGGAGGCGCGCCGCGGCCTCGAGCGGGGCATGAACGTCCTCGCCGACGCTGTGAAGGTGACGCTGGGCCCTCGGGGCCGCAACGTCGTTCTTGAGAAGAAGTGGGGCGCCCCCACCATCACCAACGATGGTGTCTCGATCGCCAAGGAGATCGAGCTCGAGGATCCGTGGGAGAAGATCGGGGCCGAGCTCGTCAAGGAAGTTGCGAAGAAGACCGATGACGTGGCCGGTGACGGTACCACCACCGCCACCGTGCTGGCCCAGGCCCTCGTCCGGGAGGGGCTGCGTAACGTCGCCGCCGGCGCCAACCCGATGGCGCTCAAGCGGGGTATCGAGGCGGCCGTCGCCGCGGTGACCGAGGAGCTGAGCAAGCTCGCCAAGGACGTCGAGACCAAGGAGCAGATCGCCTCCACCGCCTCCATCTCCGCTGGTGACACCAGCGTCGGCGAGATCATCGCCGAGGCGATGGACAAGGTGGGTAAGGAAGGCGTCATCACCGTCGAGGAGAGCAACACCTTCGGGCTGGAGCTGGAGCTCACCGAGGGTATGCGCTTCGACAAGGGGTACATTTCGGGCTACTTCGTCACCGACGCCGAGCGCATGGAGACGGTGCTCGACGACCCCTACATCCTGATCGCCAACCAGAAGATCTCGGCGGTTAAGGACCTCCTCCCGATCCTCGAGAAGATCATGCAGACCGGCCGGCCGCTGGTCATCATCGCCGAGGACGTCGAGGGCGAGGCCCTGGCCACCCTGGTCGTCAACAAGATCCGTGGCACCTTCAAGTCGGTGGCTGTCAAGGCCCCCGGCTTCGGTGACCGCCGTAAGGCGATGCTTCAGGACATGGCGATCCTCACCGGTGGTCAGGTGATCAGCGAGGAGGTTGGCCTCAAGCTGGAGAACGCCACCCTGGACCTGCTGGGCCGCGCCCGCAAGGTCGTGGTCACCCGGGACGAGACCACCATCGTCGACGGTGCCGGTGACCCCGAGCAGATCGCTGGTCGGGTCAACCAGATCCGCGCTGAGATCGAGAAGAGCGACTCCGACTACGACCGCGAGAAGCTGCAGGAGCGGCTGGCTAAGCTGGCCGGTGGTGTCGCGGTCATCAAGGTCGGTGCCGCCACCGAGGTCGAGCTCAAGGAGCGCAAGCACCGCATCGAGGACGCGGTCCGCAACGCGAAGGCCGCCGTCGAGGAGGGCATCGTGCCCGGCGGTGGTGTCGCGCTGGTGCAGGCCGGCAAGAACGCCTTCGACAAGCTGGACCTGACCGGCGACGAGGCGACCGGTGCGGCGATCGTCCGCGCGGCGCTGGACGCCCCGCTGCGTCAGATCGCGGTCAACGCCGGCCTGGAGGGCGGCGTGATCGTGGAGCGCGTCCGCAACCTGGAGACCGGCCACGGTCTGGACGCCAGCACCGGTGAGTACGTCGACATGCTCGCCGCCGGCATCATCGACCCGGCTAAGGTGACCCGCTCGGCGCTGCAGAACGCGGCGTCCATCGCGGCCCTGTTCCTCACCACCGAGGCCGTGGTCGCTGACAAGCCCGAGAAGGAGAAGGCTGGCGCCACGCCCGGCGGTGGCGGCGACATGGACTTCTGATCCGGTCTGGGCATTCCCGACCGATCAGGTCCGAGCGTGTGACGCTCAAGGGCGGGTCTCTCGCGGACCCGCCCTTTCGCTGTCCACGCCCATTGCCGCCTAACGCCGCCTGATATCGATATCGGCGTACCCTTCTCGCCTCCCGTGCAGGAGCAACCGGTCGGCGATTCCAGGTGTGACCGGCAACAAATCCTCCATTTAGGGCCCGCGAGGGCTACCGTCGGGAGGGTGAGAAGTGATCCAACGCTATCCCGCTTCGAGGCGAGCCAACTCAGCCCACAGCGCAGGGCGGCCGACCTGGAGCGGATGCGCACCGAACAATTCGACGTACTCGTCATCGGTGGCGGCGTCACCGGTGCTGGAGCGGCCTTAGACGCGGCCAGCCGTGGCCTGTCGGTGGCTTTAGTGGAGGCCCGTGACTTCGCCGCCGGGACCTCCTCCCGGTCGAGCAAACTGATCCACGGAGGCCTGCGCTACTTAGAACAGCTGGAGTTCGGTCTGGTCCACGAGGCGCTGCGAGAGCGGGGCCTGTTACTGGGGCGGTTAGCACCCCATCTGGTCCGTCCAGTGCCGTTCTTAGTACCCCTGACCCACCGGGTCTGGCAACGGGCCTACTACGGCACCGGGGTGCTGCTCTACGACATCCTGGCCAGCGCATTCGGGTACGGCCGGGGTATTCCGTGGCACCGCCACATCAGCAAGCGAACCGCTCGGCGGCTCTTCCCGAGCCTGCGCGCAGACGCGCTCAAAGGCGCGATCCAGTACTACGACGGCCAGGTTGACGACGCACGGTACGTGGTGACGCTGGTCCGTACCGCGGCCAGCTACGGCGCGGCGGTAGCCACCTCCACCCGGGTGATCGATCTGCTGCGGGAGGCACGTCAGGTCGTCGGGGTCCGGGTGCGGGACATGGAGAACCGGGAAGAGTTCGACATCCGGGCTCGGACCGTGGTGGCCGCTACCGGGGTGTGGAGCGACGACATCAGCGAAATGCTGCATGAGCGGCCGGGATTGCGGGTCCGCGCGAGTAAGGGGATCCACCTGGTTGTGCCGCGCAGCGCGATCACGGGTGAGACCGGTCTGATCCTGCGGACCGCGATCAGTGTGCTGTTCGTGATTCCCTGGGGCGGGCACTGGATCATCGGGACCACCGATACCGACTGGAAGCTCGACCGGGCCCATCCGGCGGCTTCCAGCAGGGATATCCAGTACCTCCTGGACCACGTCAACAAAGTCCTGGACAAGCCGCTGTCCCTCGATGACATCGAGGGGGTGTACGCCGGGCTGCGTCCCCTGCTGGCAGGGGAGAGTGAGCTGTCGAGCAAGCTATCCCGCGAGCACGCCGTGGTGGAGCCGATGCTCGGGCTCATGCTGGTCGCCGGGGGCAAGTACACGACCTACCGCGTCATGGCGGCCGACGTGGTCAACAAAGCGGCGCGGCGGTTGCCCGGCACCCGGCGCTCCCGTACCGAGGAGGTACTCCTGCTGGGTGCCGACGGGTTTAAGACGGCGTGGGCGCATCGCTCCAGCATTGCCCGCCGCCACGGCGTTTCAGTGGGGGTTGTGGAGCACCTTCTTGAGCGCTACGGCACCCTCGCCTTGGAGGTGCTGGAGCTGATACGCGAGCGCCCGGAGTTGGCCCAGTCCATACCTGGGGCGCCGGAGTATCTGCGCGCTGAGGTGGTCTACGCCGCCCGCGCCGAAGGTGCTTTGCACCTGGACGACGTACTGACCCGGCGTACCCGGATCTCCATTGAGACTCCCCACCGGGGAGTCGAGAGCGCCGAGGACGCCGCGTCGTTGATGGGTGAGGTTTTGGGCTGGGACGAGGAGACACGTCGCCGGGAGGTCGAGCACTACCTGTTGCGGGTTGCCGCGGAACGGGAGTCCCAGCGGATGCCTGATGACCAGACCGCGGACGCCGCTCGACTAGGCGCCCCAGATGTCAGGGGGTACGCCGCTGACCGGGCAGCGTCCGCGTAACGGTCGGAAAACGAGGTCGGGTCGTCAGCGTCACTGTCCGTACGGCGACTGGTATCCGCCTGGCGCACCGGGGTAGCCACCCTGCTGACCTCCGGGGTATCCGCCTGGCGCACCAGGGTAGCCACCTGGCGCTCCAGGGTAGCCACCTGGCTGACCACCGGGGTACGGATTCTGCTGTGGGTAGCCGCCGGGGTACCCGGGGTATCCACCTTGTGGGGGGAAGCCCGGCGCGCCCGGGTATCCCCCCGGGTATCCCCCGGCGTACGCCGGACGACCACCAGGGCCTACGTACTGAGCGCTACCGAAGGCGAGGATCAGGTAACCCACGGGGGCGAACAGGAACAGGCCGAAGAAGGCGAAGGCGCCACTCTTCCTGAAAGATTTCGCTAAGTCGAACGCAACTATGATAAGTATGACGATATCGACAAGCGGGATGAAGTACAGCGGGATCCACCATCCGGGGCGTCCGACGACCTTCAGGAGGGTGTAGATGTTGTAAAGAGGGATCAGTGCGGCCCATCCTGGACGACCAGCCTTGGTGAAGATGCGCCACATCGACGCGATCATCAGCGCGATGAAGCCTAGAAAGATCGCCAATATACACAGGATGGCGGCTGTTATGCCGGCTCCCGCCGATGCGGTCCCTGGATCGGACACGAGTGTTCCTCCTGATTAAGTGGTATGAACTGCGAAGGCGAATTCTCGAGCCGGGGGTACTAGGCGCGCAATAGCCGTCCCGGCCGGTCCATTGTCAGAATCACGTCTCCCTGTGATTCATCCCGATAGGTGGGCTCTGTCTACTTATGTGACGTGCTTGTGACCTTTCTGTTACTCTCTGAAGTCGGATGGTCACGTACCGTCCAACTATGTCCGTTGTGGGATCGGGAGAGACGACCTCCGACCATGCCGACCACCAGACCACGGCGCCGCTGATCGCCCTGGTCGCGGGGGCTTTGCTTGCGATGGGGCAGCCCGTTCTCGCCACGCGGGTAGGCCTCCTGGCGTGGAACGGCTGCGGCTGTGCCGACCAGGCCGCCTGGTGGAGCTCCCAGCTCGTTGGCGTCGGTTGGTTCGCGGCCACCAGCGTGGTCCTCGCCACCGCCCCAGGACTGTTCCGGAGGTTTCGAAAGCTGTCCGACACCCTAGTGACACCGGCCGCAGCCGCTTTTGGCGCGGCCCTCGCGGTTCCCTTGACCGCCGCTGGCGCTGCTTGGGCCGCGATGTACGGCGGTGCGAGCCTGGGTTGGGAAGCAGGTACCCAGGCGGCCGCCGGCACCCTGACCGGCCTCGTCGTCGCCATCGCGGGCACTCGCTGGCCGGGGTTGACCAGCGGTGTGAGAACGCATGCTGTCATGATCTGGGGGATCGCGCTGTTGTCGGTGCGGCTTTCGCCCGAGGAGCCCCCACCGCTCGGGCACCTTATTGTGGGGAACGGTGTCAACGGGGGGATCGCAACGGCGATCCTGCTTACGGTCCCATTCTTGACCGGTGGGGCAATCAGTATTCGTCTGCCCGCGGGGACATCGGCCTTCACCGTTGCTTTTGCCGCTGCCTCAGGGCCAGCCCTATTGCTGTTTAGTTACGCCGTAGCGTTCGGGATCAGCGGGTATGGCTGGAACTGGGCTCTTCTCTACCCGGTGGTCCTGGCGGTACCGGCTGCGGTCGCTGGCGGCTGGCTCACCTATGCGTTCTGTCGTTCACCCGAGCGACACCTTCTTGCGCCCGCCGGTTTCTGACCTGACTGATCAGCTCCTGAATTGGCTGATCCGTCTCCTCTGGAGAGAAGAATAAGTACCGGCGGACTGTCCATACCGCCAAGTGGTTAAACGGAATCAATACCGATCAACGACAGCGTACAGAAAGCAGATCGGGCTCGGCCTGTGTGAAATAGATTTAGTTCTCGATCGCCTCTGCTAGAAGAGCGTTCGTCCCTGTTCCCTAGGAATAGGTTGAGCTTTCCCGCTTAGATGTCCGAAGAGTCGGACAGGCGAGAATCGATCTCGCAAATGATCGCGATGGCGGCGGTCAACGTGACTTTTTTTGCCTCTTTAAGAAAGCGGGCGTACCCTCCGTAGAGGAATCATGCCCCCTTTCGGGGGTGGGTACGCCCAGGGGTGAGCCGGCCTGTCACGAGCCGGTCTGCCAGTAGTGGGGGTGGCGGGAAGCGGGCGCCACACTCTTGGTCTGGGCAGCAGGTGAGGCGAGACCAGGTCCGACCTCCCGTAAGGGAACGATCCGGTGCTCAGGGAATCAAGCACAACTGCGTTCGCTCCTTCCGACTACCGGAAAGAGGCGAACAGTATCTCGACTAACTTTCACTGAGACCGTGTATATGAATGGCGAGGATGCGCCCGTACGCCGGTCCGGCAGTGAGTGATGTTGACCAGCGCGCATGTCGGTTGGGGAGAAGCGCGAGAAGCAGAGTGAACACGACATGGCAGGACGCGTGATGGCGCGGGCGCGATTAAGGAGCTCACCACCTTACATGAAGGGGCAAGATATCACTATTTTGAGCGCGACGGCGTCGGATACAGGCGGTAGTTAGGCTGACGGCGTGATGGAATACGCCAACCGGCTACGGCAAGCACACCGGGAGCTTGAACGCGCTCTGGAGCAGCGGTTAGGGCCGAATTCAGAAGATTGGATCATTGAAGAGATGTCACCGCTGACCCGCACCGAGCCCTACGTGTGCGCGTTACGACACCAGGCGTTTCCCGATCGGTACGCCACGATCGAAGCGGGGGGCGGCTCTACTAGGGGATACGCCTATCAGGTGATGATTCAGACTCGAGAAGGCTCCGATGAGTGGATCACGGTGATTGGTCCCTGTAAGTTCTCATACGCCTCCGGTGCCGTCTTCCACGCTATGCGTTACGTCATTGAGTAGCCGAAGCCGAAGCTCACCGGCCAGCTGCGGCTCTGGCGTTAAGCGGCCGCTACCCCACAATCACTTCCGTCAGGCGGGCGGCGATCATCACCAGGCTCGACTGTGGTCAGCGTGAAGGACGTCGCGAAGAACTTGAAAACTTGAATGTGAAAAACTTAAGGAGCATCCCGTGGAACGGGAGCCAGCGCGCAGACGTCTGACGGATATGAACAGGCACCGCGCTTTCATGATCGCTGTTTGCGTCACCATGTTTGGAGCGCTGGCCTGCAGCACGGGTGAGCCAGGCGCCGCCCCATCGGCCAGCTCGTCCCCGACCACCGTCCCGTCTCATGCGCCGAGTTCAACGGCCCCGGAGGGTACGCCCGACGGCGGCCCCGGAGCCCCATCCGGAACGCCTCCTGAAACGTCTACCGAAGACGACCAGACCGACGGGAGGCGGCCGTACGCCGTGCGAATCATGCTGAGCCGGTCCGCGGGATTCGTGGGGCTGGATGAACAGGTGGTCGTGGAGCCGGACGGTCAATGGACGTACACCACCGCCGACGGTGTGCGGCAGACCGGCCGTCTCACCGACTCTCAGCTGACCGAACTTCGAGGGTTGGCGACCAGCCGCGAGCTCACCGAGGAGTTCCAGACCCGGGGCGCCACGCGTCCCTGCGCGGACGCCTACCGGTACACGCTGACGGTCCATGAAACGACGATGCAAACCGAGGAGTGTGATGGTCTGGCGGGTCGACCGACTTTCGCCGCCCTGGTCTCCCTGCTGATCGACGCCACTCCGCTGTAAGGGGGGCATCCGGACGGGAGCCGCGGAGGGGCCTCCATGGCTACCATGCGGTACATGGCCCTGTTTTCAGAGCTGCCGCGGTGTGACTCCTGCGAACGCCGCAAGATCCTGCCTCAGGCTGGGGCTAAGGATCTTGAACGGTTGACCGGTGGGCGGCTCGTCGCGTTCGAGTGCCCCACCGGGCACGGCTGGCACGTGCGGCTGCGGTAACACCGAACGCCGCAGGAGTCACGCCGGATCGGTGGGCAAGGGCGGCCCAAGCACGTCGTCGGCGTCAGTGATGGTGTACGCGTACCCCTGCTCCGCCAGGAACCGCTGCCGGTGCGCCGCGTATTCGGTGTCGATGGTGTCGCGTGACACCACCGTGTAGAAATGCGCCTGCCGGCCGTCGGCCTTGGGGCGGAGGATCCGTCCCAGCCGTTGCGCTTCCTCTTGACGGGAGCCGAAGGTCCCCGACACCTGAATGGCGACCGCCGCCTCCGGGAGATCGATGGAGAAGTTCCCCACCTTGCTGATGACCAGGGTGGAGAGTCGCCCGGACCGGAAAGCGTCGAGCAACCGTTCCCGTTCCCGGGTCGTGGTCGAGCCCTGGAGCACCGGGACGTCCAGGTACTCGGCCAGCTCCGAGAGCTGCTCCAGGTAAGCGCCGATGATCAGGATCTGTTCCCCGGCGTGCCGCTCCACCAGCGCCTTGACCACGGGCAATTTGGTACGCGCGGTCGCCGCCACCCGGTACCGGTCCTCGGGGTCCGTGGTGGCGTAAGCCAACCGTTCGGCGTCGGTGAGCGTGACCCGCACCTCAACACACTCGGCGGGGGCGATCCAGCCCTGCGCTTCGATGTCCTTCCAGGGGGCGTCGTAGCGCTTAGGGCCGATGAGGGAGAACACGTCGCCTTCCCGGCCGTCCTCGCGGACCAGGGTGGCGGTCAGCCCGAGCCGGCGGCGGGCCTGCAGATCCGCGGTGAAACGGAAGATCGGTGCGGGCAGTAGATGGACCTCGTCGTAGATCACAAGGCCCCAGTCCCGGGCGCCGAATAGGTCCAGGTGGGGGTAGGTGCCCTTGCGGCGGGTAGTGAGGACCTGATAGGTCGCGATCGTGACCGGACGAATCTCCTTGCGTTCGCCGGAGTATTCGCCGATCTCCTCCTCGGTGAGGCTGGTGCGGGCCAACAGCTCCCGTTTCCATTGCCGACCGGCGACCGTATTGGTGACCAGGATGAGCGTGGTTGCCTGAGCGCGAGCCATGGCCGCGGCGCCTACGAGCGTCTTTCCCGCGCCGCAGGGCAGGACAACCACCCCGGAACCGCCGGCCCAGAAGGAGTCCACCGCCTGTCGCTGGTACGGGCGTAGGGCCCAGCCCTCCTCGACGAGGGCGATGGGGTGGGCCTCACCATCCACGTATCCCGCCAGGTCCTCGGCGGGCCAGCCGAGCTTGAGCAGCGCCTGCTTGAGGCGGCCACGTTCGCTGGGGAACACCACCACGGTGTCGTCGTCGATGCGGGCGCCGAGCATGCCGGCGAGTTTCTTCGAGCGCGTCACCTCCACCAGGACCGCGCGGTCCAGGGCGCGCAGCACCAGGCCATGGGCGGGGTCGTTGACCAGTTGGAGTCGCCCGTAGCGGTCCATGGTTTCGGCGACGTCCATCAGCAACGCGTGCGGTACCGGGTACCGGCTGTACCTCAGCAGGGCGTCGACCACGGACTCGGCGTCGTGTCCGGCGGCCCGGGCGTTCCACAGGCCTAGGGGAGTGATCCGGTAGGTGTGGACGTGTTCCGGGGCGCGTTCCAGCTCGGCGAACACCGCGATCGCCATGCGGCAGGCGTCGGCGTCGGGGTGATCGACTTCAAGGAGCAGCGTTTTGTCGGACTGAACAATGAGGGGGCCTTGCGCCACGGAGCGCCTCCGGAAGTGATGAGGGGAACGCCGGGAATGTCGTTGAGACAGCCGGCTCCCAGTGTCCCTCTCTGAAGCCACCCACGCTTGCTGAGTGGTGCCTGTCACACGGAGGTCGGGGCGATCCGTGCCGCGGCCGGTCGCCCACAGACGGTGGTCATTGCGTGTGGTTGGCCCACTGGCGGCTGCCTGTCCAGATGCCTCACAAGGCCAACTCCACGCCAAACTCTGTCACGCTGCCTTGGCCTACGTGCTTGGCGCCGGCGCGGCTGTGGCCTGCCCGCCGGTAGGCATTGTTCAGCAGGCTAGGCATTGTTCAGCAGGCATTGTGTGGGTTCAGTAGGCATTGGGTGGCGCCTGTCGCCGTGGTGGATGCCCCGCGGTTTTGCCCTGAAGCTGGCGCTGGCACGAATCGGGGAGCATACCGGCGGCGCTTCCAGGCAGAGTTTTGGGCAGGGCAGCCTGGGGCATCCCAGCACTTGGGTAGCGACAAGGCTGGGAGCGTGTGGTCGGGGGACCACCTTCCGTTTTCGGCGTCGGGTACGCGTACTGGACGCAGCCGTCGCGGTGTCCGACGGGGGAGTGCGCGTACCCGACGCCGTTCCACGTACACCCCAACCACAACCGGCCGTGAAAGGATCGTGAGTCCGCGGCCCACCCCGGTCGGCTCGGCAGATTCTTCGGCAGATTCTGGCGAGGTACGCCCGGTAGCGGGATCCCAACAGACTTCAGAAGTGAGAGCGGTCAGGCGGCGGAGGAGATGTCCTGGCCACCCGGGTGCGGCTGAACGTACAGGACCGCCTCATAGCCGTCGGATGTGGGGAACCAGGACAGCCCAGCGGGGCCAGCGGCCCGCAGTGCGGTGGCATATCCGTCGGCCGTGGCGAGGTCCGGGCCCATCACGGTGACGAGCCGGAAGTGGCTTTTGGGGCGCTGCGTGTAAGGGTCGATCACCTCGCTGGCTTCTGTGGCCAGACCAGTGTTGGTGATGTGCAGCGAGCTGAGGATCTCGGTGGGGTAATCGGGGTCGTGAATACAGACCCGCCAGCCGTCCCCGCCGGGGGCATTGCCGCGCAGCAGGAGCTTGCCGCGCGCCTCGATGGAGAAGTCGCTGATCCCCGCCTTCAGGAGGGTGGCGCCGGCCTGTTCCAGCGCCCAGCCCGTGAGCATTCCACTGGGGTCGAAACCACCGGGAAGCGCCCACGGGTCGAAGTAGCCGTCGGTGGCGGCGCGCACCTCACGGCATCGGCTCATCACCGCGGCGGAGATCGCTGCGGCGTTGGTGTCGTTAAAAGGCCCTTGGCTGCGTCCCGTTGCCCACCCTAGGGCGGTGTCGATGCCACGCAGCTGACTGACCGCCATGGCCAGGGCGTGAGCGATGTCTTCTCGACTGAGGAAGGAGGGAGGGTTCAACCGGAAATGGGCGACTGAACCGGGCATTGCGGTGACATGTCGCACCGGTGTCCAGTCAATGGTGTAACGGATCCGTGCTTTGCCGGGCCGCATTGCGCCGGCTCCTTTCCATCCCCCGACCCAGTTGGCCTTTCCGGCCAGTCGTTCCTGGGGGACGGTTGGAGGCTGACCGCCCACCCAGGTACGACCGGCATTGGACCACTGTCGCACGGAGCGGCCCACTACCCCCCGGAAAGGTTCGCTCGGTTATTACTTTGAAGGATTGACCTGGGATGATCCTTGGCTTGAGCTGAGAGTTTCCTGGGAGCTAGTGTCCACAATGGATAGATCGCGGCGTGATGCCGCTCCGCGTACCCCTCACTCTGAGTCGGTGAGGAGAGTGGCCGAGGCGATCCGGTGCAGCGCGAAGGTGTGCATGGTCTCGCTTCGTTCGTCCTCAGCCCGCAGATAACCCGCCCCGATCGAGACGGGGCGCACGAGGCGGGTCGCCATCGCCCCGTGGGAGTCGACGTAACCCACCCAGACCCGCTGCCGCTCCCGCAGCGCTTTCTGCAGCACCGCCAGGGTCTGCCCCGGCGTTGCCTGATTGTCGAGGTTGGGGCGGGAAGCGCGGGCCGTGGCGTCGCCTTGGCGGATCAGCTCCACCACTGTGGACAGGCGAACCTCGTCAAGGGCCATGGAGGTGTCGGGCACCCGTGGGGGACGTGACCGGGCCGGTGCCCGACGGGCCTGCGGTTTAGTCAGAACCGTGGCTCCAGAAGCGTCCTCGGCGACCGGTGCGTACCCGGCGTCGCGTAGCGTGTCCAACAGCCTGTGCAACGCGTACGGGGTCACGACAACCGTCGGGGCGATGCGGCGCAGCTCCAGGTGAGACAGGCGCCGGTCGGCGATGAGTTCGTCGAGCAGGGCCGTATCTTCGCTGCGGAGGTAACAACCGCAGTGGCCGGCCCGCAGCCCGCCGTGGCGTCGAGCCACATCGTCGATGAGATAGGTCAGTGCCTGCGGTACCGGGGTTGCGGAGCGATGCGCCATCCTGGCGTGCAGATCCTCGGCGGTCACCCCGGCGTCCAAGGCGCGCCGGACGCTGTCGGCGGTGATGCGGTAGACGGTGGCGCCGCCGGCCGACTCCGGTTCGGCCATGAGGGCCAGTTCCGCGGCCAGGGACGGCTCCGGCGGTCCAGGGACCACCACGGTCAGGTCGGCTTGCACCAGGATGTGATCGACCGGGGTGGGGAGCAAGGGCTCCAAAGCCCTGGCAGCCCGGTCCGTGATGACCGGTGTCTCCTCGTCGACGCGAATTCCGAGCGGGTCGAAAGCCGCGTCTTCATCCTGGGCCCGGAGTTCATCCTGGGCCAGGAGAGCTCGGCCATAGCAGGTGAGCGCCCCCAGACCCGTCACCCCTAGCGTCGCGGCCTCTGACAGCACCTGATGAACCACCGTGTCCCGGTGCCGACCACCCCGCCGGGGTGCCCGCCAGGACAACATCTCCAGCACCGCTTGGGGGGCGCCCACCGCGCCCTCCGGCAGGAGCGCCAGCATCTGGAGCGTGCTTTGCCGCAGCTGGGACACACCACCCCGCTCCACGTCATCAGAGAGCGCGTTGATCAGGCGGTCTCTGTCGTCCCGGGTGCCGATCAGGCCGGGTTGCCGATTCATGCCCAGCCATGCCCGGGCCAGGCGTACCCAGCGGACCGCCAGCGGCGCTTCCCGCCAAAGGTCATAGGCGGGCGTTGGAAGCCAAACCGGGTCGGCCTCCTGGCTGTCATCGAGCAGTTCGGCGGCGAAGGCGATCTCCACAAGCAAGCCCGCTTCGGACTCCGAGATCCCTGTGGTACGCGCGATCCGGCGCAGATCCCGTATCCCCAACCCGGTGGAACGCAGCACCGCCGCCGGTTCGGTGGCCAGGGCGTCAAGGAGCGCGTCGGTGCGGCGTACCACCTCCATCGCCTGACCAGCACCTGCGGTGTTGACCGTGTCGGTGGGACGGATGGGGACGTCAGGGGTAGGGGGCTCCGGATGTAGGTCACCCAACGGGCCGGTGTCGCGACGGAGCAGCAGCCCTACCTCCCGAGGCAGCTCCACGGTGTCGTCGGAGATCGGGATGAGCAGACGACGCGAGATCAACCACCGTACTGGACTGTCATCGTCCCCAGGGGCGGTGGGGCGTCGGGCGTTCCGGACGGTGCCCACGGGTGGGCCGGCGGCGAGTCGATCGAGGATGGCACGGGCCGGCGCAGGGGCGGTCAGCACAGTGCGCCGCAACCGGGCCGGATCACCGGCGAGTTCGCCGGCTTGGGGATCCAGTTCGGCGGCGGGCCGGCCCAACCCCGCCGGGTACGCCGAGCAGACCTCGTCCACGGTGGGCAGGACGATCAGATTGGATTCCTCGCCGTGGACCACCGCCAGGGAGCGAAGGCGTTCCAGGGCAGCACGCACTGCGTCAGCCGATGCGGCGTCGGCGACCAGTCGTAATAGAGCAGCCTCGTTGACAGGTTCCCCCAACTGGGGCAGCAGCCGTAGTGCGTCGAGGATCTCCAGAGTGAAGCGGTCGAGTCCGTCCAAAGCGCGCGCAACCGAAAACCGGGAGGCCGCGCGTTGCGCCAGGGTCGCGATATCCGTGGGAACCGGGACAGCGAGGTCGGGGCGGGCACGGAGCAGACTGATCAGACCGGAGTCGGGCAGGCGGCGGAGATGATCGGCGAGGCTGCTCACCTCCTCAACGCTAGCGTGCTGCCGAGCTGCATTCAGTGTCCGCGTCAGGGACCTGGGGCATCGTGCGACACTGGGGGTGATCACCCTGCCCACCGCACCCTGGCGGTGGGTTCATAGTGGCTTCGGGCGCGAGGAGGAGACGAGCATGGCGAGGCGGGTGGATGGCACCTCTGGCGGCTCGACGAAAGCGTCCCAGAAGGGACGGGTTCAGGACGGGCATCTACCAGTCAACGAGCTGCTGTTCTCTCGTCCGGGAGGCGCTTCTCCCTTCGGGGAGGATGTCGTGTTCCCGCTTCCTGTAGAGCAGCTGTCCTACGTTCACCCTGAGCGTCAGCCCGCCCGCGAACGCTGACTTGCGTACCACGCTGGCTTGCGTATTGGTTGTGGGTCCGTGTCAACACACGGACCCACAACCATCAGTGGGGGGACGGGTTTAGGTCAAACCGTCGGCCATGGCGGCGACAAGATCACCGTTATCGCCGTCCAGCGACCACAACATCAGCCCGCCCAGGCCGTTGGCGAGGACATACGCTGCCTTGTCAGCGACGATTCTGGGATCGTCGTACGACCAGAATTCGCCGTTGGAGTACAACCACAGCGCGCCGGCTTCGGGGTCGTACACCCGGGTCCCGGGTCGGTTAATGAGCACGTCGTAGTCTTCGACGCCATCCTCGTACGACCCGTCCGCCGGGTTCGGTCCGGGTTGGTACAGGCCATTGTTGGTGTTGGGTACGCCCGCCCAGCCGCGTCCGTACGCCGGCACACCGATCGCAAGCCGGTCCGCCGGGGCGCCCCGTGCCAGCCAGGAGTCCACCGCGAGGTCCACGCTCCAGCGCTCGGGGGCCGGGTCGTCCGGCGGCGAGTACAGCTGCGCCTGGTGGTTGGTGGTGGTCTCCCAGGCACCGTGCAGGTCATACCCCTGCACCGTGGCGTAGTCCAGGTACCGGAAGATCTGGTCTACCTCGAAACCAGCGTCGATGCGCGCTGGATCGGCCGGCAGGAAGGCCGACAGCTGGTACCGGCGGCCGGTCTCAGCGCTCACCGCGTCGAGCTGACGCCGGAACTCCTCCAGCAGCAGCGTGAAGTTGCGCCGATCCTCTGGCCGGACAATGTTGTGCGGGTGGCCTTGGCTGCCGGGCCACTCCCAGTCCAGGTCAAATCCGTCGAAGATGCCGGCCGCGGCGCCGGGACCGCCTTGTGGCTCACCGCCGAGGATCGGCAGATTGCCGCGGATGAACAGGTCGATGCAGCTGGCGACGAACCGTTGACGGGACTCAGGTGTGGCGGCCGCATTGGAGAAGTAGCGTGACCAGCTCCAGCCACCCAGGGAGAACATCACCGTCAGGTGTGGGTAGCGCTGCTTGAGCTGGCGGAGCTGGTTGAAGTTGCCAGCCAAGGGCTGGTCCCAGGTGTCGGCGACCCCGCTGACCGATTCGCTGGCGGTAAAGCGGCGTTGGTAGTCGGCCCATGCGTCGCCCACACCGGGCTCGTTGGTCTCGAAGCACAGGCCGTCGGGAGAGATGTTGCCGAAGGCGTAGTGGATGTGGGTGAGGCGTTCGGCGGCGCCACTGGTGACGATGTCGCGGACCAGGTAACCGCGCTGGTAGATGCCCCACTGGGTGAAGTACGCGATCCGCATCGGCTCTTCCGGCCCCGGCGCTGGGGTGGTCGGGGAGACGGTCGGTGACGCGGTGGGAGAGGCGGTCGGCGATGCGGTTGGGGAGATGGTCGGCGAGGAGGTCGGTTGGCTACCGCTGCACGGCTCACCGTTGAGGGTGCAGTTCGTCGGGTCACTCCATGAGCCGCTGTAGGTCCCCTCAAATCCGACCGTGACCGACGCGCCCGGGGGGAGGGAAGCGTTCCAGGATTCTGGGGTGATCGTGTACCGGTCACCGGACCGGCTGATCTGGCCGTTCCACACCGAGGTGATGGTGGCGGGCAGGGAGAACTGCAGTTCCCAGCCTTCTAGCTGGGCTGTTCCGCCGTTGGTGATCCGGTAGTTGGCCACAAAACCGGTGCCCCAGTCGGAGGTTTTGGTGAACGTGGCGGTTACACCGGGGGCGGCTGATGCGGGTAATGCGGGTAGCAGTGCCACGACGATCGCGGCGACCACCAGGGTCACCGCCGTCCGAACTCTCATGGCGCCTCCCTGGGTGCGGGAACTCCCGTTGTCCTGACTCGTCGCGGAGGTCGCGACAGAAGTTAGGAAACTTTCCTAAAGGAAAGGCGAATTTAGACCTAATAAGCAATCGATGTCAAGACATGTCTCTCGCCCAGGGGGTGGTTTTCCTGCGCGAATGTGGACATAGTCCGGAGTGTGTGGTGAAGTCGCGGATCACGGCCCGGGAGGGCAGACACGGTACGCTGACGGCGTGGCGAGTCCGGTGGTCGGCTTTGATCTTGATATGACGCTCGTGGACAGCCGTCCCGGCATCGCGGCGGCCTACCGGGCACTGAGCGCCGAGACCGGGGTGTGGATCGACGTCGATGCGGTGGTCTCACGTTTAGGGCCGCCCGTAGAGCAGGAAATGGCGCGTTGGTTCCCACCCGAGCAGGTCGCGGCGATGGTGGCCCGTTACCGCGCCCTGTACCCCGATCACGCTGTCGCCCCCTCACCCGCGTTAGCGGGAGCGGCGGAGGCCATCGCGGCGGTCCGGGACGCGGGCGGAAAGGTTGTCGTGATCAGCGCGAAGCACCCCACGCTGGTGCGGCTCCACCTCGACCAACTGCAGCTGTCGGTCGATGAGGTGGTCGGGCTCGCGTTCGCCGACGGTAAGACCGCCGCCATCCGGGATCACGGCGTCCAGATCTACGTCGGTGATCACACCGCCGACGTCCGGGCAGCCCAGGCCGCGGGCATCACCTCGGTAGGCGTGACGACCGGGCCGTGCGACGCGCGCGAGTTACAGCAGGCCGGCGCTGACGTGGTGCTGGAGGACCTGCAGGGCTTCGCCGGCTGGCTGGAGGAGTGGGTTCTCACCAGCCGACTCGACGCGCTTCAGCGACGGCTTCAGGAACTGGACAGCCTGCTGGTTGCCTTCTCCGGCGGTGCGGACTCCGCCTTCCTGTTGGCAGCGGCGGTACGCGCGCTCGGGCCAGAGCGGGTTGTCGCGGCGACCGCGCTCTCTCCGAGCCTGCCCGCTACCGAGCTGGAGGCAGCCCAGGCCTTTGCACGCCAGATTGGAGTCCGGCACGAGCTCGTCGCGACCGCCGAGATGGAGCGCCCGGGGTATCGGGCCAACGGTGGGGATCGATGCTTCCACTGCAAGGCGGAGCTGCTGGACCGGTTGCGGCCCTTGGCCGCCAAACTCGGCCTTGCCCATGTGGCGACCGGAACCAACGCCGATGATGTGATCGCTGGTTTCCGTCCGGGCATCCGGGCCGCCGCTCAGCGGGGCGCGGTGACGCCGCTGTGTGACGTTGGACTGACCAAGCCGCAGATCCGGACCGCCTCCCGCCGATGGGGGCTGGTTACCTGGGACAAGCCCGCGGCGGCCTGCCTCGCGAGCCGGATCGCGTACGGCGTGACGATCACCCCCAGCCGCCTGGCCCGGGTGGAGCGGGCCGAAGCCGCGTTGCGGCAGCGGCTGGCGGAGGCGGGGATCGGTGTCCGAAACCTCCGAGTCCGAGATCTGGGCGACGCTGGTGCCCGGGTTGAGGTGGACGCCGACCTGGTCGACGCCGTGGCGGCGCGTCCGGACATCCTGACCGACTTGGAAGACTTCCCCCGGGTGACGTTGGACCCCCGGGGGTTCCGGTCCGGGTCCATGAACGAACTCCTCCCTGACCCCGAACGGTTCCGCTGAGGATTGGCCCTCTCACCGTCCGAAGTGGGCTGAAGCAGACGGTGAACGGACAAATCCTGTCGGTAAACGGAATCGCCAGACGGTGGTTAGGGATGGATCATGGATGGTGGTGAGCTCCCGACACGACGATACGCGTTGGGAGCAGCCAGCCCGGCTGGATAGCCTTGAAGGACCCCGGGGGTGCCACTTGAGTGAACCCCCTTTCGTGTTTCGTGGAGAGGCAGAGGTCAGCAGTGCCAAGCGGCCGAGTCAAGTGGTACGACGCGGAAAAGGGCTATGGATTCCTCACCCGCGACGAGGGCGGGGATGTGTTCGTCCACAGGGGCGCCCTCCCGACGGGTGTGACGGCTCTCAAACCGGGGCAACGAGTGGAATTCGGCATCGTGGAGAGCCGGAAGGGGAGCCAGGCGCTGTCGGTGCGTTTATTGGAGGCGTTGCCCTCCGTTGTCGAGGCGCGACGTCGGCCGCCTGACGAGCTGCACGGCCTGATCGAGGACATGATCAAGGTGCTAGAGCTGAAGGTCCAGCCGGAGCTGCGCCGGGGCCGGTACCCAGACCGCAAGGTGTCCCGCAAGATCGCAGAGGTGGTGCACGCGGTGGCCCGGGAGCTGGAGGTCTGACACATCCGGTCAGGATGGACAGACCGGCTGACGTACCCGATCCCAGGGACGGCCGACACAACCGACGAGCTGGCTCGACAAGCTAGCGCGAATCGTGAAAACGTGAATGGGGGGCGCGAGCGCCCCCCATTCATATACGAATACGAAGCGATGTGGCCACCTCGGTGGTAACCGACTAGCTGGATGGATCGGTCAGGTCCGACATCCGCATCAGTTCAATGTCCAGCTCCGGGTGCTCCGCCACGAACTGCCGCAGTGCACCTTCAACATCGAACCGGGGCGGGGCGTCCTCGTCGAGCACCTCACGGGTTCCGTCGCGATTGATGTCGGCGACGATCAGCCGGACCGGGGTGTCGGTCTCCAGCAGCAACTCCGTCAGGTTGTCCACACCCTGCTGATCGCGGGTGTACAGGGTCCACGGTTCGAAGTCGTCGGTGGAGCCGTGCTCCCGGCGCAGCACCCCGGTGAACAGGGCCACCACCTTCCCGTCGGGATGAACCACGACATTGATGCGATCGTCGGCCTCGCCGTCGGGGTAGTGCTCCAACACCGCCGTGATCATCAGGGCGTGGAGGGGGTACTCAAGATTCCCCGCGGCCCAGGCCGCGCCCCAGCTGACCCCTGGCGCTGGGTAGCCGTTGGTGCCGGCCGGGCGTTGGATCGGGATCACTCCGAACATCGCCAGCGGGGTTAAGCACAGCAGCGTGGCCACGAGCGCGGAACGCCGCCGCGTGGTACCTACAAGCGCGCCCAGAGGCCCGCGCGTACCCCCCTCCTGGAGGTGAGGTCGCTGGGGGATGAGCAGGGCGCATGCCCCCAAGCCGACCAGGCAGGCGACGAACACCGCGTGGACGGCCTTTTCGAAGTAGTAGGCCAGCTCTCCGAGCACGATGATCTGGTACGTCCCGATGGCCAGCGCGAACGCCGCGGTGATCACCAGGTTCGCCACCACCATCCGCCAGGTGATAGAGCGCCACACCAGCAGCAGGCCGGCACAGATCAGCACCGTGACGGCGACCACGAGATTGCGGCTGAGTGGGACCACGCCTCCGTCGGGGGAGAGGTCCTCAATGGGGTTGGCGTTGGCGTACATCATCAGGTACGGGACCAGCGCCAACGGCGCGGCTATCACGATGCTGATCAGCACGGTTGGCCAGGAGCGCAGCACCCGGCGTCGATAGACGATCAACGCCAGCAGCGAGGACGCCATGGCGATAGGCATCAGGAAGAAATAGGTGAAGGCGATGCCCACCAGCAGCGCCGCCACCATCACGATCAGTTCTCGGGTACGCGCGATGGGCCGGGCCAGCAAGGTGAACAGCACCGCTAACAGGGTCAGGCCGAGGATCTCACTGGGGTAGCCGCGGACGAACATGGCCAACACCGGCCCCACTCCTACCGCCGCGGCGGTGAAGGTGCAGACGGCCATCATGCGCCATCCACTCAGATACGTGGCCGCCACGCGGCCGGTCGCCCACACCATCACTAAGGCGAACAGGCCGTATCCGAGAATGGTGAAGGCGGTGTAGTGGCCAAAGGCGTTCAGCGGAGTGTCCAGCTCAGTGGTGGACCGCACGAAGTTGTCCAATAATGCCGTCACCATGTGGAAGCCCTGGGGGTAGTTCTCCAGGCCAGGGGTGACGTACGGTGCGGCAGCCTCATTGTGGAAGTAGACGTATCCACCGAACCGGTGGATAGAGTCAAACAATGTGAAATGTCGCGCGTTGTCTTCGCCGGGAAGAATTAACGCGATTCGGCCGGTGAGATCTCTCGGCAGGAACGGGAGGACAACCAGCGTTGTGATCGCCACGCCGCTGATCAGGGCGTGGATATCCGACGGACGCAGGGAACGAGGGAGAACGGGGCGCCGGCGAGTCAGGGCCGCGATCAGGGTGAGCGCGGTGAAACCGGCGATCGCTACCGGTACCGGCTCCAGATTCCAAGGCCAGTGCGAAAAGAGCAAGCCGGCCGCGGTGGTGGCGCTGACCAGGAGAACGAAGGCCAGGATCAGCCGGTCCAGCAGGGTCCGACCCCCGCGCAGCAGGCTCGCTGTGCCCACCAACAGCAGTGGTGGCAGCAACCAGTCGACTCTGATCACGTGGGCGAGTGGTGGTACAACCCAGGACAAGATAAACGCCAGAACCAGGTACCCGATCCAACGGCGGGACGGCCGACGGGGTGCGGCCGTCGCGGCGTGGTCGGGACGCTGCGAGGTATCGACGTAGGCGACCACCAAGGCTCCGTTCTGCTCGTTAGGCTCTTTACGGCACGATGAGTGGGAGCGGGACTACTGCGGCTCAGACCGGACCGCCGATCTTGTTTTGACTATCTTGAGACAGGATATGGGACAGTGTGACCGGTGAGTGATCGCGGTCCTTGACCCCAACCCGTCTGAAGTATGGATGATAGCCAGCAACGGGCGAATAAAACTTAACCCGATCTTTCGAAAGATGGTGGGAAAGAAGTCAATCAGGCTACTGATTGACTGATCTGCGGCCACCCCGAAGGGGATAGAAGCAGTCTGTCGATCCTCTGACCTCGAAAAATGGATCTGCGTGGATCTTGGATCGTCGATGAGAATCCCGCCGTCGCGACTTAAAGTAATGAAATTGTGACGATACGCTACCTCGTGAAGTGGTGACGAGGAGTGATGGAAACGCCATTCGCTACCTGAGCGCGTCGTCTGGTATTACCCGCGGTTACCGTGACGGCCTCGGTTACCGGTATACACGCGGTTATCCGACACGCGATCGAGATTAGCGACGAAGCTGGGATTCTGACACCTTCGGGACCAAGCCGGCCGCCGCGGCCCGCCCGAGCAGCTCCTCCGCCGCCGCGTACCCCTCGTCTCCAAGATTCTCGGTGAACGAGTTCACGTACAACGCGATGTGCTGGGAGACGACGGCCGGATCCATCTCCTGAGCGTGCGCAAGGACATACTCCTGGCTGGCTGCCGGATTACTCCAGGCCATTCGAACCGACGTGCGGATCCACTCGGCCGCCGCGTCGATATCCATTCCTCGGCGCGCCACAATGGCGCCCAAGGGGATCGGCAGCCCGGTCTCCTGTTCCCACCATTGACCCAGATCTACCAATTGGTGAAGGCCGTATTGGGGATAGGTGAAGCGGGCTTCATGAATGACGAGGCCGGCGTCCACGACCCCATCGCGGACCGCCGGCATGATCTGGGCGAACGGCATCACCGTCACCCGCGCCACGTTCAGCCCGTCAGCCCACAACCGAAACAGCAGGTACGCGGTGGTCCGGTCGCCGGGCACCGCCACGGTGGCCCCCGCCAGGTCGGCGGGTTCGCGGGGCGACGCGGTCAGCAGAAGCGGACCGCATCCGCGTCCAAGGGCGCCACCGCAGGGCAGGAGGGCGTACCGCTCTAACAGCCAGGGCAGGGCGGCGTAACTGACCTTGACGAGGTCATAGGTGCCTTGCTCGGCGGCGGTGTTGGTGACATCCACATCCGCGTACGTGACCTTCACCGGAGGGGCGCCGGGGACTAGGCCGTGAACTAGGGCGTGGAAAACGAAGGTGTCGTTAGGGCAGGGAGAGATCGCTAACGACACGCTCATATGCCCTCCTCGGAGCTATTCAGTGACACGGTGGAGAAAGCGGAGGTGAGCATGCTCAGGGCGTGCTCCAACCGCCAGGTGGATCGGTCACGGGGGCCGATCGGGTTAGAGATCGTGCGTACCTCCCCGAAGCGCAACCCGGCCTGGACCGCCGCCGCAGCCACCCCGAATCCTTCCATCGCCTCGGCCAAGGCGTCAGGGTGACGCTCGGCCAACGTCGCCGCGGTCACCGCGGTACCGGTCACCGTGGCCAGCGTGAGGATGGCGCCGCGGTGGGCCAGTGGACACTCCAGCGGCACAGTCGCGGTGACCTGATCAGCCACGGTACCGGCCAGCCAAGGTGGGGTGGGGACTGAGGGCAGGTGGAGGGCCGGCAGCGGCAGGAAACCATTCGGTGACTCGGCCCCCACATCCGCGGCCACGCTGCGAGTGGCGAGGACCACATCCCCGACCTCGACGCGCCCGACGAACCCACCGGCGATCCCGGCGCTGAGAACCGCGTCGAAAGCGGCGCCCCGGGCCTCTGCGAGCGCAATCAGCCGCGCGGTGGCGGCGGCCGCCGCGGCCGGCCCCACCCCGACGGCCACCACCTCGGTCGACCATGAGGAGGCCCGGGGATTACGCGACAGCCCAGCGATGACAGCGTCCCGCTCCGCGGGGACGGCGGTGACGATAAGCAGTCTCACGATGTCGTCTTACCTCGCGGGCCACCGCGCCCAGAGGGCCGGTACAGGTGGTAGCCGGGAGGCGAGGGCGCCGTCTGCTCGTCGGTGGACTCGGTGAACTGTGGGGGAGCCGGCTGACCAGGCTCTACAGCCGGTGGTATCCGAACTGTCCGCCCCTCGAAGCTGCTGAGGGGAACCGTCGGATTCTCGTCGGGATGCACCACGGCGCCGGGCAACTCGCGGGTTCTCTCCCAGTGCTCGGGTTCCCGAGGGAGCGTGGTGCCCGAAGCGGTGACGCGCTCCGGGGAAGGGGGAGGTGCGGGCTTCGAACCGGGGACGTCGGGTTCGGGATGCGTGGGCTTGGTGTCCCGACGGCGCCGGACCGTCCGTCGCGAGACAGCTTCCGCTCCGGCGGTGTCGGAGGGCTGCGCAGACACATCCTCCTCGGGAGCGGAGGGGGCCGGTGAGGACGAGGGCAACACCACCCCCGTAAGCCGCTCGTCACGTAGCTGTGAGGCCCAAGTGGCGAGCTGGGCCAACACGGCGATCACGCCGATCGTGGCCACCAGCAACCCCAGCCTGCCCGACAGCGGAGCGAGTCCGAGCGCGCCCCCGGCGACCCAGGCGAGCATCAGCAGCGTCTCGGAGTGGGCGAAGGCGCTGGCGCGTACCTGTTCCTTCAGCCGTTCCTGAATGATCGCGTCTATGGCGAGCTTGCCGAACCCGGCGACGAATGAGGTGGCCAGACACAACAACGCCACCGTCCCGAGCGTGTACCACCAGGTGGCCAGGGCCGCGAATGCGGCTATCACGGCCATTCCGATCGTCTGAGGAAGCAACGGACGCCGGAACCGTGCCCGGGCGCACAACGCGGTGGCGAGGAAGGAGCCCGCCCCCAGCGCCACGGCCACCACCGACAGGGCAACCTCGGGCCGGAGCAGCGGGAAGTCTCCCTCCCTGATCCGGAACGCCAGGAACAGGGCGAGGAATCCATACATGGCGCGCAAAGCCACGCCACCGACCAAAGCGGCCCACACCAACTTCCCGGTCAGGACCTTGCCGGAACGCAGGCCGGGCAGATGAAAAGCCCGAGGCGCCACCTCGGGAGGATCGGAGTCGGCGCGGGGCGGCAGTCGAAGCGCCACCACCATGCCGTAGAGGAACACCACGCTGGCCAGCCGCAACGCCCATTGCGGTCCAAACCAAACCAACGCGATCCCCACCGGCGCGGCCAGCGCACCGGCGACCGTCCCGAACAGAGAGCCACGGGCCCCGGCCTCCACCAGTCCCAGCGACTCCGGAATCAGGCGTGGCACCGCCGCGGCGCGGGCCACCCCGTACGCGCGGGACAAAGTCAGCACCCCGAACGCCGCCGGGTACAGCGCTAAACCGCCCAGGTTGTCGGAGATCACCCACGCCAGAAAGCCCCGCCCCAGCATCGTGGTGGCCAGCGCGTACCGCCGGCCGTGCCGGAACCGGTCCAGCAGAGGGCCCACCACCGGCGCCAACAGGGCGAAAGGCACCATGGTGACCAGCAGGTAGAGCGCTACCCGGTCGCGAGCCTCGCCCACCGGCACCGAGAAGAAGATCGTCCCCGCGAGACCGATGGCGATCAACGCGTCACCGGCGCAGGAAGCGACGTGCAGATCCAGCAGGCGCACCATGCCGATCTCGCCGGCGGCGCTGCGCTCCCGGACCACCGACACCTGCCGAATGAGGAATCTCCCTGTCCGGCTGAGCCCATCAGCCACCGCGCCCGCCCCGTGGGCCGAGGTACGGACGGCACCGGTCAGCCAGCGGAGTACGGACATGCTCCCCATCCTCCCGTATTGTTCCCGCTGCCTGCAGGCTGCTTATCCGCGGCACGTGAAGGTTCGTCCCCCCGCCGCGTTGTCAGGGTGATGAGCGAGAATGGACCGGTGACACGCAGCGCCGTCCGTTCCCAGTCGTCAGCGGATCCCGCGGCCGCCCCTCGCTCGTCCGGCCGCGCCCGGAAGGGCCCTCGGCTGGACGCCATCTGCGCTGAGGCCGTGGAGTTGGCACGGGCAGCCGCGGTGGAGTCCGCCGGTGAGGGCCAGGTTGGCGACCACCTTGAAGCGGTGCCGGAAGGCGATCGACTGGTCACTCACCTGTTTGAATGCTTGATGCCCGGCTACCGAGGGTGGCGTTGGGCCGTGGTGGTGACCCGGGTTCCCCGCAGCAGGCGGGTGACGGTCTGCGAGACCGCTCTGCTTCCTGGACCGGACGCTTTGCTGTCTCCTTCGTGGGTTCCCTGGTCGGAACGGTTGGAACCGGGGGACCTGGGGGTCGGTGACCTGCTCCCTACGCCACCGGACGATGAACGACTGGTCCCGGGATACCTGCAGTCCGACGATCCCGCCGTTGAGGAGACGGTGTGGGAGCTGGGCCTGGGGCGAGTCCGTGTAATGAGCCGGGTCGGGCGCAGTGAGTGCGCACAGCGGTGGTATGAGGGTCCACACGGTCCCCAGGCGCCGATCTCCCGGGCGGCTCCCCCGCAGGCGCGCTGCGGCACCTGCGGGTTCTACCTGCCGTTGGCGGGGGCGCTGCGGAATCTGTTCGGGGTATGCGGCAATGTGTACGCTCCCGACGACGGTCAAGTCGTCAGCGCCGACCATGGCTGTGGCGCGCACTCAGAGGTGCTGACCGATATCGCTTCTCCGGTGGAGGAGCTGCCCACGGTCTATGACGACGCCGAGATCGAGCCGGTTGTTATCCATCCCCCAGAGGGGTCGGTCACTGACTCCGACTCCACCGAGCCCTACGGTCACGGCTGAGCGGTGAGTGATCCATTCGATACCCATACTCGTCGCCAGGTGATCCTGGACGCCTGGCGTGCGTCGCCTACCCGGTTCCGGGAGGACGCCAACGCTGAGGAGGACCTGGTCCGGGGAGCGTACGCGGACCGACTGCTGGTAGAGCTGGTGCAGAACGCGGCGGACAGCGCCGCGCAGGCGGGCGTACCCGGAACCTTGCGGTTCCGGCTGATCCAGGAACCAGAGTGCGGCTGGGTTCTCAGCGCCGCCAACACCGGTGCCCCCTTGGACGCCGCCGGGGTGGACACGCTCACGGCGCTCCGCGCCTCGGCGAAGCGGGATGGCACCACGGCCGGTCGGTTCGGGGTCGGTTTCTCGGCGGTCCTGGCGGTCAGTGACGCGCCAGAGCTGCGTTCTCGAACCGGAGGGATCCGGTTCTCCGCCGAGGAAACCCGCCGGTTGGTCGCCACGGTGCCCCACCTGGCCGAGGAGATGGCCCGTCGGTCCGGGGCGGTCCCCGTGACCAGGTTGCCGTGGCCTGCCCCCACGCCACCGGCCGAAGGATTCGACGCCGAGGTGTGGCTGCCGCTGCGCGACGCCGACGCGGTCAAGGCGGTCGCCGATGCCTTGGCCGAGTTCGATCCGGCCCTGTTGCTGGCTTTCCCGGAGCTGGCCGTCGTGGACCTCAACGGCCGGGTCATCCGCCGGTCGTCGAGCGGGTCGATGGTCACCCTGGATGAGGACGGGGTGCCGACCCGGTGGCGGCTGGTCCGCCGGGAGGGTGAACTGCCCGGTGACCTGCTCGCTGATCGTCCCGTTGAGGAGCGGGTCCGCACCGCGTGGTCGATGCTGGCGGCGGTCCCGGTCACCACCGAGGGGAAGGTGGCGCCACCGGCGGTCAGGCAGGTGATTCACGCTCCCACCCCGAGCGATGAACCGCTCTCGTTGCCGGTGCGTCTGATCGGGACTTTCCCGTTGGATGTGGGGCGTCGCCGGGTGCCGTCCGGTCCACTCACCGCCTGGCTCGCCGAACGGGCCGGTGAGGTGATCGCGGATTTGATCATCGAACTGGCCGACCATCCCGAGGTGCTCCAGCTAGCGCCGGCGCCCGGGCTCGCCACCGCGCCGTTGGACGCCGCTATCCGGGACGCCTGCGCAGCACGGCTGAGACAGCGCGCCTGGCTGCCGGTGGTGACCCCCGACGGATCCCTGGCGCGGGATAGCGAGGGGGCCATCCTCCCCGTGGAGCCGGGACGCGCGGTGTCGGTCCCGGACCCGTTGGTGCTTCCGCTCGCCGACACCCTGCAAGGCCTGCTGCCGGAGGGCTGGTGGAACCGGACGACCGCCGCGCTCCTAGGGGACCTGGGGGTGCGTCGGCTGGGCATCGCTGACCTGGTTCCCCTGATCACTGGCCTGGAGCGGTCACCGCAGTGGTGGCGACGCGTGTACGCGGCGCTGGAAGCCACCGGCCTGGACCTGGCCGACCGGGAGGCGTTGGCTGGGCTTCCGGTCCCGCTGTTGGATGGGCGTACCGCCGTGGGGCCCGCGGATACGCTGCTGCCTCCCGAGGAGGAGCTGCCCGCCGCCGTCGTCGACCTTGGACTGCGGGTGGTGCACCCCGATGCGGTGCATCCCCTGTTGGAGCGCTTGGGAGCCACCCCCGCCACCGCTGAAGCGATTCTGACCGATCCCCGAGTCCGGGAGGCGGTCCTGGACGCCGTCCAGGAAGGGGAGCCCGAGGACCTGGCCGAGTTGGCCACCACCGTGCTCTCACTGGTCTCTGCCGCCAGACTCCACACTCCTGTGGAGGAGTGGCTGACGGAGCTGCCGCTCCCAGCCGCCGACGGTGACTGGGTGGCCGCGGCCGACCTGATCCTTCCCGATGGTCAGCTGGTCGACCTGCTGGTGCCGTCGGCGCCGCTGCGGCCGGTCGCGCCGGACTGGGTCGCCCGGTGGGGCGCCGCGGCCCTGACCGGGGTGGGGGTCATGGACGACTTCCACCTGCTGGAAGAGTCCATGGTGGACCTGGCCGATCTGGAAGAGATCGACCTGCCCGCTATCGACGAGTGGGCCGAGGTGGTACGGGCCACGGTGGGCGAGACGGAGGGTGCCTACCTGGAGCGGTTGCTCGCGGTGCGGGATCTGGAATGGGTACGCGACGACCGCTGGGCTGAGGCTCTCCAGCTGCTGATTCGACAACCGACGCGGGAGGCACTCGTGGCGCCGTGCAGCGTGGTGCTCCCCGACGGCGGTCGGGTCTTGGTGCCCGCGTACACCCGGTGGTGGCTGGGGCGGCAACCGTTGTTCTCGGGGCGCCGTCCGGCTGAACTGCGTACCCGCGACGCGGTGGAGCTGGAGGGGTTGTATGACCCCGCACCGGTGGATTCGGAGGTGGCCAGGCTCCTGGGGGCGCGGTCCAGCCTGGATGATGTGCTCGCCGACCGCGACGCCGCCGTGGACCTGCTGGATCGGCTGGCTGACCCGTCCCGTTGGGTGAAGCCTGAACTGTTGGTGGAGGTGTACGCGCGGCTGGCGGCAGCCCTGGCCGAGGAGGAGATCGACCTGCCAGGAACGGTCCGGGTGGCGCCGGACCGGGTAGCGCCGGCCTCGGAGGTGGTGGTGCTGGACCACCCGTGGCTGCTGGACCGCCTGGGGAACCGGTACGCGATCTCCGGAGGGACCGATCCGGTCGCGGTGGCTGACCTGCTGGAGCTGCCTCTGCTGAGCGAATTGCCTGAGAAACCCTGAAAGACCAAAACCCTGAAGAGCTCTGAGGCCCCTGCCGCCTGACCCGTGGAGGTATCCAGTGTGTGCAGGGGCGACTTTCGTACGTGCGTACGACCGCAGGCGGGTTTCTCAAGGTCGTAGGCGGGTGCGTCCTTTGTGGAGTCGTGGGCGTTTTGCCGTAGAGCCTGTGGCGGGCGGGGTCAGGAGGAGCGGGAGCGGCGGGCGTCGCGCCGGGCCATGAGATAGATCCCCACCAGGCCGGCCACGACGCCGGACAGGCAGGTCCACAGCCACCAGGTGCGGCCGGTGTCCTCCAGCCAGTCGCGGACGAACAACAGGAGCAGTCCGGCCACCCCCCACAGCGCCGTGCCGACCACTGCGAACGGTGTCATCGGGACTTCCAACGGCTCCACGACCGGCTTCAGTTGGTGGTTGGCGCGACGGCTCACGGCGCAAGACTACGCCGTCGCCAGAGCTGGGTGACACGGCATCTGATCTTGAGCTGATCGTATCCAGGTCTGTGTCGATCTGCCATGTCTTGTCACTGAACAGTGCGGTCTCTGGGGGCTGGAGACGTTAATCCGGAAATCAGTTTCATCTGGTGTGGATACCCATTGTGGTCTGTTGTCGCCAAAGCGTGATTCTGATGGGGATAGACGGATTTATTTTCTTCTAGGGGCAGACATCCATCATCTCGACGGCTACGGTGTCCCATACGGGGATTTCTTCGCTTTCCCGATCTTCCGGGGAGTTTTGGGAAATCCGAATGCTGTCCGTAATAGTCCCATCACTCGCTATTGGGACCTCATCTTCGATGGCAGGAGGTTCGTTGTGCCTCGGGGAAGACGCTTCGGTGCCTTATTACTCGCGGTCGGGCTTGGCCTCGTCATGCCATCTGGCACCGGCGCCGCGTATCAGGACACCGTCGCCGCCGAGCAGGGGGCATCCCTCGCGTCACCCGCCCAATCCGTCACCTTCATCACCGGGGATCGGGTGACGGTACGCGTCATCGACGGACGACAGGTGCCCCGGATTGAGCCAGGGCCGGGCCGGGAGGAGATGCGGTTCAGCGTCCGCCATGTCGATGGGCGGCTCATCGTCCTGCCGGAGGACGTGGTGCCCCTGCTCAACGCTGGCCGATTGGACCTCCGATTATTCGACGTCACGACCCTGCTGCGGTTCGGGTACGACGACGCCAGCCGGTCGGATCTGCCGCTGATCGTGCGGCAGAGCAGTGGCACGAGCATAAGCCCGCTCACCACGGCGGGAGCCCAGATCACCCGACAGTTATCGGTGATCGGATCCGTAGCGCTGCGGCAGCCCAAGGGGAACGCCACACGATTGTGGGAGGCGCTGACCGGCGGCTCCGCATCCGACGCCATGAGCGTGGAGCACGTCTGGCTGGACGGCCTTCGTCAGCTCACGTTGGATGTGTCGGTGCCGCAGATCGGAGCACCGACGGCCTGGGAGACCGGGTATACCGGTGAGGGTGTGACGGTGGCGATCCTGGACACCGGTGTGGACGCCACCCATCCCGATCTGGCGGGGCGCGTGGTGGAGGCGGCGAACTTCACCGAGGCGTCGGATGCCTCCGACACCGTGGGGCACGGCACCCATGTGGCCTCGATCGTGGCGGGGTCAGGGGCGGCTTCAGACGGCGCGTACCGAGGGGTGGCGCCGGACGCGCAGCTGATCAGCGGCAAGATCTGCCAGACCAACCAGTGCGTGGAGTCGGCGATCCTGGCCGGGATGCAATGGGCGGCCGAATCCGGCGCCGACATCGTGAATTTGAGCTTGGGTGGTCCGGACACCGCCGAGGTGGACCCATTGGAGGAGGCGGTCAACCGACTCACCGCTGAGTACGGCACGCTTTTTGTCATCGCGGCGGGGAACGACGGCTTCTTCGGGGACCACACCGTGGATTCGCCGGCCACCGCCGACGCGGCCTTGGCGGTGGGCGCCGTCGACGACGATGGGCAGTTGGCCCGCTTCTCCAGTCAGGGCCCCAGGATCGGCGACGAGGCGGTGAAGCCTGACATCACCGCGCCAGGTGTGGGGATCGTCGCGGCACGGGCGTCCGGAACCCAGATGGGGACGCCGGTGGGGGAGTACTACACGGCGGCTGATGGCACGTCGATGGCGGCCCCGCATGTGACGGGGGCGGCGGCGCTGCTGGCACAACAGCACCCCGAGTGGGGGCCGGTCGAGCTGAAAGCGGTGCTGATGGGGTCGGCGACACCGAACCCACAGTTGGGGGTCTTCCAGCAAGGCGCGGGCCGGGTGAACGTGGCCGCCGCCCTTGAGCAGCGGGTGTACGCCGAGCCCGCGGCGTTGTCGGCCGGTATCCAGCTGTGGCCCCACAGTGATGACGAGCCGGTGACTCAGACGCTCACCTACCACAACCTCACCGATGAGGCGGTCATCCTGTCATTGGAAATCGTCGATGCCCGGACCGGGGAGACGGCTGCGCCGGAGGGGATGTTCGTGGTGAGCGACTCCTCCGTGGAGGTGCCGGCGGGCGGCTCGGCCAGCGTAGAGGTCACAGTGGACACCCGGGGAGATGGCCCGGATGGCTGGTACAGCGCCACGATTGTCGCGACCGGGGACGGAAACACCGTGTTCACCCCGATCGGGGTAAACAAAGAGGTCGAAAGCTACACCCTCACCGTGACGCACCTGGATCGGAACGGGGAGCTGGCCTCCAACTACAACACCCTTGTGTCCGGTGTGGACAGTTCTGCTTTCCTCTTCCCCTACGATCCGGACGGGGAGTTCAGCATCAGACTGCCCCGGGGGACGTACCACCTCGACACCAACATCTACACCTTCTACGGCACGGGGCAGATTCCTGAACTGTCCAATTTGGTCAATCCCCTGGTGGAGCTCACCCGGGACACCACCGTCCGGCTGGATGCCCGGTCGGCCCGTCCCATCACGGTCGAATTCGAGCACGTCGGTGTCCGCCTTGGACTGATCAGCGTCAGCTACCTGAGGTACACCGATGTGGGTGGGCTGACCTCGTCACTGTTCGCCAGCAGCCTGGATGGTGTCTACGCCGGACACACCGGGGTGTCGCTGGAGTCTGACGAGCTGATCGCCGAGATCGCGGGCCTGTGGGGAGTACCGGGAAGCGACGGCACCCTGTACACCAGTCAGCGGGTCTATCACCTCGCCTGGCACCAGTACGGGCGTGTCTTCACGGGCTTCTCCCGGCAGGTCACCGATGACGGGCTGGCCGTGGTAGAGGCGACCTATCACACGGCCGGACCGGACCGCATCGGGACCAAGTACTGGTATTCCGGGCCCGTCAGGCACGGTGTTCTGCTCGGGCTGGGAGCGGACTTCGCGCTGCCGACGACGCGGACCGAGCTGCACAACGTCGAAGGGGTGATCTGGCAGGCCGAGTTCACCCAACTGGACGTCAACGCCGCGGGGGAAGCCCAGATCGAGGTGGAGCTGTGGAGCCCGGAGCCGGTTGAACACGAGCCGGACCAGACCTATCGGGAGACGTGGAACACCGCGCCTTTCGGGCCCGGATTCCCAGGGGACACGCTGTACGCCGTCCGCACCGACGACGAGATCCGGGTGTCGATCCCGCTCTTCAGTGACGCCTCCGGGCACGCGGGCGCCTCAGCAGTGGTGGAGCGCGCGCGTACCGCTCTGTACTCCGGCGAGCGGCTGATCGGAGAGAGCACCGAGCCGGGGGAAGGGGCGTTCACAGTGCCCGGCGGTGAGGCCGAGTACCGCCTGGTGGCGGAGGCGGTCCGCGAGCAGACATTCACCACTCAGGTGTCGGCCGAGTGGCGCTTCACGGCGGCCGGGGGCGGCGATGAGCCGCGTGCCCTACCGCTGCTCGCGGTGGTTTTCTCACCGCAGCTAGACGCGCATAATCAGGCGCCCGCGCAGGGCGCGTACCAGATCCCGGTGCGGATCGACAGCCAGGGCGCCGCCGTCGACGCGGCGGAGTTGGTGGTGGAGGCCTCGTTCGATGACGGCGAGAGTTGGCAAGAGCTGACGCTGACCGAGGAATCCGCTGGTCGCTATCTGGCGGATATCACACACCCGGCTACCGAGGGGTTCGTGTCGCTGCGAGCCACAGCTACCGACGCCACCGGTAACGCGGTGGAGCAGACCATCATCCGCGCGTACCGGATCATCGAGGGCTGAGCCGCTGGGAGATCGCGCGCGTCCCACTCCGTGTGGTCGTCCCCGTCAGGGGCACGCCACCGGGTGGGACGCAGGCGTCACTGGAAGCAGCGACACCCCAGGAGCGGCCGTATAACCGCGGCGAGCTCCTCGCGTCGCTCCAGGCGCCGCGGGAAACCGAGACGGATCCACAGCTGTTCGTCCGGCGTACGCACCGAGAAAAGGAAACCGTATCGGTCGAGCCGAACCGGGGACGCGGACATCACCTTCGCTACCCGTTCCCGGATCCGACACGCCATCCGTTCGCAGGTGTCGGGGTGGTGCTCGATCAAGTCGAGCAGCAGGTCACGTTCCTCGGGGTGGAGCGGATCGGGGGTCGCCGAGAGGTAGTCGGCGAGTTCGACCTGACGGACGTGACCGCAGTGCTCCACCCGCACCTCGGCTGGCTCCATCCGGTACAGCGCGAAGCCGCGTCCCAGATCGAGCAGGTCACCATGGGGGTTGGTGTCGGCAAAGACGAGCGCGGCCGCGCGCTGCTCGGCGGCGACGAGCCGGCGGACCCAGCCAGCCACCCAGATCCGCCCGTACGACGGGGAACCCGGTAGCGGCGGTATGTCGTCCACGGCCAACGCCACAGGCACGTCTTCCCACCCAGGGTCGGGGGTGAGGGCCTCCCCGAGCCGGCTGTCCTCGGCCACGAGGAGCAGGGGATGCCCCTCCTCGTCGACAGCGTGCCGGACCGGGAGGGGGTCTGGATGCCCCGGGACCTGAGCCCAGCCGGGCAGTCGCCCAGCGGTGAGCGTGCGGGCGACCTCCGCAGGGGTGGGAAACATCCGTTCCTCCGAGTATGGTTACCCTGCCATTTGTCAGGCAAGGCTAACCTAAGTTGGAGGGTGGATGTGAACCGGCCTCGTCCTAAGGCTCGGCTGGCACGGGCACTCGGCATTCCACTGACCCCCAAAACGGTTCGGTACTTCGAACGGCGGCCCTTCCCGCCGGGGGTGCATGGGCGACGTCGACGCCAACCCAGCGACTACCAGCTGCGTCTGCTGGAGAAGCAGCGGCTGCGGCACCAATACAACATCAACGAGAAGCAGATGCGGCGCGCCTTCGCTGAAGCGGCGCGACGGCCCGGCAAGACCGGTGAGAACTTAATCGCGCTGTTGGAGCGACGGCTGGACGCTACGGTCCTGCGGGCCGGGTTCGCCCGCACCATCTACCAAGCGCGGCAGATGGTGTCCCACCGGCACATCATGGTCAACGGTCGCCGGGTGAACATCCCGTCCTACCGGCTACGCCCGGGCGACGTGGTCGAGGTGGTGCCGAGCAGCCGGGAGAAGGCGCCGTTCCAGCTCGCCGCGGCCGGCGCCTACGCCGGTGAGGGCGCGCTTCCCGCGTACCTGTCCGTCGAGCGCCCCGCCCTGCGGGCGACGTTGGTACGCCAGCCGGAGCGGCGGGAAGTCCCCGTGCTGTGTGACGAGCAGCTCGTGGTGGAGTTCTACTCCCGCTAAACGTGTTACTGACTCGTGAACGAACGCCGCAAGGCGGTCTCCGGAGCAGCGCGTACCGCCTCTGATCTGGCAGGATGCCCGCCCAGATACCCATCGACTTTGATGAGGAACACCATGGCGACACGCGCGAGCACGGAACGTCAGACGCCGCCAGGTCGGCAGAACTGGCTGGATAACTACTTTGAGATCAGCCGCCGCGGCTCCACGGTGGCGCGGGAGATCCGCGGTGGATTTGCCACGTTTTTCACGATGGCCTACATCGTGGTGCTTAACCCGCTGATCTTGGGCGGGGCGGTGGACGGAGCTGACAATCAACTCAGTATCACCCAGCTGGCAGCGGCCACCGCTCTGGTCGCCGGGGTGATGTCCATCCTGATGGGTGTGGTCGCCCGGTTCCCCTTGGCGCTGGCTGCCGGGTTGGGCGTCAACGCCATGGTCGCCTTTGAGATCGCACCCACCATGACCTGGGCCGACGCTATGGGCCTGGTCGTCATCGAGGGTTTGATCATCACGGTGCTGGTGCTGACCGGGCTGCGCGGCGCCGTGTTCCGCGCCGTTCCGACTCAGCTGAAGACGGCCATCGGTGTGGGAATCGGTCTGTTCCTGGCACTGATCGGACTGGTGGACGCCGGCTTCGTCCGGGCCAGCGGGAGCGCCAGTCCACCGATCGGCATGGGTATCGGGGGCGTTCTGGATGGTTGGCCGACCGTGGTGTTCGTGATCGGTCTCCTGGCCACCTTGGTGATGGTGGTACGTCGGGTGCCAGGAGCGATCCTGATCGGCATCATCGGCTCCACCGTCCTGGCGATCATCGTGGAGGCGATCGCCAATGTCGGGCCGTCGACCTCAGCCGACGGTAGTGTCAACCCGCTGGGGTGGAGCCTGAATGTGCCAGAGCTACCCGAGCGGCTGGTAGATACCCCTGACTTCGGGCTTATCGGGCACTTTAGCCTGCTCGGCTCCTGGGAGCGGGCCGGGGTGATCACCGCGCTGCTGTTCGTCTTCACGCTGTTGATCACCGACTTCTTCGACACCATGGGCACCATGGTCGCGGTGGGGCAGGAAGGCGGCCTGCTGGATGAGAACGGCAACCCACCGCGTACCCGGGAGATCCTGTTGGTCGACTCGCTCGCCGCGGCCGCTGGGGGTGCCGCCAGCGTCTCCAGCAACACCTCGTACATCGAGTCGGCCAGCGGTGTGGCTGAAGGAGCCCGGACCGGGTTGGCCAGCGTGGTGACCGGTGTTCTGTTCCTCCTTGCGACGTTCTTGGCGCCACTGGTGACCATCGTGCCGTTTGAGGCTGCGGCGACCGCGCTGGTGGTGGTCGGGTTCCTGATGATGCTCGGGGTACGCAGCATCGAATGGGCGGACTGGGAGATTGCGATCCCTGCGTTCTTGACCATCGTGCTGATGCCCTTTACCTACTCGATCAGCAACGGCATCGGCGCGGGGATCATCTCCTACGTGCTGCTGAAGACGGTCCGGGGGAAGGTACGCGAGGTGCACCCGCTGCTGTGGGTGGTGGCCGCCCTGTTCCTGGTCTACTTCCTCCGCGCGCCTATTGAGCAGATCGTCCAGGGCTGACAGCTGCGGCCGGCGGGCCGGGTCGGCTGTGCGACCCGGCGGTACGCCCTGCGACTGACCGGACCCGACGCGAGCGAGGGTACGCGGGCGTCACAGCGCTGTGACACCCGCGTACCCTCGCTGTCTTTTGATGCGCCTCCGGCCTAACCGGCCGGCTAGCTTGCCGAGACCGGGGTACGCGGTGTGTCGTTATGGCTGCTCAGACGGGGGTTGGTTGAGCAGCGGTGACGCCAAACACAGGTCGTTAGCATTGGTAATGAGCTAAGCTAACTACCGTGACGGGTCGACCGGCGGCCGTACCTCCTACCATGAAGCGCGTGTCCGCCACCGAGCTTGCCGCTCTCTTACAGGGCGCCATCATTCGACTCAATCGTCGAATGCGGCACACCCGTCCGCTCGGCGAGCTCACGCTGAGTCAACTGTCAGCATTGACCAGCCTGGAGCTGGGCGGTGCGTTGAGTCCGCGTGAGTTGGCCGAGACCGAACGAGTGCGACCACCGACGATGACTCGAATCATCGCGAAATTGGAGAATCGCGGCTTAGTGCGGCGTACGCCACATCCCACCGATGGGCGGCAGATCATCCTCACCACGACGGAGGCGGGGCGGGCGGCGGTCCGGGAGGCCACGCAGGCGAAGCAGGCGTGGCTCGCGGAGCGTCTGAACGAGCTCAATGAGGAGGAACAGGAGACGCTGCAGCGGGCGGCAACGATACTGGAGAAGATCGCCTCAAGCTGAACCCGCTCTGATCCCCACGCTGGTCGGACGTCCACGCAGGACGATGTCGCGTACCTGAGGAGGCGCAGGACCAGCCGATGAGGGACACATTTCGCTCCTTACGCGTTCGCAACTACCGGCTTTTCATCACAGGCCAATTAGTGTCCCTAATTGGGACCTGGATGCAGTTCATCGCCCAAGACTGGCTTGTGCTACGGCTGTCCGGTGATTCCGGTACGGCGCTGGGCGTGGTCACCGCCCTACAGTTCACGCCGGTGCTCCTGTTGTCCCTCTACGGTGGCAAACTCGCTGACCGCTACGACAAACGGCGTCTGCTCATCGCGGTCAACATCATCTGGGGGGTCTTGGCGCTCCTGTTGGGCCTTTTGGTGGTGACCGGTGCGGTGCGGCTGTGGCACGTGTTCGTCTTCGCCGCGCTATTCGGTTCGGTGAGCGCGATCGAGAACCCCATGCGTCAGGCGTTCGCCAGTGAACTGGTGGGCACCGAGCTGCTTCCCAACGCGCTGTCCCTTAACTCGGCCACCTTCAACGTCGCCCGCATTGTCGGCCCGGCGGTCGCTGGTGTTCTGATCTCCTGGCTGGACACCGGGCCGGTCATCCTGCTCAACGCGGCCAGCTACCTGGCCGTGGTCACCGGACTATTCATGATCGAACCGGCTCGGCTGCACCGGTCATCGAACCGACCCCGCGATACCCGGATCATCAACGGTATCGCCTATGTGCTGCGTCGTCCCGATCTCCTGCTACCGATGGCGTTGATCCTGGTGATCGGTGGTCTGGGTTTCAACTTCCAGATCACGTTGGCGCTGTTCGCTAAGACCGAATTCAACCAGGGCGCGGCGACCTTCGGACTGTTGTCATCCGCACTGGCCGTGGGGGCCTTGTGCGGCGCGTTGGCCAGCTCCGTCCGGCGAGGCAGGCCTTCGGTGTACGTGTTGATCGGCGGCGGTCTGCTCTTCGGGGTGATGGAGCTGGTGGTCAGCGCTGCTCCCACCTTTGTGGTGGCGGCCATCCTGCTGGTCGCGGCGGGTTTCACGATGATCTATTTCGCGCAGGCCGCTAACCAGCGGGTGCAGTTGGGGACCGATGAGGCGTACCGCGGTCGGGTGATGGCGCTGTACATCCTGGTCTTCCTCGGTTCCAACCCGTTGTTCGCACCGTTGGTGGGATGGCTGGGAGAGCAGTACGGCGCCCGAATCGCCATGCTGGTCGGTGGCGTGGCCTCGGTGCTGGCGTCGCTGCTGGCGCTGCTCGTGCGGTCCCGGCGCCGCGGTGTGACCTTCCGGGTGCATATGCGGCCTCGACTGCACCTGCACGTGGTTGAACCACACGTGGGGGAGCTCCGGATTCCGGCGGTTCCGTCCCGCGTCGCGCGCTGAGTCCATGCGGTCCGGTGTGGCATGGTGCTGTCGTGGACTACATCGCGTACTTGCGGGCCGATGCGGCCCGGCTTCGGCAGCTGGCGGCGAGGCAGCTTGAACTCGCCATACCCAGCTGGCCGGGATGGACGGTCGGTGACTTGATCGACCATGTCGCCGGGGTGTACGCCCAAAAAACCGCGTATATCCGCATGGGGAATTCGCCTGAACCACGGCCCGCGATGGAATGGGCCGGTTTCGGCTCAGATCCGCTTGCCCGCTACGACCGGATGCTGGCCGAGCTGCTCACCGAGCTTGAGCGGCATGCTCCCGACGATCCCGCCACGACCGGATACCCCCCGGATCAGACGGTGGGGTTCCTGATGCGCCGCACGGCGCACGAGACCGCCGTGCACCGAGTCGACGTTGAACTGGCGGTGGGACACCACACGGCGGTGGCGGCGCCGCTGGCCGAGGACGGGGTGGATGAGCTCCTGACGGTTTTTCTCGGATGGAACCTCACCAATATGGTGGCGCGGGGAGGCACCGAGGCCGTTCCCGCACTGAAGGAGGCGGACGGGCGCGCCATCCAGATCACGGCTGCCCAGCGGACTTGGACGGTACGCCCGACCCCCGACGGCGTACAGGTCCAGCCGGAGGGTACGCCCGAGGCGGCGGCCACCGTGACCGGTTCACCCTCGGAGGTATTGCTGTGGCTGTGGAACCGTCGGGGAGACGAGGCCGTAACCATCACAGGGGATACCGCGCTCATTACGTTCCTCAAGCGACTGTTGAGCCTGGTTCCCCAGTGAGAGCGAGGCCTCCGAAGGGCGGGTCCCGTTCCGCCGCTCAGGACGCGGAAGAGACGTACCGGTTGTTCATCGCGGTCGATCTGTCAGAGGCAGCGGTCACGCATCTGGCCCACGCGATCGCCGGGCTGCACGTGGTCCAGGCGCGGGCACGAGTGACGGCGCGAGAGCGGTGGCATGTCACGCTCGCATTCCTCGGCGACGTGGCGGTATCCCGGCTTGAGGCCGTGGAGAAGGCATTGCACGCCGCGGCGGGCCACGCCCGCGCCTTTCAGCTCCACATCGCCGGAGGCGGGACCTTCCGCAGTCAGGTGCTGTGGGCAGGAATCGCCGGGGACGTGGACGGGCTGAACATTCTGGCCCGGCTGGTGCGGTTGGAGTTACGAAAGGCGAAGCTCCCCCACGACGACCGGCCGTACCGCCCTCACCTGACGCTAGCCCGTCCCGGTGATCGGGTGCCCCCGGAGCTGCTGCGTCAGGACGTCCAAACGCTGGCCGCTTACCAGGGGCCTTCCTGGCCGGTCACCCAGGTGCACCTTGTCCGTAGCTTCCTCGGGCCGCACCCGCGTTATGAACGCCTGGTCAGCGCCCCTCTCGGGGCCGGCTAAGCCGCCTTAGCACGTCCTGCGTCGGGCGCCGTTAGCCCGTCGCGGCTCTGCCGCCGAATCAGCCCCGAGGGCCGCTACCGAAGAGCACATCGTCCCAGCTGGGAAGCCGGGAACGCTCGGTGCTCTGGCTCGGCCGGCTCCGCTCTGTGCCCTGTCCCTGGTCGGTACGGCGGGAGCGCAGCACCGCCAGCGAGGGCACCGCCGGGATCTCCTTGGGGTCGCCCTCGTCGTCGGCGCCAGCCGCGAGGCCTCCCGCCATCGCGGCGGGACGGGACGACCGGGACTCACTGAGCCCACCGGGCACCACCGAAGGCCGGAGCGGCTCATCAAGCGGCCGCTCCAACGCGGCGCGCAGCGCGTCTCGCCGCAGGGGATCCCGCCGTAGCGGGTCCCGCCGCAGCGGGTCGCGCCCAGGGCCGGCCTCGTGCGGAGGACGCAGGTCCCGAGTGGGACGGATCGGCTCATGCCCAGCCCGCCCCGGCTCATGCCCGTGCCGAGGCGTATCGCTCGGCAGATCCTGCCCCAGCAACGGGGTGGGCCGCTCGGTGGAGAGGAACTGGGCCATGTCGTCGTGCGCCGAGACCACCTGCCGGGCCTTGTCCAGCTCCCAGACAGCCTGCGCGGTCGCCTTACCGCTGGGCCACGTCGCGACAATCCGCCAGGTGCCGTCCTCACGGCGATAGGCGTCCCAAGAGACCTTCTCGATGTCGACGCCGTGTTGAGACAGGCGAGCGTCGATGACCTGCCCGAGGGTTTCTCCCCGTTCGGAGTTCCGCAGTCGGGTCCGTCGTGCGTGCTGGGCAAGCATGGCCCGCTCTTGCAGGACCGGCCCGGCGTAGCGGAGTACCCGGTCAACGGGAACCCCGGCGATCCGCGCCACCTCTTCGGCGGATTCGCCCGCTCTGATCCGCGCCTGAATGTCCCGGGGTGAGAGCGCAGGGGCTACTTCCACCGACGGGTTCGCCTGGCTCTGAGTGGCCGGGCGCTCATGTCGGATCGCTGAATTGACCCGCTCGTCGATCGGTAGCGCCAATAGGCGCCCGACTTCGTCGGCGAGAACGAGGGCCTGGCCGTCCTCGGAGAGGGCGACGAAGCGTACCGGCCGCATCGCAGTCCTCCGTCCCGTCAGGGCGCCATCATCACCACCGTACGCCGTACCATACCGGTCTCCCGCCATGCCACGCCGCTTGTAACTTAAGATATTCCGTTGATCATGGGCTCGGAATCCGGTTTGTAGCCAATTTGACTCCGAACCCATGATCGTGCGGCCCGCTGTGGGCGGGGATCACAGGCGTTCGACAACGTAATCGATGCAGGCGGTCAGCGCCTCCACATCGGCGGGATCCACCGCCGGGTACAGCGCGATCCGCAGCTGGTTACGCCCCAGCTTCCGGTACGGTTCGGTGTCCACGATGCCGTTGGCGCGCAGGGTCTTGGCCACCGTCGCGGCGTCCACACTGTCGGCGAAATCGATGCAGGCCACCACGTTGGAGCGCAAAGACTCATCGGCGACGAACGGGGTGGCGTACTCCGAGCGCTCCGCCCAGCCGTAGATCGTCCGGGCGCTCTCGGCGCACCGCTTGGCGGCCCAGGCCAGCCCACCGTGGTCGAGGATCCAATCGACCTGTTCGGCGGCCAAGAAGATGGTGGCCAGCGCCGGGGTGTTGTAGGTCTGCTCCTTGCGGGAGTTGTCGATGGCGGTGACCAAGTCGAGGAACGCCGGGATCCAGCGACCGCTGGCCTTGATCTCCTCGGCTCGCGTCAGCGCGGCCGGGGACATCAGCGCGATCCACAACCCGCCGTCGGAGGCCAGCCCCTTCTGCGGCGCGAAGTAGTAGACGTCGGTCTGGGTGATGTCCACATCCAGGCCCGCCGCCGCGCTGGTGGCGTCGTGCAGCATCAGGGCGCCCTCATCGGCCCCCTCAACCCGCTGCACCGGCACCGCCACACCTGTGGAGGTCTCGTTGTGCGGAGTGGCGTACACATCCACCCCCGCCTCCGCGACCAGCGACGGTGCGCTGCCGGGCTCAGCCTTGCGGATGGTGGGTTCGTCGAGGAACGGTGCGGTCTGGATTACCTTGGCGAACTTGGAACCGAACTCGCCGAAGGAGGCCAATTGGGCGCGTCGGCGCACCAGGCTGAAGGCCGCGACCTCCCAGAAGGCCGTGGTGCCACCATTGCCGAGCACCACCTCATACCCTTCGGGGAGGTTGAACAGCTGGGCCAGGCCACGCCGTAGCCGGGCCACCTGGTCGCGGACGGTCGCCTGCCGGTGGGAGGTACCCAGGTAGCTGGTGGCCACCCGGGACAGTGCCGCGACCGCCTCCGGGCGCACCTTGCTGGGGCCCGAGCCGAAACGGCCATCGGCGGGCTTGAGGTCGTCGGGGATCCGGATCGCGTCAGCAGCGGCCAACGTAGGTCATCCTCTCGGATTCTTCAGTGGGTGCGCCTGTCCGAAAACCGGCGACGCTGCCGTCACGCGCATCCTCCCATCTTGATATGGCGGCTGTTTGCGCACCCTGAGGAAGTGGGGTCCGCGTCACCGGCGTACGGCGTCGGCGTCCACCAGAAAGAGCAGCGCCGGAGGCCCGGCGAATCGAGCCTCCGGCGGGGGATGCGGGCGTCAGCGGATGTTCAGGCGATCCCAACCCTTGACCTCTTCGGGCTTGCGGGGCCCGGGGCCGACGTACCGGGCTGTGGGGCGCACGATCCGCCCCAGCCGCTTCTGCTCCAGGATGTGGGCGCTCCACCCCGCCACCCGGGCGCAGGTGAACATCGCCGTGAACATGTGAGCCGGCACTTCGGCGAAGTCGAGCACCACCGCGGACCAGAACTCCACGTTGGTAGCGAGCACCCGGTCCGGCTTGCGCGCCTGCAGCTCGGCCAGCGCCGCCTTCTCCAGCGCCTCGGCCACCTCGTAGCGGGGCGCGCCCAATTCGCGAGCGGTGCGTCGCAACACCGCCGCACGGGGATCCTCCGCCCGGTAGATCCGGTGCCCGAAGCCCATCAGCCGCTCGCCCCGGTCAAGGACCTTCTTGACGTACGCCTCGGCGTTTCCGCTGCGCTCCACGGCCTCGATCATGTGCAGCACCCGAGACGGTGCGCCGCCGTGCAGCGGGCCGGACAGCGCTCCGATGCCGGAGGAGATACAGGCCGCGACGTCCGCGCCGGTGGAGGCGACTACGCGGACGGTGAAGGTGGAGGCGTTCATGCCGTGCTCGGCGGCAGAGGTGAAGTACGCGTCGACCGCCTTCACATGCTGCGGATCGGGCTCACCGCGCCACCGGATCATGAAACGTTCGACGATGGTCTCGCCGCGGTCAACCTCCGACTGGGGGACCGCAGGCAGGCCGAGGCCACGGGCGGACTGCGCCACGAAGGACAGAGCGGTGACAGATACCCGGGCTAGATCTTCCCGGGCCTGCTCATCGGAGATGTCAAGCAGAGGACGTAGGCCCCAATACGGCGTGAGCTGAGCCACCGCGCTTTGGACATCCACCCGAATATCACCGGAGTGAACGGGCACCGGGAACGGCTCCGCGGGCGGTAGCCCAGGGCCGAATTCACCGTCCACCAGCAGCCCCCATACGTGGCCGAAGGACACCCGCCCGATCAGGTCTTCAATGTCGACACCTCGGTATCGCAGCGCCCCACCCTCTTTGTCGGGCTCGGCGATTTCGGTCTCGAAGGCTACGACGCCCTCCAGGCCGGGTGTGAAGTCGGACATCTCGCTTCTCCCAGGATCTTGCTGTGATCGACTGTGACGGACTTCCGATCGCCGGCCTCGTGGGGAAGGCGTACCGAAGTCCGTTCACCGGGTTATTCGGTGGCTGTACTGGTACTTCCAGGGTTCGAAAAGGGGGATTACGCGTTACCTACCGTGGAGCGGTAGGTCACTGGCACCATCTTGCCTGGCCAGTAACAACCCAGGCGAGGTGCGACTCGTGTGCTTCAGACCTCATCTTTGGAAATCCCGGCCCTGATCTCACGGGTGCGCAACTCGATCGTGTTCCAGGCGATATGCGGCCGTACTTTCAGCGATATCGAATTGTGTTTCTGGCGACATCCGGCGGGAGTCCACGCAGAGAAACCGTTCATGGCCAGCGAGGATGAGGGCGTGGCATCACGCACATCTGATCCCGGAACACCCGTCTCACTGGCGCGGATGCGCCATGAATACACCGATGCCGGTCTATCTGAGAGTGAACTGGCGCCTGACTGGGTCACACAGTTCGGGGTATGGCTGGAGCAGGCTATCGCCACTCCCGCAATCGTTGAACCCAACGCGATGGTGCTCTCCACCGTCGACGCTGAAGGGCGACCCAACAGCCGCACAGTCTTGTTGAAGGGATATGACAGGGACGGGCTGGTCTTCTACACCAACTACCGCTCCCGTAAAGGCGTTGAGCTGACGCACAACCCCTACGCCAGCCTGCTGTTCCCCTGGTACCCGCTCCATCGGCAGGTAATCATCCGCGGACGCGTCGAGCGGGTGGAGCGTGCCGTCAGCGAGGCGTACTTCCGGTCTCGCCCCCGCGGTGCCCAACTGGGGGCGTGGGCCAGCCCGCAGTCGGAGGTCATCGAATCCCGGGAGGTGTTGGAGGCGGCCTGGGAGCAGTACAGCCAGCGATGGCCTGAAGGGACACAGATCCCCACGCCGGAGCACTGGGGAGGCCATCGCGTAGTGCCCGACAGCGTGGAGTTCTGGCAAGGCCGCGCCAATCGTCTGCACGACCGATTGCGCTACCGCCGCGTCAATGGTGAGTGGATCATCGAGCGTTTGGCGCCATGAGCAGCAGGACCAGCGCGTCCGGTAACCGTACCGGCGTGGTCGGGTTGCTGCGCCATGTCGCCGTGGACGTCCGACCACTACGGTTGCCGGCCTTTCGACGTCTGTGGGTAGGGAACGCCGTCTCCTACATCGGAATCCAGGTCACCGCCGTGGCGGTCCCGGTGCAGATGTACGAGATCACCCGCTCCTCGCTGTGGGTGGGGCTACTCGGTCTGGCCGGACTGCTGCCCCTGGTGGGGTTCGCGGTGTGGGGCGGTGCGGTCGCCGACATCGTGGATCGACGCAGGCTGTACCTGACCAGTTCCCTGTTCACCTGGCTGGTGACCGTCTGCCTGGTGGTACAGGCGCTGTTGAGGCTGGACAACCCCTTCATCCTGCTGACGCTGGTGGCTTTACAGGCGGTGGGGTTCGCGATCAGCTCTCCCACGAGGACGGCGATCGTGCCGCGGCTGGTACCCGCTGAGTGGGTACCAGCCGCGAACACCCTCAACTTCACCGCCTCCAGCTTCGGCTCTGTGGCCGGTCCGCTGCTGGCGGGGGTGGTGTTATCCGCGGGCGGTGGCTTCACCGCCGCGTACGCCCTCGACGCTGTGCTGTTCACGGTGGTGCTGTGGGCGGCCGTCCGGCTCCCCGCGTTACCGCCCGAGGCGAGCGCCCCCGACTCCGCCGATCCCACGGGCAACGACAGCAAACACCGAGCCGGATGGGCCAGTATCGCCGCTGGCCTCCGTTTCATCACGGGTACGCCCGTGGTCTGGCTGTCGTTCGCCGTCGACATCTTGGCGATGCTGCTGGCGATGCCGCGCGCATTGTTCCCCGAGGTCGCCGAGTCTTCTTTCGGCGGAGAACAAGCCGTGGGATGGCTCTACAGCGCCATCGCGGTCGGCTCCGTCCTCGGAGGCTTGATGTCCGGCTGGATCGGACGAGTTCGCCGGCAGGGCGTCGCCTTAGTGGCCGCGGTCCTGGCGTGGGGTGCGGCGGTGGCGTTGGCGGGATTGGCGCCCTCGCTGTGGCTGGCGGTGCTGCTGCTGGCGGTGGCTGGCTTCGCGGATCTGGTCAGCGCGGTCTACCGCCAGACGATCCTGCAGCTGCATGCCCCGGACCGGATGCGGGGCCGGATGCAGGGAGTGTTCGTGGCCGTGGTGGCGGGTGGCCCGCGGTTGGGAGACCTGCGAGCCGGGGCGACCGCGGCGCTGGCCGGCCCCACCGTCGCCTGGGTTGGCGGTGGGGTGGCGTGTGTGATCGCCGTCGTGGCGCTGACCGCGGCGTTCCCCAGCCTGTTGCGCTATGACGGGCGTCCCTCGCCTGAAGGCCGCCCCGAATAGGTCCGTCAGGTCCGTTCCGAATGGTTCAGGCCAGGCGTAGTTCCCGACGTCAGATGGGTAACTACCCGAGAGACAGATCAGGGGAGCGGGCAGACGGCGTGGCGCCGGAGGTCACCGGGCGAGCACGGAAGCGGCCACCTTCAGATCGTTGACGAACGCCACCCGGGCCTGCTCACGCACCTCGCTGGGAGTCCGCAGGATCGCGGAGGGATGGGTGGTGATGACCGCGTGGGTGTGATGTGTAGCGGTCTCCTCGGCATTGGTCGGCACCGGGAACGGCAACAGCCTGCCCCGGTCCCGGGTCACCCGGTACTCCCCGCCGAGCAGCGCCTTGAGAGCCGTAGCCCCCAAGATCACCACCACCTCCGGGTTCAGCAACGCGAACTCGGCGACCAGCCAGGGACGGCAAGCCTCTATGTGCTCCGGCCCCGGGGTCTGGTGCAGCCGACGTCGGCCGGTCTGGGTGAACCGGAAGTGCTTGACGGCGTTGGTGACGTAGGCCTCCGACCGTGGGATCCCAGCCTCCTCCAAGGATTCGTCCAACAGGCGGCCGGCGGGGCCGACGAAGGGTTCACCGCGTCGATCCTCCACATCCCCGGGCTGCTCACCCACCAACACGACGCGGGCGGTGGGCGGCCCCGCCCCGAAGACGGTCTGAGTGGCGTTGGCGTACAGCTCACACCCTCGGCAGGACTTAGCCGCCTCCGCCAGTCGTGTCAGATCGGCGCTGGGGGGAATGAACTCCCGCGCGCTCATACGCCGCTCCCTGTGCGGTTATGTCACCGGAGGTGAGATTGTGACGTTGGGTCAAGATACCTGGCCGTTGTCGGGTATCCAGTGGACCATCTCGGCGGGAGCGCTGCACGCCGTGATCGTCGAGGTGGGCGGCGGTCTGCGGACCTTCACCGTCGGAGACACCCCCGTGATCGACGGGTACGCCGAGGATGAGATGTGCCCCGCCGGGGCCGGACAGATACTCGCACCATGGCCCAACCGGGTCGGTAACGGTCGGTACACCTTCAACGGTGCCCAGTATCAATTACCCATCAATGAGCCGGATAAGTCCAACGCGATCCACGGACTGGTCCGCTGGCTGCGGTGGCACGTGGTGGAGCACTACCCCGACAGTGTGACGGTGGAGTGCGCGCTGCCCGCACAGCCGGGCTATCCCTTCCCGCTGCTGCTGCGTACGGTCTGGAGCATGCGGCCGGACGGGCTGACGGCCGAACACACCGTTACCAACATCGGGGCGGTGTCGGCGCCGTTCGGGTTCGGCGTACATCCGTATTTCCGGATCGGAGACGTGCCGCTGCAGGAGCTGCGGCTGTACATCCCGGCGGCGACCCACCTGATGGTGGATGAACGGCGGCTTCCGGTGAGGGAAGAGTCGGTGGTGGACACCCCGGAGGATTTCACCCTGCCTCGCCCGATAGGCGACACGATATTGGATACCGCCTACACGAACCTGATGCGGGAAAGTGATCGGAATGTCCATGTTCGTCTGGATGCTCCCGACGGGCGCAGCCTGGACATTTGGGCGGATCAGTCATTCGGGTGGCTGCAGGTCTTCACCGCCGATACCCTGCCGCCTCCGCGGCGGCGTCGGTCGGTCGCGGTGGAGCCGATGACCTGCCCGCCAGACGCGTTGCGGAGCGGCCATGATCTGGGGGTGCTGGCCGTCGGGGAGACCTGGCGGGGCCATTGGGGCGTCACCGTGAATTTCCAGGGTCCCTAGGGTCAGAGCATGCACTTCCAGGACGTGGTGCGTCGACGACGCATGGTGCGGAACTATGACCCAGACCGACCGGTGCCGCCGGAGATCGTCGAACGGATTATGGAGAACGCGCTTCGGGCTCCCTCTGCCGGCTTCACGCAGGGCTGGGGGTTTCTGGTGCTGGATCGGCGGGAGGAGATCGACCGGTTCTGGACCGTGACGCGACCGGGGACTGGTGGGCGGGACCGGTGGCTGGCAGGGATGTCACGAGCGCCGTTGGTGGTGGTCGTGCACTCCAACGAGTCGGCGTACCAGAAGCGGTACGCCGAGGCGGACAAAGGCTGGACCGAGTCCGTCCATGATCGTTGGCCGGTGCCGTACTGGCACATCGACGCCGGGTTCGCTGCGCTGTTGATGCTGCTCACGGTCGTCGATGCCGGCCTAGGAGCGTGTTTCTTCGGCATCCCCGCCAGCCGAGTGGCGGCCTACCGCGCTGAGTTCGGCGTTCCCGATGAGTACACCCCGATCGGAGCGATCACCATCGGATACCCGGCTCCCGACCACCGCTCCCGGTCCCTGGCCCGGGGAAGAAAGCCGGTGAGCGAAGTGGTACATCGAGGACGATGGGGGGTCAACTGATGTGCCGCGACTCGGTCGTGGACCGTTTCTGGGCTACCCTGATCCATCAGTTCCAGGATTGGGGAGGAGCAGGACCTCGTGATCTTCAAAGCGGTGCGCGAGGGCAGACCCTATCCCGAGCACGGACTGACCACTAAGGATTGGGCTGACATCCCACCGCGCCCGGTGCGACTGGATCAGCTCATCACCACCAAGCGTGAACTGGCCCTCGACCGGCTTCTGGCCGAGGACTCCACCTTCTACGGTGACCTGTTCCCACACGTGGTCCAGTGGGACGGCAGCCTGTATTTGGAGGATGGGTTGCATCGCGCGTTGCGTGCCGCGCTCCAGCAGCGCACCTCGATCCACGCGCGGGTGCTCGTGCTGTGATGGCCGGATGATGGCGGAGCGGACGGGCCCTTTGCAGCTGCTCGACCTCGACAGCCTGCTGTCGGAGGACGAGCGTGCGGTCCGCGACCTGGTCCGCCGGATCGCCGATGACACCATCCGTCCCTACGTAGCGGACTGGTTCGCCGGCGGTGATCCCCCGGTACGGGAGCTGGCTCGCCAGCTGGGTACGGCTGGGCTGCTGGGGATGCGTCTGTCGGGGTACGGCTGTGCCGGCGCCTCAGCGGTCGCTTACGGCCTGACGTGTATGGAGTTGGAGGCGGCGGACTCCGGGGTACGCAGCCTGGCCAGCGTTCAGGGGTCGCTGGCGATGTACGCCATCTGGCGTTACGGCTCTGAGGAGCAGAAGCAGGAGTGGCTGCCGCGGATGGCCGCCGGTGAAGTGATCGGGTGCTTCGGGCTGACCGAGCCTGATCACGGATCCGATCCCGGCTCGATGACCACCCGGGCCCGTCGGGATGGCGCTGACTGGGTGCTCACGGGCGACAAGATGTGGATCACCAACGCCCCGGTGGCCGACGTCGCCGTCATCTGGGCCCGAACCGATCAGGGGATACGCGGGTTTCTGGTGCCCTTGCCCACCCCAGGGGTGACGGTGTCGCGGATCAGCGACAAGTTGTCGCTGCGGGCGTCGGCGACCGGCGAGATCGTCTTGGATGATGTCCGGTTGCCTCAGGAGGCGCTGCTGCCCGGCGCCGAAGGGCTTAAGGCGGCGTTGTCCTGCCTGAACGAGGCGCGGTACGGGATCGTGTGGGGGGCCCTGGGGGCCGCCCGGGACTGCCTGGAGACCACCATCGAGTACGCGGTGACTCGTGAGCAGTTCGGGCGGCCGATTGCTGGGTTTCAACTCACCCAGGCCAAGCTCGCCGACATGACCGTGGAACTGGACAAGGGGTTTTTGTTGGCATTGCACCTGGGACGGTTGGCCGACACAGGTCGGCTGCGCCCCGAGATGGTCAGTGTCGGCAAGCTCAACAATGTCCGCGAGGCGTTGGCGATCGCCCGGGAGTGCCGGGCGATCCTCGGGGCCAACGGCATCAGCGGGGCGTACCCGGTGATGCGACACGCGGTGAATCTCGAGAGTGTCCTGACCTATGAGGGGACCAGCGAGATCCACACTCTGGTGATCGGACAGCGGCTCACCGGATTGTCGGCGTTCACCTGATTTCCTCGTTTGCCGCTCCGTCAACCGGTGTCTCGCTGGTCCCCGGTCGGTCAGGTGACCTTACAGGCAGTGGTGTTCAGCGAGAACTGCGCCGGGGTGGGGCCGTCGCCGCGTTCTCGGGTGCCGCTGAAGCCGATCCCGGAGATCGCTTCACCGGGCCGGAGCACCGCGTTCCAGCCAGCGTCGCTGATGGAGACGCGGGCGCCGTTCTGAGTGACCTCGCCGCTCCACGAGTCGGTGATCACCTCACCGTTGGGGAACAGGGACCGCAGGGTCCAGCCGTCGATCGTCGTGGTTCCGGTGTTGACGATGCGGATGTTGGCCAGGAAGCGGTTCCCGCGTTCGGCGATGACGCGGTAGTTCACCTCACAGGAGGTGGGAGGAACCTCCCCGTCCACGAAGAACACGTTGCGGGGGATCTCCGACTCTTTCACATCCGAGTTGCGGACGATGATTTCGGCCAGAGTGTGCCGGTAGTCGATGCCGTACGTGTCGCGAATGTAGCTGAGGCCAGGGTCATTCCCGTAGAAGAAGCGGTCACCATCCCGGAGCTTTTGGAATTCCTTGGCCCAGATCGCACGCTGTAGTTCGCCGAGCTCGCCGTTATCCACGTGGTATTCCGCGAGCATTCCAACGAATGCGTCCAGATTGTCCACGGATCCATATATCGCTTCCAGTCTGGAAGCCAACGTGGTTCGGCGTACCCCAGTGACGGTTTCGTCGTCGGCCTCCTCGCTACCCGGTGTCAGCGATTCACCGAAGACATCCTGGAGTGACTGGTATTCCAGGCTTGCGGGATCGTCGATGCCGTGCGTCGATCCGGAATTGTCCCGATCGACGTCCGTCTCACCGGTGATCTCCTCGAACGTCTTCTTGGGGGGCAACCCGTACGCGCGCCGCAGCTCGTTGTAACTGGGCATGCCGTGGTCCCGACCTCGCGCGATATCCATCGCGCCCAGATCGACCACACCGGAGAAGCAACGCGGCAGGTTCTGCCCGTCCAGGCATTCGGGGTTACCGGTCACCGGCAGCTGGAACAGGACGCTGCGCAGCTGGTTGTCGATCAACTCATCGTTCTTGTACTGCGACTCCTGGGCAAGGCCACGCAGCAGCGGCCCCAGCTGCAGGAACCGGACCAGATCCGGGTTGAACGTCGCCACGTTGAACGGGATTTCGAACTTCAACAGCGACCCGTCCGCGCTTGGGGTGATCACCACGCCCTGCTGGCGCAGCGTCTCCAGCGTCTCTGGGCGGTAGCGGGAGGCGGGGGCCTTCAGCTCAACCTCGCCGTGGATGAAGCTGTGGGCGCGGAAGCCGACCGTGGCGAATTCGTTGCTCAGGGTCGCGTTGATGGTGGGGTCGTACCCCTCATAGGGCGGCAGGTAAACCCCCATGGCCGGCAGGAATTCTTCGTAGGTGATGTACTGCTGTTCGGCGATCACTATCCGCCTGGCGATCTGAAACTTCTCCTCTTCGGTGAGGGAGTCCGGCAGGAGATCGACGATCCGGTTGTGTTCCCTGGCGAAGAGGGTGTGGACCGCTAGCAGGGCGATGTTCTGGTTAGCGCGTTCGTCACCGGTCACCATGGCCCGCCGCGGTTGGGCCAGCAGTCGGCCGTCGATGTCCATCACCGGCGCGTTCCTGGCGTCCCCCCGCGCTCCCCGTGTGGGCAGGAAACCGCCAGGGAGCAGCAGCCGGGCACCGTTGTTGCTCATGTCGTGGTCGACCGGCCCTTCTCGGAGCCACTCCAACCGGTCCTCGGAGCCGCCGTAGACCGGCCACGCGTCGATGTAGGAGCTGACCATGTTGACCTGTTCGCGTGGTGTGGTCACACCGGTGCCCTGGGCGGGGACGGACCGGTTGAAGGGGATCACCCCTAGATCGTTGGCGTAATCCTCCAACGGGTCATTGGGGTCGAACGCGAGGTTCGCCATCTCTCCTTGGGGGTGGTGGGCGGCACCGCCCAACCGGAGCCCGAAGGTGTGGTCGAGGAACTGACCCCAGGCGGAGGCCCACTGGGTGACCCGCCGCTCGGAGAAGATGTTCTGGTTGATGTCGTTGAATATCCGGTTGCTGATGTAGCGGGGGTCGGGTCCGGCGACTGGCTGCCCCACCCCGTCGGCGTACGACGCCGGGGCCACCCGCAGGTAGGTTGCTCCCGCTTGCCCCCAGGTGGGATGGGCGATGTTGTTTCCGCGCCCATCCAAGCTCTGGATCTCCAGAAACTGTGAGAGCGGGGGAATGTCCGCTGAAGCGGGGAGAGAAAAGGGCAGCGAAGTAGCGCCTCCGACCAACAGGACGCTGAGGAAGGTGAGGCTTTTTCTCACTGATTTCACCCGACTATTGCTCACATTGCCTCCCCTGGGGCCTCTTGTTGACGTAGGCGCCTGAGCGGTGTCATATGGCCGCTGCCCAGCATAGATTTCGCAGTGTGACCGCGTAGCTACTTACAGATATAAGGGTCGGTCACGCGTGTTTCAGATACGCTGTTGAGCGTTTTGTAGCTCATCGTGCGAGAATTAGAAAACGCAAACTAAATCGCAACGTCAGCGACTGTTATGCCTTCTTGGGGCGTACGCCCGATACCGCGCGGCTTCGTAGCCGAAGCCGGTGCGCTGGTCATAGGCTCGGGGTATGGCTGAAGTCATCCCGTTCTGGGTGGCGGGTAGGCCCACCACCGGCGATGAGGTCGTGACCATTACCCATCCCTACGACGCCAGCATGGTCGGGCGTACCACCTACGCCTCGCCGGAGCAGGTCGAGGCTGCCGTGGGTGCCGCCGCTGAGGTGGCTCAAGAAGCCGCGGCGCTGCCCGCCCATGTGCGGGCGGGGGCGCTGGACCATGTCTCCCGGCGGATCAAGGAGTGGTCGGAGGACTTCGCCCGCCTGATCACCGCGGAGAACGGGAAGCCGTTGACCTGGGCGCGCGCCGAGGTAGGGCGGGCGGTGAGTACCTTCCGGTGGGCGGCGGAGGAGGCTCGCCGGTTCGGCGGTGAGCTTCAGCGGCTGGACACCGACCCCGCCGGCACCGGACGGGTCGCGGTGATCCGTCGCTTCCCGCGTGGACCGGTGCTGGGGATCACCCCGTTCAACTTCCCGTTGAACCTGGTGGCGCACAAGGTGGCGCCCGCTATCGCCGTAGGCACGCCCATCGTGATCAAACCGGCGCCGGCCACGCCGTTGACCGCGTTACTGCTCGGTGAGTTGCTGGCCGAGACCGACCTGCCACCGGGGATGTTCTCGATCCTGCCGCTCCCCAATGAGCGCGCCGAGGCCCTGGTCACCGACGACCGTCTCCCGGTGGTCTCCTTCACCGGTTCGGTGTCGGTGGGGTGGCAGATTCGCCGGATGGTACCCACCAAACACGTCACCCTGGAGCTGGGAGGCAACGCTGCGGTGGTGGTCTGTCCGGACTGGTCGAGCGACGCCGATCTGGATCTGGCAGCGACTCGGATCGCGACGTTCTCCAACTACCAGGCCGGCCAAAGCTGCATCGCGGTGCAGCGGGTGTACGCGGACCAGGCGGTCTACGAACGCCTGAAGGACCGGATAGTGGCCGCCGTGGAGAAACTGGCGACCGGGGATCCGTTTGACGAGCGTACGCAGGTCGGTCCGCTGATCAGCGAGGCCGCTGCCCGGCGCGTTGAGGAGTGGGTGTCCGAGGCGGTGGCCGCCGGGGGCCGCATCCTCACCGGTGGGCGGCGGGAGGGCGCCAACTACGAACCCACGGTCTTGGAGAACGTCCCCGCCGACGCCAAGGTGTGTCGGGAGGAAGTGTTCGGGCCGGTGCTGGTGCTCTCGGCCACCTCCAGTGTGGAGGAGGCGTTCGCCGCGGTGAACGACTCCGCGTACGGACTCCAAGCGGGGGTGTTCACCCACCGAGTGGACACCGCCTTCGCGGCGTACCGCGCCTTGACGGTAGGTGGCGTGATCATCGGGGATGTGCCCAGTTACCGGGCGGACCAGATGCCCTACGGCGGTACCAAGGCCAGTGGGGTGGGCCGGGAAGGGGTCCGCTCGGCGATGGAGGACTACACCGAGCCGCGGGTCATGGTGCTCACCGGCCTGGAGTTGTGAGCGTTATCGGTGTGGGCCTTGTCCGTGTGTGCCCGAGAACGTGACCAGAACCGATGCGATGACGGCGTCGACCGCCTCGATCCGGTGCCCGATGCCGAACCGAGGCGGTCGACGCGATCATGATGGCATGTGCGCGCCACCCCAAAGGCACGGCTTTTTCACGTGGCTTTTCAGGGGGGGCGGCGAGCTATTCCAGGCGGGAGAAGCACACGGTCGGCAGTTAGTGACGGCCGCAGGGGTCCCTAGCCGAGCGCGAGGGCGAGGCCTAACACAGCGGACAACGCCACCAGCATCGCGATCAGGGCCGGCAGCAAGGGTCTGAGCGTTTCAGGCGGGGCTGCGCGGCTGAGGTGAGCGATGCGGCGCTGAGTCAGAAGCGACGCGGCCAGCCAGAGGAGTGCGGTCGCCGCCACGATCAGCGAGCCCCACCACGCAGCGTCGGCGGCGAGGCCTAACCGTGCGGTCAGCAACGTCACCACGGTGAGGGCGAGCAGAGTCCGGCGCCACGCCAATCGGGTCCGTTCCGCCTGCAGGCCAGCACGGGGACCGGGGGTACGCGGGGCGCGGCTCCCGGTGCGTGACGAAGCGGCGGACACTCGCTCAGGCTAACGCCCGGAGAGCGAAGGGAGTGTCGGTAACGGATCGCAGCCGGTGCGGATGCGCTCGCGTGCGGCACAGCGGGGCGGTGGTTTGGCGCGGGTCAGTCTCCGGTGCCGCCTAAGAGCACCACGATGATCAGGATCAGGGCGCCTAACCCGATCGCTAAAGCCAGGAGGGCGGGGAAGCGGGACGCGGGCAGGTCCCGTCCTTCCCGCATGGCCCGTTCACACCGTGCCCAATGATCGACGGCGCGTAGCGCACAACCGCCACCGAGCAGCATCAAGATGACCGCGAGCGCCTCACGGATGTAGCTGGTTCCTAAGGGTGGGAGGAACTGCGCCACCGCCAGGCCGCCACCCACCAGAGCCAGCGCGGTGCGGATCCAGGCCAGGAAGGTGCGTTCGTTGGCGAGGGAGAACCGGTAGTCGGGTGTGGAGCCGACCTCACGGAGTTCGTGTGGGTCGAACCACTGCCGGATGGTCCCGAGCACCCCGCCTCCCTGGGTATTGATCGTTTCCCACGCTACCCGCGTGGCGCGGGCCCTTGTCTGGGGCGGGGAGGATCGTGTGAGATTCCCCGAACTGAGGCTCTGCTCTGTGTCCGATGTGGACAGCAATCAGGATCTGGGACCGCGGTGCCTGGTGCCGACGAGATGGGGGCCTACCGCTGTGACGTTAGTGCGGCATGACCGGATTCATGGCTTTATGAGATCCGCCACCCGGAAGTGACGGGCCAGATCGATGGGTGTTTTATATAGGTTAGCCGGTCTGGTCGCGGAAGGCGCTCTCCGTATGCCGGGCCGGCTACTTGTCACCTGATTCGACTCGGTCTTCCCGGTGGGCGCTGCGGTGATCGCTGAGACGGCAACGCGATCTGTGTGCCGATGCTGTGCGATCACACGTAGGTGTGTGCATTCTGTGTGATCGCCTGTTATATCGGACATCAGTGTGAATGTTGGATTTTTACGGCTTCGGAATCTAGTTCGATTACAAAAAGTGCACAATTACAGTGATCGCCAACGTTGACTGATCCTTGACGCTCCGTCGTCGCCACGACGATCCGCCGGAGTGGTGGGCGTTGTCATGCGTTGCGGTGGAGGATGCCCGAAGGGCAAACCTGCGTAAAGGTCCTCGTCACCGCGTGCGTCACAAGGGTGAAGACGAGACAGGACGCGCGGCACGTCGACGAAACAGAATGCGGGCGGTGGGGTTCGATCAACCTGATTCAGGGTGAAGAACCAGGGATCGCCCGGACGCGGATACGAGGTCGATAAGGTTCAATGAGTAGGTGCTGATCGACGCATACGTCGAACGGCTCGGGGCCGTGTTGTATGGACCGCGCCGAGTAAAGGCTGAGCTGCTTGCTGAGGTGCGGGACGGGTTGTGGGACGCGGCCTGGGCGTTGCAACAGCGAGGCGTCGATCCGCAGGAGGCTGAAGCGCAGGCGGTCCGGGACTTCGGTGATGTGGAGCTTGTCGCCCGGGAGTGCCAGCGGGAGTTGGCGGCGGTACAGGGGCGTCGAACCGCGATCTGGCTGGCGGCCATGGTGCCGGCGTCCGTACTCGTCACGAGCCTGTTGTGGCTCCTGAAGCCCCAGTGGGGAGTGCCGCCTCAAGGCACCTGGCATGTTGTGATCGCTAAGGCGATCGATTGGCTAGGCATCATCAGCGGCATCGCCGGCGCTGTCGTGTATATGGCGTTCAGTTGGATCGATCGGTTCAGGGTGGATCCGGCGCGGTTGACCAGAGGGTTGGGGATTGCGCTGTTCGGGTTTCTGGGGCTTCAAGGACTGCTGGGCATGGCGTTGACGTTGTTGAGTTTGCGCGCGAACCTGACACCTCATTTTGTGGTGCTGATGGTGGCAGGTATCGCGGCCACGGGGGTTCTGACCAGCCTGCTGGCGTGGTCAGCGCGTAGCTGTCTGGCCGCTGCTCGACAACCGTCGGATCACCCCTGGAGGGGCGGTCCACCACCGAGCCGACCATTCGGCGGCGCAAGGGCCGTGCCCAATCAGCTCATGCGGGTTCCGATGCCGTTTCAGGACGCCGGTCCAAAAATCCCCCCAGCGTGGCGGTGAATTCCCGCCATGCCGTCCGTTCGGCCTCCAAAGCGCGACGCCCCGCGGGGGTGAGGCGGTAGGTGCGGCGCTGCCGTCCGCTGACCGTGCTCCATTCGCTGCGGACATACCCGGCGCGTTCAAGACGTCGGAGCGCGGGGTAGACGGTGCCGGTCGGCAGGTCCAGGGCCCCACCACTGCGGACCTGCATGGCCTCAATGATCGCGTAACCGTGCCGTGGCTCGTCCTCCAGGACAGCCAACAGCAACGCGTCCAGGTGGCCACGCAACGCATCGGCCTTCATGCGTAGAGAGTCTACGCGTGAGGGAGGGATATCGGGCGCGCCACGACGATATGTCAGGGTCGACCTGAGAAAAATCCTGGTGTTCACCGCCTATCTCAATGCGACATCTCGAAACGCCGGGTGCGGGCCGGAGGGTGGGCCCGGAGCCGGTGAGACTCCAATGTGGAGTACCGCTGAAGGGCCTCAGCGACGGCGACGGGAGTGAGAGCCGTGGTACTTGGCATCGAACATCGCGCGGTCCGCGTGCTGCAGCGCCCACCGCAGCCCGCGCCGGGCATCTAACGGCGCCCACCCGATGCTGCCGGATACAGGGGTGCCGGGAACCAGGGATTCCCAGTCCTCGGCTTGGAAGGCCTCGGTGATGCGTCGGGTGATCTCCTCGGCTTCGTAGACGTTGGTCCCGGGCAAGACGATGACGAATTCATCGCCTCCGTAGCGGGCCAGGAAGTCACCACGCCGCAGCGCTCGCGCCAGAACCGCGGCCACGCGCTGCAGGACGAGGTCACCGGATAGGTGGCCGTGGACATCATTGACGGCCTTGAAAGAGTTCAGGTCCACCACCCCGACCACGCCTTCCTCACCACGGCGGAACATGGCGTCGACCCGCTGTTCGAGATAACGGCGGTTGGGAAGCCCGGTGAGGGGATCAGAGAGTGCTTCATCGGCGTACCGGCCGACGGTGCGTCGCAGCTCTTCGTGGTCAAGGCGAATAGCGACGCCTTCCACAAACAGGGAACGCAGTCGGTCAAGGATGGCCGAGGCGCGGGTGAAGGCTTCTCGGTCGGCCGCATGGGCGGCGGCGTGGTCTCCGGCGCTGCTGTACGCCAGGGCGCGCAGGCGGGGTACCTCCGCGGCCCCGAGAGTCTGCGGGCTGACAGAGGCGTACCGCAGTCGAGTCAGGGCGTCCTCGGGACGCCGCTCGATGATGAGCTGACACACCGCGGTCAGTTCATGAACCTCGCGGGCCTCGGGCAGGGTGCTGCGTCGGCCGAAAGAGTGACCGGGAAGCGTATCGAGATGTCCGAGAAGCGCCAGCCGCGCCAGGGCGTAGTCGACGTAGGGAAGATCGTCGGGGCGCAGTGCCCACAGCCCGCCATAGCTGTCAAGGCGGGCGGGTAATTCAGAGAGCAGGTCGGCCAGGGCACGTCGGCAGCCGGCGGTGTCACCGCGGTGGTCCAAAGACAGGGCGTAGCGGACCAGGACCGCCGGGCGCGCGTACTCGGCGAGGGAGATGTTGGCCTGTTCGGCGATCTCCTGGCTGCGCGCCAGGGCGGCCAGCGCCTGGTCGTGGAAGCCGATATAGGAGTAGACCGAACCGATGTCGGCCCAGGCGTCGGCGGCCTCGACGCCGAGTCGTTCGACGCTCCCCAGGATGCGAGCGCCGTAGACCAGATGCATGACGCAGCGTTCGAGGGAACCCTCCACGTAGGTCACGTATCCGGTAAGGGCGTGAAAGTTTCCTAGAAGCGCTGGGTCGGGATACCTCTGAAGTGCCTCCCGGGCCCGTTGGATGACTGGGGGGCATTCATTGAAACGCCCCAGTCGAATCAATGCAGTCAGCTGCATCAGATAGGAGCGGGCGACCTGATAGGGGTCATCCGACCAAGCGGTGATCTGTTGAGCCAGTGTCACCGCATCGTGCGATCGGTCCTCCCGTATCAAGCGGCGAAGAGCGTCAGCGTCGTGGTTGACATAGGCGTCCGGACCGGGAACCGGCGAGCCCATGCCGTCGCCCTCCTTCCTACGCCGTTTCGTCGGTTATACGACGTTGGGTGCTTCCCGCCGGGAGGTCTAGAGCAGCTTCGTTGGTGCTGCCGTCCCGCTCGGTGCGGCAGGGATCACCCTACGCGATGAACAAGGGCGAAACCATGGCAAGAACCTGTCACTGACGAGGTCGGACTTTGTTTGTTCACAGTACGTGTCGTATCCCTGCCCTGATGACCGCAATGCCGGGCAGCACTAGCCCTAGTCATTGGATAAATTCCTAACGGTGAGGGAATTCACAGCGGCTGGGCCGATAACAATATGTGAACTCCTTTCCGGGTTGTCCGAAACGATGAGTGCGTGTCCGGAAACCGGTCCGAATAGGCCGCCCGGCCCTGCTCTTCCTTGGAGCGGAGGTGTTCAGTGTCAACGGTAGTGCTGGACAGGGTGACGAAGGTCTTCCCCGATGGGACCCGGGCCGTAGATGAGGTGAGCCTGGAGATCGCATCCGGTGAAGTAATGGTCCTGTTAGGGCCTTCAGGATGTGGAAAGTCCACCCTGTTACGCATGATCGCCGGGCTTGAGGAGGCTACAGCCGGACATGTCCTCATGAACGGAGAGATCGTTGATGATCTTTCTCCGCGAGAACGCCAGGTGGCGATGGTCTTCCAGGACTTCGCACTCTATCCCCATATGACCGTGAAGGAGAATCTCGGCTTCCCGCTTCGCTTGAGTCGTGTGGAGGAGGAGGAACTGAATGATCGCGTAGCCAACGTCGCCTATTCCTTGGGGATTGGTGATCTTCTTGGTCGCAAGCCATGGCAGCTGTCCGGTGGTCAGCGGCAGCGTGTGGCGATGGGGCGTGCGATCATCCGACGGCCATCATTGTTCTTGATGGACGAGCCATTGTCGAATCTTGACAGTGGGCTCCGTCATGAATTGCGGGCCGAGATCTCCAACCTGGTTCGGGAGATCGGCGTGACGACTATCTACGTCACGCACGACCAGATCGAAGCGCTGACCATGGCCGACCGGGTGGCCATCATGCGCCGTGGGGTGCTGCAGGACGTCGGGACCCCGGACCGGGTCTACAGTCGGCCCGCGACCATGTACGTCGCTGCCTTCCTCGGCTCACCGCGAATCAACCTGCTGGAGGCCTACGTCGATGTCCACATCGACCGGTGGGTGACCCTGCGGGTAGGTGAGCAAGTACTGGTCGTCCCGTGGACCGACTACCGTACCAGGCCGTTGGCTCACTACCACGGTGAACGGATCGTGGTGGGGATCCGCGCGGAGGCGCTCACTCCGGTATCGCCTCAAAGTAGTCAGGATCCAAACTTGAATGGCCGCATCTTGCACGGCAGGATTAAGTATTTCGAGCATCTTGGGCATGAATCAGTGGCCTATGTAGAGATCGGAGGCGTTTCCATCGCGGTGGATGAAGTCTCCGAGGGGGCGTATCAGGATGGGCTTGAGCGCCCGAACTCATTCTTCCGGCGTTTGGGCGGGATTTTCCGACCTTCCAACCGGGCATCGGAGGCGTCTCCAAACGGTGATGGCCACAGATCGGCTTTGAACGTGCCGACCGAAGAGGAAGTCGCGGGGCGGCATCACCAACGTCGGGCGGATCTAGCGGTACGCCTACCCGCGTATCCCGGGGTTCGGGAAGGGCATGGGTTGTCGGTAGCGGTCGACATCTCCCAACTACATTTCTTCGATCAGCGAGGGCGGCGTATCGACGTCGGTGTATTGGATCCCCCACGTCGTTAGAAAATAGTAAATGTCCCCCTCGTAGTCACCTTCCGTGGTCGACGCTCCGGTTTTTCGTGAGAGTTGACTACGTTTTGATTACGAGGCGTGTAACGGACCCTTGAGGTTGCGCGCAATGGCTACGCTCCGTGCGGCTCTTAAGATCAACGGAGGTAGCACGTGAGTGTGCCCAGCGCCCCCCAGGGCAAGAGCAGAGGTCGTGCGCTCATTGGTCCGATCTTCGGGATTGTGATCATTGTCGCGGCCGCGGTCGTTTGGTTCCTCAACCGGGATGACGCCACCAATGCCGAGGTCGGTGACTGCATTCGGGAGGAAGGGTCCGACGAGTTGACGATTGTCGACTGCGACGACCCCTCCGCCCAGTGGGAAGTTGTCGGTATTGAGTCCGAGGAGCAGACCTACGACGAGTTTATGGCCGACCCCGATACCTGCTCCGCTTTCAGTGAGGCGGAACAGGCATGGTGGTACGGCGAGGTTGGGGAAGAAGGCCTGGTTCTGTGCGTAATCCCCGTTAACTGACGAACCGGATTCCGGCATGAACGGCGGCGCCGGGTGGATGGCCCCGGCGCCGGACACTGAAACCCCACATAACCCCCCGTACAAACCCCTATACAACCTCACATACCCCGGCGCCTCTCGACCCGACGTAGGTTGAGGGGCGCCATCGTTCTCGTGGGGTTCTGGCGGCGTCAGCCTTCCTGGATGCGTTCTTGTGGGCTCGAGGAGCGTTGCCGTGGGTTGGTAGGGCGGCTTCATAGGTAACGTCGCTATCTAGATAGCTGTGCTACCTTCCCAGCGTGGAGCAGGAACGGCGCAGTCAATGGCTGCGTGGGGTGCTGGACTTGTGCGTGCTCGCCATGGTGGCCGAGCAGGAGTCCTACGGCTATCAGCTGGCACAGCGGCTGGAGCGCGCCGGCCTAGGGGTCCCTGGCGGCACCTTGTATCCGGTCTTGCTTCGGCTCCAGCGCACCGGCCTGGTGGAGGCCCAGTGGCGGGAGAGCGGATCGGGGCCCGCCCGCAAGTACTACCGGATCACAGCGGCCGGTGTGAGGATGCTGCGCCAGGCGTCTTTGGAGTGGACCGAGTTCGTCGGACAAGTGGAGCTGGTTCTACGAAAGGTGGCCACGCGGTGATCGAAGCGCACAACAACCAGTGGCTCGCCGCCTTGGCCGTGGAGCTGCGCCGGTGTGGGGTGGCACCGGATCTCGCCCACCATGTCGTCCACGAGGTAGCCACTCATCTGCGCGACAGCGGGGAGGCGGCTTCACAGGTTTTCGGTACCCCCGCCGCCTATGCGGCAGCGGTCGCCGACAGCCTGGGGCCGAGCACCGGGATCTACCAGGCACGACGCCCCACTGGTCAGGTGAGGTTGGCGGTACGCGGGGTGAGCAAGCGGTACGGCAGACGGTCCGTGCTGCGCAATGTGGACCTGACGGTCCGGGCGGGTGAGATCGCCGCGATCGTAGGGGCTAACGGTTGTGGGAAGAGCACGCTGTTGCGGATCTGTGCCGGGATACTCAGCCCCGACAGCGGTGAGGTTTTCATCGACGGCCGGATCGGCTACTGCCCCCAGGAAGGGGGCACCTATGACTTCTTACTGCCCGATGAACATTTCGTTCTGGTGGGTGCCGGACGCGGAATGAGCCGGGATCAGGCCGTGAGCGATGGGCGCAGACAAGCCGGTCATCTGGGATGGGACGCTCGGGAGCGCGTGTTGGCCCGGCATCTGTCCGGTGGGACACGCCAGAAGCTGAACCTGGTGATGTCCAGCCTGGGAGACCCTGAGATTCTGCTGCTCGACGAGCCCTACCAGGGGTTTGACAGGGGGACCTACCTGGACTTTTGGGACCAGTTATGGGAGTGGCGCAACGCCGGCCGGGCGATCGTGGTGGTCACCCACCTGCTTAACCATCTGGATCGGGTCGACACCGTGCTGGATTTGACCCCCTCAGCCCCGGTGACCGGGGTAGGGCAGCGGAGGGCAGAACCATGACCAAGCTGTACACGGTCGCGGAGATGACCGGCCGCGAGATATTCCGGCGGCGCGGCGTGCTGGTACTGCTGTTGACGTTACCGCTGGCCTTCTATCTCGCCCGTCGCACCGATCACAGTGGACAGGCGGTGCGGTTTGTGTTGTTGGGTGTGAGCTGGGCCGTCAGCGTGGTCGCGTTGTTCGCCGGAAGCGCCAGTCGCGCGATCGAGCCCAGATTGCGTTTGTCGGGGTACCGGAGCCACCAGCTGTATCTCGGGCGCTTGGCGGCGCTGTGGGGCATCGGTGCGGTGTTGTCCGTCCCTTACACCCTTCTGGTGGCGGTTGACCAGGACGCGGTGCGCTCCGGCGCGGTCGCGGTGGCGATGCTGCTGGGGGTGGCGGTCGCCGCGCCGCTCGGTTTGCTGCTCAGCGCCGTGTTGCCTCGGGAACTGGAGGGCACGCTGGCGCTGCTGATCGTGATCGGACTACAGATGATCATCGATCCCAGCGCGACGGTGGCGCGGTCGCTGCCGTTCTGGTCGAGCCGGGAGATCGCGACCTACGCGGTGGACCACGTCGACTCCGGGTACCTCGAGCGTGGGGTGCTCCACGGGTTGGGTTTCATGATCGGACTGACCGTGTTGGTCGCGGTGATCTCGACGCTCCGGTTGCGCCGGCGGCCGCATCTGCGGGTGATGCCGATCCAGTGAGCGATGGTGGGCTACGGATCGGTGACCGACAGCGGACAATTCGAAAACATACCCGCGAGTAGTACTAGCGAGTAACATGGGGCGGGAGGGGCATCCTACGCGTACCACCAAGGAGGGCCTATGGCCACCACGAGTACGCCCCGTTCAGTCCCGTCCGCCGGTCAGCCGGAGCCCGGAGCGGCCCTGGCGCCCTCGGGCGGTGCCACCACCAGTACCCCGCGGGTCAGTGAGCGGGAGGCTCGACAGGTCGCCGAAGCCGCCCGGGAGCGGGAATGGCGCAGGCCAAGTTTCGGCAAGGAACTCTTCCTGGGCCGGCTACGCCTCGACTTGATCGACCCTCACCCACGTCCCACCGACGCCGACCGTGCCCGGGGGGAGGAGTTCCTGGAGCGACTGCGACAATTCGCGGTCACTCAGATCGACGGAGCCCGCATCGAGCGGGAAGCGCGGATCCCAGACTCCGTCGTCAATGGGCTGCGTCGTTTAGGCGCCTTCGGTATGAAGATCGCCCCTGAGTACGGCGGTCTGGGCTTGTCCCACTACTACTACTGTCGTGCCCTCGGGCTGATCGGCTCGGCCAGCCCCGCGGTCGGGGCCCTGCTGTCGGCGCACCAGTCGATCGGCGTACCCCAGCCTTTGACGCTGTTCGGGACACCGGAGCAAAAACGCCGGTTCCTGCCCCGACTCGCGGCGGGTGAGATCAGCGCGTTCCTGCTGACCGAGCCTGATGTGGGATCCGATCCGGCGCGGCTCCGAACCACCGCCACGCCCACCGAGGATGGATCGGCGTACCTGATCAATGGGGTGAAGCTGTGGGCGACCAACGGTGTGGTCGCTGACCTGCTGGTGGTGATGGCGCGGGTCGAGCCCCGAGAAGGGGCCGCAGAAGGCCGAGGCGGCATCACGGCCTTCGTGGTCGAAGCCGACACCCCCGGGGTGACCGTGGAGCGACGCAACTCCTTCATGGGGCTGCGCGGCCTGGAGAACAGCGTCACCCGTTTCCACAACGTGCGGGTGCCGGCCGAGAACGTCATCGGAGAGGTGGGCAAAGGCCTGAAGGTCGCGCTGACCACACTCAACACCGGTCGGCTGTCCCTGCCAGCGATGTGTGTCGCGGCCAGCAAGTACAGCCTGCGCGTCGCCCGAGGCTGGGCGGCCGAACGCGTGCAGTGGGGGCACCCGGTGGCCCAGCACGAGGCGATCGCGAGCAAGCTCGCCTTCATGGCGGCCTCGACCTTCGGGATGGAGGCGGTGCTGGAGCTGACCGCGATGCTCGCCGACGACAACCGCAATGACATCCGTATCGAGGCGGCGTTGGCCAAGCTGTACGCCTCGGAGCTGGCCTGGCGGGTCGTCGACGAACTGGTGCAGATCCGGGGCGGCCGAGGCTACGAAACGGCTGATTCGCTCGCCGCACGCGGTGAGCGCGCGATCCCCGCCGAGCAGCTGATGCGGGATCTGCGGATCAACCGGATCTTCGAAGGCTCCACCGAGATCATGCATCTGTTCATCGCGCGGGAGGCGGTCGATGCCCACCTGGCTGTGGCGGGCGACGTCATCGATCCCGAGGCCGACCTGGGGCGCAAGGCGCGAGCCGCGGCCAAGGCCGGAGGGTTCTACGCGCGGTGGCTGCCGTCGCTGGTGGTCGGCAAGGGACACCAACCGCGAGGGTACGCAGAATTCGGCCCATTGGCCCGTCACCTGCGGTATGTGGAGCGCACTAGCCGGAAGCTGGCGCGGAACACCTTCTATGGAATGGCGCGGTGGCAGGGGCGGCTGGAGCACCGGCAGGGATTTTTGGGCCGGCTGGTTGACATCGGAGCCGAGCTGTACGCGATGAGCGCGGCGTGTGTGCGGGCGCGGATGCTCGGAACCGTCGAGGCCACCGAGCTGGCGGATCTGTTCTGCGCCCAGGCCCGATCGCGGATCGAGATCCTGCTGGAGCAGCTGTGGCGTAACACCGACGCTTTGGATCGGCGGGCTGCCGCCCGAGTGGTGGCGGGGCGGTACGCGTGGCTGGAGGAGGGCATCGTCGAGCCGGCGGTTCCGAACGGCGAAGCCGCACCATGGGTCTGTCCGTGGCGGCCAGGGCCCGCCACCGTGCCTGATGTCAGGCGCCGGATTCCCCGCGAAACCCCGGTGGAGACGGCGGATACCTGACGGCTAGCCGCTGACAACGTGAGAAACGGCATGGGCGCGGCGCTCCGATCGGGGGCAGAACCCCGAGAGGGGGCCGCGGCCCGTGCCCGCGTTCTCCGTCCCTATTGGACAAGAGTCCTGAACAGGCGGTCCAGTTCAGCGGCTGGATCATCGGTCAAGCCTGCGTGCACCGGCCCAGGCTGGAGCACCGTGCTCCGAGGCGCGGTCAGCCACCGGAACCGGGCACCGGGCGGCTGGTCGGCGGCCTGACCGGCGGCCTGGCCCCCCTGACACATCCGGGAGACGGCCTGTAGCGCCGCGCGTACCCCATCGAGATCCAAGGCAGGGTCAAGGGCACGCAGCCGGGTGTCGTCGACCCAGCAACGACAGTCCAGGAAGTCCCGGGCACGGCAGTAGACGATCACCCCGACGTTCATCAGCTCGCCGCGCTCCACCCGGGGTACCACACGGAGCACGGCGTATTCGAAGACGTCGAGCATCATTCACGCCCTTGTGTCATAGCTGGTAGGAGCACTGGAGCACCGGCGTGGTGGGTGCAAGGCGTTATCACGGGGCTACTCCCGGCAACCACGCCTCCGGTTGGGCGGCCCGCGTCAGCAAATGATCGATGTACGCGCGGCGTACCGCGGCTGGATCGGTGAATCCAGGTTCGTCGGTGAGCCATTGGTCGGGGATCAGCCCAGTGACCTCGGCAAGGAGGTCGCCGGTGATGCGGGCACTCAGCTCCACGGACACCTCGGGCAGTGACGTAGCGAAATCCTTAAGGACATGATCGCTGGCGTTGAACGGGCGGGTCACCAGACGCTCCGCGGTCGGCCAGGCATGATGGAACCACAGACTCGCGCCGTGGTCGATTAGCCAGATGTCACGATGCCAGACCAGCAGGTTCGGGTTGCGCCAGCTGCGGTCGACGTTGTTGATCAACGCGTCGAACCACAACACCCGGGAGGCGAAGTCGGACGGCACCGGCCAGGCTAGCGGGTCATAGCCCAGCGAACCCGGTAGGAAATCCACGCCCAGATTCAGGCCACCACTGGCCTTGAGCAGGTCCTGGACCTCTGGGTCGGGCTCGTGCCGACCGATCACCGGATCGAGCTCGACCAAAACCAGCTCAGGGACTGGTAGACCCAGGCGGCGGGCCAGTTCACCCGCGATGATCTCGGCGATGAGCGCTTTGCGTCCCTGCCCAGCACCGTGGAACTTCACGACATAGGTTCCCAGGTCATCCGCCTCCACGATGCCTGGCATGGATCCGCCTTCACGCAGCGGTATTACGTAACGGGTGGCGGTGACAGTCCTGAGCACCCGGATACGGTACTGGGCATCCCGCATAGGTCCAGCGGAATTTTCGGTCTGCCGGTGGAACGGGAGCGGTATACCGGTCACAGGACGTCAAATACTTCTCGACAAGAAGGACCTATCCGGCAAACCGGAGTATAAAACTGGGATGGGATGTGGCTCGGAGTTGTCAATAGCTAGGCCTGTGCGGAAATATCCGTATAGGTCAATCTTTGATTACGCTGGGCAGCCTGGTTCCAGGGATAACACCTACGGCGGGGCACCGTGCTACAGCTGGCTGGCATACGATGCCGAACCGGGGCCACCTCACGGGTACCCGGCCAGGGCTGTCAGGGCGACGGTCCCTGTCGTCGGGCGAACCGATGAGCACGATCAAATGCGTCAGCATGGGATCGTGGGCCGTTTGGAAAACAGCCCATCAACTCGACGGGGAGGAGACACGTGAGCACGTTGGCGCCGGCCGCTCGTGGGCCGATGACCGCCGAGGAGCGGAAACAGTTTGAGGAAGACGGGTACCTCATCATCCGGGGCGCGCTGAATCCCGATGAGGTGGCGTACTACACCAAGGCCATCGACGAGGCGTACGAGGCCCAGAAGAAGGCGGGCAACGTCTCGCCGTACGGCTCCCTGCACAAGCTCAGCGCCGTGACCAGCTGCCCGGCTCTGGTTCCGCTGCTTGACCACCCTGCGGTCTTCCCGCTGGTCTGGTCCACGATCGGCTGGAACATTCACGTCTACCACTCCCACTTCGACGTACACCCCACGGTGCCGCCGGAGCAGCCGTTCCGCTGGGAGTGGCACCAGGACGGTGGACGCCAGAACGTGGAGCTGGAGACCGACCCGCGGCCTCGGATGTCGGTGAAGCTCGCCTACTTCCTGTCGGACGTGTCCGAGAAGGGGCGCGGCAACCTCAAGGTGATCCCCGGCAGCCACAAGCGCAACTGGCTGCCTGGTCCGCCCAACCGCAACACGGAGTGGCCAGAGCCCGAGGACGCCATCGAGGTCCAGGTCAGCCCGGGTGACGTGGTGTTCTTCGACCGGCGGATCTGGCACGCTCGGTCCAACAACTACTCCGACATCACCCGCAAGGTGGTGTTCATGGGGTACACGTTCCGGTGGATCCACATCCGGGACGAGGTGGCCGACCTGCCTAACCAGCCGTGGTGGAAGGACCTGACCCCGATCCAGCGGCAGCTGCTCGGCGGTGAGGGCGACGGCACCGGTGACCACCAGTGGGGCCACTACCCCGACCGGGTGCCGCTGTACACCTACCTGAAGGAGAACAACCTGCTGGACCCGGAGACCAACCGGGCTCACCGCCGCTGATCAACGGAACCGTCGGTCGATGGTGCGGCAGCACCGTCGACCGCGGAACTCCCCGATAGCTGCTTGGTATGCGCTCTGACGTGGTCCCGGATCCGGGACCGGCCCCACCCCTTCACAGGGAGTCGGATCCGGGACCACGCAGGGCCGGCGGCCGGTAACGCCAGGCGGTCACCATCCGCTCGAACAACGGTCGATCATGATCGTTGGCCGCCGACGACGAGAGCGGTCAGACGACTCCGGCCCGATCACGCCTCAACAACAGCGGGGTGGCGGGGATCATCGATCCGCACCACCACGTCGGCGTGGGTTTCCGGCGCGACCTCCCGGGCGTACCGCTCATAGGCCGGCAGGGTCCACCGCTGATCGGCAGGGGTACGCCGTGACAGCGCACCGGGGGAGAGCGCCAGGTGAATGGTCAGGTCCAAAGGCAGTCCACGCCCCAGCAGTAACGGGCCACTCAGGAGTAGGACTCCGCCTGCCGGCAGCTGTACATACGACGCTCGGGTGGCCCGGTCTGTCTCCGCGTTCCACAGCGCGGGCAGCACTCGTCCGGTCCCACCTGGGGATAGCGGGCCGAGCACCTCCCGGGTGAGGCCGCCGACATCCAACCAATCCTCGTAGAACACGTCCGGGTCGGTGCGGCCGCGTTCCAGGCGCAGCGACGCTGGCCTCAGATAGTCACGTGTCGACACCCGCAACGCGGCCCGGCCGCGTACCCGGATCGGATCCACCAAGGCATCGGCGAGCCTGTCTGGATCGGCCGCTGGCGGGCCATCAACCGCTACCCGTACCCAACCCTCCCGCCGTGTGGCGGCGATGCGTTCAGCGAGCTCCTCCACTAAGGCGGTTGGCGTGACAGGTCGGACCCGCATTCGCTCATTCTGCCGGGATGCTTCACTGGGCAGATGAGCGTGGCCACCCTGATACCGGAGTTACTCCGTGTCGGACAGATGCTCGCGGAGGATGGTGGGGAGCCGGAGGTGCTGGCCGATCGCCCTGACGGGGTGGTGGTCAAGGTCGCCGAGGTGGTGGTCAAAGCGCATCCCACCGGGACCGATGAGGAGGCGCTCTGTGACCGGCTGCGCGCAGCATCCAGCGCCATGCTGCGAGGCGTATTTCTGGCGCCGCTGTCGATGCCCGACGGCACCTTGTACACACGGGTGGGGGAGCGTCTGGTAACGGCCTGGCCGGCCGGGACAGCCGTGGATCCTCAGGACCCCGACGCCGCGCCCTGGGAAGCGGCGGCCCACGCGCTGGCCCGACTTCATACCACTGACGTGACAGCCGTTTTTCCGGCGGGAGCACCTCCGGCAGGAGGCCCGCGTCGGGTAGCGCGCGCTATGGAGCGGCTGCGGCGCATCGACCACCCGCAGGCGAAGGTGGTACGCGCGGCGTACCGATCACTGCCTGCGTGGGCGACCGGGGCCGCCGTAGCTCCGCCGCCGAGCCGCCTGCGGGGTCTGACCCACGGCGACTGGCATCTGGGGCAGGTGGTGGCACTGGCCGGTTCATGGTTACTGATCGATGTGGATGATCTCGGTGTGGGGGACCCTTCGTGGGATCTGGCGCGCCCTGCCGCCTGGTACGCCGCTGGGCTCTTACCACCTGAGGTGTGGCGTCGTTTCCTGGACGCCTACCGCGCCGCGGGTGGGCCGGCGCTGCCCGCCGAGGGGGATCCGTGGTCAGTGCTGGATATCCCCGCCCGGGCGCTGGTGACGCAGTCGGCGGCGTTGGCCCTCGTCACGGCGGAGCGGGAGGGACGGGGGTTGGATGAGGTGGACACCGCGCTGGTTACTGCGTGCGCACGGATCACGAGCATGGCTGACGTATCGTGAAGGTCGAGTGATGTTTTCGATCCGTGCATGAGCGCGGGACGGTGGGAGCCTGGATATGAGTCAGTTGCTGCAGTGCCCGAAGTGTCACGGCACGATGCGTACCTACAACCGCAGCGGCATCCACATCGAGCAGTGCGACTCGTGCCGTGGGATCTTCCTGGACTACGGTGAGTTGGAGTCGTTGACCCGGCTTGAGGCCCAATGGGCCGCCGCCCCGCCGCCACCCCCGGCCTACGGGCAACCGGGTTGGGGTGTCCCGCACGGCGGTCATCATTTCAAGCACCGGAGCTTCGGGCGTTTGCTGTTCTCTTCCTGAGTCTCGGCTCTCTCCTTGAGACTCAGCACAGAAGGAGCACGTGAGTGGTCGGCCCGTGGCGTGGTGCACGGGCCGACCGGTTCGCCTACCAGCCGGGGAACGGCGTCGGGCTTAGGCGTGCTTCTCGATCAGCCGACCGAGGGCAGGCAGCGCCTCCTCGACGTTCTTCTTGGCCTGCGGACGCAGCTTGTCGTACGCCTTCTTGATGGTGGCCTTCGAGGTCTTGGCCGCCCGCTCGTCCGTCACACCGAGCAGGGCGTCGGACACCTGGTCAGCGTGAGCGACGAGGTAGTCGGACAGTGATCCGTGCTGGCCGTTCTGGAAGTCAGCGTAGAACGGCTCAAGCCGGGAGACGAGGTCGTCGAGCAGGCTGTCGACCGCGTCGCGGATGATGCCTGGGCGGAGGGCTTTAACCATCCCGTATGTGGTCTTCACCGCCATGCCGGAGACGCCCTGCTTGGCTGACACCTCATCATCGATCAGCTGCTGAGCGTCGGCAACAACCTGCGGGCGCTTGGCCGGGTCGAGGAGTATCTCCTTGAGCGTCCGTGTCACGCCAGTCCTACCCTTTCTACCTGCACAATGACGGGAGCGATCTGCCCCGCGGAAGACCCCAACTGGCGGGATCGCTTGTGTCAGACTAGCTTCGCCTCGCCGCCTGAAAACGGGGGGTCACGGTTGTTGCGAAGTTGATAGCCCGTACCAGCGTATTTATGCACGTCGAACGCTGGGAACGTCTACGTAGGGTACAGACGGGCTCTGGTGGGCGGAACGGACGCTCAAGGAGTGGAATACGGGGTTAGGCGCCTCAGGACTTGGCTGTCTGGCGGATGACACTGGGGTGAGGGCGGCTACGGCGCTCCCGGTAGGTCGCGATGAGGCCTTCGATTGACCACGGGCCGCCTCCGATCACCGCGATCAGGAAGAACGACCAGCAGAACAGCGCCGCCGGCTCACCGCCGTTCTGCAGCGGCAGTAGCGCGTGCTCCTGGTGGACGGTGAAGTAGGCGTACGCCATCGACCCAGAGCAGATCAGGGCCGCCACTCGGGTCCCGAGGCCGATCATGACGAGGCCGCCGCAGACGAACTGGATGAGGGCGGCCCACCAGCCGGGCCAACTGCCGAATTCGACGGCGGCTCCTGTACCACGATTACCACCGAAAATGCCGAACAAGGAGGCTGCTCCGTGGCAGAAGAACAGCAGCCCAATGACGATGCGGAACAGGGATGTCGTCGCTTCTCGTAACTGCGCAGACGACATGGATACTCCTTTTCTTGTTGAGCCTCCTGAAGCGCCGAATGAAGGCAGAGCTGAATAACGGCTTGAAGAGAAGTGAGATCCGTGCCGTAACCGCGATAACAAGGCCCGTGTGTTACCGCGTCGGACGGTTAGATGAATGCTCGCTCCCGGTAGCGAGACGGCCAAGTCCCCAAACTTGGCGAGAAAAGATAGTAACGCTTGAAGCTTCAAGTGAAAAGTCCATGTTGGAGGATTGAGCAGGTCATCCGGGGTGCGCCGGATCATGACGGACGCCACGCCATCCTCCCGTCTGTCCACTATGGACACCGAATATCGGTTACTTGGCTGGTCAGCGCGCTGGGTGTGATAGGCGGAAGAAGAGATCGCTAATGTGACGCCGGTAACAGGGGTTGTTTAGTAGTGAGGTGACGACAGTGAGATGTGGTGAGGCTCAATGATGGTCACACGAAGAAAATTAGAAGCATTCCAGAAAAGGGTGTCAATGGGCTGACGTCGCGATAGGGGTAGCCGTATGGGGTGTTCAACGGAATACGCGGCACTGTGCGGCGCTTTCGATGATCGATGACCGCTGTTGGCAATCTTCCGGCGCGAGGTGGGCGGGCGGGTTATCTCAGTCGGAATCTTGGAATCAGTGTCAGAAAGTCATCGTGTTTCCATGTCGATTCCGACTCAAAGGCGTCGCGGTGAACAGGTGGTGGGAATGTCGGATCTGGTGGACATGCCCGCTCTGGTAATGGCGTGGGATCGACTGGCGACGTCGCGGGATCAAGAGGCGTGGTACGCGGTGCGGCTTGGCGGCGGCGTTGGCGCAGCGGGCGGCGTCAACGCCCAGCGAGGGACGGGCCGGTGCTACCAGTGATCCGAGCGGCGGCGAGCTTGCCGGAGATCAACACCATGGGCACCCCCACCCCGGGCTGCGTACCGGACCCCACAAACACCACATTGGACAGTCCGGGATGAAGGTTGCCGGGGCGGAACGGGCCGGTCTGGCTGAAGGTGTGGGCGAGGGCGAACGGCGTCCCCGCGGCCATGCCCTCCCGCGCCCAATTGGCAGGGGTCACCACCCGCAGCACCTCGATCCCAGTGTCGAATCCGGTGTAGCCCCTGGCTTGCAGGACACCGATCAAGTCCTCGGCGTACCGCTTCCCGAGCACACCGTCCCAGTCCACAGGAGCCAGCGCGAGATTGGGGACCGGAGCAAGAACGTAGTAGGTGTGCCGGCCTGCGGGAGCCAGTGCCGGATCGGTCCGGCTGGCGTTGGTCACCAGCAGGGAGGGATCGCTCATCAGGTGCCCCTGGTGAGTCAGCTCATCGAAGGTCCGTCGCCAAGACCGTCCGAAGTGGATGTTGTGGTGGGCGATGCGGGAGTAGCCCTGGGTGGAGCCGACGTGAAGTACCACGCAGGACGGCGAATAACGCAGCCGCCGCCGGGGCGGTGAACCGGGCAGCAGGGCGTACGCGGCCGCCAGGTCAGGATTGAGGACCACCACGTCGGCGCTGATCCGCTCGCCATCGGCGGTGTGGACGGCGACGGCCCGGCCTCCGCGTACCTCCACCCGGGTGACGGTGGTTCGGTACCGCAGCTGGACCCCGTGACGAGCTGCGGCGCCGGCTAGCGCCTGAGCCACGGCGTGCAACCCGCCCCGTGGGAAGTACACCCCGGCCACCGAGTCCAGGTATGCGATTACCGCGTACAAGGCGAGGGCGCGGTGCGGCGCGACCCCCGCGTACAACGCCTGGAACGAGAAGACCCGACGGGTACGCGGGTCAGAGAAGAACCGGTCGATCCGGTTCTGCAGTCGACCGAAGCCGCCCATCAGCAGCAGCCGCACCAGGTTGGCCGTGAGCAGGTCCGTCGGGCTGTCCAGGTTGCGCTCGATGAAGTCGGCGCGTTCCAGCCGCCACAGCCGGCGGGCGTACTCCACGAAACGCCGGTAGCCCGCCGCCTCCGCCGGTCCGCACACCTGGGCCACCTGCTCGGCCATCCGTTCTGGGTCGGCGATGACGTCCAGATGCGAGCCGTCGGGGAACCAGGCGCGGTAGGCGGGGTCGAGGACAGTCAGCTCCAGCCAGTCATCCAGTTTCTCGCCCACCGCGGCCAACGCCTCAGCGATCAACTCCGGCAGGGTCAACACCACCGGGCCGGTGTCGAACTGGTAACCGTCGAGCACGAGCCGGCCGGCTCGACCGCCCGGCTCAGCGCCGCGCTCCAAGAGCGTCACCCGGCGCCCCTGGCCGGCCAGGTGCAGCGCGCACGCCAGGCCACCCAGCCCGGCCCCGACCACGACCACATGGTCCGTCGGGCCGGGCACCGTCCGGATCTGCGCCGCACGACCGAATCTCATGCAGCTAGTCTCGCCGGAGCCTCCCTCCCGCGCCGTCGACACCCCGGTTATCGCCTAGGCGACATGGGGGCAGGGCAGGGGGTCATGATCAGAGAAAAGCCGCATTCCGGACACTTTCTCGGGTTAGCCTGACAGCAGTCGGGTTGATCCGTGTGTCGATTGGAGAGGGTGTGGAGCCCGGTCTCGCCGCCGCTTACCGCCGTTGCCGGAAGCTGCACCGTCGCCACGGTAAGACGTACTACCTGGCCACCCGGCTGCTGCCAGCCTGGAAACGCCCTCATGTGCACGCCCTGTACGGATTCACCCGGTACGCCGATGAAATCGTCGACAGTACGGACGGCAGACCCGCGGCCGAGCGGGCCCGACTGCTCAGCGAGTGGTCCGATCGTTTCCTCGCCGGTCTGCGCGGGGAGCCGGTGGATGATCCGTTGCTGCCGGCCCTGCTACACACCATCGACCGCTTCGGGTTGGATCTGGATGACTTCGCGGCGTTCCTGGCCAGCATGACCATGGATCTGCACGTCACGGAGTACGCCGACTATGACGATCTGCTGATTTACATGGAGGGCTCGGCCGCGGTCATCGGGACGATGATGTTGCCGATCCTGGAGTCGTTGGATCCGGCCGCGGCCCGGGAACCAGCTCGGCAGTTGGGCCTCGCTTTCCAGTTGACCAACTTCATCCGTGACGTGGCTGAGGATTACCGCCGTGGGCGGATCTACCTGCCCCAGCGGGACCTGGAGCGTTTCGGAGTCACCCGCCACGAGGTGGGGGAGGCGGTCGCCCGGGGACGGGCCACCGACGCGTTGCGTGCCCTGATCGCCTTTGAGGTGGCGCGGGCCCGGGAACACTACGCGGCGGCCGCACCCGGCATCCCCTTGTTAGTCCCCAGCTCCCAGGCCTGCATCCGGACCGCTTTCCATCTCTACGCCGGGATCTTGGATGAGGTGGAGCGTGCCGGGTACGACGTGTTCACGGCCCGGGCGGTGGTCCCGATGCGGCGACGACTGCGGGTCGTCGCGCGCTGCCTGGCCACCCCTCCCGGAACCCCGGTGGTGCTGCGGTCCGGCGAAGCCGGGTGACGGTGAGCCCGGGCCCAAGACCCCGATGACCCCGATGGCGTCGCCCCCCGGACACCCACTGCCCTCGCGCGTCCGACAGGGAGGCGACAGCCAATGGACTCGCTGCACTACGCGGTGGCACTCGTCGGCTGCCTGACGCTCACCGCGCCCTTGGAGTTCGCCTTGGGCGCCCGGGTCTATCGGCGGCCCCGAGTGCTGCTAGCAACCCTGCTTCCGGTCGCGGGGGTGTTTGTGCTCTGGGACGTGGTGGCCACGGCTCGAGGGCACTGGTGGTTCGACGCCGGGCATACCCTGCCGGTCCGCGTGCTTGGCCTGCCCGTAGAGGAGTGGCTGTTCTTCATCGTGGTGCCCGTGTGCGCGGTGTTGACCTATGAGGCCCTGGGGCATCGGACCCTGGGGCGTCGAAGCGCCCCGACGGCGGGCACCCGGTCGCGTCCGCTGAAGGAGGCGGCGGACGATGGCCGCTGAGTACACGGTCGCGGCGGTGGCGGCGCCGATTGTGGTCCTGCTTGTGGAGGCGGCGGTCCTGCGTACCGGGCTGTTGCGGGAGCGGCGGTTCTGGATCACGGTGGCCGTGATGCTGGCCTTCCAGGTGCCGTTCGGAGAATGGCTTACCAAGCCGTCAGGCACCGTGGTGCACTACAACGATCAGGCGATTTGTGGGCTGCGGGTGCCCTGGAACATCCCAATAGAGGATTTCGGATTCGGATTCGCCCTGGTGACCGCCACATTGCTGATGTGGCGGTGGCACACGCAGCGGGTGGAGCGTTCCGGTGACTGACCGACCCTATTCCGGCACTACCGCTGTGGCCCGCAACCGGCGCTGGCGGGGGCGACCGGACGTGATGACCACCCCCTTCCGGTACGGGTTTGTCGCCATGACGCGGCGCGGACTGCGAGGGATCTGGGTACGCGGCGGGCCACCCCATGAGCCGGTGGTGTGGGCCGCCAACCACCACAGCTGGTGGGACCCGTTCGTGGCCGCGGTGACGCTGTGGCGCTCCGGGGCCGTGCCGTGCCTGTTGGCGGCGCAGGAGAACCTGGACCGCTACGGCTTCGCGCGTCGGTTGGGGGCGTTCGGGAGCAGCGAGTACCGCCTAGGCCTCTCCTATCTGGAGCAGGGACGGACGCTGATCATCTTCCCCGAGGGGCGGCTGATACCGGCGGGGCCGCTCGGTGAGCTGGCTCCCGGCGCCGCCTGGTACGCCGAGCGGACCGGTACCCCGCTGTACGCCGTGGCCACCCGCCTGGTGATGCGGGGCCATGAAGCGCCGGAGGCGTACCTGTCCTTCACACGAGTGAAGCTGACCGGGGATATCGGGCGTACCACGCAGCGGCTAGCCGAGCAGCTCAGCGTCGGACTGGCCGAGCTGGACCGACTCAACGCCAATCAGGACCCACGCGAACCACTACCCGGCTTCGATCTGATCGTCCGAGGCCGGCGTAGCTGGGATGAGCGGATCGATCTGGCGCGGCGGTGGTGGCCATGGGGCTAGAAGAACGAGAAAACCGAGAAGAAAACACGGCGATGTGGTGGGCGGCGGTGGAACGCGCGGCACGGCCGCTGGACGCCGCCGTAAGCGGGGCGGTGCTCGCCTTTCACCTCGTCAAACTGACCGGTCTGCTCAGTAATCTCGCGACCTTCCCGACCCTGCAACCTGGCGCGGCTCCGGTGCCGCGACCGCGTACCTCCATCCTGGTGCCGGCGCGTGACGAGGCCGATCGGCTGCCGCGGGCCTTGCCCGGGCTCCTGGCCCAGCCGGCCGAGGAGATCCTCGTCCTCGACGACGAGTCCAGCGACGCGACCGCTCAGGTGGTCGCCGCGGCGGCCAGCCGGGATCGACGGCTTCGGCTCCTGACCGGTGTTTCGCGTCCGCCCGGGTGGATCGGCAAGAACTGGGCCTGTCAACAGCTGGCCGACGCCGCCACCGGCGATCTGCTGGTGTTCTGCGATGCCGACGTCACGCTGCGGCCGGGTGCGCTGGAGGCGGTGTGGGCCCAGCAGGTCGCACAGAACGCCGACGTGTTCTCGGTCTTCCCACGCCAGGACACCGGGAGCCTGGGGGAGCGGCTCCTGATTCCGCTGATCGACGAGGTCCTGCTGTCTTTTCTGCCCCACTGGCTGTTGCGCGCGCCGATCCCCGCGGCCGCGACCGCCAACGGTCAACTCATCGCCATACACCGCCGGGCCTACCAGGCCTTGGGGGGACATCGGGCGGTCGCCGGGCGGATCGTGGAGGACGTCGCCCTGGCGCGGCGGGCCCGCCGGTTGGGCCTCACGCTCGGACTCGCCCTAGGTGGGGAGCTGGTGCGAGCCCGCATGTATGAGGGGTACGCCGCCGCGGTACGGGGCGCGGGCAAGAGCCTGCGCGCCGTCCACGGCGACAGCGGTGTGGTGCTGGCGGCGAGCGCCGTTTGGCACGTGACCGCCTATACCTGGCCCTGGGTGCGCGCTACGCGGCGTGTGGCATCCCGCCGGGCGTGGGGTGTGGCCGCCGTGCTGGGGCCGATCGAGCGGCTCCTGGTCAACGTCAAGACCGGACGGGGCGGGTACGCCGAGGCTCTGCTGGTGCCGGTCACCGCCCTCGCCGCGCTCCCGGTCTACCTGCTCGCGGCGCGGCGTACGGCGCGGTGGAAAGGCCGGGAGTACCGATGAACGGGCTGCCGCAACCACCGGGGAATCGACTCGTGGGGCATCTGTGGCGGTGGACCACGGATCCGGTGGGGTTGCTGGAGGCCGGCGCGGGCACCGGTGAGGTGTTCCAGCTACGGCTGTGGCGGCCCGTGGTGGTGGGGTACCGGCCGGATTGGAACCGCGCCGTCCTGAGTGACCTGGAGACGTTCCGCAATGCCGGCAGCCTCAGCGATCTGACGCCTTACCTGGCCGCCGGGGTGGTGCACAGCGATGTCCCCGCGCACGATCAGCGGCGTCGGGCGCTCAATCTGCATCTGCATGCCGGGCGCGTGCAAGAGTGGACCGGCCGGTTGCGAGAGGTGGTTGCTCGTCAGCTGCCACGGGGCCGGTTCGAGGCGGTGGCATGGGCGGAGCGAGTGGTACGCGGGATGCTCAACGCGGTCCTGTTCGGCGATGCGGTGCCGGAGCGGCTCCTTGCCCGGTTTCTGGCGCCGTTGCAGCGCTCCATCCCCGCGCCCCTACTGCCCCGGCCGAGGCTGTTTCGACGGATGGAGGCGGCGATCGGCGCGGTCGTGGCTGACCCGGTGCCCGGTACGCTCGCCGCGGCGTTGGTGGGCGTCGATGGCTCCGCTGGCGCCGGGGAGGCGTCCGACGCGGCGCTGGGGACGGCTGACGCGGTCGAGGAGCTGCGGGTGATGCTCGCGGCCGGGTATGACACCACCACCTACACCCTGGCGTGGGCGCTGTGGTATCTGGCGGCGGCTCCACGCTGGCGTGCTCCAGACCTGCTTCCTGCGGTGATCGATGAGGTGACCCGTCTGTACCCGGCCGGGTGGATCGGGAGCCGTGTGGTGAGCCGGGATGTCCAGGTGTGCGGGGTCGAACTGCCCACCGGGACGCTGGTGGTGTACTCGCCGTATCTGACCCATCGAGATCCACGGCTGTGGCCTGAGCCGCTTTGTTTTCGGCCGGAGCGGTTCGCGGCGGGGCGACCGGCGTGGGGGTTCATCCCGTTCGCAGCGGGCCGGCGTAGCTGTCTGGGGGCGTGCTTGGCCCGGGCGGTGCTGCGCGTCGCGTTGGAGCCGTTCTGCGCCGGCGAGCTGGTGCGGGTAGGGGGTGACGCGACGCTTAAAGCCGGTGTCACGCTGCGTCCCCGGGGTCCACTGTGGATATCCTGGACTCCTCCTCAGGGCCTGACATGAGGAGAATTCAAACTTTCTCCGCCATCGTGATCACTGAGGGATTTTGTCCTTCTTTACTCGCCTTGGGTGTGGGGGATTGAGGCTGGGGTTGGCGGTGTACCTCGTGATCTGTGCTGTGCCGGCACGAGGAGTGTCGTTCTCATTCGAATAGATTGCCGACAGTGGCGCTTCTCAAAGAGTGAGAACCCCGTGGTGTCGGCATTTTCGCAAGATCTTTCGGTAATCTTCGCTTGACACTAGAAGGCGGCGCCCTTAATGTCTTTTTCGACTCTAATGGGGGGAGCTTTCATATTTGGGAGGTCTTATCTTATGAAGGCCGGGTCCACAGGGCGAAGAGGAGGGACCGCACGCTTCCTCTATGGGGTCGGAACCGCTGCCCTTCTCAGTTTGCTTCTCAGCGCTACACAAGTACCGGGACGGGCTAAGTCGACCGCGCAACACGAAGGAAGCATCGAATCAGAGCCCTTTGGAACTACGCCCGACGGTACCCAGGTGAACCGGTACACCCTCACCAACACATCCGGTATGCGGGTCCGGATCCTTACGTACGGGGGCATTATCCAAAGCATCGAAGTGCCTGATCGGCACGGACAGTTCGCCAATGTCGCGCTCGGTTTCGATAATCTCACCGACTACATCGAGCGTAATAGCCCGTACTTCGGTTGCATTACCGGCCGTTACGCCAACCGTATCGCGCGGGGACGGTTCACCCTGGACGGCACAGAATATGTGTTGGCCACCAATGACGGGCCGAACCATCTGCACGGCGGAGAGCAGGGATTCAATGCCCGGGTGTGGGAAGCCACTGAGGTACGAACTCAGGAGGGGGTTGGCGTACGCCTGAGCTATGTCAGCCCCGACGGTGAGGAGGGATATCCAGGGCGGTTAGCGGTGACCGTCACCTACCTGCTGACCGAGCGCAACACCATTGAGATCGACTATCGCGCCACCACCGACGCGCCCACCGTGGTCAACCTCACCAACCACACCTATTTCAATCTGGCGGGCGAGGGATCGGGAAGCATCTACGACCACAGATTGATGCTCAATGCCCGTCGGTTCACGCCGGTGGACGAGAATCTGATTCCTACCGGGGAGCTCGCCTCGGTCGCCGACACGCCGCTGGATTTCACCCGCCCCACCCCCATCGGGAAACGGATCCGAGAAAGTCACCCTCAGCTGGTGATCGCGCGTGGCTACGACCACAACTGGGTGCTTCACCGGGAACAGCCGGGCCTGACCCTGGCCGCCCGGGTTGAGGAGCCCACCAGCGGCCGGGTACTCACCGTGCACACCACCGAGCCGGGCATCCAGTTCTACTCCGGCAATTTCCTGGACGGGACCCTGGTCGGTGCCAGCGGTCGGATATACCGGCAAGGCGATGGGTTCGCGTTGGAAACCCAGCACTACCCCGACTCACCCAACCAGCCGAACTTCCCGTCCACCGTGCTGCGCCCCGGAGAGGTCTACCGCAGCGCCACCGTCTTCGGCTTCTCGACCACCGACTGACGACTCACAAGTCAGCGGTGACAGCGGCCTTTGACCCTTGAAGATCATCCTTTCGGGCGTAGGGCGTTCCGGAGAGCGTCGGAAGCCATCAACAGTGCGGCCCGGGGCATCATGGACAGATGAGCAGCTCCGGGCCGCGGACGGATCGTGGTGCACCAGGCGGAGAACCGGACGACCCAGTCGCGGTACTGCGTCGCTGGCAGGACGCCGGCGGGGTGTGGCGGGTCGTCGCGCGTACCGAAAAGTCCGCCGTCGTCGCCTTGCTGACCTGCACCGGTGGTGAAGAGGTCGACCGTCTCACCAGCGGTGATCCAGAGCTGTTGGCCTTCCTCACCGGCCGAACCAGCAGCGAGGAATGAGATGGCTGGCCGTGTACGACGCTCCGGCTCTGCTCAGCACACATCCGGACGTGCCGGCCGGGAAAGAAACAGCGAGCACGGGCGCGACGAAGCGTGGTTGACGGCGGTGGCGCGCGCCGCCAGCAACGACGCCGGTGGGGTGCCGGTAGAGCTGCTCGGTGACTATCTACGGCTGCTGGCCGACGCGGCGGTAACCGGACGCCGTCCGCGCCGCAGTGAGCTGGAGGCGGTGGAGGAACTGGGGCGCCGCGCCGCCGAACAGGGAATCTCCGCCGGGCGGGTGGTGCGGCTGTATCTGTCGGCGGCGCGGCGGTTGTGGCAGCAGCTACCCCAGTTGGTGCGCTCCAGCGACAGCGAGGTGGTGCGGGTAGCGGCGGAGGCGGTGCTGCACGTCGTTGACGGCGCGGTGGCCACCCTGGCGGAGGGGTACGCGGTGGCCCGACGGGAACTGGTCCGCCGGGAAGAGACGCTCCGGCGGGAACTCGTCGACGACCTGTTACGAGGCGACTCTGACCTGGGCGGACTGGTGGAGCGCGCCGAACCATTCGGCCTGGACCTGGCGCGGGTACATCAGGTAGCGCTGGCCGCATCGAGCCAGCGAACTCCAGACGCCGAAACCGCGATCAGTGCCCTGGAAGCGGTCATTTTCGACCGGCTGGGAGACCGGGACGTTCTCGTCGCCACCAAAGAGGGCCTGCTCGTGGTGGTCGCCCCCGCCGACCGGGTGACGTGTGAACGCGGCCCCCGCGGCCACGGGCCGATGGGAGAGCTGGGGCGTTTGATATACGCCGAGCTCAACCGGCTGCCGCGGGGACGCCCGTGGCGGGTCGCCGTCGGACGCCCCTATCCCGGCGTGTATGGCATTGCCCGCTCGTATGAGGAGGCGCGGGAGGCGTTGGCGATGGCGCAGCGGCTCCACCTCGACAAGCCGGTCATCGACGCCCATGACCTGCTTATTTATCGGGTCCTGCTTCGAGACCAGCCCGCCATGGTGGATTTGGTGCGGGATGTGCTCAGCCCGCTGTGCCGCGCCCGCGGTGGGGCCCAGCCGCTGCTGGCCACGCTCGACGCGTACTTCGCCGCTGGCGGGGTGGCGACGGAGGCGGCGCGGCGACTACATGTGTCGGTACGTACGATCACGTACCGGCTCAACAGGGTCAAATCTCTTAGCAGCTACGACCCTAACGATCCCGTTGACCGGTTCACCCTCCAAGCGGCGGTCTTCGGGGCGCGGGCTCTGGACTGGCCGGAGCGGCCACTCCCCGAATCCACCCCCTGAAGCCGGCCACTGATTGCGCTTCCAGGTGATCCAGGGTTCTTACTCTCGATCGAGGGGGAGCTTTCGGCGCCGCGGATGCGGCGGGCAGGCATCCCTGAATCACGTAGGTGTGAGGCGGTGGCGGAGGCAGGTGACTCGGGCGAATCGGGTGGTATAGGCGTGGTGGCGGATTACTGTGTTGGTGTCGCGTCGGGACCCGGCCTATGGTGTCCCAAATGAGAAGCGCGGAACGGTACCCGGACATCGACGTTACGACGTCGGTGCGGGCCCGCGCGTACCTATCGCCCGTTACAAGGCGACCACAGACTCAGGCGCCAGGTGACACCGTGGTGTCGCACTACGCCGTGGGCAAGGCCGTGGTCAAGGGCACCGGGAGGCCAGCCGGCGCCACGTTCTGCGCCGCCACAAACGCCACCGCAAACTACGCCACCACAGAGCCGGGAAGCGCTGTGAGCGCCCGCAGCAGGTGGGAACCAGGGTTTCCGACGCCGATGCAGCCGCGCCCGGGGCGCGGCCAGGCGCGCATGTACGTGCCCGCCACCCCGACGAGCGGGGTGCCGAGCCCGATGCCGGCCGGTCGTAGCCCACCGGTGATCGCGGTTCTTACTCGGACCCGACCACCAAGGGCGAAGCATCGAAGCTTCGGCCTTTTTCTTTTTTAGGAGACGCGATGACTACCGATGTGCGTGAGACAGCTGGACAAGACTGGCTCGACAACATGCGGTCACGCCTGACCGCCGAACTGGAAGCACGACGGTCAGAACTGGCCGGCTTGGACGCTGACACCAGCGATCCTGCCGAGGCGCACAATCAGGTGGCGCTCATCGCCAACCTTCAGCAGTCCATTCAGCAGATTAACGAAGCGTTGCTCCGCATCGAGGAAGGCACCTACGGCACCTGCGAGAAGTGCGGCAATGCGATTCCACGGGAGCGGCTGGAGATTCTGCCGTACGCCCGTTTGTGCGTCCCCTGCCAGCAACGCCACGGCAGGTGAGCCTGGGAGAAACGCACGCCGCGTAATCGGTGGCTAGGCCGGCGGGGTGGGGTGGTTCCGACGGAAAGTGGGTACCACCCCACCCTCACCGTGATACGCCCGATGAGGGCAGACGCTGTCAAATCAGACGTCAGATCAGGCCTTGAGCGAGCATCGCATCCGCCACGGCGCGGAAGCCATCGATGTTCGCCCCTGCGACATAGTTGCCGGGCATGCCGTACTCCTCGGCGGTGGCGTAGCAGCGGGTGTGAATGTTCTGCATGATCTCCCGCAGCTTCTGCTCGGAGTAGGCAAAGCTCCACGAGTCGCGGGTGGCGTTCTGCTGCATCTCCAAGGCACTGGCCGCCACCCCACCGGCGTTAGCGGCCTTACCGGGGGCGAACCGTACGCCCGCCTCACTGAAGATCCGGATCGCCTTGGGAGTGGTGGGCATGTTCGCTCCCTCCACCACGAGGGTGCAGCCATTCGCCACCATCGTCGCCGCGTCGGAGGCGTCGATCTCGTTCTGCGTCGCGCAGGGGAGCGCGACCTGGCAGGGAACCTCCCACACGGAGCGGTGAGGAACGAAGGTGGCGTGCTGACGGGTCTGCGCGTACTCCTCGATCCGGCCGCGCCGCACCTCCTTGATCTCCTTCAGCAGCTCCAGGTCGATGCCTTGCTCGTCGTGCACGTAACCGGAGGAATCTGAGCACGCGATGACGGTGCCGCCGAGCTGATGCACCTTCTCGATCGCGTAGATGGCCACATTGCCTGACCCGGAGACCACAACCCGCTTGCCCTCCAGGCTGTCCCCGGTGACCTTCAGCATCTCCTCGGCGAAGAACACCGTGCCGTACCCGGTCGCCTCCCGCCGGACCTGGGCCCCGCCGTAGCTGAGGCCCTTACCGGTTAACACGCCGGACTCGTACCGGTTGGTGATTCGCTTGTACTGACCGAACAGGTAGCCGATCTCGCGGCTCCCCACCCCGATGTCCCCGGCGGGCACGTCGGTGTACTCCCCGATGTGGCGGTACAGCTCCGTCATGAACGACTGACAGAACCGCATCACCTCGCGGTCCGACCGGCCCTTGGGGTCGAAGTCCGAACCACCCTTGCCGCCACCGATCGGCATTCCGGTCAGCGCGTTCTTGAACAATTGTTCGAATCCTAGGAACTTTACGATGCCGAGGTAGACCGACGGGTGGAACCGCAGGCCGCCTTTGTAGGGGCCGAGAGCGCTGTTGAACTCCACCCGGAAGCCGCGATTGATGTGCACCTCGCCGCGGTCGTCCTCCCACGGCACCCGGAAGATGATCTGCCGCTCAGGTTCACAGATTCGTTCGATGATCTTTGCTTCGGCGTATTCGGGGTGCTTGTCCAGAACCGGGACAACGCTCTCCAGGACCTCCCGCACCGCCTGGTGGAACTCCTTCTCACCGGGGTTACGCCGGACGACCTCGGCGAAGATCGACTCGATTTTCTCCTGCGTCGACACGTAATCCTCCACGGTGTGCGACTTGATCGGTCTGTGACCATCGGATGTGGCGATCCTCGGGTCGTCCACCCCGTTGTGGACCACGCCTGGCCGCCATACTGCCTGATCACCGCGTTTTCATCAGGAGCGGGGCGGCCTCGATCCGCCTATTGGGCCTCGATCGGCGGGGGTACCCGGGGACGTTTGGGGGTTTGAGAACCCGTACGCGTACCTATGGGTGCCGTCAAGCGTGTGCTGTGGGCTGTACCACCTTCAGATCCTCAAACATATCCGTAAGCAGGTGTGAACCCCGCCGCCTCGTTGCCGGTGGCCGGCAAGGAGTTCGTCCGTTATTGACCGGTGACATCCCATGTCATGTCGACATTTTCCGCCGACTCTGGAGCCAGATGATTTCTGATCCGCGAGGAGGCGGTGATGACGACCCGCATGGTGGCTTCGGCGCCGCGCTACCCGGTCGACCGACCTCACCCAGCGATGAGCGTGCTCTGTACAGCGACATGTGGAGCGCTCGTGAGCAGCGCGGATGAGTGATCGGGCAGCGTGCTGAGCGTCAGGTGATCCACCGGTCACCCACCGGCGTGCCGGTGTTCGATGAAATACGCGACAGCTGCCATCAGTCGGCGACACCGTCACGAGCATGACGCGCTGACCGTTCCATCGCTTCTGACCTAAAGACGCGGTGGCATCACCCCCTCCTAACAAACTCTCGAAAGAGAAGGATATGCGCATATCTGCACTGTTCACTTTAAGTCATGTGGTGGGTACATCGAGTTTCCAGGTGTGGCCCTGTGCTGCACCGCGTTGACGCTGTTCAGCCGCGACGGTCCGGCCCATCGGGCAACGCCGTTCCCTCAACCACTCCGGAAAGGAGTCAACGCCATGACCACGGTGCACGATCCGACCGAAGCGATCCGTGAACTCCTGGAACAGCAGTTCCGCGCGCACACCGAGCGGCTTACCGAACTGACCCTGTACAGCCGCCAGCCTGACCGGGGCGGTTACGATCCCGACACCCTGCGTGCCCTGATGGAGACCGCCCGCAAAGGCATCGCCGACACCGCCCAAGCCCTGCGCCGCATGTCCGATGGCACCTATGGGCGCTGCGAACAGTGCGGCGATACCATCCCCACCGCACGGCTGGAGATTCTGCCCTGGGCGCGCTTCTGCGTCCCCTGCCAGCGACGCCACCAAGACTGAGAACACCACACCCTGCGCCTCCCGCCAGATCGTGTGGCGCGAGATCAGCGTGTTTGTTGGTGCGCGGCTCAGCCGCGGTCTGTGAGCACCCCGGTGGGGTTGCGAGCGACACCGTTGAAGCCCAGCCGACTTGAGGGAGCCGGTCAGGACAGCGCAGCGTGACGTGGCCATCGCGTCGAGGCGGTCATCCGCGGCCGCGAACCGGCGACGCTGACCCCACCGCGATGCCTATGGCAAGCAGCAGCGGCAGCGCCGCGCGTAGGACACCACCGAGCCGCAACACGCGCAGCAGGGCCTACGAGGTGACCAGTGCCGCGTGAGCGCGGCGGCGCTTCCGCGCGTCGACCTCACCACATCAAATTGTGGACCACCGGTGATACCGCCTCACCGGCCACGGCGCTCGACGGCACCGAGCCCGTCTCTCCAACCCCTGAGGCATCCGCGGAGGGGTTGTACGATGCTGGCATGACGTTCTTCTTCCGACTCTGACGCGTCCAGGCGGGGCACGGATGAACCCCCGCCAAACGATGCGGGGCGGTAATCCCACCGTCCCGGGGCGCGACGTGGGAGAAGATCGGATGATCTGGCGAGTACCGGCGCCCAAACGCGCCGGAGAAGCACCACGTCCCGACACCGCTGTCCCATCGTGATGGCCGCGCGCCTGATGGCGCGGACGGTGCGGGGCGTTGAATCGATACTGGCGGAGGAGATCCGTCAACGCGGGCTGGGACACGTCGAGCACATCGGACACCGCGAAGTGTGGTTTCGGTGTGCGGATCCAGGCCGGAATGTGCTGGAGCTGCGGTGCGCGGACGACGTGTTCCTGCTTGCGTCCATTGTGGACGGAATAGGTCGGTGCCGCGCCGACCTATCGATGCTCACCAAAGCGGTGCAGGCCCTGCCACTCGAACCGCTGCTGGCAATACGGGAACGCTGTGGTGGCTTACCCGGATCGTGTGTGGAGGTGTCGGCTTCCTTTCTCGGGAAACGCAATTACACCCGGTATGACCTGGAAGATGCCGTGGGAAAACCGCTCGCCCGTGCCCTTGGCATGCGCTACCACAGCCGGCGCGGAGGAGTGGCACCTCCGGCGGGCGGACTGGCATGGCGGGTCACACTCGCCGATGACCGGGCCGTGGTGGGGTTGCGTATCGCCGAGCGGCCGCTGCATCGGCGCGCGTACCGCCGGATATCCACACCCGGAGCCCTCCACCCACCACTCGCCGCCGCGATGGTGCGCTTGGCGGCGCCGAGCGATGGAGCGGTGCTGCTCGACCCGTGCTGTGGTGTCGGCACCATTCCGATCGAGGCCGCGTACGTCGGCCGCACCATCTCCATCCTCGGCAGCGACGTGAACCCGACCGCCGTAGCCGCCGCGGCCACCAACGGCGTAGGCACCGGGATCCGGTGGAGCATGGCCGACGCTGGACGGCTGCCGGTCGCTACCGGCGCCGTCGATCTCGTGGTGACCAATCCGCCGTGGGATCGCCAAGTGCCATGGTCCGGCGTCCTTGCGCGACACCCAGGGCGGTTGTGGCGGGAGCTGCGTCGCGTCCTGCGACCCACCGGTCGGGCGGTGCTGCTCCTGACCGACGTGGAAGCGCGGCTAGTCGGCATAACCGAGGCCGGCCTGGTGGTACGCGACCGGCGGCCGATTAGCCTGTTCGGGGCGCATCCGGAGATCGTCACAGTGGAGGTGATCTGAATAGATCAAGACTTGTGACCAGAGTGTGCGGCTCCCTGCCATACGCGTGACAGGGTCGGCCAGGTACCCTGGTCACTGCCGCCCTCGTAGCTCAGGGGATAGAGCAACGGTTTCCTAAACCGTGTGTCGCAGGTTCGAATCCTGCCGGGGGCACCACTCTGATTCTTGATCCGATCTCTGACCGGTGCAGATATTCGTCTTTGACAGCCGCCACGAGAAGGCACACGTCACCAGATGCCGTTCTTGCCAACGGTTGTGGAATGTGCGAGGAATGCCTCGGTGGCGTCTGGCGGGTCAGGAGTAAGGCGCCGCACTGCGGCTTATGGCCACCAGCGACATACGGTGTTGACGGCGTCGAGGCAGTAGCGGATCGCAGAAACCCCTCCGTATTGGTTAATGAGGGGTGCGGCGGTGGCGAGGAAGGCCAAAACGGTGGCCCGGGGAGCGCCTGGGGTGAGGGCACGGGCGATCGTGGTCAGTCCTCGAGGATCGTGAGGGAGCATCTCCACACAGAAGGTGAACAGGTCTTCGCCGCTGGTGCCAAAGGTAGTGGTGCGGGAGGCCTGGTGGATGCGTGTGGCTAGCTCCTGCGGAGGAAATCTCGTCAGGAGATTTTTGAGCACGCGAGCACGGTCGTAGTTGTTCGCGATCGTGGTGGCGGCTTTCAGGGCGTGCGGGAGCAGATCAGCAGGTAAGCGTTTGGTCAGATCGGTTATTGCCCAGGCCCGGTCGGAGTCGCTAACGATGGTGGTGGCGGTGTGGAGGGCTTGGTGGAGGGTGGCGCGGCGGTCATCGGGTGGGAGGTGCTCGGCCAAGCTGGCCAATATGAGGGCACGGTCGTAGGGATCGGGGACGGCGGCAGCGGCGTGGCGAGCCTGGTGAAGCACCGTGCGGCGTTGGTGGGGTGGCAGGTGCGGGGCGAGGTAGGTCAACGCATCGGCGCGGTCGTAGGGGTCGGTGATGGTGGTGGCGGTGTGGAGGGCTTGGTGGAGGGTGGCGCGGCGGTCATCGGGTGGGAGGTGCTCGGCCAGGCCGGTCAACGCCCTG
>PKFB01000041.1 GCA_002919305.1 Actinomycetales bacterium
ACCTATCAGCAGACCTCCTCGGCGTTTCCCCCAACCCCAACAACGCCCACGCCTACGTCTCCAACCCCCTCACCTGGACCGACCCCCTCGGCCTCGCACCGTACCCCAACACAAGGACCAACCGCATTGCGGAGCACCTTACTGGGCGAGACCTCTCAGCAGCCCGGCGAGAATTGGCTGGAGAGGTAGTAGCTCGTAAACCCGATGGTACACCGTGGAACCATATACATGAGGTGCAGGACGCACAACGTGGGTTGATAAAGAGAATAGGACAGATTCAACGCGAACTTACTAATCCTAGTCTTTCCCTAGCAGACAGAGCCGCCCTTGAAGCCGAATTAAGTCAGGCGAGTCGACTACTCGACTATTCAGAAAGGTATGTTCCTCCGATGACAGATAGGTCATATAACGACAGACTCCTTCTGGAGAAGGCGAAAGACGGTAAGCTCACCTCGCATGAACTCGATCAGGTCTTAACTCGCCTTCAAAGTCAGAACCCACAGGGAGATCCCTATACCCTTCTGCACATTATCGGACGAGCTGGGGACCTGAGACACGAATCTCTGATTTCTCAATACCTCGACTCCCCAGACGATCCAATGCTAGCACGCCTTGCCTTGCAGATACTCTGCACCTTCTGGAATCTCACAGAGCGGTATATGCCGCAGGTTCACAAGTTTCTGATAGGGGTCCCTTGGGATAGGGATGACGATGTCAGACAGATCGCAATCTCTATTTCTGGGGAATATCTTAGAACTCGAGACGACCCAGCTCTGCTCGAAAACCTGATCAATATTGCCGAGAACCCACAAGAGTCCTCTTTGATACGCGAAGATGCAATACGCGCACTTGCTCGAGCACTAGGAAACGATTGGCAGGACCTTCCCGCAGCCACTAAGCGCACTTCTATTGAAGATAAGTGGTCACAGAATATCTTAAGACAAGCATACGAAAAGTTCTTTTCCTCGAAGGACGACCAAGAAGTATGAGAGAATTAAAAATACACCCGATGCAGTCATACTACAACATGATCACTAACCCGCGAGAGAGCACAAAGGGAGCGAAAATTCAATCTTGATGATACATGGGCCAATACTATAAGACACCTCTCTCCTACAAGAAAATTCTTATGATGGATTATCGCTTCCTAGTATCAGCCGTGCGGCCTATCCGCGCTCTTCTTGCCCGACGACGCTTAGGTGCCGCAGCGGCACACGTACTACTACTGAGTTAGATTCTATTTCTGATCGACTCGTCTCATGGAGGAAGGTAGCGGTTTGCCTTCCTAATTCGGGGTATACCGCAGACGATGTTGCTCTTCCTTTCTCAATCAAAACAGTCTTGGTTATGCCTGTGCATCGTCTACCTAGCTCCTCGAAGGTAAAGTGAGCTACGACAGACTTCGACGTTTCCAGGGTTCTTCGCGGCGGCACCTCTCTCCACTACCACTTTCCCAACGCCCGCTGCCATACACAGCAAGGCCCTGTGGCAATCCTTAACTAGCAAGGCGTGTGGCTCGGTGAAGCGTAAGAAGGCACGGTACAGACCACGCTCAGTGCTCCGCGGTTGGAGTTCGCCTCACCGGAGCTGGAGGAGCTATTCGACGGTGTGTGGTGAGCCACCAGAAGAGGACCTAGCGGACACCGGAGAGGCTCCGACACGCTTGCCCCGCCCGACCCGCTGAGTGGCTCTGTCATCAGAGCAGCGCCTTCCCAAGGCGGGGCGGGTACTCCGTGCTCTCATCAGAGCTCACACGGCCGCGTCAGCGGCCTTCTGAACCCGCATACAGGACAGCAGACGAAGACAGCCTGTGGGGCGGATACCGGCCTCAACAGCGGCTCTTTCCACGCCGCAGCTCAGGCCGGTCTATCGCCTACGAGAGTGAAGACCGCGAGCAGGCTCAGCGGGCCGTCACGGTCTTCACAGGGGTGCCGTTGGGGGTCGCCAGGTGAACCGGGATCCCGGGGGTCAGGTCTCGGACCACCGCCAGGCTGGCCTCGTCCACGGTTGAGCCTTCGGTCACCACTGCGGCCGCCTCCAGCTTCCGGGCGCCGGCGGCGACGGCCTGGGCGACCGCCAGCTGCAGCGCCGTCAGCGACAGCGAAGGCAGTGACACGTTGGCCGCGGCGTAGGTACGCCCGTCGCCGTCGCGTACCGCCGCGCCTTCAAGTGCCTCGATCCGTGCCCGCGCGGCCCGGGCCAGGGTGATCAGCTTGCTGTCCTCGGGGTCCAGGTCAGGCATCCGCGCCTTGCCTCTCTTCCTCCTCGTGGGGCGTCTCCGCCTCCGCCGCCCGCCGTACCACGATGGTCTCGATCCGGTTGCGTCGTCCGGTCGGCCCCTCAGCGGTCAATTCCAGGCCATACACGGTAGCCCGTGCCCCGGCGATCGGGACCCGTCCCAGGGCCTGAGCCAGCAGTCCCGCAACGGTCTCCACTTCCCCGTTGGGGATCTCTATGTCGTACAGCTCGGCCAGGTCCTCCACCGACAGCCGGGCGCTGACGCGGTAGACGTCGTCGCCCAGCGACTCCACCGGGGGCCGCTCCACGTCGTACTCGTCGGTGATCTCTCCGACAATCTCTTCGAGGATGTCCTCGATGGTGATCAGGCCCGCCGTTCCGCCGTATTCGTCGACCACGATGGCGATATGGATCCGCTGGGCCTGCATCTCCCGCAGCAGATCGTCGACGGGTTTGGATTCGGGCACGAACGTCGCCTCACGCATCACCTCGGCGACGAGCACCGACCTGCCCACGTCCTGACGTCCCTGGGTACGCCGGACGAGGTCCTTCAGGTACACCACGCCGAGGATGTCGTCGACGTTCTCACCGATCACCGGGATTCGGGAGAAGCCGGATCGCAGCGCCAGCGCCAACGCCTGTGAGACGGTCTTGGAGGCCTCGATCCACACCATCTCGGTTCGGGGCACCATGACTTCTCGGGCGATGGTGTCCCCGAGCGCGAAGACGGAGTGGATCATTTCCCGTTCGCCGTGCTCCACGACGCCGCGCTGTTCGGCGAGGTCCACCAGCTCCCGCAGTTCGACCTCGGTGGCGAACGGTCCTTCCCGGAATCCGCGTCCGGGTGTCATGGCGTTGCCGATCAGGATCAGCAGGGAGGCTAGGGGTCCCAGCGCCCGCCCCAGCCACCGCACGATGCCGGCGGTGGGGAGGGCTACCGCGTACGGGTGCTGACGGCCGATGGTGCGTGGCCCAACGCCGACGATGACGTAGCTGACGACGGTCATCGCCCCCGCCGTCACCAGGGCCGCTGTCCATCCTGCGCCCCAGGTGTCCACCGCCACCAGGGCGACCAGGGTGGTCGCCACCAGTTCACACAGCAGGCGCAGCAGCAGAAGCAGGTTGATGTAGCGGGGTAGGTCGGAGGCGATAGCGCTCAGTGCCCGTGCCCCGCGTACCCCTTCCCTGACCATGCCGGCGGCGCGCGCGGGTGAGATCACGGCGAGAGCCGCGTCAACCCCGGCGAAAAACCCGGCCAGGATGACCAGGCCAGCCGCGATCATGATCAGCGTCAGATCGGGCATCAGTTATCCCGGGATCGCCGGCTCTCCCGCCATGCGTTGAGGAGCCGGTTCTGCAGCGCGAACATCTCCCGCTCCTCTTCGGGTTCGGCGTGGTCGTAGCCGAGGAGATGCAGCACGCCGTGCACCGTCAGCAGATGCAACTCGTCATCGACCGAGTGGCCGGCCTGCGCCGCCTGGGCGGCGGCGACGGCGGGGCACAGCACGATGTCGCCGAGGAGTGACGGCTCAGCCGTGTCTGTCCCCCCGCCGCCGGGTCCGCGGTCCGCGCCGAGCTCGTCCATCGGGAAGGCGAGCACGTCGGTGGGGCCCTCGCTGCCCATCCACCGATGGTTCAGCTCGGCCATGTACTCGGTGTCGACGAACAGCACCGACAGCTCGGCGAGCGGGTTGACCCCCATCTCGTCGAGCGTGAATCGTGCGACGTCCAACACCGATTCGGTATCGACTGGGCTACCGGATTCGTTGGCGATCTCAATGGACACGTTGGCCTGTTCTTCCGCTCACTGGTGGTCGCGTGGCTGGTCAGGACGCCGGCGGACCACCGTCGAACGTTCAGCGTCGCCGACCCGAACGTCGACCGGGGACCGCACGAGGCCCGCGCGTGGAATCCGACTCCGCCTCGTTTGCCTGAGCGGCATCCCAACGCGCGTAGGCGTCCACGATATCGGTCACCAACCGGTGCCGGACCACATCCGCACTGGTCAATAACGCGAAGTGCACATCCTCGACACCCGCCAGGATCTCCTGGACCACTCGGAGCCCGCTCTGGGTACCGCCGGGTAGGTCCACCTGGGTGATGTCACCGGTCACCACGATCTTGGAGCCGAACCCAAGCCGGGTGAGGAACATCCTCATCTGCTCCAATGTGGTGTTTTGGGCCTCATCGAGGATGATGAACGCGTCATTGAGCGTACGGCCACGCATGTACGCCAATGGAGCGACCTCGATCGTCCCGTTCTGTATCAGACGTGGGATCGAATCGGGGTCGATCATGTCGTGCAGCGCGTCATACAGCGGCCGCAGGTACGGATCGATCTTGTCGTACAGCGTGCCGGGCAGGAATCCCAGCCGCTCCCCTGCCTCGACGGCGGGGCGGGTGAGGATGATCCTGGTGACCTGCTTGGCTTGTAACGCCTGCACCGCCTTGGCCATCGCCAGGTACGTCTTGCCGGTGCCGGCAGGGCCGATACCGAACACGATCGTGTACTTGTCGATCGAGTCGACGTACCGCTTCTGACCCAGGGTCTTCGGCCGGATGGTGCGTCCTCGCCTGGACAGAATGTTCAGGGTCAGCACCTCGGCGGGACGCTCCTCAACCCCCGCTTCCAGCATCCCGACGGTGCGCCGCACCGCCTCCGGGGTCAGCGTCTCGCCCCTGTCGATCAGTTCGATCAGCTCCGCGAACAGACGCTCACCGAGGGCGTTGTCACCGGGATCCCCGGTTAACGTGATCTCGTTGCCCCGTACGTGCACATCGCTGCGGATCGACTGCTCGACGAGTTTCAGGATCTGATCGTTGGAGCCCAACAGGCTCACCATGGTGTCCGGGTTCGGGACCGTGATCTTTGTCTGCGCCCGAGCCCGGGTGTCCGGGGTGTCGCTCATAGGTCGGCCGGTATGGCCTTGCTCCACCTGCTTTCCCTCTCATGTCGTGCTGGTGGGCACGACAGGTACGGAAACCGGCGGACATCATCCGAAACCCGGCGCGACGCGGTGAAAGCGCCGCGCGCGGACTCCGGACGAGGTCCGTTCACCATGGTATCCGCCTATGCCGCAGTCAGCGCATGGAAAAATCTCGGCGTCGTGTCATTTCCCCGGGAGAACTGGGTGTCTATTGACGAAACATCGGGGTAGTTCACGGCGCTTCCGGCATCCCACCCACCATTGACCTCCGGATATGCCCGCTCGGCCCGTATTTCGAAGATCATGGGTACGCGCGGGCGCTCGGCGAGGGTGCTCACGGCTCGCTGGCCGGGATCCCGTCGAAGGCTTGCTGCTCCCGGGTGAACCGGTAGGTGGCCCAGTGCATGCGTACCACCCGTCCTTGGGCGTCGCGGCTCAGACGCAGCAGCTCTCCTTGTTCCCGGCCGGATACGGTCCGCAGCAGGTCGGTGCCTTCCTCGGGGGTGAAGACCGCGGGAGGCGTACCGGGTGGGGCGTCCGGAGCACTGGCCTCCAGCCGGCCCTTACGCCAACGGAAAACATAGGGGAACCCTTCGCTCCACCAGTACCCCAGAACGCTGCGGTACTCCTCGGGGGCGGCTTCTCCCGGTACCCACGGCTCGATGTCGGGGGGATCCTCCTTCAGGGCGGTATCGACGAGTCTCTTGCCTAGGCCGAGGGCGTTGCCGGCGGTCCCTGATGACAGCAGGACGGCTACGCCGGTGGCCGGTGGCGTGGAGCCGCCGGTCCGCCCGAAGACCTCAGCGAGGAATCCCGGCATCGCCCCGCCGTGCCCCACGTCGACCACCCGCCCCTCCCGAGGGGTGATGATCAGGCCGAGCCCGAACCCGGCGTTCCACTCTTGGGGATCCCGGACCGCCTGAGGCAGTCGCATCTCGGCGACGGTGTCGGGGGAGAGCACGTTGGGGTTCACCGTCGCGGGGTCGACCAGGAAGGCCGCCCACCGGGCCATGTCGGTGGCGGTCGCCCACAGCTGGGCGGCGGGGGCGATTCCCCCGAGGTCGATCCGCGGTTCTGGGCGGGCGTGGTCGGAGAAGGCGTCCACCAGGTAGCCGGTCGCCGCGTTCGGCCCAGGCTGGAGGGTGACGGTGTTCAACTGCAGGGGACGCAGGATGTACTCGTGCAGCACCTCCTCCCAGGTGCCGCCCCGGAGTTTGGCCACCAGATGCCCCAGGAGCGCGAATCCGAGATTCGAGTAGTGGACGCGCTGCCCCGGTGGGAGGACCCGTTCGGCCCGGGCCAGTTCCGCGATGGTCTGTTCCAGGCTCGGGGTCGCCAGGGTGTCCCAGATGTCCCCGTACGGTTCCCGTTGCAGGCCGCTGGTGTGGCTCAGCAGCCGTCGGATCGTCAGATCGGTGTGCGCCGGGAGGTCAAGATGCGCCCCGATCGGGTCATCCAGGTCAAGCAGGCCAGCGTCGCGACACTGCATGACCAGGACCGCGGTGAAGGTTTTAGTCACCGAGCCGATCCGAAACTGGGTGTCGGCGTCGAGCGTCACCCCGCCTCCGGCGGTGCCCACCTGGAATGTCCATAACGGACGGTCACCGCGATGCAGCGCCACAGCGATCGCCGGGACGCGGTGTTCGGCTTGAGTGGCCCGGACCAAACGCTCCAGCCGCCGGGTCACCAGGGGAACCTCCGTACTGGCCATCTAGCGCACCTTACACATTTTCCAGCCCGTTCAGTCCGGTTTCAGCACCCAGCCTTCGCCCGGTGGGCGGGTCGGCGCCGTGAGCAGTGGCCCAGCACCAGCCTGGGCTCAGCCACACCTGACCTGCACCGGTCAGGCGCACTCACACGCCGGGCAGACGCCCACCGGGACCACTACGGCTGACAACCGTGCAACCGTGCTCAGGTTGCGGTTCTTCTTGAGGTCCTCTGCCCCCGGGATCGATCACCCTGGAGGCCAGGTCATGGAGCGTCCTCCGATCACGTGGCAGTGCACGTGAAGCACGGTCTGGTTCGCGTCGGGTCCGGTGTTGAACACCAGACGGTACCCGGATTCGGCGATCCCGTCGGCCTCCGCGACCTGGTGAGCCACCGTGAGTATCTCCCCCACCAACGCCGGATCGGCCTTCGCCAGATCAGCGGCGGTGGGGTAGTGCTCCTTGGGGATCACCAGGACGTGGCTGGGTGCCACCGGGGAGATGTCCCGGAATGCCAGAACGCGCTCATTGGAGATCACCACTGTCGCGGGGATCTCACCGGCCACGATCCGGCAGAACAGGCACTCATCAGTCATGGTGCATCATGCTGCCATCTGTGTGTCCGTCATGCCGTCGCACCTCACCGGTGCACCGGTGCCGACTACTGTCACCAACGCCCGAGACGAGCCGAGAGCACGGCCAACGCCGCCGCCCCCGCGGTGGAGGTTCGTAGCACGGTCGGCCCTAGGCGTACCGGTCTGCCCCCTGCCTCCTCCAGGAGCGCCAGCTCCTCGGGAGCGATACCGCCTTCTGGGCCGACCACCACCACGATCTCCCCTGCGATGGGCACAGCGACCTGGCTTAAGCGTTCGGTCGCCTCCTCATGAAGCAGGTACGCGGCTGCGGCGGTAGCCAGCCGCCGGCCGATCTGTGCCGTGGTCTCCATCGGGGTGATCGTCGGCAACCACGATCGACGCGACTGTTTGGTGGCTTCCCGCGCCGTCGACCGCCACCGCTCCAGGGCGCGCTCTCCCCGTTCCCCTCGCCACTGGGTGATCGATCTGGCCGCTGACCAGGGGACCACCTGGTCCACCCCGACCTCGGTCATCATCTGGACCGCCAGTTCTCCGCGGTCCCCTTTCGCCAGGGCTTGCACCACCGTCAGGCTGGGCTGGGGCGCTGGCTCTTGACGCCGGGACTCAATCCGCAGGTCCAGTTCGCCTTTGCCGACCCGGACCACCACACATTCGGCGAGACCGCCGGAGCCGTCGGACACCAGCAGATGCTCGCCCTCCCGGAGCCGCTGCACCACCGCAGCGTGGTGCCCCTCGGGGCCGTCGAGCCGAAAGTGTTCCTCGTCGGGCAGTTGAGCGACGAGGAACAAGGGCAGCCCCACTAGGCGTGCCCGTTAAACGCGTCCCGCATCCGCGCGAAGAAACCGCCCGGATGCCGGGGTGGTTCCACCACGTCTTCCCCACGGAGGCGGGCGAATTCCCGCAGCAGCCGCTCCTGCTCGGCGTCCAGCTTGGTGGGGGTACGGATATCCAGGTGCACGTACAGGTCGCCCCGCCCGGTGCCACGGAGCTTGGGCACTCCCTTGCCTCGTAGCCGCAGCGTGCTGCCAGGCTGGGTTCCTGGGCGTACCTCCACGCTCTCCTCGCCGTCGAGGGTCTTGATATTCATCTGGGTACCCAACGCGGCGGCCACCATCGGTAGGACGACACGGCAGTGCAGGTCGTCGCCTTTACGGCTGAACACATCGTGCTGCCGCTCGTGGATCTCCACGAACAGGTCGCCGGGTGGGCCACCACCAGGGCCGACCTCTCCTTGCCCCGCCAACCGGATCCGCATGCCGTCCTCGACACCGGCCGGGATCTTCACCGTGATGGTGCGGCGGGAACGGACCCGCCCGTCGCCACCGCACTTGGGGCAGGGGTGCGGGATGACCGTGCCGTGCCCCTGGCAGGCGGCGCAGGGCCGCGTGGTGACGACCTGCCCGAGGAAGGTGCGCTGGACACTCTGCACCTCGCCTCGACCACCGCAGGTCTCACAGGTCACCGGATGGGTCCCTGAGGCCGTACCGGCCCCGTCACAAGACGGGCAGACGACGGCGGTGTCGACCGTGATGGGCGCCTCGACCCCGAAGGCTGTCTCCTCCAGATCCAGTTCCAGCCGCAGAATCGCGTCGGCCCCCGGACGAGTACGGGGACGCGGGCCTCGGGCGGTGGTGGTCCCGAAGAAGGCGTCCATGATGTCCTGGAAGCCCACAAACGGTCCCCCGGTTGTCGGCCCGGTACCGCCTCCGGGAGCGAGCGGGTCACCGCCAAGATCCACGATCTGCCGCTTCTTGGGGTCGGAGAGCACCTCGTACGCGGCGTTGATCTCCTTGAACGTGTCCTGCACGTCAGGATCGGGGTTGACGTCCGGATGGTACTTGCGTGCCAACCGGCGGTACGCCCGTTTGATTTCCTCGGGAGACGCGTCGCGTGAAACGCCGAGGATCGCGTAATAGTCCTTGGCCACGGTGTGCTCGGTGTCCTCGCTGGATTGGGTCTGACTTGACATATTCAACAGGTCGGGGAGCTTAACTGTGCGTCACAGCCCATTGAACTTTAGCCGTGGGCCAGCAGGTCACCGACATGCCGCGCCACCGCGCGTACCGCGGCGATCGTACCGGGATAGTCCATCCGGGTAGGTCCGAGAACCCCCAATCCGCCGACAGCGGTACTTCCCGGTCCGTAACCGGTACTCACCACCGAAGTCGACCGGAGGGGCTCGATCTCGTTCTCATCGCCGATCCGGATCCGCAGCGTGGTCGGGGACTCCACCCCGCCGATCAGCTTAAGCAGGACCACCTCTTCTTCCAGCGCCTCCAGGATGCGCCGGAAGGAGTCGGTGAAGTCCAGACTGTTGCGAGTCAGGTTCGCGGTACCGGCCAACGCCACCCGACCTTCGGGGCGCTCGACCAGCATCTCCAGCAGTACGTCGGACAGCGTCGACATTGCGGGACGCAGTTCCTCCCGCAGCTCCTCCATCAGAGTCGGCAGGAGGGCCGAGGTTTCGACCAGCAGGTGCCCAACCAGCTTCTCGTTGAGCGCGTTACGCAGGGTGGAAACGTCCTCCTCCGTCAACTCCTCGGCCATCTCCACCACGCGCTGCTCCACCCGCCCGGTGTCCATGATCACCACCAGCAGTATGCGGCGGGTGGCTACTGGCACCAGTTCCAGATGCCGAACCGAGCTGCGGGTCAGGCTGGGATACTGCACCACCGCAACCTGCCGGGTGATCTGCGCCAGGAGCCGCACCGTGCGGTGGATGACGTCGTCGAGGTCCACCGCACCGTCCAGGAAGCGTTGGATGGCGCGTCGCTCAACCCCGGACAGCGGCTTGACCCGGCTCAGCCGGTCGACGAAGAGGCGGTACCCCTTGTCCGTGGGGACGCGTCCGGCGCTGGTGTGTGGCTGCCGGATGTACCCCTCTTCCTCTAGGACAGCCATGTCGTTACGGACCGTAGCCGGCGACACCCCCAAGCGATGCCGCTCCACGAGCGCCTTGCTCCCGACCGGCTCATGAGTGGCCACGTAGTCCTCGACTATGGCCCGCAGCACCGCCAGTTTGCGATCGTCGAGGGGCATCCACCTCACCTCCTCGCCACCGGTCGTCTATGTAGACGCTCGACTATCTGGCACTCAAGTGATCTGAGTGCCAGTCTACGGCGTTCTGACCGTAGCTCCGAGAGCTGAATCCACGCTCAGCCCTCTGCCCCGGTAACGAAACTATCGAGGTCCCTGCCCCACTCCTGGACTATCTTCCCTAGTAGGTGTTAATCAGATACAAAACGCTTATGATACAAAACCCAACAAAACGTGAAATTAGGTACGCGCTTTAGGGAAGCAGGGAGCGAACCACCGCGTCGGCCAATAGCCTCCCGCGGAGGGTGAGCACGGCCCGCCCGGCGCGCCACGCGGTCGCCTCGAGCAGTCCGTCGGCGACGGCGCGTTCTCCCGCGGCTTGCCCTGCTGGATCCAGGACCGTCACGGGCAGCCCGTCGGCCAGCCGCAGCCGCAGCATCACCTCTTCGGTGCGCCGCTCCGTGTCGGTGAGGATCTCGCGGCCCTGCCCAGGCGACCTCCCAGCCGCCAGCCGCCGTCCGTACTCAGCCGGATGTTTGACGTTCCACCACCGCACCCCACCGATATGGCTGTGGGCACCCGGTCCCACTCCCCACCAGTCGCCTCCGGTCCAGTACAGGAGGTTGTGGCGGCACCTGGCCTCCTGCGACGCGGCCCAGTTAGATACCTCGTACCAGCTCAGCCCGGCCTCGGTGAGGACACGCTCAGCGAGCAGATACCGATCCGCCGCCACGTCATCGTCGGGCTCCGGCAACTCACCGCGACGAATCCGGGCGGCCAGCCGGGTTCCCTCCTCCACGATCAACGCGTACGCCGAGACATGGTCGACCCCCGCCCCGGTGACGACCTCCAAAGTGTGCAGCCAGTCCTCATCTGTCTCCCCTGGCGTGCCGTAGATCACATCCAGGTTGACGTGCGCGAAGCCGGCTTCTCGGGCCCACAGCGCGGCCTGTGGGGCGCGCCCCGGCGTGTGGCGCCGATCCAGGACAGCCAGCACGTGCGCGGCGGCGGACTGCATGCCCAGGGAGATCCTGGTGAATCCGGCGTTGCGCAACCGGCGTAACGAGTCAGCGTCGACCGATTCCGGATTGGCCTCCGTGGTGATCTCCGCGTCAGGCTCCAGTCCGAAGGCCGCGTCGATCCCGTCGATGATCCGCGCCAGGTCATCGGTGGCCAGCAGGGTGGGAGTGCCACCCCCGACGAACACCGTCGCCACTCGGGGCACCGCTCCGTCGAGCACCCGCCGAGCCAAGGCGAGTTCGGCCAACACTAAATCGGTGTAGGAGTCGCGGCTGACTCCTCCACCGAGTTCGGTGGCCGTGTAGGTGTTGAAGTCGCAGTAGCCGCACCGCGTCAGGCAAAACGGCACATGGACGTACACCCCGAAACCGCGGGCGCCCACGCTGGCCCGCGCCGCGGCTGGCAGCGCACCGTCTGGGGGAACCGGCTCACCCACCGGAAGAGCACCAGGCACATCGCCAAGTGAACCTCACCCGCCCACGGGGTTGGCCTGCATCCCGCCGTCGGCGCGCCCTCGTTCCCTATTCCCCGTTCGACATTCCCCGTTCGACCCCGAGGCGTCTTTGACACTCCCAGGCGGTCAGGTCCACCTCATAGGCTTGCAGACCCGCGAAGCTTTAGTGTTCCTGATCACAGATCACGATTCACAATGGCGTACCTGACCTGAAGGAGTACGCGGTGACGGATCGGTCCCGGTTGGTACGGTATGAGACCCGACGGGGTGTGGCGACACTGACGTTCGACAGTCCGCACAACCGCAACGCCCTGTCGACTCCCCTCATGGACGAGGCGCTAGCCGGGCTGGAACGCGCGCTCAGCGATCCGACGGTGCGGGCCGTGGTGTTGACCCATACCGGGTCGGTGTTCTGCTCGGGGATCGATCTGGCGGAGACTGAGGCGGCCCGAGCGGCCGGTCAGGTACCCGCGGTCCGGCTCGGTGATCTGCTGGTGGCTCTGTGGGAGTCCCCCAAACCGGTGGTGGCGCGGATCGCCGGAGCCGCGCGGGGTGGTGGCCTGGGCGTGATCGCGGCCTGTGATATCGCGGTCTGCACCGAGCAGGCGACCTTCGCCTTCAGCGAGGTGCGGCTCGGGGTTATCCCGGCCGTGATCTCGGCCACTGTGCTGCGGCGCCTGGCGCCTCGGGCCGCCGCCGAGCTGTACCTGACCGGCGACGTCTTCGACGGCGCAACCGCGGCGCGGATTGGGCTGGTGACCTGCGCTGTGCCGGACAGCGAGTTAGAGACCACCCTCACCCGTCTCACCGATTCCCTGCTTCGGGGAGCCCCGGAGGCCCTCGCGGGCGCTAAACAGTTGCTGCAGCGTCCTCTCAGCGCCTCCGTGCAGGATGATGTGGCCGCTCTCACCGCGTTGTCGGCCCGTTACTTCTTGTCAGAGGAGGGGCGAGAGGGCATCGCCGCTTTCCGCGAAAAGCGCCTCCCACGGTGGGTGCCCACCGATCCGTAAGGCACCCCATTTCACAGGTTCGTGGCACGGATGGCCACGAACCACCTACGAACGCGATGGAACGTACGGCCTACTCTCGACAGACACGCCATATCCCGCATCGGAGAATTTTGATCTGGAGGTGCGAGTGCGGAGTCGGATCATCGCCATCACCGTCGTCGCCATGAGCCTTGTGGTTGTCGCGGGCTATCTCGTGGCGCGGGTGTTGGATATCCCATTCCGCGCTTTGATCACCTCCTGTGAGGTGGCAGGCGAGAGCACCGTCAGACTGGATCCCGAGCAGCTGGCCAACGCTGCCACCATCACGGCGGTGGGGGTACGGCGTGGGCTTCCCGCACGCGCGGTGGTGGTGGCCCTGGCCACCGCGATGCAGGAGTCTGAACTGCGTAACCTGGCGGGTGGGGACCGGGACTCCATTGGACTGTTCCAGCAGCGCCCCAGCCAGGGGTGGGGCGAGCCGGAACAGATTCGGGACCCTCGGTACGCCGCCGGCATGTTCTACGACCATCTTGTCCAGGTCGAGGGCTGGGAGCAGATGCGGGTGACCGACGCTGCCCAGGCCGTACAGCGCAGCGCCTTCCCCGAGGCGTACCAGCAGTGGGCCGACGATGCGGAGATCCTGGCGACCGCCCTGATTGGTCAGCGCCCCGGTGCGGTGTCCTGCACCCTGACCGATCCCCACACCAACAGCGGTGACGCCACCAATGGCCTGATGGAGGCCCTCCGCCTGGACTGGGGTGAGATCACCGTGGAACCCACCTCGGACGCCGCCGGGGTCGTGATTCCAGCCGATGACAACCAGTCTGGTTGGCGATACGCGCACTGGCTGGTCTCCCACGCCGAGGAACAGGGGGTTGTCGCGGTCCGGTTTGACGGCCAAGAATGGCGCGCCGATGAAGGAAATTGGCAACCGGTTGACGACGCCACTACTGACTCGGTTCTGGCAGAAGTCTTCACTTCCGATTGATGCCAACCGCTCAGGAGTTGTATTGCTTCGCCCACGGTCTGCATAAGGCGGGCCTGGCGACACAACGGCGACGCGCCATGTGATGCTTCGCCCACTCAACCGGCATCGCCTTAACGGGTGGCCTCGCTTAATCCCATTAAGTGTTACCCACTCTTTCCCACATACTGGCCGCCGCTGTTCTGTCACGCATCCACCGCTCACCACCAGGCCAAACATTCAATGTAATCAATCAAGAACGGTTACCGGAAAATAGGAGTTTTCCACCCGCACGGCATAACGGGACCACCGGATCGTCCAGACCGGTGGCCACCGTACAAATTCGTGCCGGTATTCGCGCTGATATCAGAATCTGGTATTGGAATGTTCAGACTGTGGTGCGGCCTGTACTACGACGTCGCCCGCGGCCGTAGAATGCGTCGACCAGCGCAACCCCCACAGCAGCAAACCCTACCTGGAGTATCAGCTCAATCCAGTCGATGCCTCTTGTTTCAGCCACATTGAAGGCCTGCGCGACAAGAGTCCCGATAAACGCGGCCACAATACCGACGATAATTGTAAGCCAAATCGGGATATTTTGCCGTCCCGGCACCACCAGTCTGCCTAGTACGCCAATGATGAGACCGACGATCAGAGCGGTGATGATACCCGTAATGCTCACGGCTCGCTCCCTTTCCAAGAAGGTCATGCACAGGTACTGATTGACTCTCCTGCGCCGTCGCGGCCGTGATGCCCGGCTGTCACGCTCTTCAAACCTGTTTAGCCCAAGCGAGCCAGCTCCTCGTCGGTCAACTCCAGTTCCACTGCCCGCACCGAGTCCAGGATGCTCTCGGGACGACTGGCCCCCGGGATAGGGATCATCACAGGGCTGCGCGCCAACTCCCACGCCAGGCAGACCTGTTGAGGGGACACCCCGCGCTCAGCCGCGATCTCAGCGAACGCCGCGTACCGGCTCCCTAGCTCACGGGCCTGACTCATTCCCCCCAGAGGCGACCAAGGCAGGAAAGCTACCCCCAGCTCCTCACACAGGTCCACCTCTGGCTCGCTCGTCCGGAAGCGTGGTGAGTACTCGTTTTGGACGCTGGCCAGTCGACCGCCCAGGATGTCGTACGCCAGGCGGATCTGGTCACAGTTGGCGTTGGAGATCCCTACCATCGCGACCTTGCCCTCGTCGAGCAGGTCCCGTAGCGCCCCGATGGTCTCTTCGTAGGGAACCGCCGGATCGGGACGGTGGTGCTGGTACAGGCCGATGACATCGACGCCCAAGGCCACCAAAGAGCGTTCACAGGCCTGCCGCAAATACTCAGGCCTGCCGTTCAGTCCCCACGAGCCGTCCGCGGCGCGGGTGTGACCCCCCTTGGTGGCCACCAACACCTCAGAGGTATCACCCCCGTACGTGGCCAAGGCCTTGGCCACCAACCGCTCGTTGTGGCCGTAGCCACCCCCTGTGGGGGTGTACGCGTCGGCGGTATCGATGAGCGTGACCCCCGCATCCAGCGCCGCATGGATCGTCCGGATGGCCTGTGCCTCGTCCGGCATATGGCCAGAGACCGACATTGGCATAGCACCAAGGCCGATCGCGCTGACCATCACCTGCCCGATCCGGCGTTGCCGCATCATCCACACACCTTCTATCGCTTCTTGTTCTTGGTGTCCGTCTCTGAGGTCGCCAGGGCGGCGATGAACGCCTCCTGCGGCACTTCGACACGGCCCACCATCTTCATCCGTTTCTTGCCTTCCTTCTGCTTCTCCAGCAGCTTCCGCTTACGGGTGATGTCACCGCCGTAGCACTTGGCGAGGACGTCCTTACGCATGGCGCGGATGTTCTCCCGGGCGATGACTCGGGAGCCGATGGCGGCCTGAATCGGCACCTCGAACTGCTGTCGAGGGATGAGCGTCTTCAGCCGCTGCGCCATCTGGACCCCGTAGTTGTAGGCCTTGTCCTTGTGGACGATCGCGCTGAACGCGTCGACCGGCTCACCGTTAAGCAGGATGTCCACCTTGACCAAGTCGGCAGGCTGCTGCCCGGTGGGCTCGTAGTCCAGCGACGCGTACCCCTTGGTCCGGCTCTTAAGCTGGTCAAAGAAATCGAAAATGATCTCGGCCAGCGGCAGGACGTACCGCAGCTCCACCCGCTCCGGTGACAGGTAATCCATCCCTTTGAGCTGCCCCCGGCGCGCCTGACACAGCTCCATCACCGCCCCGACGTAGTCACTCGGGGTCAGGACCGTGGCCCGGACCACCGGCTCATAAATCGTGCTGATCTTGCCGCTGGGGAACTCGCTGGGGTTGGTCACCACATGCTCGGTGCCATCCTCCATCTGGACCCGGTAGACCACGTTGGGGGCGGTAGAGATCAGGTCGAGGTTGAACTCCCGTTCCAACCGCTCCCGGATGATCTCCAGATGCAGCAGCCCGAGGAAGCCGCACCGGAACCCGAAACCGAGCGCGGCTGAGGTCTCCGGCTCATAACTGAGCGCCGCGTCGTTCAACTTGAGCTTGTCCAAGGCGTCCCGCAGCGCCGGATAATCCGACCCGTCGATGGGATACAGGCCGGAGTAGACCATCGGCTTGGGATCCCGGTAGCCACCCAACGGTTCCTTGGCCGGCTGGTCGTGGATCGTGACGGTGTCACCGACCTTGGACTGTCGCACGTCCTTGACCCCGGTCATCAGGTAACCGACTTCACCCACCCCCAGCGCGCCGGCTTTCACCGGCTCCGGGGAGATGACGCCCAACTCCAACAGTTCGTGAGCCGCGCCGGTGGACATCATCCGGATCCGGTTCCGCGCTTCGATCCGACCGTCCACCACCCGCACGTAGGTGACCACACCTCGGTACACGTCGTAGACCGAGTCGAAGATGAGGGCACGGGCCGGCGCGTCGGCGTCACCCACCGGCGCTGGGACCTGCCGCACGATCTCGTCAAGCAGGTGCGCCACTCCCTCGCCGGTCTTCCCAGAGACCCTCAGGCAGTCGGACGGTTCACAGCCGATGAGGTGGGCCAGCTCCTCGGCGTACTTATCCGGTTGGGCCGCCGGCAGGTCGATCTTGTTGAGCACCGGGATGATGTGCAGATCGTTCTCCAGCGCCAGGTACAGGTTCGCCAACGTCTGCGCTTCGATGCCCTGGGCGGCATCTACCAGCAGGATGGCCCCCTCACAGGCGGCGAGGCTGCGGCTGACCTCGTAGGTGAAGTCCACGTGCCCCGGAGTGTCGATCATGTTGAGCACAAACGACTCACCGGCGTGCTCGCCCTGCTGCACGGTCCACGGCATCCGCACCGCCTGGCTTTTGATGGTGATGCCGCGTTCCCGCTCGATGTCCATCCGGTCGAGGTACTGGTCGCGCATTTCACGCTCGGAGACCACTCCGGTCAGCTGCAGCATCCGGTCAGCGAGCGTCGACTTGCCGTGATCGATATGCGCGATGATGCAGAAGTTCCTGATACGCGCCGGGTCAGTCGCACCTGGGTCGAGCATCGGAGGCACGGTCGTCCGTTCTCTTGAAAGAGGGTGGTGTGATCAGTGATTCCTCTCCATGCTCGCATGTGCCCAACGCCATCCCTGGATCACCGGCTCCCATAGCCAGCTTCGGCCCTCCTGGCACGTCGTTCATGAGGGATCGCCGCCCCTCGTGGCAGGCTTGAACCCATGCGTCTGTTTTTCACAGCCCGACCGGCACAACCCTGGTGAGTCCAAGGATGTCTGCGGACACCATGGGTACCCGCGCCAGCATCGCGGCTGACCTGCGTCGATTGGGGGTACGCCGAGGCGGCGTACTCCTGGTGCATTCCGCGTTGAGTGCGCTCGGCTGGGTCTGCGGAGGCCCGGTCGCCGTGGTTCAGGCGTTACTGGATGTCCTGGGGCCGGAGGGGACCTTGGTCGTCCCCACCCACACCCCGGCAAACTCTGACCCGGCCAACTGGACCAACCCGCCGGTGCCACAGGAGTGGTGGCCGGTGATCCGTGACGAGATGCCCGCCTTCGATCCTGCCGTCACCCCCAGTCAGGAGATGGGGATCATCGCCGAGACGGTACGGACCTGGCCGGGGGCGCAGCGCAGTGATCATCCCCATGTGTCGTTTGCGGCGTTAGGGCCGGCCGCTGAGAAGATCGTCGCCGCGCACCCCTTGGCGGGGATGTTGGGCGAGAACTCTCCTTTGGGCAGGGTGTACGCCTTGGACGGGCAGGTGCTGCTGCTCGGCGTGGGGTATGAGGCGAACACCTCGTTTCACCTCGCTGAGTACCGGCTCCCTGATCCACCCCGCCAGACCATGGGCGCGGCGGTCCGCACCGCCGACGGGGGCCAACAGTGGGTCACCTGGACCGACATCGCGGTAGATTCCTCTGATTTCGCCGCTTTAGGCCAGGACTTTGACCGCACCGGCCGAGTCCGGACCGGTCAGGTGGCCGCCGCCTCCTGCCGACTGATGCGGCAGCGGGACGCGGTGGATTTCGCGCTCCCGTGGCTGCTGGCTCACCGCCGCCCGGCCGGCTCCCCTCCTCACCCGCGCTTCGATCACGAGGACCGTTCAGGCTCCCTCACGTCCACCTGACGGCTCCCTCGAAGCCGGTCAGCCCGGTTTTACCGGGAGGGTTTGTACGCGAACGGCCCGTACCGGAGGTGGTTTGGCCCTCCAGAACCGCACCTGGTAGTCTCGCATGTCGCGTCTACGGGTGCGCTGTAGTGTGCGCACCATCTAGCCCTTTTGAAGGTCCAACTAACACACACCGAGGCTGTCGCGTGGCGAACATCAAGTCCCAAATCAAGCGCAATCGCCAGAATGAGAAGCGCCGCCTGCGCAACAAGGCGGTGAAGTCGTCGCTGAAGACCGCTATTCGCAAGTTCCGCGAGGCGGCTGAGGCCGGCGACGTGGAACTGGCCGGCGTGCTGCTTCGGGATGCCTCCAAGAGGCTTGACAAGGCGTCCAGCAAGGGCGTCATCCACAAGAACCAGGCCGCCAACCGCAAGTCGGCGATTGCCAAGCGTTACCATGCGCTGGTCGAGTCGTCCGCTTCATCCGCTTCCTGACTCATTTGTCGGCGTCCTGATCATTCTGGATACGCCCCGCGATACAGCCGCGCGGTTGACGGCGTGTCGTCGCTGACGTCCACGTGGCCTTGGGCCCAGATCTCGGTCCGAATGGGACGAGGATCTGGGCCCATAAGCATTTGGTCATAAGCATTTGGTGCTGTCGTGGGTGGGCAGCCTCGCACGCAGCCCGCCCACACGCTCAAGACCGCCCTCCCCGCCGTCCCCTTAAAGCCTGCGACGACCTAGGGCAGAACAGAGCCTGAAACAGAAGAACCCGAACCAGAAACGACGTCGTGCCGGATGGAGGGGACGGCCCCAACGGTGCGCCATGCGAGGATGACCGGGTGAGTTCCGGCCTTCCGCCTATCAGGCTCGTCATTGGTGACGAGGAGCTGCTCGTCAACCGTGCCGTGAGTGAGGTCGTCACGGCTGCACGAAACGCGGACCCCGGGGCGGATATTCGGGAATTCGAGGCGTCTCAGCTCAGTGCTGGAGAGCTAGCCGAGACGGTCAGCCCGTCCCTGTTCGGTGGTCGGCGCGTCACGGTGATCCGCAACGGCCAAGACGCGAAAAAGGACCTGATCACGGCGCTGTTGTCGTACGCCAAAAACCCCGCCGACGATGTGACGTTGGTGATCACGCACGCCGGTGGCGCCAGGGGTAAGGCCCTCACTGACGGCCTGCGCGCCGCCAAGGTCGACATCGTCACCGCCGCGAAGATCACCAAGCCGCGTGAGCGGGTCGCCTTCGTTCAGAACGAGATCCGTCGGTTGGGTGGACAGTGCTCCGAGGACGCGGCTGAAGCGCTCATCGCGGCCGTGGGCAGCGATCTTCGGGAATTGGCGTCAGCCTGCTCCCAGCTGGTAGCCGACACCGATGGCCGCATCAGCGTCGATACCGTGACCCGCTACTACCGAGGTCGAGCCGAGGTCAGCGGTTTCACCGTCGCCGACGCGGCCATGGTGGGCGATGTCCCCGGCGCATTGGAGGCGCTCCGGTGGGCGCTTGCAATCGGGGTCGACCCGGTTCCCATCGCCGACGCGCTCGCCGATGGGGTACGGACGGTGGCCCGCGTTATCGGGAACCCCGGTAACCCGTACCGGCTGGCCAGCACGCTGGGCATGCCCCCTTGGAAGATCGAACGCGCGCAGCGGCAGGCGCGAGGGTGGGATCCGGCCGGCCTGGTCGAGGCCATGCGGGTCGCGGCGGAGGTGAACGCCGCCGTCAAAGGAGGCGCTGAGGACCGGGCGTACGCGTTGGAACGGGCCGTACTGGCCGTGGCCCGCGCACGCAGCGGCGGCGCCCGGGGACGCGCCTGACCTCAGCCGTCGCCGCAGGCGCGCTCCCCGGCGGGATGCGTAACCGGGCCCGGTACGGTGCCGTCAGGGCGTCAACACGGCGCTGAGGCGACCAACACCGGCCAAAGCCCTTGACCGAAGCCCGGAGGCCCTAAGCGCTATCTGAGGCGCCTCACCCGATGGGTGACCACCCGTATCTCACCCTCGTCGACCACGATCGCGATGTCGCCATGTAGGTCGGTACGCCACACCCGGGTACCGCTGGCGCGCAACTGGGCCAGCAGGGTCGGCGACGGGTGCCCGTAGTCGTTATCGGCGCCGACCAGCACCACCGCCACCGCCGGATCGACGGCTGCCAGAAACTCCCTGTCCTGGTATGCCGAGCCGTGGTGAGGGACCTTCAGGATGTCCGCGCGTACCGGGGTCCCGGCTTCCAGCAGCGCCCGCTGCTGCTCAGTCTCGGCATCACCGGGCAGCAACAGGCGCACTCCAGCGATGGTGGCCCGCAGGATGAGGGAGTTGTTGTTCGGGTCCGACCTGGTTCCCCGCAAGGGTGTGATCGGCCCGAGTACCTCCAGTTGAAGCGGACCGACGCGTCCCCGCCATCCAGCGTGGATCCGGCGTACCGGGACACCGTGACGCGCCGCCAGGGTCGCTACAGACCGGTGGCTTTCCTCCGGTTCGAGGTACGCGCCGGTGAGCACCGTACCCACCCGCCCGTACCGGAACACCCCGGGTGCTCCCGCGACGTGATCGGCGTGGTAATGGCTGATGATCCACCACGGCACGTCACGGATCCCCAACCGGGTCAGGCATCGGTCAGCAAGGACCGGGTCCGGTCCGGCATCGATGACCACGCCTTGCCCAGGCCCGGCCGCAAGGACCACGGTGTCGCCTTGGCCTACGTCGCAGGCGACCGCGACCCAGTGGGGTGGCGGCCACCGCCCGACCCCACAGCGGATCACCGTCTCCCCTACCAGTGCGGCGAGTATCAGGAGCGCCAGCATCCGCCGTCCTCCCGGCCGACGCATGAGGAGGCACAGCGCTGTGAGGAGCACGCACAGCAGCGTCGCGCCCGCTATTCCCGCCGGCCAAGGCAGGACGCCGCCCGGCACGGCGGCCGCCTCCCGCGCCACGATCACCAGCCACCAGGCCGGCCAGGCCGCCAGCCAGGCGATCGCTTCGGCGCCGGTGGGCCAGACCGGGGAGAGCGCTGCGGCGGCCACGCCCAGCAGGGTGGCGGGCGCGACCGCGGGGGCGGTGAGCATGTTGGCGGGCACCGCCACCAGGCTGACCGTTCCCGCCATGCCCGCGATCAGCGGCGCGCAAGCGACTTGGGCCGCGGCGGGTACCGCCACCGCGTCGGCGAGCCGGTGCCGGACCCCGTACCGCTGCAGTCGGTCCCGCCACCATGGCGCGATCACCAGGAGGGCGGCGGTCGCCAACACCGACAACGCGAATCCCGGGTCAGCCGCCAGTCCAGGGTCGATGACCACCAGCAGGAAGACCGCCGTGGCCAGGGCGGGCATCGCGGCCCTGGGCCGCCCGAAGGCCAGCGCCAGCAGCGCGATACCGGCCATCACGGCCGCGCGGAGCACGCTCGGCGAGGGCCTGGCCAGGATCACAAATCCCACCACCGCCAGGAGCGCCAACCCTGCCGCCCAGCGAGGACCAGCCCGGCACCACCGGGCCAGAAACAGCACGAAACCCGAGACCAGGGCCAGATTGGCTCCCGACACCGCAGTCAAGTGGGTCAGGCCGGCATCGTAAAAGTCAGCGGCCACCATGGGGTCCAGGCGGCTGGTGTCCCCAACCACGAGCCCGGGGAGCAACCCACCTACCTCGTTCGGCAGCGGCATGCAGGCGGCACGCAACCCCGCACGCAGGCGTCCAGCGACCTGTTGAATGACTGGGGGATCCTCAACTCGCTCCGGCGGTCCACGCACCATGAGCACCGCCGCGGTCAGATCGCCGCGTCGGCTCGGTGACAGCCACCCCTCGGCCTGGACTCGTTGTCCAGGGAGGAGCCCGTGCCACTGCTGTGCCGTCGTCAACACCACCACCCGGACGTTCAGCCGGGTCACCGTGGCTCCTGGAGCCGCTGCCTCAGCTGTCCCCGGCCGTAGCCACCGCAGCGTCGCGACCACCACCCACAGGCGTGCCCCGGCTCTGGAGGTACGCGCCTGCCTGGGGTCCTCCTTGATCACCAGCCCGGCGGTGACGACGGCTCGCTCCCGGGCCAGGTCCGCGACCGGTGCGGCGTCCCTGTGAACGGTGCGGGCCGCGGTGGCGGCTGCCCCCACCACACCCCCCAGCAGGACCGCGACGACAACTGGCATGAGAATGACTGCGCCTTGTCGGACTGTGTACCGGTGGTCCTGTACCCGTCCGATCTGCCGGTGACGTGGGCGCCTCCGCCACGCCCACAGGGCATAGGTCACCGCCAGCACGGCGGTGCCCGCGGCCACTCCGATCGCGGTAACCGGGGCCAGGTAAAGCGCCGCCAACGCAGACAACCAGGTCCCCGCCGCCAGCCCGACCAGGCGCATGTCCCGGCGGGGCCCTCCAGCCTCCCGGGAGGCCCCGTCGTCCGACGGGGAGGACCCATCGGGAGTCGACCACGCCGTCACAGACCGCAACCCTGGAGCGGTCACACCGTCACCAGTTCCCGAAGCTGCTCGTACCGGGCGTCCCCGATACCGCTGACCTCCCGCAGCTGCTCAACCGAACGGAAACCCCCATGCCGCTCGCGATAGTCCAGGATCCGAGCGGCGAGCACCGGCCCTACCCCTGGCAGCGTGTCCAGCTGCTCCAGGGTGGCGGTGTTGAGATTGACCGGACCGCCCACCGGTGCCGCTCCTCCCCCGCCGGCTGGCATGGGGAGAGCTCCCTGGGCGAGCGCCTCTGGCGGTGGCGTGACGCCCACCAGGACCAGCTCACCGTCGGTCAGCCGTCGCGCCAAGTTCAGGTAACCGATGTCGGTGTCCGGGAGGACTCCACCGGCTCCCTCAATCGCGTCAGCGACCCGCGCCCCGGCAGGCAGCTCCACCAACCCGGGCCGATGGACCCGCCCGGCCACTGCGACCACGATCGAGGCCGACGCTGTCGGAGCACCGGTCCGCAACGCTTCCTCGTTCGGCTGCTCATTGTTCGACGTGGCTTCCGCCGCTATAGGAGCCGTAGGAGCCTCAACGGGTACGGCCTCCACATGGGGCCGTCCGCGCCACGCTATCCAGCCGACCGTAAGCAGGATCACCAGGGCCACGGCCGCGACGGCAGCCACTCCACGACGCCCCGGACTGAACAACGCAACGACTCGCTCCAAACCCGACTCCGGCTCAGCAACGGCGGATTCGCCGGATGACCGCGGGATGCGAGGGGAGCGCTCCTCACAGACCGGACGCTCCTCACAGGCCCGCTCGCTGACAGGCAGGCCTTCGTAATCGACGGAGAGGGCATCTGAACGCTGGGCGACCATGCGAGGACTTTAAGCAACCGCCCAGTCCGCAAGAAACGACGAATATCTATGTTGTGGACAACAAGGACGGTTGTGGATAAGTAATGGCGAACACGGAGAATCTGCTAACAGAACATCAGGAATGACGACTGCGCGACCTGCGCCACACTCACCGGCGCTCAGCGGCCCACCGACGCGGCAGCGGGCCGCACGTTCACACGCGGGAGACGACAACCCCCAGCAGGCCCGGCCCAACATGCGCGGCCACGGCGGCACCGACTTCGCAGGTGTACAGGTGACGCACCTTAGACAGTCGCGCGGTCAATCGCTCGCCGAAGGCCGCTGCCCGCTCCGGGTTTTGCAGGTAGTGGACCGCGATGTCCACCTCGTCGCCTCCCGCCGCGTGAACCGCGAGCTCTTCCAACCGCGCCAACGCGCGGCTCGTGGTCCGTACCCGCTCCTTGACCACGACCCTGCCATCCGCCACATGCAGAATCGGTTTCACCGACAACGCCGTGCCGACCAACGCTTCGGCGGCGCTGATCCGACCGCCTCGACGCAGGTACTCCAGGCTGTCCACATAGAACAGGGCGGTGGTGCGGGCAGCGGCTTGCTCCGCCGCGCGGCGTACCTGATCCAAGTCGCCGCCTTCCTGGGCGGCCTGGGCCGCCGCCAAGACGGGGAACCCCAGCCCCATGCCGGTAGAGCGCGCGTCCACTACAGCCACTTGATCCCCGAACCCGACGGCCGCGGTCACCGCCGAGTCGTAGGTGCTTGACAGGTGGGCAGAGAGGTGGATGGACACCACGCCGCTGACACCGGCATCGAGCAGCTCCGCGTACACCTCCGCGAACTCCATTGGGCTCGGGCGGGAGGTGGTGACGCGAAGATGCCGATACTGCAATGCCCGCGCCACATCGGCCGGCGTCACCTCGATCCCTTCCCGCCCCGAAACCCCTGACACGACGACATGGAGCGGAATAACGCGTATGCCGTATTTGTCGGTGACCGTCTCGGGCAGGTAGGCGGTGGAATCGGTCACCACGGCAACCGAGGAGGATGCGACCACGACAGGGATCACATCACATTCCACGCCACGCCACCCGTGGGTCGTACCCCACGCGCCGCCGCGTCGTCCCTCACCGGGTGAGCCCGCTGAGGCATAAGCCCGTCTAGGCGGGCCGCACCTGCAGCACCCAGAAGGGGACGCCCTGTTGACAGAAGGACATCACATCCGGCGCCTCGTAGCCGGTGACCGTGACCGTGGCGCCGGGCCGCAACTGCTGCAGCACATGTGGGCTGTCGCCGAGCAGCAGATAACTGTCTTGTGCCGTCTGCAGGATCAGGCACCCCGACTCCACCCCCTCCTCGACAGTGCCGGTGAGCTGCTGGGTTTCAACGTCCCCGCCCCCGGGCAGCGGGGTGTACGGCGTACCTGACGTCGGCCCACCCACGGAGCCCGACGTGGCGGGGGAGCTGGGTACGCTCGAGGGCCCGACAGCACCGGCAGAGGTGGTGACCGCTGGAGAGGCGGTGCGAGAGCCGCCGGCACGGTTGATCGGGCCTCCACATCCGGTCAGGGCACCGAGCAGCACCAAGCCGACCAGAAACCACCCCACCGGCCCCACCACAGGGCGATGCTCCCTCTCAGGCATGAGACGTCTGTTAACCATGGGGTTCTCATACCAGTGCGACGGGGAAGGAAAAGCAGCGGTTCCCAGCGCTGTGTGACCAGGCAGCGGCCCCGGTCACAGCTGAGGACCGACGTTGTACGTCTCCATCCGCCACGCTCCCCCACGGCCCTGCCGCAGCTCAATCCAGTGGCAGTTAGCCAGTGGCCCTAAGGTGTGCGGCACGGTGTTGGCCCATCCCAGGAAAGCACCGACTCCGTGGCGAGCGGCGCCCCCGTGGGTCACCACCACCGCCGTGCCTCCCTGTGCCCGCTCGGCGATGTCGGCCAACGCTGCGCTTACCCGCTTGCCCACATCGTCGTAGCTTTCAATACCGACGTCGGTCACGGGCTCACCGCGCCGCCACTGCTGAAACTTCTCAGGCCACCGCGCCTCGATCTCCGGGTGGGTCAGCCCTTCCCACAGCCCGTAGACCCGTTCCCGCAGCCGGCTGTCGGTGTCCACCGGCAGCCCGGTCAGCGTGGCCAGCGCCTGGGCTGTGTCCTGGGCCCGCCGCAGATCGCTGGAGACGATCAGATCAGGGTTTTTAGCGACCAGCAGCTGTGCGGCGGCCGCCGCCTGCTGCCGACCGACGTCATCGAGGTCAACGTCGGTCTGTCCCTGGATGCGTTGCTGCTGATTCCAGACCGTCTGTCCGTGGCGCCATACGATGAGTCGGGTCACTCCCGCCCCTCCGCAGCACCGGACACCGCCCCCTCGGTAACCAGGTCACGGTCGACGAACGGGATGACGGGGCAGTCCTTCCACAGTCGATCCAGCTCGTAGAAACGGCGCTCGTCGGTGTGCTGGACGTGGATCACCAGATCGACGTAGTCCAAAAGCACCCAGCGTCCTTCCCGCTCGCCCTCCCGGCGGACGGGCTTGGCTTTCAGCGCCAGCAGCCGTTCCTCGATGGCCTCCACGATCGCTCCCACCTGCCGCTCGTTGGGGGCCGATGTCAGGAGGAACACATCAGTGATCGACAGACGCTCGCTCACATCCAGGATCAGGATCTCCTGGGCTTTCTTGTCCGCGGCGGCCTGCGCGGCGGCCAGCGCCAGCTCGCGGGCGTACTCCGATGCGGGCACCGATCTCCTTCCGGTTCGGACGATGGGCTGGCCGCCGGTGGCGGCCGGGTTCACGGTCCAAGCCTCTCACGATCGGACGCGACCACCCGAGTACCGTAGGTGTTTCGTCCTCGTAATACCCAAAATTCAGTGGGGTGGTTCTGGAGGACCGTTGCGGTACAGCTTCCGTTTGGCGATGTACTGCACCACGCCGTCGGGAACCAGGTACCACACTGGCTTGCCCTCACTGACCCGGCGGCGGCAGTCGCTGGACGAGATCGCCATCGCCGGCACCTCAACCAGGCTGACCGCGTCCTGTGGCAGATGCGCCGCGGAGAGCTTGTACCCCGGCCGGGTGACTCCGACGAAGTGAGCCAGCCCGAACATGGTTTCGGGATCTTTCCAGGACAGGATGGCCTCGAGCGCATCCGCGCCGGTGATGAAGTACAGCTCCACGTCGGGCCCGTATATGGCCCGCAGATCCCGCAGTGTGTCGACGGTATAGGTGGGCCCACCCCGGTCGATATCAACCCGGCTGACGTGGAAGCGAGGATTGGAGGCGGTGGCCACCACCGTCATCAGATAACGGTCTTCTGCGGAACTGACGTAGGTGCCATCCTTCTGCCACGGTTGCCCCGTGGGTACAAACACCACCTCATCCAGGTTGAAAAGGTGCGCCACTTCACTGGCTGCCACCAAGTGTCCGTGGTGGATGGGATCGAACGTCCCACCCATGACTCCGACTCGTCGCACCGCCGCATCGTAAGCCGACGTTCAGCAGTCGCGCTCACTTGCATCGAGTGAGGTGATCCACACAGTGGTCTGACCGGACAGTGCCTCCCAGAGGGCGCAGCCTTCGGCTACGACAAATCAATAGACAAGCTGGTAGATATCGACAGATACCGCCGGATCGGTCACAGAGATCTCGTCGATCTCGTCACCGCTCGTCTGGCCTGCAATGCGCGACGCAGGTCATCGGTTTGGTCGGCGAGGGAACGTCGGACGCTGGGCGGTAGATCCTCCCGTTCCAGCACCCCGTACGCGCGATCCAGCGTCGCCTGCTCCACGGCGATCCACGGGAACCCGCGCTGACCGATCAGGTACTGAATCGTGTGGGTACGCCGCTGCAGCCGCACCACCTCATCGAAGTAACGCTCCACGTAGTCGGTGAGCAGGTCGGCTTGCTCCGGCTGCCAGAACCCCTCCAAGGTCGCCATGAGCAGGTGGTTAGACGGTTCCTGAGGCCCGAAGGTCATATCCCAGGCCTGTTGTTTGGCGTCAGGATCCGGACGCGCGGCGCGAGCCCGGGCCGCCCCGCGCTGCCCCATCGCGCTGGGATCACGCGTCAGCTCCTGCTCAATCTCCGACTCATTGATCAGTCCGAGCACCGCCAGCCGGTACAGGATCATCCAGCGCAGCTCGGTGTCCACGGTGATCCCCGCTGGCACCTCGTCCCCGACCAGCCAACGCCGCACCACGGCGATGTCCTGGTCGTCGACCGCGCACGCGGCCAGCCCACGGGCCGCGGCGAGCCGGCGCCCGTCGGCGGTGTCCGTGTCGGCCAGGACCCGCCGGCATACAGCGGCCAAGGCGGCGAGGGCCTCTGGGCGCCGCTCCACCGGCAGATACCGGTCGACCGCCTGATTTCGGGCGAGGGTGAAGCTGGCCTCCCACAGGCTGACCTCTGTCTCATGAGGCAGGTGCGCCACGACCAGGTCGATGAACTGGTCGGCCGGCAGATCAGCGTCTCGGGTCGCGTCCCATGCCGCTCCCCACAACAAGGCTCGCGTGAGTGGATCGGCTACTCGACTCAGCGCGCGGTACGTGGTCTGCCAGGAGCGGTCATCCAGACGGATCTTCGCGAAGGTCAGGTCGCCGTCGTTGAGGACCGTCAGTTCCGGCGCGGGTACGCCGATCAGCTCCGATACCGGGGTACGGCCACCGCCGACATCCGGATCAAGAGCGACCAGCGTGTGGAGGCGACGGACCAAAGAGCCGTTCTCCTGCGCGTACCCGCCGATCGCGATTCGGTGGGGGCGCAAGGTGGGGTGTTCCGGCGGCGCGGTCTGGACCACCGCGAAGGTGGCGAACCGGCCGTCGTCGTCCAATGTGTACTCCGGGCGGAGGGTGTTCACCTGGCAGGTACGCAGCCAGCGTTTGGCCCAGTCGGTCAGGTCCCGTCCGCTGGCCTGCGACAACGCGTCGAGCAGGTCATTGAGGGTGGCGTTGCTGAAGCGGTGCCGGGTGAAGTAGTCCCGGATGCCGCGGAGGAAGGTCTCCTCCCCCAGCCAGGCGACCAGTTGACGCAGGATGGAGGCGCCTTTGGCGTAGGAGATGCCGTCGAAGTTGAGCAGAGCGTGCGCCGCGTCGGACACATCGCCGGCAACCGGGTGGGTGGAGGGTCGCTGATCGGCGGCGTAGCCCCAGTACTTGCGCAGGACCGCGAAGGTGGTCCAGCTCCCGGTGAAACGAGTCACCCGCTCGGTCACCTCGTGCCCCATGTACTCGGCGAATGACTCGTTGAGCCATAGGTCGTCCCACCACCGCATGGTGACCAGGTCGCCGAACCACATGTGGGCCATCTCGTGCGCGATCACCTCAGCGCGTTCCTGGCGCTGGGTGTTGGTGACCGCGGACTGAAACACGTACTCGTCCCGGATCGTGACGCAGCCGGGATTCTCCATGGCGCCGGCGTTGAACTCCGGCACGAACACCTGGTCGTACTTGCCGAAGGGGTACCGGATCTGGAACATCCGGTGGTACTCGTCCAGACAAGCGCGGGTGATCTCAAACAGCTCGTCGACGTCCGCGTCAAGGTACGGGGCCAGGGAGCGGCGACAGTACAGGCCCAACGGGATCCCGTCATGTTCACTGTGGACGCTATGGAAGGGCCCGGCCGCTACGGCCAGGAAGTATGTGGACAGCGGCGGAGTGGTCGCCAGGCGCCAGCGCCCAGGGGCGACCTGGGTGGCCGCGCCGTTACCCACCACCGTCCACTGTGACGGGACCGTCAGGGAGACGGTGAACGGCGCCTTCAGGTCGGGCTGGTCGAAGCTGGCGAAGACGCGTCGTGTGTCGTCCAGGAAGCACTGGGTGTAGGTGTAGACCTCGCCGTCGACGGGATCGACATACCGGTGCATCCCTTCACCGGTGTGGGAGTAGGCCATCTCGGCGACAACGGTCAGTTCGTTCTCAGCGGCCAGATCCCACAGCGGAAGCCGGTTGTTCTCCAGAGCCTTCAAATCCAGAGGCCGACCGTTCAACACGGCACGGTGGAGCACGGCGGGCTCCACCTCCACGAAACTGGACGCGCCGGGTTGCGTGCATCCGAATCGGATCGTGACGGTGGAACCGAAAAACCGCTCACCGCGGGTGAGGTCAAGGTCGAGTGTGTAGTCGCGAACCTGGATCAGCTGGGCGCGTGTCTCGGCCTCATCACGGGTCAGGCTGGCCACCCGCACACTCTAGAGCGCATTACTGACATCCTCGACCCTTCTCCCCCCTATCGCAGGTAGTGCCTCCAACGACTGAACACCGATCGTTGTTACGGTGCTACTGTGCGTATCGCTGATCTACCTCCTGAGCGACGTCCCCGGGAGCGGCTGGCCGAGTTGGGCGCGGAGGCGCTCGGCGACCATGAGCTGCTGGCGGTGGTCCTCGGTAGCGGCGGGGTCCGGGGAGCGGGAGCCCATGTCCTGGCCGAGACGCTGCTGGACAGGTTCGGGTCGCTGGAGCAGCTCGCGCAAGCCAGCCCCGAGGAGCTAGAGGCGGTCCCAGGGGTAGGGCCGGTCAAGGCCGCCAACATCGTGGCTACGTTCGCACTCGGTCGGCGGTGCGTGTCGTCCTCACCGCCACCCGCCTCCCCCTCCACGGGGACCACCATCCCACCGCTGCCTACGCCCCGCTCCGGAGACACCGCGCCGTCCCCGTCACAGGATCGCGACCTCCAGGCCACTGACCTCCCGGACCCCACCTGCGCTCTCCGCCGCAAGGCCCCGCACGACGTCGTGGCCGCCAGTGCCGACTCTCCCGGCTCCGACGCCGTCACGTCGGGCACCCCCCAACCCCAGGGTCTTTCCTCCAGAAGGGGTACGCCCGGGCCAGGCGCACCCGTCAGCGCCGCAGCCGGGCAGGACGCCGCTTCCCATGGCGATGACGAGCAGTCCGACCTGGCGATCCTGGTCTGCCTGGTTCCCGGCTCCCGGTCTGCCGCGTTGTTTGAGGAGTTCGCGGACCTCGCCGAGGCCACCGGCCTGCGCCTCATCGGACACCTGGTCCTCCCCGCCCGCACCTGGCGTTCAGACCGAACAGACGCGTAGCATCGGGGCGTGCGGATGTCACCGATCTTCCTCGGCTGGTGGTCGCCCTAAGGGCGGCTACCTCATCCGCGTACCCAAAGACCGACATGCGGCCGCCCTACTCCGGGCGGCCGTCGCGCGTGCTGAGGGCCTCCGGGTAGGCGGTCGCCTCAAGCCTCAAGGAGCCCTCTTATGTCTCGTCGCCTTTCTGGCTTCAAACCGACCGGCTACCTGCATCTGGGCAACTACCTAGGCGCGATCCGCCCGATGGTGCGTGCCCAGGATTCACCCGACAGCCACAGAGATCTCCTGTCTGACGCGGATATCCCTGGCACAGATATCTTTGCCGCCTCTGGCACGAATACCCCTGATACGGCTGCCCCTAATGCTGCCCCTAATACGGATATCCCTGGTGCGGATATCACCCCGCAGGACCCTGTCACGTCACAAGGCCAAGATCATCTGTTTCCTGCCCGACACCGGTCGGAGATCAACAACATCGTGATGGTGGCCGATCTCCACGCTTTGACCGTCACACACGATCCAGCCACCATTCAGACTTTCACCCGGCACGTGGCGACCGCACTCCTGGCGGCCGGCGTAGATCCTGACCGGAGTCTGTTCTTCGTCCAGTCCCACGTCCCGGAACACACCGAACTGCACTATCTGCTGGAGGCCACCACCGGATACGGCGAGGCCCACCGGATGATCCAGTTCAAGGAAAGGTCCGCTCGAGAAGGCAAAGAGAACATCCGGCTCGCCCTGCTCACCTACCCGGTCCTGATGGCCTCCGACATCCTGCTCTACGACGTTGACGAGGTGCCGGTCGGCGAAGACCAACGCCAGCACGTGGAGCTCACCCGCACCGTGGCCAGACGGTTCAACCAACGCTACGGCCCTACTTTCGTGGTTCCCCGAGTCACATACCCCGTCCACGCCGCCCGGGTGAAGAACCTGTCTGACCCGCGCATCAAGATGGAGAAGAGCAGACCACCCCACACCGGTGTGATCTTCCTGTTGGACCCGCCCGACGTGCTGCGTCACAAGATCATGCGGGCAGTCACCGACCAGGAGGCCCAGATCCGCTACGACCCACAGGCGCAACCTGGTATCGCCAATCTGTTGGAGATCCTCGGGGCCTGTCTCGATCTCCCGCCCGCCACGCTCGCCCACCAATACGGCGGGCAGGGGTATCGCCGCCTGAAGGAGACCGTCGCGGACGTGGTCATCGAGACCCTCCGGCCGATTCAGCGGCGATACGCCGAATTGGAGCAGGACCCCGCGTACCTGTCCGATGTGTTGAAGGTGTGTGCCGGACGGGCCCGGGAGTACGCCGCCCAGACCGTGGACAGGGCACGCCGCGCCATGGGGCTACTCCCCTAGACAGCAGCCCCAGGCCGCGTCGACGCGGTTAGTAGTCGTCCGTGTCTTCCTCCTCGGAGTGCGGCGGCTCGTCGGGCGATGGGCGCCGCCGGGCCTGCCTGGCCGCCAGTCGAGCCGCCGCACTCACCCGCTCGTTGCGTTCCAACCGGTAGTCGGTGCCACGCGCCCCGGGGATGTAGTCGTTACCGGTGGGCAGCATCGGCTGCCATTCGAACTCCATATCGCCGATCCGGACCGAGCAGCCGGGTTCGGCGCCCAACCGGGCCAGCTCAGTCTCCACCCCCAGGCGGGCGAGCCGGTCGGCCAGGTATCCGATGGCCTCATCGTTGTTGAAGTCGGTCTGGCGAACCCACCGTTCGGGTTTGGGGCCGCGGACCACGAACGTGTCCCCGTCCCGCTCGATGGTGAAGGTGTTCTCATCCACCGCGGGCGGACGGAGCACGATCCGGGTCGGCTCGAGCTCGGGCTGCCGCGCCCGGTACTCCTCAACCCGTTCGGCCAGCGCGAAGGTGAACGGTCGCAGCCCTTCACGGCTGACTGCGCTGATTTCGAACACCGGCAGCCCACGCGCCTCCAATTCAGGCCGGACCAGCTCAGCCAGCTCACGGGCGTCAGGGACGTCGATCTTGTTCAGCGCCACCAGCCGTGGCCGGTCCTCCAAGCCGCCGTAGGCCCGCAGCTCCTGCTCGATGACGTCGATGTCGCTGATCGGATCCCGTCCCGGCTCCAGGGTGGCACAGTCGACGACGTGCACCAGCACCGCGCAGCGCTCAATATGCCGTAGGAAGTCCAGCCCCAGTCCTTTACCCTGCGCGGCTCCGGGGATCAGACCTGGCACGTCGGCGATGGTGAACGTGCTGTCCCCCGCTCGAACCACGCCCAGGTTGGGCACCAGGGTGGTGAAGGGATAGTCAGCGATCTTGGGGCGTGCGGCGGAGAGCACGGAGATCAGTGAGGATTTACCCGCGCTGGGATACCCCACCAGACCGACGTCGGCGACGCTCTTAAGCTCCAGGACGATATCCAGTTCCTCTCCCGGTTCGCCCAATTCCGCGAATCCCGGAGCCTTGCGACGGTGGTTAGCCAGCGCTGCGTTCCCCCGGCCGCCCCGACCACCGGTGGCCACCACGAACGAGGTGCCCGCCCCCACCAGATCGGCGAGCACCTCGCCGTCTGGGGTGCTGACCACGGTGCCGTTAGGCACTTTGAGAATCAGGTCCTCGCCGTTGGCGCCGTGGCGGTTTGATCCCTGCCCTTGCGCCCCGTTGGGGGCCTTGACCGTTGGACGGAAATGGAAGTCGAGCAAGGTGTGGACGCTCGGGTCGACGACGAGCACCACGTTGCCGCCCCGTCCACCGTTGCCCCCGTCCGGCCCACCGAAGGGTTTGAACTTCTCACGATGGATGGAGGCGCAGCCGTGGCCACCGTCACCGGCCTTGACGTGCAGCACCACCCGGTCCACGAAGGTGGTCATGGCCTCCTCCTCACTGCTGTCCTTGCGGCCCTGCCCGGGTCTGGTCAGGATCGGTCGGGCCGGTCACATTCGGTCGGCTCCCCGTGATTCCCATCATGATCACCGGTTTTGCGGGCCCCTACTCCAGTCGCGGGCGGTGAACTGATCCGCCCGACCGGCCGCTTGGTGAAAAGGGATCGAGGAACACCTGTGTGCATGAACGATACGAACGAACATCGACGCCGACGTGCGCAGGGCAAGGGAATCGGCAGGGAAATCGCAGGGCATGCGGGACAAAGGAAAAGGCGGGCCGGCAACGGCCCGCCTTTACTCACGATCTGTGGAACTCAGTTGTTCACTGGAACCACACTGACGATCCTGCGGCCCCGCCGGGTCCCGAACTTGACCGTACCGGTCGCCAGCGCGAACAGCGTGTCGTCGCCACCCCGTCCAACCAGATCACCGGGGTGGAACTTGGTTCCCCGCTGCCGGACGAGGATCTCTCCGGCGTTGACCAACTGACCGCCGAAACGCTTAACGCCGAGTCGCTTCGCGGCAGAGTCGCGTCCATTCCGCGAGCTCGACGCACCCTTCTTGTGTGCCATTTGGGCGCCTACTTCCCGCTCTCGATGCCGGTGACCCGCACCTTGGTGAGCCGCTGCCGGTGGCCCTGGCGCTTGTGGTAACCGGTCTTGTTCTTGAACTTGTGGATCCGGATCTTCGGCCCCTTCTCGTGGGACACGATCTCTCCGGTGACGGTAACTCCGGCCAGCGCGTCAGCGTCGGTGACCAGCTGGGGGGTGTCACCGTCGTTGTCGACGAGCATGACCGCGGGCAGCGTCACGGTGTCTCCCGGCTCGACCGGGAGCCGCTCGACTGTGATCACATCGCCTTCGGCGACCTTGTACTGCTTGCCGCCGGTTTTGACGATCGCGTACATCGGGACGCAGCTCTCCTCGGTTGCTCGTTGCTTCTGGTTGGTGAGGGCCTCACGACCATTGGGGTACGCCCGGGACAGGCACACGGAGGTCCGCAGGCAAGGGTACGGCATGGTTGTCGCCCGCCCCAAACCGGGGCGGGCATTAAGCCTCATGAGGCGGCACGACGCCGTCCCCCACGGCGGACCCGCCGAGCGCTCTCAGCCACCGCCTCGTCCTGCTCTCCTCCAACCCGGTCCGTGGTGTCGTTCGCCTCCTCATCCGTGGCGGACACGGCTGTCTCGTCGCCGTGGACAGCGGCACCACCTCCGGAGGACACGATCCCTTCGGGAACCCCGCTAACAAGAACTGACTCATCCTGTGCAGCGGCGACGGTCAACCGCCCGTTGGCTCCCTGGGTAACGGACGCCTGCTCGGCCCCCGCCTCCCCGGTCTGGGTGGGAACGTGCCCGTTCGTGCCGGCCACGCCAGCGGTCTGAGCGCTCGTGGCCTGACCATTGGCTTGGGCACCGTTGGCCTGAGGTTGAGTCGTCGACTTCTGCACTGAGGCAGCAGTCGCTTCGTTGGACTGGGACGACCGGCGCCGGCTGGACCGGGATCCGTCCAGCAGCATGTCCGTGTGGATGATCACACCACGGCCCTTGCAGTGTTCGCAGGTCTCGCTGAACGCCTCCAGCAGGCCCTGCCCCATCCGCTTCCGGGTCATCTGGACCAGCCCAAGCGATGTGATCTCTGTGACCTGGTGCTTGGTTCGATCCCGCCCTAGGCACTCGGTGAGGCGTCGCAGCACCAACTCCCGGTTGGACTCCAGCACCATGTCGATGAAGTCGATGACGATGATGCCGCCGATGTCGCGCAACCGGAGCTGGTGGACGATCTCCTCAGCCGCCTCCAGGTTGTTGCGGGTGACCGTCTCCTCCAGGTTTCCGCCCTGTCCGGTGAACTTTCCGGTGTTGACGTCCACCACGGTCATCGCCTCGGTGCGGTCGATCACCAGGTGACCGCCGGAAGGCAGGTAGACCTTGCGGTCCAGGGCTTTAAGCAGCTGCTCGTCGATACGCAGCTCGGTAAACAGATCCGTCGGGCCGGTGTGACGCCGCAGCCGCCCCACCAAATCCGGGGAGACGTGAGCCAGGTAGGGCTCCACCATGTTCCAGGCCTCATCGCCCTGGATCACCATCTCCCGGAAGTCCTCATTGAACAGGTCCCGGACCACCTTGATGACCAGGTCGGGCTCCTCGTACAGCAGCGCCGGAGCTCCACCCTTGGCGGCCTTCTGCTGGATGCTCTCCCACAGCGCCTGCAGCCGGACCACATCCCGGGACAGCTCCTCCTCGGTGGCCCCTTCGGCGGCGGTCCGCACAATCACACCGGCGTTCTCGGGCACGAGCTTCTTCAGGACCTCGCGCAGCCGCTTCCGTTCGGTGTCGGACAGCTTCCGGCTGATGCCGGACGTATTGCCGTTGGGCACATAGACCAGATGGCGCCCTGACAGCGCGATGTGGCTGGTCAGCCGCGCACCTTTGTGGCCCACCGGGTCCTTGGTGACCTGCACCAACACCGAGTCCCCGGGCTTGAGCGCCTGCTCGATCGCGCGGCCTCGGCCCTCCAGACCCGTCAGGTCCCAGTTGACCTCACCGGCGTAGAGCACCGCGTTACGCCCGCGCCCGATATCGATGAAGGCCGCCTCCATGCTGGGCAGGACGTTTTGGACCTTGCCCAGGTAGACGTTCCCGATCAGGGACGGGTTGCTCCGCTTGGCCACGTAGTGCTCGACCAGCACCCCGTCCTCAAGCACGGCGATCTGGGCACGTTCACCGTTGTGCCGGATCGCCATGACCCGGTCAACGGCCTCACGGCGGGCCAGGAACTCCGCCTCGGACAGGATCGGTGGCCGGGTACGCCGCTGCTCACGGCCGTCCCGGCGGCGTTGCCGCTTGGCCTCCAACCGGGTGGAGCCGGCCAGTCCCTGGACCTCATCCATCCCGGTACCGCGAGGCTCCCGAACCCGGACAACTGTGTTGGGAGGATCATCCGGCGCCGGTTCGGTGTCAATGGCCGTGCCCCGGCGGCGACGACGACGGCGACGACGAACGCTGCTGATCTCCTCCACGCCTTCAACACCGGACAGGAGCTGCTCCCCGTGAGACTCGGTGTCCGGGTCGGTGTGAGAGGTGTCAGAGCCCATGCTGGGTTCGGAGATCTCCACCGCTTCCTGAGGAGCGGTCTCCTCGGTGACCTCCTCTTCGACGCTTTCGCCGCCCCTGCCGCGTCCGCGACCCCGGCGGCCCCGGCGGCGACGTCGACGCGTCACCGTGATGTCCGCACTGTCGGTGTCGTCGACGCCGTCGAGCCCTTCCTCGCTGTCGGACGGCTCGGATGTGTCCTCCAGCTCCTCCGGCGTTTCAAGCTCTTCGCGGCCGGTCCGGTTCTTGGCGCCTCGTTCCGCCCGTGTGTCCCCCACCGAGCTGGTCTGATCGGACTCCGCCGTTACCTCGTCATCGGCCGACGATTCGTCAACGGGTGCCACCGACGCTGCGCGCCGAGAACGGGAACGTCGACTCGTACTGGTGGGCGTCGGCTCCTCGAAGTCCTCCGACGGTTCAGGAGGCGAGAGCGGTTCAGGCGCCATGAACAGCGCCGGGACCGGGGCGGGTCGACGTCGAGTCGGCGGCGTTGGAGGTTCAGGTTCGGGGGTCGGTACCGGCGGAATCGTCACCACCGGGGGTGGTGGCGCGTTGAAGACCGGTGTCGTTGGTGTTTTGGGAACCTGAGGCGCCTCAAAGACTGGCGTACCCTCATCCTCGCTCTGCCTGCGCCGACGTCGAGTACGAGCGGTTGGGGATGTCGTTGGCTGCTCCGAAGCCGACGTCTCCCCCTCAACCCGGGAAGGTGAGGATTCGGCCTGTGTTTCTGATTCGGACCCTTGAGCAGACAGGTTAGGTTCGTTCGTCGGAGACGACTCCATCTGTCCGGTCGACTCCGAAGTGGCAGCAGTACTGCGACGACGGCTCGTACGAGTGCGACGCGCGGGCTTCTGATTGGTGGATCCCGCGGTGTCGATATTCGCGTTATCCGTGTGAGTATCTGCTGTTTTATCTGTAGACCCGTTGGCGGTCTCGGTCACCGGCACCACGCCGGCGTCCGCGCCGCCCGTGGGCTCGTTGTCGAGCATACGGACGTTCTCCAGTTCCGCCGTCCCCGGGCGCGGTGACGCTGCCACGCAGGGACGGTCGCGTTATCAGGCGATCCATGTGGACCGCATAAAGTCGTCCTTCCCCGGAGCGGGGTCCCCCTGACCCCACCGCCGGACCGTCAGGCTGACGGCGTGCCGGTGAGGGCCCCGTCGCGATCCGCCTGAAGCGGGTCGATAATCGCCCCCTGCTCGGTGAGCGCCCCTTGGGCGATCCGCGCCACACGGGGCGGCACCGGCGGCTCCAGGTCGGCCACCACGCGCAGTCCGGCCAGGACCTCATCGGGTCGTACGGACGGTGTGACGTGCCGTACGACAAGCTCGAGTATCGCACATGTGGTGTCGGATTCCCCGGAGGGCGCCACGTCGGAGGCCGCCGCGCCGGTCATATCTGACATGATATCCGACTTACCTACCACCGTCGCTCTCACGACTGGGGCCCGGGCGTCCAAGGAGCGTCGCCCCTGCTTGGTCAGTCGTTCAACCGGCACTTCAGAAGCGGCGAGGAACGCGTCAACCGCCTGGCGGAGCCGCTCCGGCTCCACGCCCGACAATTCCACCCGCCAGTGGGAAACCTGGATTCGATCGGCGAGGCTGGCTGTCTGCGCCTCAACCGCCTCTATGACGTCCAAGCCGGGTGGAAGCACGTGATCCAGCGCGGTACGCAGCTCCTCCGGTTCCATTCGGGCCTGCAGGGCAAGCTCCGCGTACTCGGCCTCGCTGGCCACTCCGGTTGGAGCCGCACCGACGTAGGAGATCCGGGGATGCGGACTGAAACCCGACGAGTAGGCGATCGGGATCTGAGCCCGACGAACCGCGCGTTCCAGAGCGCGTGCGAAGTCTCGATGGGAAAGGAACCGAAGCCGGCCCCGCTTGGCGTACCGGATCCGGATCCGCTGTACCACCGGTGCCGCCGGTTCCCGGTCAGGACGCGGGGTCATGCGCCGCTCCGCACAGAGATCAAAGGAAGCAGCTTGGCACCGGTGGGGCCGACCTGAATCTCGGTACCCATCGAGGGGCACACGCCGCAGTCGAAGCAGGGGGTCCAGCGGCAGTCGTCCTGTTCCACCTCAGCCAAGGCGTTCTGCCAGTCCTCCCACAGCCATTCCCGGTCCAGCCCGGAGTCCAAGTGATCCCACGGTAGAACCTCGTGCTGATCACGTTCCCGCATGGTGTACCACTCCAGTGACACACCCAGCGGTGTCAGCTCGGCCTCGCAGGCGTCCACCCAACGCTGGAACGAGAAGTGTTCGCTCCAGCCGTCGAATCGGCCACCCTCGGCCCACACGCGCCGGATCACTCGTCCTACTCGACGGTCACCCCGGGACAGCAGGCCCTCAATCAGCGACGGTTCGCCATCGTGGTAGCGGAATCCGATGGCGCGCCCCAGCGAACGATCCGCGTTGATCGCCTGCTTGAGCAGCTTCAGTCGCCGATCAATGGTCTGCGGGTCAGTCTGCGCCGCCCACTGGAACGGAGTGTGCGGTTTGGGCACGAACCCACCGATCGACACCGTGCAACGGATGTCCTTGGAACCGGTCGCCGCCCGCCCCGCCTTGATGACCTCGTGGGCGAGCCGGGCGATCTGCACCACGTCTTCATCGGTCTCGGTGGGCAGACCACACATGAAGTACAGCTTCACCTGCCGCCATCCCCGCGTGTAAGCGGTGACCACCGTGCGGATCAGGTCCTCCTCGGTGACCATCTTGTTGATCACCCGTCGGATCCGCTCGGAGCCGCCCTCCGGCGCGAAGGTCAAGCCGCTCCGCCGGCCGTTGCGGGACAGTTCCTCGGCCAAGGTCACGTTGAACGCGTCCACTCGGGTAGAGGGCAGCGACAGGGACACGTTCTCCCCGTCGTACCGATCAGCCAACCCGGAGCAGATGTCAGCGATTTCGGAATGGTCGGCTGACGACAGCGACAACAGACCGACTTCGCTGAAACCGGACTCCCGCAGCCCGTTGTCGACCATCTCACCAATCGTGGTGATCGAACGCTCCCGCACCGGACGGGTGATCATCCCGGCCTGACAGAACCGGCAGCCCCGGGTGCAGCCTCGGAAGATCTCCACCGCGTACCGCTCGTGCACCGTCTCCGCCAGCGGCACCAGCGGCTTCTTCGGGTACGGCCAGGAGTCCAGGTCCATGGTGGTGCGCTTGTGCACCCGGAACGGAACGTCCGGGCGAGTGGGGACCACCCGTTGAATCCGACCGTCGGGGAGGTAGTCGACCCGATAGAACCGGGGCACGTAGATGGCTTCGGTACGCGCGAGCCGCAGCAGCAGCTCCTCACGCCCGCCGGGGCGTCCCTCTGCCTTCCACTCCCGGACGATGTCGGTGATCTCTAGAACGGCTTCCTCGCCATCGCCGAGGACAGCGGCGTCGATGAAGTCAGCGATCGGCTCGGGGTTGAACGCGGCGTGGCCACCGGCGATGACGATCGGGTGGGTCTCGTCCCGTTCAATCGCGTCGAGCGGGATACCAGCGAGGTCCAGCGCGGTGAGCAAGTTGGTGTAGCCCATCTCGGTGGCGAACGACACCCCGAGAATGTCGAAGTCACCCACCGGCCGGTGCGCGTCGACCGTGAACTGCGGGACACCGTGCTGGCGCATCAGCGCTTCGAGATCCGGCCAGACCGCGTAGGTGCGCTCGGCGAGTACATCTGGCTGCTCGTTGAGGATCTCGTAGAGGATCTGGATCCCCTGGTTGGGGAGTCCTACTTCGTACGCATCGGGGTACATCAAACACCAGCGGACTGTGGTGGAATCCCAGTCCTTGGTCACGGCACCCAGCTCGCCGCCGACGTACTGTATCGGCTTTTGCACCTGATACAGCAGCGGCTCTAGCCGGTGGAAGATGCTCCCCTTGCTCATAACCGTCCAGCCTACGCGGCTCGTGCGGCGGCCTTCCCACCGCGCCGGCATCTGCACATCCCGCCTCGACGTCGTCGGATCCAGACGCGCGGCGGTCCCTGACGTTACACCAGCACGGATACCGGCCGCTTCGGTGGTCAAACTGTGATGTATCGATTCGTACATCGATATGGCGGCCACGTGTTGATGCACCCACCTCAATTCACGGTACGCCCGCGCGCGTCTCGACGCCCGCCTCAAGGGTGCTGCCACGCGCCTGCTTGGGGCGTCCCGTGGCGGGACGCCCCAAGCGGTTACCTCTCCTGTCAGACACGTCCTGCTCAGACGCGTCCTGCTCAGACGCGGTTTACCTGGACGCGGATCTCCTCCCCGTCACCGACCTCACCGGCGTACCCATCGTCACTGGTCGCCCCGAACACCACCGAGGTCGCCAGAGTCTCCCGCGCGATGAAGTCCTGGTGCGTCTGCGCCGCCGCCGTCACCTGCTCGGAGGCCTGGAGGGTGAGGGTGATCCGGTCGGTGACGTCCAGCCCAGCCTCTCGACGGGCCAGTTGCACCACCCGGATCACGTCACGGGCCAGTCCTTCAGCCGTCAGCTCGGGGGTGACCGTGGTGTCCAGCACCACGGCGCCTTCACCACCGGGCAGTGGCGCCGACCGCAGCGCCCCCTCCTGCTCGGTGACCACGAACTTCAGCTCGTACTCGCCCTCGACCAGCTCGATGCCACCGGCGGTGACGACTCCGTCGGTCACCGACCACTCGCCCCGCTTGACGGCGCCGATCACCTTCTGGGTGTCCTTGCCCAGACGTGGCCCAAGCGCCCGCGGCACCACGGTGAGCACCCGCTGGCAGTAAGAGCCGACGTCTGGGGTGAAGGTCACCTGCTTGACGTTCACCTCGTCGGCGACGATCCCAGCGAAGGGTTCCAGCGCCGCCGCGTCAGCGGTGGCGACGGTCAGTGACGGCAGGGGCAGGCGTACCCGCAGCCCGTTCGCCTTACGCAGCGACAGCGCCGCCGAGCACACCTCGCGCACCGCGTCCATCGCCGCCACCAGGTCGTGGTCGCTGGGGAACGCGGACGCGTCCGGCCAGTCGGTCAGGTGCACCGAACGCTCCCCGGTCAGGCCACGCCAGATCTCCTCCGTGACCAGCGGGGCCAGCGGCGCCGCCACCCGGCACAGGGTCTCCAGCACCGTGTACAGCGTGTCGAAGGCGTCCCGGTCCCCCGTCCAGAACCGGTCCCGGGAGCGACGCACGTACCAGTTGGTCAGGGCATCCAGGTACGTGCGGATGGAGCCGCAGGCGCCGGAGATGTCGTAGGTGTCCAACTGCTCGGTGACCCTGCTGACCAATTCCCCGGTCTTGGCCAGCACGTACCGGTCCAGCAGGTGCTCAGAGTCGGTCCGCCACCGCGCCTGGTAGCCCTCCGCGTTGGCGTACAGCGCGAAGAAGTACCAGACGTTCCACAGTGGCAGTAGCACCTGCCGCACCGCGTCCCGGATCCCGTTCTCGGTCACCGACATGTCGCCGCCGCGCAACACCGGTGCGCTCATCAGGAACCAGCGCATCGCGTCCGACCCGTACAGGTCGAACATCTGGTAGACGTCCGGGTAGTTGCGCAGGCTCTTGGACATCTTGCGGCCGTCGTCGCCGAGCAGGATGCCGTGGCTGACGCAGTTGCGGAACGCCGGACGGTCAAACAGCGCCGTGGCCAGCACGTGCATGGTGTAGAACCAGCCCCGGGTCTGGCCGATGTACTCCACGATGAAGTCGCCCGGGTAGTGGTTCTCGAACCATTCGCGGTTCTCGAATGGGTAGTGCACCTGGGCGAACGGCATCGACCCGGACTCGAACCAGCAGTCGAGCACCTCGGGCACCCGCCGCATCATGGAGCGCCCCGTGGGGTCGTCTGGGTTGGGACGGGTCAGCTCGTCGATGGCGGGCCGGTGCAGGTCGGTCGGGCGTACCCCGAAGTCCCGTTCCAACTCGTCGAGGGAGCCGTACACGTCGACCCGGGGGTACTCGGGGTTGTCTGACACCCACACCGGGATCGGTGAACCCCAGAACCGGTTACGGCTGATCGACCAGTCGCGCGCGTTCGCCAGCCACTTGCCGAACGAGCCGTCCTTGACGTGGCCGGGGATCCAGTTGATCTGCTGGTTGAGCTCGACCATCCGGTCGCGGAACTTGGTGACCGCCACGAACCAGCTCGACACCGCCTTGTAGATCAGCGGGCTGTCGCAGCGCCAGCAGTGCGGGTAGCTGTGGTTGTAGGTGTCGTGGCGGATGACGACGCCCCGCTCCTTGAGGTCCCGGATGATCACCCGGTTGGCCTCGAAGACCTGCATGCCCTGGTATGGGGGCACCTGCGCGGTGAAGCGGGCGTGGTCGTCGACCGTCACCACTGTGGGGATGCCCACGGCGTTGCAGGCGTTCTGGTCGTCCTCACCGAACGCCGGCGCCATGTGCACCGCCCCGGTTCCGTCCTCGGTGCTGACGAAGTCCGCCGCGATGACCTGGAAGGCGTTGGGGGTGTCGGCCAGGAAGTCGAACAGCGGTGTGTATCGCCGCCCCACCAGCTCGCTGCCTTTGAGGGTGCCGACTCGGACCGCGTCGCCGAACTCCTTGGCGTACGCGCCCAGCCGTGCCTCCCCCAGGATGTAGCGCTCACCGTCGCGCTCCAGCACCGCGTAGTCGATGTCGGGGCCGACTGCGACGGCGAGGTTGGACGGCAAGGTCCACGGCGTGGTGGTCCACACCAGCAGGTTCTCCCCGGTCTCCAGACGCAGCGCCACGGTCAACGCGGGGTCCTGCCGCTCCCGGTACACGTCGTCCATCCGGGTTTCGGTGTTAGACAGCGGAGTCTCACACCGCCAGCAGTACGCCAAGACCCGGAAGCCCTGGTAGATCAGACCCTTGTCGTACAGGGTCTTGAACGCCCACATGACGCTCTCCATGTAATTCAGGTCGAGCGTCTTGTAGTCGTTGGTGAAATCCACCCACCGGGCCTGGCGGGTGACATAGCGCTCCCATTCCTGGGTGTAGCGCAGGACGGAGGTCCGGCAAGCCTCGTTGAACTTCTCAATGCCTAGTTGCAGGACCTCGCTCTTGGTGGAGATACCGAGCTGTTTCTCCGCCTCCACCTCGGCTGGCAAGCCGTGACAGTCCCATCCGAACCGGCGTTCCACACGTCGACCGCGCATCGTCCGATAGCGCGGTACCACGTCCTTGACATAGCCGGTGAACAGGTGCCCGTAGTGGGGCAGGCCATTGGCGAACGGAGGGCCGTCGTAGAAAACGTACTCATTGGAACCGTTTTCGCCGGCGGGATGCCGCTCAACCGAGGCAGCGAAAGTGCCGTCGTCGGACCAGTACTGGAGTACGCGCTCTTCGATCGCCGGGAAAGATGGATTGGCCGGCACACCACGTTCGGGGGCGTCCTTGGGGTACGCCATTGTTGGGTTGCTCCTCGTCGACACACGCTGTGGTGGTTCTCTGGCGTGCGAGGACGAGCCGATAGGGCCCGCGGTACCACCCCGCTTGACGGTCACGTGGTGAGGTGACCGCCCACTCATTGACCGGCTGTGACGGGCCGGACCCGTCCGGTTCTACTCAGGCTGACGCCTTTTCTTCCGGAGGCTCACCGGTGATGGCCGGGTCATCGCCTGTGCCCCCAAGGGTAGCCGAGCCGTCTGCACGCCTCACACTCAGTTCCGGTGTCCTCGGGCCCGCCTGACCGGCGACACCGCATCTGCCGGAATAGTGCTCCACCGGCGATACCCTGGGGTGCCCCACGGCCCTGACGTCCGCCCCTGTCGGCCTTCCCTCTCCGACCCAGAGGTACGCGCGCCCGCCCGCCGTGGCGGCCGTGGCGATAGCGGAGGCGACCATGACGTCGTTGAGGCGTTCTGCGTGATCAGCGTCGAGATACGGGACAAGAACAGGACGATAAAAACGGAACAGAGCGAGACGCAAGACGCGATTTTTAACTTTCCGCGATCACATAAAAGCGAAAGCGTTATATCCCTATTCGGTCAAATCACGCGCCCTGCCGGACCGCCGCTTCGGCATACCATTCTGGTATGGCCATGACCTTGCGTCTCCCTGGAGAGCTGGACCGGGCCGCCCGCGAGCTCGCCGACCGGCGAGCACCGCAGCCTGCACAGCTTCATTGTCAACGCGGTGGATGAATACGTCCGCCGTCATGGCATGGACGTGGTCGTCCGCCAAGTCGGCATGAGCCTCGCGGAACGGTATACGGAAGCGCTGGACCGGCTCGGGAAGTCGTGAGCGTGGTCTATTACCTCACGGATCATCACCTTCTTGAAATCGCCCGACTCGCGACCGGTGCCCAACCATTGGGCGTGACCTCGGTCTGCTGGAGTCCGCCGCTCAACGTCCGGCGTCTTTCATGTTTGGGCAGGAGCAGTACTCATCACTGCCAATGAGGCGGCGGCCCTCATGCACTCGATCGCGCGATTCCATCCGCTGGTCGACGGCAACACGCGGCTCGCGTGGTTGGCCACGGCGACATTCTGTGAAATCAACGGCGCGTCCGTGATCACCAGCAATGACCAGGCATACGAGTTGATCATGGCGGTGGCGGAGGGAGAACTGTCCGAGGTACACGACATCGCCAAAGCCTTGAAAGCCGCTGATCCGACTTCAGGAGCCACCGGCCTCCAAGATCAGCCTCCAAGGCGCGTGATCAGGCGTAATCGCGCGTAATCACCAGCCACCGCGGTAGGTTCTTCCCGTCCCCGAAGGGCTTCCTCGTCTCCCCGGTGTCCGCCGCTTCAACGCCCATCGGTCCGGCCAACGCCTGCTCCATGAAGTACTGGGTTACTGGGTTCCCGTTTCGGCTCACCGCAGTGCCAAAGAGACGTCAAAGATTTCCGCCGGCGACTCTTGTCGCCGGCGGAAACCCAGTCAGCTGGGCGCATCCCCGAGGCCACGGCCAAGCCCGCAGCCGGGCCTGGGGCAGAAGAAGGGTTCGCTCAGGACGTTGGCGGTTCCAGCTCGATGGACCACAGGGGTACGCCGTCGGCGTCCCGCAGCCGAACCGTCAGATATCCATCACGGTCGATGGAAACTTCTCCGAAGTGCTGGTAGCCGTCGGCCGGTGAAGTGTTCGCCGCCGGCGGCGCGTGCATGAACACCGCCTCCGGCCCGAATGTGCCGTCCAACTGGTTCGGTCCGAACGCCCCAGCGTGCAGCGGGCCGGTGACGAACTCCCAGAACGGCGTGAAGTCTCTGATCGCGGCCCGGGCCGGGTCGTAGTAGTGGGCGGCGGTGTAGTGCACGTCAGCAGTCAGGAACGCGATCCCGGTGACGTTGTGACGGTGCGCGGCCCGCAGCACCTCGGCGAACTCCAACTCCCGCCCCAACGGCGCCCCGTGGTCACCTTGGGCGACGCCTTCCTGTGCGGTCGCTCCGTCCGGCACGATCAGACCCAGCGGCAGATCAATAGCGATGAGCTTCCAGGTGGCCCGAGAGGCGCGCAGCTCCCGGATCAGCCACTCTCGCTGCCGCCGTCCTAACAGGCCGCGCCGAGAATCGGCGTACACGTTGTCGCTGTTGGGATCCTTGTAGGTCCGCATATCCAGCACGAACAGATCCAGGTGCCGTCCGTAGGACAACTTCCGGTAGATGCGCCCCTCAGGATCAGCGGGCGACACCGGTGTCGGCAGCCATTCGTGGAACGCGCGCTTAGCGCGTGCCGCAAGCACGTCGACCCGCCGCTCGGTGTACCGCGAATCGTCGAGGATCTCACCCGGGTACCAGTTGTTGACCACCTCGTGGTCGTCCCACTGGTTGATCTGCGGTACCTCGGCGACGAACGCCCGCAGGTGCTCATCCAACAGGTTGTAGGCGAACTGTCCCCGGTACTCGTCCAGGGTCTCGGCCACCTTGCTCTTCGCCGGCGTCACCAGGTTCCGCCAGACTCGCCCGTCCGGCAACGTGACCGTCTCGGTCAACGGATTGTCGGCGTAGACGGTGTCCCCACTGCAGAGGAAGAAGTCGGGGCGCAGGGCACGCATCGCGTTGAAGATCCGCATGCCGCCGAAGTTCGGGGAAATGCCCCACCCTTGACCAGCGATGTCCCCGGACCACACGAATCGGACCGCGTCATCGCCCGCGGTCCGTAGCGTCCCCACCAACGGCTCGCTCATTAAGCGACGCTCGCCCTCCACCCAGACCCGGTAGTGGAGGCGTTCCGCCCGGGGCAAGCCAGTCAGGCGTACCTTGCCGGTGAAGTCGGTGTTCGGGGTCAACATCGGCCCCTGGAAGCGACGGACTCGCCGGAATGATGGGTCTCGACTGACCTCAACGATCATCCGGCCCGTCCGGTCGGCCCTGGTCCACACCAAAGCGGAGTGGGTGGTGACATCACCGCTTTGCACTCCGTGGGTGAGCACAGGACGGCCGGAGCGCGCCAGCGCCGGGGCGCCGGTGAAGGCACCGACAGCCAAGCCGGCGCCGGCCGCGAGTAGGGTGCGACGGTTCAGTTCGGGCATGTGTGCCTCCCGCGTTGGTCATCGCCCCAGGTCTAGCGGGCGTGGATGGCGGGAAGGCGAACGACTGTCGTCGGATCGACCCGAGCTAACCGAAGTTTTCCCACGTCGGGACGGGGCACGGTACGCAAACGCCCGGCCAGGCAACGTCATGCGGGCGCCCCGTCACGCAGCGCACCACGACAAGCGCGATGCCGACTTATCACAGCGTGTGGTTAGGGAACCAGAGCGCAATCTCCCGCTTGGCGCTGTCGGGTGAGTCCGAAGCGTGCAGGATGTTCTCCTGGTTGGACAACGCGAAGTCACCCCGGATCGTGCCGGGTGCGGCCTGACGGCCATCGGTCGCGCCGGTGAGGGTACGCACCACGCTGATCGCCTGGTCCCCCGCCACAATCAAGGCGACGAGGGGGCCGGAGGTCATGAATTCCTTCAACGACGGATAGAAGGAACGACCGATGTGCTCGGCGTAATGCTGGTCGGCCAATTCTTCAGACATGGTGCGCATTTCCATCGCCTCGATGGTGAGACCTTTGCGCTCAAAACGACTGATCACCTCACCGATGAGGCCACGACGGACAGCGTCAGGCTTGATCAGAACGAGCGTGCGCTCGGACACGGGGCGCTCCTCAAGGTCATGGAGAGAGTTTTTGAAGGCTCATGAGGAACGGAAGGAAATTCCGCGATAGCAGGGTATCCACCCGTCGCGGAGGGTTGCCGGCCGACCCCAGGACGTTGCGTTTGACCCCGTTGTGTTTAACTCCCGTCACTATGCGACATCCCGGCACGACATTCCATACTCTGGTACTTCCCTCTACCCGTTAAGCGGCCTAGCCTCACGCTTGGACACGATGGGAGGTCCGGCCGTGCCGAACGCCAGCGGATCACCACATTCCGACAGCCGTGCCCTGCTTGGAACCATGGTTTTGATGGTTGCCGGGTTCCTGATCGCCGCGGGGACGGGCGGTGGTAACACCACCGTCGCCATGATCGGGGGCGGCTTGGCCATCAGCACGGTGGTGTACCTGACTTTCCGTAGTAGCAGCGCTCGCTCTGGCCGGCTCGTCGACGGGACCGCCCATGTGGTGTCGGTCAACGACCCACCCACGGCCGCCACTCACGGTCGGTGTGAACTCAACTTGGTCGTGCAGGCGCCCCGTCTGACCGCGACCGTGGTGCGGATGCGTGACAACGCGGTTCCGGTCACCAAATGGCCGACTCCCGGTGCCAGCTTGCCGGTGCTGGTTGACCCGAAGGAGCCGCGCGACATTCGGGTGTGCTGGGACAAGGTCGCCGCCCGGCAGCCTTCCAGCTTCCGCCAGTCACCGGTGAGTACCGTGTCACGCCCCAGGCAGACCCCGCTCAGCGATGCCACGCCGGCTGGCACGGTCATCGACATCGAACCATCCGGCGGATCCGCCCCGACCCTGGTCGAGGCGGACGACTCCATCGACCTGGGATACCTCGGGCCGGATCCAGAATCGTCCCGTCTGTCCGAGGCTGATCTGGACTCCCTGCTGGCGGATTACGGCTCCCCCATCCGGGAGGTCGGTGTCACGCTGGTGGTCTCTAACCTCAACAGATCACTGGCCTTCTATCGCGACACGCTCGGCTTTTTCCAAGTCGAGAGCGGCCCCAACATGGTCCTGTTGGAGGCCCGCACCGGGCGGTTACTGCTGCGGCAACGCGACGATGCCCAGCCCAGGCCTCCTCGCCTGATGCATCTGACCCTGGAGGTCTCCGATATCGAGACCGCGTACCGGTCACTGTCTGAGCGAGGTGTGGAGTTCCTGCACGCCCCGCGTCCTGTGCTACGTGGGGAACTGTTGGAGCTGTGGGCGGTGTCTTTCTCCGACCCCGACGGTCACGGTGTGGCCCTCACCAGCTGGCGCCCACGCGAGGACGTCTCCTCCTCCGCTTAGGCTCTCGCCTTACCTGGTGCGAGCGGTCAGGGGATGAGCAGGGTCTTCCCCACGGTCGCACGGGCTTCGATGGCGGCGTGCGCCTCAGCGGCGGCCCGAAGAGGGAAAGTTTGCCCAATGACGGGACGCAACCGGCCGGCCGCCGCCTCCTGTAGAGCGGTACGGGCCGCCTGGCGGAGCTCCTCCGGTGACGGCCGTGCGCTCGGCCCGACGATGGTCAGCCCGCGACGCTGGATCTCCTCCTCGTCCAGTGTGGTCATGGCGCCGCTGGCCATACCGTAGGGAGCGAAGCGGCCTCCTTCACGCACCAACCCGAAAGCGGCTTGCCCGATCGCGCCACCGACGCCGTCGAACACCAGGTCAACTCCGCGCCCACCGATGATGGCCCGAACCTGGTCAGTCCAGTCCGCCGTGGTGTAGTCGACGCTGTCCTCCACTCCCCACTGCGTGACCAGTCGCCGTTTCCGCTCACCCCCCACAGCGGCGATCGGCCGAGCCCCGCGGGCGCGGACCAGCTGTGTCAGGAGGCTCCCCACGCCTCCGGCGGCGGCCTCAATCAGAACCCACTCACCGGCTTGCGGCTCTGCGAGCTGGGTCAGCCATATCGCGGTACGCCCGTCCGCCAGCAGGGCTGTCGCCTCCTGCAGCCCCAGTCCCTCAGGCACTTCCAACAGGTCCGTGGCGTTGACCACTGCTCGCTCGGCGTACCCGCCGGTTCCCCCGGTGGTGCTGATCACCCGGGTGCCGATCAGCGCCTGGTCAACCCCGTCGCCTACGGCGATCACTTCGCCCCCGACCCCGTTACCCAGGATGGCTGGCAGGGTCGGTGCGAGAGCGGGGTTCGGTGCCGCGCCGGCTCGAACCTGGGTCTCGACGAAGGTGACGTTCACGACGGCCACGTCGATCAGCGCCTGCCCGGGGCCGGGAACCGGATCCGGAACCTCGCGCAGTTTCAGGACATCGGGAGGTCCAAACGTCTCCAAGACCACAGCCCACATGGCTCCCCCGTTTTTTCGGAGTCATTCACTCCGAAAAACTATATCGGAGAGATCCATTCCGCAATGGCGACTATGCTGTGGCGATAACCACGACAGAACCCCATGACGATGCCCCGGAACGTAACGCAACGCTCAACCCCCGCCCCAAACCGGCGGTCGGAGCCTGAGAACCCAGCAACGACGCGATCCTCGAAGCGCGGTCGGTACGCCGAGGGGATCCGCAATGACCGTCTGCTGCTCGACGCGGCCCGAGAAGTGTTCGCCACGCAAGGCGCGGACGCTCCAGTCTCGGCCGTCGCCGAGCGGGCAGGGGTAGGGATCGCCAGCCTTTACCGCCGGTACAGCGGCAAGGAGGAGCTGCTACAGCGGCTGTGCGTGCTCGCCATGGAGCAGACCATCGAGGCGGCGCAGGAGGCGCTAGAGCAGCAGGACCCCTGGCTCGGCCTCACGCACTACATCCAGCGCTGTATCGCGCACCGCGCCGGAGCGCTGGCACCGGTGGCCGGCACCATCGAGGTCGATGAGGAGATGCGGCGTACCAGCCAGAAAGCGATGGCGCTGGCCGACGCCGTGATCGCGCGGGCCCATGCCGCGGGGATGCTCCGGCGTGATGTCACCACGCTGGACATCTCACTCCTGATCGAACACTTCAGCCGACGTCCCTCCATGGGGGCACCGGACGAGGACACCAACATTCAGCAACGCTTGCTGGCCATCGCGCTGGCCGGACTGCGGCCACCCGCCGGCGACACGCTCGAGCCACTTCCGGGGCACCCACCGGACCGGGAACGGTACGCCGCGCGCTGGCAGAAGTCCTAAAGGCAGAAGTTTGAAAGGCCGAAACGCCGGTCAAGTGTTGAGGATGGTACGTCGCACGTGGAGCACGTACAGCCACACTCCACCGAACGCCAGGCCCAGCAGCGCCAAAGCCCACTGGAACAACCCTGACAACAGGACCAGCGCCTGGAGCACCAGCCCCACCCGCCAGGCGAACGGGTGACGCAGGAAGCCACACAGCAGCAGGCACAGCAGGGCCAAGCCGACCATCACCGCGATCCCCAGCCCGCTCAGGTCACCACCGACCACCCGAATCGGCTGGATCGCCAGCAGAAGCACCACCGCTTCCAGCGTCAAAGCGGCGATACCAAGTCCACGGACGGCCGCGGCTGGATTCCGCAACCCGGAACGCGGCGGCTGCTCAGGCGGTTGCTCATCAGTACTCATCGGACGAACATCTTCCGGGCATCGGCGACGGTCACCACGGAGCCGGTTACCAGGACACCGACTCCTCCCAACGCCGCGTCGGCGTCCGACTCCGCTATACCGATCGCGGTGTCGATGGCTTCCAGCAGATTCGGCACCACCGTGACCCGGTCGACGCCCATCACCTCCCGGGCGACCTTCCCCAACGCCTCGGCGGACATCGCGCGGGGAGAGCTGTTGCGGGTGACGACGACCGCGTCGACCACCGGCTCCAGCTCCTCACACATACCGTGGGCGTCCTTGTCGTCCAAGATGGACAGCACCGCCACGAGCTTGGTGAAGTGGAATTCCGTCTCCAACGTCGAGACCGTCGCCTGCATGCCGGCCCGGTTGTGTGCCGCGTCAAGCAGGACCGTCGGCGAGGTGCGTACCCGCTCCAGGCGCCCAGGCGAGGTGACGTTCGCGAACCCTTCCCTGATCAGGTCCTCGTCCAGCTGCCGTTCGGCGCCGGCCCCCAGGAAAGCCTCCACCGCGGCCAACGCCAAGGCGGCGTTCTGTGCCTGGTGCGCGCCGTGGAGCGGGAGGAACACGTCGCTGTACACCCCGCCCAGGCCCTGCAGCGTCAGCAGTTGACCGCCCACCGCCACCTGACGCCGCAGCACCCCGAACTCCACGCCTTCCCGGGCGACGGTGGCACCCACCTGGACGCAGCGTTCCAGAATCGGACGCACCGCCTCCTCCGGCTGGGCGGCCGATATCAACGTCGCCCCCTCGTGGATGATCCCGACCTTCTCGGCGGCGATGTCGGCTACGGTGGGCCCCAGTAACTCGACGTGGTCCAGTCCGATGGGGGTCAGGACGCACACCGGGGCGGCGATGACGTTCGTGGCGTCCCACTCCCCGCCCAGGCCCACCTCGACAACAGCCACATCCACGGGCGCGTCGGCGAACGCCGCGAAGGCCATGGCGGTGGTCATCTCGAAGTAGGTGAGCGTGTCCGGCGCGTTTTTCGCGTCGATCAGCCCCGCCAGCGGAGCCACGTCGGCATAGGTCGCGGCGAATCGCTCCTCGTCGACGGGTTCACCGTCCAGCGAGATCCGTTCCCGGACCGACTCCAGGTGCGGACTGGTGTAACGCCCGGTCCGCAACCCGTGGGCCCGCAGCAAGGCGTCACACATCCGCGCGGTGCTGGTCTTGCCGTTGGTGCCCGACAGGTGGATCGAGGGGTAGGCCCGCTGCGGGTTACCCATCAGGTCCAGTAACGCCTCGATCCGGCTCCGGTCGGGCACCATGCGTCCGGGACCGCGCGCAAGCAGCTCCCGTTCCGCTTCCTGGAAGTTCACCTTCGTCCCCCGCTGTTCGTATCCCCCCGTACCCGTGCTGTCCCGGGTAGATCAGCCAGGCGCTCAGCCGTCGCGTCCTGTCGTGGGCAGCGCCGCCAGCTGCGCCTCCAGGCGTGCGATCTCGGCTTCGGCCGTCGCCAGGCGTTCACGCACCTTGGCCACCACGGCCTCGGGCGCCTTGGCGAGGAACGACTCGTTCTCGAGCTTCCGCCGGTTCTGCTGTTCCTCTTTACGCGCGGCCGCGAGGTCCTTCTCCAGCCGGGCCCGCTCCGCCGCCACATCGATAGCCCCGCGGGTGTCCAGCTCGACGACTACGCCGCCGGACACCGCCAGCTTCGCCGTCGGGCTGAAGTCCGGGCCGGGCTGGTCCAGCCGGGCCAGCGCACGGATCAGGGTCTCGTGCTTCTCCAGCGCCCCCAGCCCGTCCAGCCGCGCGGCCACCCGCTGGCTAATCCGCAGACCCTGGTCGGAGCGGAATCGGCGTACCTCTGTCACCACCCGCCGCAACGCGGCGATTTCCTCCTCGGCGGCCGGGTTCGCCAGGGCGCGGTCAACGGTTGGCCAGGCCGACACCATGATGCTGTCGTTCCCATCGCCCACCTGGTGCAGCGCCCGCCACAGCTCATCGGTGACGAACGGGATGACGGGGTGGAGCAGGCGCAGCAGGGCGTCCAGCACGTAACCGAGCACCCGACGGGTGACATCGGCGGCGGGGCCACCCGCGTTGAGCACCGGCTTGGACAGCTCCAGGTACCAGTCGCACACGTCATCCCACGCGAAGTGGTACAGCGTGTCACAGACCTTGGCCAGTTCGAACTCTTCGAACTGCTTGTCCACCTCGGCGATGACGTCCTGCAGCCGCGACAGGATCCAGCGGTCCACCGTGGACAACTTGTCCGTCGGGAGTGGACCGTCCACTGTGGCGCCTGACAGCAGCGCGAACCGGGTCGCGTTCCACAGCTTGTTGCAGAAGTTCCGGGAACCGGCGCACCACTCCTCGCTTACCGGCACATCCGCGCCGGGATTGGCGCCCCGCATCAGCGTGAACCGGGTGGCGTCGGCCCCGTACCGGTCCATCCATTCCAGCGGGTCGACCACGTTCCCGAAGAACTTGGACATCTTCTTGCCGTACTGGTCGCGCACCATCCCGTGCAGCAAGACCACGTCGAACGGCTGACGTCCATTCATCGCGTACAGCCCGAACATCATCATTCGGGCGACCCAGAAGAAGAGAATGTCGTACCCGGTCACCAGCACGCTGGTCGGGTAGAACCGCCGCAGGTCCTCAGTGTCGTCCGGCCACCCGAGTGTGGAGAACGGCCACAGCGCCGAGGAGAACCAGGTGTCCAGCACGTCCGGGTCCTGGACCCACCCCTCCCCGGCGGGCGGCTCTTCGTCCGGCCCCACACACACCGTCTGACCGTCCGGGCCGTACCAGACCGGAATCCGGTGCCCCCACCACAGCTGGCGAGAGATGCACCAGTCATACATGTTGTCGACCCAGTCGAAATACCGCTTGGCCATCTCCGGCGGGTGGATACGCACCCGGCCGTCCCGGACCGCGTCAGCGGCCGCCTTCGCCAACGGACCGACCTTGACGAACCACTGCAGGGACAGCCGCGGCTCCACCACCGTCTTGCAGCGGGAGCAGTGACCGACCGCGTGCTTGTAGGGGCGGATCTCATTGACGATCCGACCTTCGGCGCGCAACGCCGCCACAATCGCCGGGCGCGCCTCGAACCGGTCCAAGCCTTGGAACGGACCGTGCGCGGTGATCACCCCGTGCTCATCCATCACGGTCAGCGACGGCAGACCGTGCCGCTGCCCGATCTCGAAGTCATTCGGGTCATGCGCGGGCGTCACCTTCACCGCACCGGTTCCGAATTCCGGATCGACGTGGGGGTCAGCCACGATCGGGATCCGCCGACCGGTCAGCGGTAGCTCGACCTCCTTACCGACCAAGTGCCGGTACCGGTCGTCGTCCGGATGCACCGCCACCGCGGTGTCTCCCAGCATGGTCTCGGCCCGGGTAGTGGCCACGACGATCTGAACGTCCCCGTCGCCGTAGCGAATCGAGACCAGCTCGCCCTCGTCCTCGCTGTGCTCCACCTCGATGTCCGACAGCGCGGTCAGACACCGCGGGCACCAGTTGATGATGCGCTCGGCCCGGTAGATCAGGCCGTCGTCGTAGAGGCGCTTAAAGATCGTCAGGACGGCCCGCGACAGGCCCTCATCCATGGTGAACCGCTCACGGCTCCAGTCCACCGAGTCCCCCAGCCGGCGCATCTGACCCAGGATCGCGCCGCCTGACTCGGCCTTCCATTCCCAGACCCGCTCCACGAACTTCTCCCGCCCCAGGTCGTGACGGGACAGCCCCTTGGCAGCGAGCTGGCGTTCAACCACGTTCTGGGTGGCGATACCCGCGTGGTCCATACCTGGCAGCCACAGCGCCGCGTACCCCTGCATCCGACGCCGCCGGATCAACGCGTCCTGGATCGTGTGGTCCAGCGCGTGGCCGATATGCAGCGAACCGGTGACGTTAGGTGGGGGAATGACGATGCAGTACGCGGGCCGCGGTGTCCCATCCTCCCGCGGGGATACGTCAGGGGCGAAGTAACCGGCATCCATCCACCGCTGATAGAGGCGTTCCTCCACAGCGGCAGGGACGTACTGAGCGGGCAACGCGATGGTCGGCTGCGGTGTTGCGGTCACTCAAGCGAGTCTACGGATTTACGTGACCTGGAAGCACGCCGGGTGAGCGCCTCTCGAGGTCACGGGCGATTCGGGGCCCAAACCGCGTTATACGGCTGTATGCCCCGCGTGGGCACCGTAACCGAGTCAGGCGCGACGGCCGCGACCGTTCTCAGTAATACCTCAGGGGTCACGGCCAGTCGACGCAGCGGCATCTTCACGGCCGATCGATGGTTCACCTGCACGTTCAACCAGTACTGAGGAGACCGACGGCGGAAGAAGCTCGTCTCTGAGTGGATGTAGATCGTGCGCACCTCTTCCCAGTCAAAGCGCTGGGTGACCCCGTCGTAGGTCACCTCGAGGTAGTGAGGGTCAACAACGATCCAATCCTTGCCGAATCTAGGCAAAACACGACAACTTGCCCAACCAAATAATAAAGCTATCGTTGTGTTAAACACTATAGATATCGCTCCAAGCGTTAAAACTTCGCCAAATATTGGAAAAATATGAATACTGCGCAACACCATCGAAAGAAAAGCCAGCATTGCCAGAAACAGCGTCGCTGACGCCATGATCCGAAAGATGCCATCGTGCCGTAACTGTGACTGTACAACCAGTTTCATGGCGGTCGATCGTACGCAACCAGAACACCTTAATAGGCATCGAAAGCCCTAAAACTTGCCTTGAGCTTGATCAGCTTCGGCATACCCCAACTTCAGTTATACCTGATTTAACCACTTATCAAGGCATAAGCTGGAAGTTATCCATAGGGGCGGAACTGACCTTCCCATTCTCCCGACGCAGACACTACTGTCATACAGCGCATTCCCTGACTTCCTCTCTTTTCTGAGCATTTCTACAGGAGCATCGCGAGATGACCACCCTCGCCACACGCCAGATAGTCGGGTTCGGCTTTCTCGTTCTCCTTCCCGTCATCGCACTCCTTATCGCAGCGACTCTTCTGTATACGCACATCAAAGAATCCACGTCAGACGGATCAGAAGCCACATACCGCCCGCCACTTATCCCACCGAACCCTGAATCTTCATCATCACGATTCACCTTCGAAACATTGCCTTCCTGCGAACAACTCACCCCACTCGTAGCGCACCCGCACTTCACCGATTGGGAGATCACTCGAGAAGAAGGCACACCTAGTCCGACTATCCAAAGTCAATACGAAATCAAAATTCATTGCAACACCGAAGTAACACTGACCAACCCTGGATCCCCTATCAGGATTCCCTATTGATTAACGTTTACCGCTTTAACGAAGTGGAATGCTCGACACTAACGGCAGCCGAAAGCGCCCTAAGTCTTACAATGGGTTTAGTAGATTCCGGATGCAGAACTAGAGAACTCCCCCTCTTGAACTTGATGGCGATTATCAGTATGCAGCACCATGTCGGAATACTAATCATCCTTACGAAAGTAGCGTCGTACTAACCATTGACCATACAGTTATTGCAACCTGGATAGCATTTACACGAGGCGATGAGCCAACTAGAGAAATAGCAGACCTAAGTTACGAATATAACATTCAGGTCGCCCAGGACATATCCAGAGTCCTCTAATAAGAGACTGAATATATTCAGACACGCCGCGGAAGCTACTTATGCCATACCATTTATCGACCCTCAAGACGCTCTAAGCATCGCCGGGGGTCTTATAACGACTGTCGGTAGGTTATAGACCTCATACTCAGCGAGATCAGTCGACAACAAGAGCTCGCCGCAAGCCTTTTACAACTCCAGGATCCGACTATAGGTAACCAAAACCTGGCACCCCAAGATCATGCGCCAGTTGGATTTCCTGAGGATGAGTTGGCATACCCGAACAGTGGCAGGACCCATCACAGTGGTAAGTAGTGGTAAGTACAAGCAAGGCATAGATAGCATGCCCTGGTTCTGTCACCTCGGCCTACGCTGAGAGCTCCATAAAAAAGTGGCGTAGGGCGCCGGCGATCAGGTCAGGCGCCGTCATTGTGACGAAGTGCGACTGGCCTTGCCAAATCACGTGACGTGCTTGAGGCATTGCTTTCGCAAGAGCGTCCATCGTGCTCGGCATCGGCTCCCATGTGTCGGCACCCCGCATCAGCAAAGTCGGCACGCTGATTGAAGACCAGCGCGTGATATCGGTGCTGTCCTGGGTGAGTGCCTCCAGGTCATGGAGCCAGCCGATTGCTGACCGTCGTGCCTCGACCGGATCTGGTGTCTGGTTCTCTGCCGCCGCGGCCAATACGGCAACGATCTCGGCCGGCGCCCGCGCTACTTCATTCAACACCGTGGTCATTTCCCGATGATCGTTCCGTTCAAAGGCGGCGCGGTACCGGTCAAGCAGCGGCACGATCGTCGGCCCGGCCGCAAAGAGCGGCGCCTCGAAAATGGCGAGCGAACGCAAAGTACGCGGATGCGTGGCCGCGGTATGCAACGCCAGCGTCGCACCGTAGGAAGCACCGACGAGGTGAACAGGCGTGCCGGACGCCTCGCTCGCGGCTTCCATAACGGCGAGCATGTCCTGAACCTCGTCGTCAAATGACTTGCGCCCAGAGAGAACCTCACTGGGTCCATACCCGCGTCTGGCCGGCATCCACAGCTCGTAATCGTCAGCGAGCAGGGCAGCGACACCGGCCCAGGAATGCAGTCCGCCTCCGGATCCATGGATGAGAACGACAGGATCGCCGGAACCCACACGTCGCACCACCAGACGGGTGCCGTCCGCGGAGACGACGTGCTGGTCACGGCTACGGTGTCTGTTCACTGGTGGTCTCTTTCCGGGTTGGCCAGTTACTCAAGGTGGCGTGTAGTGCGTCGAGGATGCTGGCCCACGACGCGTCGATGTCGCGGGGATGCCCGAATCCGGCGTTGGCTTCTAGGCTCGTGAAACCATGCAGAGTGCTGCGGACGAACCGGATTGCGTCGGTGAGGTCCGGCTCATCGAGTCCGTAGCCGCGGAGCATCGCATAGCTCAGCTCAATCAAACGCTGATGCCCTACGGAATTCATGCCGATATCGGGCGGCAGTTGCAGTTGTGTCGCGGCGTACTGCCCCGGATGCGCTGTCGCGAACGCGCGCCAGGCGTCCGCAAACCCGATCAGGGCCTGCCTACCGGCTCGACCGGCCACCGCGAGCGCGAGCTTGTCGGCGAATACCGCAGCCGCTCGAACCGCCACTTGCTCGATCAGCGCCTCACGGTTACGCACATGGGCGTACAAGGCGGCATCCGAGACTCCGAAGTGCCGGGCGACCGCTGCGACGGTCAAGCGGGACAGCCCGACCGTGTCCGCCAGCTCAGCTGCGGCGGCTGCGACACGCTCCCTTGTCAGCCCTTGCCGTGGCATCCCAGATCTTCCGCCTGCCAGGAAATAACTTAGGGTTCCTAAGTTACTACTTAGAACCCTTGATCTATCAGCCAGAGGCAGGGCGTACTCTCATCCGCTCCGTCTGGGCCCGCCGCCCGCACCGAAGCCGCCCGCACCGAAGGCGGCGTCCCCGGGGGTCGACGCTCATCCCCACCTCGCCCTCGCTGCTCTCCGGTCTTCTGCCCCTGCCCCGCTCCAGCCGCCTCCTCGGGGCTGTCACCGCATGCATATGCGGCCTCCCCTGCCGCGGGTGTCACCGCTCCGCTGCCCCATTGGTGCCGGCATCGCCGCCATCGTGCCCGTCGGCGCCCGCCCCGGCCTCGTCGGCGCACGTCGCCGACGGACAGGGCTGATAACCAGACTGTGATAAGCACAGTCATGCCCCGAATCGGTGCTCCCGGACGTTCTCCCACACGCACCGTGAACCGGTGAGCGGCTCGACTATGACACCGAAACCGTGAGGGCGTGGCAGAGTGGGGATGGTGGACGGTGGACTCCTGGCACTGCTCAATCCGCTCTGGCAGGCGGTGCTCGGCGTATGCGTAGCGTTGGCCGTCATCGTCGCCAGCTGGCGGCTGTTCGGCCGTGGCCCCTCCCGGATGAGCCGCGGACTCGTCACCGCAGCGGTCGCCCTGCTGTTAGTCCTTATGGTCTCCCTGGTGATCGCTTCGTGGTCCGCTCCCCGCTAGGGGAGGTTCACACACTTGTTGTACGACACGCGAAAACCGAGGGGTGCGAAAGATCGTTGAGCCAGTCAGACTGAACATCATGCGCTGGCAGGCGGATTCAGATCTAGAAACATACGCAGAACGCGTGTTGCCTTGGCTTCAGCGGGACCCGATCGGCAACAACGTCCTGTGCACGATCCTGCAGCTCCGGTTAGACGGCACCATGGACCCCGAGCCGGATGCGCTCTGGCTGCGGACCGAGGGGGAGCTGGAGGGCGTAGCGGTACGGACGCCGCCGCATGGTCTGCTGCTTTCCGACATGTCCACGGAGGTGGCGGAGGCGCTCGGTACTCAACTCGCCGAACGCCACCTCGCGCTGCCGTATGTGGACGGTCCCGCGAAGGCCACGGCCGCTTTCGCGCGGGCGTACTCCCAAGTGTTGGGTGGTGAGCCCAAGCCGGGCCGCAGCCAGCGGATCTTCCAGCTGGACCGGGTCAACCCGCAGCCGGAGGTGCCGGGTCGGCTGCGAGAGGCCACCATGGAGGATTTCGATCTGCTGGCGACCTGGACCCGCTGGTACCTGGAGGACAGCGGGATCCCGGACATCGTCCGGGGCATCGACCGCCGGCTACGCCGAGGCGGCGGGGCCTGGTTGTGGGAGGTCTCGGCTCGACCGGTGTCGATGGCCTTGCTGTCCCCGCCGGTGGAGGGCGTGATGCGGCTGAGCGCGGTGTACACGCCGCCGCAGTTCCGGCGTCGGGGTTACGCCACCGCCTGTGTGGCGGCGTTAAGCCAGCACGCCCTGGATACAGGGGCGACCAGATGCATGCTGTACGCGGATCTGGCCAACCCTGCCAGTAACGGGATCTACCCGCGGATCGGATACCAGCCGGTGAGCGACGTGCAGGTGTGGCACCTGCCGCAGGACACTAGTCGAGTCGCCGGTTGGCGAAACTTGGCAGCTCGGCACGTATCCGTTCCAATCGATCCAGGTCGATTTCGGCCACGGTCACCCCGATGACATCGGGGGCCTGCGCCAGGACGGTTCCCCAAGGATCGATGACCATGCTGCGTCCGTAGCAGGTACGGCCCGGTTTGTGATCCCCAATCTGGCCTACCGCGACCACGTAGCACTGGTTCTCAATGGCTCGTGCCCGCAGTAGCACCTCCCAGTGATCACGGCCGGTGTGAAGCATGAAGGCCGCTGGGACGAGGAGCACCTGCGCGCCAGCCGCAGTCAGTCGCCGGTACAGCTCGGGGAACCTCAGGTCATAACAGATGGACAGGCCCAGTCGTACTCCTTCGAAGTCGGCCGTCACCACCTGGTCGCCGGGCGCGATGCGTTGGGACTCCTGAAAGGAGACCCGTCCGGGGATCTCCACGTCGTACAGGTGGATCTTCCGGTACGCGGCCACGAGGCGTCCGTCACGGTCGAACAGCGGGGAGGTGTTGTAGGAGTGCTCGGGGTCGGGCCCCGTCTCACGGAACGATCCCGCCAGGACGCCGATACGCAACTCCCGGGCGGCGGCGGCGAAGTACTGGGCGAACGCGCCATCGATGGGCTCTGGGGCCGGCTCGGAGGCGGTCGGCCCCAGGTAGTCCACGTACTCCGGTAAAACAGCCAGGTCGGCTCCGGCTTCGGCGGCCCGTTCCAGCAGTTGGCGGGCCTGCTTAAGGTTGGCGTTCCGGTCCTCGGTGGAGTTGAGCTGACACAACGCGACGCGCATATCGCGACCTTAGCGCCGTTTCCGCGTGCTGCTGGGGAACCGCCGCGGCGGCGCGGTTGTGTTGCCTCACGGTGGACAGTCCGCGCCGCCGAGAGCATGCTCCTGGCAGTGCTTAAGCGGCGCCGGCGACCAGAAGCAAGGCCAGAGCCGCGAAGCCCAGACCGGCTATCTGGACCGGCCGTAACCGTTCAGCGTCTACCAGCAGGGCCAGGATGACGGTGCCGGCGGGGTACAGCGTGGTGATCGGTGCGACCACGCTGAGCATTCCCCGCTGGGTCGCAAGCAGGTAGAGGGCGTTGGCGGCCATGTCGAGCAGACCCGCGGTGATGGTCCAGGTAAGGACAGCGCGGCTCATCCGAAACCTGGTCCGGGTGCGGATGCCGGCCCCGTGGAGTGGTTCCGCTTCAGTCGTCGCCACAGCTGCTTGTGTCGCCGGGGCCGCCCGTGTCGTCGAGGCTGCCGCCGCTACCAGGACCGGGTTCTCCACCGGCACGCGCCGGAGAGACACCTGGCTGTCCCATCTGGGGTGTATCCACAGGTACCACGTCACCGCCGCCACCACCCCGAGCCCGAGGGAGGCTCCCCGCGCGGTCGCCAGGGGCCACAAGCCAGCCTGTGGGCTCGCCAGGTCCAGCATGGCGAAAAACAGCCCGAAAGCGGCTCCCGCCACCAGCGCCATGATCACAGGGCCGACGGTGGCCGCGCCGCCGGTGCGACCGGCGCTCTCAGCGCCGGAGGCGGTGTCCTCGGCGTGCGCAGGGGCGGGGGCGAGGCTGACCAGGCCGATCGCCAGGATGGCGCATCCAGCCCCGATCAGGGCGGAAGGGCGTGGCCGCTCTCCCGTGGCCAGCCCTAACATCATAGGAACTAAGGCGGCGGTGACAGCGGTGACCGGTGCCACGACCGTCATCGCGCCGCTCGCCAGACCGCGGTAGAGCAGGACCAGACCGCTTAACCCGGCGATCCCGGCGGCGGCTCCCCAGGCCAGGTCGGTGCCGTCGGGCGTGCCGGGCGCCACGGCCCCGGCGAGGATGAGCAGCAGGGGTACGCCCGCCAGCTGCGAGATCAGCGTGACGGCCAGAACCGGGGCTCGCCGCGTCGCTACTCCGCCGCAGTAGTCGGCGGCGCCGTACACGGCCGCGGAGGCGGCGGCCAGCAGGATGGCGATCATTCCGACACGGACGCCGTGGCGCCCACCGTGATCGTCTCCTCTGGGGTGTCGGCGCTCAGCGTCGCCGTCGCGATCACCGTGTCCGGGGACCAGCGGCGTAGGAGGGTGACCAGGTCCTCGGTGGCGGCCTCCAGCGGATCCCCGACGGCCGGCGCCAGCGCCTCCAGCAGGAAGTACGCGTCCCGTGTCGTCTCCGTCAGCCAGGTGCGGGTGCCCTGACGCCAGTTCCAGCGGCGGCAGGTGACACCGACGTCGTCCCGCCACACCACCTCACCCGGTTCCGGCGATTCGATCACGGGCTCGCCGTTGGCGGTGGTGTCGAAGCGTTCATCGCCCTGCGCCCGCACCAGGCGGCTGGTGCCGCGTACTGTCTGGATGTCCTCACCGCCCACCGGGATCGCGTGCCGGAGGCTCACCGCGTTGTACAGATCGACCAGGACCGAGATGGGTGGTACCCCGCCGCGGCCGGCGCGGCGGATCAGCGCCTCAGCTGAGTTAGGGGTCCGTCGCGGCTTGGCGCCGAAGGCTTGGAACGTCTCCCGCCAGGCGGCCAGGTGGGGGTGGGATGCGGGGTCGGCGGCCAGCCCAGAGGTCACGACGGCCCGCTGCGCCTGCTCCAGCTCGGCCACGCTGGCGGCGTCGCTGGGTCCATTGCCGACGCCGAGGGCCACCACCACGCGTACGGTGACGTCTGGCCGTAGCGCGGTGACATCGTCACCGATCCACAGGCTGAGGATGGGTCGTTCACTGGGGTCCAGGAAAGTGATCACCCATCATTGATACCAAAATATTGACCGGAGAGGTTAGTGAATTGACCGAGGGTCCACGGGAGCCATCGAAGCCGCCGACCACCGAAGCCGCGTCCCGCGGGCAACGCACCGGCCACTCCACCGGCGACCGCACCGTGGAGACCATCGCCGCCGCCGTGGCACGGCATGTGCGTCGACTCCGCTCCGCACGGAACTGGTCACTGGATGAACTCGCCGGTCGCTCTGGGGTCAGCAAGGGCATGGTGGTGCAGATCGAAGCCGCCCGTACCAACCCCAGTGTCGGCACCCTGAGCCGCATCGCGGAGGCGTTCGGGGTCTCCATCACCGATCTGCTGGAGGCGCCCCCCGCCCCCGAGATAACCGTGTTCCCCACCGATCGGCAACCGGTGCTGTGGGCCGGTGAGCACGGCGGCTCGGGCCGTCTCCTCGGCGGGGTCAGCAGGCCAGGCAATGTGGAGCTCTGGGATTGGATCTTGGAACCGGGTGAGGGGCACACCTCAACCGGCCACGCCCCGCACACCCGGGAGATCCTGCACATCGTCAGCGGTGTGGTCACGGTGACCATGGACGGGACCGACCACCAGGTACGCCGCGGGGAGACCGTGACGTTCCTCGCTGACCGGCCGCACGGCTACCGCAACGACGGCCCTGACTCGGCGCGGATCACCATGGTGGTCGTCATGCCCCTGGAAGAACACGACCGGCGCCGCAGCTGACCGGCCTCGCTGCCCGCCCGCTCACCGCCCCGCGTCGCCTCCTCCTGCTGCTGAGCGGTCTTCCCCGCACGGTGGGATGGGTTCCCGGCAGCAGGTAAGAAGAAAGCCCGTCGCACAGATGCGTGGCGGGCTTCTTCTATGACGCGGCACGGACGCGGCTACGCGGTTTTCTCACGCCGCTCGCGTTCGCGTTTGACCGGTACCTCACGTCGGACGATCGTCGGATTGACGTTCTCCAGGACCACTTCCCGTGTGATCACTACACGGGCGACATCCGGCCGGCTGGGCACCTCGTACATTATCGGCTGCAGAACCTCTTCCATGATCGCCCGCAGGCCGCGCGCGCCGGTTCCCCGCAAAAGCGCTTGGTCGGCGATCGCTTCCAGGGCGTCCGGCTGGAACTCCAGCTCCACATTGTCAAGCTCCAGCAGCCGCTTGTATTGCTTGACCAACGCGTTCTTCGGCTCGGTAAGGATACGCACCAACGCGTTTTTATCCAGATTACGCACGCTGGTGATCACCGGCAGGCGCCCGATGAACTCCGGGATCATCCCGAACTTCAACAGGTCCTCGGGCATTACCTCGCTGAAGATGTCGTCGGTCGACATCTCCTCCTTGCTGCGCAGGTGCGCACCGAAGCCCAGGCCTTTCTTCCCTATCCGCTGCTCGATGATCTTCTCTAGCCCGGCGAAGGCGCCCCCCACGATGAACAACACGTTGGTGGTGTCGATTTGGATGAACTCCTGATGGGGGTGCTTACGTCCGCCCTGCGGTGGCACGCTCGCCGTCGTGCCCTCCAAGATCTTCAGCAACGCCTGTTGGACGCCCTCACCGGACACATCCCGGGTAATCGACGGGTTCTCACTCTTGCGGGCGATCTTGTCGACCTCATCGATGTAGATGATCCCGGTCTCGGCCCGCTTGACGTCGTAGTCCGCAGCCTGGATCAACTTCAGCAGGATGTTTTCCACATCCTCGCCCACATATCCGGCCTCCGTCAGGGCCGTGGCGTCGGCGATGGCGAACGGGACATTGAGCATGCGCGCAAGCGTTTGCGCCAAATGCGTCTTACCGCATCCGGTGGGCCCGATCAGCAGGATGTTGGACTTGGTCAGTTCGACCGCGTCCGACCCGCCCGAACGATGCCCTGCTCCCTCAGCCTGGATCCGCTTGTAGTGGTTGTAGACCGCCACCGACAGCGCTTTCTTGGCCTGCTCCTGCCCCACCACGTAGGAGTCGAGAAACTCGCAGATCTCCTTGGGCTTGGGGAGCTCATCCCACTTGACGTCGTTCGAGTCGTTGAGCTCCTCTTCAATGATCTCGTTGCAGAGATCAATGCATTCATCGCAGATATAGACCCCAGGGCCCGCGATGAGCTTCTTGACCTGCTTCTGCGACTTCCCACAGAAGGAGCATTTGAGTAGGTCGCCACCGTCACCGATACGTGCCACCTACGTTTCTCCCTGCGCTAGCCGGCCTGAGCAGCGTTGCCCAGGCTTCCGGTCCGTTTCCTCGACGTTACATGGTCGGGGGCCCCTCGCGGACCCCCGACCATGTCTCAACTTGCCGCAGCAGCGACCTTGCTGGCACTCTTCTTGCGCGGAACCTGGATCTGGTCGACCAGGCCGTAGTCGCGGGCTTCCTCCGCCGTGAAGATTTTGTCCCGGTCGATGTCACGTCGTACTTTCTCAACCGGCTGACCGGTGTGCCGGGAGAGAAGCTCCTCCAGCAGGTTACGCATCCGCATGATCTCGCGGGCTTGGATCTCGATGTCCGAGCCCTGGCCGTAGCCACCTTCGGTGGCCGGCTGGTGGATGATGATGCGGGAGTTCGGCAAGGCGGACCGCTTCCCCGGCGTACCGGCAGCGAGCAGCACCGCGGCCGCCGACGCCGCCTGACCGATGCAGAAGGTGGCGACGTCCGGGCGGATGTACTGCATGGTGTCGTAGATCGCGGTCATCGCGGTGAACGACCCACCCGGTGAGTTGATGTAGAGGCTGATGTCCCGGTCAGGCTCGGCCGACTCCAGGTAGATCAGCTGCGCGATCACATCGTTGGCCGAGGTGTCATCGATCTGGACACCCAGATAGATGATCCGCTCCTCGAACAGCTTGCTGTAGGGGTTGGATTCCTTAACCCCGTAGGACGTGCGTTCGACGAACGACGGAACGATGTAGCGGTTCTGCACCGGCGGCATGTGTCCCGCACCCAGGTGCGGCACCGGCGGCAGATACAGGTCACTCACGACGCTTCCTCCGTGCTTGTGAAGGCTGCTCACAACCCCGCTCCCACGCCGGCGCGGTGGGGTAGAGGCCGGGGCAAGGGCCCATGATCTTGGTTAAAGTGTGCCGGCACCCGCCGGGACCTGCTTGGCCCCGGTGATGACCTTGTCAATGAAGCCGTACTCCAGCGCCTCCTGGGCGGTGAACCACCGATCCCGGTCGGAGTCGATCTCGATCTGCTCGGGGGTCTGGCCGGTGTGGAAAGCCACCCGCTCCTGGAACATGCGCTTGGTGTAAAGCATCTGCTCGGCCTGAATCGCCACGTCGGCGGCGGTACCACCAATACCACCCGAGGGCTGGTGCATCATGATCCGCGCGTGCGGCAACGCGTACCGCTTTCCCTTGGTGCCGGCGCACAACAACAGCTGCCCCATGGAGGCGGCCATCCCCAAGGCGATGGTCACGACATCGTTGGAGACGAACTGCATTGTGTCGTAAATCGCCATACCAGCGGTGACCGACCCGCCCGGCGAGTTGATGTAGAGATTGATGTCCCGCTCGGGGTCTTCAGCTGCCAGCAGCAGAAGCTGAGCGCAGATCCGGTTGGCCACCTGGTCAGTGACCTCACTGCCGAGGAAGATAATCCGCTCCCGCAGCAGCTGGTTGTACACCGCGTCGTCCAAGGTATTCAGCTGGTCGTTACCGCGGCGTGCGACCGGCGTCGCTGGGATATGCAGGTCCGTCATGGCAACCCTTCGCGGTGTTCGTTTTCTGGCAAGACGACGCCTGTGCTCCGTGGCGCTGGACGGCGCCGTCTTTCTCGTACTGCCGACCCTAGCCCGTGGGGGCGAGACTCGGCCCGTACAACGGCCGGCTGTTCGCTCTCAGCGCAGCCCGCGTTTCGCGGACTCGACCCCGACGTGACCGGCGTGATCAGCCATTGACTCAACAATGACTCACATTTCGCCTGGCAGGACCACACCACACCCTTATGTGCCGCTGGTCACCCATACGCCCCACCGGGCTGCTTGTGGCACGCGCCACCGGTTCTGAATATCGCTGTCCGACCCACGACATCACCGATACCACCGGTCGTCACGCTGTGGGAGATTTGGGCCGCCAGGGCCTGGATAAAGTCCATCAGCGACGGCGTAAGAGAAGACCCGCCCAAGGCGAAACCACGCCCCGGGAGATATCTCCCGGGGCGTGGGACCACTGGTGTGTCCCCGTACGCGGCGGGCGGTTCGGGTCAGTCAGCGTTTTCGGAGTCGCTCTCGGACTGCTCTTCCGAGGCCTCCTTTGTGGAATCCGCGTTGTTGGACTGGGTAGACAGGTCCACCGGGTTTCCAGCGGTGTCGGTGACCGTAGCCTGCTCCACCGCCAGGGCCAACGCCTTACCCCGTCGGATGTCGGCCACCACCATCGGCAGCTGTCCCTGCCGCTGGAGCCGCTCGGCGTACTCCCTGGGCTGTGCGCCCTGCGCCTGAGCCCGCCGGATGACCTCCTGGGTCAGCTCGGTGTCGTTGACCCCCACCTCTTCGGCATCGGCGATGGCGTCCAGCAGCAGCTGCGTCTTCAGGGCCTTGGTGGCCGACTCACGCAGCTCCTGGTCCAGTTGCTCCTCGGTGGTGTTCTCAGACTCCAGATACTCTTCCCAGCTGCGGTCGATCCGCTCCAGCTGTTCCCGCATGGACTGCTTGCGGAAGTCGACCTCCTCCTGGACGACCCCCTCCGGCACCGGTATCTCGGTGCGCTCCAGAAGCGCCTCCAGGACCTTGTCCCGGGCCTGGAAAGCCTGCTCCAGACGCTTCGCACGCTCCCGCCGGGTCCGCAGGTCCGCGCGCAGCTCCTCGAGGGTGTCGAACTCACTGGCCAGCTGGGCGAAGCTGTCGTCCAGGTCGGGCAGCTCCTTCTCCCGAACAGCGCGAACCGTCACCGCGACCTGGGCTTCCTGCCCTGCGTACTCCCCACCCACCAAGGTGGAGGTGAAGGTGGCGGACTCATTCGCCGTCATCCCGACCAACGTGTCGTCGAGACCTTCCAGCAGCTGTCCGCTACCCACCTCATAGGAGACTCCGGTAGCCGACCCGCCCGGCACCTCTTCACCGTCGATGGTCGCGACCAGGTCGATGGAGACGTAGTCGCCGATCTGCGCCGGACGCTGTACCCCCTTGAGGGTGGCGAACCGCTCCCGCAGGATCCTCAGCTGCTCGTCGACCTCTTCCTCGGCGACCTCGACCGGATCGACGGTGATCGACACGCTGGATAGGTCGGGCAGTTCGATCTGCGGCGTGACATCCACCTCAACGGTGAATTCCAGTACCTCGCCGTCCTGGAGCTTTGTGATCTCGACCGCCGGGCGTCCCAGAGGCTTGACCTCATGCTCCCGGACCGCCTCGATGTAATGCTGCGGGATCGCGTTCCGGGCGGCTTCCTCCAGTACGACGGCCCTACCGATCCGCTGGTCGATCAACCGGGGCGGGACCTTCCCAGGTCGGAAACCGGGAATCCGCACTTGGTCGCTTATGCTCCGGTACGCCCGGCGGACGCTCGGTTCGAGCTCCTCGAATGACACTTCGACCGACAGCCGCACCCGGGTCGGACTCAACGTCTCGACGGTGCTCTTCACGGGCGTACTCCTCGCTGAAAGATCTGTGGTTGCTACGCGCCGCGGGCCGGACAAGTCCGAAGGTCGCGACGCCGGATCGCGTGGCCGGGCACGCGATACCCACGCTGAGCTTAACGCCGCCCCGCCCGGCCCTTTTGGCCGGAGCGGCTCGGAGACCACCGGCTGCCTCCGTTGGCGAGCCCGAAGGGAGATTACGCGCAAGTCGCCGCGGGGACATGACCGGGTACGCCCGTGCGCCGCCCGGGCGCCCGCGTCACTCCTGGCGGTGATGAGGGATCGCGTGAATCGCCGCCTGTCCATGCGGGTGTCCGCCGTTGAGATGGCGCGCCTTATGCCCGCGCTGTCTGCGTGCCCGTGCTGTCTGCAACACGATCGTTACATCAGCTCACCAGACCACTGAGGCGGCTCTATACCCGAACGGTGTAAATGCGCAATTCACAGCCTCAGAGAGGCGATTAAATCCCCCAAAAGACGCACGTATGGCGCGCGGTAAAGAAGCGGGTTGCTGAAGCCTTGCTGCCAGGGGTTCACGGCTGCCGCGGCCCCTTTTGGGTTGAGGATGTTTTGCCGCCTTCCGGCCGCAGTCGATGAGACGTGGGTACGCGTCTTCCGCTCATTGCGCGCCGACAACGCACCATGTGGTGCTCCACAGCGCGGCTGGCTCTCACCCGTGCCGGGCGCCGTGAGGACAGCGGCGGTGATGAGCGTCACGTCAACCGCCACTGTCCTCATCAGACAGTTGGAGTGGTCGGGATGGCCGGATTTGAACCGACGACCTTCCGCTCCCAAAGCGGACGCGCTACCAAACTGCGCCACATCCCGTGCTGCACACAGTCTAGGATGCGTGTCCCAGCCGTGTGTGCCCGTGCCTACCGGTGCGACAACGCCTCGGGGTAACCGCTAATCTAGAGGCTGCCATCGCCACGGCGACCAGCGGGCGTAGCTCAATGGTAGAGCCCCAGCCTTCCAAGCTGGTGGTGCGGGTTCGATTCCCGTCGCCCGCTCCAGACAAGAGGCCCGGGTGGATTCCCGATCCACCCGGGCCCTAACCGTCTTCGAGAATCGTCTTCGCGCCGCCCCTGTGGTCTCCCTCCCCCGGTGGGTGAGGCGTGGGCCCGCAAACGCCCTATTCAGGCAACGTCGCGGCCTCACTCCATCGCTCCTCATCCCTCATCACCGCCGAACCGGTCAACGGCACTAGGTCCCTCACCCTGTGTCGATGTCCTCCCTGCCGCTTCCACCGCTGAGTGACCTGCTTTTGCCGCTAACCGCCCTGAACGGCACCGGGGCGCGCTCACGTTACGTGACCCATCACCGGAATGTGTTATCTGTTTCCCACCGAGAGCACGCCGATTGCTATCACCCGATAGCGGCGTTTTTCTTGATATCGCGACGGTATCCCGTCACCATGGCGTGCTTCACCGCGTCAGTGTCCTCTTCCCGGCCTGGGCACCGTGAGTGGACGCCATGTCAACGGAGAAAGAGGGCTGAAAACGGCTCTTGTTGACCGCGGCACCCGCCAGATCAGAGCCAGATTAGGAAATGTTAACTGCTGTTTCACGAATATGCAGACGGCCGCATACCCTCACATACTCATTGGGGCGGGGCCCGTTATAGCGGGCCCCGCCCCAATGCTGTGTTCTGAGACGTCTCAGTCGACTGGACGAGGGACGAAACGCCGGTCCACCCCGCCGCCCTTGTTGACCACGGTGTTGGCCGGGACCAGCAGGAACACCCGGTTGGCGATCCGCTCGATGGAGCCTCGCAGACCGAAGACCAGACCGGAGGCGAAGTCCACCACTCGTCGCGCGTCCGCCTCCTCCATCCCCGATAGGTTCATGATGACCGGCACGTCTTCGCGGAAGTATTCGGCGACGGTGCGCGCGTCATGGAAGGTCGTGGGATGCACGGTCGCGATCTGGTACGCCGGCGCCTCGACGTCTTCCTCCTCAGGCTCGCCAAAATAAGAATCGTCGGCGTATTCATCCTCATAGTCGGGCTCTTCGGCGAGCCCGAGCCACACGCTGGCCTTGCGTACCGCGCCCATCGCCTCATCCCCTCCTTCCGCGTGCCCGGCTCTGTGTTTCCCTTTCCAGGGAAACACAGCAGTCAATACATTTAGACGCGCACAGGTGAAGAGCGGGGCACCCCGGCTGGCCGCGATCCCGCTCCCCGTGAGAGCAGGCTAACCTCCCTGGTCTCTTTCGGCATCCGATGCAGAGCCAGTTCGTGGCGAATCTCCGAATCTTCTGTCGGAAGCCCGTCAGAAGAGGTTGCCGATCCAGTTGAGGAAGCGGACCACCCAGGCCGTTTGGCCGAGGAAACCTAACCCAGCGGCGACCAGGTAGGCCGCGGTAAGAACATGTGCTCCACGGGCGTTTCGTCGGGGCCGTCCCAGCATCCCGGAAAGCACCAGGCGCCCCAACAGGCGGCTGAGCGCGAAAACGCCGATCGCGATGACGAGCACGAAGATGAAGATGAGCGTGCGCTCACCGGTCCCCTCTCGTCCGTTCGAAATCGACCATATGCCCCAGCACACAAACGCGAACAACGCCGCTACCGCGCTTATCTCCCAGCCACGACGCCAGGCGGCGATCCGTTCCCCGGGCGGCGGCGGTGGCGCCGCCCGGCGCGCCCTCAGCCACTCCGGGAGCGGGCCGGAGACCTCCGGTTCAGGCTCTGGTGTGGGTTGAGGAACCGAAGCGACCCCTCTGATGCTCTGGGCGGGTTCAGCGCGCCCCATAGGGTCAACCATGGTCTGTTCCATGGGCGCAACCGGCGCCACCTCGGCCCGCCCCGGTTCATACCTCGCCGTCGGGTCAGCGGTCGCCACCCGGGCGGCGGCCACGGCGGGCACATTGGCAGAGCCGGCAGGGCCGGCGTTGACGGCGGGCATCCCCGCCACCCTGGTCGCCTCCAGTGCTGCGGGCTCTGGCTTGGAGACAGCCGGCTTATCCATAGCCGCCCGCAACTCCACTAGCTCCCGCTCCAGACGCTCGATTCGAGCGAACGCGCCGGTCTCAGTCCCCGCCACCGGCTGGTGGTGGGGCACCTCGGCCCGCCCGATCGCGCGGCCACCAGCGACCAACGCGGTCGCCGCCGGCGGCTCGCTCCAGTCGACCCCGACATCGGGGCAGGGGGTACGCCGCACCAGCTCGGCGAGCTGGTGCACCCAGTTGAGCAACTCCCGGGTCGGTGGGCGATCCTCAGGGCGGTCGGCCACCGGAGCGAGCAGGTGCTCCCGGAGCCTGGGGTGAGCATCCAACAGCGGATGCCGACGCAGCACCGCCCACGGTGGTGCCGGAGTGCCGTCCCCCGGGCTAGGCACGGCGTCGGTACGCGGGAACGCGCCCGTCACCAAGTAGTAGGCGACGGCACCGAACCCGTGAACGTCATAGGCGGGGCCCACGTCGCCAGTGAACGCCTCAGGTCCGCCGGCCTCCAGGGTGTAGGCAACCGAGGTGATGTGTTCCCGCAGGAAGTACCGGGCGCCTGTGAAGTCGATCAGACGGATATCGCCCCCCGGCAGCACCATGATGTTGGACGGTTTGACGTCCATATGCAAAACAGGGCAGGCGTGAGGGTCATTGGGATAGTGAAGCGCCTGCAGGGTGGTCGCCAGGGAGTTGAGGGTTGAGATCGCGTTGAGACGGGTGACCCCAGAGTGGTTACCTACCCCGTATCGATGAGCGATGTAGTCGCGCAGGGTCACACCGTGGAGGTAATCGAGCACCTGATACGGCACCGATTCTCCGCTGGGAGGCGTATCGGGCGGATGTGGGCGGGGTCCGTAGAATCCGTCAGCCCGTCGCACGATGCCGGGCACCCCACGATTGTTGAGATCCATGAGCACCGCGTCGCCTTTATCCCAGGAACGCAGCTGCTCCTCCAGAGGGCGGTCTCCCGCCTGCCGAAAGACCTTCACGGTCACCGGGGCTGAACTCACCCCTGCGCTTACCCGGACCGCGCGGTAGACCTCGGCCTGCCCACCGGTACCGAGATGACTGACAAGCCGGTAACGCTGATGCGTCTCCGGTAGCGGGCTTGCCGGACCACAGACTAGGTCCAGCAGTGCCTCGCTGTCCGCCATCGCCCCTCCTGATTTTGGTCGTCTCATGACCGAGGGTACCGAGAGCGTGCTTGCACAATTCAGTCGCCGGTACCCGCTCCTCCTGCTACACAGGCGACGTGACCGTCGATGAAATAACGCTGCGTCCTATCACTGAGGATGAGTTCCCGGCGTACCAAACCCTGATCGCCACCACATTCGGGCATGACCTTCACCCCGAAGATCTGGAGTTGGAGCGGTTGGTTTTCGAGATTGACCGCAGCCTGGCCGTCTTCGACGGTGACCTGCTGGTGGCCACCGCCGGCAGTTTCACCCGGGACTTGTCCGTCCCCGGCGCGGTGTTGCCGGCGGCGCACGTCACCGCGGTCTCGGTCGCGCAAACCCACCGCCGTCGGGGCCTGTTGACCCGAATGATGCGGCGGCAGTTGCAGGACATTCACCAGGCGGGCCGGGAGTCGATCGCGGTGCTGTGGGCCAGCGAGGACGCCATTTACGGCCGCTTTGGGTACGGCCTGGCGTCGGTCCGCGTGTTGATTGAGGCGTCCAATCGAGAAGTCACCGTACCGCCCGTGTCCGCCCCGGGCCGGATTCGTCAGGTCAAGGCCACTGAGGAGGTCGCCACCCTCGCGGCGCTCTTCGATGAGGTACGCCCGCACCGCCCCGGCTTCTCCAGCCGCCCCGATGCCTGGTGGCGGTACCGACTGGCTGACCCCGAGCACGGACGTCACGGAGCCACCGCCCTCCGAACGGCGATCCACGACAACGGCGCCGGTCAACCGGATGGGTACGCCCTGTGGCGTACCCGCTACCAGGAGGGAAGCCTGGGGCCCCGGTACCAGGTTGAGGTGAAGGAGGTCGTCGCGACTAACCTCACCGCGTACCAACGGTTATGGCATTTCCTGATGAACCTGGATTTAACACGCAAGTTTTCCTGTTGGGCACTCGCGACGGATGAGCCGCTGTTTTATCTGGTCAATGCGCCCAGTCAGCTGGGGCGCAGAATCGGCGACAACCTGTTCCTGCGGATCATCGACCTGCCGACGGCGCTGACGGGCCGCCGGTACGCGACGCCGGTGGATGTCGTTCTTGAGGTCACCGATGAGCTGCTGCCCAGGAACACGGGCCGCTGGCACCTCACTGGGGACGCCACAGGTGCCTCCTGCCAGCCCACTGACCGGCCGGCGGATCTCACCCTGGGCATCCAGGAGCTGGGGGCGGCGTACCTAGGAGGCACCTCGCTGTGGGCCCTCGGGCAGGCGGGCCGGGTCGTGGAACGGACCCCCGGTGCTCTCAGCGGCGCGGCCGCCGCATTCGGCTGGCACCGCGCGCCGCTGTCCATTGAGGTGTTCTAAGGGTTGAGGTGCTCTCAGGCCGGCTCGGTTCCCTCCGTCTGGGCCGGTCAGTCATGACTGACAGCGCGGACACCAGTACAGGTTCCGCGCCCCCATGGTCCCTGCGGCGATCGGAGTGCCGCAAATCAGGCAGGGTGCACCGGCACGGCGGTAGACGTACACCTCGCCGCCATGTCGGTCCACCCGAGGTGGGCGCCCCATCGCCTCCGGAGTGTGCTCGGGGCGTACCGTGTCGATCCGGCCGTGTTGAACGCCGTACCGCATCAGCTGCTGCAGATCAGCCCAGATCGCCTGCCACTGCTGTGGTGTCAGGTCACGTCCTGGGTGGTGCGGATCGATTCCCAGCCGGAAGAGCACTTCGGCGCGGTACGCGACCCCCACGCCGGCAACCACAGACTGGTCCAGGAGGAGCTGCCCGATCGGGGTATTACTGCGCAAGATGCGCCTCCCCGCCGCGTCGGGGTCAGCGTCGTCCCGAAGTGGATCGGCGCCTAACCGGGCGTGGAAGGCGTCCTTGTCGGCCTCGGTGATCAGTTCGCATGCGGCTGGCCCGCGCAGGTCGAGCCAGTGCTGGTCGGTCGTCAGCCGGAGCCGGACCTGCCCCACCGGCGCCGGTACGGGCGTCCGACCGGCGGTGAACTTGCCATACAGCCCCAAGTGGACGTGTAACCATCGCGGCTCCCCAGATGGGGAGCGGTACTCGTGGAACAGGTGCTTGCCGTGCGCGTCCGTCCTGATCAACGTGGCGCCGTCGAGCAGCGCCGCCCCGGCGGTGAAGCGCCCCTGCGGACTGCACGCGCGTACCGGCCCACCGGCCAACCAGACCGCGTGTTCAGCGGCGAGCCGATGGATCGTGTGCCCCTCCGGCACGTCCTCTCCTCCCGATCCCCGCGCCGACCCCACGTGGCCACGTCGCGGTCACGCCGGCGTCTGCGCTGTGCGGGCTTGGTGTGATGAGAGCCGGAATGACACTCTCCGGCCGAGAGCATTATTCAAACCCGCCCTCGTGCGCTTCACGCCACCGCGGCGCCTGGCTTCCCCACCCCTGCGTGGCGTGCCGGGCTCATCGCCGCTGGGGCGTCCGGTCTTCCGACCGGGTCGTGACCGCCGGCATACGCGGCAGATACCGTCAGGGAATGGTGAGTTTTCATCGCCGTCGCAGTCGGGTCCGCCGTCACCGGTTGAACGCCGAGCAGCCGGATGCCGGCGCCCTCGATCCGGGGTCCGATAGCGGCATTGCCCAGGAACCGGATAACCCGGCGTCCTCTCCCCAATTCTCCATCGCGTCGTCGGCCGTCACCTCACCGGTGAGTGATCCCGTCCCGCCCCGGAAAGCAGCCCACTCCGACGCGGCCCCGCCTTCAGAAGAGGGGTCGCCGAAACCACTCAACGACGCGTCGGACCGGGAATCCGATGAGCGGGAACTCGAACGCGGCCTGCGTGGGCTGGTGGGTTCAGGCTCGTCGCAGGTGAGCATAAGCGCCGCACTGCGCGCCCGTGACGCTTCCCGCCCCACCGATGAGGACATCGCGGCCGCCGAGCGGGAACTGGTCATCGTCCGACGGCACTGGGTTCCCCGGGACGCGCTCCCGCCCCCTACGCGTCCTCGCCGGTGAGCAGCCCCGCACCTAACTGCCCACCGTCAACGGGAGGGCCCGACGCCCCGGTAGGACCGTATAGAGGACCACGCCGACCAGGAGATCCGTCAGGAAACGGAACGACCTGGACGGCTTTAAAAGAGCGCCGGCCGAAGGAACACCCAGTCTCAGGGACTGAAAGCGACCAGCCGCGGTTAGGACGGCAACGGCGGCAGCTCGTGTGTCTTCTCGTAGTCGGCTACCTGCTGGATCCGGCGCTGGTGGCGCTCACTGCCCGAGAACGGCGTGGCCAGGAAAGCCTCCACGATCGCCGTGGCCTCCGCCAGGGTGTGCATCCGAGCCCCGATCCCCACCACGTTCGCGTTGTTGTGCTCCCGTGCCAATCGGGCGGTCTCCACGCTCCACGCCAAGGCGGCCCGCACTCCGGGCACCTTGTTCGCCGCGATCTGCTCACCGTTACCCGAGCCTCCGATCACCACCCCGAGGCTGCCGGGGTCGGAGACCACCCGGTCAGCAACCGTCAGGCAGAAGACCGGGTAGTCATCGTCCGGATCGAAGTGCGACGGTCCGACGTCGACAACCGTGTACCCCAAGGCCGGCAACCGGGAAGCGAGGTGGGCCTTCAGCTCGTAACCGGCGTGATCGCTGCCGAGATAGACACGCATGATTGGCAGTCTGTCAGGTTCGCTACTCCGCCCGTTCACAGGGCTGCCAACACCAGGCCGGCCCGCGCCTTGGGCGTAAACCATGTGCTCTTGCGGGGCATCTTCAAACGCGCCAGGTTCACCTGTACGAAGTCATCGACGCTGACCGGAGCGATCAGCACCGCCAGTTGGGCGCGTCCCGCGTCAACCTCATCGCACAGCCAGGAAGCGGGGTAGTCACCTCCCACGTAGGTGATCCGCTTGTCCCCGGGATCCAGTCCTAACGCGTCCCGGAACAGCTCCCGCTCCACGATGGTGTGTGCCATCCGGTCCACGATGCTTCCTTCGCCGGCGGGGAGGCGTACCGCGTACCCACCCCGCTGGGAGAGGTAAAGGTGCACGACGTCCCTGTCGGTCGGAACCTCCGGTCGACCTGACAGCGGCTCAACCTGTCCGCCTGCGGCGGTGAGGCGCTCCAGCACCTCCTCAGCGGGCAGCGTCAGCTCGCTCACCAACCGGTTGTACGGGCGGATCACCACCGACGCGGGGGTGGTGACCACCGCCAGGAAGCGCGGCAGGCCGCCGATCTGAGCCGCCAGGCTGCGGTGATTGCCGTCGGCCACGATCAGCTCACCGCCACCGGCCAATTCCAGGATCCTGTCGGCCTCGGCCCCCTCGGTGAGCATCCAGACCTCGTGACGGCGGCCCGCCTGATCGATGTCGGTCACGTCGGCCGGCCCGAGCCGTCCGGTCAGCTCGACCAGGGCGGTGTGCAGCTCCTCCCCACGCCCCGACTGCAGCAACAGCACCGGGGAGAGGAGGTGGCCGGTGGCCTCCGCCAAGGCTACGCGCTCCCGGACCTTTTCGACGAACACGTCCTCGTTACGGATCACCAGGCCAGGTTCGTCCGCACTGGTGGAGATTTGATCGGTGTCGATCATGCAGAACACGCCGTAGGCGACGGAATCAGCTCCGCTGATCCGGTACACCCCGATCGCTCGCTCCACCGGACGGTACGCGCCCGCCTCCTGCGCCTGCCGCAGCCGACGTGCGGCATCCGGCAGCGCCTGAGTGAATGTCTGGCCCGCAGCGACCGCGTCTGGATGCCGGTGCGGCATCTCAATGGCCAGGGCTGACGCCGGATTCTGAGTGATGATCGCGGTGATCTCGGCGTCGTCGGCGAACTCGTCGTAGTTCTGCGCGCCGGTACCGCCGGTGGATACCCAGGCGTGGTCGATCGGGTGCGCGACGCTCATCTTTTCTCCTGCTCGGGCGGTGGGGATCCCGTCGAGGGCCTCCCAGACGCGGAGTACGACATCACGCTAACGGCCTGCGTCGGCTCCCTCGACGCTGGGGGCACCGCAGCGACCGGCACCACATTTCACCGTTCGTGCCCTACGACTCAGCGCGGCTCTCATCTGGCCTTGGTGACCGCCAAGCCACTACGATCACACCACAACTTTTAGCAATAATTGCGACTTTTATGTATATAGAAAACCGGGGTACGCGTGCGCACCCCGGCCTCTGGTAGCAATTCCTGCGAGACTACTCAAAAACGAGCAGAACCCGTGGCGTTCCCAGATATCAGCGTAGCGCCATTAGTCCACGATGGGGCTTTGGTCCCGAGTGCGCTTCAATTCGTAGAAGCCGGGAGTACCAGCCACCAGCAGAACCCCATCCCACAGCCGGCCGGCAGCCTCTCCCTTAGGCGCCGGTGTGACCACCGGACCGAAGAAGGCAATGAGTCGACCATCGGGTCCTGGCACATGAATCACCGGCGTCCCCACCTCGTACCCGACCGGGTCCATTCCAGCGTGGTGGCTGGCCCGCAACGCCTCGTCGTACTCGGACGATTCAGCCACGTTAGCCAAATCCGCCGATAGCCCAACATCGGCGAGTGCGGCGCGGATAGTGTCAATCCCTAAACCGCTTTTCTGGAGGTGGATCCTGGTTCCCAACGCAGTGTAAAGGTCACGCAACACCGCGTTGCCATACTTTTGCTCAGCGGCGATGCAAACCCGCACCGGTCCCCAGGCCTGATGCATCAGGTTCTGATATTCCTCAGGCAGCTCCCGGCCCTCGTTCAGCACCGAAAGACTCATCACGTGGAACCGGACGGTCACGGGCCGTACCCGCTCAACCTCAAGCAGCCAACGGGACGTTATCCACGCCCACGGGCAGGCGGGGTCGAACCACATGTCCGCCACAGTTTTATCGTCAGCCACGCTTCCTCCTTGATTACTTCCTCATTCCATAGTGTCTGAGCGGATGAGCTTCACCAGATCCCCCTCCCCGCGCAAGAGCCGACGACGTGGAAGACTCGGCTTGACAGACAAGCTCACTCGGCCCGGCAGATGGATTCACTGATGGAGGGACATCGTGGCGGGTATCCGTAACCTCGTCCAGACCGAGGCGATAGAACGCGCCCGGCTTCTCGATGTCGACTCATACGACATAACGCTCGACTTGACCGACGGCGCAGGCAGACCTGGCGAGGGAACATTTCGTTCACGGTCGGAGATCCGCTTCCGGTGTGCCGAACCAGGTGCGGACACCTTTATTGAGCTGGTTGCCGCCCGGATACTGAGCGCCACCCTCAACGGCCGTCCTATCGACACCACAGGCTATGCCCCGGAAAAAGGTCTTGTATTGACCAACCTGGCCGCCGAGAACCACCTGGTGATCGAGGCTGACTGCTTCTACTCCTCCAGCGGCCAGGGACTCCACCGGGCAGTCGACCCTGTCGACTCCGAGGTGTACCTCTACACGAACTTCGAACCCACCGACGCCCAACGGGTCTACGCCTGCTTCGACCAGCCGGACCTAAAGGCGCGTTTCACCTTCCACGTCACGGTCCCCCACCACTGGGAGGTCGTCTCTAACACGCCGGTCGCCGCCGTGGAGCCCGCCGGTCCCGCCAAGACCGTCCACTTCACCGAGTCGGTGAAGATGAGCACCTACATCACCGCCGTGTGCGCAGGGCCATACCATGTGGTGCGGGACCACCACGACGGCATCGACCTGGGGGTATTCTGCCGCCGCTCCCTCGCCGAGCACCTCGACGCCGACGATGTGCTGTTGATCACCAAACAGGGCTTCGACTTCTACCACAAGTACTTCGGCTACCGGTACCCGCTGCCTAAGTACGACCAGCTGTTCGTGCCCGAGTACAACGCCGGCGCCATGGAGAACTTCGGCTGCGTCACCATCTCCGAGCAGCACTACCTGTTCCGTTCCCAGGTCACTGCGATGGAGTACGAGCAGCGGGCCAACACGATCCTGCACGAGCAGGCCCACATGTGGTTCGGCAACCTGGTCACGATGCGTTGGTGGGACGACCTGTGGCTGAATGAATCCTTCGCCGAGTGGGCCAGCCACTTCGCCGCCGCTGAGGCCACCCGCTTCACGGACGCGTGGACCACCTTCCTGTCGATACGCAAGAACTGGGGCTACCGGCAGGACCAGCTCTCCAGCACGCACCCGGTCTACTGCGACATCCCCGACGTCGAGGCGGTCGAGGTCAACTTCGACGGCATCACCTACGCCAAGGGCGCGAGCATCCTCAAGCAGCTGGTGGCCTATGTGGGGCGTGAGGCGTTCCTGGCCGGCCTGCAGGACTACTTCCGGCAGCGGGAGTGGAGCAACGCCACCTTCACTGACCTGCTCAGCGCGTTGGAGCGCGCTTCGGGGCGGCCACTGCGTACCTTCGCCGATGAGTGGCTGAAGACCGCCCAGGTGAACACCCTGCGTCCCGAGGTGACGGTGGGCGCGGACGGCACCTACACCTCGGTGGCGATCCTGCAGGAGGCGCCGCAGGACTACCCCACGCTGCGAACCCACCGGCTGGCGGTCGGTCTGTATGACCTGTCCGGGGATCGACTGGTACGCCGGGACCGTATCGAGCTGGACGTCTCAGGTCCCCGGACCGAGGTTCCCCAACTGACGGGGGTACCGGCGGCCGATGTGCTACTGGTCAACGACGACGACCTGACCTACGCCAAGCTCCGTCTGGACGAGCGGTCGATGGCCACGGTGGTCGAGCACATCGCCGGCTTTGAATCCTCACTGCCGCGCGCACTGTGCTGGAACGCAGCCTGGGACATGGTGCGTGACGCCGAACTGCCCACCCGCGACTACCTACGGCTGGCTCTCAAAGGGCTGCCCCGGGAGCAGGATGTGAACCTGGTGACGGTCGTGCTGCGGCAGGCCGCCTCGGCGTTGGCGCTATACGCGGATCCCGCCTGGGCGCCTGAGGGATGGCGCATCTTGGCCGCCGGCACCGCCGCTGCCCTTCGGGAGGCCGAACCCGGCAGCGGGCTGCAGCTGGCCTGGGCCCGGGCGTACGCCTCGGCCGCCCGTGAGGAGGCAGACCTGGCGGTGCTGCGGGGTTGGCTGGAGGGAGTCGGCGTACCCGACGGTTTGGAGATCGACACTGATCTGCGTTGGCACCTGGTGCGCTGCCTTGTCGCCAACGGCGCGGCCGGCGAGGTTGACATCCAGGCGCAGCTGGAGCGTGACCGAACCGCGAGCGGGGAGCGAGAGGCCACCCAGGCGCGGGCTCTCATTCCAACTCCTGAGGCCAAGGCCGAGGCGTGGCGACGCCTCACGCAAGATCACTCGCTTCCCAACTGGCTGCGGCGCTCCCTAGCCCAGGGCTTCCAGCACCCTGCCCAGGTCGAACTGACCCGGCCGTACGTGGAGCGGTACTTCGCCGAGGTGGCTGACATCTGGAACACCTGGGACAGCGAGCCCGCCCAGCTGTTCGTGCTCCTGATGTACCCCGCGTACCAGGTGAGCGAAGAGACGGTCGCGGCGACGGACGCCTGGTTGGCCTCCGGTGAGCACCCGGCGCCGCTGCGGCGTCTGGTGAGCGAAGGTAAGGACGGCGTGCTGCGCGCGCTGGCCGCCCGTGCCCGGGACGCTGCCGCCGGCTCCTGACCGCCACACCTTCTGACCGATATAGCGCGATGTCCTACCAGGACCGGGTCTGTGGAGACCCGGTCCTGGTAGGACCGGTGATCGGTACGCAGGTCGGCAAAAGAACTAGCCGTTCCCGCGCAAGCGGAGTGTGGCCGTTCGGTGAAGCCCTGGCAGACCGGTCGGGTTCCAGGGGCTCAGGATTTCTTAAGGCCTCGGGTTCTTTAAGGCCTCAGGTGCTCAACGACGGCGACCGGCCACCTGCTCGGCGAGCATGCGCAGACCCGTCACGATCCCGCCGGCCAAATCACCACCAGCGAAAGCCGCGGTCATGGACATCGCCGCCAGGCCGCAGTACTTGTCAGGAAGCCGCTCCCGCGCCTGCTCCCCTGTCACGATCTCAAGCACACGCTGGTTAGGCGAGACCGCGATCAGTACAGCGTTTTCGGAGTTGTCGAGCTGGTCGTGGAGTCGCAGCGCGTGCTCCTCAGTGGGCTCCTCCAAGTCTCCGACGTACACGCTGAACGTCAGACCGGTGGTGGAGTCGGCCAGCAGAAGCGCCTCGTCGATGCGCAGCAGCTGTCGGGTGGTAAACGGTCCGTCCAGTACGTCGACGTGCGCCGCCGTGGCCGGCCCGCTTCTGTCCTCACCAGCTGCCATGAACGACTCCCTTCACACCACGCGGCCGGACCGGCCCCACACCCGCCTCGGCGGTCGCCTCGGACCGCTCCTGCGTCGCGGGGTCACCGCCGGTCGGCAGCTCCGGACGGTCGCCCTTCCTCGCCCCGGCGGGTAACGCACCGGCTGCGGTGCTGCCACCGGTCGTCCGGCGAGGATTGGCCACGAACCATACTGGGACGAACTCAAACGGCCGGCCTGGCCGGTAGCGCTTCGCCCGCCGGGCGCTCACGCCATACACCGCGCCAGTCACCACCGCGACCACCGCGGCGGGGATCCCCGCGAAGATCAGCGCTGTCTCGTAGACCGTCATGGAAGCTCAACGCCCCGTCTACTCAAAGAAACTGGTAACCAGAGCACGGTAGCTGAGTGAGGCTCCGCGTTCGGGCTCGGGGTTGGAGCGTTTCAGGAAACGGTCCTCGATGACGCGTCCAGCGTCTCCGACGGGGCGGTCGTCATGAACCGGATTCGCCGGAAAGCGCGCTTTGGAACGTTTAGGCGCTCACCTCGGCGCCTGCCCATCCCAGCCAGTCGGCCCAACGTGGGTCGGGGACGCGGTGCCCGAGAATGCGCCAGGCGGCCCCTTGCGGCGCACGTGGCGCCACATGCAGACGCCAGCCGATTTCGGCTGGCGTCCGGTTCCCTTTGAGATGGTTGCAGCGCGCGCACGCCGCTACCACGTTGGTCCATATGTGTTCGCCGCCGCGGCTGCGAGGGATCACGTGGTCGATCGTCTCCGCTGGGCCTTGGCAGTAGGCGCACCGGTTTCCATCGCGCGCGAACACCGCTCGGCGGGTCAGCCCGACATGAGCGTGATAGGGGACCCGGACATAACGGGTCAAACGCAACACCGATGGGACCCGGAGAGTCTGCCGCTCGCTGCGGAAGATATCGTCTCCCTCGGTCACCGCGATCGCTTTGGAGGTCAACAGGAGGACTACGGCGCGCCGGGCGGATACCACGCAGAGAGGCTCGTACGTGGCGTTGAGCACGAGAGCGCCATAGTTTGTCGTGGGTCGTATGCCGGCCATCACCGCACCTCCGTCCCGGGGACTAATAGTCCCCGATGACGGCGCCGATTGCACCTGTCTTACCGACTCCAAGTTGGCCACAGCTAAATCGAGCGCCATTCATTTCTGGGATTTAGCCGGCATAACACCTCATAATTCCCTAGGCGAACCCCACTCCAGTCGGACAAACACGGTCCTGTAGAAGTGACGTCGTGCGATCTTTTTCGGTGTCCCCTGAGCTGCCGGTTCAGCTAGCCGCGGCGGCGGACTGCGACGGTGACCAGTTCTGCAGCTGGGTCTTTGATGTCACCAACGTGGCATGGCTGGCCGAGAGCAGTACCTGGATCATCATCAAGCCGCTGCGCATTCTGCTGATCTTGATAGTCGCGCTGCTGGTGCGCTGGATCGCGCACCGCATGATTCGCCGCCTCACGCGGTTCAACGAGAACGGTGAGGTGCCGGTCCTCCTCCGGCCGCTCCGGGAACGCGTTCCGACCGCACTGCAAGAGGCCACTGGCCTCCTCAGTGAACGCCGCCGACAGCGCGCCGAGACCATCGGATCGGTCCTGCGCAATGTCGTATCCATCACGGTGTTCACGCTCGCCATCATGCTGATCCTCGGCGAGCTGGGCATCAACCTCGGCCCGTTGCTGGCCAGCGCCGGCATCGTAGGGGTGGCCTTGGGTTTCGGCGCCCAGTCTTTAGTCAGGGACGTGATCTCCGGCATGTTCATGCTGGTGGAGGATCAGTACGGCGTCGGTGACGTGGTGGATCTGGGTGAGGCCAGCGGCACCGTCGAGGCGGTCGGGTTACGGGTGACGACCCTACGGGACGTGCACGGAGTGGTGTGGTACGTCCGCAACGGCGAAATCTTGCGGGTCGGCAACCGCAGTCAGGGCTGGGCGCAGGTGGTGGTCGATGTCCCCATCGGCTTCAGCACCCCCATCGATAACGCCGTCACAGTGATCAAAGAGGCGGCCGAGACCCTGGCCCAGGACCCAGAGTGGGAGCGGGAGCTGATCGGTCCACCGGAGGTCTGGGGTGTCGAGCAGATCACCTTGGACGGCGCAACGGTCAGGGTGGCGGTCAAGACCGTTTCCGACTCCCAGTGGAAGGTGGGGCGGGAGCTCAGGCGGCGCCTGACCGAAAGGCTCACCGCCGAAGGGATCGCCGCCCAGATCGCTCCGGGCCGGGTCTACGTACGCGCCTCATCCCCTACCGGACAGGCACCCGGACAACCCGCATCCTGAGCGTTGCCGATTGTGGCGGTCCTCACTGTCCGGTTATTGACTACGGCGCAATCCGCGGGAAGAACGCGCGGATTCGGCAACGGACACCGGCCTGGTGGAAAAGCCGTGTTTTTGGGGCGGAACTCCCGCGCGGATGCGGCTCCCTTCGCGACGTTCCGTCAGACGGCGTACTACTGGCAGTTGACCCTCTATCGGCTTTTCGGCCTACCAAAAATTCCTCCAATCGGGCAGACTCAGGCACACGTGCGCTGCAGGCTAGGCCACGCACTCACCGAGCGTTACGGCAGGAGGAACGAAACCCGGTGTCTGACGAGGTGCGTCCGACCGACGCGGGAGCCAAGCCGTCCACCGCATCTCCTACGGAACAGAGGGTGGACGACGACCGTCCGGCCACCTTCCGAGAGATCCTCGGAGTGGCTGAATACCGGGCCCTGTTTGGCGCGACCGCGCTGTCCTGGGTCGGTGATTACTTCGCCAAGGTCGCGATCACGGTTCTCATCTTCCAGGACACCGACTCCGTCCTGCTGTCAGCCGCGGCATTCGCGATCAGCTACTTACCGTGGATAGTAGGCGGCCCAGTCCTCGCCGCGATCGCCGAGCGGTACCCGTACCGCCGAGTGATGATCATCTGCGACCTGGTTCGCATGGTGCTGGTCGGCAGCCTGGCGATTCCTGGGATCCGGCTGCCGGCCCTGCTCGTCATCCTCTTCGCGGCCTCGCTCCTGACGCCCCCGTTTCAGGCCGCCCGCTCGGCGCTGTTGCCCCGTCTCCTGACCGGCGACCGATACGTGGTTGGTCTCGCGCTGCAGAACATCGTCTCGCAGGCCTCTCAGGTGATCGGGTACGCCGTTGGCGGCACGGTCTCCGCCCTCAACCCGCGGATCGGTCTGCTGATCAACTCCACGACGTTCGCCCTGTCGGCCCTGCTGCTGTGGCGAGGGGTTCGTCACCGGCCCGCGGTCATGCCCGACACCCAACGCAACGGCCTGTTGCGGGAGACGCGGGACGGCTTCAACGTCGTGTTCAGCCACCCGGTCATGCGGCCGATCGCGCTGGTGGTGTTCCTCAATGTCGCGATCCTCATCCTTCCCGAAGGGCTCGCGGCCGGTTGGGCGGACGAGTTAGGTGGCGGTGCCCGGGCCACCGGGCTCCTCATGGCCGCCAACCCCATCGGCTACACCATCGGCGGCCTGGTGATCGGACGCATGATGGCCCCGAGCACCCGGCTGAAGTTGGTCAAACCGCTGTTGATCGCCTCACCGCTGCTGCTGGTCCCGGCGCTGCTCCAACCCGGCTTTGGGGTGGTGTTCGCGCTGATCCTGCTCAGTGGATTCACCGGTATGGTGACCATGCCGCTGAACGGACTGTTCGTCCAGGTACTACCCAGCGCTTATCGGGCACGGGCGTTCGGGATCATGCAGGGCGGGATGCAGATCTCCCACGCGGTCGCCGTGCTCAGCGCCGGTGCGCTCGCCCAGGCGGTGGGTTCTGTTCCCACAGTGGTCGGAGTATGGGCGCTGGTGGGACTGGGGCTGATGCTCCTGGCCACCATGACCTGGCCGAGCCGCGAGGTGATCGATACCGAGATCGCGCGTACCCGTGCCCTCAATGAGGCCTTTGAGGCCGAGCGCTCCGAGGCCGGGCCCTCCGACACCGATGAGACGACGACGGACGAGACTCAGGACCGGTCCCCGGCCGCGGAGGCCGGAAGCCAGGCGCCTCGCGAGCACCGCTCCTACCAGCTCGATACGTCACGGCAGGACACCGCTGAGAACCCGACGCGTTCTGACAACGAGCCCCCGGCGCATTCCTTGAGCGGCGCCACCCACGCCGAGCAGGTGAATGACGCCTAGGGGTACGCCCGTCCCCCACCACCACACGCAGGCACACGCCTCCGTACCGGAACTATGTCGGCGGCTCTCCAGCCACCGGGGAGCCGCCACCGCTTCTGATTTGAGAACGCTCACTGCGACCTCAGATCTCCGGGCAGGCGATGGCAGGATGGAGAGCGTGCCTCAACAGCGCAGAGAGCTTCCCCTGCAGCCGGTTTCCACTCCCTCCGCATCCACCTCTCCTCAGCCCACTCAAAGCAGCCAGGTCCCCGCTGAGGAGGTCTCCTTCTACGAGGCGATCGGAGGCTCCCCTACGTTCCAGCGCCTCGTAGAGGTGTTCTACGCCGGGGTTGAGACCGACCCGATCCTGCGTCCGTTGTACCCCGAAGCTGATCTGAAGCCCGCCGCCCGTCGCCTCCGTCTGTTCCTTGAGCAGTACTGGGGCGGGCCTACCACGTATTCGGCTGAGCGGGGCCACCCGCGTCTGCGGATGCGGCACGCCCCCTACCGGATCGGCCCTCGGGAACGGGACGCCTGGCTGCATCACATGCGTCGGGCGGTGGATGAGTTGCAGCTCCCGGAAGAGTACGAGAAGACCCTGTGGGACTATCTGGAACGGGCCGCCCACTTTATGGTCAATAGCCCGGAATAACGGAAACTCCTCGTCGATCGTTGAATAGTCGGCTCTATACCGAGCGTGACGCCATTACGACGATCTGCGAGGAGCACCGGCATGCGTCGTTGCCTGACCATCCTCATCACGATCATCTTGGCCGCCACCGTGGGCTCACCACCTGGCTGGCCGCTGCCGGTTGAGCACTCCCGTGTCGTCAGCGCCGACCCGGTGGACTGGACCCCTCACGTCCTCAACGGCATAGTCCGCTCGATCGCCGTGCTCGACGACAGCGTGGTGGTGGCGGGGCAGTTCACACAGGTCAGCGACGCCGCCTCCGCAAGCCAGATGACCCGCTACAACATCTTCGCCTTTCAACGCAATACCGGCAGGATTCACACCCGCTTCATCCCGGAGGTGAACGGCGCCATCCTGGCGGTGGCGCCCGGCCCTGACGGGACCGTCTACATCGGAGGAACATTCACCAGGGTGAACGGGCGGCCCCAGGGTGGATTGGCCCGGCTCCGGCTCGCTGACGGTTCTCTCGTCGAAGGAGTCGGCGGGGTTGAGGGCGGTGAGGTACGCACCCTCGCTACCGACGGTCAGTATCTGTACGTAGGGGGTGCCTTCACGCGGATCGCGGGGGTGGCACGGACGGCCCTCGCCCGCCTCAACGCCCACACCGGGCAGGTCGATCCGAATCTTGACCTGCAGATCGCCTCCCCGTCATCCGGGCGGCTCCGGGTAGAGACGATGGATCTGAGCCTGAACCGGGGTCTGCTCGTCATCGGCGGGACCTTCACCCAGGTAGCAGGCCAACCTCGCCACCACATCGCGCTGATCAACACCTCGACCGAGCGCCCCAGCCTGACCCAGTGGTCCACCCGGGCGTACGCGCCGATATGTCACCGTGACTTCGACACCTACCTGCGAGGCGTCGCTTTCTCCCCTGACGGTTCTTTCTTCGTGGTGACGACCACGGGACGTACCTCCGACCCGAATCTGCTGTGCAACACCGCCGCCCGCTGGGAGGCCTCTCCTACTCGCGCTGATGCGCGTCCCACCTGGGTCAACCACACCGGCGGCGACTCCCTGTACGGGGTGGAGGTGACCGCGGCGGCGGTGTATGTGGGAGGCCACCAGCGTTGGCTGGACAACCCGTACGGGAACGGCGAAGCGGGGCCAGGGGCGGTGTCCAGGCCCGGTATCGGCGCCATCCATCCGATCACCGGCCGGGCCCTGTCCTGGAATCCCACCCGTACCCGTGGGGTCGGGGTGCAGAGCATCGTGGCCGTGCCCGAAGGGCTCCTCGTGGGCAGTGACACCGATCAGCTCGGTGGTGAATACCACGGCCGGCTCGGCATGTTCCCCATCAACGCTTGACCGTGACGTTTGGCCTTGATGATTGACCTTGCCGTGCTGACCTCACGGTGCACCGGTGTCCCTTCCCCGACGGTCAGGGGAGGGACACCGATACCGCGTCGAGGCGTATGAGCGTCCTGACGCTCGAGGTTTCCTTGACGTCTAGACCTGAGGTTTATCGCGTAGCGGTTACAGCAGGACAACCTCGTCGTGGAGCCAGTCACACCACGCACTCGCCACGGCCGCCCCGCAGTCGATCAGCTCATCGAGCAGCGCGTCATGAACGCCGGGGACCAAGGGGAGCTGCATTTCCGCGTACAGGGACAGGTTGCCCCGCTCCGTCGGTTCGCCGACATAGGCCTTCAGGAAACGCCGGGTCTGGTTCCATTCGTTGAAGGCCGCGTACGCGCGGTCAGCGAACTCCGGCGGCAGGGTGTTATACACGCGGGCGCGGATAACGAGGATCTCGTCATCAGGCCCTTCCAGGGCGAACAGCACCGCGTGCCGTTCCCACATGGCAAGCAGATTCCCGTTCTGATCCGTCAGGTACCGGATCTTCAGACGCCGCAGCGACGCCGCGATCCGGTGTCGGGTAACTGGCTGGACCTGAGACGATGACCGGCGGGCTTCCTGTGTGGGGATCAAGAGTCGCGGGTCATCGACTACCCGCTCCGACGTGGTCTCTTGAGTTGAGTTCTCCTTAGTCGGCTCCTCGGACCGGGAAGCTCGCGCCTCCCGTCTCCGCCACCACGGCATGCCTGTCGCTCCTCACTCCTTCCCCCAGCCGTCGATACTCCCTACCCGGGCATCGGCGAGGGTGGGGGGACCCCTAGTCGATGCCACGGTGCGGGACCTCATTGGCCTCCGTGGGCGGGAGCAGTTGCGACGCTACCGGTTTGTCGGCGGCGGTGGGCTACTTTTTGTCGCCGATATCACGACGGGGTAGATCCGATATCGGCCCAATGATCTGAAATATCAATGGAAGAAATACTTCGAGGGGAAGTATCCACTCTCACCCTTGCCCCTTCGGTCACGGCTCCGCATGGAGCCGTGACCGAAGCCGGGTCCTCGAACCGTCACCTGACGGTGAGCGGGGAGGCTGGGCGGTACCACACCGCCCCGTAGGTGGCCTCCATACCGAGCCAGGGCCCCGCCTGACGGACCCGTACCGGATCGGCCCCGAGAAACCCCATCCGGACGAGCGCCTGCACCATCCGCAGTGGTACCGACGCGACCAGGGTGGGGTCCTTCTCGGAGATCACGGTCATCACGATCTGGTCCAGCAGCGTGTCCCGCAATGCGCGTTCCCCGATCCCCCGCATGGCGGCTTCCTGAACCGTCCGCGCGGCGGCGGCCGAGACCCGGCGTACCTCCTCGGCAGGGACCTCATCGATCAGAGTGCCGACCCCTAGAGCCGCAGGGGGCAACGCCGAACGCCACGCGATGTCACACCGGGGTGGGAGCGCGGCGTCACCGCGCTCCAACGCCGCAAGCAGTTCGGCCGCCCGGACCGTGGCGTCGATATCCAGCTCCGAACGCACCAGCCGGGTGACCAAAACCCCGAGAGGAAGCCGCGCCCATAGCGCGATCACACCAGGTCGGTGAGGCCGTAACCGCACCAAAGCGGTGGGATCCAGACGCTCCACCCTGGCCAGGAAAGCGCCCGCGTCGCGGACCCCCGCCGGATCGATCGCACGGGTACGCACGGCTCAGCCCACCATCACCGGCAACGTCGTCACCACATGCCCTCCCAGAACTCACCATCGGCGTTCCTTTTTCAGGAACTGGTGTTCGGGATTCATTTCACCGCTCTTACCGGGAGGAGCCTGAGCCCGCGGCAGACTGGGACGCCGCAGCAGACGCCTCTGTATAAGGCTCCAGGAACGCGCGTTCGGCAGGAGTGAGTCGACGCGGTCGCCGCGCCGTCAGGTCGTAGGGCACCAGGACCGAACGCGCGCGACTGGCGATCGCACCGTCGTAGAACAGTTCGTAGGCCACGGTGAAAGAGGAGTTACGGACCTCCTCGACCCACATCTCAATCCGAACCGGGTCACCGTTGTAATCGACCGGCCGCAGATAGTCGATTTCATGACGCGCGATCACCACCCCCTGCGCCAGGGAGGTCAGGCCGGACCTGGATGCCTCATTGAACATCAACGCCACCCGCGCCTCCTCATAGAGAGTGAGGAAGCGGGCGTTGTTGACATGCCCGAAAGCGTCCAGGTCCGACCACCGTAGTGGGCAGAGGTACACATAGCGACTCATCGTTACGTACGCACTCTCACTGTGTCGTCACGTACCTCATTCCCCATATCCTCAGTCGCGGGTGAGCTTGCGGTACGTAACCCGGTGAGGCCGCGCCGCTTCCGGGCCAAGCCGCTCAATCTTGTTCTTCTCGTAAGCCTCGAAGTTTCCTTCGAACCAGAACCACTTCGCCGGATTCTCTTCATCGCCCTCCCAAGCCAGGATGTGGGTGGCGATCCGGTCCAGGAACATCCGGTCGTGGCTGGTGATCACGGCGCAACCGGGGAAGTTCAGCAACGCGTTCTCCAGACTGGAGAGTGTCTCCACATCGAGGTCGTTCGTGGGCTCGTCCAACAGGAGAACGTTGCCGCCTTGCTTAAGGGTCAACGCCAAGTTAAGCCGGTTACGCTCCCCACCCGACAACACCCGAGTGGGCTTTTGCTGGTCGGGGCCTTTGAATCCGAAAGCCGCGACGTAGGCACGCGAAGGCATCTCGACCTTGCCTACGTTGATGTAGTCCAAGCCGTCGGAGACGACTTCCCAGACCGTCTTGTTGCCATCGAGTCCGGCCCGTATCTGGTCGACGTAGGAAATATCGACAGTCTCTCCGATACGGATGCTTCCCGAGTCCGGCTTCTCCTGCCCCACCAGCATCTTGAACAGTGTCGTCTTACCGACACCATTGGGCCCGATGACGCCCACGATGCCACCCCGTGGGAGGGAAAACGAAAGATTGTCGATAAGGAGCCGGTCTCCAAAGCCCTTGGTCAGGCCCTCAGCTTCGATGACCAGGTTGCCCAGACGAGGCCCCGGCGGAATCTGAATCTCCTCGAAGTCCAGCTTGCGGGTGGCCTCCGCCTCGGCGACCATCTCCTCGTAACGGCCCAGCCTCGCCTTGCTCTTGGCCTGACGCGCCTTGGGGTTGGAGCGCACCCACTCCAACTCCTCAGCCAGACGCTTGCGCAGCTTGGCGTCCTTGCGGCCCTGGACCTCCAAACGCGCGGCCTTCTTCTCCAGGTAGGTGGAGTAGTTGCCCTGGTAGGGGTAGGCCCGGCCTCGGTCCAGCTCCAGGATCCATTCGGCGACGTTGTCCAGGAAGTACCGGTCGTGGGTGATCGCGATGACCGTTCCGGCGTACCTGGCCAGGTGCTGCTCCAACCACTGAACGCTCTCAGCGTCGAGGTGGTTGGTGGGCTCGTCCAGCAGCAACAAGTCCGGCGCTTCCAGCAGCAGCTTGCACAGCGCTACACGACGGCGCTCTCCACCCGACAGGTGCGCGACGCTGGCATCCGGCGGCGGGCAACGCAGGGCGTCCATCGCCAACTCCAGCTTGGAATCGATGTCCCAAGCATCGGCGTGATCGAGCTCCTCCTGAAGCTGCCCCATCTCGGCCATCAACTCGTCGCTGTAGTCAGTGGCCAACCGCTCGGCGATCTCGTTGAAACGGGCGAGTTTGGCCTTGATGTCGGCGACCGCGTCCTGGATGTTGCCCAGCACGGTCTTGGACTCATCCAGAGGAGGTTCTTGCTGAAGTAGCCCAACGGTGTAACCAGGCATAAGCCTGGCTTCACCGTTACTGGGTTGGTCCAGTCCCGCCATAATCCGTAGCAGAGTGGACTTACCGGCGCCGTTCGGTCCGACGACACCGATCTTGGCGCCCGGCAGGAACTGGAGTGTCACGTTATCCAGAACGACCTTGTCACCGTGCGCCTTGCGGGCTCTATCAAGGACATAGATGAACTGCGCCACGGTCGGTGCTCCTCCGAAACAGCGGATGAGGATGGTTGGCTCGGCTTGACGTCCAACAGTGAGAACACGGCTTGTGAAAGTCTGAGGGAGTACGCCAGAACCGTACGGTAGCAGTGGCGTCTCGGGTGTCCTCAGCCTCGAGGTTCAATCCTCCCAGGTGGCTGGGTATTCCCTTACAGCGCCCCTGCCTCTGGACATTCCGGGAGCATCATCGACACGCCCGATCCATATGACACGCCGAACACACCAAGCACACTACCGACCGTATCGATAGCCGTGATCGACCTATTGAGAACAAGAATGTACTGATTGTGACTTCGATCTCATCAAGAGCGAACTTCCCCTATCAGTACCCTCATCCAAGAGGAGTCTCCTTCCTAGGCTTGGAGCCCCAGGAATGGACGCTGGCAGTCCTCGCAGAGGTTCACGGACCCCGAGACCCACTCGGCGCCCGATAGAAGGAGGCGGAACAGGCGTGGCGGGACGTAGTTCGTTCGTCGTGGTCGCTAACCGGTTGCCCGTGGACTCGGTCACAACGCCAGACGGGCGACAGGAATGGCGACGCAGCCCTGGCGGGCTTGTCACCGCGCTACATCCGATTATGCGCGCGGAGGGGGGAACGTGGATCGGTTGGGCGGGTGGTACAGGGCCAGCGCCCCGCCCCTTTGAGTTGGACGGGATTTGGCTACACCCGGTTCCACTCTCCGAGGACGATGTGGCCCACTACTACGAAGGATTCTCCAACGCGTCGCTGTGGCCCCTGTATCACGACGCGGTTGAGCACCCCGTGTTCCGACGGCGCTGGTGGGATGCGTACGTCCGGGTCAATGAACGTTTCGCCGCCGCGGCGGCATCAACAGCCGCCGAAGGAGCGGTGGTGTGGGTTCAGGACTATCAACTTCAACTGGTCCCCGGAATGCTCCGGGCCGCCCGCCCAGATCTGAAAATTGGATTCTTCCTTCATATTCCGTTCCCGCCTGTTGAACTGTTTATGCAACTGCCGCGGCGGGCAGAGATCATGCGAGGACTGTTGGGGGCCGATCTGGTGGGATTCCAGCGCCCCTTGGCCGCACAGAACTTCCTGCGGTTGTCCCGTCACCTTTTGGGACTGCGTCCTAAAGGCGCCGAGGTAGAGGTCGACGGCCGTAAGGTTCGGGCGGCCGCATTCCCCATTTCTATCGACACCGCCGAGATGGAGGCCCTCGCCTCCAGTGAAGCGGTCCGCTCTCGGGCGAAAGAAATCCGCGCTGAGCTGGGTGACCCTGAGTGCCTGATCCTGGGCGTGGACCGCTTGGACTACACCAAGGGCATCGAACATCGTCTACAGGCGTACCGGGAGCTGCTGGCCGAGGGTCGGCTGACGGTGCCGGAGACGGTCATGGTGCAGGTAGCCACTCCGAGTCGGGAACGAGTGGAGCACTACCGAGCCTTGAGGGAGAACGTTGAGCGTCAGGTGGGGCGCATCAACGGTGAGTTCGGGAAGGTCGGGATTCCCGCCGTGCACTACCTGCACCAGTCCTACAGCCGAGCCGAGTTGGCCGCCCTGTACAGTGCTGCGGACGTCATGATGGTCACACCGTTGCGGGATGGCATGAACCTGGTCGCGAAGGAGTACGTGGCAGCGCGCACCGACCTGGGTGGCGCTCTCGTGCTGAGTGAATTCGCTGGTGCCGCCGGCGAGTTGCGGCAGGCATTTCTGGTCAACCCGCACGATCTGGATGGCCTGAAGGACGCTTTGCTACGAGCGGTCACCGTTGAGCCCGCGGAGGCTTCCCGCAGGATGCGGACGATGCGCCGCTTCCTGCGAAGCCACGACGTCAAGAACTGGGCTAGGAGCTTTCTCACGGCCTTGGGGGTGCCGGAGGCCGCGTCCACCCTGGACGCAAGCGGCGTCACTGGCCCAAGCTATAGGCACGACGGTGCCGCACAAAGTAGTGCGACGAGTGGTGCCATTGGCGGCTCCACCGTCGATTCACCAAAACCCAGTGCTGGCGGGGAGCCCTCGGCATGACAATCGTTGATCTGGCCGCGCCCTTCAGCGCGGAACTTCGTGGTGCGCTCACGCAGCTTGCGCGTACTCCACAGTTGCTGGTCGCCTGTGACTACGACGGGACGCTGGCCCCGATCGTGGAAGACCCCACCCAAGCGGTACCGCTTCCTGAGACCGTGGCGGCGCTGCGTGCATTGGCGACCCTTCCCCAGACCAACGTCGCGGTCATCTCTGGCCGTGCGCTACGCGATCTGGCCGCGCTGTCACGCCTACCCAGTGAGATCCACCTGGTGGGTAGCCACGGTTCAGAGTTCGACGTGGGCTTCGTCCACAAGCTCTCCCCGGAAGTCACCGCCCTACGTGACCGGCTGATCAGCACCCTCACCAGCCTGGTGCGAGGCCGTGAGGGGGTACGCCTAGAGATCAAGCCCGCAAGCGTCGCGGTCCACACTCGGGGTGCCCCCCGTGATGTGGCCGCCATCGTGCAGCGGGCAGTCCGCACCGGCCCAGCCACCTGGGACGGTATGCAGGTGACCGAGGGCAAAGAGGTCATCGAGCTTTCGGTCATACCCACCAATAAGGGTAAGGCGCTGGAGGCCCTGCGGCTTCAGTTCAACCCGAGCGCGGTTATCTACCTCGGTGATGACGTCACCGACGAGAACGCGTTCGCGATCCTGCACGGCCCAGACATCGCTGTGAAGGTCGGCAGCGGCCCCACCCGAGCTCCTCACCGGGTAGCCAGCCCGGTCGAGGTGGCTCAACTGCTCGGCATGCTGCTGGAGACCCGTCGCAAGTGGCTCTATGGCGAGCGGTCGGTGCCGATCGAGCGGCACTCGATGCTGGCCAACGGGCGTAATGTGGCGTTGGTCACTCCAGACGCCAAGATCACCTGGATGTGTCATCCCAAACCGGATTCGTCGGCGATATTCGCCGACCTGCTGGGAGGGACACCGGCCGGTTACTTCGCGGTGTTTCCCGAGCGCAACAGCCGCCCTCTGGGGCAGCGTTACCGGCCAGGCACCATGACCCTGGAGACCCGTTGGTCCAGCCTGACGGTGACCGACTGGCTGGCCCATGAGGACGAACCGGGTCAGACCACACTGATCCGGCGTTTGACCGGCCGGGGACGGGCACAGATCGAGTTCTGTCCGCGCCCGGAGTTCGGTCAGATGCCCACCTCGCTCAAGCCTCAGCCGGGTGGCTTGGCGGTGCTCGGCTCCAACGAGCCGATCGCCCTGTACTCCCCCGATGTGACGTGGCAGCTGGAGACTTCCGGCACGAGTCAAATGGCGACCGCGGTCGTCGACTTGGACGCTCTCGGCGGTTCCTTGGTGCTGGAGCTGCGCTGCGGCACCGACAGCCTGGCCCCTCCGAAACTCACTGTCGAGCAGCGTCTGGACAACGCCGAGCGGTACTGGCGTGATTGGCTGAGCACGCTGCGTCTACCTTCCGTCGCTCACGGCGAGGTGGCCCGCAGCGCCCTCGTCCTGAAGGGCCTGGTGTACCAGCCCACCGGCGCCATCCTCGCCGCCGCGACCACCTCCCTACCGGAGGAGCTGGGCGGAGTCCGTAACTGGGACTACCGCTACTGCTGGTTGCGGGACGCCGCGATGACCGCGCGGGTCCTGGTCGACCTGGGGTCGCTGCGCGAGGCGGACGAGCTTCTGAAATGGATCGCCGGGGTGATCGAACGTACCGGCGGTCACCCGGAGTGGCTGCACCCCTTGTACACAATCGACGGATTGCCTCTGGGGCCGGAGGCCGTCATCGAGACATTGCCCGGTTACGCGGGGAGCCGGCCGGTACGCGTGGGTAACGCCGCTAACCGGCAGGTTCAGCTCGACGTTTTCGGTCCGATCGCCGACCTGGTCGCCGCGGTCGCTGACGCGCGGGGTGCGCTGACCGACTTCGAGCGTGGTGTGGTCGAGGCGATGGTGGAGGCGGTCAGCCGTCGGTGGCATGAGCCCGACCACGGTCTGTGGGAGCCCAGACTGCCGCCGCGCCACCACGTGTACTCCAAGGTGATGTGCTGGCTGACCGTGGACCGCGCCATTTACCTGGGTGAGAGGCACGGGATGGCAATCCAGCCCGGCTGGCGGGAGCTGCGCGACAAGATCGCCGAGGATGTACTCACCAACGGCTGGAACGACACCGTGAAGGCGTACACCGCGGCCTACGACGGCGACGACCTGGATGCGGCGTCGCTGTGGGTGGGGCTGTCGGGTCTGCTCCCGGACAACGATGAGCGGTTCGAGTCCACGGTGCTGGCGATCGAGTCGGAGCTGCGCAGCGGGCCCACCGTGTACCGCTACAACTCCGACGACGGCCTGCCTGGCGTGGAGGGTGGCTTCCACATCTGTGCCGCCTGGCTGGTGGAGGCGTACCTGCGGACCGGACGACGCGCCGACGCCGAGGAGTTGTTCCAGCAGATCCTGGACTGCGCTGGCCCGACCGGCCTGCTCCCCGAGCAATACGACCCGGCCACGGAGCACGGCCTGGGCAACCACCCGCAGGCGTACAGCCACCTCGGCTTGATCCGGTGTGCGCTCCTGCTTGACCAGACTGCTGCGGCGGACCGCCAGCAGTCCTGATCCTGCCTGAGAAACCCGCCCTTCTGACGCGGGCGCGGAACGTGCGGCGCGGATCCTGTCTTACGTCACAGGATCCGCGCCGTGGCGTTTTCGGGTCAGTGTTCGCCGTCTGCGGCTCGGTGCTCCTCACCGCCCTGCGGCCAGTTCACGCCTGGCCGCAGCCCGCGCGGCGCAGATTTTGCACCTTATGGCCGCATTGACGTCGCGGTCATCGACGTCGCGAAACGTCACGTCGATTGACGTCACGTCGCGGCTTGGGGTGCGTCCCCACCAGCCTGACTATCGGGTAGCAACGCCGCTACCTCACCGATCACGATGATGGCGGGTGGCCGAATCCCCTGCCTGGTAACCACCTCCGCGATATCGCCGAGAGTCGCGCGTACCACTCGTTGATGTGAGGTGGTGCCCTCCTGAATAGCGACCGCTGGCGTGGCGGAGGAACGTCCCGCCGCCTGCAGCGCCTGAGTGATCGCCGGCAGGTTTTCCACCGCCATCATCAGCACGACGGTGCCACGGAGCCGTCCCAGCGCGTGCCAGTCGACCAGGGAGCGGGGATCGCCGGGCGGCACGTGCCCTGAGACGATCACCACCTCATGGCTCACGCCCCGCTGGGTCACCGGGATACCCGCCACCCCTGGGACGGCGATCGGACTGGTGACCCCAGGGACGACCTCGACCGGGACACCCGCTTCCAGACAAGCCAGCAGTTCCTCCCCTCCCCGACCGAACAGGAAGGGATCCCCGCCTTTGAGGCGGACCACGAACTTCCCGGCCAGTGCCTGTTCCACCAGCAGACGGTTGATCTCCTCCTGGGCCATTGCCCGCCCATAAGGCAGTTTCGAGGCATCGATGACCGTCACATCGGAGGAGAGCTCGTCCAGCAGGACCCGCGGGCCGAGCCGGTCGGCGATCACCACTTCGGCGCGGGACAACAGCCAGCGTCCGCGGACCGTCATCAGATCCGGATCCCCTGGGCCCGCCCCGACTAAGGCCACACCAGGCACCGGGAGCGCCTGTGCGGGACGGAACACTCCCTGCCGTGCCGTCTCCGGCTCCCGGAACCGTGGCGCGTCCAAGGTGCCGTCGGAGAGCCGTTCGGCGATCGCGTCCCGGAGCGCGGCGGAGCGTCGCGGGTCACGGCCGCCGAACACCGCCACGGTCACCTGGTCGTGGCGAGCGACGGCGGGGGTCCAGGCGGTGGCGGCCAGGGCGTCATCCGCGCGGACACAGAAGATCCGATGCTTGTCGGCCGCGGCTGATACCGCCTGGTTCACGGCGGGCTCGTCGGTCGCGGCCAGCACCAGCCAGGCGTCCTCGACATCGGATTCTGTAAATGGGCGGGCCCGCCACTCCAGGCGCCCGGCGCGGGCCAAGTCTTCCAATCCGGGCGTCACCGACGGTGAAACCAACACCACCTGTGCCCCGGCGGCCAGCAACGCTGGGACCCTCCGCCCGGCTACCGTCCCGCCTCCGACGACCAGGACCGTGCGTCCTTCCAGGCGCAGCCCCAGTGGATACAGCGGAACGCTCCCCGTCTTCCCGGCTTCCTGGCTACTCATGCTTCTCCTCCACTTTCCGCCGTGCCAGGACCAGACGCAGCGCGACGGCGAACGCACCGGTGACGGAAGTATCGCGCACCGCGATGCGTAACCAGTCGGGGCCGAGCCCTGGGAAGGTGTCGCCTCGCCGTACCGCGTACCCCAATGCGCGCAGCTCTTGCCGAACCCACGCACCGTTAGGGACATGGACCAGGACGAATGAGCTGGCCGGTTCCCCGACCACCCGCACCCCCGCCTGGCGAAGGTGGTCGATCAGGTACGCGCGGTCGGCCGCCAGGCGACGGGCTATCCGCTGCTCCTCGGCCACGGCCTGGGGTGACGCGCACGCCTCCGCAGCGGCTAGGGCGGGCGTCGAGACTGGCCACAGCGGCTGAACCGCGGAAAGCCGGGTCACCAGCTCCGCCGAGGCCAGCAGGTATCCGATCCGCAGGCCGGCCAGCCCCCAGGTTTTGGTCAAACTACGCACCACCACTAAACCCGGCAGATCACCCCGGGAAGCCAGGGATTGAGGTTCACCGGGAATCGTGTCCGCGAAGGCCTCATCGACCACGAGGATCCGTCCCGGACGTGCCAGGCGGATGAGATCACTGGCGGGGTGGAGTACCGATGTGGGGTTGGTGGGGTTACCGACCATGACGAGGTCGGCGTCGTCGGGGACCAGATCGGGATCGAGTCGGAAGGGTTCGGGAAGGATGACTCGCTCCACCTGATGCCCTGCCGCTCGCAGCGCGGCCTCGGGCTCGGTGAACTGCGGGTGGATCACCACTGCTCGGTGAGGGGTGAATGCACGCGCGATCAGAACGAACGCTTGAGAGGCACCCGCGGTGACCAGGACCTCCTCGGGGCGGCGACCGTGCCGGGCAGCGAGGGCGACCCGTGCTCGCGTGGGGTCGGGGTAGCGAGCCAGATCCGCTAATGAGGCTGCGATGGGTTTGGCCAACCAGTCCGGGAGCGGCGCCGAGCGGACATTAACCGCCAGATCGACCAGACCAGGGGTTGCTTCGGCGTCACCGTGGTGACCGAGGTCGAAGTCCATGGTCATAGATCGTGATCACCCGACCGACGCGGTGCGCCCCGCTATGGCGAAGATCTCTGCCGAAGGGCTGTGATGACGCCTGTAACGCGCTTCCCGGCGTGTTCAGGTCACACCTTCGCCGCACGGCGCCATATAGATCGAGTTCACGCGTTGCCGTGCTTGAGGTCGGGAGCGGTCAACGACCACAGCTCCATGTCGGTCCGATCGCCGTGGACGTAGCCAGCGTTCCGGAGGAGCCCTTCGTAGGTGAATCCCGCTTTCTCAGCCACCCTGCGGGAGGCGATGTTGCCGGGGGCGATGCGCTGTTCGATCCGCTGGAAACCGTGCTCGGCCAACAGGTCCACCGCCAGTGCGGCGGTCGCCTCCGTGGCCACCCCCTGCCCTCGGAACCGGGGTAGGACTGCATATGAGATCTCAGTACTCAATCCGGACCAGTCCGTATGCGTGGCCCACATGCATCCGACCAGCACATCGTCCTCTCGACGGACGATGGCGTAGTGGTCGCCGTCCCCACTGGAGCGCCGCTCTTCGGCTACTGAGGTGCACCAGTTATACGCCTCTTGCCAGGTATATGGTGGCGCGAAGGGTAACCAGCGCTGCGTCTGTCTGTCACCGAAGACTTCCGCTACCTGGTGAGCGTCTGCCGGTCCAACCCGCCGGATGAGCAGTCGTGGAGTCGATACGGTCAGGACCGGAAATCGCTGAGACAACCGCGACATGTGCAGGATCTTCTCAGATGGCGGTGGCGTATCGCGGCCTGGACAAAACGTGGCGTGTTTTCAGACCGCAGCTGCAAGATGCAACTTCGACAAAGTACACATATATCGGCCCCGCCCTCACTACCCTTCACTAATTTTTTCACTATGCGGACACCATGGACGACTGACGGCTTTCCTCCCATATTGGCGGCCGTCACGGCATCATGCCTCTGCCGGCGTCGTGTCCCTGCTTGAGAGGGCCGGGACCGGTCGTACGACGGGCTGTCAGGGGTGGCCCCGCCGGCACCGCCTGGCCGGCGGAGTAGCGTGCATACGTGTCTAATGCCGCTTCCCCGCACGACGTCCACAGCTCATCGACACGGGACGCATCTGGCACCACCGGGTCCGGTCGGTACGCGTTCCTGCGTCACCCGCGTTGGGTGGCGTTGGCCGTGCTGGCGGTGGTGATGGCCGCGGTTATGGTCGGTCTCGGGTTTTGGCAGCTGTCCCGATACCAGGAACGCACGGCGATCAATGAGCGCATTGAGGCCGCCGGCCAGGCTGATCCACTCCCGGTGGAGAACGTGCTCTCCGTGGACGGCGCTCTCTCAGAGGAGGAGGCCTGGGTACGGGTGACGGCGACCGGCGTGTACGACACCTCACACGAGATCCTGGCGCGTAACCGCACCCTCAATGACCGTGTCGGTTTTGAGGTTCTCACCCCGCTGGTGCTCTCCGACGGCACCGCCCTTCTGGTGGATCGGGGCTGGATCCCCGCGACCGGTCAAAGCGCCTCTGATCTTCCTGAGATCCCGGCGGCTCCGACTGGTGAGGTGACCGTTGTCGGGCGGGTGCATCTTCCCGAAAGCCGGGCCGATCAGGCGACCGAACAGGATGGGTACCTACAGGTACGCCGCATCGATCCCCGTCTCCTTGCCGAGGAGCTGCCGTATTCGGTGTATCCGGGGTACCTGCTCCTGGACAGCCAGCGCCCACCGGTTTCTGACGAACTCCAGCCGATCCCGGTAGAGCTGGCTGATGCGGGACAGAACCTCTCGTACATGGTTCAGTGGTGGCTGTTCGCCACATTGACCCTAGTGGGGTTCGTCTGGTTGGTACGGCGGGAAGCGGGTAGGAGAGCCGAGACGGAAAGCACACACGTCTCGGAGGTGCGTCATGACGACGAGTACCCCCATGGGGGGCCCACCCATGGTGCCGCTGACAGCCCACTGGACCGTTGACCTGACCTTCCAGGAGGAGATTGACCACACCGCCGCCGTGGCGGTTCTACGTACCCCGTCAGGGCATGAACTGCGAGGCCACGGCGAGTCACGGCGTAACCCCGCAGACCGGCCGGTTCCCCGGATCGGTGAGGAGGTCGCGGGAGCGCGGGCGCTATCCCAACTCGCCCATCAGCTCCTGGAGTACGCCGCCGTGGAGATCGAGAAGAACGTCCGGGGCGGTGATCCTCGCGTCTGATTTGCCGACTTCTTCGTGCTCCCTGAGGCTGTCAGTTTCCTGGGGCGGCCGAGTCAGCTCGGTGTGGGTCGGCCGCGCACAATCCGCCGTGAAACGCGGCCTTCGTGAATCGCCCGGACCTCGTCGATCGTATCGGCTTGGTCCGGGCTTTTGTCTGGTCGATACCGCAGCACACGGGCAAACCGCAGCGCCATCCCGGCCGGGTAGCGCGGGCTGGTCTGCACCCCATCGAAGGCGATCTCCACCACAAGAGCGGGACGGACGTACACGGTCCAGGAGTCCCGATGCGTCTCGAGCTGCAGCAGCTGCTGGGTCTGCCAGGCCAGAAGCTCGTCGGTGAGACCTTTGAAGGTCTTACCGAGCATCACGTATCCCCCGGCGGGGTCACGGGCGCCCAGATGCAGGTTGGACAACCATCCCCGCCGCCGACCGTGCCCCCACTCTGCGGCCAGGACCACCAGATCCAGGGTGTGGCGGGGTTTGACCTTCAGCCATGCTCCCCCGCGGCGGCCCGCCTCGTAGGGCGCGTCCAGGGCTTTGACGACGATCCCCTCGTGACCGGCGGCCAACGCAACGGCGAACCATTCACTGACCTGCTCAACGGTGGAGGCGACGATGCGGGGCACCATGTGTGCCTCCGGGACCGCGCCGACCAGTGCGGTCCACCGGGTGTACGCGGGGGCGTCGAGCAGGTCCTCACCGTCGAGATGCAGCAGGTCGAAGTAGTAGGAGTTCAACGGCGGCGCCGACGCGCCCGGCGCTGATCGACGCCCGACCCGGCTCGCGGTCACCTGAAACGGCGCCGGGCGACCGTCGGGTTGCAGGGCGATGACCTCCCCGTCCAGCACTATGCTGCGCACCTTCAGGTCCCGGACGGCTTGGACTACCTCCGGGACCCGGCTGGTGATGTCGTCCAGGCTGCGGGTGAACACTGCGATTTCAGGGCCGTCACGGTGTACTTGGACACGGATTCCGTCCAGTTTCCAGTCCACGGCGGCGGGGGAGATCCGCTCCACGGCTTCATTCACGCTCGCCACCGCTTGAGCAAGCATCGGCGCCAGGGGATGCCCCAGCTCCAGCCGGAAGGCCGCGAGAGCTGCGGCTCCCCCGGTGAGGGCCGCAGCCGCCACCCGACGCAGATCACCAGCGAGCAGGACCGCCCGCCGGACATCGGACACGGGCACCTTGGCCGCCGCGGCGATCGCCTCGGTCATTACTCCTTCGAGGGCGCCCTGTCGCAACTCCCCCAGCAGGAGTGCCTGCAGGAACCGCTGTTCATCCGCGGTGGCGGCGGCGAACAACTCCTTGACGAGAAAACGTCGGCGCGCGGTAGAGCCGGGCCCACGGCAGGCGCCGATCCGTTCAGCGGCGGTGTCGACATCGGCCACGGACAGGGTGCCTCGGTCAGCCGGTGACGGCAGGTCCCGCAGGGTGGCCCATCCCACGCCGATCTGCCGTTGGCGCAGTTCTCCGGACAGATAGGCGGTAGCGGCCATGATCTCCTCAGGCGGGACCCGCCGTAGGCACGCGGCGAGCAGATTGATCTTGGCGCGCCTAGAGGATGTGTTCGCCACCGCCGTCCAGGTCGCCGCGATCTCTGCAAGGAGCATGACGCCCCCTTCCGCCGCTTCGCCCTCCCAGCCACGGTCCGGCACGGAGCATGGCTGTCGGTGCGCGCTTTATTTCGATGCCGCGGTCACCTCGGCGAGTTTGCTGAGCAGCAGCGCCTCGGCTAGGCAAACCCGCGCGAATTCTCCCAGATGCAGGCTCTCATTGGCCCCATGTGCCCGACTGTCGGGATCTTCCACCCCGGTGACCAGAATCGCGGCGTTGGGGAACGCTTCGGCGAACGCAGCGATGAAAGGGATGGATCCACCCACCCCGATATCCACCGGTGCGGTGCCGCCCCATGCCTCACGGAACGCCGCCCGGGCTGCCTCATACACCGGGCCGACAGCGTTGATCGCGAAGGGCGCTCCCAGCTCGCCTCGTGTGACGGTGACCTGGGCTCCCCACGGCGCATGGGTGCGCAAGTGGTTCATGAGCGCCTGCATCCCGGCTTCGGGGTCCTGCCCTGGGGCGAGACGGAGACTGACCTTGGCCCGCGCCACCGGGATCAGGGTGTTGGAGGCGTTCTGCACGTCAGGGCAGTCGATCCCCAAAACGCTCACCGCCGGCTTGTGCCAGAGCCGTTCGGTGATCGAGCCGGTTCCGATCAACTGCACCCCGTCCAGCAGGCTGGATTCCTGACGTAGTACCTGCTCGGACTGTTCCACCTGGGTAGGGCCGGCGGTCGTCAATCCCTCGATCGCCACGTCGCCTTTGTCATCGTGCAGGGTCGCCAACAACCGGCACAGAGCCGTGAGGGCGTCGGGTACGGCGCCTCCGAACATGCCGCTGTGGACCGCGTGCTGCAGGGTGCGGACTTCGACGTAGCAATCGGCGAGGCCACGGAGCGAGGTCGTCAGCGCCGGCTGCCCGATCGCCCAGTTGCCCGAGTCCGCGATCACGATCACATCGGCGGCCAGCAGGTCCCGGTGCTGTTCCAGGAACGCCCCCAGCGTCGGTGACCCGCACTCCTCCTCGCCTTCGATGAACACCGTGACGCCCACCGGAAGCGCGTCACCGTGCGCCCGCAGCGCGGCCAGATGGGCGGCGATACCCGCTTTGTCGTCGGCGGTTCCCCGCCCGTACAGTCGTCCGTCGCGTTCTGTGGGTTCAAACGGCGGAGACTGCCACTCTGCTTCATCCCCGACCGGCTGTACGTCGTGGTGGGCGTAAAGCAGAACCGTCGGCGCTCCCGGGGGTGCCGGGCGCCGCGCGATCACCGCCGGTTGCCCCCCGTCCACCGACACGATCCGGACATCAGGTACCCCGGCCGCGCGAAACAGTTCGGCGGTGGCCTCCGCTGAACGCTGGACCGTACTGTGGTCGAAGCCAGGGAAGGCGATCCCCGGAATTCGCACGAGCTTTTCCAGATCGGATCGGATCTGTGGCAAAAGCCGTTCCACCGCGTCACGCAGCTGCGCGGTGGTCAAAGGGGTGGCCGGCGAGAGTTGATTAGTCATGAAGCCTGATGCTATGCCCGCTGGACCGTCGGCGCGGCGGCGATGACTCGTCGTTCGCTGGTTTGTGGCCGGTTCGTCGCAGGTCAGACGGGGAGTCGGACATACTCCCGTTCCGGGTCATGCGGCAGACGCGAGGCCCCGTCTACCACCACATCGACCCGTTCCCAGGTTCGTTCAGCAGGGAAATATTCGTCCTCCCGCGCCATCCATCTAGTCAATTGCGGGCGTAACCGCTCACCGTCCCGAGCGATACTCCGGGCCAACCGCAGTGGTCGCGGCGCGGTGACATAAACGCTGAATGTCCACAGCGGCTCAGCGTCGGCACGCGCACTGGTCACTCCTTCTAGCACCAGGACATCTGGCACGCCGATGTCACGCCACCGCGTACTGAACCGCCCCTGGTGCCAGTCGTAGGGCTGATACCGCGCCGGTTGCCCTTTGCTGAGGGGGAGCAGGATCCACTTCTGGAGCCGGGGCCAGAAGGTGAACATGTCATCCCACCCTGCGAGGAGGTCGTCGGTGTTCACCACGGCCATCCGCACATCACGGGCCCGCAGCGTGACAGCGAGCCGCTGAGCAAACGTGCTTTTCCCGCTGCCCGATGGCCCATCGATCACTACGAGCCGGACTGGACCGAGTCGAGCCGGCCCGGCAAGAACGCACTCCGCCAGGGCCTCGAGCCGCTCCACCGTCCCGTCGCTCCGCCCGGCACGGTCAGCGGGGTCGCCCACCCTCACCGGCCCTGCCCGATCCATCGCCGTCGCAGTGGTCTGGCGAGAACGTGAAGCACAGCCAAGACAAGCGCCAGGAGTCCTACCGTTTCCGAGAGCCGGATCGCCCGCGCCACATCAGCGGGCTCAGCGGGTCTGCCCTGTCCCAGCGTGGGACGGATCTCGTCGTGCCCGTGATAGACGTTGCGTCCCCCCAGCCGTATCCCCAACGCCCCGGCCATCGCCGCCTCACACTGTCCAGCGTTCGGGCTGGGATGGCGGTCGCCATCCCGCAACCAGGTCATCAGCGTGTCCGCGACCCGTCCCCCCACCGTCGGTGCCGCTATCACCATCAGCGCCGCGGTGAGCCGCGAAGGCACGAGGTTCGCCGCGTCATCCAGACGCGCGGCGGCCCATCCGAACCGCTCATACCGCGCTGAACGGTGCCCAACCATTGCATCGAGTGTGTTAACCGCCCGGTAGCCGACCAAGCCTGGCAGGCCCGCCAGGGCTCCCCATACCAGCGGCGCCACCTCCGCGTCCGAGCTGTTCTCGGCCACCGACTCCACGGTGGCGCGGGCCAACTCAGTGGTGTCCAGTCGTGACGGGTCCCGACCACACAGACTGGGTAACCGTTCCCTGGCTGTGGCGATATCCCCCGCGGTGAGGGCGTCCGCGAGGCCAGCCGCCTCATTCCTGAGGGAACGTCCGCCCAGCACCGTCCACGTCGTCACCGCCGTCAACGCCGCCCGCGCCACTGGGCGTCGACGTGTGAGCACCGAAGCCGCCACCGCCGCGGCGACCGGTAAGCCCACCGCCAGTGCGGTGTGAACCATGCCGGCGCGGCGACTGGACCGGTACACACGCCGCTCCCAGGCCGCCGCGAGGCGCCCAAACCCCGCCACCGGGTGATGCCGTCGTGGATCTCCCCAAAGAAGGTCGAGCACTTTGCCCGCCGCCATACCCACGGCGTCCGCCATCGCCATCACCACGACGCCCCTCATGCCCGGGAGCCTAGCCTCCCGTTCGGGCGCCCCGGCGAAGCGTCGTCTGAGAGCAACTGCCGGTATCTCGCCAGGCTGGACGTCCACCGCTTCCCGCTGGTCGCTCAGGCCCGGTGGGGCATAACCGTGGGGCACCGCCGGCCAGTCACCTTCCAGGCGCCTCTTTGAAGATCCACTGTGGAGTTGTCAAAGAACTGGATCCGCTTATCACGCACATGGATGTCATCAAGACGCCCGGATGGGCCCGGGAGGGTCGGCCCATCCGGGCCGGGTAGCCGGACTGGATGGAGGGGGATGAGCATCCCGTCACGGCCACGGCTGCGTCACGCGGTCAGACAGCGACCGCCTCCCGGGCTGTCAGGCCCGACAACCCCGTCACCACTGGCGAGTCGCTCTCCTCATCCAGGTCGCTGTCAAGATCCGGTTCGTCGAGGTCGTTCTCGGTGACATACGACTCAGGATCGGCGGGCTCCTCAGCCTGGTCTGGCGCTTCAGGAGCCAGCCGGGCGTTCCGGTTCTGCTCCTTCTCCTCTGTCGCCACCTGCTCCACCGCTGTCTTGTCCACTGAGGACTGATCCTCAGAGGAGGCCTGCGGCGCCTCCGTGGCGCCCGTCTGGCGATGGCGCCGGAACATCGCGGTGCCGCGCGAAAGGTCATGTCCAACGGCGAAAGCGTCCATCTCGTAGGACCACCGCATCGTCCCTTGATGCTCATAGGTCCGGCTGTACACCCGCCCAGTCACGATCACGGGGTCGCCCTTGAACACGCTCTGGAAAACGTTCTGACCAAGGGAACGCCAACACGAGACCTTCAGGTACAGCGACTCGCCGTCCACCCAACGCCCTTTTTCCTTGTCCCAGCGTCGTGAGGTTGACGCCACCCGGAAATGCACCACGGTCGCCCCGCTGGGCTCGATGCGTCGTCGCTCCACATCCGACACCACGGTGCCCACGATGGTCAAAGGCGTCTCGAACATGTCGCCTCCTCCACTGCTTCGCGCTCTCCGGCACGCCATCCGCGGAGCTACACATTTCCCCGGATTCAGCGACAAAGCCAGCCAAGACCGCGAATCTGTGGACGACAAAGGCACCTGTGGATAACGCCCGTTCCACGCCCTGGCCTGCTATGCGCAGGGCGGGAATGGCGCTCGTCGGAGGCGCTTCGCGGGTTGCGTTACCGCGGGTCGACGCGCTGGGGGAGGCGATGGTGGACGAAGACGCCGATAGGGTGAACGGTCACGAGATCCGCACGATGACATCCGCTCGGTTCCGGGTGGCCTGCACGACCTCGGCGTTGCGCTGGTCAGAGCCGTATGCCCAGGCCCGAGCCTGCTCCCAGGTTTTCCCATAAGCGGCGTGGCGCGCCACCAGACGCTGGAGCCGGGTCGTATCGTCCAGCTCGATGTACCAGACCTCATCCAGCAAGGGACGCACCGCATCCCAGGGCGGGGTGTCGACCAGCAGGTAGTTCCCCTCCGTGACCACCAGCGGCACGTCCCGGGCCACCTGGATCGCTCCGGCGATTGGCTCCTCAAGATCGCGCCGGAACACCGGCGCGTACACCTCGCTCTCAGCGGGATCACGCAACCGGCGCAGCAACGCGGCGTACCCAGCGGCGTCGAAGGTGTCGGGGGCGCCTTTACGCTCCGCGCGCCCCAACCGCTCCAGTTCGGCCTGCGCCAGATGGAATCCGTCCATCGGCACCAGAACCGCCCGGCCCGCCAACGCGGTGGTGATGTGTTCGGCGAGGGTGGATTTCCCCGCGCCCGGCGGGCCGGTGATGCCCAGCAGACGCCTGGCTCCGGAATCGGCCAACGTGGCCGCGCGGGCCACCGCCTCCTTCAGGGTGGATAAGGTCACGACGCTCAATACAGCTCCCAGCCGCCCTCTCGACGAACCAGAAGATCCGGCAACAGGAGATGATCGCCGCCGGCGAAGAACATCCGCTCACATCCCCGTTGGACCTTCTCCACCCCCTGCGGCGAATCCAGGCCAGTCACGAACACGACATCCCGGGCCGGCACCCCCACGATCAGCTCACCTGGTACCGACTCGGCCAGTTTTTCCCACAGTTCGTCTACCAAAAGCAGGCTCGACTCGATCCCCTCGAACGACAGCATGAGCACCGGCGGCTGCCCGTGAATAGCCACCCCGGTCGCCATCTCCTCCAGGGTGTTGAGGGCGAGGCGCCGCAGTTTGCGGTGCGACAGCCCGAGTTCGTTCAGGTCAGCGTAGGTCACCAGCCGTTCCCCAAAGGGAGGGCCGAACGAGTACGCGACGGCCAACGGATCGAGGAACTCATCCCTTACGGGATCGTCTGGCCCAGTGGCGTACAGTGCGTGAGGGTCGTCAGCCAGGGATTCGATCACTGGCACGATCACCGGTTCCGGCGTATCCACGGTTGGCAACTTAACTATCCGCAGCCAAACATGGGAACCTGACAACCCCAGGTTCGTCGTCTACCGCCAGAGACGGAGTCACAGCGTTTTCTCGAACCACAAACTGGCGAATGGATTGTCGTTATAGGGGGGTATTTGTCGGTAACCCGCTGAGACGTAAAGACGGCACGCCTCGCTCAGCGCGTACGACGTATCCAACCTGAGGGTGTGCCAACCGCGCTCGACCGCTGCTTTCTCCAAGTGGGTGAGGAGACGACGGGCATATCCCTGCCCACGCGCCTCGGGCACCACATACATGCGCTTGATCTCCCCCACCCCCTCCTCCAGAGGGCGCAGAGCCGCGACGGCGACCGCCTTGCCGTCGGCGTACACCACGAAAAACTCCTGGCCGTCAGCCTCGGAGCGGTGGCCAGACTCATCGATCGGTTCGACCGTGAAGCCCGCACGGGGCAGCCGTCGGGCCATCTCCGCTTCGAAGGCGGTGATCAGGGCGCGAGCATCCCGACGCACCTCGGGTCCAGACCGAATCATGTCGTACACGATACCGTATGATGTACGACATGGCCCCTCCTCGTGTGCTCACCCGTGAGCAAATCGCCGAAGCGGCGCTTCGCCTCGCCGACCAGACCGGCGTGGAGCGACTCACCATGCGCGCGCTGGCCGACGAACTCGGCGTGGGCACGATGACCCTCTACAGCTACGTACGCTCCCGGGACGACCTACTCGACCTGATGGTCGACACCGCCACCGAACCGGTCGCCGCCACGCCGATCGAAGGGCACTGGACGGAGCAGATCGTCACCCTGTTCAGCGCGCTCCACGAGGTCCTGACCAAACACCCCGGCCTGGTACGCGCCCGGATGACCCGCCCGTTTAACAGTCCCGGGGTGATGCGGCTGGCCGAACGCGCGCTGTCCGTGCTCCAAGCCGCGGGGATGGACCGGCAGGAGGCGGCACGCGCGTACCGAACCTTGTATCTGTTCACATTGGGGTGCGCGACGTACGGGGGCCACAGCGACACCGCCCAACTCCGACGTGACCTCGAGGCCCTCCCGTCCACCGACTTTCCACATGTGGCCGCCCATCGCGACAAATTGATATACACAGTGGCTGAAGCGGCCGAGTTCCGGTACGGTCTGCGTCTGCTGGTAACAGCGATGAGCGCATATGTGCCGCCGCCCACAAACCGCAACCCTCAAGGCGGGACACACAACCCCGTCGGATAGCGGTAACCTACTGCGGCGGGTTTGTTGTCGCGCCCGTAGCTCAGTGGATAGAGCAGCTGCCTTCTAAGCAGACGGTCGTAGGTTCGAACCCTACCGGGCGCACTGTCTCACTATTCACTCGGCGCTTGCCCCATCCCATGCGCCATGATCACGCCGCGCCGCCATGAGGCGGCCACTCCCGCCCCATCTGGGGAATATTCCTCCAGAAAATCCCAAAGAGAGCGATCTCTCGTCATCTTCGCGGTCAATGGTCGAGTCGACGCCGCCCAGGCACCTGGGAAAGACCAGACAGAACGACCGGACAGAATGAGTCGTCGTGCGCGCCACCCGGTTGATCTCCCTGCTCCTGCTACTGCAGGCGCGGGAAGGCATGACCGCGGCCGAACTTGCGCGGGAGCTGCGGGTATCGGAGCGAACCGTCTACCGGGATGTGCAGGCACTGTCGGCGGCGGGCGTACCGGTGTACGCCGAGCACGGCCCGGGAGGCGGCTACCGGCTGGTCGACGGCTACCGCACCCGGCTGACCGGGCTGACCCGGGAGGAGGCCGAGGCCCTGTTCCTTTCCGGTCTGCCCGGCCCCGCGGACCAGATGGGGCTGGCTGATCTGGTGACCGCCGCCCGGCTGAAGGTGACGGCGGCGCTGCCAGCGGCGTTCCAGGACGCGCCTACGCGGGTGAGTCAACGTTTCCATTTGGATATCCCCGGCTGGTTCACCGATGTTGATCCGCCTCCCGCGTTGAGTGCGTTGGCCCGGGCGGTCTGGCAGGACTTGATCGTGCGGATGCGGTACCGCGCACGCCAGCGGGAAGTGACCCGGACGGTTCAGCCGTACGGGCTCGTGCTCAAAGCCGGTACCTGGTATCTGGTGGGGCGGGTCGATGACGACTACCGGACCTACCGCGTGGATCGGGTGCTCTCGGTCGAGCCGACCGGGGAGGTGTTCAACCGCGACGTCTCCTTCCCGCTGGCGACGTTCTGGGCCGAGCATGGGGCGAGGTTTGTCGCGTCGCTGCTCACCGACCGCGTCACCATCCGCTTGAGTCCGACCGGGCTGCGGGCGTTGCGGTACGCGATGGAGCCTCCGGCGGCGCGCCAGGCGTACGCGGCGGCGGGTGAACCCGACGCCCACGGGTGGGTGACCACCGAGCTACCCGTCGAGTCCATCGACGTCGCCTACACCCAATTGCTGGCGTTGGGACCGGAGGTGGAGGTGCTGGAACCGCCGCGGCTACGGGCCCGACTCGCCGAGGCGGCCCAGCGTCTCATCGATCTTTACCGCACTCCAATCACCGGCGACCCAAAGCGGGAGTAATTCAGGGGTACGTAGGCTCAGCGGTAACCGGTGGTATCGGCGGGTTTGCCCGCGTCTTGAACCTCGACGATGTACCGCCACGCATCCGGCTGACTGCCGTCGATGTCGGTGAACCCGTAGATCCGGGCCAGCTCCCCGCTAGAGGTGGATTTCCCTGACCAGCGGGCACGGTCAGGATCAGCGGCCAACGCCACCACACCCCGCGCCACATAGGTCGGTGACTCGGAGATGGCGAAGTGCGGCTCCTTGATCGTCGCGTCCCGCCAGTTCTCCTCGGTCACTCTGAAGAGGTCGAGCATCATCTCCGAGCGCATCCACCCCGGAGTCACCGCCACCGCCGTGCCCCCATAAGGCGCCAGTTCGTAGGCCTGAGCGAGGGTCAACCGCTCTACGGCTCCCTTGACCAGGTCGTAGTAGACGCCGACTTGGTGGCGGTAGGCGCGGTTGTACTCGAAGGTGCCGTCGGTCATCTCGATCACCAACCCGCCGGGCTCACGGATAAGCACCGGCAGCGCGAAATGGCTGGTGATTAGGTGAGTGTCGATCCCCAGCCGCAGCATCCGCAGCCCATTGGTCAGGTTGTGCTCCCAGATCCTCCGGCCGAATTCGGCGTAGACATCGCCCCCGAAGATGTCGTTCACCAGGATGTCGAGTCGGCCATGGTCGGCGTCGATCCGCTCCACCAGGGCGCGTACCTGATCTGGTTCCAGGTGATCGACCCGCAGCGCTACCCCCTCGCCGCCGGCCGCGGCCATTAGCTCCCCGGTCTCCTCGATCGTCTCGGACCGGTTGATCTCCGAACGACCGGCGCGGCTGCTACGTCCGGTCGCGTAGACCGTGGCTCCGGCCCGTGCCAGCTCCACCGCGATCGTACGACCGGCTCCCCGGGTCGCGCCGGCGACCAGCGCGACCTTACCCGTCAATGTGTCGGTCATGTCAGTGTCGGTCATGTCAGGGATGCTGACAGCGATCCCTGACAGGGAATGGCAGTTTCTCGATCGGATTTTCCGACGTTCTCCCCTACCCCCACACCCTCCAAAAACTCACATTTATCACATAACCCATCTTTTGCCTTATACCCCCATACCGACGCCGGCCGCATGAGGTGTGAAGGTGCGAGATCCTGGCCGCGAGCGCATGCAATAGCCCACCGAGGGCGGCGGAGGTGGGTAGCGTGGGCAGGTAAGCGGCAACCGGTTACGTGGCGCCCGACAGCGCACCACACCTTCCTCACGCGGCTGACTCAGCTTCCCACCCGTCTCGCGCCACAGTCTCGGCGACGAGAACAAGACGAGAACAAGAGGACGACAAGAAGAACAGAAGGGTGCGAAGAGTCCGCCAGAGGTGGAGATTTGGAAAACGTCTGATTCACATCAGAATCATCAAGAATCTTGAGTCCATCAGCATATGATATGTATGTCCCTTAGAAAAGTTTCTAGGGTGTTCCCATGACGACGTCCTCCGTGGTCAGGACTCCACCGCTAGTCTCCGGTTCACTGCCCGTGCTCGGGCACCTGGTGGAGTTCCTCCGCCATCCTGTCGAACTCATCGAGCGGGGTGCTCGAGAGACCGATGGCGTGTTCCGCATCCACATCCCTGGGAAGCCGACCGTCGTCCTACTCGGGGCCGAACGCAGTAGGTTCTTCTTCAGCGAGACCGATAAAAGCCTGTCGATTCGGACGGCGTACCCGTTCTTCGTCCGGATGTTCGACCCGGCCTTCTACTTCTTCGCCGAGATGGATGACTACCGGCGGCAACGCGAGATCGTGTTGCCGCGTTTTCAGGGCAAGCAGCTGGAAGGCTACATCCAGGTGATGGAGGCCGAGACCGCCGAATTCGCGCGGCGGCTCGGGGACTCCGGCGAGTTCGACCTCACCACCGAGCTGGGGCCGCTGGTGATGCGGATCGCGGCCCACGCTTTTCTGGGCCCTGACTTCGGCGCCCGGCTCGGGCGCGATTTCTTCGAGGAATTCCGGCGTTTCTCCGCGGGGATGGACCCGGTCTTCCCGGGCTGGCTCCCCCTCCCCCACCTGATCCGAAGCCGCCGAGCCCGGAACCGGCTTCGCCGGACGTTGGGTGAGATGCTCGCCGAACGCCGTGCCCGACCAGTCGATCCTCCCGATTTTCTCCAGACCCTCGCCACGGCCAGGTACTCCGATGGAGAGCTGGTACCGGACCTGATCTTGATCAACTTGGTGCTCATGCTCACCTGGGCCGGGCACGAGACCACCACCGGCCACCTCGCCTGGGCGATCGTGGATCTGCTTCGTGCCCCCGCCGAGCTGGACCGGGTGCACGCTGAACGCGAACGGGAGATCGGCGATGGGCCGTTGACTCTGGCCCGTATCAACCAACTGACCCACCTTGACCGCTGCCTGCACGAGACCGAGCGTCTGCACCCTGTGGCGCACCTCCTGCTTCGCCAGGCGGAGCGGTCCATCGAGCTGGACGGGTATCACATCCCGGCCGGTACCGTGGTGTTGGTCGCGCCGTCGGTCACCCACCGGCTGGCCGACGAACACCCCGATCCTGACCGTTTCCACCCGGACCGGTTCGCGGTCGAGCGAGGACGGCAGGCCCGACAAGAGCGGCAGCGGTTGATCGGCTTCGGAGGTGGGGCGCACCGCTGCCTGGGTGTTCATTTCGCGTATCTGGAAATGAAAGTGATCCTGACGCGCCTGTTCCAGCGGTACCGTTTCGAGCTGGTCGCCCCTGCCCCTCGCCCGGTACCGGGTCAGCACACGAAATGGCCGCAAAGTCCGTGCCGGCTCCGTTATCAGAGAGCAGAACCGCACGCGGTGGCTTCCTAGCGACGCTGTCCCATCGACGGCTGTCGCGATCACTGACCAGGTGGCTGACGCTAAAGCTGCCTCTGCCGGCCCTACGCGGGGGTATCTCAAAGAATTTTGACGAGCAAGCCCATCAGAAAGGAAGAGGTGAGCCCAAGCCTGTCAAGCAAATACTCGAGGCTTTAAGCCGCCTCCTTCCTGGCCCCCATAGTGGCCCAACTGAGCTTCCTCGGGTTGCTTGCCATTTCGTGGATGATCCCTGAGGAATTGGGTGATGACGATTGAGCTACAGGTGGCGTTCGCGTGTCCCGTTCATTCCCAGCATCGCATCGAGCAAGAACGGGGTCGCTTGTACCGTCTTTTGCCGAACCTGCCTTCCCAAGCCCTAGGCTCGGGGGCGCTGTGTCAGCACCTCAGGAACGCGGCTAGCGGCGCAGAGCCACGCGTGGACGTCAAGATCGATATACCGTACAAGTTCGAGGATCGCGTTGTGGACCTCGTCGCATTTCAGCCGTCGTGGCTGCCCAGACGCGTCGTACTCACCGGGCAGCGACACGCCGTTGATCAGTGGCTCATGGTGGGCAACCCGGTTACGCACTGCCCGGACTATGCGTGCGGTCCTGTAGACCGTCTTGCGATTGCGATCGCTGTTCGGGAATGCCCGATGCAGCGCCTTCCGCCATAGCGTGTTTTCGTAGTTCACCTTCTCGCGGAAGGGCTCAGCACCTCGCCAACTGCCGGCATCGAGCAGGCTCAGCCAGGTTCCGAAGGTTACTTCGGCGACGAACTTACCCGGCGGAATATCCTTGAGGGGTTTCGGCTTCTTGTTGCCGGACTGGTTGTTGAGTTGCCGCCATGCGGCGGCGAACCCATCGAGAGTGCGGTCGTCGAACAGCTCGGACCGGCAGTACCAGGTCTGCCCATACGTGGCGGTCAGCTCACGGTGCATGGCGTTGCGCAGTACCACTTCCGCAATGGCGATCGTCTCACTGAACGCTGCGGACAGCCGCAGATTCCATATGTACAGTTCCAGCGCTGCCGCCTGGCTGCCGGTGGCCTTACGAAACGGAGCCATCCGCTCGGGAGACAGAGCGGTCGTAAGTGCCGCCACTTGCTTGGGGGTCGGTGGGCACAGCACGGCAGATTCATACCACGGGAAACGTGCGCTAGGATAAGCTAGCAGAGCGTAGTCCCCGGACCCGCCTCTGGCGCTTGCTAAGCGGCCGGGGTTTCATCTTTTAACACATATTGCCGCGCTCTCGACATGCGTCCCTGGTCTTGCAGAGGCCGGGTTTCTTCCCATCCGATTCCTCTGACTCAGAGCGCTCCGAGAGTAAAGACGTATCCTGATCTACTCCACCGTAAGCGGCTACAACGGATCATAATTTGACAAACCGCACACTACGCAGTACCTAGGTGCCGATGTCAGAACCGCCGGAGTCAGGTGAGGACGCGGTGTGGATGTGGTGTCACCACCAACCGATCCCCACCATCCAGTCGGCGTAGCCGCGATCGCCCAGCCTCACTTTGAGGTGCTCGACGGCGAACCCCAACAGCGCTGGTCGTCTCCAAGCTTGGAGCGGTTGCTGGCTGGACGGTCTGATACCCCCGACGATCTTGGTACAGCGGCTGAGTGGGGCACCTATCTGGTGCGCAGGGGCCACAGCACATAGCCGCAGCACATATGTGACTTAGACAGCACCGTCGCAGTCACCATGCCACTGGTGCTGCCCTGCCAGGTGATGCTCTCGCCCCGTTTGGTGGCTGCTCTGTTGGGTGTAGATGTCTCAGCGGCGATGTTGACGGCGGAGCGGTATGGCCCTGTTTGAGGGGTGTGCCTAGAAAGCAACATCAGTGATCACGAACATTAGTAATCACGACCGGCAAGCAGCGGGACACTGATCTCGTACGTCGTCTCCTCAGTGTCCATTGACGGTTCCCGAGTAAGGCTAGTCGCACAAATGCCCAGGTAGAGGGGTAGAGGGGAAGTCGTTCGTCATTTACCTCTGGTCTGTAAAAGAAGCTGGTCTCTGTCATAAGAGGCACCGCAAGGGGTACCCGAGATCGTGGAGGCGATAGCCGCAGTGCCTTGGTATGAGAGACGGCTATCCGCGGCTTAACCAGCATGTCGCCGGCGTGGACGGGGGGTGCGCCATGTCCACGCGTTCTACCTCGTTCACTCGTAACGCCGTCATCGCCGTCATCCTCTTGGCGCTGTTTTGTCTGGGGGCCGGCGCCGTCGTGCGGACCGTATTCACCAGCAGTACACCGAATCCCGATGCGTCCCCGGATACGGAAGCGACTCCCGGACAGGATGCGGGCACTCCTCAAGGCGAGGCCGCCTCCCCCGACGCGGGATCCGGTGATGACCGGGGTTCCGGGAATGGGCCACCGGCTCCTCCCGGAGTGATCAGTGTGGGAGGCCCCACCCTCGAGGGACCCATCATCGGGTCCGCCTGGGGTCCGCTCTCCGCGGGGGAGCACTGCTCGACCTTCTTCAACTCTCTCCATATGCCGGTCACCATCACCGAGGCCACGGTCACCACCTCCGAAGGGCCGGCTGATCTACAGACCGCCACCTGTGAGGCCGAGACCGGGTTGCCTTTCTGTGAGGGCACCTCGCTGGCGCCAACGCAGAGCGGGGATCGGTGTGGTCTGGGGGTGCGGGTACCGGATGTGCCTGGGGCGTACGCCGGGAGCCTGGTCTTCAGGTTCAGCACACAATGCACCTCAGCGGACTTGTCCCCGTGTGACCTCATGCATCCCCGACCCGCACCGCACTCTCCCCGAGAAGCGGTCTGGCAGCAGACCCATCCGGTGATCGCGTGCGTCCCTCCCTCCGGCATGACCGACTGTGCCGCGGTCGAATCACCCGCCACCACACCCGACAGCCCAGAATCCGAAAGCCCAGAACCGGAGCTCAGCCAGGAGGAGACCGAATCACCGGAAGGGCCTGGACCAGAGGTGTCCGAACCGCCCATACCGGGGCCGCCTGGGGAGCCTGCTCCACGAGGGCGATAACGCTCACCGATGCAAACCACGGATTGACGCGGATTGACGCGAATTGACAGTGAAAGCGAGGCGTACGCGGTGACGGCAGCGACTGGACGATCCGACACCCCGACGCCCTCCGATCGAACGGACGACCCTGTCCCGATCACCAGGGCCGCTCCTCCTGGTGGCGAATCGATCACCACTGGGCGACGTGAGTCCACGGCCGCCGGCCCGGCCGCCACCGAACGGACCGGATCGCCCGAGTCCACCGGGCCAGAAACTGACCAGCGCCCCGTCGTCCCCAAATCCGAGGAGCACAAGACCGGCTATCGAGACCCCAGCATGTGGAACCGGGTAGAGAAGCTGGTGGGCTTCATAGGCCCGACCACGGTCCTCACCGCTCTGCTGTTCTACTTCGGCTACGTCGCCACCCGCGCCCGGTTCCTGTACTTCGGTGTCGCGCTTGACCTGTTGGACCTATCTACCCAGGACATCCTGCTGTACGGTGTCGAAGCGTTGTACGTCCCGGTCACGGCTCTTTTCCTCGCGTTACTGGTGGCGGTTACCGGGCACGCCATGATCGGTGGCCTGCTCGCCTTGGAGCACCGGGGCATCGTGGGCTGGCTGGGCGTGGCGACGCTGCTGGCCTCGGTGCTGCTGCTGGCCCGTGCCGTGATCGGGATCGTGCTCCCGCGTATCTCCGAGGCCGAGTTCCCCGGGGTCACACCGTTGTGTTTGACCATCGGGGCGGCGCTGTTCGGTTACGGTCTTTGGCTGCTGCGTCGGGTCGGGCTGCTGTGGGCCGAGCAGGCGGAGGACCGGAGGCGTCGCGCGATCCGGAACTGGCTGGGCAGCCGGAGCGTGGTTTTTCTGTGGCGGCTGATCGGGGTCGCCGTCAGCGCGTTGATGATCGCCGGGCTGTTCTGGGCCACGAACAGCTTCGCCAACGCCTATGGCAAAGGGCGGGGGCACGAGGACGCCCAAGGACTTCCGGAACGCCCCGCGGTGCTGCTGTACACCTCGGAGCGGATCGTGGACCTGCCTCCCGGCGTCACAGAAACGCAGCTACCGGCCGAGGACGAAGCCCTCGTGCGGTACCGCTACGACGGGTTACGCCTCCTGCTGGAGTCGGAAGGGCGGCTCTTTTTGGTCCCCTCCCACTGGACGGATGACAGCGCCTGCCTGGTCATCCCCTACGAAGGCGTCAGCCTGCGTACGGATCCCTGACCGTTACCCGGAGATCCAGAAAACGGTGGGTCCCCGCCGGGGTCAGAGGGACCAGTCCCGGCGGGGACCACCAATTAACTCAGGAGGAGTGGAGATTCACGTCACAGCGCCGGGTAGGCGTTGCGGACGAGCATCTCGAACTGGGCCTGGAACCACCGGCCAGCGTGCGGCGCGTCAGGCATAGCGTTGGTCGGGTACGCGGAGTTGTAGTGGCTCTGCCCGTTGGGGTCGCACATCGCGTCGAACCTCTTGTTCGGGTCGTCCGGGTCGATGATGCCGTCCTGGCTCACACCGTCGGACTCACCCGGCGGCTTGACCCAAACGTAGGCGTCGATACCGGAGACGGGAGCGGCGGTCGGACGCTCACCGATACCGGCTCCAATCTGGTTGCACCAGCCACCGCGGTGCGGACGACGGTCGATGCGGGACTGGTTCACGTAGGTGTTCAGGTCGTTGGAGCTGCTCACCGAGGTAGGCCGGTCAGGGCCACCCCACCCGTTACGAGAGGTGTCGATGATCATGCCGATGTGCGAGCCGCCGCTGGCGAACGCGTTACGCCACGCGAGCGCGAAGTCCAGCTCGTCGAACATCGGGTTCCACTCGTAGAAGTTGGCGGAGCGGACCTGCTGACCACCCACGGTCAGGTTCGGGTTGGTGAGGAAGGGCTCCTCCAGAGGCGTGTAGTTGGCGGTGTTGGTGACGAAGCCGTCGATGGCCTGGAGACCGCCGTCAAAGCCCTGGATGGTCCGCCGGTACAGGCTCACCGCGTCGTTGAAGTTGTTGTCCCAGCCCAGCCAGCCGGAGTGCGCGATGTCCAGGTAGATGTACACGTTGTCCTGCTGGGTGAGCTGGTTCACCGCGTACTGGATACCCTCAACGTAGGCCCCGGTGGAGTTCGCCTCCGCGCACGCCGGGGTGTCGAGGTTGGTCACCAGGTTGGGCAGCGAGTCCGGCTCGACGAACGTGACGATCCGCAGGTTGCGGTACGCCGGGTCGCGCAGGATCGACACGATCGGGTCGATGTACTCCTCGCGGTAACGCCGCTCACCGTCCTGGGAAATCAGCAGCTCACCGTTGGAGGCCGCCGCGGCGCAGTCCCGGTTGGGCAGGTCGTAGATCACGATCTGGACGACCACGGGGTTGTCTTCACTGGCCTGGGAAGCCGCCAGGTCCAGGTGATCACGCAGACCCCGATTGCCACCGGAGCCTTCAATAGCGGCGATCCGGTCCAGCCAGATAGCGGTCGGGTACTGCGCGACCCGCGCGGCCGCGGCGCCGAGGGTGCCGCCGATCTCCTGGGCTGCCTGCTCAACCCGGGCCACGTAGTCAGGGTTGCGGTAGACAGTGGCACCGATGTACGGGTTGTCCACGTGGGTACCCGGCGGCGGTGGCGGCGGCAGGCTGGTCGTCGGGGTACCAGTGGGCGTGGAGGTGGGAGGCGTCGAAGGCGGAGTCGACGGCGGCGTGGTGGGCGGAGTGGAGGGGCCTTCTCCACCGCAGGTGACGCCGTTGACGGTGAACGAGGTCGGTACCGGGTTGGAGCCCGACCAGCTACCGAGGAAGCCCAGGCCGGTCACCGTCCCGCCAGAGGGGACGCTGCCGTTCCAGGACTCATTCTGAACCTGAACCTCGGTGCCGCTCTGGGACCACCGACCGCCCCAGCCCTGCTGCAGCTGCTGACCACCGGTGAAGTTGAACCGCAGGTCCCAGGACGTCCACGCGTCGCCAAGGTTGCGAATGGTGATGTTGGCTTGGAAGCCGGAGTCCCACTGGTTCGCAATCTGATAGGACACGTCACAGGCGACCGCAGCGTTAGCCGGCGTGGCCCCCACGAGGGACAGGCCCGCCGTCATGATCGCACCCGCTGCGAGGGCGGTCGCCTTGTGCAACCTGGTGCGACCCGAAACGAGTCTCATTGCTGACTTCTCTCCTAGGTTCCACGGGTCGCCAGGGTCCACGCCCTGGCGCGGCGTTCCGCCAGAGGAGCGGCGGGTACGCCGGACGATGAGCCCGCTTGACCCGGAAAGCGAGCTGAGGCTTCGTTACGTACACGCGGCTCACGCCCGTGGGGTGCCCTATGTCAGGTTGTGGACGACCCGTGCGTGAGGATCTCCCAAGCTCCTTGGAGGGGAGTTTTTCATGGGAGCGCTCCCAACACAAGCGATCGTTGCTTATCGATAAGACTTCGCACCACTTATTCACGTAACGAACGTCTTACGCAACTTCTTACGAATGGCCGATAACCTATCGTTTGGTTTTGATTGATGGCGTGACGTGCGCTCGCGCCGCGCCTCAGGTCTCCACCACGCCGCCCTCCCAGCGGCGACCGAGCGCGGCGAGCCCGGTCGCGGACGGCTCGCCCCACAACCGCATCCGGGCCATCCCCCCGTCGGGATACACGTCCAACCGGATCCGGCTGGTCAGCTTCTGAGCCTCGGCGGGGATCGGGAACCGGTGCCGGCTGTCCGGCACCAACGCGGTACGGGGTAGCAGCTCCCACCATTGCGCCTCCTGCCCACCCGTGGGGAGATCCGTGGCGGTCAGCCGCGCCGCTTCGGGTGCGTTCCCCTTGAAGTGGCTGGTGTCCAGCTCCACCAGCTTGGGGATGCCTGGCACCCCCAGCCGTACCTCCACCCAATCGTTGCCGCCGGTTCGACGCCGCGCGGTCTCCCACCCCTCCCCCATCGAGCGGGCCGGCCCGGGCATCAGCAGATTGTGCGGACTGCCATAGAACTGATCGCTGCACGCCACCACCAGGCCACCGTGTTCCACAGCGATCAGGTCGATCCAGCCACCGGCCATCCACCGGGGATCCCCCACGGGTTCCGCGTGGACCCGCAGCCGCGCCACCCCACCATCGGGATAAATCGACAACCGAACATGGGTGAAGCGGCGGTCATCGTGCACCGCGAAGAGATGCCGCTGATCCCCTGTTATCCGGGAACGCGGTACCACCGGCGTCCAGGCAGCCCGCAACACCTCTTCCGGAGTGGGGTGACCATCCACTGTGCACGCTTCCACAGAGATCTCAGGCGGGTAGTTCCCCCGGAAGAAAGCGGTGTCCACAACGACGCCCCGGATCACGCCGGGCACCCCGAGCCGGACGATCGCGATGTCGTGGCCGGGCTGGCGGCGACGCCGCGTCTCCCACCCGTCGTACACCTGACCCTTGGCCCCGAAGGTCGCCGGTTGGAAACCAGGCGGCTCGGGCCGGATCAGCGCCTCACGGGGTCCGAAAAACTCGTCGTTGGCATAGACCACCGCGCCCCCGACCAGCCGGGAAGCCAGATCCGGTAACCATGTGAAGTCGTTCACCCGGTCCCCCTTTCCAGCAGCTGCCCGCGGGGACGAGCGGTCACCTCCTCAGCCGCCGCCCCACCGGATACCGCACCGGCAACCACCTCACCTCGGAGCCAGGTGGCCCGTACCACCCCGGACAACAACCGCCCGGCGTACGGGGTCACTGGATGACGGTGGTGCAGTCGAGCCGGATCGACGACGAAGGTCTCCTCTGGACAGAACGCGACCAGATCGGCGTCGCATCCGACGGCGATACGCCCCTTGCGGGTCAGTCCCACCAACGCCGCCGGTTGAGTGGCCATCCATCTGGCCACATCGGACAGTCGATAACCGCGCCGCCGGGCCTCGCTCCACACCACCGGCAACCCCAGTTGCAAAGACGCGATACCGCCCCAAGCTGCGGCGAAGTCACCGGTGTCGAGCCGCTTTAAATCCCCCACACAGGGGGAGTGGTCAGAGACCACACAATCGATGACTCCCTCGGACAGGCCCGTCCACAGTGGATCCTGATTGGAGCGTTCCCGAATCGGGGGGCAGCATTTGTAGGTCGTAGCGCCGTCGGGCACCTCCTCGGCGGCCAGAGCCAAGTAGTGCGGACAGGTCTCGGCGCTGATCCGTACCCCCTCCTCACGCGCCGCCGCGATCAGCGGCACCGCGTCCGATGAGGACAAATGCAGCACGTGAACCCGGGCACCGGTCTGGCGCGCCGCCGCGATCACGTGCGCGATCGCCGCATTTTCAGCGGTACGCGGACGCGAAGCCAGAAAATCCGCGTAGCGGTGACTGGTGGCGGCCGGCCGGATCAGCGCCGGCTCTTCGGCGTGCACCACCATCAGTCCGTCCAGCGCCGCCACCACGCGCAGCGCGGCATGGAACTGCTCATCGGACAAAGGCGGAAACTCCGGAACCCCGGAGTCCACCAGGAAACACTTAAACCCGAAGACTCCTGCGGTGTGCAGCGGCTCGAGCTGGGGCTGATTCCCGGGTACCGCGCCGCCCCAAAACCCGACGTCCACATAGCACTGACCGGCGGCCGCCTGTCGCTTCACCTCAAGAGCCGCGGGATCCACAGTGGACGGAATCGAGTTCAGCGGCATGTCGATGATGGTGGTGACGCCTCCCGCCGCCGCGGCGCGGGTAGCGGTGGCGAAGCCCTCCCACTCGGTGCGGCCCGGCTCATTGACGTGGACATGCGTGTCCACCAGCCCGGGCAGCAGCGCCACCTCCCCCAAATCCAGGTCGGTGAACCGCGGTCGGGCGGCGTCGCCTGCGCCAGCGCCGTTGGAGAAGCCATCACCGGTGTCATGGGTGACCGCGACAGCCTCGCGGTAACCGATGATGTCGACGATCCGCCCGGCTCGGACACACACCGCGGCGGGGCGCTCCCCGTCCGGCAGCACCACGCGGCGGGAACGCAGCACCAGATCGACGCTCATGGCACCACCTCGAGCAGATCCGCGCGGGACATCCCGGTCAGCGCCGCCACCTCCGCGGCGTCCACGGCCCCACAGTCCAGGCCCCGCACCAAGAACCCCACCAATGCGCGGACCGTCGCCGGCTCATCGGCGATCCCGCTACTCGCCCGGCTCAGGTACGCCGACAGGCGCGCCGCGGCGGCGGACAGCCCGGCCCGGAAGAAGACATAGGTGGCCGCGTACCGGGTCGGAAGCTGGGCCGGATGCAGATCCCACCCCTGGTAGTACGCGCGCTCCAGGGAGCGGCGCACCAGGCGCGCGTGGAGCCGCCACGCCGCGTACACCGCCTCCCGGTCGCCGACCGGGAGGATGTTGGTGGAGCCGTCCGACAGGCGAATCCCGGTGCCGGCGACCGCGACCTGCATCACCGCTTTGGCGTAGTCGGCCACCGGATGCTCCATGCTCTGGTAGGCGGCGGCGACCCCGCAGGAGGCGCTGTAGTCATAGGTGCCGTAGTGCAGACCCACACACCGGCCGGCGGCGGCGTCCACGCAGCGTGCAAGCGGCGCGGTGCCGTCCGCCCCAAGTACCACCGCGGGCGTCTCGACCTGGATCTCAAACCGCAGCCGCCCGTATGGCAGCCCGTACGCGGCCTCCAGCTGCTCACACAGCAGCACCATCGCGCTCACCTGCTCGACGACGCTCACCTTGGGCAGCGTCACCACGAACGTCTCCGGCAGGGGTACGCGCGCCAGCAGCGCCCCTAAGAATCTGTCCAACGTGGACACTGCACGCCGCCGGGTAGCGCCCTCCAGACTCTTGATCCGGATCCCCACGCTCGCTGGTGCCGTCCCCGCCTCGATCGCCGCTGCCAGCGCCGACGCCGCCTCTCGGACCGCCGCGTCCTCGACGGCGTCCGGGTGGTTCCCGTAGCCGTCCTCGAAGTCGATCCGCAGGTCCTCGATCGGTTCCCGCTCCAGCTTCGCGCGCACTCGCGCGTACACCTGTGCCGCCTCAGCCACGCCGATAGCGGCCGCGAACTCCTCGGGTCCCGGGGCGTATCGCCGCAGCGTCGCCAGTGCCTCCTCACTCCACTGAGGACCCACGTTGGCGTGGAACCGGTCCGCGGGGACATACACGGTGTGCACCGGCTGTCGGGCGCCGTCCCGCTGCCGGTACCGCTGATGCAGCGCAGCATCGACCGACGCCAATCGCCGGTCCAGTTCTTGAAGCACACCAGGATCCAGACGACCGCTCACCGGGCCCTCACCGGATCAGCTCATAGGCAGGCAGGGTCAGAAAATCCACAAAGTCGTCGGCGAGGGTGACCCGCTCGAACAGCTGACGCGCCTGGGCGTACCGCCCCGCCTCGAACGCGGAGTCCCCGACCTCGGTCCGGATCCTGGTCAGCTCCTCGTCTTCAATCCGGCGCACCAACTCGGGGGTGACCGTCTCCCCGGTGTCCAGGCGGACCTGGTTGTGGATCCACTGCCACAGCTGGGAGCGGGAGACCTCAGCGGTGGCCGCGTCCTCCATCAGGTTGAAGATGGCGACCGCGCCGGTGCCACGCAGCCACGCCTCCAGGTAGCGCAACGCGACCGCGACGTTGTTACGCACCCCGGCTTCGGTGATCGACCCGGGGGTGGAGGCGATATCCAGCAGCTGATCGGCGGTCACCTGCACCTCTGGGCGGGTGCGCTCCAGCTGATGCGGACGCTCCCCCAGGGCCTGGTCGAACACCTCACGGCAGACCGGCACCAGATCCGGATGCGCCACCCAGGAGCCGTCGAACCCGTCGGCGGCCTCACGCTCCTTGTCCTGCCGCACCTTCGCCAACGCCACCGCGTTCACCTCGGGATTGCGGCGGCTGGGGATGAAGGCGGCCATGCCACCGATCGCCATCGCGCCCCGCCGGTGACAGGTACGCACCAGCAGCTCGGTATAGGCGCGCATGAACGGCACGGTCATGGTGATCGACGCCCGATCCGGCAACACGAACTGCGGACCGGCGTCCCGGAAGGTCTTGATGACGCTGAACAGGTAATCCCAGCGCCCCGCGTTGAGTCCGGCGGCGTACGGCCCCAGCTCGTAGAGGATCTCGTCCATCTCGAACGCCGCCGGCAACGTCTCGATCAGCACCGTCGCCCGGATCGTGCCCGCCGGCAGCCCCAAGGCCTGCTCGGCGTGACTGAACACCTCCCGCCATAGTCGGGCCTCCAGGTGGCTTTCCAGCTTGGGCAGGTAGAAGTACGGGCCGCTGCCCCGTGCCAGCAGCTCCCGGGCGTTGTGGAAGAGATACAGCCCGAAGTCGACCAAGGCGCCGGCGATCGGCCCGTCCGCCACCGGCAGGTGAACTTCGTCCAGATGCCAGCCACGGGGCCGCACCACGATGGTCGGCACCGGTCCATCCTTCAGCTGGTACCGGCGTCCTTCGGCGGTGGTCAGCGTGATGGTGCGACGCACCGCCTCATACAGGTTCTCCTGCCCGGAGATCACGTTGTCCCAGTGTGGGGTGTTGGCGTCCTCCAGGTCGGCCAGCCACACCTTCGCCCCGGAATTGAGCGCGTTGATCGTCATCTTCCGCTCGGTGGGGCCGGTGATCTCCACCCGCCGGTCGGTCAGATCCGGTGGGGGCGGCGGCACCCGCCAGTCGGCCTTCCGAATGTGTTCGGTCTCTTCCAGGAAATCCAGGCGACCGGCTCGGGCGGCCTGCTCCCGTCGGATAGCGCGGCGTTCCAGCAGCTCACGCCGGCGTGCCCCGAACGCGCGGTGCAGCCCGGTGACGAACTCGATCGCGTCCGGACTCAAAATCTCCACCATCATCGCTCCCCTGGGGACGGTTCTCCTGCCGCGGTCACTCCTGCGATGTGCTCCGGACGCAGCGGTACCCGCGTCAGCTCGCGGCCGGTAGCGGCGCGGACCGCCGCCACGATCGCCGGCGTCGAGGAGATAGTGGGCGGCTCCCCCACCCCGCGCAGCCCATACGGCGCTTGCGGATCCCCCAATTCCAAGATCTCCAACCGCATCGGCGGCGTGTCCGCGATCGTGGGGATCAGGTAGTCGGTGAACGATGGGTTGAGCACCACCCCGTTGGACACCTGGATCTCTTCCAGCAGCGCCAGCCCAAGGCCCTGGGTGGTGCCGCCCTGGATCTGCCCCTCCACCGCCTGGGGATTGATCGCCCGGCCCACGTCTTGCGCTGTGACGATCTCGACCACCTTGACCAGCCCGAGCTCGGTGTCCACATCCACCGTGGCGCGGTGCGCGGCGAACGCGTACTGCACATGCGCATCGCCCTGCCCGGTTTGGGGGTCCAACGGCTGTGTGGGGCGGTGCCGGAACTCAGCGGTCGCCTCCACGGGTTGGTCCCCGACCAATTCCGCCAGGTCGGCCACCACCTCCGTGCCGGCCAGCACCTTGCCCTCGACGAACCGGTACGCCGCCGGGTTGGCCGCGGCGGCGCTGGACAGCCGGGATAGCACCTGCTGTCGGACCTGCTCGCAGGCCGCCTTGATGGCCCCACCGGTCATGAAGGTCTGCCGGGAGGCAGAGGAGGAGCCGGCGTCACCGACGCTGGTGTCGGCGGTTCGGAGCGTCACCCGATCCACCCCCAGTTCGGTACGCACGATCTGCTCCTGCACCGTCACCAGCCCTTGCCCGACCTCGACAGCGGCCGTGTGCACCGAGGCGGTGAGCTCCCCGCCGATCAGCTCCAGCCGCACTCGGGCGGTGGCGTAGTCGTCGAAGCCTTCCGAGAAGCAGACGTTTTTGATCCCGATTCCGTAGCCGACGCCGCGTACCACTCCCTCGCCGTGGGTGGTGTTCCCCACCCCGCCTGGCAGGTGTCGCAGGTCCCCGGTCGGGGTGGGTGGGGCCGGGGGTGCGGCCTGGACACGACGCAACAGCTCAGCCACCGGCGCTGGCCCCTCCACCACCTGTCCGGTGGGCATGGTGTCCCCGGTCCGCAACGCGTTACGCACCCGGATCTCGACCGGGTCCAGCCCGAGCGCCGCGGCCAGTTTGTCCATCTGGGACTCGTAGGCGAAGCAGGCCTGCACCGCGCCGAAGCCCCGCATGGCGCCGCACGGCGGATTGTTGGTGTAGACGGCCCAGCCGTCCACGGCGACATAGGGCACGCGGTACGGGCCGATCCCCAACGTGGTGGCGTTGGCGATCACGGCCGCTGAGGTGGAGGCGTAGGCCCCGCCATCCAGCACGATCTCGGCCCGCACCCACAGCAGTTGACCGTCCCGCCGCGCCCCGTGCCGGTAGCGCATCACCGCCGGGTGCCGGTGCACGTGACCGAAGAAGGACTCCTCACGGGAGTAGACCATCTTGACCGGACGGCCGGTTCGCAGCGCCAACAGGCAGGCGTGGATCTGCATGGACAGGTCTTCTCGACCCCCGAACGCACCGCCCACCCCGGCCAGGGTCAGGCGTACCTTCTCCGGCGGCAGCCCCAGGCTCGCCGCCACCTGCCGCCGGTCCCCGTGCAACCACTGGGTAGCCACATACAGGTCGACCCCGCCGTCCGCCGCGGGGATCGCCAACCCGGACTCCGGCCCCAAGAACCCCTGGTCCTGCATGCCGACCCGGTACTCGCCGCTGACCACCACATCGGCCTCGGGCAGCTCCGGTACGCCATCGGGGGTGTCGTGAACCCCTTTGCGGATTCGGACGTGCCGCACCAGGTTGCCGCCTGGGTGGACCAGGTCGGAGTCTGGCCGCAGCGCCGCCTCCGCATCCACCACGGGTGGCAGAGGCTCATACTCCACCTCGATAGCGGCCAGCGCGCGCCGCGCGGTCTCAGGGTCGTCGGCCGCCACCAGCGCGACCGGCTCTCCCTGGTAGCGCACCTCATCGAAGGCGAGCACCGGCTGATCAGGGTGCTCCAGCCCGTAGCATTTGGCGCCGGGAACATCGACGTGGGTGAGCGCCGCGTGCACTCCGGGCAGCCGCAGCGCCGGCGTGACGTCGATCCGGACCAGACGGGCACGGGGGTGTGGGCTGCGCAGGGTGGCGCCCCACAGCATGCCCTCGGTCCACAGGTCCGAGGAGTAGGCGAACTCCCCACGCACCTTCAGCAGGCCATCGGGACGGATCGGGCTGTCACCGATGCGCCCCGTACCGGTGGCGGCGTGAGTACGGGTCGTGGTCATCGTGTCCTCCGGGCAGCGAGCAGACGATGGTTCGCCCGGCGGGCCTCGGCTGCTAACGCGTCGGGTGAGGCGGTACGCAGCTCAGCGGACTCCACCACCGGCCGGCCGCCCACCAGGAGCAGCTCCACCGATGCTGGAGGCCCCAGGACCAGTGCCGCCACCGGGTCGGTGATGTCGGCGTGCCCCAGGTCGGACAAGCGCCACAACACCACGTCGGCGTACTTGCCCACCTCCAGCGAGCCGATCTCGTCCTCCCGTCCCAGACAGCGGGCCCCGCCCCGAGTCCCCATCCACAGGGCCTGCCGTGGGGTGAGGGCGCCAGGGCCGCCGACCGCCCGCGCCATCAACAGCGCCTGCCGCAGCTCGGCCCCCAGGTGAGCCGCCTCCTGCGACGCGGCGCCGTCCACCCCCAAGCCGACCGGCACACCCGCGTTCAACAGGTCCCGCACCCGGGCGATCCCCGCCCCCAGGCGCGCGTTGGAGCTCGGACAGTGCGCCACCGACGTGCCGGTGGCGGCGAGTCTGGCGATCGCGGCGTCGTCCAGATGCACCCCGTGCGCCAGCCACACGTCCTCCCCCAGCCACCCCAGCTCCTCCGCGTACTCCACCGGGGTACGCCCGAAGGTGGCCATGCAGTACTCCTGCTCATCGGCGGTCTCGGCCAGGTGGGTGTGCAGCCGCACCTGACGGCGACGGGCCAACGCCGCGGCCTCGGTCATCAGCTTTGTGCTCACCGAGAACGGGGAGCAGGGCGCCACCGCGACCCGCAGCATCGCCCCCGGGGTCGGGTCGTGGTAGGCATCGATCGCCGCCTCGGTGGCGGCCAACGCCGCGTCGGTGTCCTCCACAAGGGAGTCCGGGGGTAGCCCACCCGCCGAGCGCCCCAGATCCATCGAGCCCCGACAGGGGTGGAACCGCAGCCCGATACGACGCGCCGCCTCGATCTCCGCGGCGAACAGATCACCGGCACCGGCCGGGAACACGTAGTGGTGATCGGTCGTGGTGGTGCAGCCCGACAGGGCCAACCACCCCAGCCCGGCGCCGACCGCGGCATGCAGCAGCTCAGCGTCCAGCCTTTCCCACACCGGGTACAGCTGGGTGAGCCAGCCGAACAGCGTCTCGTCCTGCGCCAGCCCGCGGGTGATCCACTGGTACAGGTGGTGGTGGGTGTTGATCAGTCCGGGCGTGGCCAGGCAGCCTCGCCCGTCCACCCGCCGGGCGTCCGGGTACGCCCCTGGAGCGGCTCCCGCGCCCACCGCGGTCAGGCGCCCGCCCTCGATGACCAGGTGTCCGTCGGCGTACTCGGTCCCCTGGTCGTCCACGGTGGCCACCGCGCAGCCTTCGATGACGATGCGCTCCATCAGCGCACCTCGCTTTCAGCGGCGGCCAGCCGCACCGCGTCGAGGATCTTCTCGTAACCGGTGCACCGGCACAGGTTGCCCGCCAACGCTTCTCGGATGTCCTCATCCGTGGGCCGTGGGTTCCGGCGTAGCAGGTCGTGGACGGTGATGATGAGACCGGGCGTACAGAACCCACACTGCACCGCGCCGGCCTCCAGGAAGGCCCGCTGCACCGGATCCAACTGTGTCGCCTCGGCCAGCCCCTCCACGGTGCGGACCCGGCGCCCCTGGGCTTGCCCGGCCGGCACCAAGCAGGCGCAGACCGGCACCTCATCCAGATAGACCGTGCAGGAGCCGCATTCCCCTTGTTCACAAGCGTTTTTAGAGCCGGGCAGACCCATGCGTTCCCGCAACGTGTACAGCAGGCTCTCCCCCGGCCATACGTTGTCGACCTGGCGCGGTTCGCCATTGACCACACAGTTCAGGTGCACCGGTCTCCCCTTCCTCGATAGCTCTCCCAGGCCCACCGCAGGGTGCGTTGGGCCAGGACGGACAGGGCGTGCCGGCGGTAGGCGGCGGTGCCGCGCACGTCATCGATGGGCGACGCCGCGGCGGCCACCAGCTCGCCGAACCGGCGTACCACCGACTCCGGCAGCGCGACGTCGCCCCGCCCTGACCGAGAGGCGAAGCCGTCCTGCTGCAACGCCTCGGTCAGAAACTGTTCTGCTGTGTACGCCCGTGTCGGGACCGGACCAGCCGACCCGATGGCGGCCCGCACCCACCCCCGCTCCGGGGTGAGCGCCAGCGCGAAGGAGCACACCGCGATCACCATGGCGTTGCGGGTCCCGACCTTGGCGAACTGCTGTGGCCCGTCCGCCGGCGGTACCAGGACCGCCGCAATCAGTTCGTCCGGCGCCACCGCCGTCCGCTTGGGGCCGAGGAAGAATTCCGTCACGGGTATCCGCCGGACCCCACGGACCGAGGCCAGCTCGATCACGGCGTCACACACCAACAGCGGTGGATGGCAATCCCCGGCGGGGGAACCGGTACCGAGGTTCCCACCGATCGTGCCCCGGTTGCGGATCTGGGGCGACCCCACGGTGCGGGCCGCCATCCCCAGCCCCGGCGCTTTGTCTTTCAGTTCCTCAATGATTCGCCGGTAGGGCACCGCCGCGCCCAGCCGCAGATACCCGCCGTCGAGGCCCCAGTCGGTCAGGTCCGTCACGCGCCCCAGGTCCAGCAGCGCCGACGGCCGGAGCCGCCCCGAGTTGATCCCGACCATCACGTCGGTCCCTCCGGCCACCGGTACGGCGTCCGGATACTCGGCTTTGGCGGCCAGCGCGTCCTGCCATGTTGTGGGAGCCAGAAACTCCACCCCACACCTCCTTTACCGGGCCCGCGGCCCTGCCCGTCAGGCGCTCAGCGCCCACGCCCGTCCCGCCGGAGGCGCGTCGTCACGCAATACGGTGCCTTCGATGAGGCCGTATGGCTGCTCCGTGGCGTTGAAGACCACGTTGGGGTTGTCCAGCCCGAACGGAGACAGATCCACCAACAGGTGATGCCGGTTGGGCAGCGCTAGCCGGACCTCAACCACCTCCGCACACTGGGCCAGCACCCGCTCCGCCATCGCGTACAGTGTCTGCTGCAGCGACAGACTGTGAGTCTGTACGAAGGCATCGATCAACGCCTGCCGAGTGGCTTGATAGGAGGCATTCCAATCCCCATCACCGGTCCGGTATCGCCAGTAGGCGTTCACCACGGTGGCCAGGATCCGGTCGGTGGTCTCCGCCAAGGTGGTGTAGGGGTCCTTGATGAAACCGTGGAACTCCGAACCGGTGGAGTTCAGCAGCACTAAATCCGTCAGGCCGGACACCACCCAGGTCTGAGAGCCGTCGTAGGTGACGATCGCCCGCCGCGTCTCATCCCCACAGCGCTGGAAGGAGTGCGGTCCCAGCCGCCGCCAGTGGTATGCCGTGATGCTCACTCGCGCCGCGTGGACCGACTGTTGGGAATCCACGAAGTGCCGCGCGAGCAGCGCCGCGAAATCCTCGATCACCGCCACGCCGTAACGCCGCGCGAACGCGTACACCGCGTTCTTCTGGCTGTCCGTCGGCAGTACCCGGCTGTTGTCACCGGTCAGGTAGGTGTCAGCGAAGTCACCGGTCAACGTGACATCCACCGTCATATCCACCAGTTGGTGCTCCTGCCCGTCCCGGCCCACGTGGACCAGGCGGGTGGCGGACTTGCCGTACTGGTGGGCCCCGAGCGTGATCGCCATGAGGTCAACTCCCCCGGTAGGTGGTGTAGCCGAACGGGCTGAGCAGCAATGGGACGTGGTAGTGCTGGTCGGGAGCGGTGACGGTGAAGATCACCACCACCTCGGGAAAGAAGCCGCCGTCGAAGTAACCCCAGACGTCGAAGACCAGACGCCAGACACCAGCTCCCCACTCGTGGGGTGGCACCCAGTCCCGCAGCCGCCCCGTCTCGTCGGTGTGGCCGGTGGCGACCACGGTCCAGCTGTCCTGATCCCCGGGGTCGCGACGCTCCAACCGGACGGGGATGCCGACCGCGGGCACTCCCCGGGTGGTGTCGAGTACGTGCGTAGACAGGCTCATGCGTCCACCAACTTCGCCAGTCGCAGCCGGGTGATCGCGCGCAACTCGTCACGCACCACCCGCCGCTCCGTGTCCAGGTCGTTGTTCAGGCGCTGCCGCGCCGCCGCCAGCATCTGCTCTGCGGACCGTCCGGTGGCGCAGATGAGGAAAACGTGCCCGAAACGCTGCTCATACGCCTGGTTAGCGGCCGCGATCTCTGCCCGGAGCGCGTCGTCCGCGTCCCCCATCCCGGCTTGTTCGGCGCGGGACCAGTCGGCCTCCCGCCCGGCCTGGGCAAGGCGCTCCCCGATGCGGGGATGGGCTGACAGCGCATCGACGATGTCGGACCAGGTCAAGCCTTCAAACACCGCGTCACTGGCGGCCCGGAACGCCTCCAGGTCGGGATACGGCCGGCCAGCCACCATGGCGCGTGCCCACGTCGGGCTGGCACAGCAGGTCAGCAGCTCCCGTTCCGCCTCAGCGGACGGAAGCGCATTCCAACGGGCCAAAGCGGGCGTGATCGTGGCCATTGGGACCCCCACGGTCGACTTGCTGGAAGTACAGCAGCGCGCGGGGGACGCCTCCTAGCCACGGAAGCACCGAATCTGAAACATTCAAGCCCTACGGTTTTCGTATGTTCCTCCAAAACCGTTTGCCTCCGCAGAGGCGTCCCTTGCCGCGCAGGGTTTTCTCCCGTTATTCCCAGGCCGAGCGGCGCCGTCACCCCCAGGAAAGATTCCTGGCCCCACGACACCCCTGAAAACCGGTCACGAAAGCGGGCGACCATGCGGCTGCGTGATCTTTTAGCCTCTCCTCGACTCGGGCTGACGCTCCTGACCGGAACCGAGCACCTGGACCGGACGATCCGCTGGGTTTACACCACCGACCTACGGGACCCGCGGCGCTATCTGTCGGGTGGCGAGGTGGTGCTCACCGGGCTGATGTGGCGACGCGACGCCGCTGACTCCGAGGCCTTTGTCTCAGCCCTCGCCTCCAGTGGGGTGGCGGCGTTGGGGGCGGGTAACGCCGCCCTGGGATCGGTTCCCCCAGATCTGATCGCCGCCTGTTCCCGGCACGACCTGCCGCTGTTCGAGGTCCCTGAAGACGTATCTTTCCGGGACATCACCGAAACGATCCTGGCCGCGGTAGCGCCGTCGCTGTGGTCGGAGCGGGCCGCTGGTCTGGCCACCCAATTGGACCGGCAACGCGACCTGGTCACCGCGGTGGCCTCCGGCGCTGGTTTGCAGGATCTGCTCCCGCCGGTTGCGGCGCGCCTGGGGTTGTCCTGCTGGGTCATGACGGCCACCGGCCGAGTCATCGCCGGGACCGGCGTACTGCCGGCGGAGGTGCGGGGCCTGATCGCTCAGCGTTACCTCACGCTGGAACGGCTTCCCCAGACGGTGACGGTACGCGGGGCGCAGGAGTTCACGCTGTTCCCGGTCGGCCCGTCCGGCGCCGCTGATCGTCGCCTGACCGGCTGGTTCCTGACCTTCGCCAGCCCAGAGCCCGGTGCGCCGCCGGTGTCACGGGAGGCCGCCGATGAGCTTCTCACCCTGGTGACCCTGGAGTGGACCCGGGTACGGGAACGGCGCGCTGTGGAGCGCCGGCTCGCCACCGAACTGCTGCGTTGCCTGGTCTCCACCGTGGACCTGGGTGAGCTGCGCGCCCACCTGCTGACCTACGGCATCGGTGTGGAGGAGACATTCCTGGTGGCCGTGGCCACCGTGACAGCGGAGGGGACGGATCCGGCCCTGCCCGATCAGCGGGTATCCGACCAGCGGGGCGAGCCACTCGCCGTGGGGATCCTCGATGAACTGGTTGACGGGCCCCGCGCGGTCGTCGCGGGCATGCAGGAAGAAGCGGTCGCCATCCTGCCGGTCCCCGCCGGTGAAGGAGAAAAGAGCATCGCTGCGCTTCGGTCCCGAGCGCAGAGTCTGGAGCCCGGGTTACCGCCCAGGAGGTTGTGGTTGGGCATCAGCGGCCCCGCGACCGGCGCCGCGGCGCTGCGGGGCGCGTGGGAGGAGGCCCGACACGCCCACCGGCTCGCCGTCATCGGGGCGCGTAGCGGTGGCGACGGCGCCGTCGGTCCGGTACGCGACGCCTTCGGCGCAGGCGCATCCGGGGCCGGTGTGCGTACCAGCGGCTCGTCTGGTGCTCGGCCCGGCCGCTGGGTGACTGTGGTGTCAGGTGATGAGTTGACCTCACATACGCTGCTGTTGGCCGCTATCCCGGAGGCCACCCGGCGCTCCTTCCACAGTCGCCTGTTGCAGCCGTTGCTTGAATACGACCGGACTCACGGCGCAGAGCTGGTGCGTACTCTCGATACCTTCCTGCGCTGCTCAGGCTCCTGGTCTCGGTGTGCGCGTCTGCTGCACGTCCATCCGAACACCCTGCGGTACCGCATCAACCGGATTCAGGAACTTACTGGCCGCAGCATCGCCACGTTCGCCGACCGTGTCGACTTCTTCCTCGCTCTTCAAGTCGCTCCCGACGCGCCACCTGTGGGGCACCCGGAGACCCCGGCTCGTTGAGTTCCAGGGCACGGACTCGACCCGCGGCTCCGGCGGTATCAGCCGTCCCACCTGCAGTTCAAGTCTGGATCATCCATATCGATGATTTTGGGGATATCGATCTCTGCGAACCATTCCGCTGGAAAACGTTCTCCCCGGGTGTGGTATTCGGTCACCAGCACATAGCAATTGGTGGTGGCGTCCCACATGGCCTGCCAGGCCACCTCCTCCTCGGGACTATTCACCTCCGTCGCCAGGTAGTTCTGGTAATTCGTTTCGATCGTCTCGTTGATCGATGTGATCTCCTGGTAACGGTTGAAGAAGTCCTCGCTGTTGAATTCGGCGCGCAGCGTCTCCTCGTCCCGCTGGAACCTCTCCAACTGCTGGTTCGCCACCTCCAGCCGGGCGTTCTCTTCGCGGACGCCGACATACAGCACCCCCAGCGCCGCGACCGCCCCGAGCGCGAGCAGCGCCACCACCGAGGTCACGGCCGCCACGATGCGTGCCCCTGTGGGGGACGACGCCGGTGGTGTGGAGACCGGCGGGGCGGAGTACGAAGGTGGGTATCCCGACTCTGATGGGGTGGGGTTGGAGGCCACCGCCGGAAAGTCCGCTGCCCCTGAAGGGGGGACGTGGCCTGGTGACGGCGCGTTCGGATATGTCGCCTGATATGAAGAAACTTCTAGCGGTGGTTCATACTGCGCCCCGGGATACGGTTGCGGCTGTCCCAGATATGGATTCGACTGTTCGGGGTTCTGCGGGAACATGCTCTCCTCGTTAGGCTGTCCGACTCCCGCCCAGGGTTGGTCTGGGACGCGACCCGCGAAGGGGATTCCGCGGGTCAGGCATTCTCGACGCCCCACGATATAACGAGCCGTATAAGGCGCGGTGACTGAATGTTCCAGATTCCAGCTTTTCGCTGGCGCACGACGGTACCCGCGGCTATGTCAGCACCGTCCCGATCGGCACCGAACGCGCCGACGCTGAAGTGACGGACGCTCGCCACACCCCACGCCACGGTCATTGCCCCACCGGAGAACCTGTCACCGGGCTCGAGCGGGCTCACGCCCCTGGAAACACCGAATCCAACAAGGAACGCACCGTCAGAGCGTCCTCGGCCACCACACTGGCCAGCACCGCCGGCCCCGCCAGTGGCATCAACGCCGCGTCCGGCCCCAGCAGACGCGGCTCCGGTGGAGAACTAGTCTCCCAGGCGGGGTCCACCATCAGCAACGAACCGGCGGCACGTGCTCCACCCAGCACATCCGGTCCGGCCGGACCACCTCCCGGGCTCGATCCAGTACCGGGTCCCACCGTCAATTCGTGCGCATACAGCGGACGCCCGGCTCGATGAACGTCGATGGACAGCCGAAGGTGACCGCTCTCCTCCCCAAAGCGGCCACACACCAACTCATCCCGCCATACCAAAAAGGCATCGGCCGCCAGCCTGATGTGGACGCTGCTGTCATGGCGGCAGCCCTGAGCCGCCACCAGCGGCTCAGGTAGCCACTCCAAGGATCCACCCTCGGCCACAGTGACCCATATCTCGGTGCGGGAGGGCGCGCCACCTCGCCCCGGCAACGCCACCGACGCGGCCACCCCGCGTACCCGCAACGCGGCGCCGGGCCCTACCTGGATTCCCACGCGCACATGGTCACCCCCGAGCGGACCGGCCGCCGTGCCGACCGTGTGCACCTCAACCGTCCCGTCGTGGGGGTCGACCCCGGTGACCCGCCATGCGATCGGAGGCTCCGACCGCAGCACCCGTACCCTGCTGGGGCCTGCGCCGCCACCCCGACCGGCGCGCTTCCCGGCTGTGTGGGAGGCCGCGTCCCGCTCCACGACGAGCTGTCCGGTGGCGTACACCGCTCCCCGTCACCCGCCCTGACTGGACACCCGGTTGGCCGCGACGCGGGCGCGTACCCACTCCGTCACCGGGGTGGCGGCGGGGTCGCGGGTCAGGGACAGGAACACCGTCGGGGCGTCCCCGCGTTTGGCCTTCGCGTCGCGTTCCATCACCGCCAGATCGGCGCCGACCAGCGGCGCCAGGTCGGTCTTATTGATCACCAGCAGATCCGCCATGGTGACCCCGGGGCCGCCTTTCCGCGGCACCTTGTCACCACCGGCGACGTCGATGACGAAGATCTGCAGATCGACCAGGCCGGCGCTGAAGCTGGCGGTCAGGTTGTCCCCTCCGCTCTCCACCAGGATCAGGTCGAGAGGACCTATGGATTCCTCCAGATCCTCCACCGCGTCGAGGTTGGCCGAGATGTCGTCCCGGATCGCGGTGTGTGGGCAACAGCCGGTCTCCACCGCCCGCACGCGTTCCGGTTCGATCACCCCGTTGCGGAGCAGGAAATCGGCGTCCTCGGTGGTGTAGATGTCGTTGGTGACCACTCCTAGCCGCAGCGATCCCGCCAATTGACGGCACAGGGCCGCCACCAAGGCGGTCTTTCCGGAACCCACCGGCCCGCCAACCCCTATCCGCAACGCGCGCTCCCCTACGGGGACGGACACCGTTCCGGAAACGCCTCCGGGCGCGGGATGGTCATGATCAAGATGCAAAGAGACGCACCTCCCAACCAGCGTGAGCCTGTGCCCCGATGTCCAGCAACGGAGCCGATGCGGCGGGCAACTCACGTACCGGGGCCCCCAAGTAGGAGACCGCGTCCACGGCGGTCTGTTCGCAGGCTGGTCCAAGGCGGGCCAACACCGCGTGCACCGCGTACGGGTCTAGATTGAGCAGCCGCACCGCCGCGCTGGCCGGCCCGGCCACAGCGTGGTGAGCGGCGAGCAACGCCGCCCGGTCAGGGGTGAGGCCGGCGACCGCTGAGACCACCCCCAGCGCCACCGGATAGTGTGGCCCGCCGGCCTGGCTGGTCAGCGCGTCCAAGCTCGGCGTCGGCCAGACCACCCGGGCTGCCCGGACCAACGCCCGCCCCTGCCTGCGGGAGGCCAACCGCAGCGCCGGAGACGGGGTCCGCGCATCCAGCCCGGCCTCCAAGTCCTCCAGACAGGCCGGGGTCCCTCGATCCCGTGCCCCCATCGAGTGAGCGCACGCCGCGGCCGCGAAGGCCGCGCTCACCAGTCCGGTGGTCGCCAGTCGGATCCGGAGAAAGCCTGCCAGCTCCGACAGGCCGCTCACCCGGCCGGAGCGGACCGCCGCCTCCAACCCTCCGGAGTGGGCGTGTCCGCCTGAGGGGAACCGCCCGTCGGCCAGCAGCGCGAAGGCAGCCAGCCCTGTCACCCCACCGGTGAACACGATCCCCTCCCTTCGAACGGCGTTCTGCACGGGTACGCGCGTGGCGGCCCCAGCCGCCGAGCGGATGTCGATGACGTGCCCGGCACGAGGTGAACCCTGGTGCCAGAGAAGTTGGTCGGGGTCAGAAGAGGAAGTACCGCTGGGCCATGGGCAGCTCCTCCACCGGCGCTGGTTCGACCACCTCTCCGTCGATGCGGACGGTGAACGTGTCGGGTTCCACCTCGATCCGGGGAAGCGCGTCATTGCGCGGCAGATCGGCCTTCGTGCGTGATCGCACATTGGACACCGCCACTAAGGGACGCGTCACCGCCAGCCGGTCGGCCAGCCCAGCTTCTAAAGCGGCGGGCGCGACGAACGCCACACTGGTCGCCGCCGGCGCCGCCCCGTACGCTCCGAACATCGGCCGGGGTAACACCGGCTGGGGGGTCGGAATCGACGCGTTGGCGTCCCCCATCGCCGCCCACGCGATCATCCCGCCCTTGATGACCAGATGCGGTCGTACGCCGAAGAACGCCGGCTCCCACAACACCAGGTCGGCGAGCTTGCCCACCTCGACCGAGCCCACCTCGTTCTCCAGCCCGTTGGCCATCGCCGCACAGATCGTGTACTTGGCGACGTACCGTTTGGCCCGTTCGTTGTCGGCGGCCCCGTCCCCCGGCAGCGCGCCGCGGCGGCGCTTCATCACGTGGGCGGTCTGCCAAGTGCGGGTCACCACCTCCCCGATACGCCCCATCGCCTGGGAATCCGAACCGATCACCGAGATCGCGCCCAGGTCGTGCAGGATGTCTTCGGCCGCCATCGTGGACGGTCGGATCCGGCTCTCGGCGAAGGCGAGGTCTTCTGGCACCTCCGGGTTGAGGTGGTGGCAGACCATCAACATGTCCAGATGCTCGGCCAGGGTGTTGCGGGTGTGGGGCCGAGTCGGGTTGGTGGAGGACGGGATCACGTTGGGGTGGCTCGCCACCGTGATGATGTCCGGCGCGTGTCCGCCGCCGGCGCCCTCGGTGTGGTAGGCGTGGATCGCACGGCCGGCGATAGCCGCCAGGGTGTCTTCGACGAACCCCGCTTCGTTGAGGGTGTCGGTGTGGATCGACACCTGCACCCCGGAGGCGTCCGCAACCCGTAGGCATGTATCGATGGCCGCTGGGGTGGTTCCCCAGTCCTCGTGGAGCTTGAACCCGCCTGCGCCGGCCCGCAGCTGCTCCCATAGCGCCTGCTCGGAGACGGTGTTCCCCTTCCCCAGCAGCAGGATGTTGACTGGCCAGGGGTCCAGCGCCTCCAGCATCCGACTCAGGTGCCACGCGCCTGGTGTGACGGTGGTGGCTTTACTCCCCTCGGCCGGACCGGTCCCGCCGCCCACCAGGGTGGTGATCCCGGCGGCAAGCGCCTCCTCTATCAACTGTGGACAGATGAAGTGGACGTGGGTGTCGATCGCCCCGGCGGTGAGGATACGGCCATTGCCCGCGATGATCTCCGTACTCGGTCCGATCACCAGATCGGGGTGGACCTCAGGCATGGTGTCGGGGTTTCCGGCTTTGCCGATCGCGGTGATCCGACCGTCGCGGATCCCCACGTCGGCTTTGACCACTCCCCAGTAATCAAGCACGACAGCACCGGTGATCACGGTGTCCGGAGCTCCTTCGGCGCGCGTGACCCGTGACTGCCCCATCGACTCACGGATCACCTTGCCGCCGCCGAAGACCGCCTCATCACCTCCAGCGCAGTGATCCTGCTCGATCTGGATGAGCAGATCGGTATCGGCGAGGCGGATCCGGTCGCCGACGGTCGGGCCGTACAACGCCGCGTACCGGCGTCTGTCGATCGTCGTCACCCTGTCCTCGTCCCCTGTCCTGTTCTGGCCCCGCCGACCGGGGCAGGTCCGCCTGGTTGCTCGTGGTTACTCGCTCGAGTCCTTGTCCGCCTCCGGGGCATCCGTCGCTTCCGGGACCGTGTGGTTCGACTCCGGAGCGTTCTTCGCCTTCGGTGCGTCCAGTGGCCCTCCGCACTCTCCCCGCAACCCGACCACGATCCGGTTCCCTCCCAACGGCACCAACGTGACCCGTCGGGGGACGCCAGGTTCGAAACGCACCGATGTCCCCGCCGGTATCCCCAGCCGGTGCCCCCAGGCCGCGGCTCGGTCGAACGCGAGCGCCGGATTGGTCTCTGCGAAGTGGTAGTGGGAGCCGACCTGGATCGGTCGGTCACCGGTGTTGGTGACGGTGAGAGTCACGACCGGACGCCCGGCGTTGAGGGAGATGTCCCCCTCGCCGAACAGCACTTCGCCGGGGATCACGGGATCGGCCGGTGCACGGTCACGAGCTTGGTGCCGTCAGGAAACGTCGCCTCCACCTGCACCTCCGTCAGCATCTCCGGTACTCCGTCCATGACCTCGTCCCGGCTCAGCAGATGCCGCCCGGCCTCCATCAGATCGGCGACGGTCCGACCGTCACGGGCGCCCTCCAGGAGGAACGATGAGATCACCGCCACCGCCTCGGGATAGTTCAGCCGCAATCCGCGCTCGCGGCGTCGTCGAGCGAGATCAGCGGCCACATGGATCATCAACCGCTCCTGCTCGTGGCGTGTCAGAAACATGGCTCCTCCGCCACCTGTCACCAGTGACCAGCACGGATCCCCAACCTTTTCCGGTCGGGGCCGTGGGAACGAGGTGTCGGAAGAGTGACATGATTACGTTTCGACGGCGTTACCAACCGTTACAGCGAATGACATCTCGCTTCCACGCTGTGCCGTCGCGGCGCCACGCTCCAGGCATAACTGCGGGTTTCGCCGTCTCGGCCACGGCCCTTGCCGCCTCGGCGTTCCCGCACCACCGCCGCTTTTCCCGAGTACGCGGGATCACCGGCGACATGACGCCGCAGGTATCCGCGGACCCGATCCGCCCGTCGCGATAACGGCGATAAGGCGGATGGACGTGTGCAGAGGCGCGGTCCTGCTGCATCTATGGCACCAGATCTATGGCACCAGGCTGAGCGGTGGCCGGTCCCGGCGCCGCGACCGGGTGGTGGCGCCGCCGGGAAGCCCGACCGGCACCAGCCCGAAGACATGCTGGTTGAGTTCCTCGACGGTGATGTTGAGGTCAGCGGCGATGGTGGCGGGGGTGATCCCGTCCGCGCGCAGGGCCCGGAACACCTTGTCCAACAACTGTGACGTCTCCCGGGGAATCCCCCCTGGTTCTCCCCGCCGGTAGCCCAGTCGGGACAGGTTCACGCACAGGGTCCGATACCCCCAGTCAGTGATCAGTCCGAGGTCGTGCAGGCGGTGGGTGAGGGCCATCGCCGCTACTCGCCACACCTGCTTGCCGGCCAGGACCCGATCCACGGTGGCGTTGACCAGCTGCTGCGCGAGCACACCCGAACGGGGCATTAAGAAGGCGGCGGCGAAGCGGTTGGCCTCCTGCTCGGCCTCCGGCCCGTGCGGCACTCGATGTTCGCTGTGAAGCACCAGATGCCCCAGCTCGTGGGCGGCGTCGAACCGGCCGCGCTCACCGGATTTAGCGGTGTTCAGAAAGATATAGGGGGCGCCGTTCCAGAACAGGGAGAAGGCGTCCACCGTGGCGCACTCCTCCGCCAGGGAGTAGACCCGCACGCCGTGTGCCTCCAGCAGCCGGAGCATATGTGGGATCGGCGCTTCCCCCAGCCCCCATCGGGCCCGTACCACCTCGGCGGCGGTCTCCGGATCCAGTCTCGGTAACGACGGCACATCGGGCTCCGGCAGCTCGAAGCGCTGTTCGATCCATTCACTCAGCAACAGCGCGATCCGCCCAGCGCTGCGGGCCATGTCCCGAGTGGAAGCCGGCAGTTTGGTGATGGCCCGGAAGCTGATGGCGTCTACCGGGATCTCCTCGACGTCACTGGCGAGCAGGAAACCGACCGGCATGTCCAAAGCCCGGGCGAGCTCCTGCAGAGTCTCCGGGCCCGGACGTTGCCGGCCATGTTCGTACGCCGAGAGGCTGCGCACGCTGATCCCAGTCGCCTGGCTGAGCTGCACCAAGGTCATGCCGCGACGTTTGCGGGCCAGGCTGAGCCGTGTGGGGGTGAGGATGGGGTTCATGAAGAACGACGAGTGACGATTACCTCAATGTCGTCCTGGTCGATCGTCTCGCTCTGGAGCGGCACGGGCACCAGGTGGGGATCGGGAGTGGAGGCCAACGGTATGGGAGGCAGGATGATCCGCTCCAGCCAGGTGTCGATGTGCCCGTCCACCATGGAGTCCGGCAGGGACAGCTCGGCACGGATCTCCGTGTCGGTCACGTAATAGAGCAGTACCCAGGTCGCCAGGGTTGTGGGATCCGGCTCAGCGCCCAATTCCGGGTCGTCGAGATCGAAAAGGGTCTGCTCCAGGAAGTTACGGTTGACCACATCAACCGTCGCGATCCCCTTCTCGTACCGGGTGGTGGGTCGACCCGTGGGGTCCCCGGTCGCCTCCGTCCCTAGAGCGGTGATGATCGCGATGCGTCCGTCCGGACTGATGGTCCGGCACAGGTTACGCGGGTTGTCGTACGTCCACCCCGCTGGAGCCAGCTGCTCCCGGAGCCGGCGTACCGTTCGGAAGTAGCGGGCCAGGCCCGCTGCGCCGGGAGGATCCATGGCGGTGTATTGCCTGGCTTCGGCGTCAGCGTCCTGAAGGGCTGTCCGGAGGATCTCCGGTGACAGGCCGAGCTCGGCCAGCCGCGCGGCGACCGGGCTTCCCTCGACCACCTGGCATTCCATGCGGCGCCTCCATGACAGCTGTCGACTTCCCGAAATCATCCCTCATCTGAGGGACAGAAACGGGAAGCCCACCCCGCGTGTCGCTCCCCGCCCGCCGGCTCATGTCCTCAAGACCACCCCTCCCGGTGCCTCATCCGGCCTGGTCGCCCGCCGGCCTGGGAGGGTTCTGAGTCCGCCCAGCTTCCTCCTCCCGGTCAACGCATCCGCTCCGGGCCGTGTCAGCAACCGGACGTCCCAGGATGACTCCCTCACCTCTTCTTCACCTTCGCAGACTTGACCTTGCACGACCTTCACGACAAGCTCGGTTCGCCGGACGAATGAGCCCACACGACCGGTCCAGCCGCGACGAAGGGACGCGCCGTGTCTACATCCACAGTGGAGTCAGCGAAGTCAGGACTCTCCAGACGGCGGGTGATCACCGCGGGAGCCGCCGCCAGCGGGGCCCTGATCGGGAGCGCTTTAGCCGGCGCCCCCGCGTCCCCCGCCTCCGTCACCGACTCTGTCCCGACCGCCCCCACGGGCGCCCGCATACTCCGGCCGCGTCGTCTGCGCCCCGGCGATCGGGTTCGCGTGGTGTCGCCCGGCAGTACACCTCAACGGGCCAATGTGGCCAGAGGTGTGGAGATCCTGGAGAGCTGGGGCCTGGTGGTGGAGATCGCGCCCCACGTCTTTGACCAGTACGGCTATCTCGCCGGACGCGACGAGGATCGGCTGGCTGACCTCAACGACGCCCTCGCCGACCCCACGATCCGGGGCGTATTCGCCTCCCGAGGCGGCTACGGCACCCAACGGATCGTCGACGCCGTCAATATCAACGCGGTACGCCGGGACCCCAAAGTCGTAGTGGGTTTCAGCGATATCACCAGCCTGCAGAACAAGCTCTGGCGTGATACCCGATTAGCCACCATTCACGGTCCGATGGTCAACTGGAGCGACTCCAGGACCGGACCGGAGTCGGCTGAAGCGCTCCGCGCCGCGGTGATGACCACCTCCCAGATCGTCATTCAGCGGGAGGAGACGGAAAGTACCGCATCCATCGTGGTCCCAGGGCGGGCCGAGGGCATCCTGCTCGGGGGCAACCTGACGATGTTGGACTCCTCAGTCGCCGCCGGTGACTTCCCGGACCTCACCGGCGCCATCCTCTTTATTGAAGAGGTCGGGGAGGCCCCGTACCGGATCGATCGGATGCTCTCCCACCTGCGGCGGATCGGCGCGCTGGACGGGATCGTGGGCGTGGCCCTGGGGCAGGTCACCGACAGCGAGGGCGACAATTGGACATTCGTGGACACGCTGCGCGACCGGTTGTGTGACTTGGGAGTGCCGGTGCTCGGCGGTCTTCGGCTCGGGCACGGAAACGGGCAGCTCACCATTCCGTTGGGCGTACCCGCCGTCCTGGATGCCGACGCCGGGGTGCTTATCGCGGAGCCGGCGGTGCGGGACTAGCGCGGCTCTCGCGAGGATCACACGGCCGCGGCGATAGCGGCCCCGATGAAAAGCACCTGTAGCAGGGTACGCGGAAGCAGCGGCGTAACCGGTCGCCCCGCCAGTGTCAGTCCGGCGCGGGCTGCGTACACATTGGCGGGGAACATCGCCACCATCAGCAGGGCCAGGCAGATCGCGGCCGCGGGGGCAGTCGCCGGGATCACCAGCCCGACCGCGCCGATGAGCTCCAGCAAACCAGTGATGGTGACCAACAGATCTGGCCTGGGGAGCCGAGGCGGCACCATCGCGATGAGGTCCTGACGGCGTGTGCTGCCGAAGTGCGCCAGACCGGTCAGGACGAACATCATCGCCAACGCGCCGCGGAGAGCAGGCTGCCAGCTGTCTAATGCGTCGATCCCCAGCAGGCCGGCGGCGCGCAGCAGGAGCCAGCCGCCCACCAGGGTGATGAAGGGCGCCATAGAAACCTCCAACCTCGAATCTTTACACCGACAAGATCTCTCATGGAGCCCCATCTTGTCAATGCAAAGTTCGGAGTAGGCTGGAGAACACGAACCCAATCCCGCGATTCGCGACGATGCACACCGGTCCGAGGGAGCGGCGGTTCCCCACAAACCTGAGCGGATCCGGCATCGTCGGTGTTCGACGCCGGATCACGGCTTAACGAACGGTCCGGTGAGTCACGGCCGCGACAGGCGGGGCGATGACGAGGGGGCACCACGATGGCACCGGAGACACCAGAACAATCACGCACGACAACGCCAGACAAAGCGGCACGGCGGGATCGGCCGTACCACCATGGGGATCTTCGCCGTGCTCTCATCAACGCCGCCCTGGAGGCGATCGCTCAGGAAGGCCCGGCGGGAATCAGCCTGCGGGCCCTGGCGCGTCGGGCTGGCGTCTCACACGCCGCACCCACCCACCACTTCCGTGACAAGGCCGGCCTGCTCACCGCGGTCGCGGTCGAGGGGTTCGATCTCCTGGCCGACACCCTGCAGGAGACCGCGGAGCGTACCGGGAGCTTCCTAGAGCTCGGCGTCGCCTACGTCAGGTTTGCTTTGGAACACCCTTCTCATTTCGCGGTCATGTTCCGCCCGGACCTTTACCACGCCTCAGATCCGGAGGTACGGCGCGCTCGCGGGCGGAGTACGGCAGTTCTGGCGTCGGCCCTGGAAAACCTGCCGAATCCGCTATCAACCCAGGACCGCGACGCGGCCCGCCTGGCGGCCTGGTCGCTCATGCACGGCCTGGCCACGCTGTGGTCCAGTGGAAGCCTGATCGGCTATGAGGACGATCCGCTCGCTTTGGCTCGGCGCGTCGCCTCAACCCTGTCTCCAACCCCGCTGTCCCCCACCTCACAGTGACCGGAATATCTCATACACCGGATATAGATCATTAAAACCGTTGAGAACGGTGTGACAGGTGTGACAGACGTGACAGGAGGAAAGCGTGATGCTGATGTGACATGAATTCGTGGAATCATGTTTGAACCTTTTACGCTGGGTGCCGTTCTTTCAAGTGGGAATTACGCGCGGTAATCACTGAAGAACGAATCAGCGAGGGGCGTGCGGGATTGACGTGACGGCGTCTTAACAATACTTGCGACTCAGGAGATAATTGCAGAATCCTCGGCGTCAAGTTCCACGTCCCACTACTCCCCGGCGGTTAGAACATGACCACGCAGCTGAACGAGGAAGAAATCCCCGCACCACCACGAACCCCTCCCGCCGCTGTTCTGTTCGATCTGGACGGCACTCTCGTAGAGAGTGAACATCTGTGGAATGACGCGGTTATCGAACTGGCTGCCCGACATGGAAGATCCATTCCCAAACATGTGCTGGAGCACACCGTAGGGATTCCGACGGCCGAGTTCATCAACATCGTGCACGCCTACCTGAAGTGGGATCACATCGATACCGCCACCAGCTTGGCGTGGGTCGAGGAGCGGGTACGGCAGCGCTTCGCGGCTGGCCTGGCCTGGCGCCCCGGTGCGCATCGGCTGCTCACCGAGGTCCGGGCAGCCGGCATCCCAACTGCCCTGGTGACTGCGACCCGGCGCCACCTCGTGGAAGCCGCCTTGAACACGCTGGGGCGCCACAATTTCGACACGTTGGTCTGTGGCGACGAGGTGCGCCACGGTAAACCGCACCCTAAACCGTACCTGGTGGCGGCGGATCGCCTAGGAGTACCTATACGACACTGCGTCGCGATCGAGGATTCTCCGGTGGGGGTCACCAGTGCCGTCTCTGCCGGCTGCGCCGTTTTGGCGGTCCCCAGTGAGCTGGATATCAATCCAGCGGAATTAGATGGTCATGCCCGTTGTATGGTGGTTAAGGACTTGACCGATATAGATCTGGACTATCTTGCTTGGTTGGTCTCCGCACCTACGCCCGACTGAGACTCCTCATCGAGGAATTCCCAGTCAATCCGGCGCGTCTGGTACTCGGCCACACTTATCGGATCGATGTCGTCCGGCATACGGTCCGTATAGAACAGCCCAGCCAAATGATCCACCTCGTGTGCCACCAACCGTGCTAGACCGGCCCGGAATTTCTCGATTCTAGGTTCGCCACCTGGCGTGAAGTAGCGTACGGTCAGCTCCCAGGGTCGAGTCACCGGACCACGGAAATCGAAGAAACTGAGGCATCCCTCATACGCATACGTGGTTTCCTCTGACCAGCTGAGGATTCTCGGGTTAATCAGAACATGCTCCGAGCCGTTCGGCGGCCGTACCAGCGCCACGGCGAGATCCAGCCCGATTTGAGGAGCCGAGATACCTATTCCATTTTGGAATGGGTAACTGCGCCTGGCGCGTTCGATGGTTTCCCGTAGCCGCCGAATCACCGGCACCATCAGGTCAGAGTCAAAGGGAGGCTCCAGCTCCCGGGCGACCTGACGCAGGACAGGCGCCCCGCGCTGTACTACTCCAGCTTCCTCCATTGACCTGCGGTAAGGCCCTATGAACCTGGTCAGGTGCTGGTCCAGCGCGTCGGTATCAGGGTGCAACGGACCATAGTCACCTGATGGCGACCAATTATCCACAACACGTGGATCAGCCTGAAAGTAGGTCGCAATGTCGGCCTTCATCGATGTATCTAGCTCCCCGTTCGTTGCCGAGTGCACGGTCCCCTTAATGGGCCGTCAAACAAACGGGGACTTTAAGTATCAATCACGGTGCCCGGCCTGTTGGCCGGACACCGTTTCGAAACGTGGGAAGAACCGGACCACGGCCCTACCCACCCCCACAGGTCAACGAACTTTCACGTTAATCGTTACGGCTGGGATAGTTCGGGTTACGGAACAGCCACTCTAAGCGATAACGCGCGTTCAACGGCGGGTCCGTGGTGAACCAGGAGAAGATGACTTGCTCTCCCTGCTGGTGTCGCTCGATGGGGGTCCGTAACGGCCGCCGTTCGATTGTCATCGAAGTCTCGGTGCCCCACACCTGCGGATCGGAGTCGGTCGGGAACGTCATCCGGACCGACAGGTGCCGGGTGGGCAGCCGCACCGCACGCTGGTACCAGAAGCCCCACTTGAAGTGGTTGACGGTGTACGAGTACTCGATCCAGGTCCGCTCCCCCGGATACAGCGGGAATTGACAGACCTCGTTCTCGAACAGCAGCCAGACCTCCTTGACCGCGGCCAGGTCCAGCATCGGCTTCCACAGCATCTTCTCGCCGCCGCAGGTCGCTTGGAGGTTTAACTCCTCCCAGGTCAGCGGGTTTTCCCGGTACAGCTGATGGGAGCGCTCCGGGTCATCGGGGTACTGATCGACGGCGATCTTGACGAAGTAACGAATCACCGGCTCCCGGCCGACGTTGTGTAATCGCCGCCGGTGGGTCATCCGGTACTCCCGCCCGTCGTAGACCATCTCGGCCTCGTCGCGCTCCACGATCAGTACCGACTCGGTCAGTAGCAGCCCGGCGGCCCGTAACTCCCGATCCGTCGGCCGGCTCCCTCGACGACGAGCGCTCTCGTACTCCTTCCAGCGCTGCCAGATTGCTCCCCCCGCCTCCAGGACCTCCTCCGCCCGTCGAGCGAAATCCTCGGTCGGCCGGTGTCGCCCGCTCTCCACATGGCTGACATAGGAGGGGTCGAACGCCATCCGTAACGCGAGCTGCTTCTTAGACAAGCCACGCTCATTGCGTCGCCGGGTCAGCTCCGCGGTGAACGCATTGATCGCGCTCTCCGCCGACGGGGAGGTGTCCTGCCCATCCATACCGCTCACCTTGCGTCACATGAGAACCGGATATCAGTGACCGTAGTCGTTAAGAGCACCCGCCGGAACCTTCCACGTTCTATATAGGGAACTCGTCAAAGTTATCTGATCCTAGAACTAAGGGCGCCCATGAGGCGACATGCGTCCACAAAACTCCTATATATTCCCAATTAGGACTAATTAACATCGCGTCGTCGCAGGATCACGATCGCTACGATGCCGGACAACAGCAAATATCCCGCCACCGTGCCGGTGGCCTGAGCACCGGTCACGGCCGCCACCACCCCCGGCGTACCTCCGGGTTCGGTGATCGGGATGACGCCCAGCGCAGCCGCGACCGACCCCGCGTTGGTGCCGGGCAACCAGTCGCTGATCGTCTCTAAGACCCCCAGGCCGCCACTGAGGATCCGCAACAAGTTCTCCACCACCAGGGTCCACACCAGACCTAGCCCCACCGCCAGCGCGGTGTTGCGGAGCCACACTCCCAGGAACATGCCGATGCCGCACCACATGCCGGCCAGCAACCAGCCAGCGGCGATGGCGGTCACCAGCTCACCGGCCGAAGGCCAGGCACCAGAGGCCGCTTCCAGCTCCGCGATCACGGCGCTGGCCACCGCGCCGACCGCGAAAAACCCGAGCACCTGCATCAAGGTCACCAGCGCCATAGCCAGACACTTACCCGCGTACACCGCGATCCGGCCGGGCCGTTGAACCAGAACCGTCTTCCAGGTGCCAAAGCCGTACTCCCCGCCGGTGGCCAAGGCTCCGAGCACCAACGCGATCGCGCCTCCGAACATCGGCAGCCCGCTCACCCCGACGGTCGTCAGGCTCGCCGGGAGTAGCTCGGCCAACTGCTGTTCACGCGGCACCTCCGCCGCCATCCCACTCCCGTTCCGGTAGCTCATGTACGGCAGGAGGTATCCGAATGTCAGGCCGAGGATGACCCATACCGCCAGCAGCAGCCACGTCACCGGCCGTCTGCCCGTTTTGATCAACTCCGCTTGGAAACTGGCCCCCATCACCGCTCCTCCCCTACCCTCGGCTGCCCGGCTCCCCCGGTCAGCTCGAAAAAGACGTCCTCCAAGGTCCGCTCCACCACCCGCAGCTCGCTGACCGCGACGTCAGCGGCCACCAGCGCACGGTTCACCACGGCCGCCCGGTGGGGTGCGGTCCGCAGCCGCAACACGCCGTCCACCACGCTCACCCGCTGCGGGCCCAGCACCCGCTCGGCGACCTCCCGGGCCCGCGGCAGGGGGTCGGCGCGGACCATCAGCTGCCCTTCCCCCCGCAACTCGGCCACGGTGCCCTCCGCCAGCATTCGCCCCTGGGAGATCACCCCCACCCGGTCGCAGATCTCCTCCACCTCCGCCAGTTGGTGGCTGGAGAGCAGGACGGTGCGCTCCCCCGTCCCCAACCTGCGGATCAAGCGCCGCATCTCCGCCATGCCGGCGGGATCCAAACCGTTACTGGGCTCATCCAAGATCAACAGCTTCGGGTCCTTGAGCAGCGCCGCCGCCACCCCTAACCGCTGCTTCATGCCGAGGGAGTAGGTGGCGAAGCGATCAGCGGCCCGATCGGTAAGGTTCACCAGCTCCAGGACCTCATCCACCCGCCTCATCGGCACCCCGGCGTACCGCGCCATCACCCGCAGGTTGTCGCGTCCCGACAGGTAGGGGTACAGACCCGGCCCCTCCACCAGCGCCCCCACCCCGATCAGGCCACGCGGGTCACCGGGGCGGTGTCCCAGAACCCGCACCGTCCCCTCGGACAGGCGTACCAGGCCCAACAGGATCCGAAGGGTCGTCGTCTTCCCGGCCCCGTTGGGGCCCAAGAAGCCGTATACCTCGCCGGCCCGCACCATCAGGTCCACGCCGTCGACCACGCGTCTGGCGCCGTAGACCTTGGTCAATCCCCGCGCCTGAACGACATGAACGTCGTCATGAATGTTTCTCATTACCTGTTCACCCACCGTTCACAAGCGCTCCGCTACATGAGCTGTCACTCCAGGTCACGGCGCTGTCGCGCCACCTGTGCCGCCCAGCCGGCCTGACCCTTCCCACCCTGCGCGGATTGGTCTGGCGCGTCGTCGCCCCCGGCACGACACTTGCTCGACGTACCGGAGGGGAGAGAGGTACGCCGATTCGCGTACGCGCCGATACGTCACTGATCGGATGTCGCCGGCGCCAGCCGCGCCCTAAGGTCGACGAGTGAGGATTCCCGCCGTCAGGATGTGGCTTACCGACGCCGTGATCGCCGCCGCGGCGGTGCTGATCATGGTGGTGGGCACCCGCGGCGCCGCTGAGGAACAGCACGCGTTCGGGCGGCGCCCGTTGGACACCCTGGCCTATGTCCTGATCGGCCTCGCTGCGGTGTGTCTGCTGTTTCGTCGCGGGCGCTCCGACGTCGCGCTCGCCGGCGCCGTCACTGTGACCACGGCGTGGCTCGCCGCTGAGTACCCGTGGGGCCCGTTGCTGTTCGTCATACCGGTCACCATGTACGGGTACGCGGTGCGGGTCCCGATCCGTCGTTCCCTCACTGTGGCCGCGCTCAGCCTTGGAGTACTGGTTACCGGAGAACTGATCGGCGCCGCGCTGAGCGACCGTGGGGGACACGCCCTGCGCGAGTTCCCGATCACGGTGGCGGTACGCGCCGTCATGGTGTTATTGCCGTGGATGTTGGGCGCCGTGATCCGGCTTTACCAGGTCGATGAAGCCCGCGCCCGGGAAGATGAGCTGCGCCATCGGGCCTTTCAGGAGCGTCTCCGAGTCGCCCGTGAGGTGCACGACATCGTGGGGCACGGCCTAGCCGCGCTCCATATGCAGGCCTCGGTGGCCCTGCACGTGCTGGAGCGCCGTCCTGAACAGGCCCGAGCGGCCCTGGAGGCCATCAAACACGGCAGCAAGCAAGCGTTGGAGGAGCTGCGGGCCACCCTCGCGGTGTTCCAAAGCCCGGATGAGCTTCCTGAGAACACCTCGGACAGCTTTACCCGGCGCCCCGCTGAAGGGCTCGGCCAGCTCGACACGTTGGTGGACCGGATGGCCGCCAGCGGCCGGACAGTCAAGGTCGAGGTGACCGGGGAACCGGTCGGGCTTCCCGCGGCCGTGGACGCCGCCGCGTTCCGGATCGTGCGGGAGGCGCTGACCAACGTGTTACGCCACGCTGGCGCCGACGCCGTCACCACGGTAGGCCTCAGGTACGCGCCGCGTTCTCTCACCGTGGAGATCGTCGACAACGGACGGGCCCGCCCTGAGGATCCCCGCACCGACGGGCTCGGGATCACCGGTATGCGGGAAAGAGCTGCGGCGCTAGGAGGCACCCTGGAGGCCGGCCCACGCCCACACGGAGGCTTCCTGGTCCGCGCGTACCTGCCTCTGCCTCCCTCCGCTTCTGGTCCTGACGGTACACGTGACCACAATGGAGCGCTCTGATGATCACGGTCGTGGTGGCCGACGATCAAGCCCTGGTCCGGATGGGGCTGCGTGTCCTGATCGACAACGAGACAGACATTTCCCTGGTCGGTGAGGCCGGGGACGGCCGTCAGGCCGTGGCGGAGGTACGCCGAAGCCGCCCGGACGTGGTCCTGATGGACATCCGAATGCCGGTGATGGACGGCATCGAGGCGCTGCGCGCCATCACCGCTGATCCGCAGCTGGCGGAAACCCGGGTCCTGATGTTGACCACGTTCGAACTGGACCAGTACGTATTCGACGCGCTGCGAGCCGGAGCCAGCGGTTTCCTGATCAAAGACACCGAGCCGGCGGAGTTGTTACGCGCGATCCGACTGGTGGCCGCCGGTGAATCGCTGCTGTCTCCCTCAGTGACCCGGCGAGTGATCAGCCACTTCGTGGAGCGCCCGCCTGTGCGAGGCACTGTCCACCCGGAACTAGAGCGCCTCACCGAACGGGAACGTGAGATCGTCTCGCTGGTCGCGGCAGGACTGTCCAATGACGAGATCGCCGCTCGCCTCGTGGTCAGTCCCGCTACGGTACGCACCCATGTCAGCCGGGCGATGGTCAAACTGCGCGCCCGGGACCGAGCGCAACTGGTGGTTTTCGCCTACCAGTCCGGCCTTGCCTGACCGGGGAAGGCCTGAGCCTGATTGACTCTGTAGTGAGTAATCCGTCGGCTAACGCACGGTTGCATGGAGCGGGAGGAAGGCAGATGGCGAAAGGCAATAGCGCGCTGATCGAACGGGCGATCGGAGGGATAGCGGTCGCCGCCGCGACCTTCGTCGCGAAGAAGGCGCTTAACAAGGGGTGGCAGGCGCTGACCGGTCACGAACCGCCTTCCCACCCGGAGGACCCTGACGTCACCTGGAAGGAAGCGGTGGGCTGGGCGGTGCTGTCCGGTGTGGTCATCGGCATGGCCCAACTACTCGCGGCGCGGACCGCCGCACGGTACTGGCGGCGGTCTCAGGTGACGGCCTCCGCCGAGCTGGAGCACGCGGAGTAGCTGACACGCTGACCTTGAGCGTTCGTGAGCGTTAAGGAACCGATGCCGGCGCGGCGGAACCCAGGGGTGGCCCCAGAAACCCCGAAAGTATTACCAAACGTCACCTGATGCCTACGTGATGCGTTGATGGCTGTGTGGACGGCATCGCCTCGTCGTCTGCGCAGCCATACAGAGCACACGGTGAAGGGTGATCATCTGTTCTCGTCTCAGGCCGGCAGGGACGGTTCTTACACGCCCGGGCAGGGAGCGCTTCCGCCTCCCGGCTTCATCAAACCGTTAGGGCGTGACGACCCCGCCACCGTCGGCCCCTACCGTCTTCTGGGACGGCTGGGGTCCGGTGGTATGGGCACGGTGTATCTGGCCCGGGATGACGACAACCTCTGTTCCGACAGGTTGGATCGCCGCAACGGGCTGGTCGCTGTCAAGGTCATCCATCCGCAACTCGCCGTCGACGAGCACTTCCGTCGTCGGTTCCGCCAGGAGGCGCGCCTGGCCTCCCGAGTCGCGCCCTTCTGCACGGCGCCGGTACTCGACTATGGCGAAGATGGGCGGCGTCCCTACCTGGTCACCGAGTATGTCGCCGGGATACCGCTGTCGCGGTTGGCGATCGAGCGGGGTGGCGTACCGGTCTCTCACACCGAGGGCATCGCCGTCGGTGTGGTCACCGCGCTCACCGCGATCCACGCCGCTGGCCTGGTGCACCGGGATCTCAAACCCAGCAATGTTCTGCTGTCTCTGTCCGGGCCCCGGGTCATCGACTTCGGGATCGCCCGCGCGTTGGACTCCCCCTCTGGTATTACCCGCACCGGCGTAGCCGTGGGCAGTCCAGGCTGGATGGCTCCAGAACAGGCGCTCGGCGAACCCATCACCCCCGCTGCTGATTTGTTCGCCTGGGGCTGTCTGGTGGTGTACGTGGCGACCGGCCGGCACCCTTTTGGCCCAGGGGATCCCAATACCCGGGCGTTCCGGATTCTGCACGCCGAGCCCAATCTCACCGGGCTCCCCGCGGGGCTGCACGAGCCGGTCAGGGCGGCGTTGTCTCGAGAGCCGGAGGCGCGTCCAACCGCCCGGGAGTTGCTCGCCCGTTTGAGCGCGGGCGCGGCCTTGGGGTTGGAGGATCTCGACGAGTTCACCAGTTCCCGGTTCGGGCCACCGCGCCCGACCCGTCGTCGTCCCCGTCCGCGTTCGTCCTCGTCTCGTCCGTTCTCGTCCGACACGTTTCCCCGGCACGGTGGTCACTCAAGGCCTGGCGCCGCCCCTCACGTCCCCCGCCACGCGGCGGTCCTCCCCCCACCTGACCCGGCCACACTCACCGGATCGGCAGCCCTGGACGCGAGCGTGTCGCCTTCCCCCGCGCCCGTTTCTCCAGCCGCGTCGGCTCATACGACGGGTACTCCGATCCCGTCCTCGTCGTCTCGATCGACGCGCCCCACTCCCTCTTCGACCCGGTTCGATGAGCACACGTCGTCGAGGGCGGCACCCGAGCCGCCCGCGACCGCCTCACCCTCTCGGGCTGTCGAACCGCTCCGGTCCGCCACCCCCGGTGAGCGGACCGAATCCCCCCTAGTTAGGGAGCACACCGCGCCTGGTACGCCGGTAGCACCGGCGTCACCCAACAAGTCCCATCGCTGGGGGCGTCATCTGGGCGTGACGCTGCTGCTCGCCCTATTGTTCACCGCGGTCCTGGTGACCGTGGGAGTCGCGTACCCCAGGCTGATCACTAACGGCTCCCGGATGCCCACCACACCGTCGGAGGTTTCCGAGACACCCGGTGCCGTCTCCGAGGAGCACCCCCATTCGGGTGACGTCCGGATGCCGTCTCCCGGTGTCGCCAGCGCGCACGGTCCGACACCGACCACCCCCTCTCCGCTGCCCACCACCGTTGGCACCAGCGGTGGAGCGGCGGACGATGCTCCGGTCGGGGGCGCCCAACCCCCTGCTTCTTTGCCACCTCAGACGGAGCCGACCAACGGCATATCGGATCCGTCCACCAGTCATCCGGAGGAGCCGCCCTCCAGCGAACCGGTACCGCAGCCGGCCGACCCGCCGTCGTCACCGAATCCGGATCCTGAGTCGCCAGATTCGGAGCTGCCCCCTCACGGGAAGGAGGCCGGGTAAGTCCGCTTCCGGTTCATCCGCCCGCCGGACGCCCATGCCCGAACGCCCGGGCCCGCACCTCGCGGGTCGGCCGGCCCTCAGCGTCATCGTGAGGATCAGAGCGGTTACCGCGTCGCTATATGCCAGAGCGCCGCTATGTCAGAGTGCCGATGTATTGGCTGGCGCGTCGGGAACGCGCCCCAGAAAGGGCCGCTGCGTTCTCGGCCGGGGTGCCCGACCAGGCACCGGGAACCGGTCCTGGCCCGTCGCCCTCGTCCAAAAGCCGGGCGGTGTCATAGTCGCCTTTCACATGGTTCCGACCCAACGGCGCGATAGGCACCCATATCGCGCTGACACGGGGAATCCACAGCACCAGGAGCCTCGAGAGGAGTTTTATAACCGACTCATGATTTATGTCCGATTAACGACTATATCTTTCCTCCCAAATAAACAGGGAGGGCCTGTCCGATACGGCAGGTATTCCGATACGGCAGGTATAAGGTGTCCGGCGAGCCGAAACCGCCTCGGACATACGGGGCATTCAATACACCACACCGTATAGGGCCCCACGCCCGCGTCCGGATAAGACGCGGGCGTGGGCTCAGTCACCAGATTGCCCGAATCGGTACGCCGGATCAGCCCGTAACGGCGATCGGGGCTGGCACATCCAGGGAACCGGGCTCCTCCTGTGGCTGCTCGCCCGGGGAATCGGCGAAGAAACTCGCAGCGAACACCCGTGTAGGACAGGGGAACGGCAATCCACAACTGCCACACCGGTCCGGCGCGAGAACATCAGGCTCGTGATGACGTAGCAGCCCTTCCGCCAGTTCCCCACCGATCACGGGCCCCACCTCACGATGCCGCCGTCCGCCGGGCTGACCGGTGACACTGCTGTGTGAGTCACGCATCTGGGATCCTCGCTCCCTGAACACCCCGCGTGCGGGGACGACTTGTTCGTGACCTGCCCCACCGCCTGCCCCGCCATGGCGGCCCGACGGCGGTGCGGTGTGCCTTCAGGCGTACACCGTGGTCAACGATCGAGTTCGACATGCGTTTCAGCAAGTTTCAAGGCGTTCTGTCGGTGGACACCTCATCATCCCCTGTTCACCGCCTCGTCGATGTTGCCCTTTACAGGGCATACTCGACGATACATCCGATTTAATCACCCAAACCCCATTCTTCCGATCATGAAGCTCATCGTCCGGCGTGTCGACCAGACACGCCGATTGCTTCGTGATCAAAAAGGTTAGGCGAACGATAGGAGGGAGACGTTGTACAGGCTCTGATGGACCACGCGTCGCATCGGGGGCGCCACGATCTCGACTATCAGCATCTCGGTCACAAACTGCACCTGAGCCCGAAGCAGATGGCTGGTGTGACCGGTCGCGCCATGGTGCCGCATCCCCACCGCCGCGTGGATGTGGGGCACCACCTCACCGCTGGCCTCGTCGTATGCGATGCTGCCGCATCCCAAGGCCTCCAGGTTCTCCAGATACACCGGAGACCACACCGGCGCCTTCGGATCCCCAACCCGTTCACACGTACCCGCTAGCTCCGCCTCAGCAAATCCAGCCAGGAACATGGGGATATACGCCTGTCGGACACCGGTCTCCGCGCAGAATCGCTTGATCGTGTCAAAGAAGTCGTCACCGTGTTCGAAGACGACACCGAAAGTGCGGCCGGGGGTGAGTTCGCGACGCTGCATCAACAAACCCTCTCCGCGACCCGTGTTACCCCGAAGGGAGCGGGTCACATATCCAATATTGTGTTGGTTGGGTGACTGATTGTTGCGCAAGGGTGTCGCGACACGCCCGAAACTTCATGACGTATTGGATGGGTCACAGACACAGAGACCAAAATTCCGACATTCTGCACGATGCGACAACCGGAGACCGTAGCCGTTCACCGCGAAGCGGAACAAACCAACACGCGTCGCTTCAATATTGACTACAAAATGTAGTCTTCACAATGCGTTTAGTATTCGCACATTGAACACATCAGCACGAATTGCCTAAGGCGTATTCAGCCGGCCCTTCTCAATGGCCGCAACGCTGTACCGCTGCCTCAATGAGACGACTCAATGAGAGCTCAATGAGGTTCAGCGTTAGTCCCATCACTGGAGATATCCCTCGACCTGACTGATCGGGGCAGGCCCGACCTGGTCCGGATCACCGCCCGCCTCTCGCGCTGCGCGGCGTCGCCGGAGCAGGTCCCAGCACTGATCGAGGGCCTCCTCCAGCTGCTTGAGTCGCGTGGTCTCCTCGGCCGAGGAGATCTCTCCACGTTGGACCCGATCACGGAGCCGGTGTTCTTCCTCGACTAGCTCAGAGATCCGGCCGAGAAGCTGCTTCTCATCCATCTCTCGAGCATAATTCAGCGACCCACCCCCTCCCCAGAACGTGACGTGGATATCACGTTCGGTTATGGGTGCCGCATACCCACCCCTGACAGACCAGGCGGTCAGTTAAGACGCCAGTTGTTACGCCGCAGCCGCTGCTCTATCCGCTGCACGGTCTGCATGTGCTGAGGGCGCATCGACGCCGCCATCCGCGCGTGGGGGAGCGCCTCAGCGTGCCTGCTCTGCCGCTCCAGGGTGCGGGCCAGTCCAATCAACGCCTCCGGCTCGGCCGGGTGCAACTCCACCACACGCCGGTAGGTCTGCTCGGCACGCGCCAGCTGAGCCGACTTGAAGTAGGCCCGCGCCAGCAGGAGTAGCACGCTGACGGTGTTCGGTTCGGCCTCGACGACCGGTTGTAGATCCTCTAAAGCGCCCTTGACATCACCGGCGCTGAGACGCTGTTCAGCGCGGCGGTACAGTCCTGCCAGATCAAGTTCCTCTGCCACTTCGCCCCTCCACAACCGCGTTATGTCGGTCCGGCCACATTCGTGATCTTGGCGTGTGTTCATCGTTCCCAGCGGTGTACCGCCAGAGGAACGACTCATCGAATGCACAGGACCGTCGACTACACAGGACCGCTAGGTACCGCCGCATCCCACCGGGCCGGGTCACTGCGCCTCACCGGGCCTCGGGACGGGCTTACGGTGCGGCCCCGGTGGGGCGAGACCACCGGGGCCGCTGCACGGTGTTAAGCGGCGCGTCTTCCCGGCTTGCGCTGCTTTCCTCAGCGTCGATTTCCTCAACGTCGACTCGACGGCCCGCCAGCATGGTGGCCGTCTTATCGCGGATCACGCCGCGTCCAGGCCACCCGCGCGGGCCAGTTCCCGCAGCCGGGACAGGGCCTGGATCTCCAACTGCCTGATTCGCTCTCGGGAGAGGCTGAACCGTTGCGCCACCTCGGTGAGCGAGTGCTCACGGCCATCCTCTAATCCGTAGCGTGCCCGCACGATGCCGGCGGAGCGCTCATCGAGATGCGCCAGGAGCGCATTCAGGCGCTCCCGCTCCAGCCCGGCGAGCACGACATCCTCCGGGCTCGGCTCATCGGAGTCCGCGACCAGGTCACCCAGGTTGGTGTCTCCGTCGTCTCCCACGGGGGTGTCCAGCGAGACTGTGTCCTGCGACCACCGGATCAGCTCCAGCACCCGCTCAGTAGGCACCCCCAGCGCCGCAGCCAGCTGCTCAGGCTCGGGATCCTGGCCCAGTTCACGGGTGAGCTGACGCGCGGTGTTACGCATCCGGTTGACGTCCTCGACCAGGTGCACCGGCAGTCGAACCGTGCGCTCCTGCTGAGCGATCGCCCGGCTGATCGCCTGACGGATCCACCAGGTGGCGTAGGTCGAGAACTTGAATCCCCGCACGTAGTCGAACTTCTCGACCGCGCGTACCAGGCCGGTGTTGCCTTCCTGCACCAGGTCCAGCATCGGCATGCCGCTACGGACATAGCGGCGGGCGATGGACACCACCAGACGCAGGTTCGCTTTGACGAACCGTTCCTTGGCCTGCCGGCCCTCTTCGACGAGTCGTTCGAGCTCGGCACGTGTCGCACCGTGGGGCAGAGGGCCGCTGGACGTCTCGTCGTCCTGGCTCTCAAGCAGCTGTTCGGCGTACAGCCCTGCCTCCACCGCCTTGGCTAGCTGGACCTCCTCTTCGGCGTCCAGCAGCGGTGTCTTTGAAATCTCATGCAGGTATACGCCTACGAGGTCGCGTTCTTCGGCGACCTCATCCAGTCGGATATCCTTAGTGCTCTCCACGCTCGGCGTTCCTCCCGTACTTCCACCACCACCGGATCGCGGTGGCGGCGGCTCCACTGCCCCCGTTGTGTGGTGTCGTCACCTGCACAACAGTCGGGAAGGCCGGTTGATTCCGCCTCCGGCATACTGTTGGGCTGGTCACGTACCGCGCCGTCAAAAACCGGTTACGTCGCGATCGCCTCTTCGATGGTTTTGGGTGCCCTTACCCGGTCAACGGCGGTTAGAACAGCTGCACCGGCTTCTTCGCCGGCCCGTCGCCCTATCTATGGGACGCTTCAGCGGGGGTGGTGGGACGCATGTTGGGCACAGATTCCCGGTGATGTGACCGAGAACTCTCCTCCCGCCTACAGGAAGAACACTCAGGGTAGATGATTGCGGCGAGTATTTCGCCACTTCAGCGGCGTCCGGGAGAAGAAGCTCACGGACATCACC
>PKFB01000023.1 GCA_002919305.1 Actinomycetales bacterium
CGACTTGCATGTGTTAGGCACGCCGCCAGCGTTCGTCCTGAGCCAGGATCAAACTCTCCAATGAAAACCCAAACACTGGAGAACCCAGCTATCAATCAATTAACAGGGAGCCACTAAACGTAGCGCCCTAGCTGTACGCACAAGCTAGCGCAGCTGGCATACTGCAAAAGCACCCTGTTGAGTTCTCAAGAAACACGCACACATGATCTGGCCGCTAAGCCAGGCTCAAGGTGCCTGAGCTCTACTTTAGCTCGAAGGGGATTCCCGGTTAGCTTCGCCTGGCTGGTCCTCTGCGCGTCCGTCGCTCCCGCGACTCGCTGCTCTCAGGACCACCGGCACCACCCGGTTCCTCCACTGTACCTCGCCGATCTCACTCGGCCAAATCAGGGAGGTTTCCGCGAGCCGGCCGTCCGTTTCGCCGGTTTTGATCCTTATCTTCCGGATCCTTCCCGGCGTCTCAGTTTCGTCCGGTGCCCCGCGGGCACGAACAAAGTTACGCGCCAGAGTTCGGGACGTCAAATCCAAACCACGTGGCTCCCATCACAACCCACTCCGACAGCAAGCAGACACTCAGCGTTATTGGTTTCGCCGACCGTCTTCACACCCAATCGCGCCGTTAAATATCGATCTCGGCGGATCCTTCACGCGGCGCTGTGCCGCTTTGGGCAGGATTCCCACACGCTTTATCGCCCGCCGTTTTCCGATAAAACCCACGTACGCGCGGACCCTGGCGTGCCACCACGCCAACCCCGTAGACCGGGTGCGCCTTCCCCAGGATGTGCCTTCCCCGCGCCACTCACGGCGCCGTCGCGGCCGTCCCGTCACCGCCAGACCGTCCAACGGTGACGGGACGAAGGCCTCACCGCTCCAGCACGACTCCCGCGACCGTCCGCTTGCCGCGCCGCAGCACCAGGAACTGACCGTGCAGCAACGACTCCTCCGACGGCACCGCATCGGCGTCAGTGACCCGCACGTTGTTCAGGTAGGCGCCTCCCTCGGCCACCGTGCGCCGCGCCTCGGAGAGGCTGGACACCAGTCCGGCCTCACGCAGCAACGTGGCGATGTTGGGCAGCGCCCCGCGTACCGTCGTCAACCCCGCCTCGGTCAAGGCGGCTCGCAAGGTGCCTGCGTCAAGCTCGGCCAGCTCCCCGCGCCCGAACAGCGCCTGACTGGCCGCGATCACCCGCTGTGTCTCCTCGGCGCCGTGGACCAGAGTCGTCAGCTCAGCGGCCAAAGCGCGCTGGGCCGCCCGCGCCGCCGGCCGCTCGACGGTCTCCTTCTCCAGCGCCTCGATCTCCTCATGGTCACGGAAGCTGTAGTACTTCAGGTAGGTGACCACGTCCCGGTCATCGGTGTTGAACCAGAACTGGTAGAAGGCGTACGGACTGGTCAGCTCGGCATCCAGCCACACCGCGCCGCCTTCGGTCTTGCCGAACTTGGTGCCGTCCGCCTTGGTGACCAGGGGGGTGGTGAAGGCGTGCACGGACCCGCCCCCACGGCGGCGGATGTAGTCCACGCCCGCGGTGATGTTGCCCCACTGGTCGGAGCCCCCGAACTGGAGCGTGCACCCGTAGCGGCGGTGCAGCTCGTAGAAGTCATTGGCCTGCAGCAGCTGGTAGCTGAACTCGGTGAAGCTGATGCCGCTGTCCAACCTGGCCCGGACCACTTCCCGGGCCAACATCCGGTTCACCGGGAAGTGCTTGCCGACATCCCGCAGGAAGTCCACCACCGACATCTGCCCGGTCCAGTCCAGGTTGTTGACCGGGACGGCGGCGTTGTCTCCTTCGTAGGAGACGAACGGCGCGAGCTGGCGTCTGATGCGTTCCACCCAGCCGGCGACCACCTCCGGTGGGTTGAGGGTACGCTCTCCGCTCTCCTTAGGGTCACCGATCTGACCGGTGGCGCCCCCCACCAGCAGCAGCGGACGGTGTCCGGCCAACTGAAGGCGGCGGGCGGTGAGGATCTGCACGAGGTGACCGACGTGCAGACTTTGCGCGGTCGGATCGAACCCCACGTAGAACGTCACCGGTCCTGACGCCAGATGTTCGGCCAGGGCCTGCGGATCGGTGGAGTCGTGGATCAGACCGCGCCACCTCAGGTCGTCCAGAATGTTCACGGCTGGCATTCTCCCCTACCCCCGTGCCTGGCCCGCGCCTCCCTGAGCCGCCGTCCGCGGGTGCGGGCTGCGGGATCGGGGTGGATCACCGGCGTCGACGGCGGGGGATATGCGGGCGGTACGCGCTCACCGTCGGGTCCCCTGTGATCCAGAAACGCCAGAGTAGGTCGTGGGCGGCGGTCACGCCGACACGTGGCCCGGCGGAAATCTGCTCTGCGGCCACCGGGCTGGTCGGTGGGGTGAGCGTGACCGGTCCGGTGCCGTCGACCACGCAGGTGCCGTTGGCGCTGCCGTCCACGCCCAACGCCGTGGCGAGTTTCGCCGGTCCGCGGGCCAGGTCGGCATCGTTCCGCGCGGTGGGGCGCCGCCGCCGCGCCAGCTCGATGCCCTCGACCACGTCGCCGGCGCGCAGCAGAACGGCCGCCGCCTCCCCCGCCGGTCCGCACACGATGTTCAGGCACCAGTGCGTTCCGTAGATGAAGTAGACGTACAGGTAGCCGGCCGGCCCAAACATGACCGCGTTGCGACGGGTCTGGCCCCGGTACGCGTGGCTGGCCGGGTCGACGCCGGGACCGCTGTACGCCTCGACCTCGGTGAGGCGGATGCGTACCCCGTTGGCGGCGATGTGCCAACCCAGGAGGGCACGGGCGGTCGCGCTGACCTCGGAGGCGGGCGTGTTCAGCCAGGAGTAGGTCATCATCGAGGACCACCCTAAGCTGCTCGGCGTGGCGGACGGGTCGCCGCGGCGCGGGGCGGGCCCGTGGCGCCGCGGTCAGCGCGTCAGCGCGGCACCACCGTGGTGTCGGCCCAGGCGCGCCGGGCAGCGAGTGCGGAACGCACCTGCTCCAGCTGTGCCGCCACCGCCGTCGGGCCGGTGGAGCCGGGGGTGGTACGCGCGCGCAGCGCCCCCTGGACCGACAGCACCTGGCGTACCTCGGGACGCAGGTGCGGGCTCACCTCGGTCAGCTCCTCGTCGGTGAGCTCGTGCAGTTCCCGCTCCGTGGCGACGCAGCGGCTGACCAGTTTCCCAGTGATCTCGTGCGCCTCACGGAACGGCACCCCTTGGCGGACCAGCCAGTCGGCGACCTCGGTGGCGAGGGTGAAGCCTTGAGGGGCGGCCGCGGCGAGCCTGTCGACACGGACCGTCATGGTGTCGATCAGCCCGGTGAAGGCCGGCAGCACCAGGTCGAGGGTGTCGATCGCGTCGAAGACCGGCTCCTTGTCCTCCTGCAGGTCACGGTCGTAGGCCAACGGCAGCCCTTTGAGCATGGTGAGGACGCCGGTGAGGTGGCCGACGAGGCGGCCGCTCTTACCCCGCGCCAGTTCCCCCACGTCGGGGTTCTTCTTCTGGGGCATGATCGACGAGCCGGTGGCGTACGCGTCGTCGAGGTCGATCCAGCCGAACTCCTGGCTGGTCCACAGCACGATCTCCTCACCGAGCCGTGACAGGTGCACCCCCAGCAGCGCGGCGATGAAGAGGAACTCGGCGACGAAATCCCGGTCGGACACGGCGTCGATGGAGTTGGCGGCCGGAGCGGTGAACCCCAGCTCCTGGGCGACCGCGGCGGGGTCCAGCGGGAGGGAGGAGCCGGCGAGCGCCCCCGCCCCCAGGGGGCACACCGCGGTCCGGGTGTCCCAGTCGGCGAGCCGGTCCAGGTCCCGCAGGAACGCCTGAACGTGCGCCAGCAGGTGGTGTCCGAAGCTGACGGGTTGGGCGTGTTGCAGGTGGGTCATGCCGGGAGCCGGGGTGTCCACGTGGGCGGCGGCCTGACCGGTGAGGGCCTGGCACAGGTCCACGATCTGACCGGCCAGCGTGCGGGCGTGGTCCCGCAGGTACAGCCGCAGGTCGGTGGCGACTTGATCGTTGCGGCTGCGGCCAGCGCGGAGTTTGCCGCCCAGCGGGCCGAGACGCTCCAGCAGTCCGCGTTCCAAGGCGGTGTGGACGTCTTCGTCGTCCGGGGTCGGGGTGAACTCGCCGGAGGCGCAGGCGGCTTCCAGGTCGTCCAGCGCGGCGAGCATCCGCTGCAGCTCGTCCTCGTTCAGGAGGCCGGCGCGCGCCAGGACACGGGCGTGGGCGCGGGAGGCAGCCAGGTCGTAGGGGGCCAACCGCCAGTCGAAGTGGACGCTCAGCGACAGGCGTGCCATGGCCTCGGCGGGTCCGGCGCTGAAGCGTCCTCCCCACAGTCGCGTGGCGGTGCTCTGATCAGTCACGGTCGCGGTTTCTTCCTTGAAGTCGCTTGACGTCTCGCGTGACGTCGCAGTCGCTTGACGTCGACGGTCATGGCTGGTCGGCCGGTTCCCGAAGGTCCGCGCCGACCATTCATGATCGCGTACGCGGATTGGGTGGGTGGATCGAGCCGGTGACGGCGGGCCACCGGCCGCCGGGAGGGGGTCAGGCCCGGCCCTCCATGCGGCGGTCCCGCATCGCGGCGAGCTTGCTGGGCAGGCCCCACAGCTCCACGAAGCCCCGGGCCAGCGACTGGTCGAAGGCGTCGCCGGTGTCGTAGGTGGCCAGCGCGAAGTCGTACAGGGAGGCCTCCGAACGCCGTCCGGTGACGACCGCGCGTCCGCTTTGCAGCACCAGCCGGATGTCGCCGCTGACGTACCGCTGGGTGGATTCGATGAAGGCGTCCAGGGCCTGCTTCAGCGGGGAGAACCACAGCCCGTCGTAGACCAACTCGCCCCACCGCTGGTCCACGAGCCGCTTAAACCGGGCGGTCTCCCGTTCCACGGTGACGCCCTCCAGCTCCTGGTGGGCGGTGATCAGGGCGATGGCGGCGGGCGCCTCGTAGACCTCGCGGCTCTTGATCCCCACCAACCGGTCCTCGACCATGTCCAGGCGTCCGACGCCGGCCGCGCCGGCGCGCCGGTTCAGCTCGATGATGGCCTGGTAGGGCGTGACGGGCTTGCCGTCGATCGCCACCGGTACGCCCTGCTCGAAGGTGATGATCACCTCGTCGGGTTCGGTGGCCTTCGCCGGGTCGGAGGTGTAGCTGTAGATGTCCTCGATCGGCGCGTTCCAGATGTCCTCCAGAAATCCGGTCTCCACGGCCCGACCCCACAGGTTCTGGTCGATGGAGTACGGGGAGGACTTGGTCACGTCGATGGGCAGGCCCTTCTCCTCGGCGTAGGCGATGGCCTTGTCCCGGGTCCAGGCGTAGTCCCTCACCGGCGCGATGACCTTCAGGTGGGGGGCCAGGGCGGCCAGGCCGACCTCGAAGCGCACCTGGTCGTTGCCTTTGCCGGTGCAGCCGTGCGCGACGTGGGTGGCGTTGTACCGGTTGGCCACCTCCACCAGGTGCTTGACGATCAGCGGCCGGCTCAGGGAGCTGACCAGCGGGTAGCGGTCCATGTACAGCGCGTTGGCGCGCAGCGCGGGGACACAGAAGTCGGAGGCGAACTCTTCACGGGCGTCGACGACGACCGCCTCGACGGCGCCGCACGCCAGAGCCCGCTTGCGGATCTCCTCCAGATCCTCACCTCCCTGGCCGACATCCACCGCGACCGCGATCACCTCGGCGCCGGTCTGTTCGGCGATCTGTCCGATCGCCACGGAGGTGTCCAGCCCGCCGGAGTATGCGAGCACGACCCGGTCAGTCACGTCTGTCTCCTTGGATTGTTGTCAGCGTTATTCGATGCAGAGCGTTATGGCGTTATTCGATGGAGAACCTGATTCCGGATGAAGCCTGACGGTCCAGTCCGATCGGTACCGACCGATCACCGAGGGTCAGATCGTCGGGGCTGGTCGGCCGTGTCGGTGTGGTCGGCCGACGGCGCCTCCCCTCCGGCCCAGGCCAGCAACTTCGCGGCCAGTCGGGCGCCCCCGTCGGGGTCGCGGGCGACCACCAGGATGGTGTCGTCACCGGCGATGGTGCCGACCACTTCGGCGAGCCCAGAGCGGTCCAGGGCGCTGGCGAGGAACTGGGCGGCGCCGGGTGGGGTGCGGAGCACCGCCAGGTTGCCTGAGGAGTCGGCGCTGGTGAGCAGCTCGCGCAGCAGTCGGATCAGGCGAGAGGGCGCCTGTTCGTCATGACGCAGGGGTGGGTTGCCGTCCTCGGGGATCACATACACCCCGGGCCCCGCGTTGGTGCGGACCTTCACCGCCCCGAGCTCTTCAAGGTCCCGGGACAGGGTCGCCTGGGTAACCGTGACGCCGTCGTTGGCCAGCAGCTCCACCAGCTCCGTCTGGGATCGGATCGGGTGGCGACGGATCAGGTCAGCGATCCGGGCGTGCCGGGCGGCTTTGGTGATCGGACCGCTCATTAGCTTTCCTTTCCTGCCTTTCCTGCCGGGTCCAGTCCTGCCTGGTCCAGCAGCCAGGTAAGCAGGGCCTTCTGGGCGGGGAGTCGGTTGGCGGCCTGGTCGAAGACCGCACTGGCGGGGCCGTCCATCACCTCGTCGGTGATCTCCTCGCCGCGGTGGGCGGGCAGGCAGTGCAGCACGATCGCGTCCGGCGCGGCACCGGCGAGGAGGCCCGCGTTGACCTGGTACGGCCAGAACGGCCCCTGACGGTCCCGGCCGTCCCCCTCCTGCCCCATGGAGGTCCAGGTGTCGGTGGCGATCACCTCGGCGCCCGCGACGGCTTCCTTAGGGTCACGGATCAGTTCGATCGAGCCGCCGGTCTGCGCCGCGATCTCGGTGGCCCGTTGCACCACCGCAGGGTCGGGGTCATAGCCGGACGGGCTCGACAGGCGTACCTGCAGGCCCGCGGTGGCGCCGGCCAGCAGGTAGGAGTGGGCCATGTTGTTGGCGGCGTCTCCGAGGTAGGTGAGCCGCACCCCCGCCAACCGTCCCAGTCGTTGCCGGATGGTGAGCAGGTCGGCCAGCAGCTGACAGGGGTGGAAGCCGTCGGTGAGCGCGTTGATCACCGGCACGGTGGCGCCCGCCGCCAGTTCGGCGATCCGGTCGTCGGCGAAGGTGCGGATCGCGATCGCCGACACGTAACTGGACAGCACCCGGGCCGCGTCCCGCAGCGTCTCCCCCCGCCCGAAGTGGGTGCTGCGGGAGTCGATGATCAGCGGCTGGCCGCCCAGCTGGGCAATGCCGACTTCGAAGGAGACCCGGGTCCGCAAGGACGGCTTGTCGAAGATGACGGCGACCGCGCGAGGGCCCGCCAAAGGCCGGTACCTGAAGGGGTCGGCCACCATGGCCTCGGCCAAGTCGAGGATCTGCGCCTGCTCGGCTGGGCTCAGATCGTCGTCCCGCAAAAAGTGGCGGATCACGCGGTTCCTCCTTCGGCGACGGCCTTCAGGGCCAGGGGCAGAGCGGACAGGAACACCTCGGCCTGGTCATGGCTGAGGTTCAAGGGGGGCGCCAGCCGGATCACGTTGGGCTGGACGCTGTTGACCAGGATGCCGGCGGCGCGCAGGGTGGCCTCGACCTGGGCGGCGACCGGCTCGGTGAGCACGATGCCCAGCAGCAGGCCGGCGCCGCGGACCTCGCGTACCAGAGGGAGCCCTTCGATTCCGACGCGCAGGCGTTCTCCCAGACGTTTGACGTGATCAAGGAGCCCGTCGGTGGCGATCGTGTCCAGGACCGCCAGCGCCGCGGCACAGCAGACCGGGTTCCCACCGAAGGTACTGGCGTGCATCCCGGGCCCGAGCAGACCGGCCGCCTCCCCGAAGGCCACGCAGGCCCCCAACGGCAGACCTCCTCCCAGCCCTTTGGCCAGGGTGATCACGTCCGGCTCCACACCGTCGGCCTGGTGGGCGTACCAGTAACCGGTCCGGCCGATGCCGGTCTGCACCTCGTCCAGGACCAGCAGCGCCCCGTGCCGGGCGGTGATCTCCCGGGCGGCGGCCAGGTATCCGGCGGGGGGTACCACCACCCCGTTCTCGCCTTGGATCGGCTCCAGGATCACCATCGCGGTGGCGTCGGTGACCGCGGCCTGGAGCGCGTCGACGTCCCCGTACGGCACATGCGTGACCTCACCGGGCAGCGGCTGGAACGGCGCGGCTTTGGCCGGTTGGCCGGTGAGGGCCAGCGCCCCCATGGTCCGACCGTGGAAACCCCCCTCGGCCGCCACGATGTGGGTACGCCCGGTGCGCCGGGACAGTTTGAACGCCGCCTCGTTGGCTTCCGCGCCGGAGTTCGCGAAGAAGACCGCCCCGTCCCGGCCCGCCAGCGCCAAGAGGCGTTCGGCGAGCGCGACCGCTGGTGGGTTGGCGAACAGGTTGGAGACGTGACCGAGGGTAGCGATCTGGCGGCTGACCGCCTCGACCACGGCCGGGTGGGCGTGGCCGAGCGCGTTGACCGCGATCCCGGCGTACATGTCCAGGTACTGCCGGCCGTCCTCGTCGATCAGGGTGGCGCCCTCACCCCGGACCGCCGCCACAGCGGGGGTGGGGTAGGTGTGCATTACCGCGTTGTTCCAGCGGTCCAACAGTCCGGTCACGGGGTATCACCTTCCGCGGTGTGGGCGGTCACGGTCGGGTCCTCCGCGCGAGCGTCGTCGCCCGTCGCCGCGTCGGGGACGATCATGGTTCCGAACCCTTCGGGGGTGAAGATCTCCAGCAGCAGGGAGTGCGGCACTCGGCCGTCGATGACGTGGGCGGCGCGGACCCCGCCCTCCACCGCCCGCAGGCAGGCCTCCATCTTGGGGATCATGCCGGCGGACAGGGTGGGCATCAGGTCGGCCAGCTCCCGCGTCGTCAGCCGGGAGATCAGGCTGGTGGGGTCGGGCCAGTTGGCGTACAGGCCCTCCACGTCGGTGAGGATCACCAGCCGGTGAGCGCCGAGCGCGACGGCCAGAGCCGCGGCGGCGGTGTCGGCGTTGAGGTTGTGCGGGGTGCCCTGGGCATCGGGGGCGATGGTGGAGATGACGGGGATACGGCCGGCCTCGATCAGGTCGGTGACCGCGGAGATGTTCACGTGTTCGACGTCGCCGACCAGCCCGACATCGACCGGCTCGCCGTTAACGTAGGCCGGGCGCCGGACTGCGGTGAACAGGTGGGCGTCCTCACCGGACATCCCAACCGCGAACGGGCCATGCTCGTTGATCAACCCCACCAGGTCTCGTCCGACCTGGCCCAGCAGGACCATCCGGACGACCTCCATCGCCTCGGGGGTAGTGACCCGCAAGCCGCCTTTGAACTCGGTGGCGATCCCCAACCGGGACAGCATCTCGGTGATCTGGGGACCCCCGCCGTGCACCACGACCGGTTTGATCCCGGCGTACCGCAGAAAAGCCATGTCGGCGGCGAAGGCCCGCTTCAGCTCCGTGGAGGTCATGGCGTTACCGCCGTATTTGATCACGATGATCTTGCCGTGGAACTCCGCCAGCCACGGCAGCGCCTCGATCAGGGTGGCAGCCTTGCGCATCGCCGTCGCCACATCTCGGGTGGCGGTGGTCGGGGTGTCGGAGGTTGTCATCCAGCCTCCAGGGAGGGTGACGCCGTTCGGGGGTGACAGGGTCGTCTGGGCCGGTCCCGGTGGGGTGTCCGGACCATTCGGTTCGGTCGGGCGGGGTGTCATGTGGAGTACGCCGAGTTCTCGTGCACGTACGCCTCGGTCAGGTCGCTGGTCCAGACCGTGGCCTGCTCATCGCCGGCGTGTAGGTCCACGATCACGGTGACCGCTCGCCCGTTGAACACCACCTTCTCGCGCGGTTCGTCGGGCTGACCGGCGTGGCAGATCCGGACCCCGTTGAAGATCACGTCGATGGCGTGTGGGTCGAACGCCGCCTTCGTGGTGCCCACCGCCGCCAGGATCCGACCCCAGTTGGGGTCCTCGCCATAGACCGCGCATTTGAACAGGGCGCTGCGCGCGATCGCCCGCCCCACCTCCAGCGCGTCGGCCTCGCTGGCCGCGCCCCGCACGGTGATGGTGATGTCGTGCGCCGAGCCTTCGGCGTCGGCCAGCAGCTGCATCGCCAGGTCGTGGCACAGCTGGGTCAGGGCGGTGGTGAACTCCTCGGCCGACGGGGTGACACCGCTGGCGCCGGAGGCCATCAGTAGCACGGTGTCGTTGGTGGATTGGCACCCGTCAGTGTCCAGCCGGTCGAAGGTGCGGGACACGGCGGTGCGTAACGCCGCGTCGCAGGTGGCCGCGTCCACGTCGGCGTCGGTGGTGAGCACCACCAGCATCGTCGCCAACGCCGGGGCCAGCATGCCGGCCCCTTTGGCTATCCCGCCCAGGGACCAGCCCTGCCCGGTCACCGCCGCCTGCTTGGGGCGCGTGTCGGTGGTCATGATCGCCAGGGCCGCGTCGGGCCCACCTTCGGTGGACAGCTCCGCGACAGCGGCGTCGACACCGGCCAGGACCAGATCCCGGGGGAGCTGCACCCCGATCAGGCCGGTGGAGCACACCACGACGTCAGAGGCGGAGATCCCCAAACGGCTGGCCACCCGCTCAGCGGTGGCGTGGGTGGTTTGGAAGCCTTCGGGACCGGTGTAGCAGTTAGCGCCGCCGGAGTTGAGGACCACGGCCCGTACGTGACCGTCGGCGGTCACCTGCTCACTCCACAGGACGGGATTGGCCTTGCACCGGTTGGAGGTGTAGACCGCGGCCGCCGCCGCGCTGGGGCCGTCGTTGACCACGAGCGCCAAATCGCGGGCGCCGCTGGCCTTCAGGCCCGCCGCGACTCCAGCGGCCCGGAAACCGGTGGGGGTGGTGACGGTCATCACGCCTCCCGTGTATGAGGGATGGGTTTGCAGGGGATGCTCACGGCGCCACCCCGTTCACCGGCAGGCCGGTGGTCTCCGGAAAGCCCAGCATGAGATTGGCGCACTGCACCGCTTGACCGGCGGCGCCTTTGCCGAGGTTGTCCAAGGCGCTGACCACCACCAGCCGACCGGATTCGACGTCGACCGTGGCCTGCAGATGGCAGGAGTTACTCCCCAACGTGGCGGCGGTGTGCGGCCAGGTGCCCTCCGGGAGGACGTGGACGAAGGGCTCGGCGGCGTAGGCCTCCTGCAGCGCGTCGCGTACCTGTGCCGCGGTCACGCTACGGAAGGGACGAGCCGTGACGGTGGCCAGGATGCCTCGGGGAAGCGGCGCCAGCACCGGGGTCAGCGACACTCCCCGCGCACCGGTCGCCTGCATGATCTCGGGGACGTGTCGGTGAGAGCCGACGCTGTAGGCGGAGAGATCCCCCATCACCTCACTGCTGTGCAGATGCGGTTTGAGCGCCCGGCCGGCCCCGGAGGTGCCGGTGACGCTGACGATCGCCACATCGTCGGCCGAGGCGAGCTCCGCCTCGATCAGGGGCGCCAACGCCAGGATCGACGCGACCGCGTGGCAGCCGGTGGCGGCGACCCGGGTGGCGTCCGCGATGAGCTCACGCTGACCGGACAACTCTGGAAGGCCGTAGACCCAGCTGCCGGCGTACGGGGTGTCGTAGTAGCGCTGCCAGGCGTCCGGGCTGGCCAGCCGGTGGTCGGCGCCCAGGTCGACCACCTTGACCTGGGGGGCGATCTGGCTCAGCTGGGCGGCGAACGGGCCGGACTGCCCGTGAGGCAACGCCAGGAACACCAAGTCGGCGTCGGCGACCTGGGCCGGCTCTGTGGCGACGAAGGTGCGGTCGGCGAGCCCAGCCAGGTGCGGGTGAACCTCGGTGACGCGCTGCCCGGCGCTGCGCTGGCCGGTCACCGGCCCGATCTGAAGCTCCGGATGCGCGTCCAACAGACGCAGCAGCTCTCCGCCTACGTATCCGCTGCCTCCGACGACGGCCACCGTCGCACCCATACCTCACCTCCGCATGAGTATGCGGATCACTGTATCACCATTCGTTTCGGCGGCGATATCGTGATTCGGCGCGCCAGGCCGGGGCGGCTGGCCGCGCCTATTGAGGGCACGACAGGTCACTGACTCATCGACCCATTCCTTGAAAATTCAGAGAAAATTCCGACGCCGCCGCATCGCTCTTGCCGGCCCGGACCGCTACCCCTGCAACGCGCGTACCAGCTGAGTGCGGTTGCGGACCCCCAGCCGGCGGTACAGCCGGGTGAGATTGGCCTCCACCGCCTTGACCGATAGAAACAGCGTGGCGGCGATCTCCCGGTTGGTCGCGCCGGCCCGCACCAGATCCACGATGCGCTGCTCGGTCTCGGTCATCGCCTGTCCGCGGGCTCCCCCGTCCAGGCGGGCCAGCTCCGCCCGGGTCCACTCCACCCAGGGCGCCGCGCCCGCCGCGGTGAACCGCCGTAGCGCCTCCTGCAGCGCGTGACGGGCCGCGCTACGCCGGTGGGCGCGTCGCTCCAGCATCCCCAAGGTCAGGTAGCAGCGGGCCAGGTCCAAGGGGTAGGGATGATCGGTTTCCTTCTCGATCGCGGCGCGTAGCTCATCGCTCGCCTGCCGGGAATCGACGGTGGCGGCCCGCAGCAGCGCCTCAGCGCGCCGCAGTCCGAGCAGGACCACATGACGCCCGCGTCTTTCGGCCCGAGAGCGGACCTCGGTGAGCACCTCGGCGGCTTCCTGATGGGCGCCCACCCCGACCAAAGCCTCGATGAAATCGGAGTACCAGGGCGCGATGGCGGGATCGTTACGCCGATAGCGGGACTCCACCCGCCAGGCGTGCCGTAGCGTCTCAACGGCGTCCGCCCGCTCCCCAGCCAGCAGGTGCGCCTGTCCCCGCAGCGCCAAGGCCAAAATCAACCAGTCGTCATCACCGGCCGCCTGGCAGGCCGCCACGGCCTGCTCGGCCAGTCGACCCGCCTCGGCCACGGTCCCCCCGGCCAGTTCCGCGGTCGCCGCGGCGACGAATCCAGGCCCTGGGGTGACCCCCATATCGGAGAACAGTTGCGCGCACCGCCGTCCGGCCCGCAACGCCCGCCCTAACCGGCCCGCCCGGGTGTTGACGGATGACACCGATATCAGCACCATCGCCAGGTCACGGAGCGTGCCTTCCCGCTCAACCTCGTCGGCCAGTCGTTCGATCAGCCGGACCGCCTGAGACACATTCCCCATGAACAGCTGGGTCATCGCCCACAACTGGCGGGTGTTGATCACCGCAGAGCTCAACGGCAGGGTCTGCGCCAGACGCCACGCCCGCTCATGTAGCCGATCGGCGTTGGGGTCCCCCAGGTTGCCCTCCACACAGCCGCGCCAGGTGAGCACCTCCACCAGGCGCTCCACGTCGCCGCTGTACTCGGCCAACCCCTCGGCGATCATCAGTTCGTTGACCGCCTGGTTCTCCTGGCCGTCGTAGAGCGCCTTCACCGCGCGGTACAGCCGCACCCCAGCCTCTAGGCGGGGATACCCGACGGCGTCGGCGAACGCCGCCGCCAGGATCGGCCCCACCTCCGACTGATCCTGCCCGGCCATCTCCACCAGTAACAGTCGGGCATGGACCCGGGTGTCCCGGTTGGCGCCGGCGTCCGGGGCCAGCGCCGCTTGGGCGGACTCGCGCGCTTGATCCAGCAGCCCCGCCGCTAAGGCATGCCGGGCCGCGGTCAGCATTCGGGCCGCGGCGGTGGCACGGTCTGCCGCCGTGGTGCGCTCCGCCGCCAATCTCGCCAGCTCTGCGGCGACCGCCGGCGCTCCCCGATTCCGGGCCATCCGCGCGGCCTCCTCGAGGGTGTGGGCCAGCTCGGTGTCCGGCCACGGCGTCCCTAAAGCCAGGTGCCAGGCTCGGTCGATGGGATCGTCGCTGAGATCGGCCAGGGTCCGGTGGGCCGCCTGGCGGGCGGCGCTATCCGCATCGGCGTACACCAGCTCCGACAGCAACGGATGGGTGAAGGTGAGATGGCCGGTCGAGTCAAGTTCGAGGATGCCGGCGCGCTCCGCGATGGCCAACTGTTCGGCGCTCAGCAGTTTGCCGGTCGGGCGGGCCGCGACGGCCACCAGCAGCAGCGCCTCACGGACCGAGGGCGGCAAGGTCGCTAATCGCTGGGACAGTAGGACCCGCAGCCGGTCGGGTACCGGCAGCGGGTCGGTCGGTCTGATGGGACGGCCCACCCGTTCCAGGGCACGCGCCAGCTCCAAGGCGTAGAACGGGTTGCCGCCGCTGGCCTTGTAGATCCGGGAGATGGTGCTGCGGGGATAGCCGGTGCCGATGTGGGTGCTGAGCAGCTCGGCGATCGCCACCTCATCGAGGGGACGGAGGGGGATCTCGGTGACCGGTGGCGGGCACAGATCTCGGGATATCGGCCACCGGTCCGGCTCGACGCGTTCGGCCGCCAGCACCCGGACCGGGTGATCTCCTAATCGGCGGGCCACGAACTCAAGGACCTCGGCGCTGGGGCGGTCGATCCACTGCACATCGTCGAGGACCAGCAGCACCGGGACGGGGTCGGCTCCGGCGGGAGCGCCATCGCGAGTACGGGTCAGGCCCCGCAGCAGGTCGAGGACGGCGAGCCGGACCGCCAACTCATCCCGCGCGGTGGGAATGGTCCCTTCCCGCAGCAGCGCACCTCGCAGCGCGTGGAGCAGATGCTCGGGGAGTAGCTCCGCTGCCTGATCCAGGATCGGGACGAACAGATCGATCAGCGCCAGATACGGCAACGCCGACTCTGCGGGGGCGGCGGTGCTGTGGAGCACCACATGGCCGGCCCGCTGCGCGTCATCGGCGAGCACGGTCAACAGGGTGGATTTGCCAATTCCTGCCGGGCCGGTAAGTACCACACTACCGGCGGCGAGGTGTTGACCGCCCCGCCGCCGATCTTCCTGCCGCCCCACCAAGATCGGCCTCTGTCCCACAACGCGAGTTTTTCATTCCGCATGGCGGACACGCCACAGCTGACACTCGATGATCAATCCACTAGGGACAGTTAAAGCCGATTCATCACAGTCAATGTGATTATCAACATAAATCGATGCCGCTATCCCGTTGGCGGGCCCACACCGGGCGGTGGGCCCACTAACGAAGCCGGTCACAAGGGATATCGACGGTGAAGGGCACCCCAATGTCACGGGGTGAGATCTGCACCTGCCAGTCGTCCAACTCCGGATTGGCCACACAGGCGGCCGTGGCCTGGTCGACCAGGACACTCCACCGTGGACTTTGTGCCCGGTAGAAATCGGTCCGGTAGTTGACGGCCATCAACACCGCGATGAAAACCGTGATCGCCACCAAGGGATTGAGGCCGGCTCGGGCACGGGCATCGGGATACGGGCGCAACAGCGCGGCGAAGGTGCCGGCCAGGAAGCACACCATGATCGTCAGGTAGCGCATCACATGTGCGCCCTGCGCCGTCAACGTCAGCGCGAAAAACCCCAGGCCGTGCAGCGTGGTGACCGCGGCCAACGGCCAGTTGGCATCGGTCCAGCGCATCAGGGCCACCACCCACACGGCCGCCAACAGCAGCCACGCGATGACCTGAAGCGCCAAGTACTCCCTGGTGTGGCCGACGGCCTGCCCCATCCACCGCTCACCCATCAACGAGTGCGGCACGCCCCAGACGATCAGCTCCTCAAGGAGCCACAGGGGATCCACCCGGGAGCTGGACATATCGCCCCGATCGCTGAAACCCAGCACCAGGGCACCGACCTGAAGCAGGACCCCCGCGCCCGCGATACCCCCCAGCACCAGATCCCGCCAGGTCCGCCGGATCACCACCCGCGCCACCACCAGCGGGATCAGACCGAGCGCCAGGATGGTGCCGAAGGCGACCGCCGCCACCACCGCTCCGGCGACGATCCACCCTGCGCGACGGGCCGGCACCCACAGCAGGACCCAGCAGGCGGCGTACAGCAGCGGGAACTGCACGGTCACCACGGTGGCCTCGACGGTGCCCAACGAGACCGGGAAAACGATCATGGGGGCGGCCGCCAGCAGCCGCGCTAACGGGTGACGCAGATGGGCGCCGCTGGCTATGTACACCACCAACGCGAGCAGCGCGGTAGCGGCGGTCGCCTCCACCGCCAGCACCGCCGCCGCCCACCGGACCGGTACCGCCGCCGCGATCTCCGCCAGCAGCCGCGGCCCGGTCTGGTAGTACCCGTTGATGTCGTTGCTCAGGGCACCCCACAGGGACAGCTGGTACGCGTCGTGCAGCAGGTCACGGCCGTCCTCGGCCATGATGGTGTCCCAGCTGCCAGGGCCCCGGACCCGCCCCAGCCCGACGGCGGTGGCGGCCAGGACGGCCACCGTCGCGAGGACCACCTGCGGCCAGGTCAGCCGGCGCGTGACCGCCGGCGGGAACAGCCGCGGCCCCACCACCGTGGTCAGCCACTCCAGCACCCCGGGCCGTGGGACCCTCGACGGCCCTGCCGTGGGTTCACCTGGTTCCTCTGGTGCGGAGACGGCGGACGGCACGCTCCCGATCCGCGGTTCAGGTGCGTGCGGGGCGGGCCGGGACTGATCGTCCCGGCCCGCTTCACGACTGCTGTGATCCACGCTCACAGACGTCCCTCTTCGATCGCTTTCGCCACCCAGGGGATGACCTCGTCAAGCATCTGGTCCAGGGTGGTGGTCGCCTCGAAGCCCAACACCTCACGGGCCTTGGTCACGTCCGGGATCCGCTTCTGCACGTCGTGCTCGAACGGCTCGTCGCTGACCCAGCGGAACGGCACATCCGGTCCCTTGATCTTCCGCCAGATCAGCTCGGCCAGCTCCAGAACCGTGGTGGAGGTGGCGGTGGACAGGTTGAAGTCCTCGTTGAGGGCCCCGGGGTGCTCCAGGGTCGCCACGATGCCCCGCGCCAGATCCCCACCGTAGGTGTAGTGGCGGATCTGCGTACCGTCACCGAGAATGTGCAGCGGATCCTGGCCCTTGAGGACCTTCTGCACCAGGTCGGGGACCACGTGTGACATGGCGAGCTTGACGTTGCCCGAGAGCACCTCGGCCTGCCCCAGCGCCCGGCCTTCCCCGACCCCGACGCAGTTGAACGGCCGCACGATGGTGTAGGGCAGCTTGTACTGGTCCCAAGCGGCCTTGGCGAAGTACTCCACGGCGAGCTTCTGGAACCCGTACGACGACCGAGGCGGCGGGATGTGCAGCTGGTCGCCTTCCTTGGACGGCCACCGGTCGGTGCTCTCGAAGACCATCGAGGAGCTGACGTAGGTGACCTTCTTCAGGGTGCCGGCGGCGTGCGCCCGCAGCGCGGCGTCACAGCTGGCGGCGATGATCCGCTCGTTGGTGGCCAGCAGATCGTAGGCGTAGGCGTGGAAGTAGGAGATGCCGCCGATCATCGCCGCGCCCGCGATGAAGTGATCGCAGTCGGTGAGTAGCTCGGTCAGCAGGTCGACGTCCCGCGCGTCGCCCTCCACGAAGGTGTAGCGAGGGTGGTTGTCATAGCTGCGGGTCACCGGGCCGTACTTGGAGTAGTTGTCCAGTCCGACAACCGTGTAGCCCTGCCGGAGCAGCTCCTCGACGACGTACCCGCCGATGAAGCCCGCCGATCCCGTGATCAGTACCTTTGCCACTCAAACGCTCCTCAAAAGTCCTGTCGAGACAATGTGTGACCGCGGGCGCGTCCGCTCACGGCCTGGGTGCTTCCTGGAGGGCCTGGACCGTTTGTCCCGCCTCCGCATCGGACGTGGTTGACTCACCGTTCAATGACTCCGCCGCCGCCTCAGAATCGGCCTCACTCGTGACGGTCGACACGTCAAACGCGCCGGGCCATATCAACGCGCCATTGTGGCTGCGGGCCTGTGGGGGCAGCGTGTCGGGGGGCGGAACCGGGCTGATCGGGGTGACCTGGGGTGGTTGGCCGGTGGCGGCCTCATGGGCGCGACGGCGGGCCACCATCTGCTCCATGGTCATCCGGCGCCCGAACGCAAAGAAATACCACCGTAAATACTTCGGTATCCAGCGGTTGAGGTCGAAGTTCGACTCTCCTAACGCGCGATCCAGCCAGATCGTGGGAATCTCCGCGACCGGCAGCCGTAATCGGGTGGCCTTGGCCGTCAACTCCAACCCGATCTCGAAGCCGGCCCGACTCTCAATCCCCACCTGACGGACGAACTCGGTGGAGTACGCCTTGAAGCTGTTGGTGGCGTCCCGGGTGCCCACCCGGCACAGCAGCCGCAAGGAGCGGCCGGCCAGGCGGGACAGCATTCCTTTAATCCGCGGACCGCCCACCTGCTGGCCGCCCGGCATGTACCGGGAAGCCGCGGCCACCACCACCCCCCGGTCGACCAGCCGCGCCAGATCGTCGATCTGTCGCGGATCATCGCTGCCGTCGGCCATCGTCACCACGGTCACCGGCGCCCGTGCCGCGTCGATCCCGAATCGGATCGCGTTGGCCGGCCCGCGGCCGTAGGTGTTGAGCACCGCCCGTACCCGCGAGTCCCGCTCAGAGACCTGCCGCACGTAGGGCACGGTGGTGTCGTCAGGAGTGTCGTGGACACAGAGGATCTCGCACGGCAAGGTCACTTCCCGCAGAATGCGTTCTAACGCGGGAAGTACCCGAGGGCCTTCGTTATAGACGGGGATGACGATCGAGACCCAGAGGCTCATATCCGCAGGCCTCTTCCTGTAATGCCCCACATATCGGCGATCGGCTTGTCGGTGGGCAGGTTAGCGTACTCCGGATGCGGCGCGGTGATGACCAGCAGATCGGCCCGCTCTAACACCTCCGACAGGGGCAGGAACCGCTCGTCGGCGATGTACGGATCGGTGCACAGCACCTCTTTGGCCTTCAACATCATGATCTTGCGAAATTTGTAGGCCAGGCTCTCCCGCGGGTCGTCGCTGCCGCCTTTGAACGCCATCCCCAAGATGCCTACCCGCGTCTGCTCCAGGTCATACCGCTGCTCCAGACGGGAGGCCAGGTACAGGGGGAGCCCTTCGTTCACCAGCATCGCGGTGTGGCCGAGCATGAACTGGTTGTTGGTGAAGGCCGCCAGCTGCATGGTGTCCTTCAGCAGGCACGGCCCGGCCGCGAACCCCGGCCCGGGCATGTCGGCGGCGCGCGGATAGTCGTAGGTGATGGCGTGCCGGATGCGCGCGAAGTCCAGGCCGTAGTCGTTGGCCATCATCCAGAACTGGTTGGCGGCGGCGAACTTGATGTACCGCCAGGTGTTGGTGAACAGCTTGGCCAGCTCCGCCTCTTCCGGCTCCAGCGGCACGATCTGATCGGTGAGGGTGCGGAAGAACTTCTCGGCGCGTGCCCGAGCGCTGTCGGTCCGAGCAGCCACGATCTGGGGCAGGTCGAACAGTTCAGTCATCGCCTTGCCCTCGGCGATCCGCTCCGGGCAGAAGGCCACGTCCACATTCAAGCCGTGCCGCTGCAGCAGCCGCTCGGTCAGCGCTGTCACACCGGGATGCACGGTGCTCCGCAGCATGATCAGCTGACCGTCCACAAGGTACTCAATGCAGCGCTCGAGCGCGTTGGGGACCGCGGCCAGATCTGGGTTGAGGTGCTCGTCCACCGGGGTGCCCACCACGACGATGACGTTCTCGGCAGTGCCGACGCTCGCCGGATCCACGGTGGCCCGCAGCCGCCCATCTGCGACCGCCTCCCGCAGCGGTTCGGCGGCGCCCTCCTCCATAAAGGGGAGCTCTCCCCGCTCCACCGCGTTCACGCGGGTGACGTCCAGGTCGTAAAGGGTCACCGATAAGCCTCGGGAGGCCAGCGCGACCCCTAACGGCAATCCGACTCTGCCGCAGCCACCAATGATCACAACATCAGCGGTAAAACGGCTGCCGTCACCGTCCTGTCCCATGTCTCGGCTCCCGTCTTTTGTCGCCTACACATTCGGCTACAACTGGCCCGCGAGCGTATGAAGGTAGCGCAGTGGAGAATCGCCGTTGGTACCTGGTCCGGTTTCATCGCTGCCCGATGCCCGGGAAAACCCAGCCCGGTACCGGTATATCGGATCCGACCTGGACATTTAACTTTCCGACACGGCTATCCGGGTCAGGGTACGCGCGCAGCCCAACCCTGACGCGGCAATCGGTATCGATGTTCCCGTATGGCCGCGCAAAGCCCGGACCGCCGTGACGCCTCACCGTACCCGGTCAATGCCGCAGCAGCGACGGTTGAGCACACACCGACCGCACGCACGGCGTCACAGTCAGAATCCGTTGTGTACCCCCTCAGATATTCGCGCCGTCGCGTTCCCTGTCAAAGCGACCACCCCGCGCCAGGAAAACACATAAAAAGCGGCTCCGCGACCCCGCCCCTCCAACCGGCAGACACATTCCATGGTTATCTCCAGGTACGCCGGATTAAGGGATTTCGTCCTCAAGTCCACCGAGGACGATCGGTTCACTCGCCGCCGCATGATGCGCCACCCGTGTCTGTCCATGAATCACAAACGCGGCTTCGTGCACACCGCCAGTCGGCGGCTGCGGAGCGCCTCAGACCCTGTACCGGGTTTTCCTGGGGTGGGTGAAGTGGGGTGGGCAAACACGTCAGGGCCGGCGGCCTTGAAACCGACCGCCGGCCCCGACAACGGTTCGCTGGGGCGTTCGCGACACCGGGCGCTCAGGCGCCTCTGAGGACGGCGCCGAACCGTTCCGCCGCAACCGCGACCGCCGCGTCCCGGGCGGCAACCGCCTCGTCGACGGTGAGGGTCCGGTCCGGGGCGCGGAACACCAGCTTGTACGCCAGCGACTTACGCCCCTCACCGAGCTGTGGTCCGGAGTAGACGTCGAACAGCCGGATCTCCTCCAGCAGTTCACCCGCGCCTTCGCTCAACGCCTGTTGCACCTCAGCGGCGGGCACCTCCTCGCTGACCACGACCGCGACGTCGATCAGCGCCGGCGGGTAGGTAGACAGCGGCGGAGCCACGGCCGTGGAGGCCGGCGGCAGAGCGTCCAGGTTCAGTTCCATCGCGCAGGTGCGGGCCGGCAGGTTCAGGGCCGAGCACACGGCGGGGTGCAGCTCACCGGCGTACCCCACGATCTGCTCCCCCACCCACAGGGCGGCGCAGCGACCCGGATGCCACGGCGCCTGCGTGGCCTGACGCACCGTCAACGACACCCTGGCGGCCGACGCGACGATACGGGCCGCGTCGACCGCGTCGGCCCAGTCAGCGGGTCGGCCCGGCCCCCACCAACCGGAGGGGTCCCGCTCCCCCGTCAACACCACCGCGACGTGTAGCGGCTGTCGGGGCAGGTACTCAGCGGCCACCGCCAGGTCGGCGTCGTCGGGCCGGTGCTCCACCGGCAACACCGGCGGGGTGCCGGTGCGGGCGGCGGGCAGGAAGACCTTGCCCATCTCAAACAGCGCGAGGTCCCGCTGGCCCCGGCCGAGGTTGCGGGCCAGGGTCGCCAACAGCGGCGGCAGCAGTGTGGTCCGCAGGTACGGCTCCTGCTCCGACAGCGGGTTGGCCACCCGCAGCGCCTGACGCCGTGGGTCGTCCTCGGGCAGCCCCAGGGCGTCGTACGCCGCCTCGGACACGAAGGGGTAGGACAGCACCTCGACGTACCCGGCTTCAGCGAGCGCACGGTTGACCATGCGACGGCGACGCTGCTCAGGGGTCAGGCCGCGACCGGGCGGGACGATCGGCAGCTCAGAGGCGACCTTGTCGTACCCGTCCAGCCGCACGACCTCCTCCACCAGGTCGGCGGGGTCGGTCAGGTCCGGACGCCACCGCGGCGGGGTCACCTGCAGCGGCTCGCCTTCGACCACCGTGCACCCGATAGCCCGCAACAGCCGGGTGACGTCGGCGGCGGTGTAGGGAAGCCCGACCAACCGGCTCGGCAGATCCGCCCGCAGAGAAATGGTCGGCGGCGCGGATCGGTAGTCCAGGTCCAAAACCTCGGTCGAGGGGGTCCCCCCGGCGTACGTGGTCAACAGGTCAATGGCCCGCTCCAAGGCGACCAGTGCCAGGTCGGAGTCCACCCCCCGCTCCCAGCGTCGGCTGGCCTCGCTGCTGAGCTTGTGACGCCGGCAGGTGCGGGTCACCATGATCGGATCCCAGTGCGCCGCTTCGAACAGTACGTTCACGGTGGCGGCACTGACCTCGGTGCTCTCACCCCCCATGACGGCGGCGAGGCTGACCGGACCGGTGTCGTCGCAGATCACCATGTCCTCGGGGTCCAGCTCCCGGTCCACTCCGTCGAGGGTCCGCAGCCGTTCCCCGGCCTGGGCCCGCCGCACCATCAACGGTCCACGGAGCCGGTCCAGGTCGAAGACGTGCATCGGCTGCCCCAGCTCCAGCATCAGGTAGTTGGTGATGTCCACCGGGAGCGAAATCGGCCGCATCCCGGCGTGGATCAGCCGCCGCTGCATCCACTGTGGACTCTGCGTGTTGGGGGAGATTCCCCGCACCGCCCGAGCGGCGAAGCGGTCACACCCGACGGTGTCCAGAATCGACACCGGGTACGCGGGCTGCGCGGTTCCCGGCGTCGCGGTGATCGCGGCGGGGTCGGTGAACTTCGTCCCTAGGGCCAGCGCCAGGTCCCGCGCCACCCCCCGGATGCTCAACGCGTACCCCCGGTCGGGGTTGATGTTCAGCTCGAAGATCACCTCGTCCAGGCCGATGACCGGACGGGCGTCTTGGCCGATGTGAGAGGCCGCGGACGGCGGCAGGACCAGGATGCCGCTGTGGTCGTCGCCCAGTCCGAGCTCCCGGGCTGAACAGAGCATGCCGTCGGAGATGTGACCGTAGGTCTTGCGGGCGCTGATGGCGAACCCACCCGGCAACACGGTCCCTGGCAGCGCCACCACCACGATGTCGCCGGCGGCGAAGTTCGTCGCCCCGCAGATGATGCCCCGCACCTCGGACGGGCCGACCTCCACCTGGCAGTACCGGATCGGTTTTTTAAAACCGGTCAGTTCGGTGAATTCCCGGACCCGACCGACCACCAGTGGCCCGGTCACCGACCGCGACAGATCGTGGATCTCCTCGACCTCCAGCCCCATCCGCACGAACGCGGCGTCCAGTTCCTCCACGGAGGTGCCGGGCGGGATCTCGACGTACTCAGACAGCCATGAGACGGGAACCCGCATCGCTCACACCTCCATCCCGAACGCGCGCGTGAAGCGCACATCGCCTTCGATCGTGTGCCGGATATCGGGGACCCCGTGGCGGAACATCAGTCCGCGCTCGATGCCCATCCCGAAGGCGAATCCGGAATAAACATCCGGATCAATGCCGCAGGCCCGGAGCACGCGCGGATTGACCATGCCGCAGCCGCCCCACTCCACCCAGCGGGGGCCGTCGGGGTGGTCGGGCCACCACACGTCGGGTTCGGCGCTGGGTTCGGTGAACGGGAAGTACGACGGACGCAGCCGGGTCTTGGCGCCGGGTCCGAACATGGCGCGGGCCCAGTGATCCAACGTCCCCTTCAGATGCGCCATGGTGATGCCCTTGTCCACCACGAGCCCTTCCACCTGGTGGAAGACCGGGGTGTGGGTGATGTCCGGCTCATCGGTCCGGTAGGCCCGGCCGGGGCAGATGATGTAGATGGGAGGCTTGCGCTCCAGCATGGACCGGATCTGCACCGGCGAGGTGTGGGTCCGCAGCACCAGGGTGCTGTCGGGCGGATCCAGGTAGAAGGTGTCCATCATGGTCCGGGCCGGGTGGTCGGGCGCGATGTTGAGCGCGTCGAAGTTGAACCATCCCAGCTCGGCCTCGGGTCCTTCGGCGACCTCGTAGCCCATACCGACGAACAGGTCGACGATCCAGTCCATCAGGCTGGTCAGCGGATGCCGGGCGCCGCGTGGCCGGCGCTCGGTGGGCAGGGTGACGTCGACGGTCTCTTCCTGTAGGACCTTGCGGGCTCGGGCGGCCTCAAGCTCGGCCTGTCGGGCGGCGTAGGCCTGGGTGATCGCGGCCCGGGCGGCGTTGACGCGCTTACCCGCCTCGGCACGGGCCGCCGGGGGAAGGGATCCGATCTCGCGGCGGGCGAGGGAGACGGGGGCGCGGTCCCCCAGGTGCGCGGGGCGTACCGCGGCCAACGCGTCAAGATCAGCAGCCGCGGCGAATGCCTTCTCCGCCTCGGCGACCGCCTGATCGAGCGCCTCCGGGGCCAGCAGAGTGGCCTGTTTGGGATCATAAGGGTCGTTACGGTAGGTCATGTCGGGATCACCACGTCAGGGAAGTCGGGAGCGACTGACAGCTTAGAGAACACGGGTACGCGCGACGCGTCGTGCCTGTGGCAGGTCGCCTGGCGTCGCCGCCGTGACGTGTCAGTCGTGTCGGTCGTGACTCCCGTGTGGCGGATGATCGCGACGGTCCGCGAGTGTCTCACGGCCGGTGCGGGATCACGCGTGGAGCGGCCGTAGCCGGGTCAGGATGCATTCAGGATGCATTGAGGACACAGCGAGGACACGAAGGTCACGGCGTACCCGGGTTCTCACAATCGCGGCGGTGCCGCCCGCCCGCCAGCGGCGAAACGTCAGAGCGTGCGCCCGTACGCCCGCCCACTGGCGGGCCCGGTAAACCACAGCACTCCGGTCACCGTGATGACTTTCTGTGATGATGTCGCGGGTTGCGTCGGTCGATCGCACCGTCCCGACCCCTCGGGGTCAGGTGTGGAGTGGTGCGTCGGCGCGAAACAGGACTCCCGCTGAAGCATACAGGCACACCGCGGCGGCCGCAGCCAGGTTCAAGCTCTCGGCGCGGCCATGGATAGGGATCCGAACCCGAGCGTCAGCGTACGGGAGCAGGTCGGCGGGCAGGCCGTGCGCCTCACTCCCGAACAACCAGGCGGTCGGCGTGTCAAGGGCGCCGGAGCGGCCCAGGTCCCCCAAGTCACGGTCACCGTAGGCGTCGGCGGCCAGGATTTGCAGGCCGGCGTGACGCACCGCCGTCAGTACCTGGTGCGGGTCACCCCCGCGGACCACATCGAGATGAAACAGGCTCCCGGCCGAGGCCCGGACGCACTTGTCGTTATAGGGATCGACGCTGCGGTCGGTGAAGACCACGGCGCCGGCGCCAGCGGCGTCCGCGGTGCGCAGCACCGTGCCGGCGTTACCGGGGTCGCGGATCTCAGCCAGGACCACGACCAGTTGGGGTGCCGAGGCCAGCGCCTGATCCAGCGACCGGTCCAGGAAGTCACAGACGGCGACCAGGCCTTGAGGGGTCACGGTCCCGGTCAAGGACTCCAGGGCCTTGTCGGTCACCGTCCACACCCTCGCCCCGTAGGCGGCGGCTTCACCGCAGAGGCGCGCGTACCGCTGTCGGTGCTGAGCGGCGACGAATAATTCCTGGGCTCGCTTGGCGGCCACCGCCTCGGTGACCGCCTGCGGCCCTTCGGCTAAAAAGCGCCGTCCAGAGTCACGATGCCGGCGACGCGCCAGGCGACGCGCGGCAACGACCCGGGGAGCCCGCTCACTGAGCGGGGTGTCCCCGGGTCGTCGGGACTCAAGCCGGCGGTCCATTTCGCGCCGGGACACCGGGCCGGTCAGGCGGCCGACCGGTCGTTGTCGGCGGCCTCCACGGCAGCCCGGGAGATCTCCACCAGGGCGGCGAAGGCCTTCTCGTCGTTCACCGCCAGGTCGGCGAGGATCTTGCGGTCCACTTCGACGCCGGCGACCTTCAAACCCTGGATGAAGCGGTTGTAGGTCATGCCGTTGGCGCGTGCCGCCGCGTTGATACGCGTGATCCACAGACGCCGGAAGTCACCCTTACGGGCGCGCCGGTCGCGGTAGGCGTAGTTCAGCGAGCGAAGGACCTGCTCCTTGGCCTTGCGGTACAGCCGCGAGCGCTGGCCGCGGTAACCACTCGCCGCCTCCAGGATCGTCCTGCGCTTCTTATGGGCGTTGATCGCCCGCTTCACGCGTGCCACGGTTCTCTAACTCCTCGTCAAGGCCGCCCGCCTCGGGCGGGGGCCGGTGATGTCATGCGGGTGGTATGAGCGCCACCGGACGCGGGGTGGCCGGTGGCCTCCCACCCGCGTTACCGGTCTTCAGCGACCCAGCAGCTTACGGACCCGCTTGATGTCGGCCTTGGCGACGGGTACCACACCGGCCAGGCGCCTGGTCAACGTGGAGGGCTTGTGCTCGAACAGGTGACGCCGGTTGGCCCGCTGGCGCGTCAGCTTGCCGGAACCGGTGATCTTCACCCGCTTGCCCATGCCGGTATGGGTTTTCATCTTCGGCATCGAAGCTGTCGTCTCCCTAACTACTTGTTCCCTTGCGGTGGTCGCTCCGGCGTCTGGGGCTGCCGTGACCTGGCGGCCTCATGTCCTCCGGAGGACGCGCCACGCGTCTGTTTGGCGGCGGCCTGCCGGGCGTTGCGGTGCGGCGCGAGCACCATAATCATGTTGCGCCCGTCCTGCCGGGGCTTGGACTCCACGAAGCCCAGGTCCCCGACCTCGTCGGCGAGCCGGGCCAGCAGCCGCAATCCCAGCTCCGGGCGGGACTGCTCACGACCGCGGAACATGATCGTCACCTTGACTTTGTCTCCGGCCCGCAGGAACCGCTCGACGTGACCTTTCTTGGTCTCATAGTCGTGCGAGTCGATCTTGGGGCGGAGCTTCATCTCCTTGATGACGGTCTGCTGCTGGTTGCGCCGCGCCTCACGCGCCTTGAGGGCGCTCTCGTACTTGTACTTGCCGTAGTCCATGAGTTTGCACACCGGAGGGCGTGCAGTGGGCGCAACCTCGACCAGATCGAGGTCGACGTCTGAGGCGAGCTGGAGCGCCTGGTCCAGGGGGACGATGCCCACCTGTTCACCCTGCGGGCCAACCAGCCGGACCTCGCGTGCACGGATCTGGTCGTTGATGCGTGGCTCGACGCTGATGGGGCCTCCTTGGAGTTTGGTGCTTGTTCGCTTATGCCGCTTCGCGGGTGTGTGACCGGCCGGTGACCGGACCGGCTTCCCTCACGGCGCCCCTCTATAACGCGTGGAGCCCCGGCGATATGCCGGGGCTCGCTCTCCACACCGATCCCGCACCGTGGGCGACGTGAAGTCGGCACCACGGTCTCCCGGATGATTCGTCATCCGGGATGACCCGCGCTGCGGGTGGGACCGGACCCGGCCACCGGATCGGTAACGCGGGTGGGAGCGAGGCTCCGCTTGGCCGTCGCTGGGGATTTCACAGTGCCGATAGGCACACTGAAGCCCCCCTCGACGGGGTCAATGCTCTACCCTACCAGAGATCAGGCCGGGTTATCCGATGCACCATCGGCGATCAACCCGAAAAATACCAGATCCCTCCCCTTTAACCGGCCTGATCACCGGGAGTGGCCGTGGCGGCGGCGTGCAGGGCGCGCAGGTGACGAACCGCCTGCACCGCGTACTCCTTGTCGACCGCCTGGATGGCCATCACCGCCACCACGTCGTCATCGGCCAACTCCAGGGTGGCCCAGGAGGCGCCACGCTCGAAGCGCACCTCACGAACGACATTCCAGGGCAGTCGGTAGCCGCCGATGACGTTACGGATCCGCACCTCGTGGGTGTCGGCTTCCAGGCGAGGGCGGGTGAAGGCCAAAATGCCGGCGGCCCCCAGCACCCCAAGGCCAACCATGGCGAACTGATCAGCCGGCCGGAAGGAAGCGGTACCGGCCCCGGTCGGTCCGGTCAAGGCGGTGGCCACGGCGCTGAAAAGGACGACGACGGCGACGGCGAGGATCCAGCAGACGATCCGGATGCGCTTAGGTTTGACAACCAGTGGAGGCACGTCGGTGGGCGTCGTCCCGCTCGACGCCTGATCACTCATGGTTTCCAGTCTGCCAGGCGCCCTGGGACCCCCACCGAATACCCCGGGAACCCGGTGAGTCTGGGATGACTCTGGGCGTCCATGCCGCTGTACACCGCCTTATATAGCTGTACACCGCCTTATATAAAGGTCGTCCCCGGGCTGAGGCGGGACCGCCACATCACCCGGGGACGACAGGGGGAAGGGGTGTTGAAGAGGTTGAGGGGTTAGGACCCCAAAGGGTCGGTTATGACTCGTTGTCGTCGGTGGTACGGGAAGCCTCCGGCGAGGTGGTTTCGACCTTGCCGGCGACGATGGTGGCGCCGCCTTCGTAGGCGACTCCGGCGACCTGCGGCTCCTCCCGCATGTGGGCGGGGGCGAGGGTACGCATCACGTGGTACGCGAGGATCGTAACGATCGTGCCGAGCGCGATACCGGTCAGCTGGAAGTCATCGGTGAACGACAAGGTGACGTCACCGATACCGATGATGATGCCGGCGGCGAGCGGGACCAGGTTGATGGGGTTGGCGAAGTCAACCCGGTTCTCACTCCAGATCTTGGCGCCGAGCAGTCCGATCATGCCGTAGAGCACGACGGTGATACCGCCCAGGACCCCACCGGGGGTGGCGGCCACCAGGGCCCCGAATTTCGGCATGAACCCGAACAGGATCGCCACGATCGCCGCTACGTAGTACGCGGCGGTGGAGTAGACCCGGGTCGCGGCCATCACACCGATGTTCTCGGCGTAGGTGGTGGTGGGCGCACCACCGACGGCAGAGGAGACCGCGGTCGCGATACCGTCACCGGCCAGGGCCCGCCCCAAGTACGGATCGAGATCGTCACCGGTCATCTCGGCGACGGCCTTGACGTGTCCGGCGTTCTCAGCGATCAGAGCGATGACACCGGGCAAGACCAGCAGGATGAAGGTCAGGCTGAAGCTGGGAGCGTGGACCCCGGCGAGCTCGGTGCCGTCCGCCGTCGTGAACGACTGCGGCAACCCGAACCAGTCAGCGTCGGAGACGCTCTGCCAGTTGATTCGGTCCGTCTCCGTACCGTCAGCGGCGGTGATCGGCCCGGCTACGACGTCCAGTAGCCAGGAGAGCAGGAATCCGAAGACCAGGCCGAGGAAGACCGAGATTCGGGCCCAGAACCCACGGAGCACCACCGAGGAGACCAGGACGAACGCCATGGTCGCCAGCGCCACCCACTGATCCTGAGGCCAGTAGATGTCGGCCACCACCGGAGCCAGGTTGAAGCCGATCAGCATCACCACGGCGCCGGTGACCGCTGGAGGGAGCACCCGGTGCACCACTCGGGCGCCCATGTAGTGAACGACTAGGCCTATCAGGGCGAGCACTACACCCGCCACCAGGATGGCGCCGGTGACGTCGGCGCTGTCGCCCCCCTGGGCGCGAATCGCGGCTACGGCAGCGACGAACGAGGCCGAGGTCCCCAGGTAGCTGGGGATCTTACCGTTGACGATCAGCAAGAAGATGATCGTGGCGACGCCACTCATCATCACCGCGAGGTTCGGGTTCAACCCCATGACCACGGGGAAGACGAAGGTCGCCCCGAACATCGCGACAACATGTTGCGCGCCAAGCCCAACCGTACGGCCCCACGACAGTCGTTCGTCGGGACGCACCACTTCACCAGGTGGCGGTGCTTTGCCGCCATGCACCTCTTTCCAGCCGAGCAGCGCCATTATCGTCCTCTCTTCCGCACTCGGACTAGGCTGCCCCGTCTTGCGCCCCGACCTGACCAGGGAACAGCAAGTTCCCTGGTCAGCGCCACGGGTGAATCAGATTGAGGCCGGAGTGTAACCCGTCACAGGCTCTGGGCCTAGATCCACAATCGCCGCTACCGGGCCACCACCATCGGGGCCTTGATGCGTTGCGGACACCGAAACGAACACTGCCGGGTCACCGGTCACGGAAGCGGTGACGCCTCCGACACAGGCCTTGATCTGGCGGTGCCAGTGCACGTCGGAGTCGTCGAGCATGGCGTTACGGCGACCCCGCACCTGGCCGTCGCTGCTCGCCTCACACTTGAGGAACACGTTGACCAGGCGGCCCTTCAGGTCGCTGGGGTGCGGACGCTCCGGCAGCTCCAGGCCGGCGTCGCGGATCGCGGCCCAGATGCCGTCGGTGTCCAGCGCGTCGCGCATCACCGAGTGTCCGATGCGGTACCGGCCCCCGATTCCGCGGGTATTCCCGACCACCACGATCTGGGCGCGGTCCAGCTCCACCCCTGATGAGCAGGAGGCCACCGACGAGTACAGGTCCCGCCGGTGCATCACGTCGGCGTCGTCGGGCATCTCGATCTCGCCCAGCGCCACCGCGATCCCCAGCGCCGTGGTGCCGTTGGACAGGTCCATGGACTCGTGGGTGTTTTCGGTCCACACCGTCTTGCCCCGCGACTTGGCGTCCCGGATGGTGTGGATCGTCAGCAGCGGGGTCTTGGTCTGCACGTAGTGCACGTCAGCGGGGTCGTCGATGCCAGCCCGCTTCATCGCTTCGCGTACCCCGGCGGCCACCTTCTCGATCATGCCCCGGCGACCGATCTCCTCCGGCAGGATCGGCTCGCTCATGGCGAACCCGACGGTCAGACGCGGCTCGTCGGTGGGGATCGCCTTCTCAGGCGGCAGTGTGGCGAAGATCGTAGCGTGGGGAGACAGCACACCGTCGGTGCCGCCCGACCACACGATCGGGATCTGCTTGACCTCGTCGAGGCTCCGGGTGCCCTTCTCGACCAAGACCTCCCGGAACGCACGGTCGGCGATGATGCGGGTGTAGTCGTTGACACCGCCGTTGCCCTCGGTCTTGCCGATGATGGCGATCACCCGGTCGGCTTCGATGATGCCCTCGTCGATGAGCTTCGCCAGACCCGACGCGTCAGTCACGTGGTTGATCGGTACTTTTCGCACCTCGATGGGCTCAGGCACGTGTTCTCCTTTTGTTCGGTTGTCGTGTTTCCCACTCCGGGAGTCCGGTCAGGGCATTCGATCACAACACCGCTACCGACTCCCGGATCATGATCAAACCGACGCCGGGGAGCGGATCAGGACGCCGTGACCACCGTGCCCGTCTCCCCGCGCACCCCCGCCGCTATCTGGTCCAGTGACGTGATCACGGCGCGGGTGCCTCCAGCCTCTACGAACCGGCACGCCGCTTCCACTTTGGGGCCCATACTCCCGGAACCGAAGTGGCCGGCGACGGCGTACCGGCGTAGCTCCTCGACGCTGATCGCGCCCAAAGGCTGGGCGTCCGGTGTCCCATATCCCACCACTGCGTGGGGTACATCGGTGGCGATCACCAAAATGTCAGCGCCCAACTCCCGCCCCAACAGGGCCGCGTTGAGATCTTTGTCGATGACCGCCTCCACACCCACCAGTTCACGGTCGGCGTTGTAGGCCATGGGGATTCCCCCACCGCCTCCGGCGACCACAATGAACCCGGCGGTCAGCAACGCTCGGGCCGCCGCCACATCGAGCACCTGCCGTGGTCGAGGAGAGGCGACAACCCGCCGCCAACCCCGATCCCCGAAATCACGCCAGGTCTGACCGTGCTCAATCAAGGGAGCTGCTTGCTCGGCCGGCAGGTAACGACCGATGGGTTTCGTGGGCTCGGTGAACGCAGGATCGTCGTGGTCGACAAGGGTCCGACTCACCACACTGGCGACCGGACGCTCCACCCCACGCCGAGCCAAAGCCCGCTCCAGCTCGGTGACGAGAATAAAGCCGAGGGTGCCCTGGGTCTGGGCCACGCACCAGTCCAAGGGGACCGGCGGCACGATCCCCGCAGCCAGTTCGTTCTTGGTGAGAAGGTTTCCCACCTGGGGACCGTTGCCATGGGTTACGGCCACGGTCACCCCCGAGGCCGCCAGGTCGGCGATGGGTTCCGCCGCCCGCCGTATGGCCGCGATCTGCTCCCCGGGACGGGCACTGCCGTCCGGTCCTGTCATCGCGTTGCCACCCAGTGCGATCAACACCAGCACACACGGACTGTAGAAATTGACACCCTCGGCGGTCATGGGCAATCTCTGCCCAAGGAAGCCGGGTTATTGGGCGGTTTCCACGGCTACCGGCGGTCGTTGTTCAGGGCTGTCCGCCCCTGACGCCTCACAGCCCCAACCGGCGGTACCGATCATGTCGAGCAGCCAGGCGCTGCTGAGGGTCCTGGCGTACCAAATCTGCCAACTCCTGCGCCAGAACCAGGCCAAGTCGACGACTGAAACTCTCAGGTTCATCGGCCGCGTCGGGGTATTCGGGCACGATCCGGTCCACGATCCCGTGTGTATGTAGGTCGCGAGCGCGTACGCCCTGGGCGGCGGCCATGTGAGCGGCGTGGGCGGTGTCGCGGTGAATGATGGCCGAGGCGCCCTCCGGGGGTAGTGGCGACAACCAGGCGTGGGCCGCGGCGATCACCCGATCGGCCGGGACTAACGCCAACGCGCCCCCACCGGTCCCCTGCCCCAGCAGCAGACATAACGTCGGCGCCTCCAGGGTGACCAACTCCGCCAGACAACGGGCGATCTCCCCGGCCAGTCCACGCTCCTCGGCCTGCTGCGACAACGCCGCGCCGGGAGTGTCGATGACGGTGACCAGCGGCAACCTCAGTTCGGCGGCCAGCCGCATTCCCCGGCGGGCCTCCCGCAGCGCGCCGGGCCCCAGTGGCCGGGTCGGGGTCTGGCCCTGCCGGTCCTGGCCGAGCACCACGCAGGAGACGCCCTCGAAACGCGCCAGGGCCAGCAGCAGCCCTGGATCCCGCTCCCCCTCGCCGGTGCCGTTGAGGACCACTAAATCTGTGGCCGCGTACCGCAGCAGGCTGCGGACCCCGGGCCGACGAGGCGACCGGGAGCGGGTGATGGACTCCCAGGCCGGGACGTCCTCCAGTGGCTCCTCAAAGCGCGGTGCGGGAATGGTGACCGGCGGTATGGCGCACATGACCCGTAACACGCGGTCGACAAAATCCCCAACCTTCTGTGGGGGCAGCACGGCGTCGATGATTCCGTGGCGGTACAGGTTCTCGGCGAGCTGGACCCCCTCGGGGAAGGGTTGACCATACAGCGCCTGGTACACCCTCGGCCCGAGGAAACCGATCAGGGCGCCCGGTTCCGCGGCGGTGACGTGCCCTAATGACCCCCAGGAGGCGAACACCCCACCGGTGGTCGGGTGACGCAGGTACACCAGGTAGGGCAGGCCGGCGGCCTTGTGTCTAGCCAGCGCCGCTGAGATCTTGACCATCTGCAGGAACGCCACGGTGCCTTCCTGCATGCGGGTGCCACCGGAGACCGGGGCCGCCACTAGCGGCAACCGCTCGGCGGTGGCGCGTTCCACCGCGGTGACCAGCCGCTCCGCCGCGGCCACCCCGATAGAGCCGCCGAGAAACCCGAACTCGCAGGCCATCACGGCTACCCGGCGCCCCCGGAGCAACCCTGCCCCGGTGACGACCGCCTCATCCAGCCCGGTACGTTCGCGGGCGCGTGCTAACACCGCGGCGTACTCGTCGTCGCCCTCCGGCTGCCGGGGCGGGGTGTCCCAGCGTTGGAACGACCCGGCGTCTAACAGCAGGTCGAGGAACTGCAGCGCGGACAGTCGACCGGTCATCGTTCGCACTCATCGAGCCAGGCGGCGACGCTCTCGTTGTGCTCCCCCAGCAGCGGGGGCGAGGTGTGCTTGCGGCCGGGGTGGTGGTCGAACCGCAACGGTGGGCCGGGGAGGGTGAGCCGCCCCAGGACCGGGTGCTCGGTCTCGATCAGCAGCCCTTGGGAGCGGGTCTGTTCCCAGGTGTAGACCTGGTCGAGGGTGCGGACCCGACCGGCGGGGATTCCCGCTTCGGCCAGCTTGGCCAGCCACACGTCGGCCTTGTCGCGCGCCAACGCCGCCTCAATATCGGCGATGAGGCGTTCCCGCTGCTCCACCCGGGCGGCGTTGGTGTCATAGCGGGGGTCGGTGATGCCCAGCAGGGCGGCGAAGGTCCGCCACTGCGTGTCGTTGCCGACCGCCACCTGGATCGGGTCGTCGGCGGTGTGGAACAACCCGTACGGCGCGATGGAGGGGTGGTGGTTGCCGATGGCCCGCGGCACCTCGCCCGCCACCGTCCAGCGCGTGCCCTGGAAGGCGTGGACCCCCACGATCGACGCCAGCAGGGAGGTGCGGACCACGGTCCCGCGTCCGGTGCGCTCCCGCTCGTACAGCGCGGCGACCACGCCGTACGCCCCGTATATCCCCGCCAGCAGGTCCCCGATGGGGACCCCTACCCGGGTCGGCTGGTCAGGGCCGGGTCCGGTCAGCGACATCAGGCCGGCCTCGCCTTGAGCGATCTGGTCGTACCCGGGCCGTCCGCCTTCCGGGCCGTCGTGGCCGAAACCAGTGATGGAGAGCACCACCAGGCGGGGGTTGATCTGGTGAAGGCGCTCGATGGAGAACCCAAGACGGTCCAGCACACCGGTGCGGAAGTTCTCGATGAGGACGTCGGCCTGCCGCACCAGCCGGGTCAGCAGGATCCGCCCGGTGTCGGTCTTTAAATCGGCGGTTACTGACTCCTTGTTGCGGTTGGCCGACAGGAAGTAGGTGGATACCCCCTCGGTGACGAACGGCGGTCCCCAGCCCCGTGACTCGTCCCCCCCGGGCGCTTCGACTTTGATCACGCGAGCACCCAAGTCACCGAGCATCATGCCGGCGTGTGGCCCGGCCAATGCCCGGCTCAGATCGACCACCACGATCCCGTCCAGCGGACCATTCACGACACGACCCCCCCAATGCGTTACCAGCGTCAGCCCTGGTCTCTCTCCTGACCCGTATTGACCTGGGCAAACATCCTGATGGAGTGACACGCCGGCCCGCGCCGACGGCGACGTAACGCCGGCATGTCACTCTCGGTAGTGAATTGTCAGCTGGCGGTACGGCTCTCCCGGTCGTAGTTCCGTCCCAGGAAGGCCGGGACCTGAGTACGCCGGAATATGAACGCCATGACCACCAAAGCAGCGACGTATGGGAATGTTTCGATGAATTCGACCGGGATCACCGTGGAGCTCTGCAGCTCCAACGCCGTGATCTCCATGCAGGCGAAAAACGCGGCGCCGAGAAGAACGTACTGCGGCCGCCATCCGCCCACGAAGGCCAGCGCGATCGCGAGCCATCCCCGGCCAGCGATTATTCCGTCGGTGTATATACCCGAGAAATGCATCGGCAGGTACGCGCCGCCCATCCCCATCAGCGCCGCACCCAACGCGGTCGCCCAAAAGCGGACCTTGGTGACCGAGATTCCGGCCGCGTCAGCGGCTCGAGGGTTCTCTCCCACCGAGCGCATCTTCATGCCCAGGTTGGTCCGGTACAGCACCCAATACAGGAGACCGGAGAGCAGGAACATGAAGTAGACCACGATGTCCTGGTCGAACAGGGTGGGGCCGAGCAGAGGGATCTCCGACAGCAGGGGGATCGGGATGGTGTCCAGGGTGTCGATCTGGGGCGGCTGCGGCACGATCCCGATCACCACCCGGTACAGCAGGGAGGCCAACCCAATGCCGGCGAAGAACAAGGCCAGACCCACCACGAACTGATCCAGACGCAGGATGGTGGTGGTGTACGCCAGAATCAGGCCCATCGCCGCCGCGGCGGCCGCGGCCACCGCCAACCCGATCATGTTGGTGCCGAAGGTACCCCCCAGCTTGTAGCTGACCAGGAAACCGACCGAGGCGCCCAGCGCCATCAGCCCTTCCTGGGACACGTTGAACACCCCGGCCCGACCACCGAGCATGGTGCCCTGCGCGGCCAGCACGAACGCCACCATGCCAGGGATGGCCAGCTCCAAGAAATTGATCACGCCGTTCATGCGCTGCTCTCCTTCAGCTTTTGGACCACGGCAGCGCGGGCGGCACGACGCCGTGTGATCCGGTCGGCCAGGATGTCAGCGATCAGGATGAAGATCAGGATGAGGGCCTCCACGATGAGCACCATCTGCACCGGCACCTCCGCCGAGCGCTGCATCGCGCTGGCCCCGATCTCCAGAACCGAGATCCCGAACGCCACCAGTGGCACGGCCACGACCGATCCCCGGGCGATGAGGCCGATGATGATGCCCAGCTGCAGGTAGTTGGACTGCATCCCCTCCAGCAGCCGGCCTTGAACACCGGCCACCTCGATGCTGCCGGCCAGCCCGGCCAAAGCGCCACCGACGACCAGCGCGCCGATCGCCACGCTGCGGACGGAGACGCCGTGGATCAACGCAGCCCGAGGGTTGGCCCCCACCGATCGCAGCTCATAGCCGATGACGGTGTACCGGATCGCCAGGATCACCAAGATGCTGACGGCCAGCACCAGCAGTACCCCGGAGTGGAACTGCGGTGAGGAACCCAGCATGGGCAACTGCGCCGCAGGCGCGACGTGGTCGGTCATCGGGAACCCACCCACCGGGTCGGGCCACAGGTGCTGCGCCGTGTAGAGCACCACCCCGAATGACACGAAGTTGAGCAGCACGGTGGAGAGGATCTCGTTGACGCCGAACTGATCCAGCAGCCAGGCGGCGATCCCCGCCCACACCAGGCCCGCCAGGATCCCGGCCAGCAGCACCAACGGCAGCAGCACCGGAGCGGGCAACCCGCTTCCGGAGATGCCCACACCGGCCGCCGCGGCGGCCCCGACGAGCATCTGTCCTTCGCTACCGATGTTGTAACGGCCAGCGATCAGCGGGATCGTGAAGGCCAACGCGAACAGGGTCAGCGGCACCCAACGGTGCAGGGTGGCGACAAAACCGAACTGAGTGTCGAACGACGCGGTGAGCAGGCTGTCGAAGGCGGTCACCACATCATGGCCCATCGCCGCGATCATGAGCGCGGAGACCAACAACGCAGCGGCCACGGCGGCGACCACCGGCACCGCCTGGGCTCCCCACCGACCGAGCGTCTCCAGCCAGGCCGGCCGTTTCCCGACGCTGGTTTCCGGTGTCTGTGGGGGCGTTACCGGTCTGGTCGGGCTGGCCACCTCACGGACGGTCATCTTCTCTCCCCTCCGCTTCCGCCCCCGCCATCAGACGTCCCAACTGGAACCGGTCCGCCTGTTGCCTGGGGACCCGGCCGACCACCCGACCGTTGTAGAGCACCACGATGTGGTCAGCGAGGTACAGCAGTTCATCCAGGTCCTCGGAGATCAGCACGACGGCGGCGCCGGAGGCGGTCACCTCCCGGATCCGGTCGTAGACGAACTGCGTAGAACCGATATCCAGACCCCGGGTCGGGTTGTGCAGGATCAGCACGTCCGGTTCCCGGGAGAAGGCGCGGGCCAAGATCACCCGCTGAATGTTGCCTCCCGACAGGGTGCCGGCGACGGCGCTGTGTCCGGAGGCCCGCACCGAGTAACGGGTGATCAACTCGCTGGCGGTACGCCGAACCGCCCGCCACCGGACCACTCCCCGCCGGCTGAATCTGCTGGTGCGCTGGGAGCCGAGGAGCAGGTTGTCAGCGATCGTGGCGGTGGTCAGGATGCCGTCGCGATGGCGGTCCTCGGGGACATAGGTGACACCTGCCGCCAACCAGTCCCGCACCGGACGACCGGTCAGGTCCACCCCGTTGACGCTGAGGCGGCCGGCGCTGGGACGCCGTACCCCAGCCAGAGCCTCGGCCAGCTCCACCTGGCCGTTACCGGCGACCCCGGCGATCCCGAGCACCTGGCCACTCACCACCGTCAGATCGCAGCCGTGCACCGCTACGGCGCCCTGGTCACCGGGCACATCGATCCCCTCGACACGCAGCCGTATCGGACCGGCGGGTGCGTCCTGCTGGGCTTCAGCGTCGGTGTCCGCAGCCGTCTCGTCAGCACTGGCCGGCTCCGCGTCGGCGGGCTTCTCCTCGACGCCGGCCTCCTCCGCAGCCTCAACATCAGTGGTAGCTGCGGACGCCTCGTCATCGCTCGCTGACTCCGCATCAGCGGACTTCGTCGTGCTGGGCTCCTTCGGGGCCTTGTCCTCAACCGTGTCCGACTCGGGCTCGGTCTCTCCGACCGCGACGGCGACCCGCTCAATCACCGCCTGGTCACCCACCATGAGGTTGGCCAACTCTCGAGGGGTGGTTTCCCGGCGTACCAGGGTCTCCACTCGCTGCCCGTCACGCATAACGGTGAGCCGGTCACAGACCGTCATCGACTCACGGATCTTGTGAGTGATGAGGATGATGCTGGTCCCGGCGTCCACGATGGCACGCAGCGAATCGAAGAGCGCGTCCACCTCCTGCGGGGTGAGGTTGGTGGTCGGCTCGTCGAGAATAAGCAGCCGGGCGTCCCGGTAGAGGGCTTTGAGGATCTCCACCCGCTGCCGTACCCCGACAGGTAGGTCGGCGACTCGCTTATCCGGGTCGACGTTCAGGCCGTACCGCTCGGCGAGGTCCATCACCTTCTTGCGGGCGGCCCGCAGGTCGAACCGGGGGAAGCTGGACACTTGAGTGCCCAACACGATGTTTTCGGTGACGGTGTAGGTGTCAACCTGCAGGAAGTTCTGGTGCACCATCCCGATGCCGTAGCGGATAGCGTCCCGAGGCGCGCGGATGGTCAGCGGCTTCCCTTCGAAGACGATGCTGCCTGAATCCGGCCGGTACAGGCCGTACAGGCAGTTCATCAACGTGGTTTTGCCGGCCCCGTTCCCACCCAGCAGGCCGTGCACCTCACCGCGGTCGACGGAGAAGTCGACACCGTTGAGAGCGACGACCGTACCGAAACGTTTGACGACGTTGCTCATCTGGAGCAGGGGTCCGTCAGACGACGGACCCACCGCTTGCGTTTTTGTGGTCATGACATGTGATCAGGAGGTTAGCGGCTCGAGGTTCTTCTCGACAACGATGTCGCCCTGCCGGACTCGCTGCACGATGTCGTTTAGCCGTTCCACGATGGCAGAGTCGATGCTCGCCGGCGGCGGCTGAATCGACACACCGGAATCGAAGCCGAGCAGGTAGTAGCCGGTCCGCGTACCACCCCGGATGTCATCCAGGATGGTCGCCAGCGGAGTGGTGAAGTCGTACAGGCAGGCGGTCAGGTAGTTGTTCGGCGCTACCTCGGACTTGTCCGTGTACTTCACGGTGGCCCACAGGCCGTCCTGGTCCTTGACCGCCTCCAGGACACCGGAGGTGCCGAGGTTCAGCGAGCTGATGATGACATCGCAACCGTCGTTGATCAGCTGCTGAGCGGTCTGCATGGCCAGACCGGTGTCATTGAAGTCGTTGGTCCAGTGCGGGTGGACCGTGACTTCCCCGTCGAGCACATTCTCATCCTGCAGATCGCTAATCGCCTGCCGGATCGCGTGGACCTCAGAGTAGGAGAACGGCAGCTGGGGACCGCAAATGTACCCGATCCGTCCGGTTTGGGTCACCATCGCCGCCAACGCGCCGATGGGATAGAAAGCCGTGTGGAAGTTACGGTCAATGGTCCACAGGTTCGGCGGAGCGTCCTGGGGCTCTTCGTCATTTTCGGCAATGAACGTCACTTCGGCGTTTTGAGCGGCCAGTTCCATACTGTCCCGGTAGAACTGGCTTCCGTGCGTCCAAATGACGTTGTAGCCGTCGGCTAGGTAACCCTGCATCACCTGGACCACATCGTCCACGGTGGTGCTTTCGTTATATGTGGTCTCAGCTCCCAGGGCTTGCTCAGCGTTCAGCAGAGCCTCGTAACCCAGCTGATTGTAATCGTTGTCGTTAACGGTTCCTGAGAAGGCCGCGGCGATCCGCAGGACGCTACCGCCTTCGTTGCCTCCTCCTTCCTCTTCTCCTCCGCCGCATGCTGAGGCCACGAACGGCGCAGTCAACAACGGAACACCTGCGGACAGGAAACGCCTGCGGTTCATGTGGTGAAGTCCTCCCCTTGCGGGACGAGCGGGTCTATAGGGATGTAAAGACGCCGACCAGAATGCCTAACTCTGGCAGCGCAAAGAATGATCGTGCCGCAGCATACAGACATCAGTTTCGTCGGTGATTGGCACTGTCTCGTTCGTGCCAAGAGGTTACGGCTTAGAAAACAATCGATACCCTTTCGCAATGTTTCCCAAGCGAACCGCTATCGACCGATAACCGACAGTGATCACCTTTAATAAGACCCGATCGTTTTGCATCACCGCCAGTCATACTCCGACGACGTACGGCCACCGGCAAGGATTGGATATCCAGGGCCCCGGTCAAAGAATGGGTGCGGCCCGGCGGCATCCCGCTCCCGGCGACGTTGTTCCCGCAGTGCGTCGGACGCCGTTACGTCCACCTGGTACTCGCCCGCTTCGTTTTGGACGATCACCACGCCGTAGTCATCACGGGCTCCCGCCACCGACACCTTGCCCCAGCGCACATCGCGCAATACCTCGTTGTAGGGACGGTCTAGAGGATCTCCCCAACCGCCGCCTCCGGTCGTGCGAATCCGGATAATTTCGCCGGCGCGTACCGGTTCAGCGTCGACCAGCGCACCGACCTCACGCTCGGCCGGTCCACCCGGATCGATGGTGACCCGGAAGGGTCGTCCGGCCATACCACCGTTGACGCCCCAGCAGGACAGGATGCTGCGGTCAGCGATGGACATGAAATGGGCGTCCCGCAGCATGCGGATGTGCTTGTCGTATCCCAGACCACCCCGGTACCGTCCGGGGCCGCCGGAGTCCACCGCCAAGCCCAGCCGCTCCACACGGAACGGCCAGCGGGCCTCGGCGAACTCCACCGGGATGTTGCGGGAGTCAGGCACCACGTGGATGGTGTCCTCCCCGTCGGCGTAGTAGCGGCCTCCTGAGCCGCCACCCAGGACCTCCCGCATCAGGTACGAATTACCGTCCTCATCGGTGCCGTAGACACCGGTGTAACGGATGGTCTCCTGGTCGGCTGGCATCCGACCGTCGACGGCCTTGGCGAGCACCCCGGCGAGCACCCCCAGCAGCCGCAGGATCACGAAGGTGCGGGCGTTGGTGGGGGCGGGGAAGATCGGGGTGAGCAGCGTTCCCTTCTCCGGGAACCGCATCTCGATGAGCGGAACGACTCCCTCGTTGACGTCCAGCTCGGCCATCCGCTCCGGCGTGTCAGCCAGGTTCCGCAGGATCGGCGCCAACCACTTCTTCAGGAAGTTACCGTCCGCGTAGTCACCACAGTGGTTGATCGGCCCTTTCGCCTGCGGCGCGGTCCCGGTGAAGTCGATGATCAGCTTGCCGCCGTCCTCATTGGTCTTGGTGAGCGTGATCCGCTGCGTGTGCAGGCGCGGCTCGTCGACTCCGTCGTGTTCGGCGTAGTCCTCCCACACATAGGTCCCCTCTGGGATCTTGGAGAGGATCTCCCTGCGGAAGGTGGCCGTGGTGGACTCGATGATCGCGTCGAAGCAGGCTTCTACAGCCTCCCGGCCGTACCGGCTAAACAGCTCGCTGATCCGGCGGGCCCCCATTAGGCAGGCTGAGCACTCCGCGTCCAGGTCCGCCGCCAGGGAGTCGGGCATCCGCGAGTTACGCGTCATGATCCGCAACGCCGCCTCGTTGCGTACCCCGGCGTCCCACAGCTTGATGGGCGGCACCATCAGGCCCTCTTCGTAGACGCTACGAGCGGCGCTGGGCATGGAGCCCGGGACGGCTCCGCCGATGTCGTCGTGGTGCCCGAACGCCTGCACGAACGCGACGACCTCCCCTTCGTGGAAGACCGGCACGGTGACGCACAGGTCGGGCAGGTGTCCGATACCTCCCTCGGACAGGTAGACGTCGTTGTGGAAGAACACGTCGCCGGGACGCATGGTTTCGATCGGGAAGTCCCGGACGATCGGGTGTACCAACGCGGAGTAGGACCGGCCGGTGAGTTTGCGGAGCTTCACGTCGTGAATACCAGCCCGGTAGTCGTGAGCGTCCCGGATCATCGGTGACCGCGCGGTCCGCCCGATCGCGGTCTCAACCTCCTTCTCGACGGAGGCGAGCGTCCCGGCCACGATCTCCACCAGGACGGGATCGACAGCCGTCATGGCTTCTCCTCCCGAGTGACCACGATGTTGCCGTACGCGTCGACCCGCGCCTGGTATCCCGGGTGCAGCGGCACCGTGGAACCGAACTCCTCGATGATCGCGGGTCCGTTGATCACGTCTCCGGCCCGTAGGCGGGACCGGTCATAGATAGCGGTCGTGACGAATCCTCCCTGTCCGTCCTTGGCGTGGAAGCAGACTGGACGGGTACCGGTGAGGGCCCGATCAGGACTGTCGGTGGCTTCCGGTATCCGCGGCAGCTCCGGCCGACGCAGCGGCCCGATGCCGGTGACCCGCAGGTTCACCCACTCCACGGTCTGGCGGGGGTCGTTGGCGAAGCTGTAGCCGTACAGCTGCTCATGCGCGCGGTGGAAGGCGCGGGCGGTCTCCTCCAGCAGGTCCTGGCTGACCGGCCCGTCCGGCACCGGAACCCGTACCTCGAAGGCCTGACCGTAGTACCGCAGGTCGGCGCTGCGGACGAACCGCCGCTGCTCGACCGGGAAGCCTTCCCGCTCCAGCGCCTCGGAGGCGCGGCTGGTGAGGGCGTCGAAGATCTCCTCGACCGTCCGTGGCTCAAGCACGTCGTGCCGCGCCACATGGGTCTGCACGTAGTCGTTCTTCACGTCTACGGTGAGCAGCCCGAAGGCCGACAGGTTCCCGGGATCGCGGGGGATGAGCACCGCGGCCAGGTCCAGGATGTCCACCAGGCGGCAGGCCAGCAGGGAGCCGGAGCCGCCGAAGGTGACCATGGTGAAGTCCCGGATGTCCAGGCCCCGGGCGACCGTGACCTGTCGCAGGGCGTTGGCCTGGTTCCAGGCCGAGATCTCCAGGATGCCCAGGGCGCAGGCGATCGGATCCAGGTTCAGCTTGTGCGCCAGCTGAGCCACCCCTTCGGCGGCGGCCTCCCGGTCCAGGGGGATCTCCCCGCCCAGCAGGTGTGGCGGGATCCGCCCCAGGGTCAGGTGCGCGTCGGTGATGGTCGGCTCCGTACCGCCCTTGCCGTAGCAGATCGGCCCCGGGTCCGCGCCCGCTGAGCGCGGCCCCACCTTCAAGGTGCCTTCGGGGGAGATCCAGGCGATCGAGCCACCCCCGGCCCCTACCGTGACGATGTCGATCATCGGGATCCGGACCGGGTACGTCCCGATGGAGCCCTCCGTGGTCAGTGCGGGTTCACCGTTCATCACCACCGACACGTCGGTGGAGGTCCCCCCGCCGTCGAGGGTGAGGATCTTGTCGAACCCCGCAGTGGTGGCCACGAGTGCCGCACCCAGGGCACCGGCGGCCGGTCCTGACAGCACGGTGGTGATCGGCTGCCGCACTACCTCGTCGGCGGAGGCCACCCCACCGTTGGACTTCATGATTGAGAAGGGGGTCCCGGTCTGGGTGAAGGTGTGCAGCCGCTTGGCGATGTTCGCCACGTACGCCGCCATCCGCGGCTTGACCGCCGCATCCACCAACGTGGTCATGCTGCGCTCGTACTCGCGGTACTCGCGGAGCACCTCGCAGGACAGGGACACCACCGCGTTGGGGTGTTCCTCGGCGAGAATCTCGCGCATCCGCCGCTCATGCGCGTCGTTGGCGTAGGAGTGCAGGAAGCACACGCCGATGGTGTTGATGCCCCGGTCGGCGAACCACCGCGCCACCTCCCGGGCCTGCTCCTCGTTGAAGGGGCGGACCTCCCGGCCTCGGGCGTCCAGTCGTCCCCCCACGGTCCGGACCCGATCCGGGGGGACGATTCGGGGCGGTTTGACCCAGAAATAGCTGTTGCCGTACCCGTCAGGGACCGACTGTCGAGCGATCTCCAGGATGAACTCAAAGCCTTCAGTGGTGATGAAGCCCAGCTGCTCGATCTTGCCCTCCAGCAGCTGGTTGGTCGCGACCGTGGTGCCGTGGTGGACGGCCGTGACATCCGTTCCCGACGCCCCGAGCTGATCGAGGATACGACGGATGCCGGTCAGGAACCCCTCCGCCGGATCGGCCGGCGTCGAGGGCGTCTTGGTGGTGACCAGCTCCCCCGTGTCCTCGTCGAAGGCCACGACATCGGTGAAGGTGCCACCGGTGTCGATACCGATACGGATCCGCCGAACCATCCGTACTCCTTGTCGTCTGTGTCGGCTGATGACCAAGTGATGGGCAATGGCCCTATATGCCTTCGGTACCGCCCCACGCGTCCACCATGGGTGAGACAGAGGATGATTCAATGCGGCGAGCCGTAAACCTTCGCCGGCAAGATCTGCCAATCGCAACGCGCGTGTGTTGGTACGCACTGACCCTTGGTTTGCGCAAGGTACGCCGGTTGTTTCGCTCGCCCCATCTCAGACCGTGACGACTTCGTCGAAGATTCACCCCGGGAGACGATAGAGGAACCGCTTTTTCGTCACAGCCCCGCCACCCCTGAATCGGGAGGGGATTGTCGGGAAGCCGAATCCGCGATCTATCGATCGACTTATCACTATCTGTAATTCATTACCATCCGTAATTTCTTACACTCCGTAATTGACTACCTTCAGTAATCGAATCTAATCAATGTTTTCCCTTTGGCCCGAATTCATTGCCGCGAGCCTTCGACTCTAAGAAATAGTCTTTTCCGGACAGTGACAGGCGTTCGAATACGGTGGGTCACTGCTTCCTCTTCACGATCCGTCACCGCCGTATGTTCACCGTCGCCGAACCGCGATAACTGACGCACCCGTTCCGATAGGCCTATATGGGATGCGGCGTGCTGACGCATGTCCGACCATGACGCCATGGCTTGGACCCTCACTCACGATCTGACGAATTTTCTGGCGACGGCTGGCGACTTTCTCCACTCCCGCCCGGTGGAGCACACCGTGTTGCTGAGCAGCACCGAAACGCTCCGGATCCGCGGCCCCCATGTCTTTGGGGACGCTCAACCCCTGTTCGGCTGGTGGTGTGAGGGGGACGGGGCAGTGACGGGCGTGTTCATGCATACCCCGCCGTTCCCGCTGTATCTGTCCCCGATGCCGACGACAGCCGTCCCCGCCGTCATCGAGGCCCTGGACAGGCACGGCCACTCCTTCAGCGAGGCCATCGCCGATCAGCACACCATCGACCGCTTCACCGCGGCGTGGCGGGACAAAACCGGCGCCACCTACCGGGTCACCAAGCACCTCCGGCTGCACCGCCTAGACACCCTCACCCCACCAACCCCCGCCCCGCCGGGACGCGCCCGTCTCGCCGATGAGGCCGACCAGGCGTTGCTGGTGGAGTGGTATGACGCGTTCTGCCGCGAGACCGGCGAACCATCCGCCTCGGCCAACCTCGTCAGCGACCGGCTCAGTTTCGGTGGGCTGATGCTGTGGGAGGTCGATGGTGTGCCCGTCTCGATGGCTGGCCGCAATCGGTCCATCGCGGGCGTCATCCGCATCGCCCCGGTCTACACGCCACCGCAGCTGCGTGGACGGGGGTACGCGGGAGGCGTCACCGCCGCGCTCAGCCAGGCGGCGCTGGACAGCGGCGCCGAGGTGATCCTGTTCACCGACGTGGCTAATCCCACCAGCAACGCGCTCTACCAACGGCTGGGGTACCGGCCCTTGGGAGATGTGATTACCGTGTCGCTGGGCTCAGGAGCACAGACGGATTCGGATTGATCCGCCGGTCCGCCACCAGCGGTACCGGTGGCGGACCGGCCGGTAGTGATCAGCGGGGGAATGGACTGCTCGCCGGGGACTGCAGCAGGTCCTGATGGCGGCGGAGAAACTCCAGGTTGCGGTCGGCCAGGTGATCGAAGCCCTGACGGACGCTGGAGCCCGGGGTGAGGCTGGACAGCGCGCGCTGCGGATCCAACCGCGCCGTCACCCAGCATTCATGGGTGGCGGCCCGGGCGACCACTTCGGCGATCGGGGTGACGATCAGCGAGTTACCGAAGTACAGGGTCCCGCCCGGATCGGTCCCGGTGGCGTTGGCGGCGACCACGAACACGTGGTTGTCGTACGCGCGGGCCCGCGTCGTCAACTCCCAGATGTCCGCGGAGCGCAGCAACGCCGACGGCCGGCAGATCACCTCGGCGCCCATCAGAGCCTCGGCGCGGGCCAACTCGGGAAAGTCCCCGTCGAAACAGATGATCATTCCGATCCGACCGAGGTCGGTATCGACCACGACCGGGTCGACGCCGGGGGTGACCCAACCTCCCTGATCCCGTCGCTCCCCGCAGAAGGGGTGGGTCTTGCGGTAGACCCCGCCGATCTCCCCCGAGGGCAGGAACAGCACGGCCGCGTTGTAGACCACCCCCCGCTCAGGGCCCCGCTCATAGGTCCCGTAGACGATGTGGACCCCGAGCCGACGCGCGCACTCGGCCAACGGATCGGTCAAGGGGCCCGGGATGTCGGCGACCAGGTCCCACAACTGCTCGGCGGACAACCCGGTAATGAAGCCGGTGGAGGCGGTCTCGGGAAGGACGACGAGCTCAGCCCCAGTGGCCGTGACGCATCGCTCCACCCATTCCACACACCGGTCCAGGTTGGTTTTGATGCTCTCGGCCGTTAAAGGACCGGGAACCGGCGCGACCTGCAGGGCCGCTGCGGTGAAGGCACGCATGGAAACAGTCTCTCTCCCGTCCCAGGGATCCGCCGACTCAGTGACTGATGCCCCAGCCGATCAGGACCCCGAGCAGCGCTACGGCTGCGCCGAACGCCGCACCGAGGATGAAATCGGAGCGCCCCGAGGAGGCCGCCGTCGGGGCCGGTGCGGTAAACACCCGACCCGACACCGCGGTGGCCGCGGTGGTCGCGGCTGGAGCCGCCTCGGTGGCCGGGGCGCCCTCGGCGGTGGTGGGAGCCGGCGCGGGTTCCGCCAGCGCCTCCGGCGACATCAAGATCGCGTCGACGGCCTGGAAGAACTCTCCGGCGAGCTTTTTACTGACCGCGCCGATGACACGCTGCCCCACCCCGGCGAGCATGCCCCCGACGACCGCGTCCGCGTCGTACTCCAACCGGGTGGTGCCGTCCGCCTCCGGGCTCAGGGTGACCTTCACATCGGCCTGGACGGTCCCTGGCCCGCCGGCACCCGATCCCCGCAGCACGCAGGAGCGAGGGCGGTCCACGTCGGTCAACGCCACCTCACCGCTGTAGGTCCCCCGGACCGCTCCCACTCCCACGGTGACGGTCGCCCGGTACAGCTCCTCACTGACCTGCTCCAGGCGCTGACAGCCGGGGAGCGTCCGGACCAGTACCCGCGGATCTGTCAGGGCGTCGAATACCTGTTCTGGTGGCGCATGCAGGACCGCACTCCCGGTCACCTTCATCGACTGTCCTCCTTTGCCCTGACGAACCGGCCTTCCCCAGAGATGTGGCCAGACCTGGACCTCAATGGCGGGATCTCCCCCGCGGCGAAGCGTTCCCGCAGCTCAAAGAGCTCACTGGGGGAGATGGGCATGCGGGTGATGGCGAACCCCTCCGCGTCGGAGATGGCCGACGCGAAGACGGCGGCCGCGGGGATCACACCGGCCTCCCCGGCCCCCTTGACCCCCAGCGGGTTCAACGGGGAGGGCGTCTGAAGATGGTCGGTCTCCACGGTCGGGACCTCTGAGGCGTACGGCATCAAAAAGTCCATGAAGGAGGCGTTGAGCAGCTGCCCGGCGGAGTCGTACACCATCCGCTCGTACAGCGCCCCGCCGACGCCTTGCGCCACCCCGCCGTGGATCTGCCCTTCGACGATGCGGGGGTTGATCAGGTTTCCGCAGTCATGCACCACGCAGTACCGCAGGACCTTGATCTCAGCGGTCTCCGGGTCGGTCTCCACGATCGCGGCGTGCATCCCGGCGGCGAAGGTGGAGCGCGGCGGCGAGTAGTAGTCCACCGCCTCCAGCCCAGGCTCATCGTCCTCGGCCACCGGCGGCTCCTCAGAGGAGCCGCCCACCGCGAACTGGGTGGCGCGGGCCGCCTCGGCGTCGAAGGCGTACCGCAGCGGGTTCGACAACACCGCCACCGTGGACAAGGGGATCTCGGTCTTTGCCCCCGGACTGCTCGGCACTCCCCGCACCCGGACCACCCCGTCGACGATCTCCAGGTCCGACGGGTCCACCTCCAGCGCCTCGGAGGCGATCCGTAGCGCCTTAGCGCGGACCTTCCGGGCGGCCAGCGCCGCCGCGTTGCCGCTCATCACCGCGGTGCGGGATGCGAAGGTGCCCACCGCGTACTTAAACCGTCGGGTGTCGCCGGTGGTGACCGTGACCCGTTCGACCGGCACCCCCAACTCGTCGGCGACGATCTGGGCCAGCATCGTCTGGTGTCCCTGGCCCTGGGTGGTCAACCCGGTGGCGACCACCACCTCACCGGTGGTTTCGACCCGGACGTGGGCGCCCTCGTACGGGCCGACGCCGGTGCCCTCCACGTAGCAGGCCAGCCCGATCCCGACGCGGCGTCCCTCGGCACGGGCCTGCTCGGCGTACTCGGCGAAGGAATCCCACCCGACCAGCGCCTTGAGCTTGTCCAGCAGCGCGGGGTAGTTCCCCGAGTCGTACACCAGACCACGGCCGTCCTGGAAGACCAATCCGTGGTCGTAGGGCATCTCCTCCGGCTGGATGAAGTTGCGCTCCCGCACCACCGTGCGGTCCAACCCCAGGTAATCGGCGATGGCGTCCATGGTGCGTTCCATCGCAAAACACCCCTGTGGTCGACCGGCGCCCCGGTACGGGGTGACGATCACGGTGTTGGTGTACAGGCTCCAGAACTCGCCTCGGTACGCGCCCGGCTTATAGGGCCCCAGGACCTGCGTGGTGGTGATGATCGGCACGATCAGGCCGTAGGGTGTGTAGGCCCCGTGGTCGTGCCAGACCTGGAACTCCATCCCCAGTAGGCGTCCGTCGTCGTCGAACCCGACCCGCACCTTCTGCTTCTGGCCCCGCTCGTGCGCCGAGGAGATGAAGTGCTCCCGTCGGTCCTCGGTCCACTTGACCTCACGCCCCAGCCGCATGGCGGCCCAGGGGATGAGGACCTCCTCCGGCCAGGGGTGCACGACCTTGACCCCGAATCCCCCACCCACGTCGGGGGCGATCACCTCGACCCGGTCGATCGGCACGGCCAGCTTGGCGGCGATCGCCGCCCGGACGCTGGTGGCGGCCTGTGTGGAGGTGTACACCCGCAGCGTCCGGTCATCGGCGTCCCAGCGGGCGTACACCCCCCTGCCCTCCATGGGCATGGAGGCGCTGCGTTCGATCTCCAGGTCCAGCTCCAGACGGTGCGGGGCGGCCGCGATCGCCGCACGCGCATCACCGCGTTCCTGCACCATGTGGGCGCCGATATTGCCCGGGATGTCCGGATGTACCAGGTGGGTGGCCTCGATGGCGGCGTCCAACCCCACCACCGCGGGCAGCACCTCGTAGTTCACCCGGATTCGGTCGCAGACGTCCTCGGCGACATAACGGTCGGTCGCCACCACCATGACCACCGGCTCACCGACATGGTTGACCTCGTCGCGTGCCAGGGGGTACGCGGTGCGCGGATGGGTCAGGTCCGGGTGGGGGATCAGCAACGGCAGCGGCTCAGAGAGGTGACTGGAACCGGCCTCGTCGGCGGCGGCCAGGTCCTCGTAGGTGTAGATCGCCACCAGTCCGTCGACGTCGAGCGCGTCGGTGACGTCGATGTCAACGATGCGGGCGTGCGCGTGTGGGCTGCGGACGAAGGCCACCTGCAACGCGCCGGCGCCCAGGTCATCCAGGTAGCGGCCCTGCCCTGTGACCAGTCGCGGGTCCTCACGTCGCGGGATCGGTTCACCGATCATCCGAGTCGTCACGCTCGCTCACCCCGCCCGTGGCCGGCGGCGGGCACGCCGGCGTCGCCGCTCTCCTCACGCATGATCTCGGCGGCCCGCAGCACCGAGGCGACGATGTTCTGGTAGCCGGTACAGCGGCACAGGTTGCCGCCGATGGCCTCCCGGGCCTGCTCCGGTGTGGGGTTCGGGTTACGGCGCAGGTACGCCGCGATGGTGGTGATGAAGCCCGGGGTGCAAAAGCCGCACTGCAGCCCGTGGCACTCCATGAAGGCCCGCTGCACCGGCCCGAGTGACCCGTCAGGGTCTGTGCAGCCCTCCACCGTGGTGATCTCGCTGCCGTCGACGCTGACCGCCAGCAGCAGGCAGGAGCGCATCGGCTGCCCGTTCACCAGGACGGTGCAGGCGCCGCAGACCCCGTGTTCACAGCCGACGTGGGTACCGGTCAGGCCGAGATCGTGACGCAGGCAGTCCGACAGCAACCGTCGGGCGGGGACCCGCGCTTGGCGGAGCACTCCGTTGACGGTCAACGAAATGTCGTGAGTCTGTTCGGTCGGCCCCCTGTCCGGTGTCATCGTTCCCCCTCCACGCCGGATCCCGTTCTCCCCGCTCCGCCGGTGGGGTGTGACGGTGCCGCCCGCCGGGCCCGCTCGGCACGCTCCGCGGCCAGGCGACAGGCGCGGGCGGTGAGGACCACGGCCAGTTGTCGGCGGTACCGCGCGGTGGCGTGGATGTCCTCCTCCGGTTCCAGCTGCGCGGCCGCCGCCTCCCCCACGGCGCGCCAGTCCCCGTTGGAGCCGATGGCCTCCAGCGTCAGATCCAGCGTTTGCGGAATCGGCCCCATCGAGATGTACGCGGTCCGTACCGTGGTCAGCGCCCCAGCCTCATTGAGCGTCACCACCGCCCCCACGCCGCACAGCGCGTAATCACCGTGCCGCCGCGCGACCTCCATCCAGGCGGTGCCCGTCGCGGCGCCGGTGGGGCGGCGGAACAACGCCGAGGTGGCCAACTCATCCGCCTCGGCTGCGCTGGTGAGAGGGGCCACGAAGAAGTCCTGCGCCGGCACCGTCCGCTCACCGCGCCGACTGACCAGCGTCACCTCACCGTCGAGCAGGCACAGCACCGCGGTCATCTCGCCGCTGGGGTCGGCGTGGACGATGCTCCCGACCGTGGTTCCCCGGTTCCGGATGGTCGGATGCGCCACCGAGCGCAACGCCTCAGCCAACAGCGGAATCGCCCGTCCGGCCGCCGCGTCGTGCTCCACATCGGCGTGCCGGGCCAGGGCGCCGACGCGTACCCCCTCTGGTTCGACGCGGACGTAGGCCAACTCGTCAAGCCGGTTAATGTCGATCAGATGGGCGGGGGTCGCCAAACGCATGTTCAGCATCGGGACCAGGCTCTGACCACCGGCGAGGATCTTCGCGTCGGGGCCGAGCTCGTCCAGCATCGTCACCGCTTCGGTCACCGTTGCCGGCCGGTGGTAGCTGAACGGCGGTGGCTTCATAGTCCTCCTCACCGCACGCCGTACCGGCGCCCCAGGTGGTGGGTGGGGCGCCGTTGACCGTTAGAGCCGGAACGTTATCGGTGGCGTACGCCACACGCATGGTGAACTTACGCCGAAGCGATAACCGTTTTATGGCAACGTTAGCTCATTCGTAGCGCCGAGTATTTCTCCACGCACACACCCTATTGCATTCAGTAACCACCTATGGGCGGACTTACCGCAGCATTCCGAGCGCCGACGCCTTCTCAGGGACAGATCAGGCGGTACCACGCACCCGGCCCGGTACCGCCTGAAAAACCAACCTGGCCTTACACGTCGTGCATCTCCATGGCGCGCAGGGCCACCGCCAGGTTCAGTCGTAACTCGCCGTCCCGGGTAAACGGCCCCAGGATCCGCTCCAGTTTGGAGATCCGGTACCGCAGGGTGTTGTAGTGGAAGTGCAGCCGCCGCGCGGTCTCGGCGACGTTGAGGTTGGTCTCCAACAGCACGGCGAGGGTGCGCCGTAGATCGGCCATCTCAGGGTCGCTGGTGTGGGCCAGGTCCCGCAGGGTCTCATTGACGAACCTGCGGACCTCCCCGACGTCGGGGATCTGGGACAGCAGCCGGTGCACCCCTAAGGAGTCGAAGTACGCCAGGGCGCCGCTGCCTTGCACCCGCCGCCCCACCCGGGCGGCCTTGCGGGCCTGCTCATAGGCCTCGGGGAGCTGTTCGACCCGCTGCACCACGCGGGACACCCCCGTGGAGAACGAGCGTCGCCCGCCCCCGCCGTCACCGGCCACTCGACGCACCAGTTCCCGAACCCGGCGGTCCAGGTCACCGTGCTCCGGCATCCCCAGGAGCACGACGACCTCGGAGTTGAAGCCGACCACCGGCGCGGTGGGATCGACCTGGGAGACCACGGTCTGCCAGGCGGCCGTGAAGCGCTCTAAGACTGGCCGCAGCCTGACGCTGGAGGTGGAGGGCGAGGTCGGGGAGGGATCCAGCTCCGCGACCACCACCGCCAAGGGCCGTTCGATGTCCCACCCCAGTGAGCTGCAGTGCGCCACGATCACGGCGGTGTCGGTGCCTTCCATCCGCCCGGCGAGCAGATCCCGCAGGTAGTCAGAGCGGTACTTACCCTCAACCGCGGCCACGGCGAGCTGCTTGACGATGGCCAACGCCGCCACGGTGGCGGCCCGCTCCAGCGCGTGCACGTCGCTGCTGTCCAGTTTGCGGCGGGTGGAGAAGGCCACCACCCGACCGTGATCAACTCGGTCGGCCACGATCGGCACCACGGCGTGCCACCCCGCCCCGTGGGCGCGTACCCCGAACGGCTCAACGTCGGTCCGAAACCGCCCGGTGGGGTCGAAACAGGCGCGGTCGGCCGACACCACGGCCAGCTCTTTCTCCTCGCCTGCCTGCGCTAACACCCGTCCGTCGGGGGTGGTCACCATGACCGCGGCGTCGACGACGTGCGCCATCTCGCGGGTCAGTTCGGTCAGCCCGCCCCCGGCGAGTACCACCGACACCAAGGCGCGGTGTACCTCCTCGGCACGCGCCAACGCGGCGGCCTGCCGATTGAGCACCCCCACCAGCGCCTGGTTGATCACGTCGTCGAAGGAGACGTGCGAGGGTAATTCGATGACGGGGAATCCCAGCCGCTCGGCCTCCGCCAGCATCCGGGGTGGGATCTCGTCGAGGTAGCGCAACGGCTTGATCGCCAACGCCGCCAGGCCTATCTGGTCCAACGCGGCGATCAGCTCGGGCAGCGTATCGGCTTGGTCCCGCAGGGGGTACCCGGTGGTCAGAAGCAGTTCATGCGGTTTGACCCAGGGCAGGATGTCGGGTACCTCCATGACGTTGACCCGCTGCACCATTCGGTCAACGCCGGCGGCTCCTGCCAGAATGCGCGCCTGGCGAAGCGCAGGGACCGCCATCACTTCGCTGACGCTCAGCCCGTACTCCAAGTCTGTCGCCCGACTGCGGGCAGGGTTTGCTCCCGTTGCCGAGCGGATCGTTCTGTCCATCAGCCACCCCCCGCGTCCCACCGATCCACTATCCACCGCTGACTGGATACCAGTCACCGACGGCGGCGCGCGGATCCTGGCAACACCGGTGAAGTCCGCACCCTATCGTTGGCAATTGTTTCCATGCCCGGACCGTAGCCGCCTCGCCTACCGTCTCAGCAGGGTACGCCGCCGGGAACTCGTGGTGATGTTGCACAGCGGTGACATCACCCTCCGTCGGCACCGACAGTGGCGCGTTTCGCCTCGGACCACCCGGAACCGAACCGGCCGGACCGAGCGGAGCACCCATTGACGCAAGGCAGCGGCACCACCGAGTGACGAGGGCATTACGGAAGACGTCATTGCGGAAGACGACGGCGTGGCGGGTGAACCGACAACAGACCAGGATCGCGGGCGGATATGGGCGACCCTGTGGGGTCGCGAGGAGGATGTGATGGCACAGCGCCTGACCGGCGCGGCGTCTGACCTGCTCACCGGTGTCCTCCAGGGCCCGCCTCGTTCGCTGCGCGTGGTCACCGCCGTTCCCAGCGCTGTCCACCTGTTGTCCGACGACGGTGAGGTCGCCGTCTCGGTATGCACAGCCGACGCGGTACGCCTGCCCAACGCGGTGGTCCTCGCCGCCCCACCGGCGGTCCGGCCGCTGCGTATGATCCGCTCCGGCCAGCCGGCACAAGTCGGTGATGGCTTGATCTGGATTGGTGAGCCCGGCTCTGGGCAGATCGTGGTACGCGTCAGCAGGTGGTGGCGGGCTCGCCGCCCGCAGCTGCGGAAACCCTGGGCCCGGACCGCCGCCGAACTGGCGCGGCGGCTGTCACTGACGGATGGGCTGGAGGAGCCGGTCGCGATCGCCTCGGAAACGTTCGCCGCCGCCCTGACCGGGCAGGCGGTGTTGTCGGATGCGGTGAGCGGACTCATCGGCCTCGGCAGCGGCTTGACCCCGGCCGGCGACGACGTGCTGGCCGGCGCGATAGTGACGCTCCGTGCGGCACAAGCGCCACACGCCGATGAGCTGGCGGGCACCATCACCACCGCCCTGACCAGCTCGAACGCCACCACGCCAGTGTCGGCCACCCTGCTGCGGTACGCGTGTGACGGCTACTGTGTCCCGCAGCTCACCGCGGTGCTGGAAGACCCCACGACGCTGGAGGCGCTGTTGGCCGTCGGGCATACCTCCGGTAAGGCGCTGGCCCACGGCGCCCTGATCGGACTACGAACGGTGACCGGACGACACACCATCGGGAGCAGTCGATGAGCCGCCACGTAGAGATCCACCCCGGGATGTACCGGGACTCGGTCACGCTCATGCAAATCAGCGCGTCGATCTCGCAACGGCCGGGGGTACGCTCGGCGTTGGTCGCCATGGCGACCGACCTGAATCTGTCCCTGGCCGCCGGGATGGGTTTCTCCCTCGAGGCGGACCTGACCCCCTCCGACCTGATCGTCGCGATCGACGCAGAGGATGAGGCGACGCTCGCCGCCGCCCGCGCGGCCGCCGAAGCCGCCCTCGCGGAACGGGCACGTGCCACTGGCGCCACCGGTCAGGCCTCGGACGGGGTCATCACTCCCCGGACCGTCGCCTCGGCGGCCAGCCGCCTGGACGACGCCACACTGGCGTTGATCTCCACCCCGGGCCGGCTGGCGTACCTGGACGCCATGGACGCCCTCACCAGCGGACTGTCAGTCATGATCTTCAGCGACAACGTCCCGGTGGAGCAGGAGGTGGCGCTCAAGGCTGAGGCGACCCGCCGAGGTCTGCTGGTGATGGGGCCTGACTGCGGCACCGCGGTGGTGTCGGGGGTGGGGCTGGGCTTCGCCAATGTGGTCCGCCCCGGTCCGGTCGGTCTGGTCGCCGCCTCCGGTACGGGGGCGCAGCATGTGATGGCGCTGCTGGACGCGGCGGGGGTGGGAATCAGCCACTGCCTGGGCGTGGGTGGCCGGGACCTGTCCGCACAGGTCCGGGGCGCCTCCACCGTGGCGGCGTTGGACGCGCTGGACGCCGACCCCGCCACCGAACTGATCCTGGTGATCTCCAAGCCGCCCGCCGATGAGGTCGCCGACGCGATCCGCGCCCACGCGGCGACCCTGTCCACGCCGGTACAGTTCGCGCTGCTCGGCGCCGACCAACCGGATCTCACCGAGGCCACCGCCGAAGTGCTGCGGGCCCTGGGACGGCCGGTGCCCGACTGGCCTGTCTGGGGTCAGACCAGCGACCAGCCCACCGGTCGGTTCCTACGGGGCCTGTTCTGCGGGGGCACGCTGTGCGACGAGGCCATGGTGATCCTGTCTGAGCGGCTCGGCCCGATCTTCTCCAACATTCCGCTCCGCCCGGAGTGGGCACTGCCCGCCTTCGACTCCTTCGGGACTGATGTGGCGCTGACCGGGCACTACTGCGTGGACTTCGGCGATGACCGCTTCACCACCGGGCGGCCGCATCCGATGATGGACGGCTCCCTGCGGCGGGAACGGTTGGCCATCGAGGCCGCCGACCCCGAGGTGGGGGTCATCCTGCTCGACGTGGTCCTCGGGCACGGCGCCCACCCCGACCCCGCCGCTGAGCTCGCGCCGGCGATCGCCGACGCCCACGCCACCGCCGCCCGTGACGGCCGACAGCTGTCCGTGGTGGTCTCACTGACCGGCACCGCCGGTGATCCTCAAGGCAGGGACCGGCAGGCCGAAGCCCTGGCTAAAGCCGGTGCGGTGGTGTTCGCCTCCAACGCGGCGGCCGCACAACACGCCGCCACGTTGGTGGCGTCGCGTACCTCCTCTGTTTCCGCCGAGATCGAAGGAGCCGGAAGGTGAGCATCCGTCGCTTGCTGGACACCGAGCCCCGGGTGGTGACCGCGGGCGTGGACGTGCTGGCCGACGCGCTAGCGGCCCAGGCCGTACCGACCCTGGCCGTGGACTGGCGGCCTCCGCTACCGGGCACCGAGGCCGACCTGGCGCGGGTGTTGGCCGATCCTCGGCGGCCCGACGCCAACGCCACCGCGGTTGAGCGCATGATGAGCGCGGGCGCCAAGCTGGTCGATGTCCGGCCGGCCTCCGAAGCGCTGGGGCTGACGCCGGGGCGGTTCCTGCACGCCGGCCCACCCATCACCTGGGACCGCGCCTCGGGCCCGATGCGGGGGGCACTGATCGCGGCGATGCTCTTCGAACGCCTGGCCGACACCCCTGAAGAGGCCGAGGTCAAGCTGGCCGCCGGGGACGGCATCACGCTGGAGCCGTGCCACCACAACCGCGCGGTCGGCCCAATGGCCGGTGTGGTCTCCCCCTCGATGTGGATGATGGAGCTGCGGGACGATACCCACGGCAACACCGCGTTCTGCTCCCTCAACGAGGGCCTGGGCAAGGTGCTGCGGTACGGCGCCTACTCCCCTGAGGTGATCGAGCGCCTGGACTGGATGAGCGCGGTGTTAGGGCCGGCCCTGCAAGCGGCGGTCCGTCGGCACGGCCCCATCGACATCAAGGCGATCATCGGGCAGATGGTCCAGATGGGCGATGAGGGGCACAACCGCAACCGCGCGGGCACCTTGATGCTGCTGCGGGATCTACTGCCGGACCTGGCCGAGATCGGACTGCCCTCGCAGGACCTGGCCTCGGTGGCGCGTTTCATCGGCGGCAACGACCACTTCTTCCTCAACCTGTCGATGCCCGCCGCCAAGCTCGCGTCGATGGCGGCCAGCGGGGTTCCCGGATCCACGGTGGTGACCGTGATGGCGCGTAACGGCACCGACTTCGGCATCCAGGTCTCCGGGCTGCCGGGGCAGTGGTTCACCGCACCGGCGCAGATCCCTGAAGGGCTGTTCCTGGGCAACTACGGCCCCGAGGACGCCAACCCCGACATCGGAGACTCGGCGATCACCGAGACCGTGGGGTTGGGTGGCTTCTCCATGGCGGCCGCGCCGGCGATCGTCCGCTTTGTCGGCGGCACCGCGCCGCAGGCGCTGGAGGCGACGCGCCTGATGTACGAGATCACGGTGGCGGAGAACCCGGCGTACGCGATCCCGGTGCTGGAGTTCCGGGGCGCGCCCACCGGCATCGATGTCACCCGGGTGCTGCGCACCGGCATCCTGCCGATCATCAACACCGGGGTGGCGGGCAAGGTCGCCGGTACCGGACAGGTGGGGGCCGGTCTGGTACGCCCACCGGTGGAGTGCTTCACCGCCGCGCTGTCCGCCCTGGCCGCCGCCGCGCCGCCGCTTCCCGCTTCCTGACCTCTCTCCCGCCCTCCGGCCTACCGCCCCCACGACCCGGAGGGCTCTCCCTGATCCGGCCGGATCTGTCGCAGATCCGGCCGGATCCTTTTCACGCGTATTCCCGCATATCCGCGGTGCGCCGTTACAGGTCCGTGGTGGTGCTGCGCCGTCACAGGCGGCAGGCGTGCAGGTCGGTGGCGAGGATGGCGCGGGCGCCCAGGTCGTACAGCTCGTCCATGACGCGGTGCAGATCGGTCCGCAGGATCATCGCCTGCACCGCCACCCAGCCCTGCCGGGCCAGCGGCGAGACGGTCGGCGACTCAATACCGGGGGTCAGGCGGCAGGCCTCCTCCAGCCGGTCGGTGGGCACGTCATAGGCGAGCATCACGTAGCGACGGGCCACCAGGACCCCCTGCAGCCGCCGCACCAATTGGCTGATCACGCCGTTGCTCGGCGCGTCGCAGCGGCGGATCAGCACCGCCTCGGAACGTAGGATCGGCTCACCGACCAGCTCCAGCCCGGCCTGCCGGACCGTGGCGCCGCTGGAGACCACATCAGCGATGACATCGGCGACCCCCAGCCGGACCGCGTTCTCCACCGCGCCATCGAGCCGAATCACCCGCGCCGACACCTGGTGTTCGGCCAGGTAACGTTCGACCAGGCCAGGGTAGGAGGTGGCGATCCGCTTCCCCGCCAAGTCCTCAAGACTGGTGACGGTGCCGGGGCGGGCGGCGAATCGGAAGGTGGAGCCACCGAAGTCCAGGGCCAGAATCTCCTCGGCCGGCGCCCCGGAGTCGATCAGGAGGTCCCGGCCGGTGATCCCCAGGTCCAGATCCCCGGAACCGACGTAGGTCGCGATGTCCCGAGGGCGCAGATAGAAGAACTCCAGACCGTTGTCGAGGTCCCGACAGACCAGGTCACGGTCGGTGGAGCGTTGCTGGTATCCGGCCTCACGCAACATCTGAACGGCGGGGACGGACAGGGATCCCTTGTTGGGGACGGCGACGCGCAGCATGATGGGTTCTCCTTGCTCAATGACGCATGTGATCAGGGCTGAACGCTGGTCGACGGTGACCGACGGCCCGGCAAGCGCGCAGAATGCCGGGCCTCACAGATGTCGATACACGTCGGACAGCTGCAGTCCCGTGGCGAGCATGAGAACCTGGGTGTGGTACAGCAGCTGGGAGATTTCCTCGGCGGCGCGCTCCGGGCCCTCGTGTTCAGCGGCCATCCACGCCTCGGCGGCCTCCTCCAGGACCTTCTTGCCGATCGCGTGCACTCCCGCGTCCAACGCCGCCACCGTCCGGGATCCGGGGGTGCGGGCGGCTGCCTTGGCCGACAGCTCCGCGAACAGCTCCTCGAAGGTCTTCACGGTCGTCGATTCTCCCAAGTCACGCCGGGCCCGGTGACAGCGGGTCCCCGCATCGTGCACATCGCGGCCCGGCGCCGGCCGTGGTCCCCGGTAGGCGGGTACGGACCGAAAGCCCGTACCCGCTCACAGCCTGACTCGCTCACTGGCGAGGCAAGGTAGGCAGCACGGGGAGATCCGGCTGCTGAGCGGGGCCATCCGGCCCAGGCTCTTCGGTGGGCCCTCCATCGCCGGGTCGATCCCCATTACGGGTGTTCTCCGGGGTCGGCTCCTCCTCCGGCTCTCGGCCGGACTCGGGCTCGTCGCTGGGCTCGGTCTGCTCCTGCTCCTCGGTAGCGGCACAGGGGTCGGCGGACGACTCGCCCGCGTCCTCATCCTGCGGGCTCGTGGACGAGTCAGCGGACTGCTCGTCCTCCGCGTCGGCCTCCTCAGAGGTGTCCGGCTCAGGCCCCAACTGGATCGGCACCACCTCAGCGCCTCCACCCCCGCCAGGAATGGTGGGGAGTTCCGGCAGATCACCACCGGGTTCCTGACCCGGCTGTTGGGTGTCCTCGCCGTCGCTGTCCGACTCTGCTCCGTCCTCCTCCGGCGTACCCTCATCGCTGGAGTCCGGCTCGTCACTGGGTTCCGGCTGACTGGGTGACGGGCAGGACGGGGTGGCAGACGGCTGGACCAGCGGCTCCTCGGAGTCATCGCCACCGCACCCCGATAAGACCAGGCCGGTCACGCACGCGACCATGACCAGTCGCCCACCCCACGCGACCGTGCCAGCCGGACGACGGAGCCACCGGTTCAGGTGTGATCTCCCGTTGCGCTCTCCCCTTACTTGTCGCAGGCGCATAAGTGTTCTATCCCCCCATCGGGTCTTTTCAGGACGGCATACCGCCGTCCGCCGGCCGATGGTAGGCAGCCCACTCAACCAGCCGTGAACCACCGAAGAAGCGGTGAAACCGATCACAAACCCCGCGTGGTCGTCACGCCCGCTCCCCCGGGATACCCTGCCCTCCGGTGACGCTCCGCAGCGCCAGGGCCGCATCCAGAGCCGCGACGGTGGCCTCCCAGCCCTTGTCTTCGCGGGAACCCGGCAGGCCGGCCCGGTCCCGTGCCTGCGCCAGGTCATTGACGGTGAGCACCCCATGCGCGACCGGGGTGGACTCATCCAGCGACACCCGGGTCAGACCCTCGGTGACCGCCTGACACACGTAGTCGAAGTGCGCGGTCTCCCCCCGGATCACCACCCCCAGCGCCACCACCGCGTCACAGCGGCGGGCCAGCGCCTGAGCCACCACCGGCAGCTCAACCGAACCGGCGACGCGCACGCTGATCACGTCACTAACCCCGCACGCCGCGGCCGCCGCCAACGCGCGCGCCATGAGCTGGTCGGTGAGCTCGGCGTGCCACCGGGCGGCGACTATCCCTAGCGTCAAACCGGATGCGTCCACAGTGGACAGATCCGGCGCTCCATGCCCGGCCATTACCCTCGTCCTCCCGCAACACCGGTGTCTTCGATGGCGGAGCCCGGGGACGGCGCGCCCTCCTGGGGAAGCTCGTCGAGCTGGTGCCCCATCCGGTCCCGCTTGGTCCGCAGGTACGCCAGATTCTCCCGGTTCGCTCGCACCATGAGTGGGACCCGCCCCACCACCGTCACGCCGTACCGTTCCAGGCCGGCTCGTTTAGCGGGGTTGTTCGTCAACAACCGCACCCGGCGTACTCCCAGGTCAGTCAGGATCTGGGCGCCGATGCCGTAGTCGCGGGCGTCAGCCGGCAGCCCCAGCTCCAGGTTGGCGTCCACGGTGTCCCGCCCGGCGTCCTGTAGCTGGTACGCCTGAAGCTTGCGCAACAGTCCGATACCGCGCCCCTCGTGTCCGCGCAGGTACAGCACCACGCCTCGCCCTTCGGCCGCGACCCGGTGCAGCGCCGCCTCCAACTGCGGCCCACAGTCACACCGCAACGAGCCGAACACATCACCGGTGAGGCACTCCGAGTGCACCCGCACCAGTACGTCCTCACCGTCCCCGATCTCGCCGTACACCAAGGCGACGTGTTCGCGGTCGTCGACCTCGCAGTAGTACCCCACCGCCCGGAATATCCCTGCGTCGGTGGGGATTCGCGCCTCGGCCACCCGGCGTACCAGGTTCTCGGTACGCCAACGGTAGGTGATCAGGTCCGCCACCGAGATCAACGTCAGCCCGTGCTCATCGGCGAACCGTCGCAGATCCGGCATCCGCCGCATGCCGCCGCTGTCGTCGACCAGTTCGGCCAGGACCCCCGCCGGGCGCAGCCCGGCCAGTCGAGCGAGATCCACCGCGGCCTCGGTGTGTCCGGGCCGCTGCAGCACACCCCCCGGTCGGGCCCGGAGGGGGACCACGTGTCCCGGCCGGGCCAGATCATCCGCCGTGGTTGCGGGATCGGCCAACAGCCGGATCGTGCGCGCCCGGTCAGCGGCCGAGATCCCGGTGGTGACGCCTTCCCGGGCATCCACCGTGACCGTGTAGGCGGTCCCGTGCCGATCCTCATTGGTGTGGTACATCGGCGGCAGGTGCAGACGATCGCACTCGGCAGCGGGTAGCGCGACGCAGATGTACCCGGAGGTGTGGCGCACCATGAACGCCAGCAGTTCTGGTGTGGCGCACTGCGCCGCGAAGATCAGATCCCCCTCGTTCTCCCGGGTGGCGTCGTCCACCACGATCACCGGCTTCCCCGCGGCGATGTCGGCGAGTGCCTGCTCAACCGGGTCGGTTTCCCATCCGGGAGCCTCGGATTCTTGACCGGTCCGCTCCCACGTGCCCGAGGCCGTCCCCGACGACGCGGGCGCGGCGATCACGTCGTTCCATCCCATGGCCGTGGTCATACCGTCTCCCGGCTGGCGACCAGCTTCTCCACGTACTTGGCCATGATGTCCACTTCGAGGTTGACCAGCTCCCCCACCTGCCGTCTGCCCAGGGTGGTCAGGCGCAGCGTGGTCGGGATCAAACTGACCGTGAAACTGGTCGATCCTCCAGAGGGGTCTTCCTGCCCGGAGTCGTCAACCGACACCACCGTCAGCGACACCCCATCGACCGCGATCGACCCCTTCTCCACCACATACCGGGCCAGGCCCGCAGGAAGCCCCACCCGCAGGTCGGTCCAGTGCTCGGTGGGACGGCGCTCCAGCACCGTGCCCACGCCGTCGACATGCCCCTGGACCAGGTGACCGCCCAGGCGGGTCGCGAGAGTGGCGGCTTGTTCTAGGTTGACCGGGTCACCAGGGCGCAGGGTGCCCAGCGTGGTACGTCGCAGGGTCTCAGCCATCACATCGGCGCTGAAAACGCCGCGCTCCCGATCGGTGGTCACCACGGTCAGGCAGACCCCGTTGACCGCCACCGAATGTCCGGGCTCCACCCCCGATGCGACCGCCGGCGCCCGTACCGTGATCACGGCCGCGTCCGTCAGCTGCTGGGTTTGGAGTACCTCGCCGAGTTCTTCGACGATCCCCGTGAACATTCCGCTCTCCTCACTGCCGTCCGGCGCTTATCGCGCGGGCGGGACAGTGAAAGCGGAAGACGTGACCACCACCGGCACGGTGGCATGATCATCACACACGTGGCGCAGCCACGTGTCGCTCCCGCGCGCTGCCTTCCATCCGGACTGTCACCGTCGGCCTTGGACTTACACCAAGTCCACCGGTCACTGGCTGTGACCGGGTCGCGGGCTGCCGGCATCACGCCGGGTCACCGCCGGTTCGGAATTTCACCGAGTCCCGCCAGCGCGTGGTGGGTCCTCCCATTATTCACCGCGTCACGGCGACGGCGTCCACAGCCGGGGACACACCTCACACCCCGCCGGCCAGGCGTTTTACGGGCTCACTCCCCCTCCGGGCGGTCCACGGCGACATAGGAACCGGGGTGGCTTTTAGCGATCTGTTTCATCTTGGTCGCCACCGTCACCACGGACCGGGCATCGTCGAACCGCCGACTGGTCGACACCGCGACCCCGATCGACAAGGTCACCACACCGACGCGCTGCCGCTCGCCTCGCCGATCGGTCGCCTCCACATAGCCCCGCTCAAGATCGGCCGGGTCATACAGGGCGCGCGCCTCGGTCTCGAAGGCGGTGATGACGCGTTCGGTCAGCTGCGGCACCTGCTCCGGCGTACACACCACGATGAAATCGTCGCCCCCGATGTGCCCCAGAAAGGCCGGTGGCGTGCACGAGGTGGTCGCCTCCCGGGCCACCCGCGCCAACAATGAGATGAACTCGTCCCCCCGGGCGAAGCCGTAGGCGTCGTTGACGCTCTTGAAGTGATCGATGTCCAGGTAGCAGACCGCGAACGGCGCCCCACCGCGTACCCGATCGGCGATCTCGGTAAGGATGCGGGTGTTACCCGGCAAGCCGGTCAGTGGGGACAGCTCCCGCACCTGCCGGTGGCGACGCAGCGTCGACCGGATCCGGGCCACCAACTCCAGGGTGTCGAAGGGTTTGATCACATAGTCGTCGGCGCCCGCGGCCAACCCGATCACCGTATCCGCGGTCAGGGCTTTGGCGGTGAGCATGATGATCGGCAGAGCGGCGGTGGCGGGATCAGCGCGCAGCCGTCGGGTAAGCTCCACGCCGTCGAGCCGGGGCATCATCACATCGAGCAGTACCAGATCCGGACGACGGCGTTGAATCTGCGTCAACGCCTCCTGACTGTCGTGGATGACCACGACCTCGTACCCCTCAAACCGCAGGTTCATTTCGATGAACCTGGTGATGTCGACGTCATCGTCGACCACGAGAATCCGCTCAGGGGTCACCGCACCGATCCGCGGGCATATCCATCCGCTGTCTGATCACTGTGGTTGACGCGTTCCCACGCGCGTCGCGCTCGCGCGCGCAGCGCGCGGACCGCCGCCGCTGGATCGTCTGCGCCGTAGACGGCGGTGCCCGCGACGAAAGCATCCGCGCCAGCCTCAACGGCCGCCTCGATGGTGTCGGTGGAGATTCCACCGTCGACCTCGATCCGCAGGTTCAGGTGGCCGGCGCGCACCGCCCGTCGGGCCTGCCGCACCTTGTCCAGCATCTCGGGGATGAACGCCTGGCCCCCGAAGCCGGCCTTGATGGTCATGATCAACAGCAGGTCGAAATGGGGCAGGATCTCCAGATACGGATCCAGCGGGGTGTCCCGATCGATGGCTAACCCGACGGAGGCTCCCGCCGCCTTGATGTCCCGCGCCACCGCCACCGGATCATCGGCGGCCTCGGCGTGGAAGGTGACGCTGTCCGCCCCGAGCTCGGCGTACCCCGGGGCCCACCGGGCCGGATCGGTGATCATCAGGTGACAGTCGAAGGGGAGGCTGGTGGCCGCGCGCAGACTGCTGACCACCGGCGGTCCGATGGTGAGATTGGGGACGAAATGGTTATCCATCACATCGACGTGCACCCAGTCGGCCTCACCCTCGATGGCGCGGACCTCGTCGGCCAGCCGTGAAAAGTCCGCCGCGAGAATGCTGGGCGCGATGATCAGATCAGTGTTGCCGGCTCCCCCATGTCCATCCACGCCGGCCAGTCTACGGAGCCACTGATCACGGAGGGTACGCGGCGTCCCCTGTCGCGGAAACCGCCGCCCCTCATCCCAGTTCCACACCCCTATGACAACGAAGGCCTGCTTGCACGGTCACGCTCACGCTCGCCCCAGAACGGTTCGCATTCGCCGTTATCGGTCGTGAGCCCGCCCGGCAGGCCTGAGACACTGGGTGGGCGCTCCGGCGCAGTGCGGTTGCGCCGGAGCGCCCACGTTTCAGGGGTGGTTCACGGGTGGCTACGTAAGGCCGACACCCGCATCACCCCACGGCTTGTCCTGCCGGATGTGTCAGACAACCGTGCAGGAGTTGTTGTTGAGCGTGAACGAGGTGGGCTCGTTGTTCACCCCGCTCCACAAGCCGTTGAACCCGATGTTGACCACGACTCCCGGCGGCAGGGTGCCGTTCCACGGGGCATTCTCCGCCGTCACCGTGCTGCCGCTCTGGCTCCAGTTCGCGTTCCATCCGTGGCTGACGCTCTGACCGTTGGGGAACGTGAACCGCAGCGTCCATCCGTTGATGGGGGACGAGCCGGTGTTGACGATGTTGATGCTGGCGGTGAATCCGTCGGGCCACTGGTTGACGACGGTGTACTCAACCCGGCAGGCACCCTGAGGAGCGTCGGTGGTCGGTCCACCCGTGGTCGGACCGCCCGTGGTGGGGCCACCGGTGGTGGGGCCACCGGTGGGGCCGCTCGACGTCCCACGCAGGAAGTTGATGACCGCCGTGTAGGCCGGCTTGGCCTGGTAGCTCGAGCTGATCATCAACGGAGCGGTGTACGGCGGGAAGGTGCCGTCCACCCAGGAGTACTGGTCGGACACACCCCACTGGGTGACACCGGTGCAGTTGGGGATCGCCCAGCAGGCCCGGAAGACCCGCTCGAAGTCCCGCGCCTGCTGCTGCAGCTCGTTGTTGTCTACCGGCCCCTCGATCCGCACGTCCAGCTCAGTGATGTGGATGCTCACACCCAGAGCGGCGAACCGCTGCAGGTTCTGCTCCAGGGTGGAGGGCACCTGACCCACGATGAAGTGAGCCTGGAAGCCCACGCAGTCGATCGGCACACCCTGCTGGAGCAGCTGGCGGACCAGGTTGTACATGGCATCGCTCTTCGCGTTGATGCCCTCGATGTTGTAGTCGTTGATGCACAGCCGCGCGTTGGGGTCGACCGCGTCCGCCCAGCGGAACGCCTGGGCGATGTAGCCGTTACCACCCCAGGCCCGGTAGAAGATCGAGTTACGGTACGAACCGTTCTCCTCAAAGGGCTCGTTGACGACGTCCCACTCGTAGATCTGACCCCGCCAACGGCTCATCACGGTCTGGATGTGCTCCTGGACCCGGGTCTGCACGGCGGTGCCGGAGTAGCTGTCAAGCCAACGGGGGTACTGGCTGTGCCAGACCAGTGTGTGCCCTCGGATACGTTGGTTGTTCGTGCGGGCGTTGTTGACGATCTGGTCGGCCGGGCCCCAGTTGTAGGAGTTTTCGCTGGGCTCCAGCGACTCCCACTTCATCTCGTTCTCGGCGGTTACCGAGTTGAACTCGGTGTTGGCCAGATTCCGGTAAGAGGCGTCGTTGTTGTAGTGGTGAGCCGCGATTGCGGCCCCGACGGCGCGGTCACCGGCGAACTGACGCAGAGTCACGCCACCGATAGCCGAGGCCTCTTGAGAGGCGACCAGGATGCTGGCGGCCAACGTCGCGGCCGCGAGCGTGGTACCGGCGACCGTGGCGATAAGTCGCCGGACCAGGACGCCGGACTTGTCACTCGGAGTTGGGGGGAACATACCTTCTCCGTTCTCACGGATGTGCGGATGGGTGCGCCGACGTCGTGATGGGATGGACTGACGTAAGGAATCTGTTCAATTGGCCTGGTCGCGCCGGAACCGGACCTTAACGAGTCAGAAGCGCTCCGCCACCTCCTTTCTGATCGCCCAGGCGTCAGCGGACAGGCCGCACACCGTCCAGGTCCCACACCCGCAGCCGCCCGCACATGCCGAAGCGGCGCGGGCCGGGCACCATCCCGGCGGTGTACAGCGTCGCGTTCGCCAGATGATCACCGTTGCCCGCAGCGAGCGCTTCCAAATGCCTCCCGGTGCGCTCGGCCTGGGCCAACGGACGCTCTTGCCACAGGTGCCGCCACCCGGCGGCCCGGTCCTGGACCAGCGCGGCGGCGGCGCGGTGCAGATCGGCCAACGCGGCCGGTCCATCCCGCAGCACCGCCTCCCGCAGCCGCAGGTAACCCTCGATGGCCAGATCCCGGCGGCGGCGGGCCGCCTCCTCCACGGCCCGCTCCCCCACCTCGGCGGCGTCGGGCAGCCGCGTCACCGCCGCGTACGCCTCCGGATCCGCCAGGATCTCCGGGGGATAGGTCAGCACCGCATCCCCGGCCTCGGGAAGGCCGGCGTTCTGCATCACCACCAGAATCTCAAGGTCACCGTCCCGGTTGACCAACCGGTGGACGGTGCCGGGGGTGAACCACAGCAGCGTCCCTGGCTGGAGCGGGGTCTCGTCGTATCCTGCGCCGCTGAGGCTCTCCAGGACCCCCTCGCCCCGGATCACCACATACCCCTCCGAGGAGGCGGTGTGCAGATGGGGCGACCCACCGGCCAGGCCATCCACGGTCGGCCAGTCGTAGACCCTCAGGTGTGACACGGCGGTACCGCCGGGGAACCAGTCCCCCTCGCTGAGGGCGGCGTCGAGGGTTTGCACCGCAACGTGCTGAGTGTCAGTCCGTGTCATCACCCGCCTCCAGTCTGGACAGCCCGGTCTCGGCCAACTCAGCGGCGCCGTCCCGACCACGGTTCCCGTCGGCGATCACCACCGCGTACCGCAGCCGCAGGGTCTGGCCGGGCTCAACCGGCACCTCTTCGCTGAAGAACGGCGCGGGACACACCGCCGCGAAGGGGGTGGAGCGCACGAACCACTGGGGCGGGCTGCCGGGGTTGTCCGGGGCGTCCACGAAGACCACGGTGGAGTACTGGCTGTGCTCGTCGTGCTGACCCGTGAAGGCCATCCAGGGCGCCCGCACCCCCATCAGCTCATCGCCGCCGGTGATGTCGGGGATGTGGACCGCGCCACCGGTGAACGACCGTGGCCCGCGCCAGAACAGACCGCCGTACCCGGCGTTGTCCCGCCCGTTGGTGGTGGGGCTGCCGATCGCGATCACCTCGTCGGTGATGTTGGTCATCTCCGTGGTGAAGGTCAGCGACCAGGCGTCCACGCTGGGATGGACGACGATGTCGAACCCCCGCCGCTCGGTGAACCACTCCTGCTGTTGGGCGGTGTACCAGCGCAGGGTGTGCACCACGCTGATCCGGTCGGGTGAGACGTCGATCCGTTCAAACGCCTCATGCCGCATGCTGCCGTTGTTGTCCAGCTGCTGGTAGCCCGCTTCCCGGGTGAAGGTGGTGCCGCCCCAGAAGTTGGCCGCAGTGGTGTCGCGCCGGGAGTTGGCCGGCCCGACGTTCGGCAGCGACCAGGCGATGCCTTTGTGCCACACGTGATCGTGGGGTCGGTACAGGCTCACCAGGTCCCCACCGAGGGTCCGGATCGGATGGAAGTACGGGCGCGGGGACTCCAAGGGGGCGTCCCAGGGGCGGTAGACGTACCGCAGCAGCTCGGCACCCTCGAAGGACACCCGCAGGGAACGGTCGTACTCGTGGATGAGCCCTAACCCCGCCGGCGCGGGTTCGGTGGTCTCCACCCGAGCTTTCGGGAACGAGTCGTGGGTCATGAACGTCCTCCGGCGGCGGTGAGGGCTGACGGCGCCTCGGTGTTGGCCCAAGGGGCTCCGCTACCGTCCATACGCTGATAGAACGGCGAATCCGGGCCGATCTGACCCCGCCGGATCCGCTCCCCGGTAAACGCTGAGGCGTAAATCGCCGTCACCAGCTCCAAGGTGTCCCGGGCGTCCTGGACGGTCACGTCCGGCACCACCCCAGCGTTGAGGGCGTCGAAGAGGGCGTGGAACTGGGCCGCGTGGCCGCTGGCACCGCCTCCGGCGCCTTCCGCCCACGCCGCGCGTACCTCCTCCTCATGCCCCGGCAGGGGGGTGACGGTCCAGTTGGAGTCGTCGTATCCGTACAGGTGCTCCAACTCCACGGTAGCGATTTCAAAGTCAAATCGCAGATAACTGGTCTCCCGTGGAGAGAGCAGGCTGTTGATCACGGTGGCCACGGTACCGTCGTCGAAGGTGACGAGGGCGGCCGAGAAATCCTCGGTCCCGGTAGGCCGGGCACGCCGATCGGCGACCGCCACCACTTCACGCCACGGGCCCAGGATCGACAGCATCAGATCCATCTGGTGGATCCCGTGGCCCATCGTCGGGCCCCCACCCTCGACGTCCCAGCGTCCCCGCCACGGCACCGCGAAGTACTCGTCGGGGCGGAACCACAGGGTGTTGCAGACCGCTGCCATACACCGCCCGAATCGACCGGTGCGGACCAGTTCGCGCAGGTGCCGGGCGTAGCCTCCGAAGCGGTGTTGGAACACCGTCGCGAAGTGTGCGGTGTCGGTCTGCGCCGCCACGATAGCGTCAAACTCCGCGAGGCTGAGCGCCGGTGGCTTCTCACACAGCACCGTACTGCCGGCGTCCAGGCAGGCGATGGCCTGCGGTCGGTGCAGGCCCGGTGGAGTGCACAGGTGCACCACGTCTGGCCGGCACTGGTCGAGCATGTGGTCCAAATCGGTGAACCGCAGTGGCACGTCCCACTGGTCGGCGAACGCTTCCAGCCGGCCGGGATCGATATCAACGGCCGCGACGATGCGCGCTCGCTCCGGCATGGTCGCCAAATCCCGCGCGTGGATGGCGGCGATCCCACCGGTGCCAACGATCGCGACCTCATAGGGTGTCACCTGGTCACGCTCCCCTCGCCGTGAGCACAATCGTGGTCAATGACCGTGGTGGCAGCTCCACCGATAGCCGATCGCCCCGGATTGAGGCGGTATCGGTACGTTCCAGGGAGTGGGTGTCATCGGTCAAGTAGGTATTCACCCGGTACCTGTTAGAGGTCGCGTCGATCCGGAAGTCGGCGTCTGTCGCGGCCCTGCCGACATTGATGATCTCAATGACCCGGCTGCCATCGAGGTTGCGGTACGCGGAGACGCGCAGCTCCTCATCCGCCGCGGTGGCGGTCACCCGGTACGCGCCGGGGCGGATGAAGCGGCTGTACGCGGCGAAGGCCCACAGCCGCGCGGAGGTGTGGTAGTTCTCCCCGTCGATCTGAATCAGCGCGCGAGTGGCCCCGATGGAGGCGCCGAGCCAGAACAGGTACGCGTTAGCGTTCGCGTCGGTGAGGGTGCGGTGGATGTCCTCGGCCACCGTGATCCCCGCTGACGGCAGGCCGCTGTCCCAGCCCTCGTCCCAGACGTTGCCACCCGGCCCCCACTCGGACATCCAGACCGTGGCGTCGGTGGGGAGGGGTCGATCAGCGGGACTGACGTAGCTGTGTCCACTGTGGATGCCGACGTAGGCGTCGGCCAGGCGATCGGCCTCGATCGCCTCGGTGTAAGGGATCTGTTCGTTCCAGCCCGCCACGTCGCAGCAGACCAGGTTGGTCCGCAGCCCGGAGCGCGCCAGCGTCGGCCCGAGCACGTGGATGAAGTCCACCACCTGCTCTGGCGTGAACCGCATCGACGCGTACGAGGTGGTCAGGTCAGGCTCGTTCGTGAACCCGAGGTCGGTGATCCGGATGCCTTCCTGGGCGTAGAACCGCAGATACTGGACCAGGTAGTTGGCGTAGGCCTGCCGCCAGTCACCGCTGGCGCAGGTGGCGCCGGGCACCCCGCACAGGGTGCCGCCGTTGGAGTCCGAACCATTGGTCTTCATGTACCCGGGCGCGCTCCAGGCGTCGGCGTAGAACCGACGTACTCCGCGCTCGGCCGCTTCCCGCGCCAGCCACACCTGACCGCCGTCGTAGCCGTCCCACACGTACCGCGGTGGGGCATCCGGCCCACCCGGGTCCTCCGGCTGAATTGACCGCATGTGGTCGTAAACGTCGTCGGAGGAGGAGCCGATCCCTAGGCGCAGAATGCTCGCCCCGGCGCCGATGCGCTGGTCGAACAACAGGTCCACGACTTCCTGGCCGCGCTCGGGCGGCAAGCCGAACAGCCCGTTGATCACGGCTGCCCGTTGGAAGGCCTGAGAGAACCCAAAACCGTCGATGCGCTGCTGCCGGTCCCAGAAGCTGATGGCACCGGTCCACGAGCCGTGGTGACCGGCCGCGGCCGGAGCGGCGGCTCCGATCGTGGCGACCGCGAGGAGCGCGGTCACTATCGCTGTCATCAGTCGCGCGCGGGAGGCGCCCATGGCTTCCTCCGGGGGACGAGGTGGACGGTGTCGCCTTGGGGGTGGGTCGTCTCAGGATGTGCGCCGTTTTCGTGCTCGACGTACTCGCGGTCGTCAGTCTGTTTCGTCTTGTTTCAGCTACCAGGGTGTCCGCGAGGTGGCCGATCAGCGCGCACCGGTCGGCCACCTCGCGGTATTTCTCGCCTTACTTACCTCCCAATCCAGCCATGCCGGCGATCAGCCACCGCCGTGCGAACAGGTAGGCGACGAAGATCGGTAGCGCCGACAGCAGGACCGCCGCCATCAGCGCCGGGACATCGATTCCGTACTGGGTCCGGAAGTCGTACAGCCCCACCGTCAACACCCGCAGATCCTCCGACTGGGTCAGGATCAGCGGGAACAGGAAGCTGTTCCACGCCCCGAGAGCGCTGTAGATGGAGATGGTGACCAGGCCGGCCCGGCTCATCGGTATCGCCAGATTCCACAGCAGTCGGGCGGCGCCGGCGCCGTCGAGGGTCATCGACTCGTACAACTCCCGCGGGACGTCCCGCAGCACGGTGGTGAGCACCAGGACCGCCAGCGGAAGTCCGAACGCCACGGTCGGCAGCACGATCGCGGTCAGCGAGTCGTACAGGTTCATCTCGATGATGATCAGGTAGATCGGGATGATGCAGGCCTGCGCGGGGATAGCCAGCCCGAGCAGGAAAACCCGGAACATCGAACCGACCAGCCGACTGCGGGACCGCACAATCGCGTACGCCGCTGGAAGCGCCAGCCCCACGGTGAGGGCGACGGTGGCGACCGTGACGATCACGGTGTTGATCAGGTAGGTCCAGAACCCCCCTGACAGCACCTGTTCGAACTTCTCCAGGGTGAGCTCGTTGGGGGGCGACAGCGGGCCGCCTTCGATGTACGCGTCCCGTGACTGCACGCTGTTGCGGACAATCACGTAGATCGGCACGATCACGAAGATCAGCCACACGATGCTCGCCACGCCCGCTATCCAGTTCGGGCGTTCCCGCCGCCCGCTGCGGAAACGCCGACCCCGGCGAGGCGACGGTGGTACCGGTACCCCGACCGTGATGCCGGACCCCCGAAGATGCGTCCGCTCATCGGTGACAGCCATCGCCGATCACATCCCTTCCAATGTGCTACGCATCTTCGAGTACCCGGAGAACCGGACGATGATCAGTGACAGCGCGGTACCCAACAGCACCAGGAACGCCGCCAGGGTGCTGGCGTAGCCCATCTCGTAGCTTTGGAAGGCCCGCTGGTACATGTAGTACGGCAGCACATTCGTCGCGTCGCCAGGACCACCCCGGGTGATGATCAGGACCGTCTCAAAGTAGGTGAGCGATCCAACGATCATCAGAACCGAGGAGGTGACGATGGTGTTACGCAGCTGCGGCAGGGTGATCCGGAAGAACTGCTGCACTCGGTTGGCCCCATCGATCACCGCAGCGTCGTAAAGCATCTGCGGTATCTGACGGGTCGCGGCCTGATAAAGCAGCGTGTGGAACGGGATGAACTGCCAACTGAGCACGACCACGATGCACAGCAGCGCGCTGTTGGTCGACCCGATCATGTTCCCGTCGGGGAACCCGATGTACGGACCGACCTTGGCCGCCAGGCCGAAGTTCGGGTCGAGCAAAACGCCCCACACCAAGGCGATCGCGGCCGTGGACAGCAGCAACGGCAGGAAGAAAATCGCCGAGAGCACCGCCCGGTTCCGTTGCCGCCCCGCGGCCCACACCCCCAGCAAGAGGCTCAGCGGGGTCTGGATCACCCAGGTGAGCACCGTCAGCAGCACGCTGATCCACAGCGAGTCGTAGATCTGCTCGTCCCGGATCGCCCGACTCCAGTTATCCAGGCCGATGAACTCTATCGACCCGATGCCATCCCATGAGGTGAATGAGAGGCCGACCACCACCAGCAGCGGCAGACCCGCGAACAGTCCAAACATCAACGCCGCTGGCAGGATCCACAGCCCATTGGGCCGGGACGCCCGGTCAGCCCCCTCAGCTGTGGCGGCGGCCATGCCTCTCACTCCCTTCTGCTTTCCGCCGGCTCACGCGTTTGAGAGCTCCTCGACGAACTCCTCCGGCGTACGGTCGCCGTTGAAGACCTCCTGCAGGCAGTCCAGCATCAGCTCGGCGACGTCGGGCTCCAGAGCCTGGTCCCACGAGAGCGTGAAGGTGGGCGCCTGCTGCACCATCTCGTACACCGCGATCGCGAACTCCGCGTTCGGAGCCGACTGCAGCCGCTCGGTCAGGTCGGCCACGGCGGGCACGTCACCGGCCTCGATCAGCTCCCCGACGTACTCGTCACTGCTCATCTGCTGCCGCAGGAACTCCACGGCCGCCTCGACGTTGTTGGAGCTGCGTGTCACGGAGAAGTAGTTGGTGGGGTTACCCACCACCGCCGCCGGGTCGCCCGCGCCGCCGGACACCTGGGGGAAGTTGGCGTAGGCCAGGTCGTTACGCGCGAAGTCAGGGTTGTCGTTGAGCTGGTTGGTGTACTCCCAGGTCCCCATCAGGTGCATAGCGGCCTCGCCGGAGGCGAACAGGGTGTCGGCGCCACCGCTGGTCCACGCCACGGAGGAGAAGTTGGTGCCGAAGGCGCCGGCGTCGACCAGTTCCCGGATGCTCTGCAGCGCCTGCAGGATCGCCGGGTGCCCCCACGCGCCCTCTTCACCGTCGGCGATCGCCTGGAAGACTTCGGCGCCGCCGATACGGTCGACCAGGTACTCCAGCCACATCAGCTCGGTCCAGGCGTCCAGGCCGGCGAGGGCGACGGGCTGAATCCCCTGCCCGGTGAAGAAGTTGACCAGGTTGACCAGGTCATCGTAGGTGGCCGGCGGCTGCTGCCCCATCTCCTGGAACATGGTCTGGTTGTAGAACAGCAGGACCGGCTGCATACCCCGCAGCGGGATGCCGTAGTAACGGCCGTTGATCTGGCCGGCGTTGAGCACCGAAGGCAGCCAGGAGTCCCGCCAGGCGGTGTCCTCTTCCAGGTAGGGGGTCAGGTCAACGAGCAGGTCCTGCTCCACGTAGCGGCGGATGCTGCCACCGCCCCAGTTGAAGAAGATGTCGGGCCGGTTGTTCGTCCCCATCGCGACCTGCAGCTGGTCGCTGTAGTTGTCCTGGTTGACCGGCACGGCCTCGACGGTCACGTCCTCGCCGTCACCGCCGTCGTAGGAGTCGTTGAACCGCGCGATCGCGTTCTCTAAGGGCTCCAGCTGCTCCTGCTCCTGCAGGGTCCACACCTCGATGGTGTTGGAGTTGCGGTCGCCGGGGCCGCCCCTACCACACGCGGCGGCAGCCGCGGAGACACCAGCCAGTCCCGCGATTGACAACAGGCCACGACGGGACAGGGACACCCCGCCGAGGGTGCGGCCCATGGTTCTGAAGGGGAAGGGGGAGGACTTCTTGGGGGTCATCTAAGGGTCTCCTTATCGCTCCAGGGGGACAAGGCACCTCCGTGGGGGCGAAGGCGCCGAAGACTCGGGAGATGACGCGGTCGTGGGTGGCACCGCCATATCGAGACAGTTTCGAAACTATCGGCGAGGTTATCGTGTCGTACCCTAGGAAAGGCCGCGCCACATCGTCAATACCTTCCACTCTCCTCGAAGAACTGGACTCCATCAGAGCGATAGCACTCAGCAAGACCACACAAAGCAGTACTGCTGGTGAGGGAGCATCCCGAGCTCGGAAGCCCGGGTGTCCGACAACGGATCTTTGCCATGTCGAAAACTTGCGATACTGTTTGCGTCTGACCGTCTGCCTACTGCGCGGTCATAAGGGAAGACAGGTTGCCGACCAGGATCGCTCCGCTGCCGGATCCCGCGTACCGCCGCCGCGTGTGAGGCGTCGGCCGGAACCGGATCGTCCGGAGCATCGAAAGCTGTGAGGAGACGCGCGAGTGGGACGTCGTGTGTCACGCGAGTCGTCCAACAAGGACCAGCAACCCTCCGCCCGTGGCGAGGCCACGGCGTCGCGTCCGGCTTCCCGGAGCAACCGCCCGACGCTGGCCACGATCGCCGCTGAGGCCGGAGTATCGCTGCCCACCGTCTCCAAGGTCCTCAATGGCCGCAGCGACGTCGCCGAAGCCACCCGGCGACGGGTCGAGCACCTGTTGTCCGCCCATAACTATCTGCGTCCCGGTCGCCGTCGGGCCCGCCGCTCGGGGCTGATCGACGTTGTTATTAATGGATTGGACAGCCCATGGGCGGTGGAGATCCTGCGCGGGGTGGAGGCAGAGTGCGCCGCCCACGGCGTGGCCCCCGTTCTCTCCCTGCCCCAACACGGCGACACCCGTCCGGCGAGCTGGACCTCCCTGCCTGCTCAACACGACAGCGACGGGGTCATCCTGGTCACTTCCCGGATGGACCAACAACAGCGCGCCCAGCTGGAGCGAGCCGGGGTCGCCCTGGTCGTCATCGATCCGGTCAACATGCCCGACCCCGATATCGCGAGTGTAGGGGCCACCAACTGGGCTGGTGGACTGGCCGCAACCGAACACTTGATCTCGCTGGGTCATGAGCGAATCGCCGTGATCGGTGGCCCCTCCGACATGCTGTGCACCCAGGCACGAATCGATGGATACCGATCAGCGCTGGAGCGGGCCGGACTACCGGTGGACCGCAATCTAATCCGGTACGGCGATTTCCGCCACGAAGGTGGCTTCCGGGAAAGCTACGCCCTCCTCACCTCGCCCGAGCCTCCCACCGCCATCTTCGCCGGCAGTGACCAGCAGGCCATGGGTGCCTACGAGGCCGCGCGACAGGCGGGCATGCAAATCCCCTCCGATGTCAGCATCGTCGGCTTTGACGATCTTCCCTTGTGTCAATGGCTTTCCCCGCCCCTGACCAGCGTGCGACAACCGCTGGAGGAGATGGGACGGGTCGCGGCTCGCACTCTGCTCCAGCTCATCGACGGCCAGCCCTTGGTGAGCACTCGGGTCGAACTCGCCACGGAGCTGCGGGTACGCCTGTCCACGGCTCCCCCACGCCGCTGACCCCCCGCCTCGACCCCCCAGATATCCATGGAGGTAGGCCTCAGATGACTGAAGCGCCGGAGCAGACCCGCGCCCCTTGGCAGGACCCCCACCGGACGGTGGCCGAACGGGTCGCGGATCTCATCGGGCGGATGACCCTGGAGGAGAAAGTCCAGCAACTCGTCGCGTACTGGCCCGCCCCGTCGGCCCCTGGCGAACCGGTCGCGCCGATGCAGAACGACATGATCGACCAGGCTCCCGACCTGGACGCGATCATCGAAGGCGGGTTGGGACAGCTCACCCGGGTGTTCGGGACCGCACCGGTCACCGTAGCCGAAGGAGTGGAGCGTCTCGACGCTCTCCAGAACCAGGTGGTCGCCGCCAACCGTTTCGGCATCCCCGCTATGGTGCACGAGGAGTGCCTGACCGGGCTGATGGCCTGGGGCGCCACCCTCTTCCCGGCGCCGCTGTGCTGGGGCGCCTCCTTCGACCCGGACCTGGTCGAGCAGATGGCCTCGGCGATCGGGACGACCATGCGTCGCTTGGGGACACATCACGGGCTGGCACCGGTCCTGGACGTGACCCGCGACTACCGGTGGGGTCGCACCGAGGAGACCATCGGTGAGGACCCCTACCTGGTGGGGACGCTCGGCGCCGCGTACGTCCGAGGCTTGGAGCGCAACGGCGTGGTCGCCACCCTCAAACACTTCGCCGGCTACTCAGCCTCCCGGGCTGGGCGGAACTTCGCGCCCGCGGCGGTGGGTGCTCGCGAGTTCATCGATGTGCTGGTGGAGCCCTTCGTGATGGCCATCCGGCTGGGTGGGGCCCGCTCCGTCATGCACTCGTACGCCGATGTGGACGGTATCCCCGCCGCCGCCAACGAGCAGCTCCTGACTGGTCTGTTGCGTGAGGAGCTGGGCTTCCGCGGGGTGGTGGTGGCCGACTACTTCGGTATCTCCTTCCTACAGATTCAGCATGGCGTGGCCGACTCCTCCTCGCAGGCGGCGGCGCTGGCGCTGACCGCCGGTGTGGACATTGAGCTGCCGATCATCAACTGCTACGGCACGCCCCTTATCGAAGCGGTTCGCGACGGCCGGGTGGATGAGGCGATCATCGACCGAGCGGTGTCGCGGGTGCTGACCCTCAAGTGTGAGCTCGGCCTGTTGGATCCAGACTGGAAGCCGGCTCCCCAGGACGCGGCGACGGTCGTGCTGGATCCGCCGGAGCACCGCCAGATCGCCCGGCGGCTGGCCGAGGAGTCGGTCATCCTGTTGGCCAACAACGGGATCCTGCCGTTGACCCCGGCCGTCCCCGGCGCCGCCGCGTCCGCGGACTCCCCCCAGGACGGTGCCTCCGACCAGCCCACAATTCGCCGTATCGCCCTGGTCGGACCGCTGGCCGACGACATCGCCGCGATGGTGGGCTGCTACAGCTTCGTCAGTCACGTGCTGCCGTCCCACCCCGACCTGCCGCTCGGGATCGAGATCCCCACGCTCGCCGAGGCGTTGCGGGCTGAGTTCCCCGGCGTACCCATCGAGGTGGTACGCGGGTGTGAGGTCGCGGATCTGCCCGGGGAGACGCCCGCCTCCCCTGAGGAGTTCGAGGCCGCCGTGGCCGCCGCTCGGAATGCCGACGTATGTGTGCTGGCCCTGGGTGACCGCGCCGGGTTGTTCGGGCGGGGCACCTCCGGTGAGGGGTGTGACGTGGCGAGCCTGCACCTGCCTGGCCGGCAGGCCGAGCTGGCCGAGGCGATCCTGGCGACCGGTACCCCGACGGTGCTGGTGCTGCTGTCCGGCCGCCCGTACGCGCTCGGGAAGATCGCGCCTCGCGCGGCCGCGGTGGTCCAGGCGTTCTTCCCTGGTGAGGAAGGCGGATCGGCCGTGGCCGGGGTGCTCTCCGGCCGGGTCGAGGTCAGTGGTCGGCTCCCCGTCAGCATCCCCCGAGACCCGGGTGGCCAGCCCGGTACCTACCTGCACTCCCGGCTGGCCGGGGCGACCTCGGTCAGCTCCGTAGACCCCAGCCCGCTGTATCCGTTCGGTCACGGTCTGACTTGGACCGAGTTCACCTACAGTGACCTGAGTGTCTCCGAGGAGACGATCCCCACCGACGGGACGGTCGATGTGGAGGTGACGGTCACCAACGTCGGTGCGCGCGCCGGCACCGAAGTGGTCCAGCTCTACCTGGAGGATCCGGTGGCCTCGGTGGTGCGGCCGGTCCGCTGGTTGGCCGGTTGGGCACGTGTCCGGCTTGAGCCGGGCGCCGCCGCCCGGGTCCGGTTCTCCGTCCACGCCGACCGGACCTCGTTCACCGGACGCGACATGCGCCGGATAGTCGAACCCGGTGTCATCGGTATCGCGGTGGGGCGCTCCAGTGAGGACATTCTGCTGCGTGACTCGGTCACCCTCACCGGGGCGGTCCGGACCCTGGGGCAGGATCGGGTCCTGGAGGTCCCGGTCACTGTCAAACCCCTGGGAAACGCCTGAGCACACCACGCGTGGCCTTTCCATGGCATCGTGCGCAGCCTGGGTGGGCAGGGTCGTCGGCGGCCCCGCCCACCCAGGAGGGGTGGTACGCCGAACGCCCCGGACCGGGCGACGCGCGCCCACCGCACCGGAGCCCCGAATAGGACTTTGACAGAAATTCCCCCCATTTCTTCGTAGAATCGACGTTTCTCGATGACGTAGGTCGGGTATGGTGGCGGACACGCCGGCCGCCACCCCTACGACGGGCTACAGTTCAGAAGCCACAGCGTCTCCGTTCGACGGTGTGATGGCGCCTCACCGCCGATGATCTGACATCGGACGACGGATCCGCCGGTGCCGAGTCGACCAGTAACGTACGGTCTTACGGCGTCCACGGTGACGTGGCCGGCCAGGGCCGCCGTGATCCGCCGTCTACCGCCACACGGAAGGAACGCCCATGTTCATCCAGCAGGATGAGACCTCAACGCAGCCTGGATCGTCCGGGCGGGCCGGAGCCTGGCTGTTGTCCTGTCCCGTCTGTCGCCTGCCCAACGTCGTCCCCATCAACCATCGCGACGAGGCCGAGCATCTGGCAACCACCCATGACGTGCTCCACCACGGTGGACGACCAACGATGCTGATCCGCCGACGCGGCCTGCGTGGCCTACTCCACCGGCGACTTCGGCCCTATCGGCCCTGACCCCACCCACTCGAGGCGCTCTCGGCACCCCGACAATCCGCTTATCCCAGCACATACGCGACGGTGCTGAGGCAGACCGTCGCCACCAGGGTGGATAACATGACCACGTCCCGCGCCAACGCTTCTCCCCGCCCGTATCGGGACGCGAAAACAAACACGTTCTGACCGGTGGGAAGCGCCGCTATCAGCACCGCCGCCAGCAGCGACGTCCCGCTCAGATCGAAGAGGTACCGGCCGATCAGGTAGGCCACGGCCGGTTGTACCACGGCCTTGAGCGCCACCACGGTGTACCGCGGTGTCGCCGCTGGTCCAGGCTCCCACGGGCGGCCGTCATTCAACGACATCCCTAACACCAACAGGGCGACCGGCACGGCCGCCGAGCCGATCACATCGATCGGGCGCATCACCTCCACCGGTGGTCGCCACCCCGTCACCGCCAGAGCCAGTCCCAACGCCGACGCGGTCAGGATCGGATTCCGCAGAGGTACGCCGATCCAGCGCGTGACTCCGCCGCCACGCCGCGGTTCGGATCGCGTTTGCTGAGCGTCTGCCCCGCCGTGTCGGGCTTGGCTCTCCAACACGGTCACAGCGACAGGCGCCGCCACCAGGAACTGAAACAGCAGGATCGGAACGACGACCGACACATCCCCGAGCACGTACGCCGCGATCGGGATGCCGAGGTTGGCGAGGTTGACGTAGCAGACCGACAGCGTACCGATCGCCAATTCTCCCCACCCGGACCGCCACACCAGCGTCGCCAACGCCACGTACAGCGCGGCCGTCACACCGGCGCTGAGCACAAACACCACCAGCGTCGGCGTGATCATCACGGCTGGTGTGGCGGCCGCCAAGGTGGTGAACAGCAGAGCGGGGGTGGTGATGAAAAACGCCAGCCGCGCCAGCACCGGCCTGGCGTGTGGCCCGAGCAGCCTGAACCGCTCTATCAACCATCCGACGCCGATGACGCCCCAGATGGTGACGAAGCCTGTGAGCACCCCACGCACCGCGGCAGAGCCTAGCCGATACCCGCCGACGGTTGTTGAAGCCGTTTCGGTCGCTGGCCGTTTTCCACCGCCGCCGGAGTCAGCAGCCGGTCACCGTACGCGGCGTCACCGTCGCTGTGCCGCACACAACGCCCGATCCACCAGACGCATGGCCGCGAGGTGCGCGTCGAAGCTGATCAGCTGAGTGGACAGTGAGAGCACCACACTGTGACGCCCATCCTCACTGACCCCGGTCACCGTGGCGTACCCCAGCGTGTCTCCACCGTGTTCCCAGTACCCACCGCCGCAGCTGAAGGGCTGCCATATGATGCCCAGGCCGTACCGTGCGCCCGGCATGACCTGCTGCAATTCGGGATCATCCGCGAGGACGGTGTCGTGCAGCTGCGCCATCCCGACCGGGCCGAGCAGCTCCCCACGCTCCAACGCCCGCCAGAACCGCCCCAGGTCACCGGCGGTGCTAATCAGGGCGCCGGCGGCGTGCGCCCAGCTGTAGTTGCCCAGAGTGGTGTCCACCAGGGGACCGTCCTCAGTGAACTGCTGATAGCCGCGCGCGTGCGGGTGGGGCAGCCCCGGTCGGGTACCGGGATCAAAGGTGTGCCGCATGCCCAGCGGCTGCAGAATCCGGGTACGCACCTCCTGGGACCAGGAACGCCCCGTCACCCGCTCGATGATCAGGCCAGCCAGGACGAAGTTGGTGTTGGAGTAATGCCAGCCCGTCCCAGGCGGAAAGTCAGGCGGCTCAGATAACCCCAGGGCCACCAGCTCCTCAGGGGTGACGCTGTTGAAACGGGTCCGGTAATACCCCTCAACCGAACCTAACTGGTCCGTCATCTGTTCGGTTTCGGTGTAGTTGTGGATACCGCTGGTGTGCTGCAGCAGGTGCCGGATGGTGATCGCCGCGCCGTCGTACCCGTTACCCGAGACCATCCCCGGCAGCCACTCCTCGACGCTGTCCTCCAGCGAGATCCTGCCTTCTTCGGCCAGCTGAAGCAGGACAACGGAGACCAGGGTCTTGGTGGTGCTCCCTATCCGGAAATAGCCGTACGGATTCACCGGCCGTCGCGTGACGATATCGGCGACTCCGTGGGCCCCGATCATCCGATGGCCCGCGAGAGTCACCTCACCTAACACACCGGTCACCCCGGTCGCCGTGATGGCCTGTAGGTCGCGCTGGAACTGGGCGTAGCTGTACCCGAGCCGGTGCGGGGTACCGGCGACCTGGGCCACCGCCCCTTCCGCCCCGACCAGGCACAGCGCGACCGCAGTGACCAGGGTTGTCCACCACACACTAAGCCGCCGTCGAAAGCGCGGCTTGTCTGTCGCGTTCCTCATAATGAGGACCGTACGCACGACTTAGCCGAAATATTGATCGGTGTGACGACAGAAACACAAAGTCCCGGGTGGGTGATCCCACCCGGGACAGATACATCCCTGAACCAGACCCGTGTCAGGAGTTCACGGCCCGGAAACCACCAATCGTGATCCGAGCGCAGAGCGAACGCGGATCAGAGGGCGGCGCAGGGGCTGTTGTTGAGCCGGAAGTTCGAGGCGGGCGGGTTGGGCAAGGTGCCCTGGTAACTGGCGATGAAGCCCACGGTGGCGGTTTGACCGGGCTGAAGCGACCGGTTCCAGTCGGCCGGCTGGACAACGACCTCCTGGCCGGAGGTGGTTATCGTGCCGTTCCACGTCTGGTTAATGGTCACGCCGCTGGCCAGGTTGAACCGCAGCTCCCATCCGTTGAGGGCGGCCGATCCGGTGTTGGTCAGTCGGATCTCGCCCTGGAAACCGGAGTCCCACTGGTTGACCACCACCAGGCCAGCGCTGCAGCTTGAGCCACCCGGTCCGTCCGTGGTCGGTGACCCGGTGCCGGGTCCCGGGCTGCTGGGAGCAGTGGTGGTGGGGCCGGGAGAGTACGGTCCGGCGTTGATCGCCAGTTCATAGGCGCGGTCCGGCACGAACTGTCCGGCCGGAGCGATGCAGCCGTCCGCCTCACCCGGCAGCTTGATCCACAGGTACGCGTAGATCCGGCTGTTACCCGTGTTCGTGGTGCTCGGGGTACCGATCGCCCGCCCTGGCGGGTCACACCACTCGCTGCCGGCGGGGCCATTGCCGTTACGGCTGGTGTCGATCACGGCCTGCAGCCTGCTGACGCCGACCGCGTTGAGGACCCGCTCGGCGTAAGCGACCTCGTCGGCGGTGGTGCGGTAGTTGGAGACGTTGGTGGAGATACCGTCACCGGCATCCGCGATACCGGCGGCCACCAGCCGGCGCGCCATCTCATCCGCCGGCAACCACGCCGAGTGCGCCGCGTCGAAGAAGACCCGCGCCTGCGAGGAGGCGGCCTTCAGGGCGCGTCCGGCGTACGCCATGGACTGGTAGACCTCCTGCTGTTGCTGCTGGTCCATGCAGTTGGTCATCAACGCCAGCACGTCCGGCTCGAGGATGATCACCGCGGGACGCCCGGCCAGGCCAGCGGCCACCTGGTCCACCCACTGGCGGTAGGCGGTGTGGTTGGGGGCCCCACCGGCGCTGGCGCCGCTGCAGTCCCGGTTCGGGATGTTGTAGACGACCATGATCGGGATCCGGCCGGCCGCCGCGGCGGCGCCCACGAACGCATCGACCTCTGCCCGCACCGTGGAGGGGTTGTACTGGGTGAACCACCGAGCCTGCGGAACCGACGCGATGCGGTCTCGGATCACAGGGGCTCGAGGGTCGGTGGGGTTGGCGGCGACCCACCGCGCAGCCTGCGTGTCAGGGTCGACATAGAACGGGGAATCAGACTGCGCCACGGTCGCGGTGGGCACCTGCGACGCGGTGTTGGTAGCGGCGTGAGCGGTCGCGGCCACCGCACCGCCGATGAGGGCGGCGGCGCACGCCACACCGGTTAAGGCGCGCATGGGTAGTCGGAACATGATGGGACCTCTCCTCGTCGCATGCGTGTAAAGCGGCGATGTCCACAGGCGACGGGCGTGATGATCATGGACTTTCAGCGATAAGCCCGTCGGCCGCAAAGCGACGCGGTCCCAACTCCCCGCCTCACTGTACGGCAGAGCACCCCGACAAGGAAATCATGGCCGCAATCATGGCCGCACGACTCACACCGACGCGCCGGCCCTCACCGCGGCTAAGCCGCACCGGCGCCGCTCGGCTAGCCGCCCGCCCGGACGCCGGTCACACCACGGCCCGGACCGAAGGCACCGGCAAAACAGCGACCGTGATGTTGTCGACCCCACCCGCCTCCAGCGCCAGTCGGGTCAGTGCGCCGGCGACCTCCGCCGGACGATGACGGGGTACGCCCGGCACCGCCCGCTGGATCGCCTCGGCGAGGGTGTCGGGTCCATCCAGGTAGCGGGAGAGGCCGTCACTGCACACCACCAGCAGGCCAGGACGCGGTGGGGTGAATTCGACGACGTGCGGTTCGAGCATGCCGGCATCGGCCCCGAGCCACTGCAGCAGCGCGTGGGCGCGAGGGTCGATGTCCACCTCCCCCGGGATCCGGATCCCGGTGGCACCGAACCGGCCAGCGAGGGTGTCGTCCACGGTCAGGAGGGCAGCCCCAGCGGGCTCGGGCCGCGACATGACCGATTCGGAGGCTGATGGTTCACTCACGGACGATTCACTGATGACCGGTACCGGAACAACCGGCACCGGGTCGGGGACCCAGTAGGCCCGGCTGTCCCCAATCCAACCGATGGTGACCGCCTCCCCGGTCACCAGAGCCGACACATACGTGCAACTGGGCGCGTTTCCCGGCTCGGAGCCGTCGGCCAGCTCGCGTACCGTGCGCGCTGCGGCGGTGATCGCGTCCTCGGTGACCGTGGCGGGCTGCCCGCCCTTGGTGATCCCTTCGAACAAGGCTCTGATGCCGACCTCCGCCGCCCGCAGCGCGGCCTGGTCCGATCCGGGTACCGACCCTACGCCGTCACAGACCACCGCCATGGTCCCGGCGTCGTAGCGGCCTACGGTGATCGCGTCCTCGTTGCGTTCCCGTCGCAACCCCACGTCCGTGGTCCCGGCGACGACGCCGAGATCCAGCGTGGCGTGGTCACGGACCCGCCCCCACCGGCTTCCACACTGACCACAGGCGGTCTCCTCCACCGGCTCTGGGGCACCACACACGGGGCACGAACCGGTCCCGACGGCCGAGGACAGCCAGGTCATCCCCTCCATCGGCCTGGTGTCCAGGGCTTCCCCGCAGCGCTCGCACCACAGGTCGGTCACGGTGGCCGTGCGACCACACGCGGCGCAGGACGTCACACCCTCCATGGTCATGATCGTGCCCTCTTCACACTAAGGTCCTCGGCCTGACCCGGTTGGCGCGGTCCACCAAGGCGATCCGGCGCTGGCGGTCACCGGTGAGGGTGGCCAGATCTCGGTAGCACCGTTCCAGACCCATCCGCAGCGCTCGTTCCTCCCATTCGTACCCCAAGATCCGTCGTCCCCGCCTCAGATCCGCCTGAAGCCCGGGCCATGGGCCGGAATTCGTGACGGCCTGGCCGGCCCGCACCCGCCCCAACGCCGCGGTGAGGATCTCCACGCTCAACTTGAGCCAGCGCTCCCGGCCGAGAGCATCCGCCCCCACGTTCTCCAGCCGACGAGCGGCGTCGAGCAGATCCTCATCCGTCAAGGTCGTCGCGGCGATACCCAGCCGCGCCCGGATCGCCGCGATCTGGGCGGTGGTGTACTGGCTGGAGGTATCGGGCACCTGATCGAGGATTGAGACCGCTCCACCGCGGTTGCCGCGGCGCCGCAACACCCTGGCCAACCCGAACGCGGCGCTGACGTAAGCGCGATCGGTCCGCCACACCCGGGTGTAGAGGCGGAAGGCGCTGTCATCGTCACCACACCATTCCGCCGCAGCGGCGAGCGCCAATTTGGGTGCCAGCTCTCCTGGTAGCTCGTCGTACAACTGATCAAAAGCGCTCCGCGCCAACGTGGGTTGTCCACCCGCGAGTGCCGCCATCCCCCGGTACCACAGGATCCGCCAGTCAAAGGGATCATACCGGGCGTACGCCTCCAAGTCAGCCATCGCGCCCACTGGATCCCCCGCCATGATCTTGGCTTGGATCAAACGCAGGGTCACCTCTGGGCTACGCACCGGAGCCCGCATCAGAATCCCGATCAACTCTCGCGGGTCGGTGGCGACCACGGTCGCCAGGAACGGGACGGCTGGATCGGCCGGATCGCTGCGGACCGCCGGCAAACTGCCAGGCAGTCGCTTCCAATCCACCGGGTGTTGGCGCGGCGCGGCGGACTCCTCCACCGGCGTTTCTGGAAGGTCAGTGACGCTCCCCGCCTCGGTGCCGAACACTCCTCGGGGTTCGGTGAACAACGTCGACATCGCCGGGCGCGGCTCCCCGTCGGCGACCGACAGCACCTCCCGCAACACCCCCAGCACCTGCTCCCGCATCTGCTCCGCCGAGGTGAACCGGCGGTTCGGGTCAGGATCGGTGGCGCGGCGCAGCAGGCGGTCATACGACTCCTCATAGGCCAGCAGCGGCACCGCGGCGCGATCGGGCAGGCGGTGGGCGTACTCGGTGCTGAAACCAGGGAAGTCGAAGCTGAGCACCGCCATAGTCCGGGCGACGGTGTACAGATCCGAAGAGATCGACGGTCCGATGGTGGCAACCTCGGGCGCCTGGTAGCCCGGTGTCCCGTACACCGCACTGACCTTGTCATCGATCCGCCGAACCGCGCCGAGGTCGATCAGTTTGAGTTGGTCTCCGGCGTGGAGGATGTTGTCCGGCTTCAGATCGCAGTACAGCAGTCCCTGATCGTGCAGGTACCCGAGGGCCTGGAGCGTCTCTGCCGCGTAGGCCAACACCTGCGGCAGGGGTAACGGAGTACGCCGCCCCGCGGCGTCCCGGTGCTCCCGGGACAGCTGTCGCAGCGACCGACCGTCGATGTACTCCATCACGATGTACCCGACCATGGTCCCGGTGAACGGGTCGGGGTGAGACGTGAAATCGTGGATCTTGACGATGGCGGGGTGATCCACCTCGACGAGGAACCGCCGTTCGGCCACCGCGGCTGCGACCGCGTCGGGGTCGTCGGTGTTGATCAGTCCTTTGAGGACGACCCAGCGCTCGGAGACAGCGTCGCTGATGTGGCGGTCCCGCGCCAGGTAGATCCAGCCCAGCCCGCCGTACGCCAGACACCCCAGGATCTCGTAACGGTTGCCGACCAGCTCTCCCGGACGGAGTCTGGGCCGAAAAGAGAAGCGGGTACGACACCGAGGACAGAAACCCTCGACCAGCCCGGGCTGACCGTTCCGACTCCGGCCCACGGGATGGCCACAGGCCCCGCAGAACCGGCGGTGCTCGGGTACCTGGGGATCGGATAGCACCACGTTGGCGGGGTCCCGGGGCGGGACCTGAGGCATCTCCACTAAACCCGCACCGAGCTGACTGCCCCGCGTGGACCGGCGTCCCCCGCTTCGGCTACTGGTGCGGCCGCTGCTTCGCCCCCCGGTGGAGCCGCTTCCTGCGGTGCCGCTGCCAAAGGTGCCGCTTCCGGAGGTGCCGCTTGCAAAAGCACTACCGGAGCCTGCCGAGCCGCTCCCCGTTGACGCCTGACCGCCCTCCTGCGGGGTCGGCGGGTACCACGCGTTCCTTACTGGGTAGCCGCCCGGTGGGGCGCCGCACACACCGCATTGACCCGCCGCGGTGCCCACCCCCGGACACCCTGGCCGGCCGCACCGACTTCCGCCCTGTGGGCTGACCATCCCCGCATGCTCCCTTGTCCATGTTCCGTTTTGTGTCCAGCCTCAGTCCCGATAGCGCGGCTGCGGGGGTGCCGCCGGCCCCAGGTGCGGCGCCAGCCACCGGTCGTACAGGCGGGCCCACGTCCCATCGGCGCGGAGCCGCTCTAAGACGCCGTTGACGTAACGCACCAGGTCCTCAGCGTCCGGGGCCATGGCGATGCCGTACGGCTCATCGGTGAAGGGTTCCCCCACCACCCGCACCTGGGGATCCTGCGCGACGAACCCCGCCAAGATGGTGTTGTCGGTGGACACCGCGGCCACCTGCCCCTGCTGCAGCATCACCAGACAGTCCACCGCGGACGGAGCCCCCACCGCGATCAGCCCAGCCGGATGCTCCACCAATACCGACAACGAAGTGCTGCCCAACGCCGCGCACACCCGCTCCCCGCGCAGATCGTCGATGGATTCCACCGGTGAGCCGGCGGGGACCAGCACGCTCTGACCAGCGGTGAGGTACTCGGTGGAGAAGGCCATCTCCTGCCAGCGTTCACAGGTCATCGTGGTCATCCGCACCACCATGTCGACCTGCCCAGACCGGATCGCCTCGACCCGTTGGCTGGCGGTCAGCGCCCGAAACTGAATGTGGTTGCGATCCCCGAAGAAATCTTCGGCGATCTCCCGCGCCAGATCGACGTCGAACCCGGCCAGCTGCCCGTCCGGCCCGCGGAACCCGAACAGGTACGTGTTTTGATCAACACCGACCACCAGCCGGTTACGGCTTCGGATCCGGTCCAGGCTGGGTCCCCACTCCCCGGTAGGGCGCAGACTGGCCCGCGGGTCCTCACAGGAGGGGTTCTCCGCCGGCGCGCTTGTCTGCGTCACCGGGTCGACAACGCCCGGCGGTCGGGGCTCTGGAACCGGCTGCGCCGAACGATGGGGCATCGGTTCTGGTGCCCCGCAGCCGTTGAGGCCCAGCACCACCACCAGCCCGAGGGTGAGCAGGCCACGAAACCGCCTCATGATCCTCCCTACCGGTATTCGGCGATCCGTCGCTGCAGTCCGATAGCCGACGCGGCTATCGCCAACCCGCTCAGCACTCCCACCGCTATGGCGGCCCCGTCCAGCGCCGCCATGGCGGCGCTGGACTCGTCGGTGAAGGTGCTGCTGGCCACCTCCAGGGCGCTGGCGAGATGCTCATCCAGACGGGTGGCGAGCACACCGGTGCTGGCAGGGTCATCCGTGCCGGTCGCCAGCTCCACGGCCCCCCGGTAATCCCCGCGGTCGTCGAGGTGGCGCACCTCGGCGTGGGAGTCGCGCCACTGTTCCGCGATCGTCACCGCCAGCGTCACCAACTGACGGATCTGGTTGTCGCTCGTGTCCTCCCCCCCGAGGGAGGCCAGGGTCCGCGCCAGATAACCGTCCTCGCCTAACAGCTGCTCCATGGCGGCGGTGAACTCCTGCTCGTACTCGCCGCCGCCGCTCCGGGCGATCAGTTCCAACGCCTCGCTGGCGCGCGCCGACGCCACCGCGGTCCGGGCCTCGGCAAGGTAGCTGACCTGCACGGCCCCGTGCTGATGCCCCGCCTCCAAGTGCCTGACCACGCCTGCCCAGGACACCGCTAACCAGGTCACGGCGGCCAGGATGGCCACCGTCGCTGCCGCCAGACCCGGGTTGATCAGCCGACGGGTACGCCGGGTCAGGAACACCTGGGCGGCCCCTAACGCCACCAGCGTCAGGGCCCCCACCGTCAGGGCGAACCAGGGAACGCTGGTCGCTTCCTGACGCGCCTGCTGCATCCGCTCGGTCTCCTCAAGCCAGAGGGTCCGCGCCGCCGGCAGCAGGGTGTCGCGCATCAGCCAGGAGGCTTCCCGCAGGTACGCCGCTCCCAAGGGGAGACTCTGTCGGTTGTAGACCCGGGCGGTCTCCACCAGCCCGGTGTACACCGGCAGATTCACCGATAACACCGCCACCGCGTCAGCGCTGGGGCCGGTGGCGGGCACCCTGGCCGCGACCGTCACCAGCAGATCGGATACCTCGGTGAGATTGGTCTGGTATCGCTGCCTCAGGGACACCGGCTCCTGCTCGGCGCTGAGGAAAGTGATGGCCACGGTGGCGTCGGCTTCCGCTAAAGAGTGGTAGATCTCCTGCGCCGCCACAGCCAACGGTCCGCCCCGGTCGGCGACATCCGCGACCCGCGCTGTCCGCACCGTGACATCGGCGACCCCCGCCGCTCCGGTGGCCAGCCCCAACACAAGGAGTACCGTCAGGATCAACCCGAGAAGCCCGGGCGTACTGCGCGCCATCCGCGTCGTGCGCCGCCACCACGTCCGAATCTGGAGTCGAGGCGTCGACAACGACTCGGGCTGCGTCGGTGGTCCACCAGGTGTCGGCTGGACAGAACCCTGCCCCGGCAACACTGGATATGAGGGCAGGGTGGGGGGAGCGGTCAGCGCTTTCACCTCCCTGACGGACTACCGTTCCTCCACGGTATCGAGCAGTGTCAAGGACAAAACAGAAGGTAATTGCCCGCATAAAAAGGCTGGAGACAGTAGCGTGCCCACCGTTTCCACCCCTGACGGAATCGTCCACTATGACATAACGCGTCCTTCTGGGGACGGAGGTCCGAGTGGCTCCTTTCCCACCGGCGCTGCGCCGCTGGTGCTGCTGCACGGCACTGGAGGCAGCGGGGCGGAGACCTTCGGACCGCACCTGGCGCGTTTCGCGCACCGGCGTACCGTCATCACACCCGACTACGCCGGAAGCGAACTCACCACCGATCCGGGAGGAGACCTGACGGTGGAGCTGCTGGTCCGGCAAGTCGTCGCGGCCGTCCACGACGCCCTCGACCAGCCCACGCCCTCCGGAACACGCGACGAGACGCCGGTGGACCTCCTGGGCTTCTCACTCGGCGCCGTGGTCGCCGCCGCCACCGCCGCCCGACACCCGGATCTGGTACGCCGCCTGATCCTGGTGGCTGGTTGGCCCGCCAGCGACGACCCCAGGTTACGCCTGGGTTTTGATCTGTGGGCGGAGCTGGCCGACCGCGATCTGCAGCTGTACCTGAAGTTCTGCGTTTTAGCCCTGTACAGCTCCGACTACCTGTCCGGGCTAGGGGCCGATGGGATCGCCGACCTGGTAGACCCCCGCCTGGCGCAGGGCATATCGTCCGGCAACCGCCGCCAGATCGAGCTGGACCGACGGGTCGACATCCGTGACCTGCTTCCCCGTATCAAGGCCCCGACGCTGGTGATCGGCTGCGCCCGTGATCATCTGATTCCGGTGTCCCAGCAGCGACGGCTCCACCGGAGCATCCCGGATAGCCGCTACGTCGAGATCGACAGTGGCCACCTGGTCCTGACCGAACGCCCCGACGAGTTTCACGCGCTAGTCGAGGCCTTCCTCGCTGATACCGGTATCCCCGATCCAGCCGGCGCGTCTGCCGCGTCCAGACCCGATGACGAAGGGATTACCTGCGACACTGACCGCCGTGAGCGATAACGTACGGCGGTACACCGCCGCTTTGGAGGCGCTGGGTTACGCCGGCGCCACCCCGGCCGTTGAGCAGGCCGTACCGGCGTTGCCCGGCCTGCTTGAGCTGGCTCTGGCCAGCCTGCTGGTCAGGGTGGCCGGCATTGAGGCGCGCGCCCGGGAGGCGGAGGTGGACCCCGACCTGCCCACCGACCTGGTTGAGCGGGCGCGGGTGACCGTCGATCCGCCGATCGCTGAAGACGGCTCCGGTTTCAGCCGAGCGTTCTGGGAGCTGCAACGCACCGAGGAGCTTCTGGAGCGGCTGCTGGGCGCGGAGCCGAGCGCCGATCCGTGGCTGGCGGCGGCGCACGCGGCGGTCAGCGCCGCGGTGGATCTGCTCTACGGCTCAGGGCGGCAGTTAACCGACGTGGAGGCCGAAGCCGCCGGCGTGGCGCGCGCCATGACACGGGCGTACCTGAATCGGGCAGAGCAGGCCTGCGAACGAGCGTTGGAAGCGATCATGATGGCCCGGCTGCGCTTGGGCCCTGAAGGCCCCGATGAGTTCGACGACGATGACACGGAGGGGTACGACGCTCCTGACGCCGACCAATAGACCGGTCAATAAACCAGTCAATAAGCCGGTCAATAAGCACGGTGCCGCGCCGAGCCCGACCCCTTCGGTGGACACGACGCGGCGCTGTGCCCCGTCGCGGTTATGTATCGATCACCAACGTGGTGACCGACCGTGGGGGGAGCGTGAGGGTCACCTCGGGATGGGTATCGCCGCTGGTTCGGCCGGCTCGTGCCTCTATGAGAGGGGTGGGCTGTAAGGACAGATCCTCCACCCGCTGCGGCTGCCCAGACTCCTCTGTTAACTCCCACCGCTGTGCGGTCGTCGCCTCCGGCTCCCTCCCTTCCAGACGGAGTCTGGTCCGCAGTGGTTCGGCAGCGGTGTTGACCAGAACGATGTTGGTCTGGCGGACCGAGGCGAATGCGTACAGCCTCGAGGTTGAGGAGGTGGCCCGCACCATGGTCTGGCCGAAGCTACGGAACTGCCCCGCCCCGGTGAACATGCTGATCCCGTGGTAGATCGGTAATGGGTCCCCCGCCACGATGCCGGGCAGCTCGGCGGTGCCGGTCAGCCCTAACTCGCCGTTCCGGTCCCCGTATTGAACCGCGACGGCGCCCTCGGAGAGGATCGTGCCGAGCACCGCTGCCGACCACACGGCGCCGAACGGGGTCAGCATGCGGGGATCGCCGTCCCAATCCAGTTGATACTCCCCGATCTGGATTCCGATCTGGTGCGCGCGATCGGGGACGAGGGTTTGGATCCGGTGCCGCAGGTCGGCCAGTTGGTCGCGGTATCCCTGAATCACCGTCCCGAGCAGTTCGTCATCGGACAGGTTCTGTTCGCCTCCCTGCCCGTACTTGTGGAAGTCCACAAAATCCACCCGACTGCCCGACAGCCTCAGGAAGGTGTCCAGGTACTCGGTGTTGTAGTACATGGTCGCCGGCCCGCCGACCTGCACCTGGGGATCGAGCTCATGCAGCGCGTCGGCGATCAAGTTGAACCGCCGGCTGTACTCCTCGGCGTCCATCCGTCGGGGGTTACGGCTGTTGTCGGGTTCGTTGCCGACGATGAAGCGCCGCACGCGCAGATCGCGCGAGGCTAGGTACTCGTAGAGGTTGACCGCGTCGGCGATATCGATCTCCACCGAGTGGTGGGGGTTCAGCGGCAGGATCACCATCGGCTCCGCCCCTAATTCCCGGATCGCCCGCACCCAGGCTTCCCCGGGAATGTGTTGAGCGCAGTGCGTCCCCCCGCAGGCGACCCGGCTGGTGGGGTCACCGGGCCGAGTCCAGCGCAGCTCGATACGCATCAACCCGAGACCTAATCGACGCAGATGGCCACGGTGCGTCTCGCTGTTGGTGATGTACTCACCCTGTCCGTACCCGGTGATCGAGGTGCCGTAGTGGTACGCCGCCACGCTAGCCACCGGATGCATCAGGTTGATGGTCACTGTGGCGTCGATGGCGCTGTCGACCGCATCGTCGGCGTCAGACGGGTGCGGGCTTGGCAATCCTGGTTGTCCGAGCAGGTTGACGATCAACGTCACGACCAGCGTGACCGCCACGACGGGTAGAACCACCAAGAAGAGGAGCTTGCGGGCGGATATTCCGCCCGGCATTGCCCACCCGACTCGGAGGCGCATTCCGTACGATCCCTCCCCACCCCCACGCTGGCGGTGGGGCGCTGACAGCTTACGACGCCACCAACGATGAATGAGAATGTAGGGCCCTAAAAGACGCCGTATCACGAGACGAGAGAACATACGACAAGACGACCGATACTCAAGCGCCAAGTGTCGGCCGTCCTGTCAATAGCGTCAAAATATCAGACCATTAAGGTCCTACCGCCTATTCAAGGCTTTCCCGCCTATCCAGGCCTTACTGCCCGCCGGCACGTCACGCTGGGAACAGGTGCTCCCGGTAATAGCGAGACGACGGTCGAGTAGTTGGTCGATCTGCTCCCACAGCAGCGCCTCGGCCACGTAGTCCCCCCGCAGGACGCGCAGGCGCGCGCTCAACTCATCTAACCGTCGGTCGACAGCGTGGATCCTGTCCGACGGCGTCATCTCTGATCGCCTCATCGGAGCACCTCCCATCGTCATGCCCTCGTGCTACCCGCTGACGGCAGCGCTACGCACATACGCGGGGGTGCCGCCTCCAACGTCGATGGGAGTGAACACAGCATTCTTTTCGCTCTTTGAAGCACGTTCGAGGATTCACGCGTTACAGATCGCGATATCACTCCGCGACGCACCCTCAGGGCGTCGCCACTGACGAACACCCCAATGCCGATTCCCATATATAAGGACAATCGGGAGATGAATCTTGTTGCCGGGCCACCTACCACAAGACCCCAAGAAGCCGCACGATTCGCCCGGAATGCCCGACCCCGCCCACGTCATACCCTTACCGGACGCCTACACTCGCGCAAGATCCATCTGACGTCCGACCGTGGCAGGTAAGGAGACTCTCCGCCGTGACCGCATGGCAGGCTCGCGCCAGGACCCTCGCCGATCAGTTGAAAAACTCAGGGGTGGTGACCGACCCCGCGTGGTATGAGGCGTTCACGGCCACCCCCCGCCACCTATTCGTTCCCCGTTTTTACGCACTGGACGCCTATAACCTGCCCAGCCGGCTGGTCGACGGTGAGGACCCTGCTCAACACGAGGAGTGGCTCGACGCCCTGTACGCCGATCAGCCTCTGGTCACTCAATTCACGGTGGCGGGCGTCGACGAGGACGGAGTCGAGGTCCGGGTGCCGACCAGCACCGCCTCCATGCCGAGTGTGCTCGCGGTGATGCTGGACCGGCTCGATCTGCGAGACGGCCACCGGGTCCTGGAGATCGGAACCGGGAGCGGCTACAACGCCGCGCTGTTGTGTCAACGTGTGGGCTCTGAGAATGTGGTCAGCGTCGACATCGATCCTGATCTGGTCGCCGAAGCCGCCCGACGCCTGAAGGCGGCCGGCCACCATCCACAACTGGTGGCCGGGGACGGCGCCGCCGGGGTCCCCGACGCCGCCCCGTTCGACCGCATCATCGCCACCTGCGGAGTGCGTCACATCCCCCCGGCGTGGATCGAGCAGCTCGCTCCCGGCGGGCGGATTGTCACCCCACTGACGGGAACCACCGCTGGGGCCCTGGCCATCCTGGACCTGTACGCGCCGGGAGAGGTGCGCGGCCACCTCGACCGTCGGGCCCTCCACGCGGTACTGCTCCGGGAGGGGATCGACGGTGTGCCGCGAGATAGCCGATTCCTGACCCCGTCGCCTCCCGCCGTCACCGGCGTCGGCTTTCGCTCCCTGACCAGTGTGGATCCCCGCCTGGTCTCCGCCCCCGCCTTCTCGCTGTGGCTGGAGCTGCATCTGCGCGACACCCACCTGTCTCACACCGTCGACGACTCCGGCGAACCCGACTGCCTTGTGCTGTTCTCCCAGGAGGACAGCGCGTACGTGCGCTACGAGCCGGTCGCGGAGGGCACCTGGGCGGTGACCCAGTACGGCCGTCGACGGTTGTGGGACACCGTGGAGGCCGCCTGGCGCTCCTGGCGGCGACACGGCCGGCCCGGACGGGAGCGGCTCGGAGTCACCGCCGGCACCGGCCCCGGGGAGCAGTACGTGTGGCTCGACGCCCCGGACAGCGCCGTCACCTGGCCCCTTCCGCTGTGACGGCCGCGCCCTCACGCAGGCGGGGTACGCGGCCGTGCCGGTCAGCTCCGCCGCGGCCGCGTACCGCTCCTCGTCGTGCGCGGTGACCGGTCACGCCGGCGTGTGGTCCTGTCCTTGGTACTCGAACCAGTCGAAGTCGGCGACGCTGTCGCTCGGGGAGCCCGTGCTGGTCGCGTACATGCCCACATAGACCCCGGTGAAGCCACCGGCGACCGACGGACTGAGGAACCGGGTGTCCACCTCCGGACCGATCCGGTGCCACCGCTCAGGTTCGACGGCGTAGGACAGCGCAAGGTGCTGCCCTCGTGCCTCGGCTGCCAGCAGGATCCGCGACGGGGCGTCAGGCGGCAACACCTGCTCGGCTATGGTCTCCTCCACCCCGTGCGCGCGCCGGGTCAGGCGCAGCGTCCGCCCCGTGGTATCCGCCCCGGCTCCGATCAGCAGACACAGGTGGAAGTCGCTGTTGTACAGCAGCGCTAACCCCGCGTACTCCCCCGGCTTGGCGGGGGTGAAGTCGACGGCAAGACGCGCGGTGAAGGAAGGGTGTTGTTGACGGCGTCCCACGAAACTGGGGGTGGCCCAGTCCGCCAAGGTCCACGGCTGCACCCGTAGCCGAAGATGCCCCGGGCGTTCCTGGAGCGACCAGAACGGCTCGTCAGGGGTACGCAGCATGTTCCACTGCGGGGCCAGGACCGGGGCGTCGAAGTGGTCGCAGGCGGGTTGGGTCGGCCACGGGGACGGGGGCAGATCGGGGAACGGGTAGTGGTGCTGGACCTGACCGATCCCGGGACTGACCACCGGCCAGCCCTCCTCCCAGGTCACCGGCGCCAGGAACGTCTCCCGCCCCAGGTTGTAGAAGTAACCGCCGTACGGGCGCATCGCCAGCAACACCATCCACCACTCGCCCGTCTGGGTCTGGATCAGGTCTCCGTGCCCGGTTCCCACGATCGGGTGTTCCCGGCCTAAATGCCGGTGGGTCAGCACCGGGTTGCGGGGGTTTCCCTGGTAGGGGCCGGTGACCGTGTCGGCGCGGTGAACGGTGACCGCGTGATCGTGACCGGTGCCGCCTTCGGCGATCACCAGGTAGTACTGCCCGTCCACTTTGTACACATGAGGCCCTTCGGCCCAGATGGCGCCACGTAAGGCACCGCTGGTGAGCACGAACGTCTCCCCGACCAGGCGCATGGTGTCCAGATCCAGCTCACGCATCCAGATCTCGGTGTGCCCCTCGTACTCGGGCTCGGCGGCGGGGCGGCTCCCGGTGAACCAGACCCGCCCATCGTCGTCGAAAAACAACGAAGGGTCGAACCCAGGGGCGTCTTCCAGGTAGTGGGGCGACGACCAGGGGCCGGCCGGGTCGGTGGCGGTGACCACGAAATTCCCGGACCGGGAGGTACCGTCCACCAGGGTGCACACCACGTAGAACGTCCCGTCGTGATAGCGGATGGTGGGCGCGTACAACCCACCGGAGGGCCGGATGCCCTGCAGCGGTAACTGCTCCGGCCGGTCCAGCACGTACCCCAGCGGCCGCCAGTGCACCAGATCCCGGCTGTGGTGAATCGGCAGTCCCGGAAAGTATTCGAAAGTCGAGTTCACCAGGTAGTAGTCCTCACCGACCCGGCAGACCGAAGGGTCGGGGTAGAAGCCCGGCAAGACCGGGTTGCGGAATCGTCGCGTCACCGATTCACCTCACCACATCCGTCGTTGCGGTAGCCGACCGAACGCCGACAGTAAGACTCGCCACTGTCGGCACGTGATGTATCGAAACCGACAGCCATGATCCTCGAAACTGCCACGTACACTCCGCACATGACCCGTGCGACTGAGGATGGCGATGGGACGTACCGGTCCCGGAACCGGGAGTCCGGTGCGGTCACGATCGCGCGGATCGCCGCCGAGGCCGGTGTGTCGGTCCCGACCGTCTCCAAGGTGGTCAACGGCCGGGCCGATGTCGCCCAACACACCCGGGAACGGGTCGAGGCGCTGATCCGCAAATACGGCTACCAACGACCCGGTGATCAGCGCACCAGCCGCGCGCAGTTGCTGGAACTGGTGTTCCACGAACTGGAGAGCGCCTGGGCGGTGGAGATCATTCGTGGGGTGGAGCAGGTGGCCCGGGAACGCGGGATGGCGGTGGTGCTCTCCGAACTGGAGGGGCGCCGCACCCCCGGCCGCGGTTGGATCGAAAGCGTCCTGTCCCGCCGACCGGCCGGTGTCATCGCCGTGTTCTCCGACTTCAGCCCAGAACAACAAAGCCAGCTGCGTTCCCGGGGAATCCCGCTGGTGGTGGTTGATCCCGCCGGCGACCCCGGCCCGGACGTGCCCTCCATCGGAGCCACCAACTGGGGCGGCGGCCTGACCGCGACCCGGCATCTGCTGGAGTTGGGGCACCGGCGAGTGGCGGTGATCGGGGGACCGGAGAAGGTGCTCTGCAGCCGGGCCCGGGTGGACGGGTACCGGGCCGCCCTGGAGACCGCAGGCCTGCCGGTGGATCCCGCCCTGGTACGCCACGGCGACTTCCACGTGGAGTCCGGCTACCAGCACGCGGTGGAGCTGCTACGCCTGGAAGACCGCCCCACCGCGGTGTTCGCCGGGAGCGACCTGCAGGCGCTGGGGGTGTACGAGGCGGCTCGGCAGGCGGGTCTGCGCATCCCCGATGACCTGAGCGTCGTGGGCTTTGACGATCTGCCAGTGGCCCGGTGGGTAGGCCCTCCCCTGACCACGGTGCGCCAACCGCTGCAGGAGATGGCGGTGGCGGGAGCACGGCTGGTGCTTGACCTATCCTCCCTCACGCCGCAATCCCGGCCCACCCGGATGGAGTTGGCCACCACCCTGGTGGTTCGGCAGAGCACGGCGCCACCGCCATCCTGACCTGCGCTGCAGGCTGGATTGGACGCCCAAGCACACGGTGCGTGGGCGTACCGGCTCACGGGGTACCAGTCACCGCCGGAGAGGCCGCCACCGGTTGCACAAAACCGACGAACCGGTAAAGCTCCTCGGGCGCTTCGACCACCGATTCGGCAGCTGGCTCGATGACGGTGACCGGCTCTCCGAAGTTGGTCAGGGTCAGGTTCACCTCGGGCAGCAGCCCTGCCCACACCACCGGCACCTGAAGGGTCAGCGCCGTCAGCCGTTCGTTATCGACCTGGGCAGTGAAGGGAATCTCGGCGGTACCCTCGCTGCCCAGCATCCCTTCCAGCCAACGCCGGGCTTCACTGTCGGGCAGCCGACCCAACGCGGTACGCGTGTCAATGACACCCTGGTACTCACCGGCCGTGACCTCCTCGGCGTAGGTCACCCCGGCGAGCAGACCGATGTAGGCCTCCGGGTACCCCAGCGCGACCAGGTCTGGGGTTGGCAGCCGTGTCAGGTCCACGTGCATGAACCGTCCCTGCTCCACCGACGGAAGGCCGGAGATGTACAGATCCTCCGCTCCGATCAGCCGCAGTGACGCGTCCTGACCGAAGATGGTCACCTCCGCGGTGGTGCCGACCTGTGGATCAACCTCCCCCGATATGGTCACCACACCGGCGTCGACATTGAACCGGTGCGGAAAGTGCTGGGTGTTCCCGGCGGCCTCGATCAGGCTCTGCAAGTCGCCTTGAGATGCCAGTGACGCGGATGCCGGCGGAGCGGACCGACTGAAGTCGAAAGCATCCGCTGAACCACACCCGGCGGCGGCTAGCAGCGCCGCCATCCCCACGGCGACGAGGGAGTCATGGCTGGAACGCATGTGCACCTCCCATCCTCGAACGGCCCGCAGGTACCCGCCATGACCCGTCTGTCAAACCCCGCCTACCGTGGGTGATCGCACCCCGTCTGTGAAGACCAACCCACGTCCTCTGGCCGCCGCGGCGCCGCAGGGAGGTGCCCAGCCCCGAAGCGTCACCGAAAATTCTTCGAATTGTTAGCGGAGGGATTTGGAGAGATTACTTTTCAGCGCAGCGGAAAGTCGGATTCGTCGCGGTTGGACGACGCCGATACACATACCAGGACAACACCAGATAACGACCGATACCCGCCGCGGCCATCGCCACCACCAAGACGATCTGCTCCACCAGAAAACTAGGCTGGGGGTCGAGTTCGTAGAGCGCCATCACCGCGCCCGTGGTCACCAGCCAACTGGCGAACGCCGTCGCCCCGGCCTGCACATGCCGGATCAGGCCACTCGGGCCGCTACGAAATGTCCATCGGCTGTGTAACTCGTTAGCCAGCAGTGTGGTCGTCACCGCCGCGATCGCCGTGGTAACCGGAATAGGCAGATAGAGCACGAGGACCGCGTACATCACATTGAACAGTGCCGTGGTACTGCCGCCTACCACGACGAACCGACTGAACGGCGCCAGTACCCCCCATACCCGGCGCACCCATGACTGCTTCACTCGCTGCGACCCCGCCCGGTTTTCGGTCAGAGATTCCGACCCGTCAAACGTGATTCCTTCCACCGCGATTCCAGCCGGAGGGATTCCCGGGCTCCTCCGTCCAGAACCGCAGAGTACCGCGCGGCGTCACCAGCGTAACCGTGATTTACCTCTGAGTTTCTCCTCCTCAATGAGGACCGGCATATCCTTCTCCAAGCCGAACAGGTCCCCCGATGAATCGGGGGACCTACCATGTCGCCCCTTAAGGGGCGAGAGCCTCCATCACCTCTTCGGCGTACCGCAGCGACGCGGCAGGGTCAGCGTCGATAGCGGCCACACGCGGATCGAAATTGAGGTCATAGAACAACTCAGTGACCCCTTGCGCCGCCAGTACCGGCAGATCCTGACGAATCTGTTCGAGCGAACCGGTCAGTGGGCGGCGCTCCTCTCCGCCTGGCTCTCCGACCCGCACCACACCGCGGCACACGAACCGAAGGGTGGCCGGATCCCTGCCCGCTTCCCGGGCCGCCGCGCGGACCACCTCAATGGCCTCCCCGATCCGGGTCAGATCAGCGGTGCTGGAACTGACCCAGCCATCGGCTAACCGGCCGGCCCGCTTAAGCGCACGCTCAGCGCTGCCTCCCAGCAGCAGCGGCGGGTGCGGACGCTGAATGGGCTTGGGCTCCAGTCGGGCAGGCGGCACCCGATAAAACTCCCCATCGAAGTGGGCCACATCCTGTGTCCACAAGGCCCGCAGCACCTTGAGGTACTCCTCGGCACGCTTCCCGCGTTGCTGATAGGGCACTCCGGATGCCGCGTACTCTTCGATCTGCCACCCCAATCCCAACCCCAGATCAAGCCGTCCCCCACTGACCTGATCGAGGGTGGCCGTCTGTTTAGCCAGCAATGCGGGGGAGAAAAACGGCATGTTGAGCACGGCCACCCCCAACCGCACGCGGCTGGTCTGTCCGGCCAGATACGCCAGCGTCACCACCGGGTCAGCCGCGTTTCGGTACGCGGGAGTGGCCTCAGTGGTGAGAAGCCGCTGGAGCGTCCACAACGAGTGGTAACCCAAACGCTCCGCGCGCCGCGCCACCGCCACCTGATTAGCGGGAGTGGCCCAGGCGCCCATTGTCGGTACCGCGAACCCGATCTTCACGCCCTCACCTTCTCATGGCGGCGGCCGCCGCCATGAGAAGGTGCGCGGAAAACTCGCAGGAGACTCACCGTCGGTCCGCGACGCGGATACCGGTTAGGCCGCTGCGGCGGCGTTCCAGACCGCGGCGAACGCGGCCGCCTCCCCCTCCAGCCACCGCGTCAGGTGCTGCGTCTTGACCGACGGCTCGGGGCGGTGTATCTGGCCGTGACGCAGATCGACCAGGACCGCAGTGGCGTCCGGCAGGACAGCGGGCATGTACCGCTCCATCAGGTGCAGCGTGGCCAACACCGCCTCCCGACCGAGCGGTTCAGGATCGAAGCACAGCCGGACCGCCTCGAGGCGACCATCGGGGCGTCGCAGGCCGAGCTGTGGGTTGATCTTCACCGGAAGGCCACCGATCGTACCGATCACCTCACGTGGGCGTACCCGCGTACTGCCCACGATGGACTCCAGGTAGTTCAACGCTCCGGGTAAAAGCGCCTGGTACAACGGCCGCCAGCGCGGTGCGACGGCTCCGACGGCCGCCGTCAGATGGGTTCCCGGTGTACCGGCGTCGATGTCTGCTTTCAACGCCTTGATGAAACGACCGTGCGGGTTGAACCCGGCACGGGCAGCGCGACGCTGCCGCAGCTCAAAGACGTACGCCGCCTTAGCAGGGCCGGTGCGGTCGACATAGCGGGTGAAGGTGAGCAGAGTGGCGTAGGGGGCGGGCAGTGCAGTGTCGGGCATGGAAGTGCTCCCTTCCACCGGGATACGCGCTGGTCAGAGCCCGGTGATGACACCGTATTCGAACATTTATTCTACCTCACATACCCGACAATCTTGAGGCTTTATAGCCTTTATGTCCGTTATTCTGATACGCTTTTTCCCTTTCTTTTCGACCGTGTCGGCTCTCTGACAATTCCCCGGTTTCAGCTCCGCGTGGCGTCCGTCATGCCCCGATCAATCGGGTACGGCCTCGCCTTGGGTGACCGACAGACGCCACGCGGGGTGAATATTTAAAGGGATGTGACAGCGGACCGCCCCGCCTCAGGAGGATGGAGTGGAGGCGGCGATCGGTCGACGCGCCGAAGGGTCGGTATAGGACGGCGACCACTCGTCTCCCTCCCCGGCAGGAGCGGCGTCGCCGGACGGGAAGTCGTCCCCCGACTCCGCGGAGGCTTCTTCGGTCGCCGGCTGGTTCCCGGCCGTGTCAGTGAGGCGCGAGGAACGCCACGGTGGCCCAAACACGATCCGCGTCAGACGGGGCGGCAGCGTGGTTGACAGCACGGAAGCCGCCAGCACAGCGATCCCGACCAGCGCTGAGCCGACTATGGCGTCGAGCCAGTAGTGGTTGGCCGTCACCACCACCACCGCAGTGGTCGCCACCGGATGAGCCAGGGCGAGCCACCGCCACCGTCCTTTGAGGACCCGGATCACCACGATCGCGACCACCAAGGCCCATCCCACGTGCAGGGAAGGCATCGCCGCGTACTGATTAGCAATGCCGCTTCCCGGTGGCGGATAGGCCGATGGGCCGACCAGGGACATGGTGTCGACCATGTCGAACTGGGGCATCAGCCGCGGGGGCGCCATCGGCGCCAGGATGTGCAGCACCAGCCCCATAGCAGTGGCGATCACCAGTTCGGCACGCAGCCGACCGTACGCCTGGGGCGCCCACACAAAGACGCCGACTAGTAACGCGCACACCACCGGGAAATGCCCCAGGATGTAGTACAGGTTCGCCAGCCGGGCCAGCGGCTCCCAACCCAACGCCCACGCTTGAATCACCTGTTCGCTGGGAAGGTGTAAGGCCCGCTCCAGGTCCCACAGCCATACGGCGTTGTCGACGGCCTGTTCTACCCGGCCATCGGCGAAGTGGCGTCCCATCTCGTACGCCAGGAACAGGACCGCGAGCAACGCCGTCTCTGCCAGGAGCGCCCCTAGAAGAGTGATTGCACGCCCCCACTTGGTTTTCTGTGGATTTACCGGGGCCGGGGTACCGGACGCGGGGACGCGGGGCGATTCCTCGACAGAGAGTCGCGACCAGGATCCCGCCTTCTCGGTACGTGCCGCGACTCCAGACACTGGCCACTCCCCCGATAAACACGCGCGATCCCGTGTTCACCCGAGGATCAAGGTCTCGCTACGATCCTGTCAAGAACGAACGTTCGTTTTGTAATGTGGCAGTTACCACGCCCCACAGGATCTGTACGAGTACGACAACGCCCGGGTGGGGAACCGCGAAACGGAACGGTTCAACGCGTAACGCCATTACGGAGAGTCACAACAAATACGTCATGGTCTCGCGAGGGGCGCCCGCGTCTGTTGGACATCATTCATCATGATGTCCACTCAGAGGCTGTCAGGTAATAGTCAAGAGACGCCTGTCACCCAGAGTGGTAGGAATTTCCGGGCTTCCCCTAAGGGGGACACCGCGCCAATGTCAGGGGCCGGTATCAGGCCATGTCAGGGTCCACATTGCTCACACGGCCGCGCGGTCAGGAAGCGCCTTAGGCAGCTGCACGGTAACGGTGAGTACTCCGTCGGTGAGCGTACTGGTTGTGGGCAGATTCAAACCGTTCAACAAGGTGCGGGCTCGAGGATCGGCGGGGGTGAACCGCGCATGGAGTTTCTCCACTCCGGCCCGGCCGGCGGCCACCGCCAATCGGCGAAGGATGGCCGTGGCCAGCCGTCGCCGCTGCATGGCGTCCTCAACCAGAATCCCGACCTCGGCCTCCTGCCCATCGATAAGCAGGGTTCCCAAAGCCACAATCGCGCCGTTAGAGGTTTCAGCACCCAGCGCGTATCCGGCGGTATGCCCCAACAACCGGTGAATCCACTCCCGGTCGGGAACGGTGTCGACACCGTAACGGCCCGCCAGTGATTCCGGAGAGCACCGATTGTGCATCCGCCAAACCTGTTCGGTGTCCGACACCCCACAACGCCGCAGCGTCACCTCGGCCCCGTCGGGGAGGATGACCACAGTCCGAGGCAGCATGGAGGCGGTCTCAACGCAATTCATCATGTCCACCGCCGCCCGCGCCCGGGCGAACTCGGTGGGCGTGAAAGGCATCCCTTCCCGCCGCGCCACCAGCACTCCCCCGTCGGGGTCCGGCAGGGACATCACCGTCTCTCCGGGACGGTACCCGGTCGCCACCTGATCACCGGGGCGCCACCGCACTTCATCGGCATCCAGCAGATCAGCCAGCAGGACGGTGATATCCACCGGGTCCATCACCTGTTGACCGGCCAATCGCAGCGCCCGCGTCGGCATGTCCACCAACGCCTGCGTGTGTGCCACCCGTACCACAGGCTGACGCCCGCCGCCTTGCAGCACCGCCTCGACGATGGCGCTTTCGGTGATATGGGAGGGGACGTCCACCACCAGGTCGTCCACCACATGCTCACCGGTCACGTGGACCTGCAGCGCGAGGATATTCGCTGGTAGCTCCGCCAGACGGGCCCCTAGATCGGCCAGACGTCCAGGGGTGTCGGGCAAGATCACCCGGATCTGCCAGAGTGCCATCCGTTTCCTTAACTGTGGGACTGTGGAACGCCCCGATCACCATCCTCGATGACCGGCGGCACCTGTGTCCTGCGACCGGCGGCCTTAGGATGCCCGACGCGGGTTACCCCGATGTTTCCACTGGATGTCCACCTCTCCGATCCGGATTGAGCATTCTCACAATGTCCTGATCTCCACACCCGACGCCCCATCACACCGATCAGGTCCGTTCCCGGAGGCGGGAAGAGTCACCAACGACCGGCGGCTCCCCAAAGGACAGCTTCAGCCCGAACGCCCAGAACAGGCGGGTGATCATGTGATACCGCTTGCTGTCGGTCGGCAAGGTCCGGGCGAGTTTGAGCAGCTGACCGGCGGCGTCATCCGAGAGCGCCTCCGGCCCCTCCGCCTCAACGATGAGCGCCACGGCCCGCAGAGCCCAGTACTGGTTGAACGGCACATCCTCACGGCGACACAGCACCTCCACCAGCGGCCCCAGCAGCGCCGGATCGGGGCGCGCGTACAAATACGCGTACCCGGCCAACCGCTCCCCGACGTGCTCAGAACGCAACGCGGCCCGGACATCGAAATCCGTCGTGTGAGGAGCGATCGCCATCAACTTGCCGAAGATGCGGTCCATCACCCCGACCCGCTGCGGCTCGCTGCGCTCGGTACTGACGTGAGCAAACTCGGCCACCAGCCGGGCGATCAGCTCATGCAGCTCTGCATCAGGCCTGTCCCCACCCCACTGGGAAACCGCTGGTGGGGTGACGGTACGGACCGGATGGTACGGCTGGGCTCTCTGACGAGGTGGGAGCGGAATCGGTCCGGAGGCTGGCCCTGCCAAACCCTGGGCGGCTCCCAGCGCCGCCCGGGCCGAATGCGCCACATTGGCCACATCCCGCTCGGTACGCTCCACCCGCTCGGCCAGCTCGCGGTACTCCAACCGCCATCCTCCGGGCAGCTCCACCCGTGAGAACACCCCACCCAACCAGGGCAGGATGGCGACCAGCAGGAGGGCGAGGGTGGCTACGTCGATATCAAGCTGTGGCCACACCAGCCGGACCACCACCAACCCGAGCGAAATCACGCTGATACCGGCAGCCACTATCCGCTGCCGAGCGCGCCGCCGATCAATGCGCTCGGTTTCGGTTTCGTGCCTGTCACGTGGTGACTCGGCGAAGCGACGCGTATCCATGGGGTGGCGCAAGTGTGGCACTAATTTGACGTTTTGCCCAGCTCGCGCGTGTCGCACGCTGCCGTCTGGCAAGCCGCTGCGGTATCGGGTTCCCGCTGGCTTGCCCCATCCGGTGGCCCTAGTTGTCGACGTACCAATTGGGGCTCACCGTCCCCCCGTCCGGGGCGACATACCCTACGCTGTGCGCAAGCCTCATCGGGTGCCGGCGCACCCGCACAACACCACGGCGCGCAGGGCCACGGCTTGGAGCAGGTGGCGTTCGGAAGAGGACACAGTGTGGCGCTGAATATCGAGATCGATCAGTACAAAGGCTGCGTGGTGGCGCACCTGTCCGGCGAGCTGGATCTCACGGTGGCTACCGAGACCCAGGACCGGTTCGCGGAGTTGATAGCCGCGCCTGGCGCTGCGGGCCCATTGCGGCTGGTGATCGATCTCACCCAGGTGTTCTTCTGCGACTCCACCGGCATCGGTGTGCTGGCCTGGATCCTGCGTGCGGTGCACAAGGCGCACGGGCAGTTGGCTCTGGTCGCTCCCCGGGGGATCTTGGTGACCAACCTCATCGAGGTCACCCAACTGTCCCGGGTCATTCCCACCCATCCCACGGTTGAGGCCGCCTGTCAGTATCTGACCGGCTCACCCCCTGCAGCGACCGGTACGACGCCCTAACCTTTATCTCCTTATCCGACGCGACATCGAGTAGAACGAGTTCACCGAATGTCCATTGATCTGATGGCGCTGCTGCCACCACAGTGGCGGGAGCGCATGGAGCCCTTACTGGACCCGGACCACGTCGCCGCCCTCTCGGCCTTCCTGACCGAGGAGTACGCGGGTGAGACGCCTATCTATCCCCCCTTACCCGATCTATTCACGGCGTTTCGCCTCTGCTCCCCCGAGGACGCCAGGGTGCTCATCCTGGGCCAGGACCCCTATCACCGTGCCGGTCAGGCCCACGGCCTCAGCTTCAGCGTGCCGGAAGGCGTCACCCCACCACCGTCACTGCGTAACGTCTTCCGGGAGCTGCAGGATGACCTGGGGATCCCGCCCAGTAAGAGCGGTTCCCTCACCGGTTGGGCGGCTCAGGGGGTGTTGCTCCTCAACGCGGTGCTCACTGTGCGCGCCGGCGCCGCTGGTTCGCACGCCGGCCGCGGGTGGGAGGAATTCACCGACGCCGCGATCCGGGTGCTCGACGCCAAGGACACCCGGGTGGTCTTTGTCCTGTGGGGCAGTTACGCCCGGCGGAAACGGACATTGGTCACCCGTCCCCACCACGTGATCCTGGAGGCGGGCCACCCCAGTCCGATGAATCCTCGAGGCTTCTTGGGGAGCCGACCATTCAGCAAGGTCAATAAGGCATTGGCCGATGCTGGCCTGCCCGAAATCGACTGGGCGCGCCGCTCCCTGTAAGCCCACTGGGCCGCTTGAGCTCAGCTTCTGACCAAGGCGCCGCAACGGTGCCACCTTCACGCGGTGGGGCGGTGGCGCTCCCGGACGAGGGGAGCGCCACCGCCCCACCCTCACGGTCGTGGTGTGCCGTATGACTCCATACGCCACCCTCGAACGCGGTTAACGCGGACGGATCATTCCGCGAAGCTCAAGGTGTCGTACCGCAGCCGCCCACCGGCATCCACGGTGATCCCCTCGATGCTTCCGTTCGAGACGATGGTCGTCACTCCGGCCGCCACCGGTATCGCGGGCATCTGCTGATCCAGTACCTCCAGGGCGTCCCGGTACTGGGTCTGCGGGTCCGGCTGGGAGTCGGCCTCACGCATCAGGCGATCGAAGTCGGCGTCATTGAAGCCCCAGTAGTTGTACGCGCCGTCGCTCCTGAACAGCGGACCGATGTAGCCGTCCACCCGGGGGTAATCCGCCCGCCAGCGCAACAGCGCCATTCCAGGCAGCTCCTGCGCCACCGTGCGCTCGACGAGTTCCGCGGTCTCCACCTCGCGAAGCTCGACCTCGATCTCCAGAACCTCCACCAGCTGTTCGCGGATCTCACCGGCGAGCGGCTCTAACCGAGGGTCGTCGTACCACAGTTCCAGCGCGTCATCCCCGGACCAGCCACCCGCCTGATCCAGCAGCTGCGCGGCCCGGGCCGGCTCGGTCTGGCAGTAACCGCAGTTCCCCTCTCCCGGCGCGGCCGGGGTCCCGGAGGGGATGAAGTTGTTCAGTGCCTGCCACTCACCCGCGACCTGACCGGCGATCGCCTCCCGATCCAACGCCAGCGACAACGCCCGCCTCACCTCGGGGTCGGAGAACTCGGGCCGGTACAACGGCAGCGCCAGCATCAGGATCTGACCGTCAAACGCGTTGGTCAGGTGTTCTCCGTATTCCTGTGAGGCGTTGTCCAGCGAGCTGGAGGGCACCCCATCCACCAGCGTCAGATCCCCGGCGACGAACGACATGTAAGCGGTCTCGGGGTCCGGCATGATCCGCAGAGTCAGCACATCGATCTGCGGCTGCTCACCGGGGTAGTCCTCGTTACGCTCCAGCACGATCTGGTTGCCTTCCTCCAAGGCGGAGGCCACCCGGAACGGCCCATTGCCGATCGGGTGACGGTGGCAGGTCTCCAGATCCTCCAGACACCCGGCGGTCACCGGCAGGAAGGCCGCTTCGGCCAGCAGACGCCGGAATCCCACAAACGGGGTCGTGAGCGTCACCTGCAGCGTCCGGGCATCGACAACCTCCACGCCGGACAGTTGGTTGGCGCTGGGGTTGTCGCCCTGCATCTGGTCGTACCCCTCTATCCGCGCGAAGAAGTGATTGTTCGCCTGCTGGTTGGGGCCGTAGGCGGCGTAGTTCCAGGCTCGGGCGAACGCTTCGGCGTCGACGGGGTCACCGTTATGGAAGGTCCATCCTTCTCGGATGCGGATGGTCCAGACCCGGTTGTCAGCGCTGTCGACCGCCTCGGCCACCGTGTTGGTGGGGGAGCCGTCCTCCGGGTTCAACGTCACCAAGCCGGTGTACAGGCTGTGCACAATCGCCAGCTCCGATCTGGTGCTGGCTTGGGAAGGCAGCAGACTGTGCGGCTCGGCGATGTTGGTGATCACCGCCCTTTCTTCCCCTGGGCCCGGTGACGTGGTGGTGGAGTTATCGTCGTCACTCGGCCGTGTCAAGAAGTACACGACACCGGTACCGACCAGCAGGATCAGCACGATCACCCCGGCCAGCACCCCGATGAGGGCGCTTCGATTCCGACGCGGCGGCGGCCCTGAGCTCAGCGGGGGGTACGGCCCGAAGGTCGGACCGGGCGGCGGGCCAGGCGGCGGGCTGGTCGGCCCCGAAGACGGGGGGTACGCCGGAGGCGCCCCGGATGTGGGGGCCGACGGCGGAACTCCCGGTGTCGTACCGGAACCGTGGGCCATGGCTCCGACGGGCGGCTGCGTGCCCGGGGGCATCGGTGGTGTCGCGCCTGGCCCAGGCACAGGAGCAGGCACGGACGGACCGCCCTGTGGAGGCGCGGGCGGACCAGCCACCGGGACCGGCGGGGAGACCGGGGCGGTCGGCGGGGCGGACGGGCTGTTCGCCACCAGGACCGCTGGTGTGGCAGGGGTGGAGAACTCGGCGGCGATGTTGGGCAGTGTCGGCGGTTCCTGGGTGTCCGACGGCGGCAGTGGGGTCGCGGCGCCCACAGCGACAGCGAGTTCCGGTTGATCGGCCGGTACCGGCACGGTCGCCAAGGCTTGGTGCAGCATCGCACCAACCAACGGCAATCGGCTGGATCCACCGACCAGGAACACCCCGGCCAACTGCTGCGGGGTGATCCGGGACCGGTACAGCGCCTGCACCATCGCCTCAACCGTGCGCTGCACTATCGGTCCGGCGAGCCGGTCCAGATCCTCCCGGGTGAGCAGGGCATCGGTGCCGAACAGGGGCAGGTGGATCGACGCGGTCGGGGTGGTCAGTAGCGACTCCTTGGCCGCACGCACGCTGTTCCACAGCGCCAACCGGTGCTGCCAGTCCTCGGGGGTGCTCGGTGACGTCAGACGCTTCCAGTCGGCGGGCCGGACCGCACCGTGGACAGTACCCAGATGGGTGACGATCGCATTGTCGATGTCCAGGCCACCCACCCCGTCCACGCTCTCGGTGGCGAGGATCTCGAACTGTTGAGGATCCCGGCGTACCACACTGGCCTCGAACCGACCAGCGCCGAAGTCATACACCGCCAGCGCGCTTCCCACCGGTATGGAGCGCCCCAGCACCATCGTGTAGTAGGTGGCGGCGGCCACGGGGGTCGGGGTTAAAGACACCTGCCCCAATCCAGCAGCGGCCGCTGCGTCGGCCAGTCGAAGCCGACGCGGCGGAGACCACGCAGCGGGGCAGACCACGGTCGTGACCCGATCCCGTCCCGGGGTGCCACTACCGGCTCGGTCCGCCTCCAAGCCCACCCGTTGCAACACCACCTTCAGGGCGGCCTCGATCCCCACCGGGTGCCCACCCAGTGTCAAGGTCTCCGTATCGATGTGCCGCAGTGGGTGCAATTCCAGACGGGAAGGGTCACTAGCCGCCTGTGAGAAGGCCTCCCATCCCGCCAGCAGCCGATTGGGCCCCTCGGCGTACACCGCCGACGGTAGGAGGGGGGTCCCATCGAACAGCAATGGTTGGATCTGGCCATCGGGACGACGGGATACCGCAACCGTGTAAGCGGTCCCCACGTCTATTCCGAGTCGGAACTCTCCACTCTGAGCCACTCGGCGAGTTTAGAGAGTGGACGCAACCCCAGGTGACACCAGGAGGCCCGGATTTTTCGCGAAGAAAGAAGCAAAAGGAAAGAATGCGGCTTTTGATCGACGATGATGTGACGTGCAGTGTCGAGCCGTGTGCTCGTTTCAAACGAACGAGTGGCGTTCCAACCGGCTTACCGACTGCCAGTTAGGGTGTCTGTCTAAGACATACCGTCCTCATGGACGCCGTGGAAATCTTTTCAACACCACCCAGGCAAGCGAGACTCCGTGACTGAGAGCAACCAGACGGTGATCCTGCCTCATCAGCATGGCCACCAGCCCGCCGGTACCGGCTCCTCCGGCGTCGCTTCCTCCCCCGGTGCCGGCTCCGACGAGGAGACTACTCAGATCATCATGCCCTCGGAGGCTTTCGACGCTGATCCGCCGAACCAGGAGCGTCCCGAAGAGAACACCTCTCCTCCTCACGGTGCGGACGCATCCCCCGACGATGCAGATAGCCCATCCGGGAGGGTGAAGCCCGACTCCGCGGAAGAGGACACCTCATCCGATGACGCGAGCGCCTCCACCGGCGACGATTCCGCTTCCCCAGCCCCGTCCCCCACCAAGCCCACCTCGACAGCACGCCCCCGCGTCACGACGCAGACCCGGTCAGGCCGGCTGGACCCCGCGATGATCGAGCCCGATGAACGGCTGACCGCTGTTTTAGGGATCGCGCCGGTCGGTGACGCCGGGGGTCGCGATCGTGCCTTAGCGCAGGTGGCCGTGCTCGTCCCCGCCATTGTGATGGCTGCTTTGGGGCTGATCCGTGCTCACTGGCCAGCCCTGTGGGCCGACGAGCTGGCGACCTGGGGCGCCGCCACCGCTCCCTGGGAGAACCTGTGGGGGATGTTGTCGGAGATCGACGCCATCATGGCGCCCTACTACGTTCTGATGTGGGGCTGGGTCAAAGTATTTGGCGCCTCCGACTTCTCCCTACGGGTGCCGTCGATTCTGGCGATGACGGCGGCTACCGGCCTGGTGGCCGCTTTAGGGACCCGACTGGCCTCACCACGGGTCGGGCTGATCGCCGGTCTGTTGTTCGCCCTGTTCCCCGCCACCTCCCGGTACGCCCAGGAAGCGCGGATGTACGCGTTCGTGGTGTTCGCCGGGGTGCTGGCCACCTTGTTGCTGGTTCGAGCCTTGGATGACCGCCCCCGCCTGGGACGGTGGGCAGCGTACACCGGTGGCGTCGCCCTTCTGGGGTTATTCCACGCCGTGGCCCTCCTTTTGTTGGCCGCGCACGCCCTCACCGTGTTGCTGCTGCGTCGCAGCTCCACCCTTCCATGGCTGATCAGCGCCATCGCAGGGTGCCTGCCGGCCCTCCCGCTGCTGTACATCGGCTACTTCCGGCAACGCTCCCAGGTCAGTTGGATTCCCGAGACCAGCGCCGACCGGCTGGTCGACTACCCCGAGCAACTGTTCGGCTTGGCGCTCATCGGCGCGGTCGTGATCGCTCTGTCGCTGTTGAGCATCTCCCTGCGGTATCCGGCGGTCGTCTACACCACCTGGGCCTTGATCCCGGCGGGAACGTTGTATGTGGTCTCCGCCTTCATGCCCCTGTGGCTGCCCCGGTACCTGTTGTTCACCCTGCCGGCGTGGGCGTTGCTGGCCGCGACCGCGTTAGGTCGGGCCCCTGTCATGCGGGGCCTGGTAGCGGTGATGGCCATGGTGCTCTTCGCGGTCCCCACCCATCTGACCCTGCGTGAGCCAGACGGTCACACTCAGGCCACTCGGGACCTCGCGGCGATCCTGACCGTCAGCTACCAGGAAGGCGACGTGATCGTGTACGGCCCCAATGACCGTGGGGAAGGGCGTGTGGGGCGGGACCTGGTCGCCCATTACGTGCCGGACGACCGTACCCCGGCCGATGTTCTGACCACCCGACCGCTGCGTACCGACGGCTTCTACCACGCCGAGGAGTGTGAGGATGTGGCCTCCTGTCTGGGGGAACCTGCCCGGGTCTGGGTGCTGCGCGTCGGTGACCGCAACGACCCCCTGTTCCAACTGGGTGAGGCCAAAGAGGATGTGCTACGGGAGTACTACGAGGTCGAACAAATCTGGCATCCCACCGGTCTGACCCTGGCCCTGCTGGTGCGGGAGTCCACCGTGTCGTGACCAGTACCTCGCTTCCATGACGGTCCACACAGGAGAGTCTTCGAGGCACAGCGATGCTGGCGTTCCTACTGCAGGTCGGCGAGTGGCTCCGCAGCGGCCAGGTTTATCTGTTCGCGCTTTTCATGGCCTGGATCTGGGCTTTATGGGCACTCCGGATCACCCTCGCCCGTAACTACCGTCCCGCGCAGGGCACCTGGTGGACCAGCACCTCTGTCGTCATCCCGGTCGTGGACGAGCCTCCAGAGCTGTTCGCCACGGTGTTGGACAACATCACCGCCCAAAATCCCACCGAGATCATCGTTGTGATCAACGGTCCTCGGAACACCGATCTGGAGAAGGTGTGCGAGGCCGCCGGGGTCCGCTGGTTCTGGACCGAGCAGCCCGGTAAACGCAACGCCATCAAGCTCGGGGTGTCCATGTCCACCTGCGAGATCGTGGTGCTGGTGGACTCGGACACGATGTGGACCAAGAACACGCTGCGGGAGCTGGTCAAACCGTTCCGGGATCCGCGGGTGGGCGGGGTCACCACTCGGCAACGGATCATCGATCCCAGCCGCAGCGTGCTGACCCGGTGGGCGGACTGGTTGGAGAACGTCCGTAACGAGTACTCCATGCCCGCGATGAGTGTGCTCGGAACCGTCGGGTGCCTCCCTGGCCGGACCATCGCGTTCCGGCGCTCCATCTTGGTTGAGTACATGGACCGGTTCCTCAGTGAGAAGTTCCTGGGGATCTTCCTGGAGGTCAGCGACGACCGGACCCTGACCAACTACACGCTGATGGCGGGGTACCGGACCGTGTATCAGGCGACATCACTGGTCTACACCGACGCACCGACTTCGCTGCGCAAGATGATGCGGCAGCAGTACCGGTGGGCTCGCGGTTCGCAGTACAACACGCTGCGGATGTTGCCGTGGATGCTGCGCCACGCCCCTGTCCTGGCGGTGTTCTACCTGTCGGACATCGTGGTGCCGTTCGTGTTGGTGGGGGCGTACATCTCCTGGGCGGTGTCGATCACCACCGGTCACCGCGCCGAACTGTACGCCGATTTGCCGTTGCCCGAGGTTCCCTGGCAGGCGTTACTGTTTGTTTTGACCCTCTCGGGCGTGATGACATTGTTGTCGCTGGGGGTTAGATTTGGTCATCATTTCGCTTACCGCCCCAATGACCTCGTCTATCTCCCGGTTTTCATGTTGATCAATTCTTTCCTGTTGATGCCGATCCGAGTGCTGGGTTTCTTCAGGATGGCCCACAACTCCGGATGGGGTACGCGCGCCGGCGGTTTCTCTGGACAACGGGAACGAAATCCGTTGGTGTTGATTCCGTATCTGTTGGGAGGGGCGATGCTGGCCGCGTCGGTGGTTATCAGTGTCTAGGCACCAATTACTCTCCCGTACCAGCTTGCGGATTTGGCTGGTGGCCCACGCCGTGGTGCTGGTCTCCCTGTCGGCCTGGGTCCTCACGGTCGCTTTTGACACCTCGGTCCCCACCACGACCCCGCTGCCCTCTCCCAGCCCGTCGACGCGGGTCCCGTCCCTGGCTCCGTTGCCTCCGAACACGGACGTGTTCACCGTCGAGGACATCCTGCAGGTGGAGGGGCAGCACTTCGGGATCAGCTCCCCGAACGCGCCGTGGTCGGTCAGCGAGCATGAGGCGATCGCCGAAGCGGCCGGTTTCCGACCGACCTTGATCGAGTTCTTCATGAACTGGACCGATGAGTTCCGCCCCGAGGCGATCGCCGCGTCCTATCAGCTGGGTGGGATCCCGGTGGTGTCCTGGGAACCCTGGGCGGGGGAGAGCTACGGGGTGGATCAGCCCGTCTACTCGCTGGCCAACATCGCCGCCGGCGCCCACGATGAGTACATCCGGCGGTTCGCCACCGCGGTCCGGGACTACGGCTGGCCCATCGTGCTGCGTTTCGCCCACGAGATGAACGGCAACTGGTACGCCTGGTCCGAACGCCGTTCCGGGAACAACGCCGGCGATTTTGTCCCCGCCTGGCGCCACGTCCACGACATCTTCACCGAGGTCGGCGCGGACAACGTGGTCTGGGTATGGAGCCCGAACATCATCCGGGCCGTGCCCAACGTGGCGCTGGCCCCGCTGTACCCGGGAGACGACTATGTGGACTGGGTCGGCGTGGTGGGGTATGCAACCGGGGAAGCCACCGCCGCGCAGGTGTTCGAGCCCACTTTGGAGCGAATCCGGGAGTTCACCGACCTGCCTCTGCTGATCACCGAGACCGGTGCTGAGCCCGGGGAAAACCAGGTGGAGTGGATCAGGGACTTTTTCCGCTGGTTGCCCACCCGCTCCGACATCGTGGGCTTCATCTGGTTCGAGTACGACAAGAGTTACGCCACCGCGGACTGGCGGTTCACGGCGACCCCGCAGACCCTGGCCGCTTTCCAGGAAGGGATCGCCACCATCGAGTTGGCTCCGCCGCCGGAGTTTTAAACGTCGCGAAGCGGCGGGGTACGGGCCCGCTTAGGCGGCGCAGGCGTCGTACTCCTCGATCCAGCTGCACTCGACCTCACCGGCGCGACCTTGCGGCGCGGCCGGGCGATACCGGTCACCGGTGAGCTCGGCCGTCCGCGAGGCGGGGTCCTCCGGGGTGGGGTCGTATTCGGCCAACGCCACGGCGATCCGGTCCTGCAGATCGGTGGGCGCCCCAGACAGGTAGTTGTTGAACATCACGGAGAACACCAGCCGTTCCCCGTCGGCGTTGGTGACATAGCCCGACAGGGTGCTCACCGCGGTCAGGGTGCCGGTTTTAGCGTGAACGTTCCCCTCGGCCACGGTCTGCCTCATCCGACCGGCAAGCGTGCCGTCCCGCCCGGCGATCGGCAACGCCGCGTACCAGGCGGGAAACCACGGCTCGTCTTGGACACCCAGCAACAGCGCGGTGATCTGCGCGGGAGCGATCAGGTTACGCCGGCTCAGCCCGGAACCATCCATGATCCGGGTGACGGCCATGTCCACTCCCCACGCGGCCAGAGCCTCAGCGGCGGCCTGGCGTCCTGCCGGCCAGCTCCCCTGATCGAAGGCGGCCCGTCCCATCGCCTTCATCAGGATCTCGGCGACGGTGTTCTTGCTCAATTTGAGGAACTGGGGCAGCAGCTGTATCAGGGGGACCGACTCTCGGGTGGCGTAGACGGTCACGTCGGGTGGGGTGGCGACGCCGGTGACGGTGTCACCGATGACCCTGACCCCCGCCTGGGTCAGGGCGGTACGGAATACGTCGGCGGTCACCTCGCTGGGATGCTCCAACGAGGTGTACCGGCGTACCTCTGCCCCTCCTAACGGCGTCGATCCGGTGATTACGATGTGGTTGGTGCCGTGTTCCCTGGTGACCGACAGGGTGGTGGCCGAACCGGCAGCGCCGGTCGTCGCACGGTTGATGATCACAACGCGCCCGGTGGGCGGGTCGGTGGTCACCGTGGGTGCGGCGCCGACCGTCGCGGCTGGTCGCACGATCACCGCCAGGGAACCGGGATCAAGCTCACCGGTGGGGGTGACCGGCACTGAGGTCACCTGGGCGGCGGTCCGCAACGGCTCGTCGTCCCAGCCCCACTCAGTGCCCAGCGGTACCGCGTCGAAGAACGTGTCGTCGATGACAAGGTCGCCGGTCACGACCCGGATCCCCGCCTCGGCCACCGCGTTCGCCAACTGCTGGAGGTCAGCGGCTCGCAGCGTCGGGTCACCGGTGCCGCGCAGATACAGGTCTGAGGAGAGAATCCCACGCCGAAGAACGCCGGTGGAGGCGACGGTGGTGGTGAAACGGTGGTCCGGCCCCAGCACCTCCAAGGCGGCCGCGGAGGTGAACAACTTCATATTGGAGGCGGGGAGCTGCCGCTGATCGGCGGCGCGGGCGTACAGCCGCTCTCCGGTCTCAGCGTCGGCGACCACCACCCCCACCAGCGCCCCCTCCAGTCGGGGATCGTCCAGGATGGCGTTGATGGTGGTCGCCAGCTCCGCGCGCGGGTCAGAAAGCCGATTCGGCCTTACCAGACCGGTCAGGGTCATCAGGAGGGCGAGCACCGCGGTAGCCGACACCAGCGTTCGTCCACGGTTGTGTCCGGCACGGGCCATCATTCAACGCTTCTCCTCATCAGCCACCGACAGACCGACTGTCGCACGTGGACAATGATGCCCTCGGTGAGGAGAGGGAGACAGACGGTGATTCTGTCAGACACGACAAGACAGGCGCGATGAGACCCGCGCCGGAAGGCAGCGATCAGGCGGCCAGGTCAAGCCGCCTGCACGAGGTTGCCGCGCCCCACACGGCTGACCTTGAGACCAGGTCAGGGGGTGGGGACCGGACGACGCAGCCCGGTCAGGCGGCTCCGCTGGGGTGGCACCGGCCATGCATCCGCATCGGAGTCCTCCGATGACGTCACACCCAGCAACTCGGCAACACCGATGACCCGGAACAGCCGAGACACGAAGCGGTTGGGGTTGCGAACCACCAAACGGACGCCCACGTCTCGCGCGATGCGATACGCCACCACCAAGGTCCCGATGCCGGTGGAGTCCAGCACGGTGATCCCGGCGACGTCGATCGTGATCAACGAGGGTTGCTCGTTGATCAGCACGTCGGTGATGACTTGTCGCAGATCAGGAGCGGTCGCGCAGTCCATCTCTCCTTTGAGAGTGATCAGGACGTTGCGGCCCCCATCGTCTTCATCCTGGACGTGCGTGGTGATCGACAGCGCCATTGCGTTCTCCCCCACGACACTCAAACCTCGCCACGCGGTTCGCGGCCGGTATTGCCCCACAGCCCGGTTAGGCGCATGCCAGCCTAGCGGGTTTCGACCGACCGTGCCGACTCTCTGTCCCACAGTGACGCCCAACACGGTCAACGGTCAACCCCTTATAGGTCCTGAAATAGGGATCGTGAGTGGACGCCACAGCCACATCGTGGAGTGATCTACTTCACTTGCCACCATAACGAGTCAGCTCCGACTTGTCCTTGTCAGAAACGTTATTTCCGGTGCATCCGGCGCCCATGAGCAGCTCCTCCGCCACGCTTATCACCTCCGTCACGGTGACCGCCGCCACCGTGTCGCGGGGCGGGCGCTGTGGGTGCCACAGCACACGATGCCAGGACCGCGTCGGGAGCGGTCCCCACTCGGTGGGGGGCACCGGCCCAAACACCAGCACCGACGGAGTGCGGTACGCGGTCGCCAGATGTCCCACTCCGGTGTCGCCACACACCACAAGCCGGGCGTGTGCCACCAGCGCCGCCAGCTGCCCCAGCGCGGTCCGCCCGGCCAGGACCGCCCGTGGCGGCAAACCGGCCCGCCGGGCGATCCACTGTCCCAGCGGCGCCTCCTGACGGGAACCGGTGATCACGATCCGTTCCCCGCGGGCCGCCAGCGCGGCCGCCACCGCCGCGAACCGCTCCGCCGGCCACCGCCGGGCAGGGTCTTTGGCCCCAGGGTGGATGAGCACAGCGCCGCTGAGGGCCGGTGCGGGTGGACGTGGCAGATCCAGCGCCATCGGGTCGGCCGGCATCCCATACCACTCCACTAGGCGACACCAGCGACGCACCTCGTGCTCCCCGGGGTACCAGGTCGGGCCCGCCATCCACCCGAGGCCCGGGTGGGCGAAGGCCAGCAGACGGTGCGGTCGGGTGGCCAGCAGCAACCGATGACTGTGCGGACCCCGACCGTGCAGATTCACCGCCACCTGTGGGCCTGGGCCGCTCCACGGCACGGGCTCCAGTTCACCGGTGGGCAGCAGCTGGTCCACCGCGCCGCTGGCTCGGGCCACGGGCTCCAGCGCCGCCGGGGCGGCCAGCACGATGCGGTGTCCGGCGTACCCGCTCCGTAACGCCCGAAGCGCGGGGATGCCGGTCAGGAGATCCCCGAGCCCCAGGGCACGCAGCACCAGGACGGTGGGTCGGTCCGGCGGTACCTGGTCGCGGTGAGAGGTCATGACCGGGGGGTTCCCCGGAATCTCTCGCTCATGACACGGGCGGCATGAAACGGCGGGGCCTGGGGTATGCAGCGACCTACCCGGGAGGTGAAAAGACCGATGGCGACACCGCGTGAGCACTCATCGAAGGCCGGCGCCGCTGCGTCTCAGGCCACTTCACGACTTCGAGGTGGCCCGAATGGACTAGATCCGCGTCAGTTGTCGGATACGGACCTGTTCCGAGAGCTGGCGAGTCTCCACCGGACCCGCCTGGACACGCTCCGTCATGGTTCGGATGACGCATTAGCCAGGCATGATCGTCGCGTCGCGGAGCTGGAACAGGAGTACCGCCGCCGCTACCCGGAGCGGGAGATCAGTCCTGACCGGCTCCGGGAAGGGGCTCGGCAGCGACGCTGACGGAGCCACCGCCGCTCCGTCACCCACCCTGGGTGACCGCGTGTCAGGGCGTCGACCGTTCCGTATCACGCGGGAGCGGCACAGGCCGCGTACCCCCGCTGCCCATGGTCAGAGCGTCACGAAACGGTCAGGGGGTCGCCAGGGCATTCAGGCACTGCACCGCCCCCGGAAGCGGAGGGTGACGCCGAGGGTTGCACGTGGTACGCCCCGCTAGGGAGGATCCCGGCGCCGCCGTAGCGGGCCATCATCCGTACCTGGACCACTACCTCCTCCCCCGTGTACTCGGCGGACACCCGGGGCCAAAAATCGAACCCTCCGCACTCGAGGAGTTTCCGTCGGTCATACAGGACACACCCTTTGATCCAGGCCAGCTTGTACGCCCGCCACTGCCCCGGTCGCAATCGCCCCTCCGCGGTCAGGCGTCGGGTCAGTTGTCGCAGCGTACCGGCGTGATGCAGCTCCGCGCGCCGCCACGCCGACGTGTCAGGCCCGATCGTTTCAGGCCTCACCGGCCCTTCCCACTCCTCATACCGCACCCGCGTCTCGACAGGCGGCCCGTGGCCGGCCGTCAGATCATGGGGCGCGTTGCCGACGAACCCGCACTTGAGGAGCCTGATCGCCTGATACAGCCGGTCCACCGTGCCCGGCGCCATCCAGATGTCGTCGTCCAGGTACAGCACATACCGCGCCCGGGAACACGACAACAGATACGCGCGCTGCTCCGCCATCCCCCGGGGCGGTACATTGCGAGTCAACAGCACCGGATGCCCCTGCTCCCGCAGCACGCGCACCACGCCGGCGATGGCGTCCCACCGCCAAGCCGGCGCACTGGTCGATTGATCGCTGATGACCACACCGAACCGCTCCTGGCCTGCCCGCGCCTGAGACAGCGGTCCCTGGCAGGCCAGGGAAGCCAAGGTCGCGGCCAGGGCCGTCGGTCGTTCCCGGGTCGGGATCAGCACATCCAGCTCCCGCGCCGCGCGGAACAACACTGGAGAACTCGGGTTCACAAAGCGCTCTGGCGCATCCCGTCCTTCGTGTCCACTGTGCTCACTCACTGCTCCTGATCCGTTCGATGATCGCGGTGGTGGAGCGGTCGGCCACGTAGTCGAGCACGCGCACCTGACCGCCGATGGCCTCCACCAACGCCCGCTCAGGGATCATGTCGAGGGTGTAGTCGCCGCCTTTGACGTAGATGTCGGGGCGGACCGCTTCAATCAGGGCCGCCGGGCTGTCCTCCTCAAAGACCACCACATAGTCCACACAGGACAACGCGGCCAGGACCGCGGCCCGGTCCTCGACGGGATTCACCGGCCGCCCCGGCCCTTTCAGGCGACGCACGCTGGCGTCGGAGTTGACCGCCACCACCAGCACGTCCCCCAGCCGCTTGGCCTGGTTGAGATAGGCGACGTGGCCGCGATGCAGCACGTCGAAGCAGCCGTTGGTGAAAACCACCCGTCGCCCCTGGGCGCGGTGCCCGGCGAGCTGAACGACCAACTGCTGCGGATCGACGGTGCGTCGATCGGCCTCCTGGGCGACGTCGTGCAGGGCGGCCACAGAGCACACCGCGGTCCCTGGCCGCCGCACCGCCGCCGTCGCCGCCAGCTGCGCCGTTTCGGCTGCTATGGGCGGGTCTGCGCCACTGGCCAGTGCCAACGTCAGGGCGGCCAGATAAGCGTCCCCCGCCCCGGCGGTCTGGCTGGAAGGCGCCGGTTCGGCATAGGTGCGATGCGGGGGTGCGCGCCGCTCTAACACCACGGAGCCGTCCACATCAAGGGTGACCGCCACGATCCGCGCCCGCGCCCCCTCCAGCAGCCGGTGCGCCACCCGGCCGGCCCACGCCACCCGATCGGCCGGCGCCTCTCCCGCGTCGCCGTTGAGCAGCCTGCGGGCCTCCTCGAAGTTAGGGGTCACCGCCGTCGGACACACCGGCGCCCAACGGCTCAGATCATGGGCGTCGATGACCAGCAGGGGAATCCGGTGCCGGATGGTGGTCAACCAGTTCCGCATCTGGGCGTCGAGGACCCCGGCTCCGTAGTCGCACACCACCACGGCGTCCGCCTCGTCCATGACATCGGTGAATGCGTCGCACATGGCGCGCCGGGTGGCGCAGGTCAGGGGTGGCGGAGGCACCCCTTCGTCGAACCTCACCAGGATCTGCCCGTCGGCCACCAGCCGCCGTTTGCTGACCGTGGGCCGCTGGGGGACCACCGCCACGCGCAGCTCCACGCCCGCCTCCGCCAGGCACCGCCGCAACGACTCGGCGTCGGCGTCGGCTCCGATCGCGGTGACCAGGATGGACCGAGCGCCCAGCGCCGCCACGTTCACCGCGGTGTTCGCGCCGCCTCCCGCGGCGTACTCCACCCGGGCAATGTCGACCACCGGCACCGGAGCCTCCCGGCAGAGCCGATGGGGGGTGCCCAACAGCCAAGAATCCAGCAGCGCATCCCCCACCACGATCACCGTCCGGTCCCGGAAACGCTCCGTCACCTCACTGATCGCGATCGGTTGTCTGTCCACGGGAAGCCGGTTCCCGACCAGCGACGGAACAAACCTCGCCCGGCGTACGGCGCCTGGCCGGGCCGCGCTGGACCGGCTGGCTCGGCTCGTCAGTGCCGTAGGAGATCGAAGGCCTGCGCGAGCACCTCATCCACCGGGATATCGGCGATGAACGACACCTGGTGGCCGCAGTCCCCACCGGGATGGTCCGGGTGCATGCAATCGACCCCGCACACCGGGCAACGCGTAGTCCACGCACACAGCGGCCGGTGCCGTCCCCGCTCCACCGGCGCCACATTGATCAGGTTGCCGACCCAGTACAGCCCTACCGTGGCGGCTCCGACCGCGTCGGCCAGATGTAGGGGGCCGGTGTCGTTGGCCACCACCAGCCGGCACCGGGCGTACAACCCGGCCAGCCCACCGAGCGACAACGCGCCGGCCAACGCCCGCACCGGGCGCCGCGCCTGCGCCACCACCTCATCGACCAGCTCCGTCTCCGACGCACCCCCGGTAATGACCACATCGGCGCCGGCGGCGGCGAGCGCATCCGCCACATGGGCGAAACACTTCGGGGGCCAGCGACGACGCGGATCCCTCGCACCAGGGTGAAGCGCCACCACAGGACGGTCGCTGTCTGGAACCGCCGCTTTCGCCTCGGCCAGATCCTCAGCCACCACCGGAAACCGCGGGCGGTACCCCACCGGCGTCGCCCCGATGAGCCCGACCACCTCCAGGTACCGGAAAACCTCCGGCTGGTAGTGGATGTAGCGCACCCAGCGATCCAACCGTGGCGCGTCCGGGGTGGCCATCCCCACGGTCAGGCGGGCCCCGAGTCGCCGCACCAGCGGATTGCTGTAGCGCCCGCCGCCATGCAGTTGGATCGCCACATCAAACCGTTCTGCCCGTATTCGTTCGATGAACCGCCCCAACTCCGGCGGCTCAGGCGGGATGGGATGGCCAGGTCGCGGTGAGGGGGCCGTCACCCCGACGACCCCGTCGGGCACCGCCTCGACCCGGTCGTAGGGGCCCGGTCGCCTCCCGAGCAGCCGGGCATGCCACCCAGCCCCGAGGAGCACGATCCGGGCCTGTGGGTACGCCGACCGCAGCGCCTCCAGGGCCGGAAGCGACAGGATGTAATCGCCGAGAGCGTTGGCGCGCAGCACGGCGATCGTCCGCACTTCCGGCACCCGACGCGGCGGTGTCACTGATTGGACGGGGCGGCGCTGATGTCGCCCAGCGCCGAGGTTGGATCGCGTTCGATGGCCAGGTCACCGAGCGACACCACTCCGACCACCTCATCGCCTCGGCAGACCGGCAGCCGCCGCAGCGCGTGTTCCCGCATCAGCTCGACCGCTCGTTGCACCGATTCGTCCTCCTGGACGGTCACTAACTCCTCGCTGCACACCTCGATCACCGGGGTGCTGCTGGGGTCACGGCCCTCGGCCAGACCACGCACCACGATGTCCCGATCGGTGACCATGCCGCGGACGCCCTCGTCGTCAACGACGAGTACGTCGCCGATCGCCTCATCCCGCATCATGCGGGCGGCATCCAGCAAGGTCGAGTCGATCGTCACGCTGATCGGTCCAGGCGTCATGACCTCGCGTACCGTCTGTGGCATCGTCCCTCTCCTTCCGGTGTCGTACCGCGGAGGGATTACCCGCCGGCCGGTCGGTCATGCTCTGCTACGGGTAGGAGGATTCGACGCTGGGGCAGATGACCAGCTCCCGTAGTTCACAGCCGGCTGGTTGAGTGAGGGCGAACACCACGGCACGCGCCACATCGGCCGGATCGTTCAAAGGGGCGTCCGCCGGCGGCCGATACTGTTCGGCGCGGCCCTCGAAGAACCGAGTCCGCATCCCCCCGGGTATCAGCAGGGTCACTCCGACCTGGCCGGCCAGCTCGGCGGCCAACGCCCGGGTGAACCCCACCACCCCGAACTTGGCCGCGCAGTACGCGGTGGCGTCCGACACCGCCCGCAGGCCCAGGGTTGAGGCGACCGTCACGATCCTGCCGCCCGGCCGTTCCACAGCCGGGAGCGCCGCGCGGATCACCGCGGCGGTGCCCAGCAGGTTGACCCGCACCACCCGCTCCCAGACCTCGGTGGAGACCTGATCCAGGCGGCCGGGGTGGTCGATCCCGGCGGCGGTGACGACGGCGGTAAGGCTGCCTGCCTGGGCGACCAGCGCGGCGGTGGCGCGCTCCGCCTCGCCGCTGTCGGCGAGGTCAGCGATGACGTACGGTACGTCGGCCCCTGGGGGCCGCTGGTCCACCACCAGGGGTTTGCCGCCGGCGGCGAGGACGGCGTCGACCACGGCGGCCCCCAGACCACTGGCTCCTCCGGTCACCAGGACCGAACCGGCCAGCGGGGGCGTCCCGAAACTGGAGGTCATTGTCGGTGTCCCTTCCATGTTGGACGGTCGGTCACGCGCTTTTGAGGGGACGGGGCACGGTGACGGGTACGCCCTGACCGCGGCGCGGGCCAGGTCAGGCGCTGACCCTGCGTGGCCAGACGAAGGGGTACGCGCAGTTAGGCGGCGCCGTCGGGGACGGCGCGGGAGCGCTGAGCCGACGGGCCCCTCCGATCGCGACGAAAGAGGTCGCCTTCACCACCGCCGTGTGGATGGCATCGGTCAACGTGGCGCCGGCCCTGAGCCCCTCCAGGGCCGCGACAGCGAACCGATCCCCAGCGCCGCACGGGTTACCGGCAGCCACCCGGGGCGCCGGGAGCCGAACGGGGAACGGGGCCTGCTCCGGAACGACCAGAAGGGCCCCGTCAGCGCCGAGGGTCACCGCGATCGCCGGGCACCTCCACAGTCGACACAGCGCCACGGCGGCCGCCGCCTCGCCGGGGTGCTCCGGCCCCGCCAGCCGCCGCGCCTCGGCGGCGTTGGGCGTGGCCAACCGGATCCCCGGCACCGGTGTGTGGCCCCGCGGATGCGGATCCCACACCACCGGAACCTGGCGGGCGGCGCGTTCCATGACGCGCCGTAGCGCGGCGAGGCCGGTGGTCCCTCGGCCATAGTCGCTAACCAGGACCGCACCGGCCGCCTCCACCGCGGCCAGCGCCTCAGCGGGGACGGTGTCGACCCGTGCGCTCCGTTCGCCCCGGTCCCAGCGCAGCATCACCTGGCCGTGGGCCAGCAGCCGAATCTTCTCCTCGGTCCGCCCCTGGTCCGGAAGTGGCCACACGGTGACCCCCGCGTCCTCCAGCAGCTGGCGCAGCCGCAGCCCCGCCGCGTCCGCGGCCAGGGGCGTCACCAGCACCACGTCGTGCCCCTCAACGGCGGCGATCAACGCGGCCAGCCCGGCTCCGCCGGGGCGTTCCTCGACCGTGGTCTCCTCCAGCACCGGGGCCGGGGCGTCCGGGCACAGCCGCTCCACCCGACCGATCACATCCCGGTCAAGCAGGGCGTCCCCCACGACCACCAGCGGCGCCGGGGCGTTCACGGCTCCCTCCGTGACTGCCACGCCCCCGCCATGACGCCCGGCAGCGCCGCGTCGACGTGCTCGCACAAAAGGTGAATGGCGACCAGGTGCAGCTCCTGGATGGTCTGGTTATCGTCCGACTCCACAGCCAGCACGTCATCGCAGCAGGCCGCCAGAGGGTTGGGCAACGGACCGGTCAAGCCCCACACGGTCAGCCCCAATGCCCGCCCGACACCGGCCGCTGCCCGCAGGTTGGCGCTGGCGCCGCTGGTCGACATCAACAGCAGGATGTCCCCAGGGCGGCCGTGGGCCTGGACCTCCCGGGCGTAAACCCGCTCGTAGCCGTAGTCGTTGGCGATGGCGGTGAGGCTGGAGGTCTCGGCGTGGAGAGCGAGGGCGGACATGGGCCGGCGATCCTGGCGCAGCTTGCCCACCAGCTCCGCCGCCAGATGCTGGGCTTGGGCGGCGCTGCCTCCGTTGCCCGCGGTCAGCAACCGGCCTCCCTGGACCGCCAGCACCTCAGTCACATGGGTACCCCACCGCGCCAGGCGGGCCCCGTGCGCCCGGAAGGCGACCATCGCGGCGCCTAAAGCCCGCAGGTGCGCGTCGGTGGTGGGGTGAGTCAGGACCGGCGGGACGGCGCCGCGGACCGTGCCGACCGTGGGGATGGACACCTGGGTGCCCGTGTCGGACATCGTGTTCATCGCCTCGCCTCCTGAGGCCGCGCGACCGATCGCGATGATCCGGTGCGTTCACCGCACAGTGAGCGGTAGATCCGCAGTAGGTCCGCACCGGCGCGTTCCCAGCTGTAGCGGGCGCGGACTCGGTCGTTCCCTCCGCTGGAGTAGCTCAACCTGAGCAGCTCGTCGCTCAGGATTCGGCGTAAGGCCGCTGCCAAGGCGCGAGGATCGCCGGGAGGCACCAGGATGCCGGTGACTCCGTCGATGATGGTGTCGGTCAGTCCACCCACCGCGGTGGCCACGACCGGGACACCACAGGCCATCGCCTCTAAGGGAGTGATACCGAACGGTTCGTACCAGGGTGTGCACGCCACCACGTCGGCCGAGCGGTACCACAAGGGCAGCTGGTCCCGGGCGACGCCTCCCACCAACCGCACTCGATCGGCCACCTGGACACGGGCGGCGATTCGACGCAGGCGCCGTGCCTCCGGGTCGGCGTCCAACTGGGCCGCGGGAGGGCCGCCGATGATCACCAACTCGGCGTCGGGTACGAGCCGGAGCACGCTGATCAGTTCGGCGAAGCCTTTGCGGGCCACCAGGCGCCCCACCGACAGGATGCGGGGTCGTTCGCTCCGTGGCGCCGCCGGGCCATGGGGGGTGAACATGGTCAGATCGACCCCGGAAGGCACCACGCTGATGGCGGTCCGCGGCACGCCCAGCTGCACCAACTCGAAAACCTCGTCGGTGCTCTGGGCGATCACCCGGTCGGCTACTCGCCCCAGTTGACGCTCCAGGGCGATCCGCTGTCGTGGACTGGTGTCCCGCTCCCCCTGATAACGCCGCTTGACCGTCCCCAACGCGTGGTAGGTCACCACTAACGGCAGGTTGGTTCCCGCGACCGCGGTGAGCGCCGCCAGCCCGCTCATCCAGAAATGAGCGTGAACCACGTCTGGGCTCCAGTCCCCTTGGCGCCATCGCTGAGCCAGCCAGTGGCCGAACTGTCCCATGTAGGGCAGCAGATCGTCCTTGGGGATCACCATCGCCGGTCCGGCGGGGACATGCTCAACCAGTACCCCATCGCGGTACTCGACCACCTCAGGCAGCTCGGGGGCATCCCGTCGGGTGTAGACGCGCACGTCATGCCCCGCGCGCGCCAAAGTGACCGCTAACTCCCCCACATGCAGGTTCTGCCCTCCGGCGTCCACACCGCCCAAGGTGGCCAACGGACTGGCGTGCTCGGAGACGAACGCGATTCTCATGCCTCACCCCCCACGGCTTCCGCTCACGAGCGCTCTTTTCCGAGAAGTGGTCTGATAAACAACCGCTACTTTCAGTAGTCATTTGGGCACCGCATAAGCGGCGCGTCGGATTCACGGCGTGAACGCGTGTGGTTGACCGGGTGGCCCTGTGGCGGCTCGCTTCTGGACGGGCCGGCGTGTCGCTTCTGCGCTGACGGTTCCCAACGCGTGCGGCTGACGGATTTGGGCTTGCTGAAAACCCGCTAAAAGCGGAAAGGGTGATGAACGTTCCAGACAATGTCCTGCTGCTCAGATGACTGGTCAGATGACCTGGTCATCACATGACTCACCACATGACCTGGTCCTCAATGGGGCCGCTCCGACACCGGGTCAGTACCCACGACCGCGTCCGCGTACCCATTCCCGCCCCAGCGTCCTGACACGCCGGCCGGCGGCAGCCCCGTGACCTGGCTGAGCAAGGCGTCCCAGTCAGCCTGGAAGCGCGCCACGCTGTACCGCGCCACCGCCGCCGCCCGAGCCCGCATCCCCACCGCACGCGCGGCCCGTGGATCCTCGATCAACCAGCGGGCGGCCTCGACCAGTTCATCGATCCGGGTGGAGAGCACACCGGCGTCCCGGGGCACCGCCTGCACCGCCTCGGTCGCCGCCAACCCAACTACCGGCATCCCCAGCATCATCGCTTCAATCAGCGACAACCCCAGCGAGGTCCAGCGGTGCGGATGCAGGTAGACCCGACGATGGGCCAACTCCTGGTGCATCACGGACTGCACCACGTCCCCTCGATCGCATATCTGGTCGCGCGACAGTCCGAGGCGTTCGGCCAGACCGGCTCCTCGCATCCCGTAGACGTCGATCGGCGCGCACGCGGCGAAATACGGCAGCAGGTCACTGCCGGTGACTCGCCACCGCCGGAGCGGCTCGTTGATCACCGCGGCGAGACGGGGCAGCTCACCGGTGTAGTGGTGCCCGGGGTCGGGCACCCCATGGTCGATAACCGTCGTCGGGGTCTCACCGGTGTCCCAGTACAGCTCGTTGAAGTGGGTGACATGAACCACAACGAGGTCTGAGCGGTCGGCGAACGGATGACGCGTGTCGGGGACCTGTCCCCGGGGCGTGTTGTGTTCGACGTACACGGCCGGCAGATCTCGTCCCGGCACCCGGCGCAACCACCTAGCCGCCAGCTCCAGTTCTTCAGGGCGCTGCAGGACGACCACGTCAACCTCAGCGTTCGCCAGTTGGACGGGGGTCACCTCCACGGCGTTATCCGGCCACGGATAGGTCCGTGCCCTGCCCCGCCCGTATGGACCCCGATCGGGGGTGACCGGCACCAGATAGGTGTGTCTTCCCTGGAGGAACGCGGTCATCCACGCTCCGTGCACGTGCCAGACGAGAATTCTCATGCCGCCCCCTCGGTGTCCTGACGCCCTCGCCTCACGTGACGGGTCATCTCGGTCACGGCGGAGACCACCGCCGCCGGGGTGATCGTCGACAGGCAGGGATGTCCAGGGACGGGGCACTCGGTGGCGCGGCTCCCCCGGCACGGCGCGTCCTGATCCCCCAGTCGCACACTCGGCACCCCGTACGGCCCCCACTGCGCGTACGGCACGGTCGGCGCGAACAGACTGACCACCGGGGTGCCGACCGCGGCGGCCAGATGGGCGGGGCCGGTGTTGCCCACCACGACGCAGTCGGCCCGGGCCAGCACAGCGGCCAGCTGGTCAAACCGGGTACGCCCACCCAGGTCGTAACCGACCGTGCCGGCCACCCGGCGGGTCAGTTCGCGTTCCTCCGGGCCTCCCGTGACCACCACCTGGAATCCGGCCTCGGTCAGGGCCTGCACCATGGCCGCGCACAGCGGTGGCGGGCACGCCCGAGCAGGCACGCTGGCCCCGGGATGGAGCACCACGTATGGCCCAGGCGGCACTAACCCGGTCACCTCCGGCAGGTCGGAGGTGACCGCTAACCCGCCGTGGTCCCCGGCCGGAGGCGAGAAACCAGCGGCCCGCGCCAGGGACAGGGCCCGTTCCGGTTCGGGGATCCCCGCCGGCACCCGATGCCGCACGTCCAGCAGCGACCCGGGGTAGTCCTCACTGATGGCGCTGATCCGCGCCACACCCGCCATCCGTAGCAGCAGGGCCATCGGCAAGGGTGACTGATGGAAGGAGGTGAAGATCAGCGCCTCGTCGTACCACGCCGCGGCGAGCTGGCTGACCAGGTTCTCCACCTCGGCACGGTCCACCGGGTCCGGGTGCGGGTCGATCCATGGCACCCGCCACTGGAGGATGTCGGTGACGCCGGGTAGGAGTTCGGCCGCCTGCCGGCCCCGGGGGCCGCACAAGAGGGTGAGGTGTGACGCGCCCGCCGCCACCGCCCGGATCGCTGGCCCGGTCAGCAGGACATCACCGTCGGAGTCCGTCCGGACCACCAAGACCCGACGCCGCGGCGTCGCGGTCATCGCCGCCTGGGACGGTGCGGTCGCCGGCGCCTCAGCCGGTGGAGTATCGCCGCTGGACGCGCGTACGCCCGGTATCTGCTCCAACACCCAGTCGGCGACACAGGTCAGGTCCGGCAGCACGACGGTGGCGGCCGCCACCTCCTCAGGCCGGGTGACCGGGGTGGGAACTAACACGGCCCGAGCTCCCGCGCTCCGGGCCGCCTCCACGTCGGCGCCGATATCCCCCACCATCACGCAGGCCCTCGGCGCCACCCCTAACTGGCGCGCCGCCGCGAGCACCAGGCCGGGACGAGGCTTACGACACGCGCAGCCGTCCGCCGCTCCATGGGGGCAGATCTGCCAGGTGTCGAACGGGCCCAGCAGCTGCTCCACCCGCTGATTGACGGCGGTCACCTGGCGGAGCGTCAGCAGGCCTCGCGCCACCCCGGACTGGTTGGTCACCACTCCGGTACGCAGCCCGGCGGCGCGTAACCGCCGCAGGGCGGCTACCGCACCGGGCATCGGACGCACCATGTCGGGATCCCCGTTGTAAGGGACGTCTTCGATCAGGGTGCCATCCCGGTCAAACAGGACAGCACCGACGGTAGTAGGCCCTTCCGGGCACGACATAGCGACTCCGTTGCGTGAGAGAACTGTCACGCTAAGAGGGGTTTACCTCACCGGCTCACCGTAAACCTGGCCGGTGAGAGCGGGCGGTGACCGGCGTCCGTGACCGCGGTTCGCGCGGCGCCCGTACGCTCACAGCACCGCGGCGGCGATCAGGAGGCAGACAACGACGAACACCCCTCCCGCCAGGGCGCTGACGGTCCCCAACCAGAACCACGGCAGTCGGGGTGCGCTGAATGTCAGCGCCGCCAACGTCAACGGCGTCACCACCACGGCCGCGGACACCGCGATCGGGAACGCCGCCACTGCGACGTCCGGATCGACGGCCCCCACTGTGAACACCAGGTAGCCCACGGCGCACCCAAACCCGATCCAGGCCAGTGCCGTCACCAGCGCGAGATTGACACGCCGCTCCTCACGTCGCTGCGTGTTCTTCATGGCCATGTCGGTCCTGTACCCGTTCGTCCAGCCCCATCTACATAACTGATCACATAAACAGGTGTTAAATGGCCGGTTAGCTAGCAGTCCTTCAAGGTCATGAGCATGATGATGGATGGTCAACACGTTTGGAGACGAATACCGTACGTTCGGTAATCGCGAACCGGACGACGGCTGACGCGGGAGGTCCAGTCTGGTGCCCATCCATGCCCCGATCCCGTATGCTCCACGAGCGCACCGCCGCCGGTCACCGCGGCGGCTACCGTCCGGCTCGATGCCGGCTGCGCCTCTGCCTCGCGACGCTGTATCTCCCGGACGCTCCGGTTCTGCGCGACTGTGGTGGGGCGCGACGACGGCGGTACGCTGCCCGGGTCGGGGGGTTCCACCGTGGACTGATCGTGCACGCTGGTCACCGCTTAAGGGCCGCGCGGTGTCGGCTCATCCCGTGAGCCTGCAGTCGCCTCTGAACCGCCAGGCACCTCGTCGACTCCCGGCCCTGGCCGGCGACATGGTGCTGTCTGGTCCCTGTTCCTCGAGCGCCTCCGTGGTCCTGTCGTGAGCGGGCAGTTGACCACCGACACCACCGGCCTGATGACCCGCGGGGCCTCCATCGCCCCACCCCTGGACTGGCGGGTGAAGGGGTTATGGCTGCCGGAGCTCGGCATGACCGACGAGGAGTTTGTGGCCGGCGGGTACTCGCTGTTCGATGGGCCGTTCTGCTGGCCGGTTCTGGTGGCGCGGCGCAGCGCACTGGAGCACAACATCGCGACCATGGCCCGGTACTGCCGGCGGCACGATGTGGCGTTAGCCCCTCATGGCAAAACCAGCATGGCGCCTTCGCTGTTCGCCGCTCAGCTCGCCGCCGGCGCGTGGGGTATCACCGTCGCCACCGCCCATCAGGCGCGGGTGGCGCGGCGGTTCGGCGTACCCAGGATCCTGCTGGCCAATGAAGTGCTTGACCCGACCGCCCTGCGCTGGTTGCTGACGGAGCAGCGACGGGACCCGGAGTTTCAGGCACTGTGGTACATCGACTCTCTGGCAGGGGTCGAGGCGCTGGACGCGGCGCTAGCGGTGACCGGGGCCCCGCCGTCCGGTGTCCGGGTCCTGGTGGAGCTGGGCTTCCCCGGTGGGCGTACCGGGTGCCGGACCACCGATCAAGCTCTGACCGTGGCTCAAGCCGCCGCCGCCTTACCGGGAGTCACCGTCGCGGGGGTCGCTGGCTATGAGGGCGGACTGCCCACCCGCGGTCGCGCCAGGGAGTACCTGTGCCGGTTACGGGAGACCACCCGTACGCTGTACACCGCCGGCCTGTTGCCACCCGCCGAACACGTGGTGGTGAGCGCGGGAGGCAGCACCTACTTCGACGTGGTGGTGGAGACGCTGGCAGGCCGCTGGCTGGGGGGTCGGCGCCCTCTGGTGCTGCTGCGCAGCGGCGCCTACGTGACTCATGATCACGGTTTCTACAGCACGCGTACGCCGTTCCGACGCTCCCCGGATGAGGGGGTGCTGCGCCCCGCGTTGGAGTTGTGGACGCAGGTGCTCTCGGTCCCCGAACCGGGGTTGGCGATCGCCGCGATGGGCAGGCGAGACGCCCCGTTCGACGAGGGGTTGCCAATTCCGCTGCGGATACGCCGTCGGGATGGGCGGCAGGAGCCGGTGGGGACGGCGCTGCGTACCACCGCGCTCAACGATCAGCACGCGTATCTGGCGATGAGCCACCCGAAGGTGGTGTCGCCGGGTGACCTGATCTGCTTCGGGATCTCCCATCCCTGTACGGCGTTCGACAAGTGGCGAGTGATCCCGGTGCTGGATGACGCGGATCGCGTGGTGGATCTCCTACACACCTATTTCTGATTTTCCGACCGGTTATCTCCTGCTCTCCTGGTTTCCGATCGGAATCTTGAGAAGTTTCGATGCCAAAAGTTCGACCCCGCTTTCCCGATCATCGTCACCGATGTTCCACCGACTGGAACGTTCTGAGAGTTTGCCGACGACTACCCTCCGATCCTGTCGTCGTATGCCGTACACGCCATCGATCGTTACGCAGATCATCAATACCGGTCACGCTGGATGTTGATGACAATGAGTGTCAGTAGCCGATACGAAGACAGGTATCCGACACATCTTGGTCACACAACAGACATACAGCTATTGTCTGCCCAGTCCACATCCTTAGAAAGAGATCGTATTGGAGACAGCATCTGCACATTCCGGTATCGAGAATGGCGAGGTCAGAAGTGGTTGTCTTAGGGTGTTGTCTCCAGGCAACCGCAGGAGGAACAGGTGGCGGTACCGCCCCAACCGCATGACGCGTGGATCAGACACAATCCGCAGTCAGACGGTAACAACAACATAGAACCCGGCAGTACAAACACTGCCCCGCGGTACCGTTCGCTCAAAGATCTGTCCCGGGGGCAGGCAGCCCGTTCCGTCTTAGGCGCATCCGCCACGGACGAGGCCGTGTTGGATGACGACGAATCATTGGGGACCGGCTCGGACGCGCCCCAGCGTCCCACGCTACCCACCCCATCGTCATCCCGGCAGAATCGGAACCAGCGCCGTATCTGGATCGGCGTGGCCGCCGCGGCGAGCCTCGTCGTCCTCGGCGCTTTGGTATGGGGCGGCCTGCAGCTCTACAAGGTCATCAACCCCGATTTCGGCCGGAACTACATCACCGGCGGCCAAACCACGGTCGGCGGTGTGGAGTTCACGGTCACGGATCTGGAATGCGGGCGGGATTCGGCGCCCGACATGGCCGGCGCGCCGGACGAGGGGCAGTTCTGCGTAGTGTGGCTGGAGGCTCACAACACCAGCGACAGCCAACGCTACGTCAGTCTCGACCTGATCACCGCCTACCTCGACAACGCCCGACAGGTCACGCCTGACGTCAACGCCATGCTGACCCTGTTCGGCGCGTTGGAGGCCGACGCCTCAGCCGAGTACGTGGTGGTCTACGACATTGCCTCCAATGCCCGCTTGGAGGAGCTCACGATTCTGCTGGGGACTGAGTTCGGGACGATCGACGTCTCGGATTGACACTCCTGGCCACACGGCTGGGATCAGCGGGCACAACGAGGGGGTACGCCACGGCGTACCCCCTCGCGCTTTCTCCCTGTCGGTCGCGCCACCGCCCGTACCGTCCTGATCGGAGTGTCGCGACCGGAACGTCACACGTGGAATTCAGCACCCGACATCGCTCTTGACATCCGAATAGCACAGAACATCCGACGGTTTACGGTCTGAGTCTCAGTGAGGTTCCACCCGCGCCGATCTCCCTGCCGACACCGCGGATGTCCCTGCTCAGCGACGCCCGCCCTTATGACCGACCCGACCAATACACCCGATCAATACACCCGACCAGTGCACAAGACCGACGCCGCCGATCCCTGTCCCGTCGACGTTCGTCAGTGTCAGGCACCGGCGGGCTGCGGTGTAGTAGCCGGCTCACTCACCCTGGCCACCAGTTGCTCAACGGTGATGACGTTTGGCCCCTGTGGCCACATATGGACGGCGAGATCGACGAAGAGCGCCCCTTCCCGCTGAGCGGTGTAGTCCGGCGACTCATCCGACCACATCGGTTCACACGCATCCTGGGTTACCGTCGGTCGGGGCGGCGTGGCCAGGTGCCGCCACAACGCCAAAGCTGATCGATCAGCCGGCGCCGAGAACGCCATCACCTGCGTAGCCGGGCCCAGGATGAGCAGCCGGTGGTCATTAACCGCACGCATGACGGCCTCAGCGGAGTGCGCGTCACTAGCCAACCGTCGATACGCGGCTGTGGACAGTACAACTCGCAGCATGGCTGTCCTCCCCCCGGCATGGTCGGGACGCGACCGCCAGGCCACCCCCGAGCCGACACCCCTTTTTCCGAGCATATGTCTGATCACATGACTGACCTGCGGAAACGAGGAAATCCGCGGATCTCGCCGGATCTGAGTACGCCGCCGGCGGTGCCGCGGCACCGCCCCCTCTGACCCTCACCCCATTTTGCCCTGATACGAGGGATATAGCGTACTTTCCAGGATATAGCGTACTTTCCAGGTTTACCCTACCTCTTTAATTCAGCTTTATGCGACAAAGCACTATTCGCCGTCGTCGCGGTTCGCCTCAGCACCCCACCAGCCCCAGCAACCGTCAGAGGGCACTGAAGATACTTTCTTTCAATGAAGCACTGAATTATGGTAATAATCCTCAGATCCGGACACGGGAGGATTCATGACCCTGGACCCGACATCCACACCCGCCTCCCGCCGCCGCCTCCTCACAAACGCCGCGGGTTTAGCCGGTGGCCTACTTGTGGGAGCCGCCGGTGGTCTGACTGCCGACCTCATTCGTCCGGCCACCGCCGAAGCCGCGCCGGCGCCCCGGGTGTACACCCGGGCGGAGTGGGGCGCCCGACGCCCTACCGGCACGATCGTCTATCTGGACCGCCAACCGGATCACATCGTGATCCACCACACTGCCAGCGCGAACGTCACCGACTACTCCCTCAACGCCGCGTTCGCCCTCTCCCGCTGGATCCAGGACCTCCACATCTCCAACGGTTGGAGCGACTCCGGCCAGCAGCTGACCATCAGCCGGGGCGGGTACGTGATGGAGGGGCGGTACCTCAGCCTCCGGGCGATCTACGAAAGGCAGCACGTCAGGGGTGCGCAGACCGCCAATCACAACGACCACACCATCGGCATTGAAAACGAGGGCACCTACATCTCGGAGACTCCGCCGGCGGCGCTGTTGAACTCTCTGGTGGCGACCTGCGCCTGGTTGTGCACCGTTTACGACCTCGACCCGTACGAGGCGATCGTCGGACACCGCGACTACGTGGCGACCCAGTGCCCGGGTGACGCGTTCTACGCGCTCCTCCCCGAACTTCGTAACCGAGTGGCTAGAGCGTTGTGACAGCCACTGTCACGACATTTCATCAGTAGGAAACCTTCGGGGCTCTTGTATTTATCGGTAATGTTCGCCACCATGTGGCATGTGTGTGAACAGCCACACACCCACATGAAGGGGAGGCACCGTGACCAAAGCTGACACTGGCCCACGAGGCCGCACATTCAGGTCACGCATCACGCGTCGGCTGGCCGTCCTGTTAACGGCCGTGGCCACCGCGACGGTCGGACTGGTCGTCACCGCCAGCCCCGCTTACGCACAAGGGCTGCCGGGCATTGATGTCTCGAACTGGCAGGGCTCGATCAACTGGACCAGCGTCCGCAACGCCGGCATCCAGTTCGCGTACATCAAGGCCACCGAGGGCACCAGCTACACCGACCCCCGGTTCGACGCCAACTACCCTGCGGCTTATTACGCCGGAGTTATCCGGGGCGCGTACCACTTCGCGCTTCCCGACCGTTCCAGTGGCGCGGTGCAGGCGAACTTCTTCGCCCGCAATGGTGGTGCCTGGTCGGCGGACAATCTGACGCTGCCGGGCGCCTTGGACCTGGAGGCGAACCCGTACGGCTCCTACTGCTACGGGTTGAGCACCACCGCTATGCGGAACTGGATCAGCGATTTCCTCAACACCTACTACGCCCGCACCGGCCGTTACGCGGTGATCTACACCACCACCAGCTGGTGGAACCAGTGCACCGGTAGCTGGAGCGGCACCGCCGCCAACCACCCGCTGTGGATCGCCCGCTGGGCCAGCTCGCCGGGCACCCTGCCGGCCGGCTACAGAATTTGGACCTTCTGGCAGTACACCTCCACCGGCTCGGTGTCGGGTATCTCCGGCAACGTGGACCGCGACTACTTCAACGGCGCCCGCAGCCGCCTGCTGGCGCTGGCCAACAACACTCCGTAAGCCCCCAACCGCCCTTCTGGCGTGAGCGTCAGTTCCTCAACGCTCAGTTCCTATCGTGATGAGCGGCCGGAGGCCTCCGGCCGCTCCGTCGTAGTCGGCCGCGTACCCCTTCGACCTGATGGGGTGCTCACCGCAGCTCTAGCACCCAGTCCTGATCCACGAGGTGACGCCCGAACAGAGGCCGTCGCTCCTCATACGCCAGCCGGAAGCCGGCCCGCTGATAGAGCCGACGGGCGGTCTCCAGTACGTCAATCGTCCACAGAACGATCCTGTGGTACCCGGCCTGGCGCGCGAATGTCACGCACTCGGTGACCAGCCGGGCTCCGATCCCCATCCCCCGTGCCCACGGCTCGACCAGGAGCCACCGCAGCCGCGCGGTGGTGTCGTCCTCTCGGACGCACCCTATGCATCCCACCGGCTCGCCGTCGATATCGGCGATCCAGACTCGTTCATACCGGGGATCATGCGTTGTCGCGTACTCCCCCACTGTGCGGGCGACGAGCGCTTCGAAGCTGGCGTCCAGCTCATACTCGGCCGCGTACAACGCGCCGTGCCGCTGCACGATCCACCCCATCTCACCCGGCTTCGGCTCTCGCAGGCTGTAGCTGGTCGACCGCCGGGCGGTGGTGAGCAAGGCCTTCATGGTGTTTATCGCCGCGACCAGGTGGGCCTGCCCTTCGGGACCCAACGGTGCCAACAGCTCCACGATCTGTTCGTTGGCACGGGCATCGAGCGTTGTGAAGGCTTCCCGACCGTCCGGGGTCAGAGTGATCACTTGTCGTCGCCCGTCGAAGGCGCTGCGGTTACGGCGGACCAGTCCGTCCTTCTCGAACCGGGTGAGGATGCGACTGAGGTAACCAGCGTCAAGATCTAGTCGCTGGCGAAGGTCACTCATCTCCACCTCACCGGCCTGCGCCAACTCGAACAGGACCCGGGCCTCGGTGAGGGAGAAAGACGTTCCCAGCAGATCGTCACGTAACGCACCGATCAGATTGGTGTAAAAGCGGTTGAAAGCCCGCACAGCGGCGACCTGCTCTTGTGGCACGACCGACACGCAGTACCCCCGATAACTACAACCAGTTATTTGACTGAGTCAAACAATCGGGAGGATACACCCTCAGCGCCTCCACGACCCCCTTTGACTCCCCCAAAGAAAGAGACACGAGTCACGATACGAAACGGTTTCGTATCGATATTCAGCCCGCTACCGTCCTCCTATAACGAAACGAAACCGTCTCGAATCAGGAGCCGATGTGGCGAATCCGCTTTCCTCGGCCGGGCCCTCTGCCCCCGCCGAATACCCTGACGGCCACCCCCGCCGCTGGGTCATCCTGGGAGTGCTGATCGTCAGCCTCCTCGTCGTGGTGCTGGACAACACGATCCTCAACGTCGCGATGGCGGTCATCGCCAGCCCAGATCGGGGCTTGAACGCCACCCAAAGTGAGCTGGCGTGGGCCATCAACTCCTACACCCTGGTCTTCGCCGGCCTGCTGTTCACCGCAGGCGTGATCGGCGATCGGTACGGCCGCCGACGCATCCTGACGGCGGGCATGGTGCTGTTCGGGCTGTCCTCTCTGGCGTCGGCGTACTCCCAAAGCCCGGATCAGCTCATCGCGGCGCGCGCCCTGATGGGGGTCGGCGGCGCACTCATCCTGCCGGCCACCCTGTCGATCATTTCCAATGTTTTCCATCCCCGGGAACGCGCTCGCGCTATCGGGATTTGGGTCAGCGCCGTCGGGTTGGGCATGGCGATCGGACCGATCACCGGCGGCGCGCTTCTTGAGCGGTTCTGGTGGGGCTCAGTCTTCCTGATCAATGTGCCGATCGTGCTCGCCGGGCTCGTCGCGATCCTGGCCCTGGTACCCGAGTCCCGGGACCCCGCACCCAATCGAATCGATATCGGCGGGGTGGTGCTCTCTGTGCTCGGTCTGGTGTCCCTGGTCTACGGCATCATCGAAGGCGGTGAGACCGGTCGCTGGGGTGCGCCCTGGGTATGGGGCTCGATCGTGACCGGGGTCGTGATCCTCGCCGGCTTTGTCGCCTACGAGCGGCGGATCGCCTTCCCCGCGCTGGACGTGCGCCTGTTCACCAATCCCCGGTTCTCCACCGCGGTCGGCGTCGTGGGACTGGTGTTCTTCGCGGCGATGGGCGCCTTCTTCTTCAGCACCTTCTACCTGCAGATGGTGCGGGGCTACTCTCCGCTGGCGGCCGGCGCGCTGCTGCTGCCCTTCGCCGGTGCCCAGCTGCTGTTTGCTCCCCGCAGCGCGGCGATGGTCGCCCGTTACGGAGCCAAGAAGGTGGCGGTCGTGGGCATGCTGCTGACCGTCATAGCGCTGACGGGCATGGCGACCTTGGACGCCGACACTCCGATATGGCTGGTAGGCGCGCTGTTCTTCATCCAGGGCGCGGGCATGGCCAACGTGGTGCCACCCGCCACCGAAGCGGTCATATCCACCCTGCCTCGTCAGAAGGCCGGGGTGGGGTCGGCGGTGACGAACACGGTCCGTCAGGTCGGCGGGGCCCTGGGCGTCGCCGTGCTCGGTTCCCTGCTGTCCTCGGTATACCGGGCCCGGATCGAGTCCAGCGTCGCCGATTTGCCAGCGGGACCGCGGGAGCTTGCCTCCGAATCGCTGGCCGGCACCCACGCCGTAGCCGCCGAGTTAGGCCAGACCGGCGACTCCTTGATCGCGGCGGGTAACACCGCCTTCATCGAGGCCATGCACTGGGCCGCGGGTGGTTCAGCGCTTGTGGCCGTCCTCGGCGCCCTGGTGGTGCTGCGGTGGCTGCCGGGACACCGTAGTGCTCCCGCGGTGCCGGTAGCCGCGCCCCACTCGCCGGAGCAGGTGTCGGTTTCGTAAGGTCAGTGTCGATGACCACGAAACCCCCTATGTCGGATGGTGTCCGAGGTGCCTCCTCGGACACCTCCACCGCTGCACGCCCTCCTGGACGGCCGCGCAGTGCCCGGGCGGACGAAGCCATCATCCAGGCCGTGCTGGACATGTTGGCCAGTGGGACGACCGTCGACTCTTTGTCCATGGATGCCCTGGCCAGCACCGCCGGGGTCGGCAAGGCCACCATCTACCGCCGGTGGCCCAACAAGGAAGCGCTGATACTCGACGCGGTCGCCACCTTAAAAGGGCCCGTACCGCAGCCGACCGGGAAGTCCGTCCGGGAGGATCTGCTGCTTTTACTCCAAAGCCTGTGCCGGCCTCGCTCTGCCCGCGAGATCCGGATATTCAACTGCCTCCTCCCCGAGATTCAGCGCAATCCCGAGCTGCGGGCCTCCTACGAGGCGCTCGTCCAGCGCGGGCGAAACGCGATTCGCACCGTTCTGCACCGCGGCATCGCCACCGGGGAACTGCGGTCGGACATCGACATCGATCTGGTCATCGCGATGTTGACGACCCCGCTTCTGGCCCGCATGACCGTGCCATGGTCGCTCGGCCTGGAAAAGTCCTCAATTCCTAAGAAGATCATCGATACCTTGTTGGCTGGGATCGCGGGCCCTGCCCTCGCCCAGGACGCCGCCCCGGCCGTTTCCACCCCACCGCCCGCCGGCTCCGATCCGTCCCCCACAGACTGATCGCCCGCAACGCCACGGGCGGTTCCCTCCCGTCTTCTCCCGAATCCCACTTGGAGGTATATCGGTGTCCTCGTCCGGTGTTCTGGTATTCACCCGCACCACGGCCTACCGCCACGACTCCATCCCCGACGGAGTGGAGCTGGTACGCCGAATCTGCAGCCAGACGGGAACGGCAGTGCTGCATACCGAGGACCCTGCCATCTTCGAGTCCGGTGATTTAGCGCGGTTCGACACGGTGGTGTGGCTGTCAACCAGCGGTGAGGTCCTGACCCCGGCGGGCCGAACCGCGTTCGAGCAGTACATCCGCGACGGCGGCGGCTTCGTCGGCATCCACAGCGCCACCTCCACCGAGTACGACTGGCCCTTCTATCGACGGCTGGTGGGCGCCGCCTTCGCCTCCCATCCCCCCGTCCAACCAGGCATCGTCGAGGTAGTCGACCCCACGCACCCCTCAACGGCGCACCTGCCGGCGGCCTGGCGTTGGGTGGACGAGTGGTACGACTTCCAGGAGCCGGTCACCGATGTCCACATCCTCCTCACCGTGGATGAGAGCAGCTATGAAGGTGGGCTGACCGGCAACCCCCATCCGCTGGCGTGGTGCCATGAACGGTTCGGTGGTCGAGCCTGGTACACCGCCTTGGGCCACCCGCGCGAGGCGTACACCGATCCACATTTCGCCGCACACATCGCCGGTGGCCTGGCCTGGGTACGCGAGGGGCGATCCGTGAACAACTGACGGATCCGGTGTCTACATATCCAACATCACATTTTTTCCCACTCCAGATGGGCCGCTGAATGTTCAACGAAATTCGCGTTTTCGGCTAAGTTCTCCTGCGGGGCTGTCCTCAGGCGATATCGGCCGTTCGATGGTCGTTCCTGGACGTCCCGGACTTGAAACGCACAGGAGGCGAGCCACATGAGATCTGTTGGTGCCACCCTCTGCCTACTTGCGGCCCTTCTGGTGGGAACCCCCGCCTATGCGGAACCCGCACCCGGCGCACCGGGAATAGGAGACCCCTACTTCCCCAGCTATGGCAACGGCGGCTACGACGTAGACCACTACGATCTTCGGCTTCGATATCGACCCGAGACTGATCTGCTGTCGGGCACCACCACGATCCTGGCTCGCGCCCTTGAGGATCTATCCCAGTTCAACCTGGACTTTGTCCTGCCTCCCACCTCGGTACGCGTGAACGGCCTGCCGGCGGTATTCCGTCAGGAAGGCACGGAGCTGGTGGTCACTCCCGCGCGTACCATCGCTGCGGGCTCCCGGATAACGGTCGTGGTGACCTACTCGGCCTCCCCCTCGGAGTACCCGGTCGACGGCTGGAGCGCCTGGGCGCCGACCCCCGGTGGGGGCATCATCGCGCTGGGCGAGCCCGAGGTGGCCTGGTGGTGGTTCCCCAGCAATGACCACCCCGCGGACAAGGCCACCTTCGACATCTCCATCGGTGTCCCCGATGACTACCAGGCCATCAGCAGCGGCAGGTTCCTGGGCACCGTCGACGAGCCGGGGTACACCCGGTGGCGGTGGCGGGTGGCACAGCCCACCACCACCTACCTGGTGTTCCTGGCGATCGGCCACTACGACATCACCACCGACACCACGGCCGACGGGTTGCCGATCGTCAACGCCTACTCGACCAGCCTGGGGGAGTTCGACGGTGCGGCGCGCGCCAGCCTGGAGCGGACCGGTGAGGTGGTGCAGTTCCTGTCGGACCTGTTCGGCGACTACCCCTTCGATGCTCTCGGCGGTGTGGCGCTGGCGGGCGGGGCCAACTTCGCCCTGGAGACCCAAGCCCGACCGGTGTACGGGCCTGGCTTCTTCCGCAACGGTTCGAACCTGTACGTCGTCGTCCACGAGCTGGCGCACCAGTGGTTCGGTGACTCGGTCTCGGTAGCCACCTGGCGGAACATCTGGCTTAACGAGGGCCTCGCCTCCTACGCGGAGTGGCTGTGGTCGGAGGCGGTGGATGAGGGCACGGCCCAGGAGATCTTCGACTGGTACTACTCCGTGGTGTACCCGCCCGAGTCCGACTTCTGGCAGGTGACGCCGGGGGATCCGGGTCCGGATGTTCTGTTCCACAGCGCGGTCTATGACCGTGGCGCCATGGCCGTGCACGCCCTGCGGCAGGCGGTCGGGGACGAGGCTTTCTTTGAGATCCTGCGCACCTGGGTGAGTGAAGAGGCTTACGGGAACGCCACCATCGAGGACTTCATCGCCCTCGCTGAACGCATCAGCGGCCAGCAGCTGGATGAGCTGTTTGAGGCGTGGTTGTTCACCCCGGGCCGGCCTTCTTTGTCACCGGCTGCGCGGGCTGTGGCGTCCCCCACCCAACCGGAGTCGTTCCCTCTGATCGCGGACACCCACCGACTACTCAGCATTGCCTGAAAGCAGATCACCGGCGACGATGACGAATACCACGGCGTTACACGCCCGGAGGCCTTCCGCCATTTCCTAGGGAGGTGAGCCATGGTCGCCATCGCGGTCAAGGATCTAACCAAGATCTTTCCCGATGGCACCATGGCCGTTGACCATCTGACCTTCCAGGTCGACCCTGGCGAGTTCCTGGTGCTGCTCGGCCCGACCGGATGCGGCAAATCCACGGTGCTGCGTCTGATTGCCGGGCTCGAGCAGCCCACAAGCGGCCACATCTACCTGGATGATCAGCTGATAGACGCCGTTCCCTCCCACGAGCGACGAGTGGCGATGGTCTTTCAAGACGTCGCCCTCTACCCGCACCTGACGGTCGCCGACAACATCGCTTTTCCGCTCCGCCTCGCCTCCATCCCGGAGGTCACCGTCAGTGCCCGGGTCGTGGAGGTGGCCCGTCAACTGGGTCTGACCTCTTTATTGACCCACCTGCCTTCCCAACTGTCCGGCGGACAACGACAGCGAGTGGCGATGGCCCGAGCCCTCGTCCGTAACCCTGTGGCCTTCCTGCTGGATGAGCCTTTATCGAATGTCGATGCTGGAATGCGGGCCGAACTGCGCAGCGAGATCGTCAATACGGCTCGACAGATCGGCGCCACCGCGGTGTATGTCACGCACGATCAGGCGGAGGCGATGTCTATGGCCGACCGGATCGCTGTGCTACGCCGCGGCGCACTTCAGCAGATCGGCACCCCCGTCGAGATCTATAACAATCCGGACACCATATTCGTCGCGGCTTTCGTCGGTTCTCCCCGCATCAACCTGCTGCAGGCGGCGGTGTACGCGGAGGCGGAGCGGACCGTGATTGATCTGGGCACCCAGGTGATCACCATTCCCTGGAGCGATCCGTGGGGGCGTGCCCTGGCGGTCCTGCACACCGCCCGGGTCACCGTCGGGATCCGCCCCGAGGCCATGACGCTGACCACCGACACCGAGACCGACGCCGCGCTCGACGGGGTGGTTCGTCACACCGAGTACCTGGGCCATGAAAGCGTGCTCTATGTCGATACCGGCTCCCTGCCTGTGGTGCCTTCCATGACCCAGCTTGACCTGCCGCCCGGGTTGGACCTTGGTACGCCCGCCGCTCACCGGAACAGCGATCGACCCCAGAGCGGACCCCCAGGTCAAGATCCAGTCCCGACCGAGGAGCGGGCCAGCTTCGCGCTCTACCCGGCGTACCAATCCGATTCAGAGCACACCAGCGGGTCGTTAGGTGACGTGGTGGTTCGGTTACCTCGCGTCCCCCCGCCCCGGGTGGGGAGCCGGGTGACGCTGATGGTGGATCCGCGACGCCTGCTGCTGTTCGATCAGCATGGCGCCCGGATCCGACCGACGATCTAGAAATCGTTACCACAATCGTGGCCACGGCGATGCCCACAGCCCACGCATTTCCCGATCAGGAGGCTACGGGCCGGAAATATCCGGTCGGCGGGGCTAGTGATAGGGAGTCTGTGTGAGGATATCGTTGACGATCTTCTGCACAGTCTCACGGCTCCCCTGGGGTGAGGAGACGAAAACCCCGACCTGCCATAGCAGGGGTCCGCCAGGCTCCTCGGCGAAGAAGCGCCCTAAATCAATGTAGTAGAGATCATTGATGTGGATCTCAACATAGGCCGTGACCTCATCGAACTGCCGGGCGCTTTCAGGCTGGCTCAACCACTCCTCGTTCATCTCCTGCTGTTCCTGCTGATCACACCCGTTGGGGCAGTTACGCAGGATCACGAGCAGGAACTGGTCCGCGATGTGGGTCTCTTCGTCCTTGCACACCCAGCTCTCCACCCGGGGCATGGCGTTATAGGGCTGCCTGGCACATCCCCAGCTGGCGGGGGTCCGGAACGCGAACGGCCACCCCCGGAACGCCATCGTGTATGTGGGCTCATCCACCGTGAACGTCGGACCGACGAGGACGACAGGTTCAGCGTCCTCGATCAGCTCCGGCCGCCCCTCCCCCAGCCGGGTGGTCTCCTGGCTAGGGGGTGGTTCCTCGGTCGGGCTGGCCGTGGGCGCCGTGGTGTTCTCCACCGACGGTGAGGGAGTGGAGGTCGTCGGGGCGGGAGTCGGGTCGGCGGACGATTCGCTCCTGCGGTTCAACGCCACCACGATCGAGACGGTGACCAGAAAGGCCAACACGACCGCGGTCACGCTCAAAATCATGACGATGCTTCGCTGGTGATCCCCGCCCGACGGCGCCAGCGGCGGTGGCACGGGTGTGCTGGTCCAGCTTCCGCTCGCCGATGCGGCCGCCCCCGATACCGGAGCCGATACCGGAGTGCTGACGCCCCGCGCCGGTGAGACCGGTGCGTAACCGGCCACGGCGCGGTCGGAGGCCGGGGTTGGCGTCCCCCACCTTCCAGAGGATTGAGCGTCAGCGAACATGGCCGGAGCCCCGGAGGTCACGGAGGGGGTCGGGGGCGGCAAGATGCCCATCACGGTTACTAACCGTTCCGCTCCGGTCTGCTCCGGACGCCGGTAACTGGCCGCCCATGGCCGGGGAGCGTCCATATCAGCCTGGTGGATATCCACCTCATTGAGAGCGAGGTGCTCGCGGGCCCGGTTGACGGCGATGCGGAAAGCCTTCCGGAACCGCTCCTCGGCGGCCGCGGCCGGAGTGAGGATAACGACTGTCACCGGCTGGTGGCTGTAGTCCGTACCGGTCAATACCTCGACGGCTGCGGTGCGCTGAACGCACTGAAGATTTAAAAACGGAAGCTGCTCCGCCTGAGGTCCGTTCATCACCTGCCGCCTCCTGATGCCGGATCCCGGGTGTAGCCAATGAACTCCCGCCGCAGTAACCCACTGTAGCTATCGCTCGCTACTGGATTCCGGCAGCGCCCACCACACTGCTTGGCCGCGGCAGGTGTCCTCCGGCTAGGTGAGGGGTAACGGGGTGTAGGAGACACGATACGCGCCGAGGAGGAAAAGTGAGCACGATCGAAAAGGCCATCGAGGTCGAGGTCCCATTACGGACGGCCTACAACCAGTGGACACAGTTTGAGGAATTCCCCCGCTTTATGGAGGGGGTTGAAGAGGTACGCCAGTTAACCCCCACCCTCACTCACTGGCGGACCAAAATCGCGGGGGTAACCCGGGAATTCGATGCGGAGATCATCGATCAGATTCCTGACCGCCGCATCGCGTGGCACAGTCTCGAGGGCCCCGATCAGACGGGCCTGGTGACCTTCCAGCGTTTGGATGAGGGAAGAACCCGGGTAGAGCTGACCATGGAGTTCAACCCGCAGAGTGTCGCCGAGAAGATCGGCGACGCCACCAACCTAGTGGAGCGTCGCGTCGAGGGAGACCTGCGACGTTTCAAGGAATTCATCGAGAGCCGAGGTACTGAGTCCGGCGCCTGGCGCGGCACTGTCTGAGGCGCTGAACGCCATAACGCCACCGCGATGGCGGCCAGCCTGTCAGGGCTGGCCGCCATCGCGGTGTCAGAATCGCTCGCTGCGTAAAGATCATGGGTGGCTGCGTCGGGTTCTCAACCCGTTGGCGCCGTGGGACAGAGCCGACGGGTTTCCTCACCCCACATTGGAGCGTGCGGCGCCTCGGTCGGATGTCGCGGTTCGTCACACCGTGGTGCTGGGTATCGTGCGGGCACGAAGTTGCCCTTGCGCGTCGAACTCGCCGACCGCGTCGAGCACCCGCCAAGCCTGATAGCGTGCGGGGCAACCGTGCTTTTCACGGATCCAAGGTTGTCGGCACCACCCGCAACGGCCTGAGTTGGGATGGCGACACAGGCGGTGACGGTGCCATACCCGACGCGCGTTGATGATGTCTCCTTCGGTGTAACCCTCTGCCGGAAGATCACAATCGGTGATCGCGCTCATACGGAGAGCATTCCAAGAGATATCCCACCACGCAACGTTTCACGCCGATTCACTTCATTGATTCACCCGAGCGGGGCATGTCCTACGCCTGGTGATGTACGCGGATGTTTCGGCATGAAACACTGAGTCATGCCCGTTTCCGGCCCGACCGTGGTCCGTCGCCAACTCGGGCGGCGGTTGAGGAATCTGCGTGAGAAAGCCGGCAAGACCGAACGTGAGGTTGAGGACGCGAAGCTGGTCTCGCGGACCAAGCTGTGGCGTATCGAATCCGGCAAAGTACCGGTGAAGGTGCCCGACGTGCGGGCGCTGTGTTGGTTCTACGGCGCGGACGCCGAGACGACCGATGCCCTGGCGAACCTGGCGGTGGGAACCGCTGGACAGGGCTGGTGGGAAGACTACGGCGATGTCGTCCCGGACTGGTTCAAGCTCTACGTCGGCCTAGAGGGTGTCGCCACCCGGATTCAGAGTTACGACGGCGAGTTGGTTCCCGGTCCCCTGCAGACCGAGGACTACACCCGCGCGGTCTATCGGGCGGCCCGCCCCGACGACAGCGAGTGTCGTGAGGAGATCGAGCGGCACGTCGCCCTCCGCCGCCAACGCCAGGAGGCGCTGCTACGTCGCGACCAACCTCCCACGTTGCAGTTCGTCCTGGGCGCGGGGGCGGTGCTCCGCCAGGTGGGGGGCCCTGAGGTGATGGCGGCGCAGGTCGAACAGCTACGGCACTTCAACCGACTCGATCATGTCGAGATCACGGTGATCCCCTTGGAGGCTGGTGCTCATGCTGCCATGTTGGGCGCCTTCAGCATTCTCGAGTTTTCTGAGTCTGATGACCCCGATGTGGTGTATTTTGAGACCCAAGCCGGAGCCCGCTATCTGGAGAAATATTCAGAAATCCAGGAATATAGGCGGATCTTCGAGCTGATTCATCGACAAGCAGTGCCGATCGAGGAGTACCCATGAGCACCTACACCCCCTGGATCAAGGCGTCTAAGAGCGGTGGTAACGGCGGGAACTGCGTCCAGGTGCGTCGCCACGGCGACCGGATCGAGATCCGCGACAGCAAGAACCCCGAGGGAGCGATCCTCTCCTTCACCACCGCCGAGTTCGACGCGTTTCTCGACGGCGCCAAGAAGAACGAGTTCGATCACCTGCTGTAACCACACGCAACTCTCACAAGGCCGTGCCCGGGTCTCGGGCACGGCCTTCCCGTCCTCCGCCCGTCGCCGCTTGCGTTCCGCGGGTGCGCTCTGTCCAAAGCATTGGGTCCTCAAAGCACTGGCTGGGCACTGGCTGGCCAAGACGTGGGCCGTCATCGACCTGCGCCATCAGGTCCGGCCGGCGCCGTACACAGCCAGGCCGGGCCGTTAGTGCCAGGGCGGCCCCTTCAAGGCCAAAGCGGCACCCTCAAGGCCAGACCTGCGCCTTCAGGGCCAGGCCGGCACGGTCGTGACCGTGGCCGTAAGTACCTCCAGGAAGGCTGCGACCGGGGCCGCGTGCGGGGGACGGCCGTAGGTGGCGACCCGGACCCACCGCCGATCGCCGGGGAGCCGCTGCACCCGGACCCGGTCGTGACGCGAGGCCACCAGCGCCAGGCCAGGCAGCGTGGTGACTCCTAGCCCCGCGGCGACTAAAGCCTGAACCGCCACATAGTCATCGGTGGTGAAGCCGATCTGTGGGGTGAACCCGTGCCGCGCGCACTCCGCCAGCAGGTGAGCGCGGCATTGATCGCAGCCGGCGATCCAGCGCCGGTCGCGGTAGTACTCCAGATCGACCGGCCCGGTCTCCTCAACCGGCGTCACCAGGTAAAGCGGCTCGACGAACAGGTCCTGGACCGTCATGTCGGCGCCGGTGGCGGTAGCCCCGTGATCGAACACCAGCGCGACATCCACCTCACCGGCTCGCAAGGCGTCGAGGGCCTGCGGCGGCTCCTCCTCCCGCAACGCCAACTCCAGATGGGGGTACGCCTGTCTGAAGTGGGCCGCCGCCCACGGCACCACTGTGCCCAGGGCCGACGGGAAGGCGGCTAGCCGCACGGTTCCCCGTCGCAGCCCGGCGTACGTGGCGATCTCGGCACCGGCGGCCTCCAAACGCCCCAGGATCTCCTCGGCCCGACGCGCCAGTAAACGCCCTGCCTCGGTCAGACGGACGCCGCGCCCGGCCCGTACCAGGAGCGGGGTCCCCACCTCTGCCTCCAGCCGGGACAGGTGGTGGCTTATAGAGGGCTGGGTGTAGTGCAGGGCTGCGGCGGCGGCCGTCAATGAACCGTGCTTGGCGATGGCCACCAGGACCCGCAGCCGTGTCACGTCCAGCACGTCATCCCCTTCCCCACCGCGCCCCGTCGCGCTGGTTCATCGCATTCATTACAGGCTTGGATTGCGGGCCGGCGCTTTCACGGCCCCGGCTCGTCCAGCCGCGCCGTGGCTGCTCCCGCGCCGACGATCTATAGAAAGGATCTATGGATTTAGCAGAACATTAGCATTAGACCTATCAGAGGTGACGGACCACCATCAAGGAATGGCGATACTCAGCGACGTTCCCGCTTCGTCTATAGCGGTCTCCGCCCCAGCGACACCGCCCACTGTGGAGGACGTGCTGGCCGCCCGGCGGGTCCTGACCCGTTACCTTCCCCCCACTCCCTTGTGGTCCTACCCCGTTCTCAACGCCCGGCTCGGTGCCACGGTGTTCATCAAGCACGAGAACGTTCAGCCCACCGGCGCCTTCAAAGTGCGGGGCGGGATCAACCTGCTGGCCACGATGAGCGAGGAGGAACGCTCCCGCGGCGTTCTCAGCTACTCCACCGGGAATCACGCCCAGTCTCTGGCGTACGCGGCACGCCTGTTCGGGGTTCGCTGCGTGATCGTGATGCCCGACCCTCCGCAACCGGTCAAGGCCCGGGCCGTCGAAGCGCTCGGCGCCACCGTGATCGCACACGGCGCCACCCTCACCGAATCCCGGGAGCACGCCGAACAGCTGGCCCGCTCCAGCGGGATGCGGCTGGTCAGCCCGGGAGATGAACCGGCACTCATCGCCGGAGTCGGCACCGCGTACCTGGAGATCTGCGAACAGGCCAGTGACCTTGACGTCATCCTGGTCCCCGTGGGCAGCGGCAGCGGCGCCGCCGCCGCATGTGTGGTCACCGCCGCCCTCGCGCCGCGCTGTCAGGTCATCGCGGTCCAGTCCGCCGCGTCACCGGCCGCGCATGACTCGTGGCGAACCGGCTCCTGCGTCAACCGCCCCAACCGAACCACCGTGGAGGGTTTGGCGACCGGATGCGGCTTCGCCCTGCCGCAGAGTCTGATAGCCGAGCGGCTCGCCGATTTCATCCTGGTCAGTGACGCGGAGATCGCCGCGGCCCAGCGGGTGTTGGTGGAGCACGCGCACACCCTGGCCGAAGGCGCGGGCGCCGCGGCGCTCGCTCCCCTGCTCCGAGACGATCATCCGTGGGTGGGGAAGCGGGTGGCCGTGGTCTGCAGCGGTGGAAACGCCTCACTTACGGAACTCACCACAGCCCTGACCAGCGCCACTGTCCAAGAGTGACGATGCAGAACGCTCCGCAGCGCGCTCCGCGGCGGCCTTACTCGGACGGGCCGCCTGCGGCCGCTCCTCCCTCCTCCAGTCGCTGTGTCCTTACGGCGCCTCGAATCTGATCTGACGAGTAGTGGCGTCGGCGGCGGCGAACTCCAGCAGGCCGGTGGCTTCCTGCTCCAGGCCGTCCCGGTCCTGGCGGGATATCCGCTGAAATGGGTGAAACACCACGGTGGCGGTATGACGCTCGCGCGTCAATTTCCAGGTCCCGGCCACGAACCCATCGAGCAGAAACGTCGCCGGCATCAAGCCGTTCTTAGCTCCGAAGACCACCTTCCGGTACTGCTCGGGCAGGATTCGGGTCCGCTCGTCATACGACAGCAGAACGTTGTCAAACTCCGGCAACAGCCGGGGTGGGGCCGGGGTGTCGGGATCAGGACGGGGCGCGTCGGGCAGGTCATACACCGCTCTGCCCTGCTCATCGCGGAAGACACGCACCGCTCCCGGCCCATCCCCGCGGGCCAACCGCTCAACGACCGGCCGGAGCCGGGTCAGGCCCGACCAGGTCTGGATGTCGCTGACCGTGGCGGGGCCGTACGCGGCTAGGTAGCGCAGCACCATCGTCTCCAGCGACGGCTGCGCCTGAAGGGGACGCCCCAACCAGTGCTCCACGGTGGTGTGGGTCGCCTGCCCAGCCGCGCCCCAGACCCCGCGAGGCGGTACCTGGACCAGGGGCAGGACGGTCCGTAGCGCCGCGCACAGCACGGACGGGTCGTGATCCGGCCACCACCGCGCCAGCAACGGCCCTAGTTCCTTGTTGGTACGCGGCTTCTCCTCCAGCAAGGTGCGGCCGATAGCCGCCAGCTGCTCCAGATCGACCCCGGCCAACGCCGCACCACGGCTGGTGCGCAGGCCACGATCCAACACCGGCTGTGTCAACGGCCGCAGCATCAAGGCGTCGTCGGCGGTGACCAGGTGGACGGTGCCGCGCATCAGGGCTATCCGCACCACCCGCCGCTCCAGGATCAACCGGCCCAGCTCGTGAGGATCGAAATCCTCCAATCGGCTCCACAGCCCGAAGTACGGCGGGAAGGGCGCCTGGGCCTGCATCCCGGTCAGATGCTCAACCGCGGCCATCACATGCGCGGCCGCCGATCGTTCCCGCCCAGACAGGGACCGGGGAGAGCGACGCAGCAGCATCTGACGCTCCAGGGTGGCACGGTTGAGTGCCCGGAGACTCAGCGTTCCGGACGCTGGCTCACTCTGCCGCGTCGCCGCGGCGGTCGATGCGTCGGGCACGGGCGTACCTCCCTTAAGTCCTGTCCACTCCGCCCGGAAACGGTAGCGACGCGGTATGACATTCCCACCCGCCGACAGTCCAGCGCATCGCCGCGCACCGGCCCGGCCCGACAAACCCGGCCCTGATGACGGTGCCCCCGGAGCCGGATGGCTCCGGGGGCCTTCTCGGGGATCCGGCTGATGAGTCAGCCGTCAGGTGAACAGCTCGGCGTGGGTGGCGTACGCCAGCGCCGCGTCAACCTGCGCCCAGAAGCGGTGGTAGTGGAAGACCGGGTACTCACCGGCCTGGACGGCAGCCTGCACCCGATCCCAGTCCGGGTCGTCGTGGTAGAACGACCGGATGGAGTCGAAGGTGGCTCCCGGCTCGATCCGGTCACCGTTGGGCATGGTGCCGGAGAAGCCGGCCGGCACGTAGATCTCCTGGGTCAGCCGGTCGTAGGCGTCCCGCGGCTCGGGCACCGACAGACCCTGGTCATCACGGTGGTACCACAGGGCGTCGAGCAGATCCTCAGCCGTCTGACGCGCCTCGGTGTCCCCGGTCGCGGCCGCGTAGTACAGCAGCGTCCGGGCGAGGGCGCCGGTGATCCCCACGTCCTGGGTGTAGTTCACCACCGTCACGTGGAGGTTGGTGTTGGGCTGCGGGTTGCTCGGGTTCCACTGGTTCGGCTGGCCGCTCCAGTTCAGCGTGGACGGAATCTGGTAGTCACCGTTGGTGCCCACGGTGACCTCCGAGAGCACCCAGTCGACCCACCGGTCCATGACCTGACGCACCCGGGTGTTGTCAGGCTGGACGTACAGCAGCTGGGCCATCCGGTCCATGGACCACGCCTGGAAGCCGAACCAGTTGTTGCTCGGCGGGTCGTGGTAGACCGGCTGCCAGTCATAGAACATTCCGTAGAAGGTCGAGTTCTGCACCTCCGCCGGAGGCGTTCCGTACGCGCCGCCCCAGCTGTTGGTGGCACCACCAGCGATCGCACCCTCAGCGGACTGCAACCACTGGTAGAACTCAACCTGCCGGTTCAGGCTGGTCTCCCAGTCCTGCTGCGCGGTCGGCGACCGCGGGATGAACGCCGACTGGGTGGACAGCACCCACGCCGCGAACGGGTTCTGGTACCCGAAGTGGCTGTGGCTGGATCCAATCCGCCACGCCCATCCGGCGCTGGAGTCGAGCGCACCACCCCACGCGTAGTACCAGGAGAGCAGGTAGTGCATGCTCTCCCGACCGGTACCACCGGGGCAGCTGGTCGGGTTGGTGCAGTTCCCGATCCGCTTGAAGTACTTGTCGAACATCGCGTAGCGCAGGTAGTCACCCATGCGCGCCGCGTTGGCTACGGCGTCGGAAATCTGCGACGCGTTGCCCTGCTCGCTGGCCCAGGTGTACGCCCAGTAAGCGGCCTGCACGGCACGAGCGTCGGCGTCAGGGGCGTTGGTGTAACGCCACTGGCGCGCGTACTGCTGGTCCTGAACGAACAGCGGCAGGAAGCCGTTGGGGCCACCGTAGGTGAAGGTTTCGCAGGACGGGTGCGGGATGGTCTCGAACACCGACTCCTGCGGACCGCGCTGGTAGGTGTTGATGTACACCACCCGGCTGGTGCCGTCACCGCACCGACCGAAGCCGTAAACGTTGTCCACGTCCAGCAGCCAGTGCATGCCGTAGATGTCGGCGGTGCCGTAGGTCTGCCGGAGCTCATTGGCGATCGGGTCCTGCCCCACCGGGACGTTGCTGTCCAACGCGCTGGGGTACTGCTCCGGGGTGGGGTACTCAGGCGCGTAGGTCGCCGGCGAGGACGGGTTGTAGAAGCTGTTCGTGGGCTGGTCCCGCTGGGCAGGGATGATGTAGGTCTCCATCGTTTCCCAGGCGGTGTTGAACGGCTCCCAGTCACCCGTGATCCGACCGTACGCCGCCTCCAGCCACAGCCAGTAGCTGAACGCCTCGGAGGTGGTCTCGTGTCCGTGGTCAGGCGCCTCCACCATCAGCGTCTCGATGGAGTGGTACGGCACGCCCTCAGGGCTGAAGTAGCCACTGTTGTGGATGGCGTCGTACAGCTCCAGGAACCGCCGCTCGCTCGGCGCCACCTCGTCGTCGGATTCTGAGGCGGTGACGACCGCCGGTTCGTAGCCGCTGGCAGAGAGCGTGAAGGTTGCCTCGCCGTTGACGGCGTCGTCGTCATCGGCGGCGTTAATCCGCAACCGCTGAGCCACGCTCCAGTTGCCGGAGCTGAAGGTCAGTGTGGTCGGCGTCGCGCTCAGGTCGGGGTCGCCGCTGTGGCTCACGGTGACCGCGGTGATGTCAGCGGGCGCCTCCGACAGCCGCACTTCAACGGTTTCGTAGCTGCCCTCGGGCACGCTCACCGCCGTCGGCTGCACCAGGATGCGAGGAGCGGTGCTTTCTATCACGTTGATCCTCACACCCTGCGACGTGGTGCTGGCGCCCTGGTCGTCGTACGCCACCGCGTTGAGGGTGTAGGTCCCCACCGGCACACCCGACCAGACCGCCTCATACGGCGAGGTGGTGTCTTCCGAGATCAGGATGCCGTCGTGGTAGAAGGCGACCCGGGTGATGCTGCCGTCCGGGTCAGAGGCCGTGGCCCTGATCGCGATGGTGGCGGGTGCGACGAAGTCGGTGCCACCCGCCGGGCTGGTGATGCTCACCTCGGGCGGCAGGTTGTCGCCTCGACACGGGGTGCCGTTGAGCAGGAACTCGGTGGGAGGCGGTGGCAGCTCGGATTCGGTGTAGGAGCCGTTGAACCCGAACGCCACTGAACCGCCGGTGCCGAGGTTGCCGTTCCAGTCGGCGTTGCGCGCCGTCACCCTGTTCCCGTTTTGGGTGTACGAGGCGTTCCACATCTGGACGACACGCTGGCTCCCCGGGAAATCCCACTCGAGAGTCCAGTTGCTGACCGGATCCCCGAGGTTGTTGATGACGACGTCCGCAGTGAATCCCCCGCTCCAGGATGCGCGGACGGTGTAGTTCACCTCACAACGCACCGCAGCAGCGGCGGGAGTCGCCGGGACGCCGATTGCGGTAGCGACCATCGCGGCCGTGACCGCACCGATGCCGGCTGCGCGGAGCCGTCGGCGTCGTAACGAGACTCTCATACCACTGATCTCCTAAGGGCTTAAGGAGATGCGACCAGCCCGGCCCGGACTGCGAGTGGTCGAGACGTAACAGACGCCATGAGGGGGATGACTCATGGCTGAATCTTCGTGGCGAAGCGTTGAAAGAGCGATCCCCGGCGTCTCGCTGCGCGATCTGGCTCCTGAACGCGAATCGTCGCAATGGTACGCGGCCGGATGTTCCCCGCACAAGGACCAAGAGCGAAAAGCGCTCAAACCCTCTCAGGAGCCGTCACGGATATCCGTAACGGTTCGCTGGTGGAAGGTGATGTCACTGAAAGTGACCCGGCAACCGTCTCCGGTGGGGGACTGGGCGAGAAAACCCACGTGGACCTCTTCCCTCGCCTCCGGGCGGGTACTCGGAGTGTCGAGTGTGAAGTATCGAACCAGGTTCCACCGCAGCGGTTCGGTGTCGCGTGGGAGGGCGGCGTGGAAAGCAAAGGTACGGCCGATTCTGGCGATCCGCAGCCAGACGTGGTTACCCGCGACCGTGAAGGAGTTGCAATCGTCGGACACCCCACGGGTCACCACCGTGACCACGGTCGGCTCACCCGCCGGTGAGTACTCGAAGCACAGCTTCGCCCAGGAGTCCGCGGCGGCGTAGACCAGCAGGACCCCCGCGTCGAATGTGGACGTAAATTCCACGCTCAGGCGGGCGCTGAGGATGAAATCTCCGGACGGCGGGATTCCCAACGCCTTTGGGGCGGTCGCCACGGGCGGATTCCCCGCGGGGTCGCTGAACAGATCCGTGCCCGGACCGGCCTGCACCGTCAACGTATTCGGAACGGTCAGTTCCCATGCACGCGGCGCGGGGTCCCAGGTCAAAGTCATGGGAACGGCGGCGATCTGGACCCGGTCGGACATGGACCCTCCTGTGTAGACAGTGTGCGCTGACAGGTTCAGACGCGTTTCCCGATCCCGGTGTCGCTTTCGAGGGCAGGCGTACTATGCCTGCCACACCACCTCCCTGATCACGATCGGAGCGTGGGACAACGGTGAGGCCAGCCGACGTTGAGCCCGCGCTCGGCGCACTGTCCACAGTGCCTCCAGGCGCCGACTGTGCTGCACCGGGGCATCAAAGACAGTACCGAGGGTGTCTCGGGTGTGAGAGCGCTCTCACACCCGAGACACCCCACAAAGCCTCGAGATGGGCGGAAAATGTCCGGGCTGCTCAGCCGCTACAGGGCACGCCGTTGAGCAGGAACGTGGTGGGCGCGCTATTGGTTCCGGAGTACGTACCGAGGAACCCGAAGGTCACTCTCCCGTCAGGCTGGATCACCTGGTTCCAACTGACGTTGGAGGCGGTCACCGTGGCGCCGTTCTGCTCCAGCGTGGCGTTCCACACTTGAGTGACCCGCTGGTCACCGCTGAAGGTCCACTCCAGCTCCCAACCGTCGATCGGCTGGTCCCCAGTGTTGTGGATGGTCACCTCGGCCACGAAGCCGCTCCCCCACTGAGAGTGGACCACGTACTGGACGGAGCACTGCCCCACCGGAGGCTGCGGCTCCGAGTCGCCGTGCGCCTGCTCGGCGGCGAAGGCGGCCAACCAGGCCAGCGGCGCGTTCCAGTTGATCGTCACCTCGTTGGTCGACCACGACTCAATGTGGTCGATGTAGCACCACTGCGGCGCGCAGCCGGCCAGTTCGCGGGCCGCGATCGGGTCCTGGAGCCCGACGTTGGGGCCCCCGGCCAGGGTACCGGCGGGCGGGTGCGGCAGGCTCGCGTCGAGCTGGTTGGCCCAGAACCGGTGGTGCTGGTTCTGGGAGTAGACCGTCCCGTAACCGGTCACATAGGACAGGTTGAGCGCGTTCCGCCCCAGGATGTAGTCGAAGCTCTCCAGGGCGGCACGGGCGTACTCCTGCTCACCGGTCAGGTCGTAGGCGGTCGCGATCACGATCGCGTTGTTGAGGACCTGGCTGTTGGAGCCCCACACGTACTCGTGCCGGTAGGGTGCGTAGGGCAGACCGAAGCCCTCGGACGCGATGGTGGCCACGTACCGATCGGCAGCGGCGATCACCCGCGCGGTGACGGCGTCCCGCTCCGCCTCCGGCAGGTCGTTGTCCACCATGGACAGTGTGATGTCGCCCAACGGAGCCGTTTCCAGCCAGGCGAACCCGCCGGCGGTGAAGTTGTCCGCACCGAAGTGCGGGGACGAGCGCAGGAAGTCCAGGTACCTGGTGGCGCCCGTGGTCACGAACAGCTCAGCCGCCGCCCAGTAGAACTCGTCGGTGACGTTGCTGTCGCTGTAGGTGCCCCCACCGACGCCGTCGTTGGGGTCGGCGTAGATGTCCGGGTGCGCCACGGCGGCATCCCAGGCCCGCTCAGCGGCGGTGAGGCACTGGTCAGCGAAGGCCTCGTCGTACGCCCGCCACAGCCGAGCACACTGGGCCGCGACCGCCGCCAGGTTGAGGGTCGCCGCCGTGCTCGGCGGGTGCAGGTACCGAGGCTGTGGGTCCTCGTGCGGCAGCATCGGCAGCCCGGTCCACTGCTCATCGTGGATCTTGTGGTGGGCCATGCCGGCGAGTTCTTCACCCTCGGGCACCTGCATCCGCAGCAGGAACTCCACCTCCCACCGTGCCTCGTCCAGCAGGTCGGGTACGCCGTTGGAGGCTTCCGGGATCGCCAGGGTGCCGTCGGCGAACGCCTCGAAGGTCTCGCCACCCACGATCAGGGCCCGCTCATACTGGTTGAGCAGCTGCCAGGCGGAGATACCGCCGTTGACCACGTACTTACCGTGGTCACCGGCGTCGTACCAGCCGCCCCGCACATCCAGGGAGTAGTCGCAGGTCCCCGGCATGCAGGGCACGTTGGTGTCACCCTGGTTCGGGGGCACGTCAAGGTGTCCGGCCGGACGCGCGTACTCCTCACCGACCAGATCCGCCGAGATCTCGATACCGCTGCGCTGGTGGTAGAAGAACGCCAACGCGTCGTAGCGGAGCCGGTCGTACAGCGACTGGGAAATCTCAAACGGGTAGCTGGCCACCGGCTCACCGGCGATCTCCACCTCCAAGGTGAAGCCGGTGCCCTCGGTGGTGACGTCTGAGAAGTCGACCTGGTGCACGTGGGTGCCGGAGGCCGGGTCGTCACCGAACACTGTGGTCTGTCCCGAGGCCACCACTGTGCCGCCAGCGTCGAGCAACCGCCACGGCAGCGGCGTGGTCTCTTCGGCTACCACAGTGGCCCGCTTAGGGCCGTAGGTGGCGTACCCAAGCTGGTTGACGCGGACCGCGGGCCCGGTGTCAGGGACGTGCCCCGGTGGGATCTGACCCCCGATCAGCGAGATGTTGTCCAGGCAGATGGTCAGATCCTCGGCATGACCACCGACCTGGAAGACCACTTGCGCGTTGTCGTTCTCCAGAGTGGAGTCGAATGTGAACTCGTAATTCTGTGGCGTCTCAGTCAGCGCGACGTCCTGGGAGAAAGTGGAGGTGTAGGGCTCCTGGCTGAGCTGCACCCCAGCGCGAATGGTGGCCGCGCGGTCGGCCGATGCGGTGAAGCTGAAGGTGTAGGGCTCATCCAGCTCCAGCACGATCGCGTTCTGACCGACGCCGGCGTCCCAAGGATTGGCGGTTCCACCAGGAACAGTCACACACAACTGACCGTTGACCACGGCCAGAGTGGACCCGTAGGACCACCACGGATCGGCGGTGCCGGAGTCGAATGTGCCGTTAAAGATCCGCTCATAGCCCTCCTGGGTCGCCGTGGCGGGAAGCGTCGTGCCGCTGGCCGCACTGGCCGGACCGCTGACCGAAAAAGTGGTCGCGGCGGCCGCGAGAAGGGCTAAGGGGACACGTAAAGACTGCTTCCAGCAGGCAGAGTGAGAAGTAGACATCACGCGGGGAGGTGACATGCACGAACCTCTCATCGAGCCCCGTGACACGGGGAGGACGTGTCATGCCGACGTAACCACGGCATGGATTAAACGGCCCGGTACGGCGATCCCCCGGTGGGTCCACGGCTCGATGGCATCGTCACTGCTGAGGCAATGACCTGTCAACTGACGGTGTACGCATGTCACGTGGTTGGCTGACTGATGTCCTATCTAATCTTGCCCGGCACCTTTCGCATCGTCCGAGGTGACGGTACAGTCCCCAGTGACCACCCTCGTGGGAGCGCTCCCACAAAGGTGGGACAGTTGACCGCACCCCAGGGACAACAGGCGCAGCCGGGCTCCCCCACCTCGGTACCGCGCCGGCTATAACGACCGTGAGGCCGACCGTGACAGACCTCATGCCGAACAACGTGAATAGACCACTTCGAACGCCGGACGTGCCCCCGCGCCGGCTACGATCGCGTACCGCGATCTACACCTGAAACAGGCTTATCGACGATTCGGCGCACACATAGACCGGAGCCGGCGGCATTTCCTGGCCCGGACATCCGCCGCCGGCTCGATCCCCCCGGCAGAGCCGAAAGGAGGTGCCACCACGACAACAC
>PKFB01000066.1 GCA_002919305.1 Actinomycetales bacterium
GGCAAAAGACACAAATGCGGCAGGCATGCCACCGCCTTCACCAGCAACGCCGCCCTCGTGTTCGCCGAGATGTACATCTGGAACAGCCAAGACTGTCAACAAAAACGCCAAAACGCAGAGAACTCTCACCCACCCCAAGAGAGGTTCGTTATAAGACTTCCAGCAGTAGAAGTTCTAGGACCAAATTTCCGCAACTATATTCGAGGCTGGACTAGAACAGGGACCAGAAAGAATCCTGGCCCTATCGTCCCCACCCACTTTCCTGACGACACCAAGATAGTCGCCTCTTATCAAAGAACCTCATCCGCCAACGAATGGCATTTGATAACCTGCTACCCAGATCCCCCTTAAATATGGAGTTCGATATGGAAAAACCCAGTGACAGGATCGCTGAAGTTCTGCTGGACTACTTTCTAGAGGGAGATCCCGAAGGAGCACGCCTCCTAGGAGAGAATATCCGTGAAGGCGGGTTTCCTTGGCTTCCTGAGGAGTTCGAGCGGACACTCCGAGCTGGAGCCTTCACGCCTCAGTGGTGGGGCAAGCATTTTTACAACGATGAATGGACCGACGAGGAAGCCGACGAGCTGGACGAGGATCTGCGGACTATCTGGAACGCCATCGCCCCTGACCGGCCGTACCCCCTCGACTCCCAACCAGACAATCTGGACGGTTGAGAGTCAACCCGTCACTAAAAACAGCGTACGGTGACGCCGCTGCAGTCACCGTACGACATGTGTCCGGGCGTACCCATCGATAGATCTGTGAACCTGCAAGGCTTCCGGGCCGCTGGTAGAGACTGAGGTGGTGGATCAGATCTCGGTGCTTGTCACGCTGGTCGACGACGTACTCGGATCCAAGGTCATCGGCGTCTATCTCCACGGTTCCTCCGTACTCGGCAGCCTCCGCCCCGCCAGTGACCTAGACATTCTCGTCGTCTCCCAACGCAGCATGACGGACCGAGAGCGGCGGACGATCCTTGATGGCCTGTTGGCGACATCCGGTTTTACAGGTGGGCTGCGTCCAGTCGAACTCACTGTCGTCGTCCAGTCCGAGGTACGCCCGTGGCGGTTCCCGCCAATCTGTGACTTCCAGTACGGCGAGTGGCTCCGCGAAAAGTTCGAAGCCGACGCAGTCCCTCAGCCGGCCCCCATGCCGGATCTGGCGCTTCTACTCACGATGGTGCTGACCGGTGATCATCCTCTTGCCGGTCCACCACCGGCCCAGGTTCTCGACCCTGTCCCCCACACGGATCTGATACGCGCAAGCCTGACCAGCATCTCTGAGCTGCTCAACGAGCTAGACAGTGACACCCGCAATGTTCTGCTGACTCTTGCACGGATCTGGAGCACTCTGGTCACCGGCGAGATCAAGTCAAAGAACGCCGCCGCCGACTGGGCCCTCGCTCAACTCCCCGCAGAACACCGTCCTGTCCTGGAGCACGCCAAACAGCTATATCGCACTCACCGCTATTCAGAGGAGAGGTGGCCCGAGGATTTGAGAGCACGTGTGCGCCCACACGTGGACCACGTCCTCGCCGAGATCAACCGGCTGTCACGCCGCTGATCGCCATAGGGTCTTTTCACTTCCCTGCTCCACACTAATCTCCGTCGGCCTCAGTGGACGGTCATAAGACCTCATAGGCTGCATAGCTGTGCGGTCACGGGTGGGTAGCTGATGGACGTGTCACATAACCATGATCAGCACAGCCCATGCGAGCCCCTACTCAAGGCAGGCCATCCCTCGAGGGATGACGACGCCCCTGCTCCCGGTAATAAGCAGGCCACCCGGGTCGTATGGGCGTTAAACGACCCGCGGGTCTAAGTAATTGCATACGATTACGTCTGCGGGCTCAGCCTTGGCTGGCATCCTATGATGCCTCTTCAAAGTGAGCATCTAACCAGGTACTACAAATATGAATAATGCTCAGTATTAGCGGGTTAGCTCCGCAGTTTTGCGGAACACGCGGGTTCGATGCCATTGGAAGTACTCTTCGCGCCTCGGAGTCCACCATGGAGTGACTTTTCCTTCGAGATGACTCCTAACGTACTTTGCTATAGATCGACTACGCCAGGCAGCTGGGCTGATACGAATCTTTCCACCTTCTTCAACCGTGATATAGCCGTGTTCGTAGAGGCTATCGCGCCCCAACACACAGGCCAGCATAGCTACGTTAAGGACATCTCTTCGTTCCTCATCAGAACAGACAGCCCGCTTCTTGATATGCGCACCAACAAGAAACTCTGAAGGGAACTCCCTATCACATAACGCGCAGGTACTCGAACCTTGGTTCAGAAGTACTTGCTTGAGATATCTCTGTTTCTCTCGTGCGCCCGAACCACTTGTCGCTCAAGCTTGCCGTCATACGGAGGTGAGGGCGGAGCAGGCTCATATCCACTCTGCTTAGTAACCGCAGTCACGGATGCACCAAACCCACACAGCTCCGCCAGCAGTTCTGAGTCTTCTTCTTTTAATACATTCACTCCCTGGAGGATCCCATTCGGGTCTCGGCCGATCAGTTCAGCGACTTCTCGATAAGGGATCTCACAGGACCGCAGGTCGCTGATCGCATACATATTCTCCCAGGTCAGTCCATGCTCGTCGCGCCCCCCATAAACGTTCAGCGAGCAGCGGGTTATAGAACGTATAGGCAATCACACCACCAGCGTATAGTTGTCTCTTTCCATACAAGAACACTCCATCTCTAGGAGAGATCTTGCGTACCTGTGGCATGTTTGCGTTCCTTCGCCCAGGGATGATCCCACATAGCGGCGCTCGCCCTTCAGGGAATAGGTTCATTAAGTCCTGAAACTGCTGATCACTCAAAAGGTACGCATGATTCACGAAAATCACCGACGTAGCTATAGTCCTCTTGTACCGATCACCGGTTGGCCCTTCAAGGGCAGCTGACTGCAGAACAATACGCATACACCACCCCAGACTCGCGCTAATACCCTCACACGTTCTCCGCACTTTAATATGACATTCACCCCTTCAAGCTACACAAAAATTTCAACGACAATAAATATGCCGCCATCTAAAATGGATAAATTTTACATTCCACTTCACATAAAAAGTACAGAAATGATTAAAGTTCAAGAAATATAAATATGCATAATCATCCTTATATGATCTCAAGTCGCCATCGAATGCCTCATAGCTATAGACCTTGAAAAGTTGAAGAAGACAGTTAAAGATAGAAGATTTTTAAACCAGACGAGAGAGCAGCAGGACTAAGTCTTCGAGCTCTTCCCTTCGACGACTTCTCCATCCGGCTCCGCGCCGATCTCGCCCCCGCCACTTGGCGGGCCGGCACCGCTCGTGCCGGGCAGCGGCTGTGCCTCCCCCATGTCGATGAGCGTGCCTTGGCTGGCTTGAAGTTCAGTGAGGCGCTGCCGCGGCCTTTAGCTGAGGCCACTTTGGCTGCCCGGCTCGCCGATCTGGAGGGCGCCGCGCAGGTGTTGGCCGAACCGGTCCGGTTCACGCATGAGGTGGCTTGAGGGCCCGGCTCGTAGGTTTCCTGCTGTCTGGTCAGGCCTTGCGTTAATCCCGCTGTGTCCCACGCCTGATTGATCGTCTTCCTCTCTTCTGTCGATTCCTCTGTCAAAGCGCGCTTCACGCCGAGCGCTGTGCTCGAGGTTGAGGTCCTTTGGGCTCCTGACGATCCCTACGGGTGTCGGTTGGCCGGCTGCGAGGTGGGTTCGCTGGGGTCTTAGGGCAGGTTCTGCGCCGCCAGCAAGGTCTGATGATCCTGGGCAACGCTCATCGCGTGCCCCCGATGACCTGGGTAGGACGCTCGTGGTGGTCGCTGCCCGCTGTTCCTTAACGCTGTCGGTGGAGCGGGCGCTATCCGTCCTCCCTGGTGGGGAAGCGTATCCGGTCGTACCTCATCACTGTGCTTCGCTGATTGATGCGGCGGTGGCCAGACGGGTGGTACGCGGCGGTGTTGTTCAGCCCGCCGGGGTGAGATTCACGGTCGCGGGGCTGGTCAGCCGATCCTCTTATCTGAAGAGAAGATCAAGTCCGGGGATTCACCGCTCGCATTATCCGTCGTAGACAGATGTCGGTTCTGCGTGACTGTCCGGCTGACCTGTTGTCCTCTGGCCATGTTTTCGCCTTGTCAACTCGACACCCCGAGTTAGACATACCTGGAGATCACCGGCGAGTCCACGTCCCATGCTCATCCATCGTTAAATAAAAACCGATCAAATAATCACTTATATCCAATTTGGGAGAATATGGAGGTATCTAATTAGCGAGGACGCGACCCCACAAGAACACCCCTCAGCGACACATATCTAAAGGATTACACTTCTGTCTCAATTTCTTATACCTCCACCCTACCCAGCAAAGCATTCATGATCACATACGAGTCGGTGACCAGCACAAATGTTGATAAGGGTCGATGCTCGCGAGGCACTGCTCCGGCTAGTAGAAGTCGTCGCGGTTCCGCTATCGGCCGTTAGGTTTAAATCTGGATTTGCTCCGCCCCGACACCGGCTATATCCTGATCTGCTCGCCTACCGCCGCTGCGGGAATCGAGCTAAGGGCGCGCCCTGAAGACATGGGCATGTCTTACCTTTTTACAGAAAGGCTCAGCCTTGACGTTAGATCGTTTCAACCTGGTCAAACAGGCGGCGGACTCCTGGGCTGACGAGCTGATTGATTTCGGTCACCGCAACACTCTGCTCTATTTCAAGAATTCGCGTTACACCTCCATCAATCTCACTGACGCTGACAGCCGCGGCCTCACCGCGTTGTTCCAGGGTCGTGAGGTGCGTCTTTCCGATCTGTATCCGGATGAGGACCAGCTTATCGAGGCGTGTGCGCGGCTCCGGTCGCTGCGCCGCAAGCTGGTGGAGCTCGCCGAGGAACAGGGCATCGAAGCGGGCTGGGTGGCTCGAGGACTGCTCTGTGTGGACAATCCACAGTCGCACAGTACGGCGATGTCGCTGCCTCCATTGCGGGCGCCTTTGCTGCTGCGGCAGCTGCACTTGAAGGCGCGGACCGCGATGGAGAACGATTTCACGTTGCGGCTCAGCGACGATGTCGAGATCAACCCGATTCTGCTGTATTCGCTGGAAAAGCAGTATGGCATCAACGCTGATCTCACCGGTCTCCGGGAGAAGATCAACGAGGTTCTGACGCGGGTTGCGGATCCGGCCGAGCAGGTGACGGCGACCTTCCAGGAGATCTCCAGCGCGTTGGGGAGCCGGCTGGAGGTTCGCCTGGAAAAGGTGATCGTCGCGGGGGTGTTCAGTTTCGACAAGCTCCCCATGATCGAGGATCTGCGCTCGGCGACGGAGTTGCTCGCCCAGCATCCGATCCTCGCGGCCATGGCCGGTGACCAGTCGGCGCGTCAGGAATTGTCCGCTCAGCGGGCTTTGGAACCGCTGAGCACGGACAACATCCGTCCTGAGGACGAGTTCCTGGTGTTGGACGCGGATTCGTCCCAGCAGGACGCTCTCAACGCGGTCCTCTCCGGCCGGCATGTCGTGATTGAAGGGCCGCCCGGCACGGGGAAGAGCCAGACCATCGCCAACATCATCGCGATGATGGCGGCGCGTGGAAAGCGCGTGCTGTTCGTGTCAGAAAAGCGCGCCGCTATCGAGGCGGTCATCAACCGGCTGGAGAAGGTTGGTCTGGATCGGCTGGTTTTTGATTTGCACCGTCACAAACTCAGCCGCCGGGACATCGCTGCCCGTATCGCCGAGGTGCTTGACCGCGCGAGCACGGAGCTGCTGCCACCGCCGTTGGCGAACTTGCACCGCGACCTCGCTAAGGCTCGCGCTGAGGTCGCCCGTCACCCGGCCGAGCTTCACGCGCAGCGGGAGCCGTGGGGGTTGAGCGCCTATGAGGTCATTACCCGGTTGGCGGGGCTGCCACCGGCCGATGTGAGCACCTACAACCTCCGCGCCTCCGGGCTCCGTCAGCTCAACGAAGCGGCGATCGCCGACGTCAAGGACAAGCTGCGGAGTTTCATCGCCAAGGGTGGGCTTCGGGTGCTCCGTGAGGAGACGCCGTGGGCTCGCTCCTCTGTGCGTTCCATGGAGGACGTCGAGAGGATCTTGGCGCACCTAGATGAGCTGTCCGCCCAGTCACTGCTGTCCACCCGTAGTCAACTGGAGGCCTTGGTCTCCCGTTCTGGTTTTACCGTTCCGGATTCACTCGTCGACTGGCAGCAGCTGCTGTCTTTCCTCCACGATGTGGAAAACACTGTGCGGTTCTTCGGCGGTGCCCACATCTTCGGCCCGCAGCTGGAGGATTTTCAGTACGCAGTGGCGCCGCGGCGGTGGCGTAACCAGTACGCGCGTCCGCTGGGGTTGTGGCGGCGGTTCCAGCTGCGCCGTCAGCTGTACCAGATGGTGCCTCCTGGCACCCGAAAGGAAACGTTGTTCGCGCAGTTGAGTCGCGCGGTGGCGCAACGCGACCACTGGCACACCCTCACCCAGGGTCGCTCCCACCCGACCGCGCTGCAGGGCGTGCAGCAGACCCTCGACAAGCTGGCGCGGCTTCGCACGAATCTCGCGGCGATCGCGGCGGAAATCAAGATCGGCGCGTTGGATCAGCAGCCCGCCAGTAATGTCGACGACACCGTGCGCCGGCTCAATGAGGATGAGGAGACGCTGCGGCGGCTGCCTGAACTCAACCGGCTCAAGGATGAGCTGTACCGGCTGGGCCTGGAGCGGATGCTCGCTGACTTCGCGACCCGTAGGGTCGATGAAGAGGAGGCGATGCTCATCCTGGAGCGTGCCTGGCTGACCGCGGTGTTCAATGAGATGCGGCTGCGCGTACCGTATCTGGCTCACTTCGTGGGGCGGCAGCATGACGCCACCGTCGCGCGGTTCCGCGCGCTGGATGCTGAGCATGTGAAGTCCGCGGCCCAGCGGATCCGGCGTCTGGTGGCGTTTCAGCTGCGGAAGGCCCGGGATGAGCATCCGCAGCAGAACCTGCTGGTGCGCCAGGAGGCGACGCGGAAGTCCCGGCACATGCCGCCGCGGCGGCTGGTGGCGGAGGCGTCTGATGTGCTGCTGGCGGCTTTCCCCTGTTGGGCGATGTCGCCGCTGATCGTCAGCCGGATGTTGCCGTCAAAGCAGCTGTTTGACTTGGTCATCTTCGATGAGGCCAGTCAGGTCGAGCCGCATGACGCGGTCACCTCGATCATGCGGGGGCGGCAGCTGGTAGTCGCCGGTGACTCGAAGCAGCTGCCTCCCACCTCGTTCTTCCGCCGCCTTAGTGGGGATCCGACCCAGGACGATGAAGAGGATGAGAGCGGCGACCAGTTGACCGACTATGAGTCCATTCTGGACCGGGTCCGCAGCCTCATCCCCGACCGCTACACCCTGCGGTGGCACTACCGGAGCCGGGACGAGCGGCTGATCGCTTTCTCCAATGTGGAGATTTACAACAGTGAGCTGGTCACCTTCCCCGGGGTCCAGGAGGAAAGCCCGTTGCGACTGGAGCTCGTCGATGGTCGGGTACGCCCGGGGCAGAACGGCTCCGCCCCTGAGGAGGTCGAGCGCGTCGTCGACCTGATCTTGGAGCATGCCCGGCAGCACCCTCACGAGAGCCTGGGGGTCATCACCATGGGGCAGCGTCACGCCGACCGTATCGAAGCCGCGCTGCGTCAAAGGCGTCAGGAGAACGATCAGCTGGATGACTTCCTGTCTCAGGAGCGGCCCGCCAGTGAGCGGTTCTTCATCAAGAGCATCGAGAACGTTCAGGGTGACGAACGCGACGCGGTGATCCTCAGCATCGGGTACGCCAAGGACGCCACTGGAAGGCTGCGGATGTACTTCGGTCCGCTCAACCAGGCCGGTGGGGAGCGGCGTCTCAACGTCGCTATCACGCGGGCCCGGAACCGGATGACCGTGGTCAGCTCCTTCTCTCACTTCGACATGGATCCCAGCGTCACGGCTAAGGCGCAGCACCGTGGTCCTGAGCTGCTGCGCCGCTACCTGGAGTTTGTCGCCAACTACGGCAACGCCATGGGAGGTCGCCCGAACTACGACCTGGAGCTCAACGGTCTGGAACGCAGTGTGCTGGCCGCCTTGGAGGCGGAGGGCATCAAGGTGTTCCCGCAATGGGGGGTTTCCGATTATCGGATCGATTTCGCGTTGGCGCATCCCGAGCAGCCGGGGCGGATGGTGCTGGCGGTGGAGACCGACGGGCACCGGTATCACTCCTCCCGCAGCGCCCGCGACCGGGACCGGCTGCGGCAGAATCACCTGGAGAATCTGGGGTGGCGCTTCCACCGGCTGTGGTCCACTGACTGGTACGCGAATCCCGAGCAGGAAACCCAACGCATCGTGAAGGCGTGGCAGCACGCCATCGCGGAGGCTGACCGCGAGCGTACCGATCCGGCGCCGGCCAAGGAGCCCACGACAGCCGCCGCGACGCCCACGACTGGGGCAATGACGTCCACGGCTGCCGCAACTACCACGGCTGGTACGACTGCCAGGGCCGCCGCGGCTGTGGTGACTCCTGAGCGTGGACCGCGGCCCTTCTTCATCCCTGGTCGGCCTATTAACGCCTACAGCGACACGGAACTCATCCGCCTGTTCCAGTGGCTGTTGCAGGATCGGCTGCAATACGACCGTGAAACACGCATCCAGCAGGCCATGCAAGAGCTGGGTTTTAAACGGCGCGGTAAGAACATCGTTCAGCGGCTGGGGTACGCGCTCAGCATCGCTCAAAGGCTCGCGGATCAGGAAGAGAACTAATGTCTTTTGACGAGATGACTATTGATCGGCTCGCCAAGATCATCTGTGATATTGGCGGCCCGTACGAGCGTAAGGGGTATCAGCTGGAGCGGCTGCTCCGCCGCGCGAAATGGCCCGATCCGCCCCAGTACGACGGATCGGCTCGGGTCTCCTGGCTGAGGGATATCCTCACTGAACATCAGGATGACACCGACGCGCTCCACAGGCTGGTGTGCCGGATCTGCGACCCCCTTGAATACGACGATGGCCTGGATACCGCGAGAGTGATATGTGAGGTGGTCAACCGAATCCTGGAGCCCGAAGGCCTCGTCGTCACCTACAGCAATGGCCGCCCGATCATCTCCACGCGGGCCGAGCAGGAGCAGGCGGAGGGGAAGAAGGAGAAGCACCTCGCCTATGGTGTGCCGTCTGATCTGCGGTCACGGCTCAGCGCGCTCATCTCTGACCGCTCGCTGGTGGATCTGCTGGTCAGCCGCGCCGAGGAGGCCTCCATCTGTCAACGCAACGAAGCGTACACAATGGCGATCATCGCTATCGGCAGCTTTATGGAGGGGCTGCTGTACGGCGTGATCGTCGAGCGATACCCTAGGATTCTCAAGGACGGAATGCAGAAATCTAACGGAGCCTCCGTCCAGGCTGATCGCGTTGATCTTTACACTCTCATCGATTACGCGCATAAGAGGAAGTGGATACAGACCGACGCGAAGGACTTCATGCATAAGGTCCGGGACTACCGGAATTTCGTTCACCCTCGTCATCAGTTGCAGAACGGGTTTATCCCCGACCGGGATACCGTCGCGCTGTGTTGGGCACCAGTGCACGCGTTGCTTAATGATTTAGAGGCCACCAAGACCGTTCGCTGATCGGAATTCTGCTGCGCCGAGGGGAAGTGCGGTGTCCTCACCGTGCTTCCCCTATCGTGTCCCTGGGGGCACCCACGTCAACGACGACCTTCGTCCCACGTAGCAAGGGATGGCTATGACCTCTGTCACCGCCGTACCTCGGGCTTTCTTCTGTGAGCATTCGGCCTCCGCGAGTCGGGTCCTGGTGCTGCTTGCCCGTGAAGGCCACCACGACAGCCTGCAGACGGTTCTGACGTGCCACGACGCCGATTTGGCACAGCGGATCGCGGTGGCGCTGGGGCAGGCGGCGGTAGGAGGCCGTGGGCCGGCCGTGGCGGCGGAGCTGGAGCGCCTCGCCGATCAGGCGCCGGCTGAGGTCGCCTCCGTGGTGCGGAGGGCCACCGATCTGGTCTTCAGCGGACGCTGGCCGGTGGCGGAGTACGCGCATCGGCGGCTGTCGCCGCAGGAGAGCGGGAATGGCGCTCCCCCTGCGGGCACTGTGGACGCGCTGGCGCGTACCCCAGCCTCGGCGCGGTTAGCGGATCTGTCCGGCACGGTGGTGCGGATCGTGCAGATGCTCGAGCTGCATGTCCACGACGCGGATCGGCTGCGCGCCGCGGCGGCCGCGGCCGGGTGGCAGCCTGCCGGTCCCGACCAGTCAGGTGAGGATGTGGTGAGTGCGGCGATGACGCTGGCCGACGCCACGTTCCTGATTCCCGGGGCCGACCTGATCAGCATGGAGTCCTCGGGGGAGGTGCTGCGGACCGCGGCCGGTGACGAGCTCGCCGACTGGAGTGTGGAGCCGGTGCTGGTGGAGTTCGGGGGATGGCGCGTCGGTGACGTCGACCTCGCCGAGGTGGACCAGCTCCCGGGATTCGACTATGCACCGGGCGCCTCCTCAGCTGCGGGGGCGGTTGCGGATCCGGTGACGCCGGATTTCGCGACGCTGTTTTCTCCGAACCGGCACGGTGGTCAGGCGTGGCTGACCCCGCGTACCGCGGACGCGCTCCATACCGCCCTCAGTGTGCTCGCGGATGAGGCGTACCAGGATGTCGAGGAGAACGGGGACCAGCCGGTGGCGGGCAGCAACGACCCGGCCTGGACGGTGTTTACTCGGCTCCCCCGGATCAGTTGGCATCGTGACGCGGCGTGGCGGTACCGCATGGCGCGGGCCGCCGAGGACCTGCGGCGGGATCTTGAAGCGGGGCGGTTGCCGATTCCCCGGTGCACCGCCGAGGAGTTAATGCTGCATCTGGCCATCGAGGACGCCGAGAGCATGACGCAGGATGGCCTGCTGGGTCGTCATCACGAACGGCTGCCCCGCCATGACGACGATTACGACTGGGAGTTGTGCGTGGAGCTGCTGTTCCAAGACCACGATGTTCGCTTGTTGTACGCGGACTGGGCGGACGGTATCGAGGACCCGGAGACGGAGCTGAATCAGGCTTTCGGAATCGGGGATCTGCGGCCCGATAACTGGTTCACGCCGTTTGACAACGTGGAGCCGCGCGACCACTAAAACCGGCAAGGCGGGCTCTAAGACGGGCAGGCCCCTCCGGACCTGCGGACCTGGGAGCGAGCCGCGGTGCCGCGGACCGGGTGGGCCTCCATGGGACTTCAGCTCGACTCTTGGGCAGCACCCTGTGGGTCTTCCGGGTCCTCTGCTTGCTCCTGGACGGTACCCCGTGGCCCCTCCCCCTCTCCCGGCGGTACCCCCTGCGGACAACGGCTCGTCCCCGCCGGGTCGCTTGCGCGTGACGCGGTTACGCGCGCACTACGCGGTACGTGGCGCAGGGCGCCTCACGATAGTGGGGCCCTTGAAGTGCTCAGGTGGCGACGCAAGTGAGGTTGAGTGCGGTGAGGGGTACGCCGTAGTGGTGGCGCCGAGCTTCCCGGCCCTGTGGGAAGGCCACCACAACGGCGTGTCCCATCCTGTTCCTCACCACGACACCCATGTAGCTGTCCCGGCGTGCGTATTTAAGGAAACCGTCTTCAGGTGACAACGAACAGTGCCGAAAGTCCCGGCGAATGACAGATCATGAAAAATCTTTAATCCGATTTTCGGATCAGTGTCGCTCTCGGCCCCAAAACCGCTCGTATGCCAAGGTAGGCGCATGAGCTCTACGGAACCGGCAGGATCGGGACCGAACGCCGTCATCCCGGACGCTACTGACACCGAACACAGTGCGCTGCGTCGGGTCATCGGGGGGCGTCTGTTGCTGTTCTTCGTGGTCGGCGACGTCCTCGGAACCGGCATCTACGCCTTGACCGGGCGGGTCGGTGCCGAAGTAGGGGGCGCGATGTGGACCGCGTTCCTGCTGGCGTTCCTGGTGGCGGTCCTGACCGCGATGTCCTATCTGGAGCTGGTCGGTAAGTATCCCCGGGCGGCCGGTGCCGCGCTGTACATCAACCGGGCCTTCGGGATTGAGTTTCTGACCTTCCTGGTGGCGTTCGCGGTGATGGCTTCCGGCCTGACCTCGGCCAGTGCCGCGGCCCGGGCGTTCGGCGGTGACTACCTGCGGGAGTTCGTCACGGTGCCGAGCGTGGCGGCGGCGCTGTTGTTCATCATCACCGTCGGGGTGGTCAACTACCAGGGTGTAGCGCACTCGGTGAAGGCCAACGTGGTGTTGACCTGCGTCGAATTGTCCGGGCTGCTGATCGTGTTGGGGATCGGTGCTTGGGCTGTCCTCCACGGTGAGGGTGAGCCGTCCCGCCTGCTGGAGTTCCGTGAGGGCGACGCGATCCCGGTGTTGATCACCAGTGGTGCGGCGTTGGCGTTCTTTGCGTTTGTGGGATTTGAAGACTCGGTCAACATGGCTGAGGAGGTGCGGCATCCCCACCGGGTTTTCCCTCGGGCCTTGTTGACTGGTCTGACCATCGCCGGCACGTTGTATGTGCTGGTGGCGTTGACGGCGTCCCTGCTGGTGCCGGTTGATGTGCTGGGTGCCTCCACCGGTCCGCTGCTGGAGGTGGTGGAGGCGGGCGCTCCGGGGTTCCCGCCGTGGGTGTTCTCGTTTATCGCGTTGTTCGCGGTCGCCAACTCGGCGTTGATCAACATGTTGATGGCCAGCCGGCTGGTCTATGGCATGGCGAACGAGCGGATTGTGCCCCGGGTGTTCGCGCGGGTGCAGCCGTTTCGGCGTACGCCCTGGGTGGCAATCCTGTTCACCACGCTGTTGGCGATGGTGCTGATCATCACCGGGGAGGTTGGGGATCTGGGAGGCACCACGGCGCTGTTGCTGCTGTGTGTGTTCACGGTGGTGAATCTCGCGGTGCTGGTACTGCGGCGTGAGAAAGTGGCGCACGAGCACTTCCGGACCCCTACGCTGTTCCCGATTCTGGGGATCATCACCTGCGGGTACCTAGCCAGTCCGTTGTCGGGTCGGGATCCACAGCAGTACCGGACGGCGGGGGCGCTGCTTGTTGTCGGGTTGGTGCTGTACGGCCTCAACAAACTGGTGCTTCGGTACTCATCGGGTGCTGGCTCATCGGGTGCCAACCGCGTGTCATGACCCGTGGCGCCCTCACCGCCGGCTCGTCGGGAAGCATCGGGGTGTCACAACTCGGCGGGCAGCACCGGGGAAAGCAGCCAGAGGGCGCCCACCGCCAAGCAGAGCAGCGTCACCAGCAGGAAGATCCCGACCCAGACGATCCCGGCCAGCGGGGTGATCCGTGCGAGTTGGTCGGCGTCGGAGTCCCGGGCGGCGCCCCGCCGCCGTTTGCGTTGCAGCTCCACCACCGGCCGGGGTCCGGCGAGCAGCAGGAACCAGGTGAGGGTGTACGCGAAGGCGGCCTGCGCCTCGACCGGGGCGTACCAGGAGATCGCCAGCAGAACCCCGCCGGTCACCAGCACCGTCAGCGCCCCGTAGACGTTCCGGATGAAGATCAGCATCGCCGCCAGGAGCGCCACCCCCAGCCACAGCATCACGGTGATGCGGCCGGTGACCAGCAGGGCCGCGGCGCCCAACCCCAGCAGGGACGGCGTGACGTAGCCGGCCGCCCCGGTGAGCACCATGCCAAGGCCACGCGGGCGCCCCGCCGACAGAGTGAGCCCGGAGGTGTCCGAGTGCAGCCGGATTCCTCGTAGGCGACGCCCGGTGAGCAGCGCCATCAGGGCGTGCCCGCCTTCATGCGCGATCGTCACCACGTGACGCGCGATCAGCCAGCTGCCGCGGGGCAGGATCACGGCCAGAGCAAGCAGCCCAGTGACCACCACAAGGGGTGCGGACGGTTCCGGTTGGGCCTGGGTGAACCGGTCCCACAACTGGTCCATGTCCCCTCCTCGGTATGTCCTGCTCCGCTGGTTCACGTCGGGGTCTGCGGTGGTGACCCGGTGTCACCGTAACCGTCGGATGGACAAAGGCGACCACGGGGCGTACCTGGCGGGTGTCGTAGGGACATGGAGGGGGGCATAAGGGTGGGTGGCTCGGTCTGCCGGAGTCGGCTCCACGGCGCACCGCGCCGCGTGTCGCTGTGCCCAGCCTGGATTGCCAGGTCACCCGGTGGGCCATCGGTTTGACGTGTCACGTTGCCCCGCCGCTATAGTGCCCGAAGTTAGGTAAGGCTTTCTTCAGGAGCAGGAATGCGCCCTGCCAGCGGCGGGCATCCCACGCCCTTCTTATCCGGCCCTCCCCTTCACGCCGGCTTCACTCCGCGTACCGGCGCGGCCCGGGCCGTCGCGCCCGTCGAGGCCGGTGCCGAGGCTGGTGTCGAGGCCGTCGTGTCCTGTGGGCTTGTCGGCGCCGGGTTCCCCAGGCTCCTCGCGTCCTTTTCAGGTACCGGCCATGACCGCGCTTGTTGAGTCAGCGACGGCGACGCCGCATGGCCGCCCCCGCATGCAGCCTCCCCGTCGGGGAGGTGCGGCCCGGCGTTGGGGCGGGCTGGCGCTGGCCGTGGTGGCGCTGGTGGTTTTGGCGGTGCTGAGCGTGGCGCTGGGCGCCCGGATGGTTCCACTGGGGACAGTCCTGGACGCGTTCACCGATTTCGACGGCTCCACAGATCACGTCGTAATCCGTCAGATGCGGGTGCCGCGCACCGTGTTAGGCATCGTGGTGGGGGCCGCGCTGGGGTTGGCCGGGGCGTTGACTCAAGCGTTGACCCGCAACCCGCTGGGGGATCCGGGCATTCTCGGCCTCAACGCGGGCGCCGCCGCGTGTGTGGTCACCGGGATCACCCTGCTGGGGATCGCCACGCCGAGTGGTTACGTGTGGTTGGCGATCGCCGGCGCGTTCCTGGCGGCGTTGCTGGTGTACGGGGTGGGTGCTGGTCGCCGCGCCACGGATCCGATCCGCCTCGCGCTGGCGGGGACCGCGATCGCCGCGATTTTCACCGCGTACACCACGGTCATGGTGTTGCGGTTCCCGGATGCGTTCGACGATTACCGGTTCTGGGCGGTGGGGTCCCTGGTCAACCGGGGCGAGGACGTGATCGGGACTCTGGCCCCGTTCTTCGTCGTCGGGATCGGGCTGGGACTGCTGCTGGGGCGTCCGCTCAACGCGTTGGCGCTCGGGGACGAGACCGGTCAGGCGCTGGGGAGTCACCCGGGCCGGACCCGCCTGTTGACCGGGGTGACGGTGACCGTGCTGTGTGGCGCCGCGACCGCGGCGGCCGGGCCGATCGGTTTCGTCGGGTTGGCGGTGCCGCACTTCGCCCGCGCCGTGGTGGGGGTCGACCAGCGCTGGGTACTGGCCTACTCGGTGCTGTTGGGGCCGGTGATGGTGCTGGCCGCCGACATTGTGGGGCGGCTGCTGGGCCCGGCGGAGATTCAGGCGGGCATCGTCACGGCGTTCCTGGGCGCACCGGTTCTGATCATGGTGGCGCGTCGACGGCGGGTGAGCAGATGGTGAACGGTGAGCTCCAGACGCAGGGTGAGGCGGGGCGGTCGGCGACCGCGGTGGCGGATCCCGCCGACGCCGCAGTGGGCAAGTCCGGCGCCGCGGCGGGCGCGGCGGGTGGCGTGGTACGCCCCACCGGCTGGGCGGTACGCGTCGCGGGCGGCCGGTTCAGCGTGCGGGTGTCTCCCCGCTCCTGTCTGGTCGTCGGCTGCCTGCTGCTGGTGACCGCAGCGGTCGTGGTGCTGTCCTTGACGGCCGGGCAGGTGGCGTTGTCGCCTCAGGAGGCCGTGCAGGCCCTGCTCGGGGTCGGCGATCCCAGGTCTGAGTTGATCGTGCGGCGGCTGCGGCTGCCCCGCATCCTGACTGGTCTGCTGGCGGGGGCGGCGCTGGGCGCGGCGGGCGCCATCTTCCAGAGTCTGACCCGCAACCCCCTGGGTAGCCCGGACATGCTGGGCTTCACCACGGCCGCGGCCACCGGTGCCCTGCTGCAGATCATCGTGTTCCGCGGCGGGGTCGCCGCGACCGCTCTCAGCGCCGCCGGCGCCGGGATGGTGGCCGCCGTGGTGATGTACCTGTTGGCGTTCCGTCGCGGGGTGCAGGGCTCCCGCCTGGTGCTGATTGGGGTGGGCCTGGCGGCCCTGCTCACCTCGGTGAACAGTTACCTGATCGTCCGCGCCAACATCATCGACGCGATGTCGGCGCAGGCGTGGCTGACCGGCAGCCTCACCGGCCGGGACTGGTCACATGTGAGCGCGGCGGCTCCGGCGATGGCGGTTCTGCTGCCGATCGCCCTGGTGTTGGGGCGGCGGCTGGGGATGTTGGAGCTGGGGGATGAGACCGCCACCGCGTTGGGGATCGCGGTGGAGCGGACCCGGCTGGCGTTGGTGGCGGTGGCGGTGGCGTTGACGGCGGTGGCCACCGCGATCAGTGGACCGGTGGCGTTTGTGGCGTTGGCGGCTCCGGCGGTGGCACGTCGCCTGACCCGCTCCTCCGCGCCTGGGATCGCCGCGGCGGCGGTGACTGGCGCGTTGCTGCTGACCGTCAGTGACTACCTGGCTCAGCGGGTGTGGGAGGACACCCCGTTGCCGGTGGGGGTGGTCACGAGCGCGGTGGGGGGCCTGTATCTGGCGTGGCTGTTGGGGCGGCGTTGGCGTACCGGGGCTTTCTGAGAGGGCCGCGATGGCGACGCCGTATCCGCTGTATCCGCCGCATCCACACGCAGGGTTCACCGCTGGGTTCGCCGTAGGGTGCCGGGCTTGCCCTTCGGCTGCCCACCCGCCTGTCCGCAGCCCGGCCATCGACATCAATGGAGGGGTACGCCGATGACAGCGCATCGTCTGGAAGCGCGGGACCTCACGCTCGGATACGACCGGCGGATCGTCGCTGAAGGCTTGAACGTGACGATCCCGGATGGCTCGTTCACCGTGATCGTGGGCCCAAACGCCTGTGGGAAGTCCACCCTGTTGCGGGCGCTGGCCCGGGTGCTGCGGCCCCGCTCCGGCGCGGTGTATCTGGATGGCGCCCAGATCACCCGGTACTCGACCAAGGAGGTGGCGCGTCGGCTCGGGCTGCTACCGCAGAGCGCGATGGTGCCCGACGGCATCACGGTGGTGGATCTGGTGGCGCGGGGTCGGTACCCGCACCAGGGGCTGCTGCGGCAGTGGTCGGTGGAGGATGAGACCGCGGTGACTGAGGCGATGGCCGCCACCGGCGTCACCGAGCTGGCCGACCGGTACGTGGATGAGCTGTCCGGTGGGCAGCGGCAGCGGGTGTGGTTGGCGATGGCGTTGGCGCAGCGTACTCCCCTGTTGCTATTGGATGAGCCGACCACTTTCCTGGATATCGCGCATCAGATCGAGATTCTGGATCTTTGTCAGGATCTGCGGGAGCAGGCCGGACGCACCTTGGTCGCGGTGCTGCACGACCTCAATCAGGCCTGCCGTTACGCCACCCATCTGATCGTGATGCACGCCGGGAAGGTGGTCGCCACCGGCGTCCCCGATCAGGTGATCACCGCGGAGCTGGTGGCCGAAGTGTTCGGCCTGCGGTGTCGGATCATCCCTGACCCGGAGACCGGGACGCCCATGGTGGTGCCGTTGGCGCGGCGGTCGACTCGCCCGCGACTGTCCTCTGAGGCCCAGAACGCCGCAGCCGCCGAGGATGCGGCGTTTCCGGGGGCAACGCCGGACCTGGAAGCGGCGCTACCAGTGACAACGCTCACCCCAGCTAGTTAGGTAAGGCTTCCCTATTTAAGATCCCCGGCTGACTGTGGATCACATTCGGTGAACCAGCTCAGGAGGTTGTTGATGTCCGCTACCCGGTCACGGTTATCCGGCCCGTCTCTGCCGTCCCTCACCACCAGCCGCCGGCGTCTACTGCTCGGCGGCATGGGCGCCGTTGTCCTGTCCGGTCTGAGCGCCTGCGGAGGTGACGACTCATCCTCCGGCGAGACGGACCAGACCGCTGCGGGCTGGACCTACACCGACGACCGGGACCGCACAATCACCCTGGACCAGCGGCCGGAACGGATCGTCGCGCAGGTGAACGTCGCGGGCGCGCTGTGGGACTTCGGGATCCGGCCGGTCGGGGTGTTCGGCCCGGCGACCCTGCCCGACGGGAGCCCGGACCCGCAGGTCGGCAACGTCGACATCGACCAGGTGGAGTCACTGGGCAACGTCTGGGGCGAGTTCGATGTGGAGCGGTTCGCGAGCCTGGAGCCGGACCTGCTGGTCAGCATCATGTACGTCGAGGACACCCTGTGGTACGTGCCCGACGAGGTGGTCAACGAGGTAGAGGCCCTCACCCAGACCGCGGGCCTGCGGATGATCGGCATCAGCGCCCCCGAGGCGATCGACAAGGTGGCGCGGCTGGCGGAGGCCCTGGGTGCCGACCTGTCCTCTGAGGAGAACACCGCCGCCCGGGAACGCTTCGAGGCCGCCTGCGACCGGATCCGCTCCTTGGCACAGGAGAAGGCCGGGCTGCGCATCATGGCGATCTCTGGTACGAACGACAACTTCTACGTGGCCTACCGGGAGCTGCACCCGGACCTGCGGCACCTCAGTGAGCTCGGGCTGGACATTGTGTTGGCCGAGCCGCCCAACCCAGAGGCGGACTTCTTCGAGGCCCTCTCCTGGGAGAACGCCAACCAGTACGAGGCGGACGTGATCATCTGGGACGCGCGTACCGGCAACCTGACGCCCGAGGAGCTCGACTCTATCCCCACCTGGCGGGAGCTGCCGGCGGTCCAAGCCGGGCAGCTGCTGCCCTGGCACGCCAGCCCGATCTACAGCTACCTGTCGTACGCGCAGGTGCTGGAGGAGCTGGCCGACGGTCTGAGCGGGTTCCGCACCGACATTGTCTGATGTCATTGTCTGATGTCTCTGGGCTTTCGACCGGCCCGGTGAAAACTCCCCACCGCTCGCCCGGTTCCTCCCCACGAGTGCTCAGAGGACGGATAAGGCCACTGGGGCGGCTTGACAGGTGACAGGTTGGCTTGCGGATCGATCGCCTCCTCGCGGGAAACCAGTGCGTCGAATTCGAGATCGTGCAAGGTCTCCACGGTCCGCAGGCCGACGCTGTCCGTCCTTTGTGGCCTCAACTGTTGGGCGTGGCCTGTCCTGAAGTTTCGCTCTCGCGGCCTCCCACTTAAGCGACCGGCACCCCGATACCTCGTGCCCCACATGGCCGCTGGTTGTGGGGCACGCTCCCTTTTAAAGCCCGTGACTTGAAGCCCGTGACTTGACAGCCCTCACAGCACCCGCAGATGCTCGGCCAGCAACGCCAGCCGCTCCGACGGCTTACGCGGGCGTTCCAGCTGCTCCATGACGATGGTGGCGGACAGCGGATGGTAGCGCACCCACTCCGGCGCGATCTGCCGCGCCTGCCACAGCAGGTTGACGGTCTCGGTGTCGTTTCCCAGTTCGGAGTGCGCGTAGGCCATGTTGAGCAGGTACCGTGCCTCCCAGGTGGGCGGAAGCGCCCCACCCGACGGCGGCGGGACCTCCTCGGCTAACCGCACCGCCTGTTCGATGTCGGCGAGTTCGACCGCGTTGCTGGCGTAGTACATGCCGACCACGCGCGGCCCGAACACCGACCACTGGTCTACCCGGTCCACGCCGTACCGGCTCGCCGCCGCCCGTGCCACGCTCAGGTGGTCGCTGGCCCGTTCCCCGTTGCCGGTGCGTACCACCGCGCAGCTGGCGTTGACCATGAGGTTGCCGAAGGTCGCCAGTTCGGTCCGGGAGGCGGAGGTGAAGCTGGGTTCGATCCGCTCGGCCATGGACAGCGCGACCCGCTCCGCTTCCTGGTAGCGGCCCTGTTTGAGCAGGATCCAGGACAGAAAAATCATCGAGGCCGCGGCGGGGAGGGGGCCGTCGGCCGCCCGGGAGGCCGCGGCGGCGCGTTCGACGGCGGTGAACGCTAAATCCTGGTGCCCCAGCATGACGGTGATCCCGGCGGCCATGTTGTACGCGGTGGCGAGCAGGGTGTGGGCCGTTGCGACGTCGTGGCTTCGCCATTCGCGCGTGGCGCGTCGCGCGTCTCCGATCAGTCCGGGCAGCAGGCGCGATACCAGAGCGAATTCTCCGTTCTGGTACGACGCCCAGGCGCGGTTGACCGAGGCTCGCAGATCCGGTAAGGAAGGCACCTCCTGGTCTTCGGCCAAATCCTCCTCACCGAATAGATCCGTCGTGGTGGTGATCGCCTGGCGTAAGGAGGTCAGATCCCCATTGCCGATCCCGTTCCCTTGCGGCAGCAGGCCAGCGGGCGCCACCAGGACCACAAGATCCACCCCAAGAGCGTTGGCGAGCTTGATCAGGGTGCTCCAGCGGGCCCCTTTCTTGCGTCCCTGCTCCAGCCGCGCGATCACATCCACGGAGACCCCGGAGCGGGCGGCGAGCTCTTCCTGAGTCCGGCCCCGGGCTTTACGGATGCGTGCCAGGTTCTCACCAATCGGCGAACGCGCCTCTGCCATATCGGACTCCTCGGACAGAGCAGCTCCTCGGAGCGAAAGAGCCTCTCTACGGTAACGCCACGTCTTTGACACGAAAACCATCCGTATACGACCACTAGGACGAAACGTCCTAGTGGCCCCTCAGCGCCCCTCTCCTCTAGGACAAAACATCCCGGCCGACACGACACGAACGACACGGATTTGACGCTGCGTCCCTTTACCGTCACTGTTAGTAGTGACACGATGGCCATCATCCAGGCAGATGCACTCAAACCGCCGCCTCATCTGCTGTGGAGACCCCCGCTGCCAGGCTCCCCCCGCGATCCTGGCAGCGGGCGCCCTAAGGACAGGAGCAGGAGCACTGCTGTGAGCACTCTCCCGTACGACCCACACGACCCGCCCGATGAGCCGCCGCCTGGCGTCACTGACCCGCTGTTGTGGGCGATGACGGTACGGCTATTCCGTGACCACCAGCCGAGCATCGACGGTTGGTGCCAGACCTGCCGGCAGTTCTACCCCTGCCCAGGGCGACGCCTCGCCGACACAGGCTTCGCCAGCGCGATCCGCTATCCGTTTCCCCGTCTAACTCTGCCTCGCTCGTGATGCACCCCGACGGTGACCCCGTGTTGTCAGGAGGTTCGGCGGCATGAAACCCCCTGTTTTCCCTCGTACCTGGGGTCTGTACCGGCATGAGGACACCTCCGGGGTGTCCGGCACTGGCCTGGTGGCCACTGGCGCGCTCTTCCCTAGCGGGAAGGCAGTCCTGGAGTGGTGCGGCACGACCACCGGCATCCAGCAGATCTCGATCTACGACTCACTCGCCGACGTGATCAGCATCCACGGCCACGGTGGACGTACGGAGGTGGTGTGGTTTGACCAACTGGATGACATCATCGACGCCCACTGTTCGTGTCCGTGCGCCACCCGCGAGGCGGAGGCGGCGTTCTCGGTACCGGAGCAACGCGTCCCGTCATGAACCAACCCGCCGCACGATCAATGAGCCCGACTTTGTACACCGTGCGGGCGGGGATTCTTCCCTGACCGCACTCCTGGGTCGCTTGTGAAGCGACGCTTGTCACAGCCGCGCACCGGTTCCCTTAACCCTGCACCCCCGTGGACTCCGCGATCCCGCGGTCTTGCGGTTTCCCCCGTCCCGCTGGGCAGAGCCCCCCTCAGCCCGCCGCGGGATCGCGGAATCACTACACGCAGCTCACCTGCTCATTGCATTCGAACTCACTGAGTTCATCGGGGCGGCAGCCGCAGCGCCATGGTCGGCGCCTCGGACATCACGGAGTCGTCCGCGCCCCCGTCGGAACTCTCCAGCATCGCCGGCAGCGTCCCCAACGTCACGCCCTCGGTCAGCTCCACGGTGTCCCACTGCCCGAGCCGCCGCCGCTGCCCCCGGCTCAGAGGGATCCGCTGGGGCGGCTCTCCCGGCCCGTTCCGGGTCAACACTACGGTTCCGTTGGTGCTGGTGTCGGTCACCACCAGCGCGTCGCCCTGCAGCTCCAGGACCAGGTGGCTGCGACTGACCCATCCGGCGGCCCGCTCATCCAACCACGGCCCCAGCCGCACCCCAGCGGGGTCCTCAGGGGAGCGCCCCACCACGGTGGGGCCGCTCGCGCGTACCGCGAACCGTCCCCGCATCGCCTCCCCGACGCGCACCGCGACCGCGACCGCGGGCGGACGCAGCCCCACGTCTTGCAGCTGCTGCCCGTGTACCGGGCAGATCGGGACCCCACCGCGCAGCCGGGGCGGTGGCTGGTCGTACACCCGCGCCGGCCCGAACAGCGGACACTCAAAGGCGTTACACCGCCAGCTCCGCTCCAGCACTCGGGCGCGCGGACTGACCGGCCGCGGTACCGGCGTACCGGACGGCCGGGAGATCAAAGCGGCACCCCCGATCCCCGGGACCGGCGCCAGCAGCCATCCCGGCACCTGTGAGATCCAGGGGTACGCGGCGCCAAACCGCGCGAAATCGTCACGGCTGACCACGGGAAGCCCGGTGATGTCGGCGATCTCGACGATCCGGTCCTCCACCTGGGGCAGCAGCTCGGCCAGCCCGTCGTCGGCCCAGCGCCGCAACACCATCTTCTCGTTGGAGGTCAGTTCCAGATCAGAGGTCAGCGCACGGTCGACCACCGGGTAGACGAGCACGCCCCCGTCGTGCAGGTGACGGGCGAGCGCGTCCACGACTAAACCTAGTCGGAGCAGACTGGCGGTCCGCCCACCATCCAGATCCGCGTACCGCACGATCTGAGCGACGTCCACCACGGCCTGCGCCAGGGTGATATCGGTGGTCAGTCGCTGCTCCATGGCGTCCAGTGCCCGTGATACCTCGAACCTCACACCCGGCTCCCCTGTCTTACGCCTTTCTGTGGCCTCCCATCATGCCGACATCGACCGCGACGCCCGTCATCGCCCCACCTGTCCGGCGGCGCCGGCGCCGCGCCTCGCCCGTGACCTGAGGGTTTGGAAGGCGGGGTTTAGGAGGCAGGTGCGCGTACCGCCGCGGACACGGCCGCAAGAGCGGTGGTCGGGTCATCGAACCGGATGACGCGGAACCCCATCCGGGCCGCCGCCGCGGTGTTCTCGCCCCGGTCGTCGACGAACAACACGTTCTCAGCGGGGGCGTCGAGCAGCTCCAACGTGCGGGTGAAACAGGCCGGGTCAGGCTTACACAGCCGCAGCTCACAGCTGAAGACCAATCGGCTGAAATGGCGGGTGAACGGCATCTCCCGGACCGCCTCGGCCAATTCTCGAGGCGCGTTGGACAGCAGCGCCAACCGCACCCCTGTCGTGGCCAGCTCATCGATCACCTCGAGGATGCTGTGCCGCAGCCGACTCCACATGGCGGTGTCTCGGTCGATCAAGTCGGCCATCTTCCCGGCGTCGAGCCGCACCCCCAGCTGCGTACCGACCGCCTCCCAGTAGGCCTCGGCGTCCAGGTCGGCCCGGTCATAGTCGGCCCGGTACGCCCAGTACGCCGCCTGAAGCCGCTCCGGCGACACACCCCCGGCTGTCTTCGCCAACGCGGCCCAGTCCTCCTCGATGGGTTCGAAGCTGATCACGGCGCCGTAGTCGAACAGCACCCAACGGATGGGTGTACTCATCTGATTCCGCTCCCCTGGTGGTTGTCGGTGTCGAGGGTGGTGTGGGGTGAAGCCTCGTCGGCGACGATCACCTCGATGCCGTGGTCGGCGAGCGCCGCCAGCGCATCGGGGTCGGCCCGCTGGTCGGTGACCAGAACATCAACGCTGTCCACCGGCCCGATCCGGGCGAACGCGACCGCGTCGATCTTGGTGGCGTCGGCGGTGACCACGACGCGCCGGGCGCTGCGCAGCGCCCGTTTCTTCACCTCGACATCGGGAATGAAAAAGTCGGTCAGGCCCCGCTCGGCGGAGATACCGCCCACCGCCATCAGGTAGATGTCGAACTGAAACTCGGCCAGCATCCGCTCGGTTACCGGCCCGATATACATCAGTTCGCCGGGGCGGAGTTGACCCCCGGGAGTCAGCACCGTGATCCCTGGTTGGGTGGCCAACAGGGCGGTGGCCTGAAAGCTCAACGGACAGACGGTCAGATCACGACGTCCGATCAGGGCGCGTGCCGCCTCCAGCGTGGTAGTGCCGGCGTCGACGATGACCGCATCGCCGTCGTTGACCAGGGCGGCCGCCGCCCGGCCGATCGCCGCCTTGTAGGAGGCGTCCACCGCCACCCGGTCAGCGAAACCCGGTTCGACGGCGCGTGGGTTGGCCAGTACCGCCCCACCGTAGATCCGTTTGGCGACTCCCCGGTCGGCCAGCTCCTCCAGATCACGGCGAATGGTCATCTCCGACACATTCAGGGAGCGGCTGAGTTCGGCCACCGTCACCTTGCCGTGCTCCAGCAGCCGACTCAACACCAGCTTTCTGCGCGATCGAACATCCACATCGCACAATATAACAGCACTGGCGCACGAATCCCCGCGTCATAGCTGTTCGAACGAACAGCATCGTGAAAACTTGTCCATGTCGAAACGAACGACTCTCAAGGAACGTGCGCTGCATCACTAAGGTGAAGGAGATGCGTGTGCTACTGGTCGAAGACGACATGTCGGTAGCCGCCGCCCTGGAGGCGGCACTAAGGCGCCGCGGGTATGAAGTGATTCGTGCTGGGACCGCCGCCGAGGCTCTCGCCGCGCCCACCGTCGACCTCGTTCTTCTCGACCTAGGCCTCCCCGACGGCGACGGCATCGATGTCTGCCGGGAGCTGCGCCGTCGGAACGAGCACCTGGCGATCATCGCCGTCACTGCCCGGGGAGAGGAACGTGACCGGGTGGCCGGGTTGCGCACCGGCGCCGACGACTATGTGGTCAAGCCCTTCTCGATGATGGAGCTCCAGGCGCGGATGGAGGCGGTGCTGCGCCGCACCGTCCGGGTCCCTCCCCCACCGACGGTGCTGGAGGTCGGCCCGTTGCGCGTAGACTCAGCCAGCCGTCGAGTGACCGTCAACGGGCGGGAGATCTCGCTCACCCGTAAAGAATTCGAGCTGCTGGTGACGCTCGCGCGCGAGCCGGGCACCGTGGTCTCCCGTGACCGTCTGTTGATGGAGGTCTGGCGAACCACCTGGGCCGGCGGGCACACTCTGGAAGTGCATGTCGGCTCGCTACGCCATAAGCTCGGCATGCCCGAATTGGTGGAAACCGTCAGGGGGGTGGGCTACCGGCTGGTGGCCCCTCAGTAATTCAGGAGGAGGCACCATGCGTCGCCGGTTGGCCGCCACCTACGTGCTGCTCCTGATTTTGGTCCTGGCCGCCTTAGAGATCCCCCTGGCCACCACCATGGCCACCCGTGACACCCAACAGGTCACGCTTGACCGGCTCGCGGACGCCGTCCGGTTCGCCACCGTGGTGGAACCAGAGCTGCGAACCGGCATCGAGGGCCGGCTCCGCGTTGAGTTGAGCCGTTACGAGGAGCTCTACGGCAGCACGGTAGCGGTGGTCAACTCCGACTGGAAGGTGGTGGCTCGCTCCGATCTGGGCTTCGATGTCGATGATGAGACGGTCGCCCCGAGCATCAGCCGCTCCCTGGCCGGCGAACACGTCATCAACGGCGGCGTCATCTGGCCGTGGGAGAACGAGCCCCTGGTGGTCGCCGCCCCCGTGGGCACCGGGGGTGACATCCTCGGCGCGGTCGTCATCGTCTCCCCCACCCATGAAACCCGCGCCGGGATCCTGGCCACGTGGCTGCTGCTCGGGGTTCTGGGGCTGCTGGCGGTGGCCTTAGCCATCGGCGTGGCCTTCTGGCTGGCCGGGTGGACGCTCCGGCCGGTCGCTCGTTTGGACGCCGCCGCGCACCGGATCACCGAAGGCGACTACACCGTCAGGGTCGCCAGTGACGGCCCGGTGGAGCTCCGTCGCCTCACCGCGGCCTTCAATGAGATGGCCAACGCGGTCAACGAGGCCCTGGAGCGGCAGCGCGCCTTCGTCTCCCAAGCCAGTCACCAGATGCGTAACCCGTTGACCGCGCTGCAGCTGCGGGTGGAGGCGCTGGCTGATGAGATGCCCCCGGAGGAGTGGGCGGCCGAACACCAGCGGGCGATGGAGGAGACCGAACGGCTACGCCGGATCCTGGACAGCCTGCTGACACTGGCGCGAGCCGAACGTGGGCATCATCAGCTGGAGGTCGTCGACGCCGGGCAGGTGGCCGCCTCCCGGGTTGCGGCGTGGCAGCCTTTGGCGGTGTCGCGCGGAATCACCCTCGTGCACCAGCTTCCCGACGAGCCCGCCCCGGTCCAGGCGGTGGCTACGGCATTGAGTCAGTCCCTGGACGCGTTCATCGACAACGCCCTGAAGTTCGTCAGTGAAGGCGGCGAGGTGTCGGTCACGGTACGCCCACGCGATGGTGGCGTGGAGGTGTCCGTCGACGACACCGGCCCTGGAATGAGCCCGGAGCACATCAAGCACGCCGCCGAGCGGTTCTGGCGCGCACCCGGCGCTCAGAACATCGAAGGCAGCGGCCTGGGCCTGCCGATCGCTCGAGTCCTGATCACCGCCTCGGGCGGCACCATGGACCTGCAGCCGCGCCAACCGCACGGCCTGTCCGCCCGGGTGTGGCTGCCTTCTCCTCGTGACCTGGAGGCCGATAACGACATCCCCACCAGCGTCCCCGGCCTCGGTCAAAACCCCAACAGCGGACGGGCCCTGGCGCACGCCGGTTCAGGGCTCAGGTCAGGCGGCCGCTGACTCCCTTGGCCTCCCGGTAGTACCGGATAGCGCCGGCGTGGAGCGGCAACTCATCGGTGTTGATCGCGACCCGGGGATTGAGCCGTTCGGCGGGTCGATACACCTCCGCCAATATGTCCCGGTGTTCAAACAGCACCCGGGTTAGCCAGTACGCCAGGTTCTCGTCCATGTCTCGGCGTACCACCAGGTAGATGGGCACCCCCACCGTCCCGATGGCGTCCACGCCGTAAATCGCCCGGGGAATCGTCAACTGGGAGTAGTACCGCGCGCCCCGTTGACGCATCAGCACCGTCTCCTCCGTCAGGTCGATCAGCCGGATCGGCTGCAGCTGCCCCAAGTGCTGCACCCCCGCGGTGGGCAACCCGCCGAAGATGAACATGGCGTCGATATCGCCGGCGTGGAACGCCGCGTTGGCCCGCTCGATGTTCCGCTCGTCGCTCAGCCGCACCTCATCCGGGGTTCCCGCGCTTTCCCTGAGCGGGACCGGGCGCAACCCCACCTCACGGAGCAGGCGCCGCGCGGTCACATCCGCGCTGGTCCCCCGTGATCCCAGCCAGATCACCCGCCCACGCAGGTCCGCCAGGCGTTCGATCGGGCTGCTAGCCCGCACCACCACATGCAGGTAGTCGTCGTAGAGCCGGGCGAGCGCCACCACATCCGGTGCCCGAGAGAGCCGCCACTTGGCGACCATATCCGCCTGGGTGAACGCCACCGCCGAGCGGCCGTCCTGCACCCGCTCCAGGTTGTCGACCGCGGCGTTGGTGACGTTCAGGTACGGCGTCAGGCCGGGAAGCTGTCGTTCGATGACGGCGATCAGCCCAAGACCGTATTGGTAGAAGGCCGACAGTCGATCTCCGGTGGCGATGGGGAGTTCCCCGGGTGGGTAGTCCGGGAGCGCGTCGGTCGCCTGCGCCGCAGGGATGGCGCCCAACACGGCCAGGATCGGTAGGGACAGCACGACACGGCGACGCCAGGTCATCGCGGGGTACGCCGGTTCAAGCACGGTGGGGGAGTAACCGGAGTCCAACGCCCGGTCCTGGTCCGTCCTTTCTTTATTGATCATGTCTGGTCACGGTCCGTTGTCGATGAAGCCGGCCTTGGCGGGAGCACGGTGCGGGACGGCCGGTGTTCCGCAAGTTTTCCTCAAGGCTTCCGGGAACAGCGTTCCATGAACCTGTGTGCCAGGCCACAGTCATCAGTACATCCTCGTTGCCTTGCGTCGTCCCCCGCAATGGAGGTTCCAATGAGCGCCCGTATCGCCACTCGTCCAGGCAGCACCCGTCCCCGCCGGATCGGGCCGTCGCGACGTCCTGAGTCGGGTGGCGGAAACGGCAGGCTCGGCGGAGTCAACACGCTCGGTGGAGTTGGTGGGTATCCAGGCTCCACATGTCCGCGCTCCTCGGTCGCGGTGATATCCGGCTCGTCGACCGAGACGCTGACCAACCGTGCCGCCGCGTTCGAGGCCGTGATGCTGATCAGGTGTGCCGCGCCGATCACCACCACCCGGCGCCGGCTGTTGGAGGAGACGCCGGCCACCCGTTTGAGTGTGGACGTCGAGGGTGTTCTGGTGGAGTTTGGGCAACCGGCAGCCGCGCATCGGATGGCGCGGCTGCTGGCCGTTTTGGGCATCGACGCGGAGGTGGAGACCCGCTGGGCGGGTGGCCGGCACCGGTATGAGATCTACCGGGTGCGGGTCAACAGCGGACACGCTGACCTCGTGCGTACCGTGTTGGAGGACGCTTGGCGTGCCGGGTACGGGGTGCTGTGCCGGTTCCCTGAGCAGTACCTGACCCGCTGGCAGCAGCGAGACCGAGTCGCTTTCGCCACCGGTGCCTGGCGTGCGGCGCTGCTGGCCGCTGGACGCCGCAAGAGCACAACACTCGCGTTGCGGATCGCTGAATCCGAAACCACCGCCGTCTTGGTCCGAGCCGCTCAGGTGCTGGGGATCCAGACCTTGACTCAAAGCCGCACCGGATACCAGCTGGTGGTTGTGGGTTCTGGCCTGTCCATGGACAGCCTTTTCGGCCTGGCCCCCAACACAGCTGGACGTACCCGCTCATTGCGCGCCGGGTGATTCATGAAAGCGCAGATAAGGGTCCGGACGACCGACTGACGGGGGTGTTGGGTGCCGGGGAATGTGGTGACGGCCAGGAGCCGGGACCGCCATCACATATAAAAGTGGGGAGTGGCCTTGTCGCCCCCTCGGGCCACTCCCCACCGTTGTCCTTCCTCCTTCTTCTTCTTACTTCTCGGGTCCCGCGGTGAGGCAGTGAGCCTGACGCGGGTCGACGAGGTGTTCAGACGTTGGCGGCTCAGACGTTGGCAGTGGCTAAGCTGGGCGCCACCGTCACCAGCACCCGACGCCGCAGATAGAACCACCAGGTGACAAGCAGGCAAATCGCGTAGCAGGCGACGAAAGACAGCAACGCGGCGGTGGCTGACCCGGTGGCCGACAGCGACTCGGCGAAGGCCCGGTTGATCCCGAACCCGCCCAGCGCCCCGATCGCGGAGGTCAGACCGATCACGGTGGCGGCTTCCTGCTTGGCCCGCAGCAGCGCGTCGTCGGTGGCCTCACCGGCCCGCCGGATCGCTTCCGCCCGCCAGATCGCGGGGATCATGCGGTAGGTCGACCCGTTGCCGGCGCCGCTGGCGGCGAACAGCAGCAGGAACGCGCCCAGGTAGAGGGCGAAGCTGTGGATCTGCAGGCCCCAGATGACACCGAGCGTACCGATCCCTAACACCATGAACAGGTACGCGGTGACGCGCGCCCCTCCGAGCCAATCGGCGAGCCAGCCACCCAACGGACGGGTCAGGGAGCCGATCAGGGGGCCGCTGGCCGCTAGCCACCATCCGCTCACCTCCGGGAAGGAGGTGCGGGTCAGCAACGGCAAGGCGAAGGAGAAGCCGATGAATGAGCCGAAGGTCCCGATGTACAGCAGGGACATCACCCAGGTGTGACGGTTACGAAGCCCCGCCAACTGGGCGCGCATCGGCGTGCGTACCACCGCCAGGTTGTCCATGAAACGCCACGCGCAGACCGCAGCGATCGTGACGAAGAGCGCGTAGCATAGTGCGGCGTTCTGCAGATAAAGGTCAGGGCCTTGGGCCGCGCCGATTATCCCGATCCCGACCACGGCGGGTACCAGCAGCTGCACCACCGCCACCCCGACATTGCCGCCGGCGGCGTTCAACCCCAGGACGAAGCCCTTACGGCGCTCAGGGTAGAAGAACGAGATGTTGGCCATGCTGGAGGCGAAGTTCCCACCGCCGACTCCGGCCGTGGCGGCCGCCAGCAGGAACATCCAGTACGGCGTGTCGGGGTTGGTGACGCAGATCGCGAGCATCGCCAGCGGCAGGAACAGCAACATCGTGCTCACGACGGTCCAGTTACGCCCGCCGACGGCGGCGACGGCGGTGGTGTAGGGGATCCGGATCACGCCGCCGATGAGGTTGGGCAGCGCGGTGAGCCAGAACAGCTGGTTGACGGTGAAGTCGAAGCCCGCCGCCGGCAGGCTGACCACGATCGCGCTCCACAGCAGCCACACCGAGAAACCCAGGTGTTCGGACAGGATCGAAAACACCAGGTTGCGTGTGGCGATGCGACGTCCGGTACGTTCCCAAAACTCAGGGTTTTCCGGATCCCAGTCGGTGATCCAGCCTCTCTGGCGCGAGACGGCGGTCTTAGGGGCCGCGTACGCGGTGGCCTCGGCGGCTGTCGCTGGACCGAGTACAGTTTTTGTCATCACGTGTCGCCTTCCTGATTAGTCCCCATCACCGGGGACATCCGCACAAAGGGGGGAGACACCGCCGGGGTTGTCGTGCCAGGACTCCCCCGGCGACGGGCCGGGCCCGGGCCCGCCTGGCCAGCGCCCTCTGGCCAGGGCGAGCGGGTTCCGGCCGGCCCGGCCCGGGAAGCGCGCCCCAGGACACCGGTGGTCTGGGGTTACGCCACGTTCCGTGCCGCCTCGACAGAAATCTCGATCTGTCCGTCGTGGACCCGCACCGGGTAGACCGTGATGCTGACTTCGTCGGTGTCCAGACACCGCCCGGTCCGCAGATCAAACCGCTGCTTGTACATCGGGGAGGCCACCGTCGGGGTCCCCTGGTGGGTACCCACCAGGCCTCGAGCCAGGACGTACGCGCCGCTAAATGGGTCCAGATTGGACACCGCATACACGCTGCCGTCGTAGAGCCGGAACAGCGCTATCTGCCGTCCGTCGACCAGGGCGGCCACTCCCCGGCCGGGGATCAGGTCGTCGTAGGAGCAGATCGTCACGTACGAGTCGACAGAGGAAGTCATGACACCACCATCAGAGGCAGCGACCGGCGCTCGGCCTCGGTCGCGGGACGGATCTGATCACGTTCGGGGACGAACTGAATCGACGGGTCGGGAGTGCCAGGGGCGTTGATGAAGGACACGAAGCGCCGCAGCCGCTCCGGATCCTCCAGGACCGCTCGCCATTCGTCCTGGTAACCGGCCACGTGGGCCGCCATCATCGCGTCGAGTTCAGCCGCGACGCCCAGCGAGTCGTGGATGATGACGTCGCGGACGTGGTCCAGACCACCGTCGAGCCGCTCCAGCCAACGGGCGGTGCGCTCCAGCCGGTCGCCGGTGCGGATGTAGTACATCAGGAACCGGTCAATGGTGCGCACCAAGGTTTCGGTGTCCAGGTCGGAGGCGAGCAGGTCGGCGTGGCGGGGAGAGAATCCGCCGTTGCCGGCCACGTAGAGGTTCCACCCCTTCTCGGTGGCGATCACCCCGACGTCCTTGCTGCGCGCCTCGGCGCACTCACGGGCGCATCCGGAGACGGCGAACTTCAACTTGTGCGGCGCCCGCAGCCCGCGGTACCGCAGCTCCAACGCGATGGCCAGTCCGACGGAGTCCTGGACCCCGTAGCGGCACCAGGTGTTACCCACACAGGACTTCACCGTGCGTACCGCTTTGCCGTAGGCGTGGCCGGATTCGAACCCGGCGTCCACCAGACGCTTCCAAATCAGCGGTAGCTGCTCCAGGCGGGCGCCGAACATGTCGATCCGCTGCCCACCGGTGATCTTGGTGTAGAGGCCGAACTCCTTCGCCACCTGCCCGATCACGATCAGCTTGTCGGGGGTGATCTCCCCGCCCGGGATCCGGGGCACCACCGAGTACGACCCGTCTTTTTGCAGGTTGGCCAGCGCGTAGTCGTTGGTGTCCTGCAGACCGGCCTGCTCACCGTCGAGGATGTGGCCGCTGCCCAGCGAGGCGAAGATCGACGCCACCGTGGGCTTGCAGACCTCGCATCCTTCGCCTTGCCCGTAGCGGGAGACCAGCTCCACAAAGGAGCGGATACCGGTGATCTGGATGATCTCGAACAGCTCGGCCCGGGAGTACTCGAAGTGCTCGCACAGCGCCTTGCTAGGGGTGATTCCCTGCGCCTCCAGCTCGGCGTCGACCAGGGTCTTAATCAGGGGTACGCAGCTGCCGCAGCCGGAGCCTGCCTTGGTGCAGCGCTTGACGCCCGCCGGGTCGACACAGCCCTGCTCCCGGACCGCGGCCCGGATCGCGCCGGCCGAGACGTTCACACAGGAGCACACCGTCGCCGCGTCGGGCAGGTCAGCGCCGGTGGCCGCCGGAGTGCCGCCCTCACTGGGAGGCAGCACCAGCTGGTCGGGTGACTGGGCCGGTTTGGTCCCCAGCTGGGCCCGCAAGGAGGCGTAGGAAGAGGCGTCGCCGACCAGGATTCCCCCGAGAAGCTTCCCCTCGGTGTCCACCAGGATCTTGCGGTAGACCCCAGCGACCGAGTCGGTGTAGGCCACCTCCAAGGCGTCCTCGGCTTGGCTGAGCGCGTCTCCGAAGGAGGCCACGTCCACCCCCATCAGCTTGAGCTTGGTGGAGGTGTCGGCACCGGTGAACGCCTGCCGGGTCTGGCCGGTCAGCTGCGCGGCGACCACATCCGCCATCGAGTAGCCGGGGCCGACCAGGCCGTAAACCCGGCCGCCGATGAGGGCGCACTCCCCGATGGCGAAAATGTTCGGGTCGCTGGTGCGGCAGGCGTCGTCGACCACGATTCCGCCGCGGGGCCCCACCTCAAGGCCGGCGCTTCGCGCCAGCTCATCCCGGGGACGCACCCCGGCCGCGAAAACCACCAGATCCGTGGTCAGCGGCTCGTCCCGGTCCGCCAGCCGCAGGCCACAGACCCGGCCGGCCTCATCGACCATGACCTCCTCGGCGCGCACCGAGGTGTGTACCGTCAGGCCCAGCTGCTCAATATGACGCCGCAGGATCGCGCCGCCGCCTTCGTCGACCTGCAGGGGCATCAGGCGGGGCGCGAACTCCACCACCTGGGTGGCCAGGCCCAAAATCCGCAGGGCGTTGGCGGCCTCCAGCCCGAGCAGACCACCGCCCACCACGACACCGGTGCGGCAGCCGGCGGCGTACTCCTCAATCGCGAGGATGTCCTCCACCGTGCGGTACACGAAGCACCCGGTCGCGTCCCGATGCGGCAGCGGCGGCACGAACGGATAGGAGCCGGTGGCCAGCACCAGCACGTCATAAGCCACGGTCTCGCCGGCGCTGGAGGTGACGGTCTGTGCGGAGCGGTCGATCGCCTCCACCCGCTCCCCCAGCCGCAGCGTGATGCCATGCCGGGTGAAGAACTCGTCGTCGCCAAGCCGCAGCTCGTCCAGGGTGACGCCGTCGAAGTAGCTGGACAGCCGGACCCGGTCGTAGGCGGGGCGGGGTTCCTCGGCGAACACCACGATCCGCCACTGATCAGCGGTGTCGGACTCGACCAGTCGTTCCAGGAGGCGATGGCCGACCATTCCATGGCCGACGAGGACGAGGGTTTTCATGACATGACCTCCATCAGGTACCGGCGGTCGGAGGGGAGGGGGATCCCATCGGCGTGCGCCCGCACCGCGTCGGGCAAGGTCGCCACGTCACCGACGAACACCGCGCTGACCAGCCGGTCGTCGCGGATGACGAACTTGCGGTACGCGTCGCGCGTGGCGTCGGTGAGCGCCAACACATGCGACTTCGCGTCACCGGCGGTCGGATCGGCGTCGACCAGATGCCCAGTGGGCTCCCCGAGCGCGGCCACATCCAGGTCGCCGCGCAGTCGCACCAGTCGGGGAGAGCCGTGGTAACGGGCGTCGGGATCGAGGCCGGTGAGCCGGGCGGCCAACACCCGGGCCTGATCCCAGGCCGGGGCCGCCTGCTCGTAGCGGATTCCGGCGATCGCCGGGGCGGCGCTGCCCTCGGATCGCGCGGCGGCGGCGTCGGAGGGAGAGGCGGTACGGAGGACGGCTCCGGTGAAGAGGAACTCCGCGCAGTCCCCGATCGCGTACACATCCGGAGCGCTGGTTTGCAGGGTGGTGTCGACGAGGACCCCGCCACCCGCGCCGATCGCCAGGCCTGCGGCGCGGGCCAGCGTGACCTCGGGGCGGCTACCGCAGGCCAACACCACCAGGTCGGCGGTGATCTGTTCCCCGTCGTCCAGCACCGCACCGGTCACGGGCGCGGCGGGGCGTACCACCGTCAGGCCGCTGTCGGAGGCGGTGTCGGGGTCGGTGGCGGTGACCTGGTCGGGTGTCAGCGCGCGCACCCGCGTACCCGTCCTGATGGTGACACCCAGCCGGGTCAGGATGCGGCGCAGGACCCGCCCACCGGCCGGGTCCAGGTGCCGGGGCAGTAGATGCGAGCCGGTGTGGACCAGGGTGACCGGCAGGCCGAGCGCCGCCAGACCCCGAGCCGCGTGGACCCCCGCCAATCCCCCGCCCACCACGAGGGCGTGGCGCGCGGCGCGGGCCTCCTGGCGGAGCGCGACGCAGTCGACGAGGCTGCCGAAGGTGTGGACCCCGGGGCGTAGCCGACCGGTGGCGTCCCGTACGCCCGGCAGGTCCGGGATGATCGGGCGGCTCCCAGTGGCCAGCACCAACACGTCGTACTCCAGCTGGTCACCGCAGGACGTCTGCACACTGTGGGCGGCCACATCCAGGGCCGTCACCCGGGTTCCACCCCGGTCGTGGGACCCGGCCAGCACGGTGTCGGCGGGGTCCAGCCGGCCAGCCAGCACGTCCCACAGCAGCACCCGGTTGTACGCCGGTCCGCGTTCGGCCCCCAGGACGGTGACCCGGAGCCGGTCCGACGCTCCCCGGCTACTCGACCCGGCCCCCGCCCGCAGGTCAGCGGCGAGTCGGGAACCGGCCATCCCGTTACCGACGATCACAATGTGCGTCACGGCACCTCCAGTCGCACGGCGCAGACTTTGAACTCCGGCATGCTGGACACCGGATCCAGGGCGGGGTTGGTCAGGTTGTTGGCGCGCTGCTGGCCTGGCCAGTGGAACGGCGCGAACACGGTGTCGGGGCGGATCCGGGTGGATAGCCGGGCCGGCGCCGTCATCTCGCCGCGCCGGCTCACCAGCCGCACCAGGGTGCCGTCGGTCACGCCGTGTCGCTCCGCCAGGTGGGGGTGCAACTCCACGAAGGCGCTGGGGGCGGCCTCCACCAGCTGCGGCACACGCCGGGTTTGGGCGCCGCTTTGGTACTGGGCGAGCACCCGGCCGGTGGTCAGCAGCAGCGGGTACTCGGCGTCAGGGGCCTCGGCCGGTCCCAGGTGAGTCACCGGGATGAAGCGGGCCCGGCCGTCCGGGGTGGCGAACCGCTCCTCGAAGACTCGGGGGGTACCGGGGTGGTCCTCACTCGGCACCGGCCAGAACAGCTGCTCCCCGCGCGCCAGGCGCGCGTAGGTGATGCCCGAGTAGTCGGCGATGCCGCCGGCGCTGGCCCGGCGCAGTTCCTGGAAGACCTCCGCCGGGTCGGTGGCGAACGGAACCGGGGAGTCCAGGCGTTTGGCGAGCTCGGCGAGCACCTCCAGGTCGCTGCGGACCCCGTCCGGAGGGTTGATGGCGCGACGCCGCAGCAGCACCCGCCCTTCCAGGTTGGTGGTGGTGCCGTCCTCCTCGGCCCACTGCGTGACCGGCAGCACCACGTCGGCCAGCTCGGCGGTTTCGCTGAGTACTACGTCGGCGACCACCAGCAGGTCTAGGGCGCGTAGCCGCTGCTGAATGTGGCTGGCGCGCGGCGCGGAGACCACCGGGTTGGAGCCGAACACCAGCAGGGCCCGCGGCCCACCGTCGCGTCCGAGCGAATCCAGCAGCTGGTACGCGGGGCGCCCCGGACCTGGGATCGTGTCAGGGTCCACGCCCCACACCGCCGCCACATGGACGCGGGCCGCGGGATCGTCGATCCGGCGATAACCGGGCAGCTGGTCGGATTTCTGTCCGTGTTCCCGGCCGCCTTGTCCGTTGCCCTGTCCGGTCAGGCAGCCATAGCCGCAGTAGCGGCGCCCCGCCTTCCCAGTCGCCAGGCAGAAGTTGATCCAGGCGTGCACGGTGGCTACGCCGCTGGCGTGCTGCTCACTGCCGCGCGCGGTGAGCACCATGCCGGTGGGTGCAGAGGTGAAGCGGGCCACCACCTGACGCATCAGCGGGACCGGCACCCCGGTGATCTCCTCCACCCGCTCCGGCCAGTACGCCAGGGCGGCGGCGCGGGCCGCCGGGAATCCGGTGGTGCGGCGGGCCACAAATTCCTCGTCGACCAGGCCTTCGACGATCACCAGGTGCAGTAGGCCGAGAGCGAGCGCGGCGTCCGTGCCGGGCCGGGGCGACAGGTGGAGGGTGGCGCGCTCGGTGGTGCGGGTACGGCGGGGATCCACTGTGATCAAGGTCCCGCCGTTGTCCACCAATTCGGACAGGTACCGCAGGGCGGGCGGCATGGTTTCGCCGAGGTTGCTGCCGACCAGAATCAGGCAGTCGGTGCGGGCCACATCCTCCAAGGGGAACGGCAGCCCACGATCCATCCCGAACGCGGCGTTGTTCGCCGCCGCGGCCGCGGACATGCAGAACCGGCCGTTGTAGTCAATCTGGGAGGTACGCAGCACGGTGCGGGCGAATTTGCCGAGGCTGTAGGCCTTCTCGTTCGTCAGCCCACCGCCGCCGAAGACCGCGACGGCGTCGCGGCCGTGGTGGTCCTGGACCTTTTGGATACCGGCCGCGATCCGGTCCAGTGCGGTATCCCAGCTGGTAGGCACCAGCTGGTCGCCGTCGCGGACCAGGGGGGTGGTGAGCCGGACCTCGGGCCGCAGCAGCGAGGCCGCGCTCCATCCCTTGCCGCACAACGCGCCCGCGTTAACGGGGAAATCGGTGCGGGGCGCCACCTCCAGCGGGATGTAACCCGTCGCTGGTGTCAGGGTCATCCCGCACTGCAGCGCACAGTACGGACAGTGCGTGTGTGTCGCCTCTGACCTGCTGTTGGACATCGCACTCCCACTCATCACCCGCTGGCCTGTCCCGGCCGCTGGCCGGCCGTCAGCCCGCAGCCGTGACGACATGAGAGTGGTCAGTGGTGATTTCCGCGGAGTGTGAGCACGGTTTCGAGGGCGGTTCGATTCACACACACCGTGCCGCCAGATGGCGACGGAGAACCATTACCCCGACGTAGCAAGCGCGCAATCAGCACGAAACACGCTGTGCGGAGCCTGAGCCCGTGTCCACTGTTGCAGTCCAGGCCGCGGTCGGTCAATTGACCGGGTTCACCGTCGCGGTGACCGCTGACCGGCGACGAGACGAGCTGACGGCGTTGCTGCGTCGTCAGGGGGCGCGGGTGGTCGGAGCACCGCTGGTGCGCATCGCCCCCATCGAGGACGATGGCGCGCTACGAGGGGCCACCCAGCGTTGTCTGGAAGCGCCCTTGGACTACGTGGTCGCCACCACGGGTGTGGGGTGGCGAGGCTGGATGAGCGCCGCCGAAGGGTGGGGGTTGGGCAATGCGCTGCGGGCGGCATGCGCTCAGGCGATGGTGCTCTCCCGGGGCCCGAAGGCCTCCGGCGCGGTCCGTGCCTCGGGGCTACGGGAAGCCTGGTCACCGGAGTCGGAGGCCACCGACGAGGTGCTGGCCTGGCTTCTGGAGCAGCCCTTGGAAGGCAAACGGATCGCGCTGCAAGAGCACGGTGCACCACTGACCGAATTCGTCGCGGCGCTGCGGGAGAAAGGCGCCGAGGTGATCGAGGTGCCGGTGTACCGGTGGCTGCCGCCCGAGGATCGGGGCGCCGCGTCCCGCCTGGTCGACTCGATCATTCGACGGGACGTGCACGCGGTCACCTTCACCAGCGCGCCGGCGGTCACCGCGTTGTTGACGGCGGCCGGTGACGACCGCAGGCTGCCGCTCCTGGCTGCCTTCTCCGGTGTCGTGGAGGAGAGCAACGGTCTGGCCTCGGATTCCTCCCGCGCTAGAGGGGACACCGCGACGTCGGCGGCGCCTGTCTCCGGTGGTGTCCTGGCTGCCTGCATCGGGCCGGTCTGCGCGCGTCCGTTCACGCAGCTGTCGGTACCGGTCGTGTGGCCCCGCCGCGGGCGGCTGGGTGAGCTGGCCCGGCTGGTGGGAAGTGAGCTGCAACGCCGCGGCACCCGACGCTTCGTGGCCCGGGGAACCCCGATCACGGTGCAAGGCAGCGCGGTGTTGCTGCCCAACGACACCATCTTTCTTCCTCCCGCGCCGTCCCGGGTGCTGTGGGCGCTGTCTGAGCGCCCCGGGCGGGTATTCTCCCGCGGTGAGCTGCTGCGTCGGGCCTGGCCCAACGGGCAGGGCGACGCGCGGGCGGTGGAGACGGCGGTGGCGCGGCTGCGGGGTTGCCTGGGGGAGCATTCCTGGCTGGTCGTCACGGTCACCAAGCGCGGCTACCGATTGGCGGTCGACACATGACGGTCGGCGTGCCGCGTGATGGTCGGGCCGTGGGCCGCTCAGCGCCCACCTTACTGGCGGTTGCGCACGGTACCGCCGACCAGGACGGACTGGCGCAGGTGCACGCGTTGGTAGAGCGGGTACGCCGGTCCCGCCCCGGGTTACGGGTCGAGTTGTGCTATTTGGACGTTCTCGGTCCGAGCCTGACGGACACGCTCGCCGCTCAGACCGGGGAGGTGGTTGTGGTACCGCTCCTGCTCGGCCCCGGCTACCACACCCGCGTCGACATCCCGACAGCGGTGGCGGAGGCCACCCGGACCACCGGAGTGCGGGCTCGGGTTGCTCCACCGTTAGGGCCTCATCCCCTGCTGGCCCAAGCGTTGGCTGACCGGCTCGTGGAGGCGGGCTGGCGGCGCCAGCCGGTGCGGGCGGGCGTGATGAACGCTTCGGTGGGGCGTACTCCTGCCTCGCCCCGGCCCGGGGAGTCGGGACAGGCGACCGAGGTGGTTCTGGCCGCCGCTGGCTCCCGGGATCCCGACGCGTGGCGGGCCACCACGACCATGGCGCAGCTGCTGCGGGCCCGCCTCGGAGTCGCCGTCACCCCCGCCTTCGTGCACAACCCCGCTCATCGCCTCACCGACGTGGTGGCCGCGGCGGGACGGGTCGCTGTGGCCGCGTACCTGTTGGCGTCAGGGTTTTTCTGGCGCCGCACCGCTGAAGCGGGGGGCGTGTTGACCTCACCGCCGCTGGGTGACCATCCGGCCGTGGTGCGGCTGATTCTGCGTCGCTATGACGAGGCCCGTACCGCCTGACCGCCGGTTGCGGGAGGCGGTATCGTCGAGACGTGCCACGGTACGACTACCGGTGCCGGACCTGCGGTACCACGTTCGAAGTGAACCGCCCCATGGCGGAGGCCGGGGCCCCTGCGCAGTGCCCCGACGGTCACGACGACACGGTCAAGCTGTTGTCGACGGTCGCGCTGACCGGCGCGGTGTCGGGGAACGGCTCGCGCGCCGGCGGCGGTTGCTGTGGCGGCGCTTGCGGCTGCGGCCACTGAGCGCCGCCCGCTTTCTTTTGCTTCTCCTCGCGTTCTTCCCCACCGGCGACGTGGGTCGCTGCCTGGCCGTACTCGAGGCCGGACGCGGTAGTGAAGGCGCGCGACTTGAGAATCTGTTCGTTCAGAATCTGTTTGTTCAGATATGACCGGGCCCGGTCGGTGGGGTGTAGCCGACCGGGCCCGGTGGTTTACAAGGGGGGCTAGTTCGTAAGGAAGCTAGTTCCGCGTGTTCAACACGACGACGCCGTCACAACGCGTGGAGCGGCACCGCTTGGGCCATAGCCCGCATTCCGGCGTCGTTTGGATGCAGGCCGTCACCGGAGTCGTATTCGGCGCGCATCCGGGTGGGGTCGGCCGGGTCCCGGACCACCGCGTCAAAGTCGACCACGCTGTCGCACAGCCCGCGCCGGATCGCGGCGTTGACGCCCTGCCGGGTGACCTCCAGCTCTTCGGTGTAGCTGTCCCAGCCGTTGAACGGCATCAGGGTGGCGCACACCGTCCGCACCCCCACGGCGTTGGCGCGGGCATCGAGCTGGCTCAAGGCGAAGGTGATCCGGGCTGGATCGGTCTGGTGTGGCTCCTGCTGAATGTCGTTGATCCCCAGTAGCACGATGACGGAGCGCACCCCCGCGCGGGCCAGCACGTCGCGGTCGAATCTCGACAGGGCGTTAACCCCGAAGATGCCCTCCGGGTGCTGGCTGTCCATCAGCAGCCGGTTACCGACCAGGCCGGCGTTGAGCACCCCCATCTGGATCCCGTGCCGCCGCAACCGTTCACCCAGCAGGTCAGGCCAGCGACCGTTCGCGCCGAAGGTGGACTCGCTGCCGTCGGTGATGGAGTCGCCGAGGGTCACCACCGCGCCCCGCGCCTGCGGGTTCTTCACCACCACCTCGGTGACGTAGAACCAGGCGTCGGTGGTGCCGGTGAACGCCGAACCGGACTCTCGCGCGGTGTAGTCACCGCCGTCGGCGTAGAAGGAGGTGGTCCAGGCGAAACGGTGCGAGGTCACCGGACCGGCCGGTTCGGCGACGTAGGTGGAGACCAACAGGTCGGCGCCGTCGCGTACCCGCAGGTTCACCGGGTCGGACAGCACCTCCGCGCCGGGCGGGATGAGGACCTCGTCGGCTCCTCCGAAGGTCAACTGACGCATCGTGCCGCGTACCGCCGTCGGGGCGCCGGGATCGGCTGCGAGCGCCACCGTCGCGCTGGCCAGCGGTAGCGGGGTGGTGCCGAAGGCGTTGGAGAACTTCACCCGGATCGCGGAGCCACCGATGCTCAAGTGCACCACGTTGCGGAAGGTACGTCCGGGATAGCCGGTCTGGCCGCCCTCTCCGTGACTGGGCGCGGCGGCCCACGAGCCTACCCAGGACGTCGATGCCGCCGGGGGATGATGGGTGGTCTGGCTCTCTGACGGCGCGCTGTGTGCGGACGCCGCCGGTACCGCCAAGGCGAGGGCGAGCAACGACGCGAGCGTCAACCCACGCCGTCGTGACAGACGCGCCATGCCATCTCCTCTCGGGGACAGACACGCGGACGGGCCTGTCAGGCAGGCACCGCCCGCGCCGGGGACGGCACGATCGTTAAGTAAACCGCTTCAGCATGACAAGGCGGTCATTCGGTGATTGCGCCGAGCGCGCCGTCAGATGCTACGAACGGCCTGTCATTCACCGTTCATCCATCATCGGCGGTCAATATCCCGTCAGCTGGCCAACGTCGGTGACGCGCAGCACCGCCGTTCCCGCCTCGTCGGAGGCTGCCAGGTCCACTTCGGCGCTGATTCCCCAGTCGTGGTGCCCCTCGGGGTCATCCAGGATCTGCCGCACCACCCACCGGTCGGGCTGCTGGTCGATCATCAGCAACGCCGGTCCGCGTGCGTCGGGGCCGGTCTGAATCTCGTCGTACTCGGCGAAATAAGGCTCCAGCGCGGCCTCCCATGCCTCGGCATCCCAGCCGTACTCGCCATCGAGCTCGCCCAGCTCGTCCCACCGCCGCAACGCCGCCAACTCGACCCGCCGGAACAACGCATTGCGGATCAGGACCCGGAACGCCCGAGGGTTGGCGGTGACCGCGGGTGGGCGTTCCTCGACCACCCTGCCCGCCGTCTCTGGCCGGGGGTCACGCAGACGCTCCCACTCATCGATCAGGCTGGAGTCCACCTGCCGGACCAGCTCCCCTAACCACTCGATGAGGTCCGTCAGCTCCTCGGTCCGGGCGTCCTCGGGCACCGTCTGACGCAACGCTTTGTACGCGTCGGCCAGGTACCGCAGCACCAGCCCCTCCGACCGCGCCAGCCCGTAGAAGTTGACGTACTCCACGAAGGTCATCGCCCGCTCGTACATGTCTCGAGCCACGGACTTGGGCGACAGCTCATAGTCGGAGACCCAGGGATGGCCCCGCCGGTACATCTCATACGCGGACTCCAGCAGCTCCGCCAGTGGCCTGGGGTGGGTCACCTCCTCCAGCTGCTCCATCCGCTCGTCATAGTCCATCCCCTCGGCCTTCATCCGCGCCACCGCCTCGCCGCGCGCCTTGAACCGCTGCGCGGCCAGCACCGGGCGTGGATCCTCCAATGTGGACTCAATCACCGACAGTACGTCCAGGGCGTAGGTGGGTGAGTCCGGATCGAGCAGTTCGATAGCGGCCAGCGCGAACGGCGACAACGGCTGATTGAGCGCGAAGTCGAACTGGAGGTCCACGGTCAGCCGGACCGTACGCCCCTGCTCGTCAGGCTCAGGTAGCCGCTCGATCACGCCGCCGGCGAGCAGGGCACGGTAGATGGCGATGGCACGCCGGATGTGGCGTCGCTGAGCGGCGCGGTCCTCATGGTTGTCGGTCAACAGGTGCCGCATCGCGGCGAACGCGTCCCCGGGCCGGGCGATCACGTTGAGCAGCATCGAGTGGCTGACCTGGAAACTGGACTTCAACGGCTCCGGCTCGGCCGACACCAGTCGTTCGAAGGTCGCCTTGCTCCAGGACACAAAACCCTCGGGTGGCTTCTTCTTCACCACCTTGCGGCGCTTCTTCGGGTCGTTACCGGCCTTGGCCAGGGCACGCTCGTTCTCAATGACGTGTTCGGGAGCCTGCACCACCACATTGCCGACGACGTCGAAACCGGCCCGGCCGGCCCGGCCGGCGATCTGATGGAACTCCCGCGCCTGCAGATGCCGGACACGCTGACCGTCGAACTTGCTCAGCGCGGTGAACAGCACGGTCCGGATGGGGATGTTGACACCGACCCCGAGTGTGTCGGTACCGCAAATCACCTTCAGCAACCCGGCCTGCGCCAGGGTCTCCACCAGACGTCGGTATTTAGGCAGCATGCCGGCGTGGTGCACTCCGATCCCATGCCTGACCAGTCGGGACAGCGTCCGACCGAATCCGGCGGTGAACCGGAAGTTGCCGATCGCCTTGGCGATGGCCTCCTTCTCCGCGCGCGTACAGACGTTGATGCTCATCAACGCCTGGGCGCGTTCCAAGGCGGCTGCCTGGGTGAAGTGGACGACGTAGATCGGCGCCTGGTCGGCCTCCAGCAGCTCCTCGATGGTCTCGTGCAGGGGAGTGGTGACATACGAGTAGTGCAGCGGCACCGGCCGCTCCGCTGACCGCACCACCGCGGTGGGGCGCCCGGTGCGGCGCGTTAAATCCTTCTCAAAGCGCGTAACGTCACCTAACGTCGCCGACATCAGGAGGAACTGGGCCTGCGGCAGCTCGATCAACGGCACCTGCCAGGCCCACCCCCGGTCCGGTTCGGCGTAGAAGTGAAACTCGTCCATCACCACCTGGCCGACATCGGCATCCGCTCCCTCCCGGAGCGCGATGTTTGCCAGGATCTCCGCCGTGCAGCAGATGAGCGGCGCGTCATCGTTGACGCTGGCGTCGCCGGTCATCATCCCGACGTTGGCCGGACCGAAGATTTCGCACAACGCGAAGAACTTCTCCGACACCAGCGCCTTGATGGGGGCGGTGTAGAACGTGGTGCGGTCGGTGGCCAGGGCCGCGAAGTGCGCCCCGGTCGCCACCAGGCTCTTTCCTGAACCGGTGGGGGTGGCCAGGATCACGTTGGCGCCGGAGACGATCTCGATCAGCGCCTCTTCCTGGTGGGGGTAGAGCGTGATCCCCTGTTTCTCCACCCACTCCACAAAGGTGGCATACAGCGTATCGGGATCGGCGTCTGCGGGATCCGGGATCACGTCATTGAGCGTCATGGCCGCTCAATCGTGCCCGGAGTCCTACCGCATCGCCAAACTGAGGCGTCCTACCTCACGATATTTCGCCCCCGGGACGCGTCTTCGGCCAGGGTCCGGCGACGCGGCATGAGGCGACGTCTGATCCCGAATACGGCATCCCAGGTATGTCATCCCGGGCACGCGCCCGGGCCCCGCCCGCACACCGCCACGTTTGACCTCTCCACCCAAATTCTCCACCTCACCCTCATTCACCCGTTTGACATGGGAATCTGCCAAAGGCGGTGCGTCCCATCGCCACCAGTGACGACCGTCAGCGGGGAGGGACCATGAATATCGATCAACCCGTAGTGGTCTGGGCCAGACGGGACGACGCTCTCAGTCGCTGGTTGTGGCTGGTCAAATGGCTGCTTCTGATCCCCCACTACATCGTTCTGGTGTTTTTGTGGTTCGCCTTCTGGGTGCTCACCCTCATCGCCGCCGTCGTCGTGCTGTTCACACGGCGTTACCCCGCCGGGATTCATCGGTTCAACGTCGGGGTGATGCGGTGGAGTTGGCGGGTCTCCTACTACGGCTACGGGGTGCTCGGCACCGACCGTTACCCGCCGTTCACCCTGAAGGAGGTCCCCACCTACCCCGCCGGCCTGCATATCGCGCATCCTGAGCGGCTGCCGCGGTGGCGGGCGCTGCTCAGCTGGCTGCTGGCGATCCCGCACCTGGTGATCGTCAATGCCTTCTTCACCGGCTTCTGGGGCGACTGGAACCGCGACGGTGGAGGAGACGTCCGGCCCGGACTCAGCCTGGCCTCCACGCTCGTGCTCATCGTGGCGCTGATGTTGCTGGTCACCGGGCGCCGGCCACACGGGCTTTACGACCTGCTGGTGGGCTTTCACCGGTGGGCGATCCGGGCCGGGGCGTACGCCGCTTTCCTGACCACACCGTACCCACCGTTCCGCCTCGACATGGGTGACCACGATGTGGCGGCCGACCGTGTCGGCCCGGCCACCGGCCCACCCCACTGAAAACCCCCGTTGATCACCGAGGCTTCCGATGATCAACGGGGGTGGGTTGGGTGGATGATGCTAAGTAACGGACTTAGGCGCCGGCTGAATTCAGCCGCTCCAACTGCTCCGGGGTCAGCTTGATGTCCAGCGCCGGCAGCGCCGCCTCGTACTGCTCCAGGGTGCGCGGCCCGATCAGCGGGATCACCGTCGGCGACTCCTGGTGCAGCAACCACGCCAGGACCAGCTGGTTGGGGGTCACGTTGAGCTCGGCCGCCATCTCGGTCAGCACCGCGATCCGCGCCTCAGCGTCGGGGCCCTCGTACGACTCCATGATCCAGTGCCCCTTGCGCTTCTCGGCCGAGTCGTAGATCCCCTTCAGGATCGGTGAGTACGCCACCAGGGTCAGGTCGGGGTGCTCGGTCAGGTAGTCCCACTGCTCGTCGTCGACGATCGAGACGTTCGACAGACCGGCCCGGCGCCGCAGGTACGAGTGCTGCTGCTGCAGCGCGACTGGGGCGGGCCAGCCGTTACGCTCACACAGCTGGCGGATCCGCTCCAGGCGCCAGGTGCGGACATTGGACCACCCGATGTACCGCGCCTTACCGGCCCGGACAATCTCCGCGAGGGCCTCCAGGGTCTCCTCCAGGGGGGTGGAGCGGTCGTCGACGTGCACGTAGTACAGATCGACGTAGTCGGTCTGTAGCCGGCGTAGGCTGGCGTCGATCGACTGCCGGAGTGTTTCGGCGCCGGCGCCGACGAAGCGCTGGCGGGCGATCGTCCAGTCCGGCTCGCCGTTCGTCCACGCCTCACCCGGGTTGTGGATCCGGGCGCTGCCCTTGGTCGCTAGGAACACCTGGTCACGACGCTTGGTACGCGCGAACCACCGCCCCAGGAGCGACTCGCTGTGCCCGCCTTCGGTGCCGCGCTCCGCCCACCACTGGTAGCAGTCAGCCGTGTCGAGAAAGTTGCCACCGGCGTCGACGTAGCGGTCCAGGATCCGCATCGACGTCTCCTCGTCGGTGGTGCTGCCCATCAACATGCAGCCCAGGGAGAGCTGGCTGACCTGCTCACCGGTCCGACCCAGTTCCACGGTCTTCACGACGAAAACTCCTCATCGCGTTATATGTCGGGAAATCTGTCAGGTCACCGCGTCGCATGCTGCCCCGCGACGTCTGCACACGACCCTAGGCCAGATTGATCTGTTTGGATGAGCCAATAAGCTCATGGAATCCCAGACCAATGTCCATCTGGTGGGCTTTTATCCATGGGCTCCCACCCCGCCGAGGAAGCCGTCGTCGCCGTCATCGCGGCCGCGTCACCGCTGTCATGCGTGTGAGGCGTGCTGCTGGGCGTGGTTCGGCTGGCCGCACCCGCGTACCACTTCCCCTGCCCGTCAGGGTTCGGCGTCGGTACGGACCGCCCGCCCCAGAACGTGCGGCGCGGAGGGGAACACAGACCGGGGTGGAAACCGGAACCGGCTCAGCTCCTCGATACGGAAGCCGGCCTGCTCCATGGCCGCGACCGTGTCGCGACCGGTCCGACAGCCTCCGAACAGACGGGGCCAGAGGAACCGGTCGACGACTTGCTGCGCCCGGCGCATCGAGCTGCCCGGTTCGGCTGCGACGTGCTCCAGGAAACGCACCTGCCCGCCCGGACGGAGCACCCGACACAGCTCAGCGAGGGCGTCGGCCTGGCTGGGCACGGAGCACAACACGAGCGACACCACCGCCGCGTCGACGCTCGCGTCCGGCAGCGGCAAGGCCTGGGCCAGGCCGTCCACCACCTGCACCGGGACCGTCGCCTGTTGAGCGGCCTGGTGCGCTATGGCCCGCAGCCGGGGTTCTGGTTCCACCGCCACCACACCGGTGACCTCCGGCGGGTAGTGCCTGAAGTTAAGACCGTTCCCGGCGCCGACCTCGACTACCCGACCGGTCAATCCCGCCAGCAGGCGCTGCCGTAGCTGCGCCACGCCTGCCTGTTCCATCTTTGGACTGAGCCACGCGTACAGCCGGGCGAACATCGGATGGCTGACCGGCTGGTGTCCACTCGTCACCTGCACCCCCGGTGCGTCGTCCTGTTCCTGTCATGGTCACCGTACGGTGAGATCCGCGCTTGTCAGCGGCGAACGATCACAGGGGTACGCGGTCAGCGAAATACCGCGGCTTCGATGCCGCGGTGATGGCGCCGGTGTGCTCACCGCTGCCACACTGCTGGCGACCAAGGTCCAGGGGATGCGGCTGGGCGTCGAACACCAGGACGAATACCAGGGGCGGGAAGACGACGCGTACGTCGTCTCAGTCGTCTCAGGAGTGGGCGACGCGGATACAGTCCCGGCCGTGGCGTTTGGCGTCGCGTAGCGCCACATCGGCGTCGAGGACCAACGTGGCCAGATCCAAAATCGCCACCTCGGCGGGTGTATAGGCCGCCACTCCGATCGATACGGTACGCCCGGTGATCGTCACGGTTCGCGTGCGACTGACCCGGGCGGGGATGGCTAAAGCTCTGACCTCTGCACGGATGCGTTGCGCGATCCGCACCGCGTCGTCCCTGCTGACTCCGGGCAGCAACGCGAGAAACTCGTCCCCGGCGTAACCGCCGTAGCGGCCCACCAGGCCAATCTCACCGACCGCGCCACGCAGCACCGCCGCCACGGCCCGCAGCACAGCGTCCCCGGCTGGATGTCCATAGGCGTCATTGACCTGTTTGAATCGGTCCAGGTCGAGGATGATCAGGGCGACCCGATTCCCTTCCTGACGGGCACGCGCGAATGCGTGTGCGGCGGCACGGTTCCAGCCGGATCGGTCCAGGACCTCGGTTAATTCATCGGTCAACGGCCTGCCGCACGACTGGCAGTACGCGACCTGCGTACTGTCCACAGCAGACGCGGTCGGTAGGAGCTCGGGCTGCTCCTCACAGATAGGTCGAGTGACCATTATCGACCCCCTCCGGGGAACTTCGACGTTCGCGAGGAACCACACAGGCCACCCCGGATGAGCTGACGAGGGAGGCGGCCGTTGTGTGGCGTTTGCTTAGCTCCCACCGCAGCCAACTATCAGTTGACCTTGTCTTTATGCGATTCAACTGATAGTTGAGGTCTAACGGTACGTGAGTCTAGGCTCACGCCAGCCGATACTGTCAACCGCCAACCAAAAAGTAGATGAGTGCGTTTGCACACAATCTGCGAAGGCGGTAACAACGGTTGTTCCCATGTACGCGGTGGAGGTGTGAGCGGTGCCTGGTGCCGCGGCTCGATCGACACTGGCCGGCAAACTGGACAGGCTCTTCGAAGACATTCGCCCGGATGGGCCCAACGGGCGGAAATACACCAACGCCGAGGTCGCTGAAGCGATCAAGAGAGCAAATCCTGGGCTTCGGTGCAGTGGTGCCTACCTGTCCGCGCTCCGCCGAGGGACCAAGCGGAATCCATCAACGGATCTCCTGACGGCACTGGCCCGTTTCTTCGGGGTACCAGGTTCCTACTTCCTTGACGATGTGACCACTGCACAAACCGATGCTGAGATCGATTTAGCGAGGGTGGCCTGTAATCTCGGGGTCCGTCGGTTGGCGGTTCGAGCATTGGATCTCTCCCCGGAAGGTCTGCGGGTAGCTAATGAGATGATCGAGCAGGTCATCGCGCTGGATAAGAAATCCAGGAGCGCTGGATGACCGTCATTTACTGGATGGTGACGCGGCGAACACTATTAACGAATAGCGGCCACCGGTAACACGCGGCGCCGGGAGTGAGAGCGACCACCATCACGCCTGGTGAACAGCGCACTACAGGAGCGGTGAGTCTCCGGGCTTTGAGGCGCTACGCCGCAGCACCTGCCCCGCTCCGTCCGCGCCTCTCTGCTCCGCTTCTCACGGAGCGGAGACCCCGCCGGTACCTGGGGAAACGATGCACCAACCGGTTCCCCCTCTCGTCCGCTCCGCTCCCGGCTCCGTCACCGAGGTGTGGCTGCCCCGCTCCCGTCGGCTGTTAGGCGCGGGGACGCCCCGCCAGTCCGCGTTCTCGGTTCTCCCCTCTCCATTCTTCATCCTGGACTTCCTAGAGCAGGGCGCGTACCGGGGATCTCACCGCCATTGTTCAGCCGTGCCCGAGTACGGATCGGAATTCTTTTAATTCTTACTACCGAGTAAGGTCAACCGCTGGATCCCGGCGTTTCCCCAAGGCGTCGCCGCCTTCACCACCATAGCCTACCATCGGTTAACGATCTCATTAAGGAAGCTTTCCCGCTCCACACATTTCCGATAAGAATTATCGGGGTACGCCGTGCTCGAAGGCGTGAAACTGTACGCCGTCGCGGGTGTCTTCGCTGCGTCCCCCTGGGGGCGCCGGTACCGTCTTGTGAGAGGTACGCGACAGTGAGCTGGGACACTCTGTGGTACACACTCTCCGGTCTGCTCGGAGCGTCACGTCACCCAGTGCGATGGATCAGCCGCGTCCTTTAGTTTCCGACCGCACCCGCTTTTTCCTCCGCCTGGTCCGAGGCGATCGGATACATCGACCCGGTTTCGGGCGTGACCAATTCCGCGATGCACCTGCCCTATCGCCTCGTCATCGCCTTTTCGGCCTGTCCTCAAATTCTGGCACCGCTCCAAATCAGGGGCGTCGGATGGGCTCGGTCGCCCGTCCGCCACGGCCGTCACGATATCTCACTCTGACAGATTTCATGATCGCAACTTTCACCCTGAGTGATATTCCCAGCCTCTCCCCCGCTCACCCCGCCGCAACGACGCGACTCCGATTCATTCTCATGCCAAAGCCGGATAATTGTAGATATGACTCTCATCAACGTCATAAGCAACCTGTTCACTGTCATAGCTGGTCATAACCCCAGACGCGGGCGGCAAGGGCGCCGACGGCACGACACGAGCAACACAGCAGAAGCGGGAGGCATGGCGACCGTGGGAGGCACACACGCGGTGGTACTGGGGGCGAGCCTGGCCGGCACCTTAGCGGCGGCGGCCTTAGTCGATCATGTCGATCACGTCACCCTCGTCGAGCGGGATCGGATTCCCTTGGGACCGGCACCGCGCCAAGGCGTACCGCAGGCGCGCCATGCTCACCTGCTGTGGTCCGGTGGTGCCTGGGCCATCGAGGCGCTCCTGCCGGGGACGATCCCCCGCTGGCTCGCCGCCGGAGCTCGGCGCATCGGCCTGCCCGATGAGGTGGTCATGATGACCCCGCAGGGCTGGATGCCCCGTTTTGCCGGCACCCAATTCCTCATCACCTGCGGTCGGGATCTGTTGGACTGGGTGGTGCGGGAGCAGGTCCTGGCCGACGAGCGGGTCAGCCTTCACCGAGCCGAAGCGGTAGGCCTGATCGGAGACCAGGTGCGGGTGACCGGGGTGCGCCTTCGGGACCCCGACGGGCGTACCTTGTGGGAGCTACCAGCCGATCTCATCGTGGACGCGACAGGGCATGGCTCCCGTGCCCATCGTTGGCTGGCTGACCTTGGCCTTGGCCCGGTACTGCGGCGTACCGTCGACCCCGGCCTGGCGTACGCCACGCGGGTCTTCAAAGCGCCTCCGCTGCTGGGCGTGGACTTCCCGGCGCTGAATGTGTACGCCGACCCCCGGCAGCCTCGACCTGGTCAGACCGCGATCCTGCTGCCTATCGAAAATCACCAGTGGATAGTGACGCTGTCCGGTACCCGAGGTGGCCATCCCCCCGACGACGCGGTGGGGTTCGTGGAGTTCGCCCGTCGGGTCCGCCACCCCCTCATCGGCGACCTCATCGCCACCCTGGAACCGGTGGGCCCGGTCTACAGTTCGTCCAGCCCGGGCAACCGGCGCTGGTACTTCGAACGCCTTCCCCGCTGGCCCCAAGGCTTCGTGGTGCTCGGTGACGCCGTCGCCACCTACAACCCAGCCTATGGGCACGGCATGTCCGTCGCCGCCCGCAGCGCCGTGGCGTTACGCGATATCCTGCGGCGCTACGGCCTTCGTCGTCCCGATGTAGCGCGACGCGCTCAGCGGGCCATCGCCCGAGCGGTGAAGCCGGCCTGGATCATGGCAACCGGTCAGGACATCCGCTACCCCGATGTGGTCGGTGAGCCCCCGTCGCTTGCGACACGCCTGTTGCGGCGGTACCTCGATCGCCTGTTCACCGTCGCCAGACACCGCCAAATGATCATGAGGGCGCTGACCGACGTGATGACGCTCTCCCGCCCCATGCTCTCCCTCCTGCACCCTGTGACGACGACGGTCGCGCTGTTGACCCCTGAACGGCCTCCGTTAGCTGATCCCCCACTGAGCGAGTGGGAACGGCTCCTGTCTTTCGGCCCGCGCGCCGACATCAACCTCAATCGCCGGTGTCTGTAGATCCGGTGTGCGGTCCCGTATCGGCCGCGCCCGCTGTGTCGGGCCGCCGTGGCGTCGTCACCGTCATCACCACAGTGGCCGGGCACCCTATGGTGCCCGGCCACTCGAGGAGAGGAGGAAACACAGATCAGGTCAGCGGGCGGTGCAGGTCAAAGTCGGCACGCTGTTAGTACCGTTCCAGGTCCCGAGGAACCCAAAGGTACCGCCGCTGGGGTTGTAGCTGAGGTTTGTCGCAGTGACGGAGGCGCCGTTCGTGGTGATCTGGGCACCCCAGGAGGAGGTGATGGTCTGGCCGTCGGTGTAGGTCCAGGTAACGGTCCAACCGCGCAGGGTGCCGCCGGTGGAGGTCACCGACACCTCCCCCTGGAAGCCGCCCGGCCACTGGCCGACGATGCGGTAGCTGGCGGTGCAGCCCTGTCCGCCGGGGGTAGACGGCGAGACTGACGGGCTGGAGGGGGAGACCGACGGGCTGCTCGGCGAGCTGGAGGTCGGGCCTCCGGTCTGTCCGCTGTAGATGGTGGCCTCGCGGGCGGTCTCCCGGATGCCGTTGGGGCCGTTGAAGATCCGCTGCCCCCACGGGGTGAGGTTGGCGGGGTTGAAGTTGTACACCATGTCCAGGTACTCGACCCCGCCGCTGTTGCCGCTGTAGGACCAGCCGATATAGCCGATGCCCTGGGCCTGCGCGGTCGCCATGATGGTGTCCTCGTCGGGATCACCGTCGCTGTGGTTGTGCCCGAATTCGCCGATAACCAGCGGCAGCCGTCGGCTGACGAAGGAATCGATGTACGAGGTGATCTCGGCGGCGGTGTCGTAGACCCCGTACATGTGAATCGAGAAGATCGTGTTCCGGTCGGGATCGCTGTTGAATACCGTCTGGGCGTTGTCACGCATGACCCCCGCCCAGTCCTGGCCCCAGTTGGGAGCGTCGACCATCAAAGCGTGATCAAAACCAGCGTCGCGCATCCGCTGGATGGCGTTGATGGTGGCGTTGGTCCAGCCGCTGTAACTGTTGTTTCCCCAGGGCTCGTTTCCGATGTTGATGATGACGTAGTTTTCCTGTCCCTGCAGAGCGCTTCGGACACTAATCCAGTAATTGACCGCAGCGTCCAGGGAAATAGCCGCGCTGTCCTCCTGGTATCCGGTGGTGTCGTGCACCTCCAGCACGCAGATCAACCGGTTCTGCCGACACAGGGTGATGATGGTGGACAGCTCACTGGCGCTGGTGGTGCCCCACCGGCTCGCCGAGAGCACTACCCGGACAGTGTTGGCTCCCAACTGCTTGATCTCGGCAAACGACTCGGTCTCGTTGGTGTACCACGCGTGCGGGTGGCTGACGCCCCGCATGATGAAGTCGTTGCCGTTCGCTTCGACGATCCGCCCGTTACTGACCCGAATACCGACGGCGGCCTGAGCGGGTTGCATCGCGACGAAGAACGACGCGAGCAGCGTCAATAAGGACACCGCCGCGATGGCCAGACGCTTTTTCATGACGTACCTCGAATGGAGTCATGTGTTCATGCGTACGCATGACACAGAGGCTACTGGAACTGACAGTGAAGGCCCGACAACATCCACCCCGGCTCCATGAGGTGCGCCCACAGTCTAAGCGTGTGGCGTGCGTCATGCAAACCGGTTAAGTTAACTTACCTCTATAGCATTCCAATGCCCCGGTCACGGGTGACTGATGCGGTTCAGTCACCTCGCCGTCGTTTGCCGTGAAACCCCACTCCCCAATACCGACAGATACGCTCCGGCGCTGACCAAACTCAGATCAGGATCACGCGCCGTACAGAGGCGGCGGTTCAGGCGGGATAGACGTCGACCTCCGTCGCTTTAACCGCGACATACACCCGGGCGCCGATCGTCAGCTTCAAGTCCGCCATCGCGGCGGTGCTCACCTCAGCCACCAGCGGCACCGGCCCGGTCACGGTCAGCCGCACCATGCCGTGATGGGGATCGATTCCGGTGATCGTCCCGGGCCACACGTTGCGTGGGCTTCCCCCCGGCGGCTCTAAATACACCGCCACCGCGGCGGGCCGGAATGCCACCAATACCTGACGCCCTCCCTCAGGTGCGCCAGCGTCGGCCTCCACTTGTGGTACGCCGCCGCTCTCCTGCTCTGTCTTGCGCGTCGTGTCGGACTCTGGCGGGACGAATGTCAACGTCGCCCCACCGGGAAGCCGTACCTGGTCCCCTTCAGCCCATCCCCGCAGCAGGTTGAGCCCGACCAGACGCGCCACATACGGAGTCAACGGCCGGCTGGCCACCTGAGCCGGTGTCCCCCGCTGCACCACCCGCCCGTGCTCGATCACCACCAGCCGGTCAGCGAGCACCATCGCGTCCAGCGGATCGTGAGTCACCACGATCGCGCACCCGGCAAAATCGGCCAGGTGATGGCGCAGTTCAGCGCGGACCGCCACCCGGGTGGCCGCGTCCAGCGCCGCCAACGGCTCATCCAGCAACAACAACGCCGGGTCGGTGGCCAGTGCCCGCGCCAGCGCCACCCGCTGCGCCTGTCCCCCCGACAGCGCGCGGGGACGCGCGTGCGCGTACTCGCTCAACCCCATCCGACGCAGCCACGACAACGCGACCGTCCGTGCCTGGGCCCGGGGCGTCCCTCGACACCTGAGTCCAAAAGCGACGTTGTCGAGGGCCGACAGATGCGGAAACAACAGGTAGTCCTGGAAGACCACGCCGATTGGGCGCTGATGTGCGGGGATGAAGACCTCAGCCGCCGGGTCGTCCAGCGCCGCCCCGTTCAGCCGCACCCAGCCCGCGTCGAGCGCTTGCAGACCGGCCAACGCCCGCAACGCTGTGGTCTTGCCGGCGCCGTTGGGTCCCAGCAGGGCGACCACCTCGCCCGATGCGACCTCCAGCTCCACCTCCAGCGCGAACCCGGGCCGTCGCACCACGAGCCGCGCCGCTAATTCCCCTGTGGACCTCGATGGCGTCACAGCCGGCTCACCCACCGATCTCGCAGCAAGGCCAGGGTGGCCACCGACACCGTCAACAGCACCAGGCTCAGCGCGATCGCCGCGTCCGGATCGGTCTCCAAGGCCAGGTAGACCGCCAGCGGCATGGTCTGGGTACGCCCTGGAAAGCTGCCGGCGAACGTGATCGTCGCGCCGAACTCCCCCAACGCCCGTGCCCAGGACAGCACCGCGCCGGCCGCGATCCCCGGCGCCACCAGGGGCATGGTGACCCGCCAGAACGTGGTCCACCGATCAGCGCCGAGGGTCGCGGCGGCCTCCTCGTACCGGCGGTCAGCGGCGCGCAACGCCCCTTCCACCGACAGCACTAAAAACGGCAGAGCAACGAACGCCTCCGCCAGCACCACCGCGGTGGTGGAGAACGGCAGCGTGATCCCGGTCGCCTCGTACAGCGGGCCGCCCAGGACTCCCCGGCGCCCCAGCAACAGCAGCAGCGCCACACCCCCTACCACTGGGGGTAGCACCAACGGCACCGTCACCAACGCGCGTACCACGCTCCGCCCTGGCAGCCGAGGCTGCGTCAGCAACCAGGCCAGGGGTACGCCCAGCAGAAGGCACAAGCCCGTCGCGGCGGTCGCGGTGACCAGGGACAGCCGCAGCGCGGTCAGCGCGGTAGGGTCGGTGAGCAGCTCCGGTAGCCGAGGCCACGGAGCCCGCAGCAGCAAAGCGATCAGGGGAGCGACGAGGTAGGTCAGCGCAAGCCCGGCCGGGATCACCAGGAGCATCGGGAGCCGGCCTAAGGTCGCGCCTTCACGCCCGCCGCGTCGTCGCCGTCCCCGGCCCTGGTCCTGGCCGGCGCTGTCATCCCCCTGCATTCGCTCTCCACATGCTCGTTGTCTCCGGCGACGTATCTGCCTGACGCTGTGCGTCCGACTCAGCCCACATCGAATCCGGCGGTTTCTAAGACGGCCCGGCCGGTGTCGGACAGCACCAGATCGACGAATGCCCAGGCGGCGTCCGGGTTGGGCGCCTCCTCCAGCACGCTGATCGGGTAGTCATTGACCGCGGCGGCCGCTTCCGGAAAATCAATGCCTTCCACATCGTCACCGGCGGCGATTACGTCGGTGTGGTACACCAAAGCCGCGTCCACCTCCCCGAGCGCGACCAGGGACAGCGCCGCGCGGACGTCCTGCTCGTAGGTGTCCGGCGCCGGGGTGATGCCCGCCGCCTCAAACGCCCGTACCGCCGCCGCGCCGCAGGGTGCCGGTTCGGCGCACAGCGCGATCCGCAGCTCCTCACGCGCGAAGTCCGCCAGGCCCGTCACTCCCGCCGGATTGCCGGACGGGACCGCGATCTGAAGCCGGTTACGCGCGAACAGCTCCGGCTCGGCCAGCCCGGCCTCCTCCACCATCGCCATGGCCTGTGGGCTGGCGGCGGCGAACACGTCGGCCGGCGCGCCCGCCACAATCTGCTGCGCCAGCGTGGCGCTGCCCGCGAAGTTGAAGGTCACGGTTGTTCCGGGATGGTCCGCCTCAAAGCGCTCCCCCAGTTCCTGAAAGGCATCCGTCAAGGAGGCGGCCGCGAACACCACGACTTCGCCATCCAGCGCCCCGGTCCCACCCGTCCCGGCCGCCTCGGAATCCGAGCCGCACCCGGTCCCAAGACCCAACACCAGCGCCAGCGCGGCGCCCCTGATCCACGCCGCGCTCCACGGCCGTCTCACCGGGTATCCACCACCTCGACCACCACCTGTGTGGATTTCACCGACGCCACCGCCACCACGCCGGGCTCCAGCCCCAGCTCGTCCGCGGCTTCTCGGCTCATCAGAGAGACCACGCGAAATGGGCCGGCCTGCATGTCCACCTGAGCCATCACGCCGTCCTTGATCACCCGGGTGACCAGACCGGTGAACCGGTTGCGCGCCGACTCCGCCACCGGTGATCCCAGGTCCGGGGCCTCCGCGATCTGCTGCGCGAACCGTGCTAGCTCGGCGCCGTCGATGACCAGCCGACCGGCCCCATCCTTGCCGGCGGTCAGTCGCCCCGCCTCCACCCAGCGCCGGATGGTGTCGTCGCTGACCCCGAGCAGCCTGGCCGCTTCCGCGATCCGTATCTGCGGCATGTTGCTCACCATAAACACCGCTGATGCGGATGTCTATGTTGTAGGAAACCGCATATGCGGATATAAGCGTTGTCCGGCGGCGGGACACATCGAGGTCCGCCCGTTCCTTATGCGCCGCGCCTAACGATCGGTGCCGTGGCGCCTTATCCGCTTATCCGCTGATTTCCTTATCCAGCAACCTCACGCATGCATCTACCCTAGGGGGGTAGGGTACATGGCATCGCGCGTACCACCCCTGTACCGCGTCGCCCCACCGACCAGGGCCGGTATCCCCGGTACAACCGGACGTCGCTCCCGCACGGGAGCAGTGAGGGAGAACTGGTGAACTCGCACGCGCGGCACGAACCCGACACCCACCAGCACGCCGGACACGATCACCGAGGGTTCCGCCGCGCGTTCTGGCTGAGCTTGATCTCGAGCGTGCCGGTGGTGCTCACCAGCCCGATGGTGATGGACTGGTTCGGATACTCCCTGGATTTTCCGGGCCGTCACTGGATCGGCCCGATCCTGGGATCGGTCATCTTCTGCTACGGCGGCTGGCCGTTCCTCGCCGGGGCCGCCACAGAGCTGCGCCACCGCGCCCCCGGGATGATGCTGCTGATCTCGATGGCGATCACGGTGGCCTACCTCGCCTCGCTCGCCACCAGTCTGGGCTGGTTCGACCTGGAGTTCTGGTGGGAACTGGCGACGTTGGTGACCATCATGCTGCTGGGGCACTGGCAACAGATGAAGGCGATTGGGCAGGCCCAAGGCGCGCTGGCGGCCCTGGCGGCGTTGCTACCCGATGAGGCCGAACGCGTCACCACCGACGGCGGTATCCAGCGGGTGGCGCTGTCCCAGCTGCGCCCCGGCGACATCGTGCTGGTACGGCCAGGCAGCCGGGTCCCGGCCGACGGTGAGGTCGTCACAGGCGCCGCCGACCTGGACGAGTCGATGATCACCGGTGAATCACAACCGGTGCCCCGGGGCGTGGGCGACCGGGTCGTGGCCGGCACCGTGGCCATCGACGCCGCGCTGCGGGTCCGCGTCACCGCCGTCGGTGACGACACCGCGTTGGCCGGGATCCAACGCTTGGTGGCCCAGGCCCAGCAGTCCCGAGGCCGTGCCCAGGTGCTCGCCGACCGGTTCGCAGCTCTTTTGTTTTACGCAGCGGCCGGTACCGGAGTGCTGACCTTCCTGATCTGGTGGCTGTTGGGGGACGCCGGTCAGGCGGTGACGCATACCGTCACGGTCCTGGTGATCTCCTGTCCCCACGCGCTCGGCCTGGCGATCCCCCTGGTGATCTCGCTGTCCACGGCGCTTGCGGCCCGCTCCGGCATCCTGATCAAGGACCGGCTGGCGCTGCGGGTAGCCGCCGCCGTGGAGGCGGACAGTGAGCACCCATTGGCGCGGGCGCTCGTCACCGCGGCCGCGCGTACCCGCCTCGCTGAGGGACGCGCCGGCACCGTGACAGCGACTGGCCTGCCGCAGGCGACCGACTTCCAGGTGGTGCCCGGACGCGGGGTACAGGCCACGGTCGACGGCAGGCGGTACGCGGTGGGCGGCCCTGGGCTGCTGCGGGACCTTGACCTACCACTTCCTGAGGTGCTGGACATCCAGCGCGCGCAATGGTCCCAGCGTGGTGCGGCGGTGCTGTACCTGATCGAGTTCGACGCCCCGCCAGCCGAGACGCCTGGCCCCGCCTCAGCCCGGGTCCTCGCCGCGTTCGCCCTGGCGGACACGGTCCGCCCGCAGGCCCGGGAGGCGATCACTGCCCTGCGCCGGCAGGGCGTCGGCACGATCGCGATGCTCACCGGTGACGCCTGGCCGGTCGCCGAGGCGGTCGCGGCCGACCTAGGCGTGGACGAGGTGTACGCGGAGGTGCTGCCGGCCGACAAGGACCGCGCGGTCGCTGCGCTGCAGGCACGGGGCCTGACGGTGGCGATGGTCGGGGACGGGGTCAACGACGCGCCGGCGCTGGCGCGGGCCGATGTGGGGATCGCGATCGGGGCCGGTACCGATGTGGCGCTCGAGTCGGCCGGGGTGGTGTTGGCCTCCTCTGATCCGCGTGGTGTGGACGCCGTGCTCCGGTTGTCGCGGGCCTCGTACCGCAAGATGGTGCAGAACCTCGCCTGGGCCGCCGGGTACAACGCGGCCGCGATTCCCCTGGCGGCGGGGGTGCTGGCCTGGGCCGGAATCACCTTGGGCCCGGCGGTGGGGGCGGTCCTGATGTCGGCGTCGACGATCGTCGTGGCGTTTAACGCCCAGCTGCTGCGGCGGGTTCGGCTCACCCCGGCGCCGTCAGCCCGCGGTGAGTGCCACAACCGGTGAGTGCCGCCCTGGCCTCGACGGGGCCCTCGCGGGGCGGAGACGGGCTCCCGCGACGAATTTCATTCAGTTCCATGACGCGCCCGCCCGCCCCTGCAGAAGATGACCGAATGGAGGTTCTCGCCAGTCGTATCCTGATTCACCCCTCTGACGTACACCGCAGCCACCAGTTCTACCGAGACATCCTCGGGTTGGCGGTCTTCCGGGAGTTCGGAGACGCCGACCGGCCCGGTCTGGTCTTTTTCCTCGGCACCGGGTTTTTGGAGGTATCCGGACGTTCGGAGGGTGCGGTCGGGGATGTCACGCGGCTTTGGCTCCAGGTACGCGATGTAGAGGCCGAACACACCCGGTTGCGCTCTGCTGGGGTGCCCATCATCCGACCACCGATGCAAGAGCCGTGGGGTCTGATCGAGATGTGGATCGAGGATCCGGATGGGATCCCTATCGTGTTGGTCCAGGTCCCTGAGGACCACCCGCTGCGTCGGGATCTCCGCGACCCCGCCACCTTGGGTGGTCCTGTCGATAGGCGTTGACATTTGCGCGTTGCCGGCCGGATGGGGGACCCTCCCGCGCCCGTGACGGGGTAAGGTCCGCTAGGCGAGCACATTGATGAACATGAACGCTCGCATAGCTTCGAAAAACAAACATATTTAAACATCGAGAGTGTTCGGAGTCCGCCACCGACACCGCCGTCAACGCCGGATGGACGGGCACCGAAGATGGCTCACACCTGTCAGCCAGGACAAGGAGGCGCGATGGTCGAGGTCAGACAGGCGTACTTGGACATGGTGGCCAACCCGCAGCCGGTGGTGCTCTCCAACGCGGGCACCAGCATCGTGGTCGACATCGCCGGGCCGCGACTGCCGCGGATCCTGCACTGGGGCGCCGACCTGGGACAGCTGAACGCCGACGAGCTCGCTGATCTGTGCCGCGCGGGAAACGCCGGTGTGCCCAGAGAGAACGGTGATGAACCGCTGACCGTGACCTTGCTGCCCTCCCAAGCCGAAGGCTGGTCGGGACGTCCTGGCCTGTCCGGCCACCGGCCCGGCGGCCGCTTCGCCTATCCGCGACTGACCCTGACCGCCCCGGTGACGGTCACCGACACCACGTTGCTGGCCGAGTCGGCCGACACCGAGGCCGGCCTGGCGGTCCGCACCGAGCTGCGGCTGGAGCCGCACGGCGTGATCCGGCTCCGGCACACCCTCACCAACACCGGCACCGACGAGTACACCCTGGATGAGCTGCTGTGCCTGATGCGGGTACCCGGCCACGCCACGGAGCTGCTGGACTTCACCGGCCGGTGGATCCGGGAACGCTCCCCGCAACGGTCCCCATTCCACCACGGTTCCCGGATCCGAGAGAGCCGCCGAGGCCGCACCGGCCACGACGCGACCGGCCTGCTCATCGCCGGCACCGCGGGCTTCGGTTTCCGGCACGGTGAGGTGTGGGGGGTGCACATCGCGTGGAGCGGCAACCACCTGCACCTGGCCGAGCGGCAGGTCGAGGGTCCGGCCTGCATCGGCGGTGGGGAGCTGCTCACCTCGGGTGAGGTCCGCCTGGCCCCTGGGGAGAGCTACACCACGCCATGGGCGTTCTTCATCTGGTCGGACGAAGGCCTCGACGGCCTGTCTGCGCGGCTGCACCGCTGGATGCGGGACCGGCCACACCACCCCCGCTCTCCGCGCCCTGTGGTTCTCAACACCTGGGAGGCGGTGTACTTCGATCACAACCTCGACCGGCTCCGCGCCCTGGCCGACCGCGCCGCGGCCATCGGCGTGGAACGCTTCGTTCTGGACGACGGCTGGTTCCTGGGGCGCCGTGATGACACCGCCGGCCTGGGAGACTGGTTCGTCGATCCGGCGGTGTGGCCGGAGGGGCTCCGCCCGCTGGTGGACCACGTGCGTGGCCTGGGAATGCAGTTCGGCCTCTGGGTAGAGCCCGAGATGATCAACCCGAACTCTGAGCTGGCACGGGCCCACCCCGACTGGTTCCTCGCCGCACCGGACCGCACCCCTGTGTTGCGGCGTTCCCAGCTGGTCCTCAATCTGGCGCGCCCCGAGGCGTACGCCTACATCCTGGAGCGCCTCGACGCCCTAGTGAGCGAGTACGACATCGACTACCTCAAGTGGGATCACAACCGGGATCTGACCGAGGCCGTCCATGAGGGAGCCGCCGGCACCCACGCGCAGACCCTGGCCGTCTACCGGCTGTTGGATGAGTTGCGCTCCCGCCACCCCCGGCTCGAGATCGAATCCTGCTCCTCCGGAGGCGCCCGCATCGACCTGGGCATCCTGGAACGCACCGATCGAGTCTGGGGATCGGACACCAACGACCCCCTAGAGCGGCAGGCCATTCAACGCTGGACCGGCCTGCTGCTGCCCCCGGAGCTCATCGGCAGCCATGTCGGCCCCGCCACCGCCCACACCACCGGCCGCACCACCGAACTGGGGTTCCGGTGCGCCACCGCGTTGCTCGGCCACGCCGGTATCGAATGGGACATCACCCGCTGCACCCCTGAGGAGTTGGCGCAGCTGGCCGACTGGATCAGCGCCTACAAACGGCTGCGTCCGCTGCTGCACTCCGGCACCGTGGTCCGGGCCGACCACCCAGACCCAGCCGCGTGGCTGTACGGCGTGGTGTCACCGGATAAACGCGACGCGGTCTTCGTGTACGCGCAGTTGGCGACGTCAGCGGAGATCTCCCCAGCGCGGCTGCGGCTTCCCGGGCTGGACCCGGTGCTGCGGTACCGGGTGACCACCGCTGAGGGCCTGGAGGTGCCGTCGGCCGCGACCCAACGCGCACCGGGCTGGCTCACCTCCGGGGTCACCCTGCCGGGCGTCGCGCTGGCGGCGCACGGCCTGGAGCCGCCCATGTACAACTACCCCGGTCAGGCGCTGGTCTTGGAGCTCCACGCGCAGTAACGCGCCGGGTGTTGTTCGCTCTTCGCGGCCCGCGTACCTCTTCCTTATTTCTCAATAAGAGAGATAAGAGGTACGCGGGCCACACCGTCTTCTGCGCCGCCCTCGCAGACCGCGCCCAGGTGGGTCAGGCGCCGCTCAGGGGACGACCGCGAGCGCGTCGACCTCGAAAAGCATCTCCGGAAACGCCAAGGAGGCCACCCCCACCAGGGTCTGGGTCGGCGGTCGGTCGCCCCAGACCTCGCGGATGACCGTCAGCAGAGCGGCGAGCTTGTCGGCGTCGTGATCGACGATGAAGGTCCGCAGTTGGACCACATGGGTGTGGTCCAGGCCCGCCGCGCGCAGCGCGGTGAGCAGATTCTGGAACGAACGACGCACCTGCGCGGTGAAGTCGGGCGAGGTCACCTGGCCGGTGTCGTCGGACGCGTACTGCCCCGCGATCAGGACGAGCTCCCCCGACACCCGGGCGACATGGCTGTAGCCGAACCCGACCGGATCGTGCAGGCCGGGTGGATTGATGAGCGTGTGCGGCATGGTCGCCTCCTTCAGGCCGTGGGGATGCCCCAGCGATTAATCATCTACATTCTGGACCCTATATATCCATGATTGCGGTTGGCAATCGTCCAAGATTCGATCTTCGTCACTTCGCCAGCCGTGGCATCACGGCGGAGACCACTCCATCGCCACCACGACACGCGATGCGAATCTCCTACACCCCGTCGAAGTCGATCCCGCCGGACCCGACGCCGCACAGGACAACATCGGCGGCTTCGGCGCCGACACGGGGGTGCCCGCATCGAGGCCAGCTACCCGGAAGCGGGACGCTCCACCGCGTACGCCTGGAGGAAGGTGTCCACCGCCGCCCGGGCCACGTCGCGCCTCTCCGACTCCGGAATCTGACGTGTCCCCAGACGTGCCCGGATCTCCACAGGCCCGGTCAGCAGCGCGAGGAACTGTTCAGCGGCCACGCGGGGATCCCCGGCGCGGAGCCGGCCAGCGATCATAAGGCGCGCCATGCGATCAGCGAGGGCCTCGGTGATCCGCTCGGTAGCGCGCCCCTGGACGATCTCCAACAGATCGGGGAACTGGGTGATCTCCGCCGCCAGGAGCCGTCGCAGCGCCCATGACTGTTCCCGGCAGTAGCACTGGATCAGACGGATACCGACAGTCTCTAAAGTCGCGCGCAGCGACTCGCCCCGCTCGGTGAGCTGCTCGACCACGGCCAGGTTCTCGGTCAGTGCCTGATCGGCAGAGGCGGCGATCGCCGCCCGGAGCAGGGTCTCTTTGTCGTGGAAGTGGTTGTACACGGTGGCCTTGGCCACGCCCGCCTCCGCGGCGATCGCATCCACCCCCGCCTGCGCGTATCCCTCGCGGGCGAAGACGGCGAACGCGGCGTCCAGGATCTTCTGTCGTTTGTCGATGCGACCGCGCGCGACACCGCCGGTTCGTCGGGTGACGGGCTGGGCGTCACTCACCGCCACAGCGTACCCCTTGGACCAATCAACCAGACCAGTCAGTCTGGCCATCTTCTCGAAGCAGATTTACTCTTTCCAGGCCAACTAACTAGACCAGTAAGTCTAGATAAATGATCTCACTAGCCTGGAAGAGGCAATGGAACAGTCACCGGACGACCGGTTCGGGCCGGCCCTCCGCCGCCTGATCACCGTGATCCTGCTCGGCGGCATGCTCGGCATCCTCAACAGCACGATGGTCACCGTCGCGATCGATCCCTTGGCCGCGGATTTCCACACCTCCCTCAGCACGATCGGCTGGATATCGACCGGCTTTCTGCTCGCAGTCACCATCACCATCCCGGTCACCGGGTGGGCGGCCGACCGCTTCGGCGGTCGGCGGATGTGGGTGACCGGTCTAGCGCTGTTCCTGCTCGGGTCACTGGGTTCCGCGGTGGCCTGGAGCGTGGCGAGCCTGATCACCTCACGGGTGTTGCAAGGGATCAGCGCCGGAATCCTCGACCCCTCGTCCTCACGCTGTTGGCCCGCGCCGCCGGCCCTCACCGCGCCGGCCGGGTGATGGGGGTGATGGCCGTGGTCCTGCTGCTGTCACTGCGGGTGATGCCACCCGACCCTCCCACCTCCCTGAGCCCGCACACCCGCCTCGACGTGATCGGGCTGGCCTTGATCGGCCCCGGCTGCGCGAGCCTGCTGCTGGTCATGACCCAGACGGCTGAACAGGCCGATGTCACGGCCTGGCCGATCGTCACGCCTTCAGTGATCGGAGTCGTTCTCCTGGCGGGATATGTGGTGCATGCGTCGCGGCCCCGCCCCACCCCGCCCGTAATCGACCTACGGTTGTTTACGCGCGGCGGCTTCACCGCGAGCGTGACGGTCATGGCGCTCACCGGGGTCGCGATGTACTCCAGCCTGCTGGTCCTGCCGCTGTTCCTGCAGCAGACGCACAGTCACAGCCCGCTCACCACCGGACTGCTCATCGCACCGCTGGGGGTGGGGCGGCCGTTGCGGCGCCGTTGGCGGGCCGGATCAGTGACCGGACAGGTTCCCGGAACCTGGTCCTGGCCGGCGGCCTCGGAGCCATGATCAGCGCGTTCGCGTTCACCCTGGTCGGCGCCGGGACCAGCCAGCTATGGGTAGTGCTGATCGCGATCATGATCGGCGTCGGGTTGGGCTTCGTGGGGCCACCGGCGATGGGCGCGCTGTACCGGACTCTGCCAGCCGCTCTGGTCCCCCCAGGGCAGTTCCGTGCTCTACATGCTCAACCAACTCGGCGGTTCCGTCGGCGTCGCCGTGGTCGCGCTCATCCTGGAGACCAGCGCCGACCCGGTGGCGGGTCTGCACGGTGTGTCCTGGTTCGCCGTCGGCGTACTCCTGCTCCTCCTGGTGGCCGCCACCCGCCTGCCTGGGCGCGTTCCCCCTGCTTCTGACGGACCGCGGGGCAGAACCGCTCAAGCTGAGAAGGTCAGAGGGGCATAGTGACAACCATCGTTATCTCCGGCGGCACCGCCGATATGGGCCGGGCGCCGGCTCTCACGTATGTCTCGCGTTCGACACCCACCACACTCATTGACCTCACCCATGATTTGCTCCGCGCCCACGGCCACAGCCTGGGAACGGCCTTAGGTGGTTGTCCGCGATCCTTCTGGCTGGGTGGGCCCGCGTCGCCCGTGAGGCCCACCCAGCCGGCGATCACATGCCGTAGCCGAGTTCCCGTGCCGCGATGGACCAGAACTGGTTCTCGTCGCGGACCGCGTCGGGGTCGATGGCCTCCAGGGCCGCGTGTGTGCGTTCACTGAGCGCGTGGAAGGCGGCGTCGTCTTCCTCATCGTCGATCTCGCTGGCTTCGTCCAACGCGGCGTCGTAGGCGCGCGTTGCGGCGATGAACTGGTCCAGCGACCGGTTCACCAGCTCAATCTCGCCACCGGCGACAATGAGGACCTCGCCCGTGTTCCGGTCCAACCCCAGGAACTGGCCTTCGGAGTCCGTGACGAGGGCAACCAGGGATCTGCCGTCGACTGTCCGCTCAGGGTAGGGGGCGTTATGCCACTCGCCGATGAACGGCACCGTCTCATCGACGGAGGGGTCGAGGGCCTGGAGGGCCGTCGTTATCTGCGCATCGGTAATCACGCCGTCAGCATGCCAGGGCCCCGCCCGCCGCGACCGCCCGGCTGGGCTGGACCCGTAGCCACGGCTCGCCTCAGGCTTGTGACCACTGTGGACGGATGCCCGGTGGTCCAGCGGTTCAGGAATCCCCGGCGCTGACGCGGTAGCCGTGTCGTTCCGGCGTCGTGCTCCCCGCCGCAGTGATCGTCGCGGATAAATAGTTGAAAAGCGGCCGTCTCCACGTCGGCGGCCGCTCAGGTATGGAAACAACACGTGGAGGGCGCTGGCGGCACCCACGCCTGCCACCAGCGCCCTCCACAGCGACGATGCCGATGCCACGAACCGCCACCTCAGCGGGTCGATTGTCCCCCGATTTCGACCCTGCGACTCTTCCCGTGGCTATCGACGCCTCCCCAGGTGGTGACAATATCTTCCACTATTCTCGGCCGATATGGCAAGAATGTTCTTCTCGGGTGAGGATCCGTGGCTCAGGTCCGTCGCCGGTAGATCCACACCGCCAGTGGCGCGAACACCACGAGGATCCCAACACCCCACAGCAGGCTCTCGATGACCGGATCCGCCACCGGACCGCCATTTATCAACCCACGCGACGCCTCCATCAGGGAGGTGACCGGGTTGACCTCCACCCACGCCTGCAACCAGCCTGGCATGGTCTCCGTCGGCGTGATCATATTGGTCCCGAACGTCAGGGGGAAGCTGAGCAGGAACCCGACGCCTTGCACCGCACTGGGCTCACGCATCAGCAATCCGAGCACCACGAAGACCCACCCCATGGCCACGGAGAAGCCCATCACCAGCAGGCAGGCGGCCAGAGTCGACAGCAGGTCGGTACCGATCCGGAACCCGAGCACGTGCCCGAATCCCAACAGCACCACGATGGCTATCACGGACCGGATCATGTCCCCCAGGAGCAGGCCGATCAGCGGTGCCGAACGCCCGATCGGCAGGCTGCGGAACCGGTCGAAGATGCCTTTTGAGATGTCGGCGTTAAGAGTGACTCCGGTCGTGGTCGCGGCGAGCAGCACCGTCTGCACCATGAGCGCCGGCAGGAGGAACCGCAGATACTCTTGCCGGTCCCCGGCCACCGCGCCACCCAGCAGGTACAGGAACAGCGCCGTAAAAATGATCGGCTGCAGCGTGACATCGATCAACTGCTCGGGAGTACGCAGCGTCTTGATGAGGCTGCGGCGGGCCAACGCGAGGCTGTGCCGCACCAGGCCGAAAGGTCTACTCCGGATCCCCGTTGTCGGGGGGATAGTCGTACGCGGGGCGTCAAGTACCGCGGTCATGCTGCACGCTCCTGATCGTCGGGGTTGGTGGCGCCGTGGCCGGTGAGGGCGAAGAAGACCTCATCAAGGCTCGGCAGCCGCAGGGACAGTTCGATGACGCTGATTCCGGCCTCGTCCAAGCGCCGCACCACAGTGGTGAACACCCGGTCAGAGTCGGCTGGTACGGTCAGCACGCCACGCCGCGATGACTCCGGCTCGAAGCCGGTCACCGCGCGCAGAATCGCGGCAGTGTCGGCGATGCGGTCCGGATCGGTCGGGCGGACCACGATGGTCTGACCGCCCACCACACGCTTGAGCTCGGCGGGGGTGCCGTGCGCGATCACGCGGCCACGATTAATGATCGAAATCTCGTCGGCCAGCGCGTCGGCCTCCTCCAGGTACTGCGTGGTGAGCAGCACCGTGGTGCCTTCGGCCACCAACGCGCGTACCACGCCCCACAGATCCTCCCGCTTGGCGGGGTCCAGTCCGGTGGTGGGCTCATCCAGATAGACCACCTCGGGCCGGCCGACCAGGCTCGCGGCGAGGTCGAGCCGGCGTCGCATACCCCCTGAGTAGGTCCGGATGGGACGTCCGGCGACCTCGGTCAGCCCGAACCATTCGAGCAGTTCCTTAGCCCGGGCCCGCGCCTCAGACCGGCGCAGATTCAGCAACTGACCGATGAGCACCAGGTTCTCGACAGCGGTCAGGTCCTCATCCACCGAGGCGTACTGCCCGGTCAGCCCGATCAGACGGCGGACCCGCGCGGGGTCACGCACCACATCGACACCGCAGATGGTGGCGTGCCCGGCATCCGGCCGCAGCAGGGTGGCGAGGATCCGGACGGCGGTGGTCTTACCCGCACCGTTGGGGCCCAGCACCCCCAGCACGGTGCCGTGTGCGGCAGCGAGGCTGACCCCGGCCAACGCCGTGGTCTCCCCGAAGCGCTTGACCAGGCCCTCAGCCCGGATAGCGTCGGTCATCGCGTGACTCCTCTCAACGTTTAACGCTGAGCAGAATCACGCCCCCGACTGGCAGATCCCGCACATCCCGCTGTCAGGTACGCGTGATGCGCTGTCGAGGCGCTGTCAGCGGCCTGACTGTCCGGGCTGACCAACCACTTTCCTGGCGTACTGACCGCTCACCGCGGTCTGTTCGGTTCGCGGAAATCCTCTTTGAAACCCTCTTTGACCAGGGCCACCGCCGCGTTCCGGTCGAGTCCGCGCCCACGCTGGTAGGCCACCTGGAAGGCCGCCTCACCGAGTTGCTCGCACAGTGTCCGCTCCAACCGGGCGACGTCCGGGTCGCTGGGGTCTGGGGTGCCTCGGATCCGCTCGGCGGCACCGAGCACCTCCGCTGCCTTGACGAAATCCTGCTGCCCCAGCCACACGGAGGCCCGTGCGACCGCTACCCGAGCCAGGATCGGTATGTCTCGGCTTTCTATCGCGTAAGCCACCGCCTCCGCGATGTACCTCCTGGCCCGGTCAAGGTCACCCCGCCCAACCTCCAGATGCGCCATCTGAGACCGCAGCAACGCCCGCAGTTGAGGAGCCACAAACAAACGCCGCCCCACGCGTTCCCAGGCCTCCTGGTAGCACCTCGCCGCCTCCCCCAGATCACCGTCATAGCGACTCAGGTCCCCTGACACCAGGAGAGCGGAGGCGACTCCGGAGATCGATCCGTCCCGGTATCCCGACTCAATCAGCTCCCGCAGTTCGCTATGGGCGCGCTTTTTCTCGCCTTTCTGGGCCCGGAACATGGCCAACACGGCCCGCTGGTACATCACATCCTCGGCGGCGCCCAGCTGCTCCGACAGGACAATGGCCTCCTCCAGCGTCTCAATCGCGCTGTCGATGTCGCCTAATTGCCGCCGAAGCATCGCCAGCCCGGTCAGGCAGGTCGCCAACCCCCAACGCTCCCCCAGCTCACGGAACGCCGCGGTCGCTAAAACCAGGTTCTCCTGCTGTCCGGCCACGTCCCCGTCGTTTTCCCGTTCAATGGAGCGCATCAGCCACAGCATGGCCCGCACCCAGGGATCAGGATGCGCGAGTGTTCGCTCAATCGCCGCTTTACTCCACGCCGGATCGACGTAGACGAATAAGGCGACGATCGGTTCCACAAGCGCCAGCAAGGGATGCCCCGTGAACGGATCCAAGTCGTGGATGGCCTTCAGCAGCTCCTCCAGCGCGGCGCTCCGCAGCGTCTGCTGCTCGGAGGTGACCTCGTGCATGCCGGAGACGGTCTCGTTCAGCAGGTAGAAGACCTGCGCTATCAGGCGGGCTTGCAACGGCGCCTCACCGGGCACCTGAAGCACGCGCCGCAGCCAGATAACGGCCTCCGCTTGGTTCTCCTGGATGGTCCAGAACATGCTCAGCGCCGCCCCGAGCCGGATCGCCGTCGCGGCATCCCCGGTGTCACAGGCGAACCGCAACGCGGCGGTGAGATTGTCCTGTTCAGCGGTCAGCTTGGCGATCCACGTCAGCTGCTCCGGTCGGCGCAGGTGCGGCTCGGCGGTCTCCGCGAGTTGGAGGAAGTACGCGGCATGGGAGCGCCTCACCTCCTGCGCGGCCTCCCCCAGCTCCTCCAGGGCGTACTCCCGGATGGTCTCCAACATCCGGTACCGGGGCTCCCTGTCATCGACGACCTGGAGCAGTGACTTGTCCACCAGGGCCTGCAGCAGTTCGAAGGTGCCGCCACAGACCGCGGCGGCGCTTTCTGGGGTGACCCCGCCGGGGAACACCGCGATCCGCCGCGCCACATCGCGTTCGATATCGCTGAGGAGATCCCAGCTCCAGGCGATGACCGCGCGCAGCGTGCGGTGCCGGGGCATGGCCGTGCGGCTGCCGCCGGTAAGCAGAGACAGATTCAGCCGGGTCGCCACCTGCTCCACCGACAGGGACCGCACCCGGACCGCGGCCAGCTCGATGGCCAGGGGAAGCCCGTCGAGGCGACGGCAGATCTCTACCACCGCCTCAACGTTCTCATCGGTGAGCGCGAAGTCGGGTCGGACCGTGCTTGCGCGGTCGACGAACAGTTGGATCGCGGGATACTCCAGCGCCTCCTGGGCTGTCATCCCAACAGCGGGCAAGCGCAGCGGCGGCACCGGGCACAACGCTTCCCCGAAGATGCCCAGTGGTTCCCTGCTGGTGGCCAGAACCCGCAGGTCGGGGCAGCGGCCGAGCAGCTCCTCAACGAGGGATGCCACCGCCTCCACCACGTGTTCACAGTTGTCCAACACCAGCAACGACTGGCTGTTCCCCAGCGCGTCGACCAGGCGGTCCACCGGTTCACGGGCCACCACGGTGTGGGTGTCCAGGAATCTCCGGTCCCGCAGGTCAAGGGCCCGTACCACCGCCGCGGGCACATCGGCCGGGTCGGTGACGCGGGCGAGCTCCACCAGCCACACTCCGCCGGGCGTCTGGTCGGTGATCCGGTCCGCCGCCACGGTGGCCAGGCGGGTTTTCCCCGCTCCGCCCGGACCGACCAGAGTGACCAGCCGGTTGTGACTCAACTGCTTGGTGATCCGCTGCAGTTCCTCATCCCGGCCGATGAAATTCGTCAGCGGCGTCCCCCAGTTGCCCCGCCGCGGGCTCGTCGTGCTCGGCTCCTTCCCAGCTGCGGCTGCTCCGGCGACGGCCGTCCCCGCGCGTACCGCTTCGCCTCGCAGGACAGCCAGATGCGTCTCGCGCAGCTCAGGTGACGGGTCGGTGCCGAGCTCCTCGGCCAGCAGGCGGCGAAACTCCTCGTAGGACGCCAACGCCTCGGCTCGCCGCCCGGCGGCGGCGAGCGCCCGCATCAGCAACAGACGCGGCCGTTCCCGCAGCGGATGCGCGGCCACCAGCTCCTCCAGCTCCGCCACTGGGGAGCGTCCCAGCGCCAGGTCGGCTTCGGCGCGGTCCTCCAAGGCGACCAGGCGTAGCTCTTCCCACCGTGCCGCGGGGGCGGCCGCGTACCGAGCCTGGGCCACATCAGCCAGCGCTTGCCCCCGCCACAGCCCCAGAGCGGTGGTGAGCAGGTCCCGCGCGGTCGCCGGGTCATGGGCCCGCAGCGCTTCCCGCCCGCGCATCACCAGTCGTTCAAACCGCAGCGCGTCGACATCCTCCGGCGCGATGTCGAGACGGTAGCCGTTGGCGACCGAGGTCAGTACGGGTTCGGGGAGTAGGCGGCGGAGACGGGACACCAACGACTGGAGGGCGTTAGCGCGGTCGGCGGGCAGGGCGTCGTCCCAGACCGCGTCCGCTAATGCGTCGACCGACACCGTACGCCCCGCGTCTAACGCGAGCCGTATGAGCAGGGACCGCAGCCGCGCGCCACCGATCTGGACGACGGTGCCGGTACCGGCCCCTCTCTCTCCGGTATCGGAGTCATCATCGGACGAGACCACCTCTAACGGTCCCAGGATCCCTACCCGCATATCCCCCACTCTCTCACTCGCTCGCTCCTCCACCGTGCCCGCGTCCCGTGTGTGCCTGCGTGTGTGATGTGTACCTGCCTGTGTGATGGGAAGCGCGCAGAGTTCGTGCGGCTCGAGTTGGTGGGGTGCCGCACCCTGCACACGCGCGGTGTATCGGGTGCGGTGAGGGTGCGGCACGTCAGGTCGCGCACCGCCTCCAAAGGGCAGTCAAACGCCGCCGGCGTCGTTTTGTCACCATTCTGACAACCAGGTACGAGGTGCTGGCTGCCTGTCTTGAGGTGACCTCAATGCCCTGCTGAAAAGCTGAGAGTCGCTGCCGCGATGTATATGACGGGTGTTGACGAGGAGTTTTGTGGTACCGCCGGTTGCTGAGAAACCTGATGGATTTATATCGAGGTTTCGGCGGGAAGGTGTTCGGTTTGTACAACGCCGCCGGTGTGACGGTCACGGTTCATGGCGATTTCGACGGCGCGTTGGACGGCTGCGGCTGGCTCCCAATCGGCTAAGTCGAGGAGGGCATCGAGGGCCCCTATGGCCGGACCTTCGCCGCTTCCAAGGGCAGCGCGTCCGTCTGGGTGATGGATGGCTTGAGCGTGGAAGATGGTCCACAGTTGACCCCTGCAGCCCAGCAGGAGCGCACCGTCGAGGGTGCCGTCGTCGACGACCCCGAGATCCATGGCTGCCTTGGTGATGGCGGTGGCGACTTTATAGACGAACTGGGGAAGCTTGTCTGCGGGAAAGTCGGGAACAACGTCGGGGTTGGTAAGAGAGGAGATAAGGCCACTTAAAGCACCGTTTCCTGTCACCCCGATAAGAGTCTCGTGTCCACCGATGCGGTAGCGGTGGATCTTTTGGGCGCTGTACATCGGGCGGTTGTAGATGTTGGTTTGAGTGTCGGCAGCCATCCAGATGTGGCCATCTCGAGCGCAAGCGACGACAGTGCTCATAGGGTGGCTCCTGAGAGGGGTGCGACCGGGTACTGCATATTGGTTATAGCGTCTTCGTTCTACAAAGGCGTGTGATTTCTCCCTCGGTGGCCTCGGTGAGGCCTCTCAATTCGTCAGCACAACGCCCGCGTTCGAAAACCACGAGTTTCTGGTGGAGGCTGCTTCTCCCCGTTCCTAGGAATGACCACGCATGGAGCGGTGGTGGCCACACCGGCGTTAACGTCTTCGCACGTGCCGGCTCAGTACGCTCGCCGTTGCTTCGGTCGGCCCAAGTGTGGCCCGGTGGCCGCCTATCGACCCCGGTGATGCTGTCGACCCTGGTGGGTTCCTACCGCCGCCGAATTGACAGCTCGCCCGTTTGGCGCTGCTGCCCGGTGGCTATCCCCCACACTCTCTCCTCAAATCCGAAGATCGGACAACAGTTGGCGTATCCCCTAAAACCGACTGACCGCAGATTAGCCTGGTGATGAGTTCTCCTTCCGCAACCCTGAAGCGTTTATGGGCCCTGCGGAGAAGACGGCCATCGGTCCACGGGAGGGCGCCATGGGATACGAGGTGCGGGGAGTCGTCGCCAGGTCTAAGGGAAGCCCGGTCACTGTCGAGACGGTCCTGGTCCCCGATCCAGGACCTGGGGAGGCGGTGGTCGCGGTCCAGGCCTGCGGGGTGTGCCACACCGACCTGCATTACCGGGATGGCGCCATCGGCGATGATTACCCCTATTTGCTAGGGCATGAGGCGGCCGGAGTGGTCGAGGCCATCGGTGACGGTGTCACCAACGTGGCGCCGGGTGACTTCGTCATCCTCAACTGGCGGGCGGTGTGCGGGCAGTGCCGGGCCTGCCGCCGCGGTCGCCCGTGGCTGTGCTTCAGCACGCACAACGCCTCCCAACCCATGACGCTCGCCGACGGCACCCCCTTGTCGGCGGCCCTGGGGATCGGCGCGTTCATCGACAAAACCCTGGTGGCAGCCGGCCAGTGCACCAAGGTCGACCCGGCGGCACCCGCCACCGTCGCAGGGCTACTGGGATGCGGGGTGATGGCCGGTATCGGCGCGGCCATCAACACCGGTGGGGTCAGCAGGGGCGACTCGGTGGCGGTGTTCGGCTGTGGCGGCGTCGGCAACGCCGCGATCGTCGGGTCGCGCCTGGCCGGCGCCACCACGATCATCGGGGTGGATATCGACGATCGGAAGCTGGAGTGGGCGCGTGACTTCGGCGCCACCCACACCATCAACTCCCGCACCACCGACCCGGTTGAGCAGATCCGGGCCCTCACCGGCGGCTTCGGGGTCGATGTCGCCATCGAAGCGGTTGGGTTGCCGCAGGTCTACCAGCAGGCTTTCTACGCCCGGGATCTGGCCGGCACCGTGGTTCTGGTGGGGGTGCCTTCCCCACAGGCGCGGCTGGAGCTGCCGATGCTTGAGGTGTTCTCTCGAGGTGGGGCGCTCAAATCATCCTGGTACGGCGATTGTCTGCCGGAACGCGACTTCCCGACCCTTATCTCCCTGTTCCTGCAGGGCCGGTTGCCATTGGACAAGTTCGTCTCCGAGACCATCGGGCTGGAGGATGTGGAGAGCGCCTTTGACCGGATGACGCAAGGCGCTGTGCTGCGCAGCGTCGTCGTCATGAGTTGACGATCAACCTGCCGTCCCGGCGGTCCGGATCGCATTCGGGTCGGATGGCGACGCAGTCGAACTCCACCACCCTCAGGTCATCGTCGTCTCGGGTGATGGGGAACATCCCGCTGATCTCGAATCCCAGATCCAGCACGGTCCGCAGGGCTTGCCACAGCGTCGGCATCCCCTCATAGATGCGCTGAGCAGGCACTTCGGTCTGCAAGGACACCACATATTCCAGGGTCTTGCGGGCGCCTGCCAGGACCTGGGTATCCGTCCCCTGAGTGTCGATCTTGAGGAGTATCCGTGGAGGGTCGGAGAGTCCGAGGGAGTCGAACAGCCCGTCCAGTCGCCTCACCTCGACGACCTCTCGCTCCGGCGGATCGTTCATGTCCGGGAAGCGTTCCCGGCCGTACTGGCTGGAGTGGAGAAAGGAGCTGAGATTACTGGCCCGGTAGATGTTGATCTTCTCGGTGCGGTCCGTATCGCCGAGGGCGAAGCGGAATCCTCGCCACTGCGGATCGGTATCCCACGCGGCGGAGAGGAGACGGTAGTTACGCGTCACCGGCTCGAAAGAGATGATCGGGCCCGCGTACCCCACATCGTGCCGCAGGAGCCGGACGTACTCCCCCAGGTGAGCGCCGACATCCAGGACGCAATTGATGCCCAGGTACCGGATGACGTTCGACAAGTGGTCACTGAGCACCTCGGGAACGGGGTAGCGTGTCCGCCGCCGGCCGGCCACATACCGATCGATGACCATAAGCCCCCTCCGGGACCAGATCACGAGAAAACAGGCCTTCAAAAACAGGCCTTCGCCCTCAGACCCGCCGCGCACCCACAGCGCGGAACACCTCTGATATGCGATTGCTGCTGGCGTAGCAGGTTTCTACCAGAAGATCACTAATACATCTCTAATACCGACTATGAGTGAGAGTACCAGTCGCGCCTAGCGCGGGCGGGTGATTTCCCAATGACGCAGGGTTCAATGTGGGGTTCACCCGCACCTGCCACACCCGGTGCCGACACAGCCGCGGCGCGGCCTCCCCCCACCACACACACAGTGCCTCCCAGCCACTCCCCCCGGCGACGTGTCGTGATGTACGCCCTCAGCAGCACGCTCGCCGGAATGCGCCGACAGACGGGTGGTCTACCGTGGGGGCATGCAGACCCGTGCCGAGCACACACGCACCGCGGAGCTCGAGGATCTGATGGGTCGTTTCCCGGACGTGCCACGGGAAGCCGTCATTAAAGAGGACCTGCTCCGCGGCGGGATCGCCTTCGACGAGTCCGCGCTCACCGACAATGAGCACGGCGAGGTCAAACCCAAGTCGTACTTCATCTTCTCCTTCGACCACCGCACCCTGCCTGAGCTGGGTACCGCCGCGCTGCGCCGCCCACCCGAGGAGATCGTGCTCACCGGCGGCCCGTACCAGCTGCGCCGCACTGTGGTCTCGGTCCGGGTCAACCCCGCCTCCCCCTACCAGGTCAAAGCCGACGAGGACGGGGCGTTGCGCCTGTTCCTGGAGGGACGCCCGCTAGCGGATGTGGGGGTACCCCCCATGCCGGACTACTACCGGCACAACCTGGCTAACGGTAAGTCCGTCATGGAGGTCGCGCCCACCATCCAATGGGGGTACCTGATCTATCTGACGGTGTTCCGGGTCTGCCAATACTTCGGCGCCAAGGAGGAGTGCCAGTACTGCGACATCAACCACAACTGGCGCCAGCATAAAGCGGCGGGACGCCCCTACACCGGCGTCAAACCCGTCGAGGAGGTCCTGGAGGCCCTGGAGATCATCGACCGGTACGACACCGAGCGGCTGTCCCGCGCGTATACCCTCACCGGCGGCTCCATTACCTCCAAAGTGGACGGTCTGCGGGAGGCCGACTTCTACGGCCGGTACGCCGAGGCGATCGAACGCCGCTTCCCCGGACGCTGGATCGGGAAGGTCGTCGCCCAGGCCCTGCCGCGTGAAGACGTACAGCGGTTCCGGGACTACGGCATCCAGATCTACCACCCCAACTACGAGGTGTGGGACAAGCGGCTGTTCGCGCTGTACTGCCCCGGTAAGGAACGGTACGTGGGGCGGGAGGAGTGGCACCGCCGCATCCTGGACGCCGCCGAGGTGTTCGGCCCCCGCAACGTGATCCCGAACTTCGTCGCCGGGATCGAGATGGCGGCCCCTCACGGCTTCACCACTGTGGACGAGGCGATCGCCTCCACCCGCGAGGGACTGGACTTTTTCATGTCCCACGGCATCACACCACGGTTCACCACCTGGTGCCCGGAGCCCACCACCCCACTGGGGCGCGCCAACCCCGAGGGCGCGCCGTTGGAGTACCACATCCGGCTGCTGCGGACCTACCGCGAGGCCATGGAGACCCACGGCCTGACCTCACCCCCCGGCTACGGTCCTCCCGGCGCCGGCCGGGCGGTCTTCTCCGTCAGCTCCTTCATGGACACCCTGCCGCCTGAGGATGAGGAGGAGCCGGCCTCGGCCTGACCGCACACCAGCTCGGCTTTCCCTCCGGTGGCCGCGCCCGGCCATCGGAGGGAAGAGGTACGCGGGGCACGTCGTACGGCCGCCCCGCTGCCCCGTCACCGGCCCTGGATGGGCGGATGGGGCGGCCATGATTCGATTCCGCCGCTTTTGGGCCCGCATGTGGATGCGGTTGCGACTGAACATGCCGCGGGGTCAACGGCAGGAGCGGATCAGCCGCACGAAACAGTTACTGAAGCAGCTCCATCAGGCGTTGGGTGATCCGCATGGCGAAACAGGGCCACGGCGTGCGTACCCCCCATATCTCCGCGCACCAAGAGCAGTAACCGCCCTCAGCGCGGGTGTGCCGGATCGCCGTGATCCGCATGCTGCGACGCAGCCCCACGCTCAACCACGGGTCATCCGTCGCCACCGTCTCCCCCGCTTCATCGGGCTCCTCGCCCTGTTGCTGGGGGTGTGACAACGTTGACGAGCCGGGGCGTGCCATCACTGCCACGCCACTCCCTGCCGTTCACCAGATCCGTCGTCCTGAGGCCTCCACCGTGCCCAAACGGATCCTACCGGCGACCATGCGGCTGTCATCGGTGTCGGCACGGCAACTGACCCCTATGACCACCATCACGCTGACCACCACAACGAGATCAACCCGTCCACTCCGGACACCGGTTTCGCGGATCGTCATCTGTGCGGTCCTCGTCACAATCCATCACGTGGCCGCACGGCTCATTCCCTGAGGGGAGGCTCCGCGCGCTCCCGCGCGTACCGCTCACCAGTGGCCTGCCTCAGGTCCTATGCCTTCTTGCGCTCCGTGTCTTGCCCAGGCCGCGAAGGTTTTCCGGGCTGGCGGTGGTCCAAGGTCCTGGGCAATGCTCTGAACATGACGGCCTCCCGTGACGGATATGAGATCAGACTTCCGCTTCCGGACGCGTTCACGCTCGATCCATCACCCACCTGGGCCTGGTTGCGTCAGGAGGCGCCGGTCACGCGGGCGCGTACCGCCACAGGGCACCCGGTCTGGTTGGTGACCCGGTACGCCGACGTGAAAACCGTGCTGTCTGATCCGCGTTTCTCCCGGGCGGCCGTAGTACGCCCAGGCGCTCCGTTCCCCGCCGCCACCCCGCCCCGTCCCGGCACCTTGATGGCGTTGGATCCGCCGGAGCACTCGCGGCTGCGGGCCCTGGTCTCCCCCACCTTCACCAGGCGACGAGTGGAGCAGCTGCGGCCCTGGATCCGGCAACTGGCCGAGAAGTACGCCGATCAGCTGCTGGCGGCCGGAGAGCCGGCCGATCTGGTCCGCTGGTTCGCCCGCCCGTTCCCGCTGGAGGTCATGTGTGTGATCCTGGGCGTCCCCGACCGGCAACGAGACGATCTGCGGCGCTGGACCGATGTGGTTTACAGCCTCAACGCCGCCGACGCTGAGCCGGCCGGCGCGGCGTATGACGCCATGGAGGACTACTTCCGGGATCTGGTCCGCGCCAAGCGGGAACGGCTGGCCACGCCGGGAGTGCAGCCGGAGGATCTGTTGGATGAACTCATCCTGGCGCGGGACGGCGCTGACCGGCTCAGCGAGACTGAACTGATTGGACTGTCCACTAGCTTGCTGGCGGCCGGGCATGAGACCACCGCCAACCAGATCGGCTGTTTCGTGGTGGAGCTACTGCGGGATCCTGCGCGCTGGGAGCGGCTCCGTCGGGAGCCTGACCTGGTGCCCGCGGCGGTTGAGGAGCTGTTGCGGTTCAACCGGTTGTCCGAGACCGGCCAGCTACGGATAGCCGTCGCGGATGTGGAGTTGTCCGGTCAGACGATCCGCACGGGGGAGGCGGTGATGGCATCGGTGGGCGCGGCCAACCGGGACCCGGAGCGGTTCGATGACCCTGACACCCTCCGCTGGGACCGGAAGGACAACGCCCACCTGACCTTCGGGTACGGCGTCCACTACTGCCTGGGCGCGCACCTGGCACGGGTTGAGCTGGCCGAGGCGTTGTTGACGCTGTTTGATCGGCTGCCCGCGCCCCGGTTGGCGATCCCCGCCGAGCAGATCCAGTGGCGACGCACGGTGCTGCGGGGTCCGGTCGAGGTGCCGCTGTACTGGAGCGCTGACGCCCCAGGCCGGTGAACCCGACCCGGGGCCGTCACGAGCGCTCTGTCAGGCACCGGACCCGCTCCGGCCTGACGCACGGGCGCGACCTACCAGACGTAGGGCCAGCCGGCGGAGTCCCAGCTCAGGAAATTGATCCCGAGTTTGGGGGTGCCGCCGTCGCTGGCGTCATACCAGTGGTAGATAAGCAGGGTCTGGTCGGTGTCGACCATGACGGCTGGGTGCCCCGGGCCTCTGACGTTGCCTTGGCTGGCCAGGATCTCGGTGCCGCCTCCGTTCATCATGGGTACGCCCGCCCGGTCGTAGTAGGGCCCGGTGACGCTGGTGGAGCGGCCCACCATCACTCGGTAGGTGCTGGAGCTTCCGCGGCAGCAGTAGTCGAACGAGACGAACAGGTAGTAGTAACCGTTCCGGTAAACGATGTAGGGGGCCTCGATAGCGGTTGAGGACGGCCGCTGCGCCAGGCTGTAGCGGGTGGTGTTCCACGGCGCCTGCTTCCCGGTGGCGGGATCGATCTCGATCATCTTGATCCCGGTCCAGAACGACCCGAAGGTCAACCACCACCGCCCCGTGGCAGGGTCAACGAAGAGATTCGGGTCGATGGCGTTGTAGTCGCTGCTTCGGCTGGAGGAGTAGACCATGCCCCGGTCGGTCCAGGTTCCCGGTTCCGCGGTGGGGCTGGTGGCCAACCCGATCGCCGAGACATTCGAACCGAACGTCGAGGCCGAGTAATACAGCCAGTACTGTCCATTGTGGTAGGAGATGTCAGGCGCCCACAGCTCGCGGGTGTTCGGGGCGTAGGGAGCGGCCCAGGACACGCCGTTGGGGAACACCCGGCCGGCGAAGCTGAAGTGGATCCGGTCGGTGGAGGTGCGGATCTGGATGCCGTCGTTGGTGGAGAACACGAAGTACCGGCCATCCGGACGGCGCACCATTGTCGGGTCGTGGACCACGATGTCTCCGGTCACGTAGCCCGGAGCGGGGTACGCCGCCGCCGGGGTTTGACCGCTGGCCACCGCGAAAGGCAACAGCACGGATGTGAGCGCTAACATCACGGTCGCATGACATAGCCGCCCCTTTCCCGTAACCAGCGACCGCCGTCGCGTTCCGCCGCTACGTGGTCTTGTGCTTTTACTCCACATAGGACTGTCCTCCCTGGGTGTCGGAGGGAGGTCCTGCTCAACACCCTCGAGCAGGGCCTCGGCCTGGACATCACTTCCCGTGGGGTTCGATCTCGAGCCCGCGATACGCCCGCGCGTCGTCCCGGCGGATTTCTGTGCGGTGCTGACACGACCTGGTCGTCTGTCCACTACGGATAGTCGATCCGGTGGGGAACCGCGGCCAGGTACTCCGATGCGCTGGCTGACCCCCATCGCACCCCTCCCGCGCGGGACGGCGCTGGCGCCCACTCAAGGGATCCGAGCGACGCCGCCGTGCCGGACCGGGCAGGGTGGCACGTTCGATGACTGATTCGTTGGGCTCGCGGCTCGGCACCATACCGACCGATCGGCTGACCGAATAACCGATATCGGACCGCTTCAATCAGTCAGCGTGGTTTATCTCACTTTACACTAGATCAACATCTATAGAAAGCGCTGTCCGCGTACGTCTCGTGGCTGCCGACCCCGCGCCGCGTCAGCGACGCCTCATCCGGTAAACCCGCGACACACAACGTCGCACCACCCCTGACCGGCCCTCACCGCAGGACAGCGCACGCCTGGCCGACCGCTCCCCATACTCACCCAAAACATCTTTCTGTAACAGATCAGCCACAAAGCGTGACGGATACGCAGAACGGTCGTAGCTCCACAGAGATGACACGGAGTCCACGCGTACTTGTGGACGCGTCAAATACCTATAGGTGAGGAGGCCGGGTCGTGTCTGAGCACCTCAGTATCGGCGACCGAGTCCGGGAGCTGCGTCGACGTCGCGGGCTCACTCAGCAGGAGTTAGTCCAAGCCGCCGGGTTAAGCCCGCAGGTGGTACGGACGTTAGAACTGGGCGGGTCAGTCCCTGTGGAAGCCCTGCTGTCGATCGCTCAGGTATTGGGCGTTCAGACAGCGACGCTGATGGCCCCTGGGGCGCCAGAGCCGTTCCAGGAGCAGGACCAGGAAGCGGTACTGGCCGACATCAGGTCAGCGCTCCTTCCCCCTGAAGGCCCCGAGGGGCCGCTGTGGCCTCACCCCGACGTGGAGCCCGAACCCGATCTGCCTCGACTGCGGCAGGCGGTGGCCAAATTAGCCCGCCTGTACGACTCGGACCAGTACGACGAGATGGCCCAGCTGGCACCAGCCCTGGTCCGAAGCGCGCACTACCATGTAGCCGCCTTAGACGGGACACGAGAAGCGGTAGCGGTCCGCGGTGATCTCCTCGGTATCGTCAGCCGCTACCTGGTCCAAATTAGACAGCACGATCTGGCCCTCATCGCGCTCTACGACGCGCTCACCGATGCGCAACACGTCGAGAACGAACCCCTCATCAGCTCCGTGGTCACCAGCCAAGCCTGGACGATGATGCGCCAGGGCCGATTCGATGACGCCGAGCGACTGTGTACAACGTGGGCGGATGTTCTCCAACCGCGACTATCCACGGCAACCCCGGAGCAGCTGGCCGCGTGGGGTGCGCTACTCCGCCGCGCCGGCGCCGCCGCGCTCCGAAACAACAAGCCCGAGGAAGCCGAGGAATATACGACGCTGGCCACCACCGCGGCGACAAAGGCAGGCCGTGAAATAGGCGCCCCCGGCCATGCGACATTCGGCCCAGTCACCGCCGGTATCCAGCGCGTGGAGAACAAGCTGCTGCAGGGTCACCCGGATCAGGCGCTAGCAGAGGCCAAGACGGTACCGAAGAACGCGGGACGGATCAGCGGCTGGCCCCGTCACCAGGTCAACGTGGCACACGCAGCCATCCTGACCGGCGACATCGACCGCGCCACCGAGATCATGACCGAGCTTCGGTTCAGTGTTCCCGGATGGCTCCGGTATCAGCTGTCAGCCCGGATCGTGACGCAGCAGATCCTCAAAAGCCGCGCCCACACGTTAAACGATGCACAGCGGGCCCTCGCGGATTTCTTCAGCGTTGAGGGCAGCGCTGAGGACGAGACCTAGCGTCCCTATACGGCACGCCAGCCTTGATGACGCGTAATAAATCCGTAACGCTCCATATTTATGCTTTCACGATTACCAGTCGCGGTCTTCTCGTCGTCGGGTGTCATGGAGAACGACGATGACCAGTACGCAGCCACCAAGTAGGGCCCATGAGCTTGACCCCTGGTCACCGCCCTCCCAGACCAGCGATGCTGAGCTGTACCGAGCCCTGCACAGCGACCTTCGGTGGCTGGTTTATCGGGAGATCGGAGACGACGGACAGTGCACGGGTTGGGTCGCCTGCCGCCCAAACAGCACCCCGCTCCGCGCTCCCAACGCCGCTGGGCTCGCCGAACTCCTCAACCAAACCCACGACGTCCCAGACACCCTCTGAGTCTGACCAGACGGCCGGGGCGGGTCTGCCAGTGCCTGCTTTTCTCCCCGCCCCGGCCTCTTACTAGAGCCCTGCCCAGGTCACCGCTGGTCTCCTAGCCGCTCCCCTCCCCAAGCTGAACATCGGTACCCTTCGGGGATTAGGAAGCCACGTTGAGCACTCAGCTCAGAGCCACATCCATGATCATCTAACTTTGACGCTCTGACCAGCACAGATGCACAACCGCCGGACCGCTGCAAAAATCGACCCAACCAAGCCTCGAAAAGCAGCCCTGACCTGCGACTTGAGGTTAGGGTTGCTTCATCACCCCTAGAAGGATCGCGTCTAACGAAGTGGTTCTCGAGCGCCCTGTAGCAGCACCGAACGTCACGGCGAGAGAGCTGGTTCGCTGGAGCAGAAGACACTGCCAGCATATAGGTGCGCCCGCAGACACGGTGAAAGCGCGTACCCCAAGTGATCAGGCAGAAATCAAGCGATGTCAGCGCAGCGACAGGGCCTGAAGCGGTGGTTGTTCAGATCCGGCCGGGTGCGGTGAGCCACGCCGGACCAGCGGCTCACGCAGCCGCGGCTACCCGCGTAACCGGTTCGGCAGGTCCAGGATTGAGGTGAGCCGACGCTCCTCAGGCACCGCCGCTTGCCGGTCCGGGTCGATCAGGAACGCTCGGATGCCGAGCCGTTCGGGGCCGACGAAGTCTGGTTCATAGGTGTCGCCGACGAATACGGCTTCCTCAGCGTCGATCCCTAAGGCTGACAGTGCGGTGGTGTAGATCGCCGGGTGTGGTTTGCGCCAGCCCACTTCGATCGAGGTGATGACGGCGTCGAAGTACGGCAGCAGCCCCATCGCTTTCAGGTGTTCGGACACCAGGTCGGCTTCGTGGGCGTTGCTGACGACCGCGAGTCGACGCCCGTCCGCCAGTTGCCGGATCATGTCGGCCACGCCGGGTAGGTGGCGGACTCCGGCGCTCCACTCCCGGACGTACACGGCGGTGAAGGTCTCTACCTCGGCGTCGCTAGGTCGGCGTCCAAGCACTGTAGTGAGGAAGCCAGCGCTGACGTCCGTGACAGGGAACTCACGGTGGTCGGCGGCGCTTCGCTGGTCGAACTCGCTCCAGGTCGCCACCCATGTGTCGAGGAACAGTTGGTAGTCCAAGTCGGCGCCGAACCGCCGCACTAGGTCGTAGGAGCGGGCGTACCCTTGGTCGGCGCGGCTGCGGGTGTAGGCGACGAGGGTGCCGAAAAAGTCGAACAGGATGTGAGGACGGTGGGCGGGACGCACCCTCGCATCATCCCAACGATGGGGCCGAGTCACCACCGTCACCGCCCTTCAAGCAGCAGAGATATTCCCCATTAAATTGATGGGAATAGTTGCCTACCTCTTCGGGATCACCTATCGTCGGAAACATGAGCCGGGTGTATGCGCCAAGCGGAGCGGTCGGGACGCACCGCCGCGTCCCAGCCGCTTGCCGATGTTCACGTTGAGCGGTCACCCAGTCGCCTGGCCGCTGGTTCCCCTCGTTTATCGGAGCATCGTGACCGGCGGATCGGGACGGCGCGCCGTAGCGCCACCCGAGAGAGTCTCCCGATGGAGCGCGCCGGATCCGGCCCCATTTCCCGCTGCACTCTTCACTCGGTGATCCCCATGCCCGGCAGCGGTTGTAGCTGCCGGACGGGCACGCATCCGATCAGTACCGATTCGCTCCGCCGGTCCTTGTGAACGCATGGCCACGCACCGACGCGTGGCTTCCATACCACTACCCCCGCCCACCGGCACCGCCGGCGATTCTTCGTCGACCCCGCCGGCGTGGCTGGCGGGCCCTGTCCGCCTGTCGGCGGCCCCACCCTTTGTGTCACTCAGAGGAGACCATATGCATACCACCGCACCTTCCCGGCAGTGGACGCCTACGCGCGGCCACCCCAGCGCGCGCCCGCGCGTACCCCTGCTGTCTGTCATCGCCCTGGTGATGGCGTTGCTGGCGGCGGCGTGCGGCCGGGGCGGGGAGGCGTCTGGGGAGGACGGTTTCACGCTGCGGATCGGGATGACCTCGGTCACCGGGACACCGCAGGGCAACCTGGGCTGGGGGCATGAGCATGACCTGTTCCTGGAGGCGCTGCGTCCGGCGGGGGTTACCGACATTGAGTTCTCGTTCTTCCAGGCCGGGACCGACGTCAGCTCGGCGTTGGTGAGCGGGGCGATCGATGTGGCGGTTACGGGAGACTTCCCGGCTCTAGCCACGCGAGGCAGTGGCGCCCAGACCCGCCTGCTCGGGCTGGCGGCGATCAACGGTGACACCTGGCTGATTGGTCGGCAGGACGGTCCGACCACGATCGAGGGCCTGGTCGGGGGCACCGTCACCGCTCCGCACGGCACGATCCGGCACCGGGTGGCCTACGGTCTGCTGCACGCCGCTGGGTTGGAGGACCAGATCGAGATCGCCAATGTTCCCACCCCGGAATCGCTGTCTGGGCTGGCGAGTGGCTCGATTGACGCCACGGTGGTGGGTGGGGTCACCGCCGTTGAGCTGGAGCAGGAGGGCTACATCGTCATCGATCGCGCGTCGAATCACCCAGAGCTGCTGAGTACCGAACCGACCACCGCGCTGCAGGAGTTCCTGGACGCCCACCCTGGCTTCGTGGAGGCCTGGCAGGAGGCGTTGGTCACCGTCAACCAGCACATCCGCCAGAACGCGGAGGCCTACTGGGAGTACGTGGCTGACCTGGAGGACACCACGGCGGAGGTCGCGGCGGTAGCCGAGCCGGTGGAGCGGTACAACACCGAGCCGTTCCCCGAGGAGGGGATCCGGCAGCTGGCGGCGACCCAGCAGTTCCTGCGTGAGCAGGGCCTGCTGGAAAGCGACTTCGACATCGATGAATGGATCGTGCGGCCGTGACAACCCTGGATTCTCGCGTGACGACGCCTGTGGGCTCCCTCGCGGCGAGCCGGGAGCCCAGGCCGTCCCCTCCGACGACGCTTATTGAGGTCGCTGGCCCGTCGCGGCCGACGAAGCGGGTTCTCCTCCCCCGCTGGCTGCGCAAGCTGTACGGGCCGGTGGCGTTGCTGCTGCTGTGGTGGTCGACGTCGGCCACGGGGTTGCTGGACCCTGACCTGTTCCCCCCGCCGGGCGCGGTGGTGGGCGCCACCACCGACTTGATCGCCGACGGTGAGTTGTTCCTTCACGTGTGGGCCTCGATTCAACGGGTGTTGTACGGCCTGCTGTTCGGGGTGCTCGGTGGCACGGTGCTGGCGGTGTTGTCTGGGCTGACCCGGATCGGTGAGGACCTGCTTGACTCCACCATGCAGATCCTCAAGGCGGTCCCTAACTACGCCCTCACCCCACTGCTGATCATGTGGATGGGGATCGGTGAGGAGCCGAAGATCCTGCTGATCGCGCTCGGCGTCGGGATCGCCATCTACATCAACACCTACAGCGCCATCCGGGGCGTGGATAACGCGTTGGTGGAGGCGGCGACCACCTTGGGGGCGAGCCGGGCCGCCCTGATCTGGCACGTCATCCTGCCCGGGAGCCTGCCCGGTTTCCTGGTGGGGCTGCGGCTGGCGCTCAGCGGCGCCTGGTTGAGCCTGATCTTCGCCGAGACCATCAACACCACCGAGGGCATCGGATACCTCATGACGCGGGCACAGAACCTGCTGCAGTCGGAGGTGTCCGTCCTGATCCTGGTGATCTACGCCGTGATCGGGATGATCAGCTACGCGTTCGTCCGCTTCCTGGAACGGAGGTTGCTGGCATGGCGTCCCGGCTTCCAGGGGACGTGATCCCCTCCGCTTCCAACGCCCCTGTCCCCGAGGGGCAGGCGCCGCCGGAAGCGGCCGTGGTGGTCACGGGGGTCAGGCGCCGCTTCGGCGACCACACGGTGCTGGACGGCCTGGATCTGACCATCGGCGCGGGGGAATTCGTGGCGATGCTGGGGCACAGCGGGTCTGGCAAGAGCACCCTGCTGCGGGCCCTGGCGGGTCTGGATCCGGAGGTGACGGGTTCGGTCCTGGTCCCGCCGCAACGCGCGGTGGTGTTCCAGCATCCGCGTCTGCTGCCGTGGAAACGGGTGCTGGCCAACGTCATCTTCAACCTGCGGGAGCCCGATGCGCGTCAGCGCGGGTACGCCGCGTTGGAAGAGGTGGGGTTGGCCAGTCACGCACGGGCCTGGCCCGCCACCCTGTCCGGTGGTGAAGCGCAGCGGGTGGCGCTGGCCCGCGCCCTGGTGCGCCGGCCTCACCTGTTGCTGCTGGATGAGCCGTTCGGCGCGTTGGACGCCTTGACCCGGATCAAGATGTACGCGCTGCTCAAACGGCTCTGCCATCGCTACCGGCCGGCGGTGCTGCTAGTGACCCATGACGTGGATGAGGCGATCCTGTTGGCCGACCGGGTGGTTGTCCTGCAGGGGGGACGGATCTCGCTGGACCTGCCCGTGACGCTCCCGACACCCAGGTCGCGTTCGGAGGCCGGTTTTACGGCCCTGCGTGCTCGCCTATTGAGCGCTTTGGGTGTTGAGGAGCGTGTTGGTGACGCCGACCCCCGGGACGCGTCCCAGGGCGACGCTGCTCTCCAGGCTGCGGACCCCACCGACGGGGTCGACTCCTCGGGTGCGCGTTCGTGGTCGGCGGTTGCGGATTCACCGGAGGTGTCGCGGTGAGTGTTGGTGTGACGGTCAGCGGCGCCGCTGGGCCGGAGAGGGATGTTCTGGAGGCGGATGTCCTGGTCATCGGGGGCGGCCCAGCCGGCGCGTGGGCGGCGTGGAGCGCGGCCCGGCACGGCGCGCAGGTGGTGCTTGTGGAGAAGGGCTACCTGGGCAGCAGCGGCGCCACGGCCCCGGGTGGGACGAACCTGCTGTATGTGCCGCCGGATCCGGTGCTGCGGGAGGCCGCCGTGGCCGATCGGCTCGCCGCGGGTGGCCAGCTCAATGAGGTCCGGTGGATCCACCGGGTTCTCGACGGCGTCTACGAAAGCCTCGCGCTGGTGGAGGAGTGGGGGTACCCGTTCGTCCGGGACGCCGAGGGGGTTCCCTTGCGTAATCACCTGCAGGGGCCGGAGTATATGCGCTTGATGCGCCGGGTGGTGCGGCGTGCCGGGGTAAGGATCCTGGACCAGTGCCCGGCCTTGGAGCTGTTGGCCGATGCCCACGGCGTCGGGGGCGCCCGTGGCCTGAACCGGCTTACCGGTCGGGATTGGGAGGTACGCGCGTCGGCTGTGGTGCTGGCCACCGGTGGCTGCGCTTTCCTCAGCAAAGGCCTGGGCTGCAACGTGCTAACCGGGGATGGCCTGTTGATGGGGGCCGAGGTCGGGGCGGAGCTGTCCGGGATGGAGTTCAGCCGCGCCTACGGCACCAGCGCCGAATACGGCACCGTGACGCGTAACCGGCTGCTGAACTTCGCCACCCTGTACGCCGCCGACGGCACCGTCCTGCCGCGCCGGTCCCGGGACGCGATCGCCCGGGCGCTGCTGCGTGGTCCGGTGTACGCGGTGCTGGATCGCGCCGACACCCCTGACAAGCGGGCGCTGCTGCGCCGCTCGCACGCGGTCTTCTTCCTGCCTTATGACCGGGCGGGCATTGACCCGTTCCGGCAGCGGTTCCCCATTACTCTCCGTTTCGAGGGGACGGTACGCGGGGTCGGTGGGCTCCGGTTGGTCGGGGACGATTGCCGCACCACGGTGCCCGGGTTGTACGCGGCCGGCGACGCCGCTTCCCGGGAACGCTCGCACGGCGCCATCACCGGGGGTGGCGCGTACAACGCCGCGTGGGCGATCTGCTCGGGCCGCTGGGCGGGGGCCGGTGCGGCGCTCTACGCGCGGACGGTGGGTGCTGTCCGGGATCGGCGTTTGAAGCCGGTGGGGCGGGCCGGTCTACGGCCTGAGAACGGGGCCGGCCGGATCGATGAGGCCGCGGTCGTGGAGGCGGTGCGCCGTCAGACGGTGCCGCTTCAGATCAGCTACTTCCGCAGCGAACCGGTGCTGCGGAAAGCACTGTCCCAAGTGGACTCACTGTGGCCGGCGGTTCACGGGACCCCGGGGCGTGGCATCCGGGAGCGGGTACGCGCCCGGGAAGCAGCAGCCATGGTCGCGACCGCGCGGTGGATGCACACCGCGTCGCTGACGCGTCGGGAAAGCCGGGGCATGCACATCCTGGCCGAGTACCCCCACCAGGATCCCGCGCAGGCTCACCGCCTGGTCCTGTCGGGTCTGGACCACATCACTATCCGTCCTGAGCCGGTCCCCCAAGGAGGAGCCGCGTGATCGAGCTCATCAGCGCCGACCGTTGTATCTCCTGTGGACTGTGCGTGAAGGTATGCCCCACCAACGTTTTCGACGGCGCCGTCGGTGAGGTGCCCCGGATCGCCCGGCAGTCGGACTGCCAGACCTGCTACATGTGTGAGGCGTACTGCCCTGTCGACGCCCTGTACGTGGCCCCCTACGCCGATAAGTCGGTGCCCGTGGATGAGGCGACGCTGCAGGCCACCGGGTTGTTGGGCAGCTGGCGGGCGACCCTGGGGTGGGGTGCTGGACGGACCCGACTGGCCGCGGTGGACACCACTCCCTTCCTCGACGAGCTCGAGCGGGAGATCGAACGCAGCGCTTGACAGAGCGGTCCGGGGCTCGGCGTCACTACCCGGACCGTTCTTGTCATCGGGGCCGGCGGAAGTGCCCACCACCCGCCGGCCCCGCCGCAGTTCACCAGTCACCCAACATTCATGCGGCGAATGCCGGCGTTTTCTTCTCAATGACGCTCTGCGGCCGCGGTGGTTTTTCGCAAATCACACGGCGGGCCGGATTGGAGCGAGGGCGCGTACCCCGATAACAGCTTCTTCCAGGCTTTGGAAGTCTTTACAGAACAGAGTGTCGCCCCTGTTGCCAGCCCTGAATGCCGGGTACGGCACGTCATGGCATAGGCTGAGGAAGGTTGATTACCACGGAGGTAAGCGCCCTCATAGGCACTTCTCGTAACCCCCGTAGTATCCACCGCAAGATTTTCCAGGATTGGGAAAGTCATTTCACAACTGAACTATTCAGCATCAAAACGCAACAGGGGGTGCGTTACAGTGCCGGACATGAGGGCACGCCTATCCGACATCGCCCGACACGCCGGAGTCAGCGAGGCGACCGTGTCCCGTGTCCTCAACGACCGGCCTGGGGTCAGTCCCCGCACCCGACAAGCGGTCCTCACCGCCTTGGACGTGTTGGGTTATGAACGTCCAGCGCGGTTGCGTAAACGCTCCGCCGGCCTGGTGGGCCTGGTGGTTCCGGAGCTGGAAAACCCGATCTTCCCGATGTTCGCCCAGATCGCTGAGGGCGCCTTGGCGCAGCACGGGTATACGCCGGTGCTGTGTACGCAGACCCCCGGTGGGGTCACCGAAGACGAATACGTGGAGATGCTCTTAGAGCGCAACGTCTCCGGCATTGTGTTCGTCTCTGGTCTGCACGCGGACACCACCTCCGACCGCAGCCGCTACCAGCGGCTCGTTGAGCGTCGGCTGCCCATTGTGTTGGTCAACGGTTACGCGGAGGGAATCGAGGCGCCGTTCATCTCCAACGATGAGCACCTGGCTGGGCAGCTGGCCGTGGGGCATCTGGCGGCGCTGGGGCACCGGCGGATCGGTTTCACCAGCGGCCCGCTGCGCTATCTGCCGGTGCAGCGTCGACTCGCCGGCTACCGGGCGGCGATGCAGACCCTCCCGGCGGCGGAGGTCGGTGACCTTGAGGAGCTGGTGGAGCTATCCCTGTTCGGGGTCGAGGGTGGGCAGGCCGCCGCTGAACGCCTACTGGATAAGGGAGTCACCGCGATCGTGTGCGGCTCGGACCTGATGGCGTTGGGGGCGATCTGGGCCGTCCGGCGACGGGGCCTGTCGGTTCCTGAGGACGTCTCGGTGGTCGGGCACGACGACTCACAGCTGATCGCGTTCACCGATCCGCCGTTGACCACGATTCGGCAACCGGTGGCGGCGATGGCGATCGCCGCGGTCCGCGCTCTGATCGACGAAATCGCCGGGCAAGCTGCCCCGCACACCGAGTACATGTTCCGACCGGAGTTAGTGGTACGCGGCTCCACCGCCGCTCCCCGCACCGCCTGGGCCGGGCCCCGTCCCCGTCAGGCCACCGCCTGACCCTGTCCCCGTCCGCTGCCTCGCCGGTTATCCGCGAGGCAGCGGAATGGACCGTCTGCGGATGGCGGTTTAAGCGGTGAGAGCGGCGCGGTGCGCGGCGAAGAATTCCGCGACGGTGGTCGGCCGGCGCCCCAGCAGCCGCTCCACCGTGTCGGTCACCACGTTTAGATACCCTTCGCGGGTCGCTCGACCGAAGGTGGCGTACGCGCGCGCCACCTCCACCGGCAGGCCGGCCATGACCATCCCGTCGACGGCCTGCTCGTCGGTGATCGCTTCGAACCGCACCGCCTTGCCACTGACGTCGCTGAGGATTGCAGCGATGTCTTTCCCGGTCACCGCCGCAGGGCCGGTGAGGTCCAGCACCGGTCCTGGCGGCTCAGGGGCGGTGAGCAGTTCGGCCCCCACGATCGCCAGCTCCTCCCGAGTGACGTAGCTCTTTCCCTCGTCGCCGGTGTTGTCCGCCCACACTCCGGTCGTGACCGCGTAGCTCGCCTGCGCGAACAGCGTCTCGGTGTAGATGGAGTGGCGAAGCGCGGTGTACGCCAGTCCGGAAGCGGCGAGCGCCTCCTCGGTTTCCCGGTGCTCGACCGCGACCAGTGTCGGGTTATCCGGGTCGGTGGCTCGGATGATGGAGGTGTAGAAGACGTGTCCGACACCGGCCCGGACCGCCGCGTCTATCGCGGCACGGTGCTGCACACTCCGACGGCCCACGGCGTCGGTGCTGATCAGCAGGAGCCGTTCGGCGCCGTCGAACGCGCGTACCAGCCCATCAGGGTCGTCGAAGTCACCGGCCCGCGTCGTGACGCCGAGCTCAGCCAGCTTGTCCGGGGTGCGGCTGACCGCGACGATCCGGCTGGCGTCCACCCGCTGCCGTAACTCTTCAATGACGCGTCGCCCGTACTGACCAGACGCCCCCGTCACCACGATGCTCATGATGTGTTCCCCTCGCCATCACAAATTTAGTTAAATATTCAACCACATTGTGAATCGCATCGCCCCTCCTCTGCCCGATTCGTGAGGATGGCAACAACGCCCGACAGCCTGCCGGCCTTGGTCAGTGCTGTGGTGAAACGCGCCTCACCCACGGGGTGAACGCGCACTCCGTGCCCCAACCCTGACGGGCGGACACGACACCGAGAGGGCTGTCCTCACTCGGCGCTGCGGTAGTGGTATTCACAGACCTCGCTGAAACCGGTCCGTTCATACAGGCGGAGCGCCGGCAGGTTGTCCTGCTCCACCTGTAGATACATCTGGTCGGCGCCCAAGGAGCGGGCCCACTCGGCGAGCGTGACGAGTATCCCGCGGGCCGCGCCTCTGCCACGCGCCTCAGGGAGGGTGGCCATCCCGAAGACCCCAGCCCAACCGGTGTCGACGACCGCACGGCCCACCGCGACGACGACTCCGCCGTCTGTCGCACACGCGTACGCGGACGGCAGTGTCACCCGCTCCAGCATGTTCCACTCGGAGTCAGGATCATCGCCATAGCCGTGCACCGCGTTCCAGACATCGAACCACGCGATCGTCGGATAGTCGTCCAGCCGGAATCGCAGCGCATTGGTTCGGATCTGCTCCAGCACCTGACTGATGGGGGCGGTCCGCAATGACATCGGGCACTCACGGCGGTAGCCGCGCTCCGCTAAGAAAGCGTCGAGTTCTGGCGGGCACGCCCCAGGGGTGATCTGAAACCGCACGGTCATGCCCCGGTCGGCGTAGAACTTCTCCGCCCGGACCACCTTGTGGGCTAACTCCTCCGTGTCGGAGTCGCTGTGCGGCAGCACCGACCCCACCCACCAGGAACGTCCGGGGGCGTGGCGTAACCACCATCCGTCGACCATCTCGACATGCTGCGCGGGAAGAGCCCGGGCTGCCCGCTCCTGCAAACTCCTAACCAGCTCCGGGCCACTCCTGGCACCCAACGCCGTCTCCTCCCCTGACAACGGTGGCCACCGAGCATTATTCAGAACTCCGTTCCGGAGTTGACGAGAACACGGAGGGAATAGGCCCGAGCAGATCTATCGGATTCCACGGAGGCCGGCCCATCAGACAGATGGTCCACGCTTCAGATGTACCTTCCAGGGAAGGGTGCCTCACCGCGCCTGGTCACCCCGTCGCGGCCGGCTGCGCGGCGTTGCTTGTCCACTTCCCACGCGAACCACCACCACGTTGGTGAACACCGTTCTTATCTCATCGAATTGGTCGCGGTATTCCCGCCGAAACTCCACCACCTCACCTCGCCGCTCCCCGCGCGCGTCTAAACGCCCGGTGACGGCGTCTTCCGTGAAAAGCCCAGCGAGCGGGTCGGTGGCCCGCTACTCCACGAGCACGACGTCCAAACGCCGTGGGCCGTGGACGCCCTCCACCCGGTTCAGTTCGATGTCACTGGTGGCCGACGGTCCCGAGATCCAGGTCAGGGGGCGGGTCGGATTCAGGCGCCGCACCGCCTCCGGCACGCCGCCGACGATCTGCTCACGGCGTACCACACAAATATGGTGATCCGGGATCAGGGTGAGGGCGCGTGTCCCCTGGTCAGGGCCGGCGTCGAGCACCAGGGTGCCGGTCTCGGCGATCGCCAGGGCGCAACCGGTCAGCACCGCATCCACCGTGTCCAAGGTCTCCGTGGTCAGCGGTTCGGTCAGTACCTGCCCCTGGTACGCGGACAGCCAGCGTCGCGGGATCCCGGCGGGAACAGCCAGGCGTGACACGCCGTCCAGGCAGGTGGCGATCGCCTCCTCGCCCCGATGCACCCGCGCCTTGTAGTCGGTGAGCCGTTCAATGAACAACTCCACCAGGTCGATGTCGGGGCGGGTGAAGTGGTAATCCCGGGGCACCGTCACCGGTGGTGCGCCAGCCACCGCCGCTCGGACCCGACGGAGGATCTCCGCGCGGGCCCCACCGTACTGTCCGGTCTTTTTGATCACCGTTCCTCACCGCCGTTCCGTTCCCGGCGTGCCCACCACTCTCGGAACGTCTCCTGGGCTGGCAGGGGCGCGTCGCGGGAGGAGGTCCATGCCGACAGTGGCCACGGCATGTGCCGTACCCGGGGACGCCGAAGGACGCTGGCGAGTACGCCACCCCCGGTTCGAGCGGCCCGCAACGCGGTGCTCCAGCGGCGGGAGTCCCGCATCACCCAGGCCAGGGCACGCATCGCGGCCCGCTCCGCCGAGGTCTGATCTCGTTTGTCGTTGACGTACTCCTGCCGCAGATGCACCAACACTTCCGGAATGTTGATTTTCACTGGGCAGACGTCGTAGCAGGCGCCGCACAACGATGACGCGAACGGCAGTGAGCTGTTGCGCGCCACCCCGGTCAGCTGCGGCGACAGGATCGCCCCGATCGGCCCGGGGTACACCGAGCCGTACGCGTGGCCGCCGGTCCGCTCATAGACCGGGCAGACGTTCAGGCACGCCGAGCAGCGGATACACGCCAAGGCCTGCCTGCCGACCTCGTCGGCGAGGGTCGCGGTCCGCCCGTTGTCGATAAGGACAATGTGGACATTCTGCGGGCCATCGCCGGGGGTCACCCCGGTCCACATCGACGTGTAGGGGTTCATCCGTTCCCCGGTGGAGGAACGGGGCAGCAGTTGCAGGAAAACCTCAAGGTCGTTGAAGGTCGGCAGGATCTTTTCGATCCCTACCACGCTGATGAGGGTCTCAGGCAGCGTCAGACACATCCGACCGTTGCCTTCGCTTTCAACCACCACCAGCGTCCCGGTCTCAGCGATGGCGAAATTAGCGCCGGAGATGGCGACCTTCGCGTTCAGGAAACGCCGCCGCAGATGTTTCCGCGCCGCTTCGGCCAGCTCCGCCGGCTGATCACTCAATGACGGATCCACATCGGACATCCGCCGCAGGAAGATGTCCCGAATCTGGGAACGGTTGTAGTGGATGGCCGGCACCAGGATGTGGGAAGGGGTGTCGTCGGCGAGCTGCACGATCAGCTCCGCCAGATCCGTTTCGTAAGCGGCGATCCCCTCGGCCTCCAACGCTTCGTTGAGGCCGATCTCTTGAGTCGCCATCGACTTGACCTTCACCACCTCCCGGTGGCCGGTGGCGTGGATGATCCTGGCGATCAACGCGCACGCCTCGGCGGCGTCCCGGGCCCAGTGGACCGTGGCGCCGGCGGCGGTCGCCGCGGCTTCGAACTGCTCCAGCAGCTCCGGGAGTCGACGCAGCACATCGGCTTTGATGGCCCGACCGGTCTCACGCAGCTGTTCCCAGTCGGGTACCTCCCCCACCACCCGGCTCCGCTTGTTGCGGATGGTGTGGGTGGCGTGCGTGAGGTTGGCCCGCAGCTGAGGATTCCGCAGCTCGGTGGCGGCCGCCTCGGGGAACGGCCGCGTCCCGATCAGTGGGTTCGGCGGGTTCATCGTCCCCTCCTTCGCCGCGCCACCGTGGACGGGGCCGGCACACGTCGCTGGACCTGGATTCGGCTCGGCGAGGTCGACATGGTCAGCTCGCCAGAATCTCGGCATAGTGCATGGCCCGCACCGGTACGCCGGCGCGGGACAGCCCACCGCCGATGTGCATCAGGCACGAGTTGTCCGTCGCCACCACCACCTCCGCCCCGCTGTCGCGGATGTGGCGGCACTTGTCCCGCAACATCTCGCTGGAGACCTCGGCGTTTTTCAGGGCGAACGTGCCCCCGAAGCCGCAGCACTCCTCCGCGGCGGGCAGCTCCACCAGTTCGATGCCGCGTACCTCACGCAGCAGCCGCAGCGGCCGATCGCCCAACCGCAGCATTCGGGCCCCGTGACAGCTGGGGTGGTAGGTCACCCGGTGGGGGAAGGAGGCTCCCACGTCCGTCACGCCGAGCACGTCCACTAAAAACTCTGACAATTCATAGGTGCGGGCGGCGATCCCGGCGGTGTCCGGTACCAGGCGAGGGTAGGTGTCGCGCACCATCGCCGCGCACGACCCGGAGGGGACGACCACCGCATCGTAGGGCTCGAACACGCGGGCGAACCGCTCAATGAGCGGCACCGCCTCGTCCCGGTAACCGGTGTTGGCGTGCATCTGACCGCAGCAGCTCTGGGCCTCGGGGAACTCCACCCGATGCCCGAGGCGTTCCAAGAGCGTGACCACGGCGATGCCGGTTCTGGGGTAGAGCAGGTCGTTGACGCACGTCACGAACAATCCGATCCGCACGACCCCTCCTCGCCGCCGTCCGTCCCGGGCGCCTCGCCGGCCCTCGTCAGCACCGGGCGCCGCCGCTGGTCAACGGGTGCGTCCAGGCCGGCTCTGGTGAGGGCGCGTCCTCCGGAACGGAATGAAACGTTTCAGGAATCCTACTCACCTCACCAGCCCAACACCACCGGGCGCGGCACGACGCTTCAACCTCACACTCCTCCCCCGCGGGGCCACGCCCCCCACGGGTGTACGCCCCGTTGAGACGGCTCGCCCGCGGCTCTCTCCCTCGGCGCGCTCCGATCCCACGGCGCCAAGCCCGATGACCTCAGAGCCATGAGGCGACATGAGGCGTCCTCGCTGTACCCGTTTCTATCTACTTCATCCCCACAGTGCCCGACGAAGACACGACGCACGACATCGTTATCGTTGCCACGGTTTGAGCAAACTGATGATTGCGGTTTTAAATCTTACTTTTAAGACATAAACCTCTTTTTGGAATTTTTACCACGCACGAGAGGACACGCTGACCTCGCCGCGAGAAGGTGCAATGATCTTGTATAGGCGGAAGACGTCACCCTCTCACCCAACGCCGGGGCCAGGCCTCACCCTCGGTGGTGTGACACGCCACGGTGGCCAGCACGCCGCGCGCCACCCCGAGGTATTCACAACCGACGCGTTTCCCGGGTGCGGGGCGAGGACGGGTTGTGACGGACAACGCACGTAAGGCGATATAGAGGGGTACGCGGTGCGCGTACACTCCGCGTACCACTCTGGGCCGTGCCAGCCTCCGGGCCGTGACGGTCGAAGTGATGCCTCAGCAGAGAAGAGCGATGCAGCAGAGGAGAATGAGGTGAGCACGCCGCGACGCCACAGCATCCGTGATGTCGCCCGGCGCGCGTCGGTCTCCATCGCGACCGTGTCCAACGTCCTCAACAACCCTGAGCTGGTGGCCGAGGCCACCCGGGCCCGGGTGCTCGCCGCGATCGCCGAGCTAGGGTTCGTCCCCAACGGCCCGGCCCGGCAGTTGCGCGCCGGACGCGCCCAAGCCGTCGGGGTGGTGGTGCTGGATCTGGCCAACCCCTTCTTCACCGAAGTGGTACGGGGGGTGGAGGACCGGGTCACCGAGGCCGACGGCCTGGTGATCGTATGCAGCTCCGACGACAACCCGTCACGGGAGGCGCGCCACCTGCGCATGTTGGAGCAGCAGGGGGTCCGGGGCGTACTGGTGACTCCGGCTCAGGCCAGCTTGGACGTGCTCAGCGACATCCGGTCCCGGGGGACTCCGGTTGTCTTGTTGGACCACACCGCCGACGACATGTGCGCGGTCGCGGTCGATGACGTTCGCGGTGGTGAATTGGCCGCCGCCCACTTGCTGGAGCTGGGGCACCGCCGCATCGCGTTCCTCAACGGCCCGGACACGATCCGGCAGTGCGCCGACCGTCGTCGAGGTATTCACCGGGCGATCCAACAGGCTGGGCTGGATCCTCAGGAGTGCCTGCTGGAGGTCACCCTGCCCGCTCTCAACGCCGACGCTGGGGAGGCCTCCTTGAATCAGCTGCTCGCGCATCGTCGACCCCCCACCGCCATCGCCTGTGTCAACGATGTGGTAGCGCTAGGTGTATTACGAGGACTGAGACGGCGCGGTATGACAGTGCCGGATGACATCGCGGTGACCGGATACGACGATGTGGAGTTCGCGGGGATGCTCAGCACCCCTCTGACCTCGGTCCGACAGCCGAAGTACCAGTTGGGCCACACCGCCGCGGATCTGCTACTGACCGAAAGCACCGAGGGCACCACGCACGAACACCGGCAGATTCTTTTCCAACCCGAGCTGGTGGTCCGCGCCTCCAGCGTGGTTTCCTGACCACGCACTGATCACACAAGACCGATCCAGCCGGCTCCCCAGGCGAGTAGTAAGTTGTGGACATTTAAATTGTTTGTTTAGTCGTAAAACTATTGACAGGCTGTAAGCCCATATGTGACTCTCCCACCTGGGCCAGCACCGGAGCCATGGACCGCTCGCGGAAGTATGGGGGCTTCTGCGGATTACGGCCGCAGTTCATCGTCGCGGTCATGCGACGCGGTCACTCACGACACGTGCGAACGCACGCTCGGCGCGGTGGTGGCCTTGTTCCTGTTCTCTCCAGCCGCGCTGGCGGCGATTCGCTCACGTGCGACACCAGAAACCCACTCACTGAGCGTGCTGCACCGTAAGGCACACGCCGGAGAGGACACCAACGAATGCGAAGAACCCTCATCGGCTTGCTGACGACCACGCTGGTCGCCAGCGCTCTGGCAGTGGTCGCCCAGACCACCACCGCTCCCTCCCCCGCCCAGGCGGCGGCATCCGAGCCGTACACCTGGCGTAACGTCCGAATCGACGGTGGTGGCTTCGTCCCAGGCATCATCTTCAACCAGACCGAACCCAACCTGATCTACGCCCGCACCGACATCGGTGGCGCCTACCGCTGGGATGAGCGCACCCAGTCCTGGATACCGCTGCTGGACTGGGTGGGCTGGGACAGATGGGGTTGGAACGGCGTGGTGAGCATCGCCACCGACTCCGTCGATCCGGACCGGGTGTACGCGGCGGTCGGCATGTATACCAACGGCTGGGACCCGAACAACGGCGCCATCCTGCGCTCCACCGACCGGGGTGAAACCTGGCAAGCCACTGAGCTCCCCTTCCCCCTCGGCGGCAACATGCCCGGACGCGGCATGGGGGAACGGTTAGCGATTGACCCCAACGACAACCGGGTGCTGTACTTCGGCGCCCCCAGCGGTCACGGGCTGTGGCGCAGCACCGACTACGGCGTGACCTGGTCTCAAGTCACCACCTTCCCCAACCCGGGTGACTACGCCGAGGACCCCAACGACCCCAACGGATATCTCAACGACATCCAGGGCGTGGTCTGGGTGACCTTCGACCCGGACAGCGGGTCTCCCGGCCGGCGCAGCCAGGTCATCTATGTCGGTGTCGCCGATCTGGGCGAGTCCATCTACCGCAGCACCGACGGCGGCGCCACCTGGGAAGTGGTGCCGGGCGCGCCCACCGGGTTCATCCCCCACAAGGGGGTACTCGACCATGAGGGCGATCAGTTGTACATCGCCACCAGTGACACCGGTGGGCCGTACAACGGTGGCCATGGTGATGTTTGGCGCTTCGACACCAACACCGAGACCTGGACACGGATCAGCCCGATTCCCTCTGACAGCCCCGACAATTACTTCGGCTACAGCGGTCTGACCATCGACCGGCAGAATCCCGACACGATCATGGTCGCCACCCAGATCTCCTGGTGGCCGGACATCATCATCTTCCGCAGCACCGACCGGGGCGAGACGTGGAGCCGCATCTGGGACTGGGCCGGCTACCCCAACCGCACCTTCCGGTACCGGATGGACATCTCCGAGGTGCCGTGGCTGACCTTCGGAGGCAATCCACAACCCCCCGAGGTGACTCCCAAGCTGGGGTGGATGACCGAGTCACTGGAGATCGACCCCCACAACTCCGACCGGATGATGTACGGCACCGGCGCGACCATTTACGGCACCACGAACCTCACCGAGTGGGACGCCGGGAACCAGATCACCATTCGTCCGATGGTGCGGGGTCTGGAAGAGACCGCGGTGCTGGATCTGATCAGCCCACCCACAGGTGCTCCGCTGATCAGCGCTCTGGGTGACCTCGGCGGGTTCCGCCACGACGACCTCAACGCGGTCCCGCCGATGATGTTCACCAATCCGGTGTTCACCAGCACCACCAGCCTGGACTACGCCGAGACCAGCCCGAACATCATGGTGCGGGCCGGTAACTTCACCGACTCCGACCGTCCCAACGACAGCCACGCCGCCTTCTCCACCGACGGTGGCGCCACCTGGTTCCAAGGCACCGAACCGGCCGGTATCAACAACGGAGGCACCATCGCCGCCGCCGCGGACGGCAGTCGCTTCGTGTGGGCGTCGCGGGACGTGCCGGTGCACTACACCACGAACTTTGGAAGCAGCTGGACCCAATCCCGTGGCATCCCCGACAACGCCATCGTGGAGTCGGACCGGGTCAACCCGAACCGGTTCTACGGTTTCGCCGACGGCAGGTTCTATGTGAGCGTCGACGGTGGTGCGACTTTCAGCGCCACGGTCACGTCCGGGTTGCCCACCAGTGGTGTGAGATTCAAGGCGGTGCCCGGTCGGGAAGGTGACATCTGGGTGGCCGGCGAGGGTGGCCTGTGGCGCTCCACCAACGGTGGTGCCAGCTTCACTCGGGTGTCCGGCGTGTCCTCGTCGGTCAACATCGGTTTCGGAGCGCCGGCGCCGGGACGCTCCTACCCGGCGCTGTACCTGGTCGGTGACGTCGACGGCGTGACTGGGGTGTACCGCTCGGATGACACCGGCGCCACCTGGGTACGGATCAACGATGACGCCCACCAGTACGGCAACATGGGCGAGGCGATCACCGGTGACCCCCGGGTATACGGCCGGGTCTACCTCGGCACCAACGGTCGAGGCATCCTCTACGCCGACCCGGTCGGCGGCCCGACCAGCTCTCCGACGGCGTCCTCCTCGGCCTCACCGACCCACTCGGCATCACCGACCGTCTCCGTCTCCCCCAGCCAAACGGCGAGCGTCACGCCGTCCAGCTCGAGCACCTGCGCCGTCGCCTACCAGATCGCGAACGAGTGGCCGGGCGGATTCCAGGGAAGCGTCCGTATCACCAATCTCAGCAGTAATTCCATCAACGGTTGGTCGCTGACTTTCAGCTTCCCGGACGGTCAGCAGATCACTCAACTATGGGGCGGTACGCCCGCCCAAAGCGGCGCTCAGGTAACCGTCACTAACGCCGACTACAACGGCCACCTGGCGGCAAATGGCGGCAGCGCCGAATTCGGGTTCATCGCTACATGGAGTAGCCGTAATACCCCGCCGACAACATTCCGCCTTAACGGCACTGTCTGCGCCGTCACTTGACCGGTACGGCCCTCCTGGGAGGGGTACGCGGGATGTGAGGGTTTCCTCCATCTCCGCGTACCCCTCGTTCTGTCTGTGCCCGTCCGTGTCCGACTGTCAAGTGAGGGTAAGCCAGACATATCCGATTCTCTGGAAATGGCGGTAAAGCCCGAGTTAGCACCTTAGAGTGCTGTCTGGACAGGGGGCAAAACCGCCTATTCCAGGAGGAAACATGAATACGGGTACCCTACTGCGATGGCTCGGCGCGGGCGTGGGCGCCACAGCGGCCACGATCGCGTTCACATCGCCGCCAGCCCAGGCCGACGATGTGTACTTCGCCGAGGCAGTGCAGGTCGGGGACGAATTCCTCGCCGGGGATTGGCTGTCATACAACGAGAGCAGCACCTGCTTCGGTGAACTTGTCCGCCACGACGAGATCGCCATTGCTGAAGGCGGCTGTGTCCTCGATGGCAACGGCGCCGCGAATCACACGAACGGCAATAGCGATAACGGAAATAGCGACGACAGCGATAAGGGCGACAGCGATAAGGACAAGGGCAAGGGCAAGCACAAGGGCAAGAACAGCCACAAGGACGACGACAAGGGCCACGACGACAAGGGCAAGAGCAAGGGTAAGAACAACAACGGCCACGACGACAGCGACGACAGCAACAAGAACAACAGCAAGAGCGACGACTCAAACAAGGACGACAGCAAGAGCGACGACAGCAAGAGCGACGACAGCAAGAGCAACAGCGACAGCAGCGACGACTCCAGCAAGAACAACAGCGACAGCAGCGACGACAGCAACAAGAACAACAGCGACGACTCAAACAAGAACGACGACCACGGCTCCGACAGCGCCCACGCCAACCACAACGGCCGTGGCGACAATGGCCACGACGACAAGTGTGGTAAGGACAAGGGCAAGAACAGCCACAAGGACGACGACAAGGACCACGACGACAGCGACGACAGCAACAAGGACGACAAAAACACCGACGACAGCAAGGACGACGACAACGGTCGCGACGACAGCAACAACAACGTTGTGACCACCACCAACACCACCGCCGACGCCGCCACCACCGCCAACGCTCTGGGGGTTGTGAACAACCTGCTCTCGTCTGTGCTTCCTTTGCTGCTCAACCTCGCCGTCTGAGATAGAGGAGTCCTGGATAGAGAAACCCGGTCCACCAGTCACGACGCCCGTCAGTCAGGCCGGTACCTGAAGGCATTCGCTTCCGGTACCGGCCTGTTCTTGTTGGGACTACGGCTGATCGCCTGGTCCTCACATACAGAGGCGCCGGCCTGGTCGATGAAGACGACCAGGCCGGCGCGCGCTATCCCCGGCGGGGTGCCAAGTCACGTCACCAGGTGCCGGAATGAAGCCGCTTATGTATTAACTCGACACTCCACCCCGTTGAGGCTGGCGCTCCTTGGTGGACTGTTGGTTCCGGAGAAGGAGCCGAGGAACCCGAACGAGGTACTCGATCCGGCTGGTATCGAGGCGTTGTGGTCGGCGTTTCTGGCCACCACTTGAGAACCGGTCTGGGTGACGACGGCGTTCCAGGCGTTGGTGACGCGCTGGTTCCCGGGGAAGGTAAAGCGCAGCTCCCAGCCGTTCACCGCCGCTCCGGTGACCCCGATGCTGACGTCGGCCACGAAACCGTCGTTCCACTGGCTGTTCACCCGGTAGTTCACGGTGCAGCTGAACGGTCCGCCGGTCGGGCCAGTCGACGGGGTGTTCGACTCGGAAGGCGTGACCGAGGCCGTTGGGCTGGCCGTGGTCGGCCCGGGGGACGGTTCATCGTCGGAGTAGCTCAGGCCGAAGCCGTATTCGAACAGCGGGGTCTGGCCGTCTCCGCGGTTGATCGGCTGCTGGCTGAACGACCGCATCCAGGTCATCGGGAGTCGACCGGTGGGGTTGTAGTCCCCGAACAGGACGTCGGCCACACCCTGCCCCTCGGTTCCCGGCAGCCAGGCCGCCAGCAACGCATCCCATGAGTTGATCTGGGAGGCAATGTCCAGTGGCCGTCCCGACACCAGTACCACCACCAGGGGTACGCCGCTGGCCTGCAACCGAGACAGGGTCGCCAGGTCGGTGGAGTCCAGGCTGAGTGAGTTAGGACGGTCACCGGCTCCCTCGGCGTACGGGGTCTCCCCCACCACCGCTATGGCGACGTCGTACGAAGAGTCGATGCCGTACCCATCCCGGTTATAGGTAACGGTGCTGGCCGAGCCCACCGTGGCGCGGATGCCTTCCAGGATCGTGGTGCCTGGGGTGATGTCCCCGCTGCTGCCTTGCCAGGAGATGGTCCAGCCACCGCTCTGGTTTCCGATGTCATCGGCGTTCTTCCCCGCCACGAAGATCCGGCCGATGTTCTTCGGTAGCGGCAGCAGGTCGCCGTCGTTCTTCAGCAGCACCTGGGACTGACGGACCGCCTGCCGGGCCAGCGCCCGGTGCTCCGCACTGCCCACAGTGGACGTGTAGGTCCGGTCTGTGAAGGGCCGCTCGAACAGGCCTAGTTCGAATTTCTTGGTCAGGATGCGGCTGACCGCGTCATTGATCCGTTCCTGGGAGACCCGGCCAGCCTGGACCTCGGCGCGCAGCAAGCTGATGAACTGCCGGTAGTCGTAGGGCACCATGACCATGTCGATCCCGGCGTTGATCGCCTGGGCGACCTCGGCGCCGGTGAAGCCGGGCTGGCCGTCAATCTGATCAATGCCGCCCCAGTCGGAGACCACGAAGCCGGTGAAGCCCAACTCGCCCTTGAGCACGTCGGTGATCAGGTACCGGTGGCCGTGGACCTTCTGCCCGTTCCAGCTGCTGAAGCTGATCATGATCGAGCCGACGCCGCGCTCGACCGCCGCGCGGAAGGGGGGCAGGTGGATCGCCCGCAGTTCAGCCTCGCTGATGCGGGTGTCGCCTTGGTCGACGCCGCCGGTGGTGCCGCCGTCACCGATGTAGTGCTTGGCGGTGGCCAGGATAGAGGTCGGGCTTCCCCCGAGGACCGGCCCTTGGAAGCCGGTCACGATGGTCGTCATCGCTGTGGGGATCTCAGGGTCCTCCCCGAACGACTCGTAGGTGCGGCCCCACCGGTCATCACGAGCCACGCACAGACACGGCGCGAAGGTCCAGTCCACACCGGTCCCGGCCACCTCCTCGGCCGTGGCGGCGCCGATCCGACGGACCAGCTCAGGGTCCCGGGTGGCGCCCAGGCCGATGTTGTGCGGGAAAATCGTCGCGCCCCACACGTTGTTGTGCCCGTGCACGGCGTCGACACCGTAGATGATCGGGATGCCTAACGGGGTGGACAGCGCGATGCGCTGGTAGTTGTCGTACATGTCTGCCCAGCCCGTGGCGGTGTTATTCGGGGGCGCCGATCCGCCTCCAGAGAGGATCGAACCGAGCCGGTAGGTCGCTATATCGGATTCAGACTGCAGGGCGCTGCGCTCGACCTGCGTCATCTGCCCGATCTTTTCGTCGAGCGTCATGCGGGACAGCAGGTCAGCCACACGGGTGGCTACAGGTAGGGATGGGTCCTGATAGGGCAGGCCCTGAGCCGTCGCTGTCCCTGAACGTGGTACGGCGGTCAGCGGGATCAGGATGAGGGCCGCGGCGAGCCACGCGACTATCGCCCTGGGTGTGGATAAGAGACGAAGTGGACGTGTCAAGCCGGATGGATTGGGCATCCGGATGTCTCCTTCAAGGTGGCAGGACAGGTTGGGACGTAATGCCCTGGCCGCCCACCTTCCCGGACACCAAAGGTGAAAGTAGACGATTAATGGCGAGCCGGTCAAGGGTAGTGGTGGATCTTGACTCTCACCCGACAAGACCCTCGACCTCGCGGCCTGTCACGACATTAGAGTTTAGAGAGCGTCAGTCGAATCGCGGATATCCGTCCGATAGGAACGAATTACCCGATAGATAAAACTCGGGTTTCCTACGACGTAGCGGGTGAACAGCCGCCGCGGCTCCTGAGCCAACCGGTAGGCCCATTCCATACCGAATCGGTAAATCCATGGGGGACACGGGCGGCGAATTCCCGCGGTCCAATCGAACCAACCCCCACAAGTCAGTACCACCGGCGGTGTCAATCGCTCCCGATGGGCGTACGCCCATAACTCCTGCCGCGGGTTTCCCATACCGACCATCAACACCTGTGCCCCGCTGGTGTTGATGTCGGCGATCACATCAGCCTCGTCACTGTCGGTGAAATACCCGTCCCGGGTCCCCACCACCTGTAAGCCGTACTCGCGACGTAACCGTTCGGCCGCCCGCTCCGCCACGCCCGGTCGCCCACCAAGCAGGTAAACCCGCAGGTCAGCGGCGACCCACGCACGGCACATGGGGGCGGTGATATGGGTCAGGGGGACCCGCCCGCGCGGCCGGTGTCCCAAAGCCCGTGCCGCCCAGACCACCGACTGGCCGTCTGGGAAGTTCAGGTCACTGGCGGTAACCACCGCAGCGAATTCAGGATTCTTGGCGCACATATTCACCACGTGCGCGTTAATCCCGATGACCAAAGCACGCCGACCGGTGGACGCCCACTGAGTGGTGAGCGTGACAAACTCATCGACGTCACATAGGTCAACCGGGACCCCACCCACCAGAACCCGCCGCGGACGCGACACGCCAGCCTCCTGACACGCGAGTACTCGGAGAATGCAAAGGTGACAAACTTCAAGCCCAGTCAGCCGAGCATCGATGGAAACACCGACCCACGTCACCGAACAGATGGGCTTGGATGGGTAACCAGAGCGGTGTTTCCCGACGATAGGGTGAAGTTATCAGTCACGGCAAGGTCGACCGGAAATACGGTGAGCGATCCTGCCGGATCAGCGGCGTATGTCACCCAAAACGCTCAGCCACAGTGGCGTACGGTAGGGCGTTTCACCGTTGTCCCGTCGGTGGCCCGGGCTCGCTTCCTGTTACCAACCGTCTCGCGCCAGGTCACGGCCGCCTCGTTACTGGCGTACAACGCGTTACGCCCGTCACGGGTCCGTGCCGCACGTCGCATGCTCGGGACCGCCGCTCGACTCGGCCTGGTGGGCCTGTCCCGGATGCCGGTGCTCACCGTCGAGGTGCCCTCTGATGTGGACAGTCGCGAACTGTGGTTAGCCGACCATCTCGCTGACGTCCTCGGCTACGACCAGCTGTATCCGGCGATCGGCATCCGTCCCCCTGACCCCAACCACAAACCCACCCTGCAGTTATTCGACGCTCAGGCGCGTCCCCGTGGCTATGCCAAGCTCGGCTGGAATCCCGCGACGCGGCGGCTGGTTCAGGCCGAGGCCGCCGCTCTGCGTTCCCTTCCCCGTCCGCAGGGCCAGACCGACTACCCGCTGGCGCCCAGGCTGCTCACCGTGGAGGAGTGGGCCGGGCAGGTGGTGGCTGTGATCGAGCCGCTGCCGTCCAGTGTCCGCCGGCTCCCCGACCCCACCCGCCCACACCTGGCGGCGATGTGTGCCGTCGCCCGACGGGGTGGCCCGCCCGCCGAACCACGCCCGTTAGGCGGGAGTGATTTCATCCGCCGCTTAGCGCGACGGGCCGAGGAGGCCACCGCCGGGCCGGATAGCGAGGCCGGGCAGCTGGTCCGCCGCGCGGTGACGGCCCTGGAGCGCCGCGACGCGGAGGTGACGTTGGAGTTCGGTGACTGGCATGGCGACTGGGTGCCCTGGAACCTCGGCCTGTATCTGGATGACGACGGTGTTGATCGGCTCGTCGCCTGGGACTGGGAGCACACCGGTTCTGATGTACCGCTCGGGTTCGACCTAGCGCACCAGGCGTTCCAGTCCGCGTTGACGCTCGCGGGAGCGCCGGCGGAGACCGCCACCTTGGCGGCCGAGGCGGCCCTAGAGCGGTACGGTCCACAGCTGGGGTTGGACGCGATCCGGCAACGGACGGTCCTGGACGCTTACCTGATCGAGCTGTGGTTGCGGACCTGGACTCTCGCCTGCGGTGACGCCGGCTGGAACCCGGCGCTGCATCCAGCCCTGCCCCGACTGCTCGCCACCCGCCTTCCCGCATGATCGACCGGCCTGCCAGCGGCCGGCCCGGTCAAGGAGGGCGGGCACCGTGACGCGCGCCGGGGCGTCAACCGTCACCAGGGCAGATTCAGCCCGAGCCGCTCAGCGAGAGCCGCGTTGTACGGCCGGTAGTACTCGGTCAGCTCCTCCCGCAGTTCAGGGGCCAACGGTGCCGACCGCCGGTCGTTATAGACCCGGTAGTTGGCCAGTCGGTAGGGCGGCAGGCCGAGGAATTCCAGAACTCGGGCGTAGGTGCCGGCCGGGTCGGCGTAGAACTCTTCACTGATCAGGAAGAGGAATTGATCGCGGTCGAACAGTTTCAGCCAGGGTTCCAGATGCTCCAGGTAACGGCCCCGGGCGCGGTAGGTGTACCAGTCGTAGGGCTCACTGAAGTAGTTCGGGTCGGCGAGCATGCGTTCCCGCTCCCCCGCGGTCCGTTCCGGTTCACGGGCCAACGCCTCGGCGAAGTCCAAAGGCTCGCGTCCCTCGGTACGCCGTTCCTTCCAGTGGGAGTACGCCCGCTCCACTGGGTTCCGCAGCAGCACGATCAGCTTTACGTTGGGGATGAGGGCATGCACCCGCTCCGGAACCAGGGGGTGGAACATGTACAGCGGGCTGGCCTCCCCGGCCCGGACCGGTCCACCATGTCGGCGTTCTAAGGCGGCGCGCTGCCGCACGGTGGGAAAGTGGGAACGGTACCAGGCCTCACCGCGCCACCAGTTCTCCTCGAAATAGTGCGGCGACTTGGTGTTCCAGGCGGGGAAGAGGCGGGGCACCAGGGGATGCTGGATCAGGTAGTTCCACAGCGAGGTGGTGCCGCCCCGCTTGGTTCCGATAATCAAGAAGTCCGGCAACGGTCGACGGTCGCTTGTCCGCTCCCCGTACCGCACCAGGACTCGTTTGATGCCCTCCCGTAACCCGTCGGGGGCCATCTCCTTGACCCGATCCCGAATCGTCATCCACCTCACCACCTGTTCCCATCGGTCGTATCCCACCGGTCATCGGCCGGCTTACGCCGCCGGCCGGGCGCGCAGCGTCGCAAGGGCACGGCGCACGGCGGCGCGGACCGCGCGGTGTGTCAGCGACAACGCGACCCCCACCGCCAACACGGCTAACGCCACGGCCAGACCGGTCACCTCCCGCCCGATCAGGGGGATCACCGCGGCGCACACCCCGCCCACGGCCAGCACCACCCCCACGGCGGTCAGCAGCAGGGTGCGAGACAGCAACGGTCGCCCCACCGCCCGCCGGGCGGCCACCGCGCAGATGCTGTTCTCCATCGCGATCCCGACCGCCCAGGCCATCGCGGCGCCCACGGCCCCGTGATCAGGAATCAGAACCAGTCCCAGCGTCACCGTGCTCGCCAGTCCAATGACGGTCGCCGCCATATGTTGGGCGCTGCCACCGCTCATCAATAACAGCGTCTGCACATTGCCCAGCCCGACCTTGAGCAGCATCGCGATGCTGAGCACCGTCAGGGCGGTGGCTCCCTCGGTGAACTCCCGCCCGAATAACCACAGAAACCCGGGGGCGAACGCGGCGAGCAGCAGATACACCGGCCACGAGAGCATCAGGATCCAGGTGGTGGTTTGCCGGTGCACGGCCGCGGCGTCATCGCGCCGGTCGGCGCCCAACAGCCGTGACAGCTGCGGCGCCACCGCCACCCGTAACCCCTGCATGGCCAGCTGCCCGGCCAGCACATAACGCCCCACCGCCCCGAAGACCCCGGCCTGGGCCGGCCCGGCCAGGGCGGCCGTCATCACCACCCCCACCCACATGCTGCTGCTGTCGATCGCGGCGGAGACCGCTCGGGGCAACGCAAAGCCCCAGAGGGTACGCCAGTCGCCTCGCTCGGGACGGAGCGAGGCCCGTCGGGTACGCCCGCGCGTGAATAACACGCCCCAGAACTCATTGAGTAAGAAGCCGGCGCAGACCACGAGAGCCACCAGCACGGGCGCCAACCAGCCACCCATCCCGATGACCAGCCCACCCCCCATCGCCGCCACAGCGGCGATGAGGATCGGCCGGGACAGCGGCAGCAGCAGGAACTGCACGGTGACGTAGGAGCTGATGGGGCGCAGAGCCCGGACCGCGGCCAGCAGGATCGTCATGATGACCAGCGCCGGCACGGCGGCGAAGGTCAACCGCAGCAGGGTGACCGCTTCTGAGGAGTCATCGATCACTCGAGGCGCCAGCGTCGGCGCCAGAATCACTCCGCCGACGCCGACCAGCGTCGCCGTCACCACCGGCGGGATGAGGGCCACCGGCAGCAGACGGGCCCCGGCGACTCTCCCGGGGGCCGCGATTGACTTGCCCGAACTGAACACGGTGGAGGCCCGCACCGGCGGTGCCTGTGACTCCAGCGGCAAGGAGTACAGGGTTCGGGGTTTACTGAACCACTCCACGACGTCTATCGGGATCCGCCCGCGCGCCGTGGCCCACGTCTCGCTGACCTTCTCCAGCTCTGGGCGGCGACGCGGCAGCGCCCACACCAACGCGGTGTCCGCTCCCAGACAGCAGATCGCGCCGACCATGGTGAACAGCCCGATCGCGGTGAAGAAGGCCCCCGCTCCGGCGGTCCCGAAACCACGGGTGATCACCACCGCGAGCGCGAAGCCAGCGATCCCGCTGACCGCGGCGCCTGCCAAGCCGATCACGCCGTTACGCGCGCTGCGGCGTACCTCTCCTCCCGCGCCGCCCCGGTTGGGCTTCCCCGAAGGATGCGGTTCTGAGGTGGTGTGGACAGGTTTGGCGCGTCCGATGAAACGCACCCGGGGCATCCGCGTCATCGCGCAGCCCCGATCGGTCTGCGCCGGAAGAGCACCGGTCGGTTCACCGGCCCGTCCACCGCCGCCAGAGCCAACCCGAGCGCAAAGAAGGCCACGGACAAATTGTGAAAGGTCACGCCGTAAAAGGGCAGCTGTACCAGTGTCGCTAAGGGGACAGTCGCCAGCCACTCACCGGTCGGGGTCACCGCCCGCGCACAGCGCCGCATCGCGACCACAAAAAACGCCAGGAAACACAGCAACGCGGGGATGCCGTGGCTGAACATCACCAGCCACACCTGGCCCTGGGTGCCGACCGGTGCCGCCGCGGAGGTGGTGTCCGCCGCAGCCGGGGCCCCATAGCCCAGCAGAGGTGATTCCTTGACCCGCTGGATGGTCTCCAGGTACAGCCCTAACCGGTCGGTGGTGGTGTTACTTTCACTGACCCGCTCCGCGATCATCTCATCGACGGGGATCACTAACCAGGCCACGCCCACCGCCAGTAGCAGCCCCACCACCGACGCCACCAGCCGCGGGTTACCCCGTGCCAGGGCACGCATACCCACGTACAACATCACGACGCCCAGGCTGACGAACATGCCCCGGTTGAGCGTGAAGAAAGCCGGCGGCAGCGACAGAGGCAGTGAGACCAGCAGCACCTTCCGCAGCGGGCCGTCACGTACCGACATCAGGTACGCGATGACGCACGGCAGCAGCAACGCGAAGGTGCTGCCCCAGTTGTTGGTATACGGGAACGGCGCTGATGGCCGGCGCGTGGGGGTGTTGCTGACCTGACTGAACTCGGTGGCGAACATATGCACCAAGTCCTGGATGAACGGGTTCGACGCCACCCCGTTAGGCAGCACCACCTCCACCGGTGTGACCATGTGGAATCCGGGCCGCAGCACCCCCAGCCACCCGAGCGCGACCAGGCTGAGCCAGAACCACATCAAGGGCCGGAACACCTGACGCCACGGCGTCCCCTCTCGTAACGCGAGGTAGACGTATCCAAGGACCGCCAGGGCCGTCAGGTAGAAGCTCAGCCGCAGCAGTGGAGTCGCCCACGCGCCTCCTATGGGGAGCCGGAAAAGACTCAACACCGCCAGCCCGAGGAAGGCCAGCCACCACCCCACGACCCGCGGTAGCTCCACCCCACCCCGCCGGATGAGCACCGCGACCAGGAGGGCGCCCCCCACAGGCCAGAACAGGTAGAACCCGCCCAGCACCCACCACAGTGGAGTCAGGCCGAACATCAAACTCAGCGGCCACACCGGCAGCCGGCTGACCGGGGCGAGACGGGAAACGCTGACCCGCGATGTGGTGCTGCCTGGCGGGGCGTTCCCGGTGAGGGCGCCGTCAGACACCGCGCCCTCGTCGCTGCGCCAAGCGCAGCACCTGGTTTCCCGACATCAATCCCAGCAGCACCGGGATCGTCGCGAACAGCCGTTTCTCGCGGGGGTTGAGACGCACCACCCGGATCAGTTCAGCGATCGCCTCCCGACGCCGCCGCGAGGACGCCAACGCAAACGCGATCTGGCCGTGAAGACGCGCCCGCCCGCGCGGACTGCGCTGGAATTCCGGATGTTTCTCCAACAGATACCGCAACGCGTCGACGATCATCGCCCATCGGCCGAAGAAAAACGACTGCCCGTGCCACTCCACGGTCACCAAAGGCTCGGGCACCACCGCGATCGGCCCGAGCGCGGCGACCCGGAGCAGCCACTCGTAGTCTTCGGCGTACCCGCCGGGAATCTGTTCGTCGACCTCCCCGGCCGCCTGCAAGGCGGAACGTCTGATCAGGATGGTGCTGGGATGCACCTCCATGATCCGGTCAGCGAGTAGATCATCCAATGTGACCGGCTTGGTGGGGCCGGAGCGGACCCGGTCGATCCCCGGGCCGGTTAACCGGATGCCGCAGGTGACCGCGCCCCGGTCGGGCTCCGCCCGCAACACCTCGATCTGGCGACGCAGCTTGGCGGGGTGCCATATGTCGTCGTCGTCGCAGAACGCCACCAATTCACCGGTGGCCGCGTCACAGCCTGTGTTGCGGCCTCCCGGCAGCCCGGGGGTACGCGCGTTGGCTAACAGCACCAACCGCCGCCCCGCGGGCTGCTCCACCTCCAGGGGTCGCACCTGAACGTGGTCGTAGACCACCAGGCACTCGATCTGTCCCGGGTAGTCCTGATCGAAGATGTGCCGCACGGCCCGCTCCAGCAAACCTGGCCGGTCCCGGGTCGCGATGATCACGCTGACCGGCGGGTGCTCGGGGTCAGTCACTGGTGTCTCCGATCATCACCAGTCCGAGGACCTCGGCTCCGGCGCTACGCAGCCGCCCGGCCAGGCGCCGCAGATCGGTAGTCCGGGTCCGGTCACGGGACACCACCACCACGGCGGCGCTGCGTTGCGCGGCCCGCACCCCGTACTCATCGGATTCCGCGGCGGGCGCGTCGACCAACACCACAGCGTCAGGCGGCACCGCTCCGCTCAGCGTCCCTGGCACCGACCCGGGTACGCCGAAACGCACGGTCCCAGCCGCCCCCTCCCCCGCGTCCGGAAGCGCAGGAAGCGGGGCATCGTCACTCACGGCCTTCAGATTGGTCACGGTGGCGTCGTCCATGGCGGACACGTCGATCCTGGACATGATCACCGTGTCATCGCTGGCTATGTCCGGCACCACGCCGGCCGGGCTCCCGCTTCGCGTACCCGCGGCGCCCGCCAAAGCGGGGACCCGGGACTGGGATGCAGCCCGCGCGCCGGAGGTGGTCTCCGTGGTTCCTTTGTCGCTGGACGCTCCGCGCGTGGGGTCGCACAGGTAGACATGGTGGCCATGCCCAGCCAGGGCGACGGCGAGGTCAGCTACCAGACGGCTGCGTCCCTCATCGTCGCGGGCGGACAGCACCACTAAGGTGCGCGGTCGCTGGTTGCCGGGCAGCCGAGCGGTGAGGCTCAACGCCAGGTAGCGGACGTCGATCTGACCGGTGTCGCGATTGGCGTCGCGGCTGGTGGACGCCCCACCCCACCGGGAAGGGCGGCGAATGGCTCCGATCACCGGCAGCCCGGTGAGCCGCACCGCCTCGGGCGTACCCCGGACCCGCCGGTCGGTGGCCTCCCGCGCGAAGGCCGCCAGCGCTCCAAGGAAGGCACCACCCCCGAACCCGATGATCAGGAAGGCGATCGCGGCGTCATGGCTGGAGGGTGGGTTGTTCTCCGCCGGGCGTGTGATCCGGCCCGGGGTGAGGTCCACCGCGGTGATCTCACCACGCCGCTCGGTCAACGAGGCCAGCTGGCTGTTGAGGATCCGTACCAGCTCAGCCGCGGCCGCGGCGGCCGCCGAATCGGACCCGGCCTCATCGGCCACAGTCTCCAGGGCTTCCTGGGCCTGGGCTAACTGATTGGTCACCTCCTCGATGCTCGAGTCGTAGGACTCCAGCAACGTGTCGCGCTGCTCGGTGTAGGCATGTTCCCGAGCCTCGAGGTACCTGGCCGCGGCGGTGTTCGCCCCTGCCCGTGCTTGCTCGGCGCTGTTCGCGACATAGCTGAACCGCAGGATCTGGCCACCGACCGGCGCTTCAACCGTCAAGGCGGCGCGGACCTGCCCTGGGGTCTGGCCGAGCTCCTCGGCGATCCCCTCGATCACCTCGTCCCCGTTGGCCAAGGCGATCTCCACGTTCATGTTCACCACCCGGTCGGCACCAGCGCCGGGGTAGATGAACGGGTCGGCGACCACGGGGCGGACGGTGACCACCGTCGTGGCGGTGTAGCGCGCCGGTATCAACACTAAGTAGGCGACAACCGCCAATAAGCCCAGCACGGCTCCACCGACCACCCAGCGCCACCGCGCCAGGGGGACTCGCCCCAGATCGGTCAGACTGAGCGTCCGGGAGCGTGCCGCGGCGTCGGCGTCGATGGTGTCGATATCCCCGATGTTCCTGTCAGTCATCGAACCTCTTCACTATCTGTTGGGGATTGCCGATCACCACGACACGTGGCGGTACGTCGGCGCGGACCACCGTACCGGCGCCCACCACGCTGTCACGTCCGATCCGGACCCCTTTGAGGACGAGGGCGTGACTCCCAATCCATACATTGTCCTCAATGACGATAGGCGCCCGGGTACGCGGCCCCGGCGGGTCGTGACGACGCGCCGGGTCCACGTTATGAAACGTATTGTCCACGATTTCGCAATCCGACAGCAGGCAACGGTCTCCGACCGTCACCGTGGTCCAGGCCCCTATCCAGGTGTCGTTCAGCAGACAGTCAGCACCGATCCGAACCTGGCCAGGCCCGGCGAACCGGACGCGCTTGTTCAGGCGCGTCCGGTCGCCGATGGTGACGCTCACCCCGCGTCGCAGCCGGATTCGACCCCGGATCTGCACGTCACGTCCCAGCGTCAAACGCGGGTAGCGCAGCCGGTAGTAGGCCCGCTTGAGCGCGAAGACCAACCGGATCAGTGCGGAAGGATTCCGTACCGAAATCACCGGTCGGCGTAAAAAAGAGTCGGATTGGACCATGTCAGCCCCGGGGTCGCAGTCGCCACCACGATAGCCGAGGCGCCATCAACGGCGATCCCTTCGCTGGCGGTGGGATCGAACGGTACCGCGCGTAGCGCTCCGTCCACGCTGCCGTACAGCAAAGTGCCGTTCACATAGGTCATTCCCCGGACAGTGGACCAGTTAATGCCTTGTGTCGGCAACGTGAACTCCACGGCACCGACAGTGTAGCTGTCAGGCGAGAAGTACCTGTAGTACAGACCACTGCCGCCGCTTCTGACGTAGTACAGCCGTCCGTTGAGGTAGAAACCGCCTTGCAGGGCGTCGGCGTCGAACCACCTGTTGTTATAGCCGATATTCCACGGAGCTCCCGCCGTGCCGTTATAGAAGGTGGAGAACTGCAACAGGCCACCCATCTGGGTGCCAGGCGCGATCTGAGTCCAGTGCAGTTGGCGACCCACTATCCACGCGGCCCGCACGTTGACCAGCTCCGGCTGCTCAGAGGTGGTGGGGGTGCCCAGGGTCAGATCAGCGAACGGGATCTTGGTGAGGGTCGTGGTGCCGTTGCCGAGGTACAGGTAGCCCGGTGTGCCCGGCTGGGTCGGCGGCGTCACGGTGCGTCCCCCGGCGATCGGGAACAGTCCGAGCCGGCCGTGGTACTCCCCTCCCATACCGTCGGAGTTCTGACCGAAGTACAGGCCTTCCTCACCGCGCCACAGCACCGGCACCGTCGATCCCCATTCGGTGCTTCCCGGCGGCAGGGAGCTACCACCGCTCCGCCGCGGGTTCCAGTTCAACGGCATACCGTTGCTGCTGTCTAAAGCGGCGATGCCCAACCGGTCCACCGCTCCGGTCCCGGCCCGGTCATTGCCGAGGTTGTTGACCCAGCGGAAGTGACCGCCGGTGTACACCACGCCGTCGGTGGCCTCCACCGAGGTGACGGTGTCGTTACCGGTGATGTTCACCCAGGTCGCCGACAGGTCCTGACCGCGGGCGTTGGTCTCCCACCGCGTGATGGTGTCGCAGTAGGTCACCGTGCTGACCCCACCACCTCCGTTGGTGCCGACGATGAAGTAGCTGCCGTCGTCGGAGAAGTCGATGTCCTGCACGTAGAACGGGAAGGCGCTGCTGGAGCAGGGCGGCTCGAAGCGCCTGGTGTTCCAGTCCTCCACGACACTGGGCGTGCCGGTGGTGTCGATCATCACGATCTGGTTGCGGGGGTACCCGTTGACCTGGGTGAAGTTGCCCCCGGCCATCAGGGTCTTGCCGTCGGGTGAGATAGCGATCGTCCAGACCAGTTCGGTGCTGGTCCGCGCCACCGAAGCGTCGATCTGGAACGTCTGGTCCACCTCACCGGTGGTGGCGTTCAGGCGGGCCAGAAGGGAGTGGGGGGTGCCGTTAATCCAGTGAAAGGCGCCACCGACGTAAAGGTGGTTGCCGTGCAGCGCCATGGTGCGGATGTTGCCGCCGTCGGAACGGCCCACCCAGTCCGGCACCGTGGCCCCGGTCTCCGGATCGAGGGCCACCAGGTTACGGCGGGTGACACCGTTGACCGTGTTGAAGGCGCCGCCAACGATTAATTTGCCGGTCGGGCTGACTTGTAAGGCGTTGACCGCGCCGTTGAGCTGAGGCAGGAAAGTGTCAGATATCTCGCCAGTTTCCCGGTTGTAGGCGAACAGGTAGTTACGCGTGATCCACGGGGACGTGCTGGTTTGACGCACCTCGGTGAAGGTGCCCCCCACATAGACCATGTCCCCGATTTCGGCGAAGGCGCGTACCTCCCCTGACCGGGCGTGCGGAGTGATATCTGAGGGGTCGGCCGTCACCAAAGTGGCGACCTCTGGAGTAGGAATGACGATGGCGAATGCTGGGGTCGCCATCAGAGCACCGAGCGCGACCACGCTGCCGAGCAGCGTTAGGCGGCGCCGAATACGCAACGCGCGTGGCATGGCACGGCCTCTCCTTAAAAGTGTTTTCATTGCGCGTGTCAGCATTCAACGTCGACGTAAGAGCCGTAAATCAACCGGTCGGTCGATCCGTAACGGTGTCGGTAGCGTGACACCTGAATCGCCTCCTATGCCTAGTCCCGGAGCCGATGTGACCGTGTAACCGGGAGACTCACCTGACCGTCCCGTGTCCTATGAGGAGCCTCCCATCCTGCCGAGACGGCCTCTCGCCTCCCCACCGGTCGCGGCGTTTCACCGCCTCAGAACTGCTATCGGTCGGATGGTCACCAACCGTTACAAGCCGCGGGTATCCGCTGGTGGGGGTTGTGCCACCGCCCAGCGGGTCGTGATCGCCGGAACCGGTTGCGGAGTGGGCGCAGTCAGGGCACGGTGACGGCATGGACATGATCCATCAGTCCGCAGCGCCTGCCGTCTCGGGGTTCCGGTTGCCCGAAGCACCGGCCGCCACCGGGGTTCCCGCGCCGGTCCGCGCCGCTGGATTACCTGCCGCCTGTACTCACCCGCGGATCGACGCTCACGCCCCGGTGGCCCGGCTCCGTGCGGGGGCTCTCCTGGCCGCCGCCCGTCGGTGGCGCGCCGGCTGCGGGGAGCGTGCCGTACGCGGATGGCGGCACCACCAGGGCTGGTGGTTGTGACGATGCGTGTCCTGGTCGTCAACGCCGGCTCCAGCAGCTTGAAGCTGCGGCTGTTGGACGAGTCGGATCAGGTGGTGTGGAGCCACGATGCGCCCGCCCCTGACCGGCTCTCCGACGCTGACGTGGCCAAACTGCTGCTGGAGGCGCCTGAAGCCGACGCCGTGGGGCACCGGGTGGTCCACGACGGCGGAGAATTCCACGCGCCGGTTCTGTTGGATGACGATGTCCTTGACCGTCTGGAGCAATTCACCGATCTGGCGCCGCTCCACCAGCCACCCGCTGTTCGGGTCGCGCGGATCACGGTGGGTGTCCTGTCCCGTCTGCCCGCCGTGGCGTGTTTTGACACCACCTTCCACCGCACCCTGCCGCCGGCCGCCGTCACCTACCCGTTGCCGGCTGCCTGGCGGGAGGAGTTTCCACTGCGGCGTTACGGATTCCATGGCCTGTCCCACGCCTGGGTCGCCCGCCGCGTCAGTGAGCTCGCCGGCGGCGTACCGGAGCGGCTGGTCAGCTGCCACCTGGGGGCCGGATCGTCGTTGACCGCTATCCAGCAGGGCCGCGCGGTGGACACCACGATGGGCTTCACCCCGTTGGAGGGGGTGATGATGGCGACCCGGTCCGGCTCCGTTGACCCTGGTCTGCTGCTGTGGTTGATTCGCCACGCCGGCCTGGATCCCGCCGAGGTGGAGCGGGGCCTGGAGTACGAATCCGGGCTGGCCGGCCTGGCCGGCACCGCCGATCTGCGGGACGTTCTGGCGCAGGCGGCCGCCGGGGCCAACTCCGCCGCTTTGGCGGTTGAGGTCCTGCTGCGGTCTCTACGGGCGGGGGTGGCGGCGATGGCGACCGCGCTCAACGGCATCGACGCGTTGGCCTTCACCGGTGGGATCGGCGAAAACGCACCCGCGATCCGAGCGAGGGTGGCGGCGGGCCTCACCTTCCTCGGGGTCACCGTGGACGCCGAGCTTAACCAGACCTGCCAGCCCGACGCTGAAATCACGGCTTCTGACGGCTCCGTGCGGGTTTTCGTGATCGCCGCCCGGGAGGACCGTGAGATCGCCCGCGGGGTTCGGGACACGCTCGCCCACGCTGGGGACGCTACGCGTTCCTGGACGGAGTCCGCTTCTGGAACGGCGGACCTCTTCTCCACCTTGTAAAACCGCGCGCCGTGTAAGACACGTCCGTTAAGACACGTCCGTGTTGTCGGGCGTGTCCCATCGCGAAGCGGCCATGATGGACGGGGCGGGTTTCCGTGAGGCGGTCATGGCCGACGATGTACGCGCCGCGGTGGAGTGGGTGTGCCGGCAGGCCGGTCTGGATGCCGGACGGCGCCGGCTGCTGCGGCGTCACGCGTCGGTCGTTGTCCGGGTGGACGAGGCCGTGGTGGTCAAGCTGGCGCCCGCCACGCCGGACAATCTGACCCGGTCCACCACCGCCGTCCGAATGGCGAGTTGGTTGGTCTCCCTCGGTTTTCCCGCGGTGCGCCCCGCGTACCCCTCAGCCTTGTCCTGGATCCCAGAGTCTGGAGGGTCGGGGTGGGTGGCGACGCTGTGGGAGTATCTGCCGCAGCCCGCTCAGCCGGTGACGCCTCGCCCGGTCGCCCCGTTGGGTCGGCTGCTGCGGGAATTGCACCAGTTGCCTGCACCGTCGTTTACGCTGCCGACCGTGCGGCCGCTGCGGCGGCTGTGTGACACGGTGACGGCCGATGCGGCGCGGCCGACCCCGGTGCTGTCGGCGGGAGACCGCGCCTTCCTCACCGACCGGATCGACGAACTGCTCACCGCGTACGCCGGTCTGCGGTTCGCGTTGCCTTCCGGTGTGATCCACAACGACGCGTACCCCGGGAATCTGCTGGTCGATCCCCGCAGCCGGTATGGGTATGTGCTGGCCGACTGGGATCCCGCGGGGATCGGTCCTCGCGAGATCGATCTGATCGCGGTGGGGGCACCGGAGAACCGGTTCGGTCGTGATCCTGATGAGCGTCGCCTCTTTGTCGCGGCCTATGGCTGGGATGTGGCCAGCTGGGAGGGGTGGCGGGTGTTGGCCGCCATTCGGGAGCTGCACTCCATCGGGGCCTATCTCCGGGCGGCGCCTGTCAAACCCGCCGCGCTCGCCGAACTGCGGCTCCGGTTGGAGACGCTGCGCACTGGCGACCGCAGCCGGCTGTGGCATGTGGTGCCGTAGTTGGCCCCTCATGGGGACGGCCGCTTCATTGAGATGGCCGCGGCGGTGGTCCCGACCGCTGCGTCACACGGCCGGGACACACGCGTCAGCGATGCGGGGAGGGGTAACTGGCTGCCGGGCCGGCCCCCGCCGCGGGATAGGTGCCGGGCCCACCGGTTGGGACGGAGCCGCTGACCGGGTAGGCCGCGGGCGCCGCAGGCGGGTAGGGATGAGATGCGGCCGGTGCCTGGGCGCGGCCACGGCTCCCCGCCACGCCCCTGCGATGGTCAACGCCGCGTACCCGATCATCCAGCCCGCCCCCGCGATACCAGCGGCCAGCGCCAGCTGCCCCCGGGAACGCAGCGCCACGTCACAGGCGGCGGCGTTGTCGGCCGTGTACTCGTCTGGTGACGCCAAAGAGCCACAGCTGTTGCCCAGGACATCCACTTGGAACATCGCATAGTACAGGGCGGCCGCCAGGCTCAGTACCGCCAGCACCAGACACAACACCCGCCCCACATCTGAGGATCTCGACATAGCCAGGCAGTGTGTCAGGAACGGCGTACCCCAGGAATCGGAAGTCCAGACAGCTTTCAGACCACCAGTCGGCCTGCCCGCAGCTCGTACTGCACGCCGGAGAACCGCGCTCGGAACCGGCGGTCATGGGAAACCACCACCAGCCCGCCCGGATAGCTGTCCAGGGCTTCCTCCAGCTCCTCCACCAAGGCCAGGGATATGTGGTTGGTCGGCTCGTCCAACAGCAGCAGGTCGACCCTGCGGACCAGCAGCGCCGCCAGGGCCAGCCGGCGCCGTTGCCCGGCCGAGAGCCGACCGACCGGCATCCGTAGATCCTCAGGGCGGAACAGCCCCAGGGACAGCAACCGGTCGGTGTGTTCCTCAATGGTGCCGGGCAGGCCCGCTCCGAACGCCGCCACAAGGGGACGCGCGTCGTTGCGCGCCGGGATCTCCTGCGGCAGGTAGCCGATGACGCCGTCCCTGGTCACCACCCCACGGTCGGGCGTTATCTGGCCGGCGCACAGCCGCAGCAGCGTGCTTTTTCCGGCTCCGTTGGGTCCGAAGATCAGGATTCGGTCCCCGGGGGACACCTCAAAGTGCTCCACAGCGAGACGGGTACCCACAGCCACCTGGGACAGCTCGATCCGCCCCTGAGCGGCGCCGGTGAAGCGGGCCTGGAAACGGAGCGGGTCGGGCGGCCGGGGCACCGGGTTCTCCCGCAGCCGCCGCAGTCGCTCCTGGGCGTTACGCACCCGGCTGGCCACCGAGCTGGCGACGCGCTCCGCGTCCCGGTCGTACGCCGGCTTGTTGCGGTCCTTCATGGGACGGCCGGGGGCCACCCGGCGCGCCGTGGTCGCGGCGTACCTGGACAGGTGGGCGATCTCGTCGCACCACCGGGCGTACGCCTGCTCCCAGCGTTGACGAGCCGCGGCTTTCTCCGCCAGGAACCCCGCGTACCCGTCGCCGTAGCGCACGACGGTGCGGCGGTCCCCGTCCACCTCCAGGATCGCGGTGGCCACGCGTTCGAGGAACACCCGGTCGTGGCACACCACCACGATGGTGCCGCGGTGTTCCCGCAGTCGGTCCTCCAGCCACGTCAACGCCGCCTCGTCGAGGTGGTTGGTCGGCTCATCGAGCACCATCACCTCCGGCGCCGCGGCCACCAGGCACGCCAGGCGCAGCCGGGCCTGCTCCCCACCGGACAGGCTGCCCAGGGTGCGTTCCCGCGTGATGTGCGCCAAGCTCAGGGCGTGGATGGCTTTGTCGACCCGGACGTCGGCTTCGTAGCCGCCGCGCAGCTCGTACGCGGACAGCAGCTCCCCGTACTCGGTCAGCAGGGCGTTGTCCGCTGCCCCGGCTCCGTCCGCCGGACTGGCCGTGCTCAGCAGGTGCTCCAGCTCACGTAGTCGGCGTCCCATGGCCCGCAGCTCGGCCAGTGCGGCGTCGATCGCGTCGGAGACGGTCCAGTCGGTGGGCAGGTCCAGGGTCTGGCTGAGATACCCGAGGTTCCCGGTCACCGTGACCTGGCCTTCGTCGGGCGCCTCGACGCCCGCGATCAGGCGCAGCAAGGTGGATTTCCCAGCGCCGTTCTCCCCCACGACCCCCACGTGTTCTCCGGGGCGGACGGTGAAGGAGACGTTTTGCAGCACCACGCCGCGGCTGGCGTATGACTTGTGCACGCCCTTGAAGGCGATCTGGGTTGGCATGAATGGTCTCCGAACATCCGGTGGCCACCACAGGGCCAGGTTTTGAGCAAAAGGTCGGGATGTTCGTCAGAAGACCATTGGGGCGGCAACCTCCGGATCTGCCTCACGGGCCAGCCGTTAAGGCGACTAAAATCGCGTTAGCGCCAGACTAACGCGGCTGCTGTCCCCTCACAACAGGAACGGTGTATGAGCCGGCTCACCTCTGATCAGCACGCTTCTGACCAACGCGCCTCGTCCCGCCCCGCTCCGGAGGCATCCGCCGTCGACGCCGCGGTGGCACGGCACCGGCGGCCCGGAAGCCAGCGGCCCGGCGGGCGTACCGCACGGGTCCGCGCCGCCGTCCTGGACGCCACCTTGTCCGCCCTGGCCGAGCATGGCTACGCCGCGCTCACCGTGGACGTCGTCGCCGCTCGCTCCGGGGTCCACAAGGCCACCATCTACCGACGGTGGGGCGGCGTTGACGGCCTCCTCGCCGACGCGCTCGAGCGGGCCGCGCAGGATGACTGGCGCCCGCCCGACACCGGCTCCCTCACTGGTGATCTCCGCGCGCTCAACCGCGTCCTCTTGGCTGATTTGACGGACCCGCATCAGGGCGCCGTCCCCGCCGCCGTCATCTCCGCCGCGTTCCAGTCGCCCCGCGCCGCCGAGGCGCTCCACGCCTTCTACATCGACCGGTACCGGCGTTGCGCCGTGATCGTTGAACGCGCGATGGCCCGGGGCGAGCTGCCCGCCGTGGTGGACGGGGATGAGCTGCTCCGCTTCGCCACCGCCCCGGTGTTCCACCGCCTGTTCATCACCCGCGACGTCGTCGACACCGCGCTGGCCGACCGGGCCGCCGACGCCGCGGTAGCCGCCGCCCAGGCCGGGGTCTTCACCCTCTGACCGGTACACCGGTACGCCCGACGGATCGCTGACGCGGCGTGACGCCGGACGGTGGGGCGCCGTCAGGCCCCGAACAGTTCAAAGGTCACCGCGAAACGCACCCCGAAACGCTCCCCGGCGCTGCTGGTCGCCTGCTCCAGGAAGGCGCGGGCCTGCTGCTCGGGCGGCTCCTCCCCCAAGGCCGCCAGGTACGCTCGGTGCGCCGCCAAAGACGCCACCGCCTGCTCGAAATGCGCCGTGATATCGACCGCGTGCGTGGCTTCCGGAGAAGCGGCCACCGCGACCCACCGGGGGTTCCACGGCTCCAGGCCCTCCTCCAGCAGCTCCGGGAAGATCCACCGGTTGCCGGCGTCGGATGCGGCGTCCAGAACGGCCCGCCCCACGGCCCGGTGATCAGCGCTGTTCCAGGAGCCCGGCCCCCACCCCTCACGGTGGTTGAGCGTCACCAGCATCTGCGGACGGTGCCGGCGGATCGCCCGCGCCAGGTCCCGCCGCAGGGCCAGACCGTACTCGATCACACCGTCGCGGTAATTGAGGAACTCCACGGTGGACACCCCGACCACCGCGGCGCTGGCGCGCTGTTCGGCCTCGCGTACCGTGGCCGCCTCCGCCGGCGCCATCGTGTCGATCCCCGCCTCGCCCCGGGTAACCAACAGATAACTGATCTGCTTGCCGGCCGCGGTCCACGCGGCGATAGCGCCCGCGGCGCCGTACTCAAGGTCATCAGGGTGCGCGACGATCGCGAGTCCGCGCTCCCAGTCATCAGGCATAGCCTTCAACACAGCGGTCACGATGGCACACTACCGGCCTATCACCGGCTTCATGCCCAAGAGATCCACAAGTCCGGCGGCTCCCGGCGGATTTACCAGCGGCCCGTAGCCGACGCGGCGCTGGCCTTGGCGCGTGCCATCGCTCCGCGGACGTCACTCTGATGTCTCTGAGGTCTCTGAAAAATCAGAAGGCTCTGTGGTCTCCGAAGTCTTCGCGGCACGCGGCGCCACGCTGTGAACCACCTCGAACTCCAGCAGGGTGGCGCCGGTGGCCACCGGCCGGTCATGCTCCCCGGCGTGTGCCTTCTTGCCTCTGCCTTGCGCCCAGGCCTGGTAAGCCTCCTCGCTTTCCCACCGGGTGTAGACGAAGTACCGGTTCTCACCGGCCACCGGGCGTAGCAGCTCAAACCCCAGGAAGCCGGGTGCGTCCTCGACCATGCCGGGTCGGGCCGCGAACCGCCGCTCCAGTTCCGGACCGCTGCCTTCTGGCACCTCAATTGCGTTGATCTTGACAACCGCCATATCGGCACTTTATCGCGGCGATACCGCCGCGTTAGGGTGCGATCCCACGCGATTCCCCTGAAATTACTGAGGCTTCCGACAGCTGTCGGTCCATCCGCCCGGCATTTTCAGCCACCTGCCCATATCTGGGTCGGCTTCACTCCCACCGGAAGCAGCGGGCGGCGGCGAAGATCCCGATCACGGCCCACGCCCCCAGGCAGTACCAGCACCACTGCGGCACCACACTCCCGTCGGACAGGGCCGCACGCATCCCCTCGGTGAGCGCGGCCAGCGGCAACAGCCGCTCGACGCCTCCCAGACCCGGCAACGGGAACATCACCCCGCCGGCCGTCAGCATTACCAGATAGATCAGGGTCGCCGCGCCGACCGTGGCCTCCGCGCGGAGCACTCCCGCCAACAGAAAGCCGAAGCCCGCGAAGGCGCAGGTCGCCGCCGTGACGACCCCAAGGGCGGGGAGCACACCGGCTACCGACGGCCGCCATCCCAACGCCAACCCCACACCCGCCAGGATCACGACCTCCACCACCAGCACCGTCAGCACGGCGGCGATCTTCGCGGTCAACAGGCCCCAGCGGGTCAGAGGGGACGCGCCCAGTCGTTTGAGTACGCCGTAGGAGCGTTCATACCCGGTGGAGATCGCCAGCCCGGTGAACGCCGTGGACATCACCGCGAGCCCGATGACCCCGGGCACCACGAAGCCCAACCGGTCATCCCCCGGCAGTCGGATCACGTCGGTGAGGCCAGCGCCGATCAACGCCAGCAGCGGCACCACCAGGTTCAACACCACCGCTTCGCCGCGCCGCAGCGTCAGCAGAATCTCCAGACGGGCCTGCCGGGTCAGGATGGTCCGCATCGGAGCGCGGCCCGGCGAGGGAGCGAAGACACCGTTCATCGGACCTCCTCCGTGGCCACCGCCGACGCGGTCGCGGATTCGTCGTTTCGGCCGCTGGTCAGGCCCCCGGTCAGATCCAGGAAGACATCCTCCAGGGTGCGGCGACGCGACCCCAGCTCGACGATCTCGATACGCCGCCGCGCGAACCACCCGACGGCCTCCGCCACGGCCACGCTGTCCAAGGCACCCTCCAGCACGTAGCGTCCCCGGCCGTCATCGGTGACCGTCACCCCGTCCGGGAGCGCCGCCGTCAGCTCCGCCACGCTGGGCGGTGTCTGGCCCGGCGCGATCCGGATCGTCAAACCCTCCATCCCGCCCCGTGCCGCGGTGAGATCAGCGGGGGAGCCTTCGGCCACCACCCGGCCCGCGTTGATAATCACCACGTGGTCGGCGAGCTGCTCGGCCTCATCCAGCAGGTGCGTGGTGAGCAGGACGGAGACGCCGTCGGCCCGGATCTCTTCGATCAGTTCCCAGGTGGTGCGGCGCGACTGGGCGTCCATGCCGGCGGTCGGCTCATCCAGGAACACCAGCTCCGGTCGCCCCACCAACGCCATCGCCAGGCTCAGCCGCTGCTTCTCACCCCCGGACAGCCGCCGGTAGGGGGTGTTGATAAACGGCGCCAGCCCAAGCTGCTCGATCAGCATGGTCACGTCCAGCGGACGCGCGGCGAACGACGCCAGCAGCTCCAACATCTCGCCCGCGCGCGCCGCCGGATACACCCCACCGGACTGCAGCATGATGCCCACTCGGGGCATCAGCTCGTCATGCGCGGCGTAAGGGTCCAGGCCGAGCGTGCGTACCCGCCCCGCGGTCGGAGGCCGGAACCCCTCGCACACCTCGACCGTCGATGTCTTGCCCGCCCCGTTGCGTCCCAGCAGGGCCAGCACCTGACCACGCGGCAACGTGAATGAGATCCCGTCGACAGCGGTGACCGTCCCGTACTGGACGACGAGGTCCTCGACCCGCAACGCCTCAGGGGCGTCTTCCCGATGGGTCATGCCTACGGCTGCCTTCCTTGACCTCCTCGCCACCTCCCCGGAAGCTACTACAGGCTGTAGAGGACTCCCGCGGCAGGGCCGGAATCAGCTCGAGATCTGACACTCCACGCCCACCGGCCCGCTTAAGGCCCACACCGACGGGCTCCTGCCAGGTCCGATGCGGGTCCGCGCCACATGCCGCTCCATCCGCTGACGTGCTCCTTGTCGAGCGTCACGATCGCCGGCAGCTGTCACCGCGTGTGATCAAGCAGCTCCGCGACCCGGTCCAGGGTCTGCCTGAGGTTGTCCTGCCCCGTCAGCTCGCGTGCCTCATCTACCGAGAGCCACCGCACCGGCGCGTTCGGATTCTCCGGGGTGGCCGCCTCAGGAGTGGCGGTCGCCAGCAGAAAACGCAGGTCGGCGTGCTCATGGGCCGGCTCACCCTTCCCCGCGGCGACCGGAACGATCACCACATGAAGCAGGCGAGCGTCCGGCCACGGGGCAAGATCATCCAGGCCGGTCTCCTCACGACCCTCCCGAAGTGCGATGCCCACCGGGTCGGTCTCCCCAGGGTCGGCGTGCCCGCCCACCTGTAGCCACGCCTGCTGCCGCTCATGCCACCGCAGCAGCACCCGGCGGGTGTCGGGGTGCATGATCACCGCTGAGGCGGTGACGTGCAGCGGCAGCGACCGGCGCCACGGGTCACCGGCGGCCACCAACGCGCGTACCCGCTCCAGATCAGCGGCCTCCTGGGCCGTCCGAGGCTGGTAGCGCGCCAGCAGGTCAGTCAGTGAGATCGGGTCCTCGATGGTCGGTGTCGTCACGGTCCCACCGTAGTCCGGCGCCGTCCGCCTTCCTTACATCGATGCCCATGCTCACACCCAACCCGGATTCTAATGACATCTAGACCAGATATGACTATGGGATAACCATGAACGCATGGCAGCGCAGGAAACGCAGGCCGGATGTATCGGGATTACTAGCTGGTCAGTGAACTAGTTGGGTGATGTGGCGTATACCCAGAGACGTATACCCAGAGGTCGGGAAAGGACGTGAGGCCCGTGCGGTTACTGGTACCGCTGGGAGACGGTAACGACCAGCTCCTCGAAGTGGAGGTTGACGGCGCTGATCTAGGCGAGTCAGTGCAGCTGGCAGGGCGAGGCGGGAAGGGAATACGGGCGCCGTTCACGCTGGCATCGGCCGTCGACCGAGCGCTTCCCGTGCTCAACCTCCTGTCAGGAGGGTTACGCTCCATCGCTCACGCACCCGACGAAATCTGCGTACAACTCGGCCTGAAAATCGGCGGCGAAACCGGGCTGATCTTCACGAAGGGATCAGGCCAGGCAACGTTCACGGTGACACTGACCTGGCGTAAACCGGAAGCAGCCACGGGGGCAGGCTCGTGCTCCGCAAACGCGGCCGGAGAGGACGACGACCCCCAGTCAATCAGTGAGATGACTCAACCCGACCAGGAATGATCGGTCACCTCCAATAAGCCGAAAATCCTCACCGAAACGATAGAGACGGTAGAAATAGCCATCACGGACAGATACCCAAACGACGACGGAGTCGGCGGTGGCGAAAGGGCCGGAGGCAGGCATAGCCCGGGTTTTGAGGCTCTCGGACAGCGGTGATTGGCGACCAGTCGGGCTGGCCTTCGTCATCGCCGAGCGGCTACTGGTGACCTGTGCTCATGTCCTGAATAACGCGTGGGGACGTCAGGAACGGGATGCGTCCCCACCGCCACCCGGGCCCACGGTGACGCTGGATTTCCCGTTCGGCGGCGCCCCAGGTGACCGGCCCGTACGCATAGCGACGGTTCAGCATTGGCTGCCCCACGGGGAGGACGCGCTGGCCCCGGATGAAGCGCGAGACCGCTTCGATTTGACCGATATCGCCGTGTTGCGGCTTCAGGAGGAGCGCCCCGCCGGGGTACCGATCCTCACGCTTGCCGACGACGCTCCGCGCGGCCCGGTCCTGTTATGGGGGCAGGTCCCAGAGCGTCCCCAGGGCGGGCTCGTCAAAGGAGAACTACTCGGTCGAGCGGATCATGCCCGGCTCCATGTCAATCAACGGAGCGAAGGCGTGTTCCGCGTCCAGCCTGGCTTCAGTGGCGGGCCAGCCTGGCACCCTGAGACCGGCCACGTGGTGGGGATCGTCCAGGCGGTGGGAGTCGGTCAGGAAGCCGTCGACGTGTTCGTCCTCAACAACGACCCGCTCCGGCGTCTTCTCCGCCACTCCGTCACCCCAGACCACGCTGTCTCCTCGGAGGAGCATGCCTACGTAACAGACATAACAGAACCGTCCCCTGCACCAACCCCGCCGGCAAGCCACATGGACCGGTTGGATCGCACGGTGACGGTGCTGCATCTGGCCGGGCTGCGGTTAACCGCCGCTTCTTCTGCGCCCGACGCCTCCGGATTCGCGGGCCTGGACGCTTCCGGTCGGGCTGAAAGCCTGCTGAACGACCTGGATCTCCTACGCCGGGAGTATGGGCTCAGCCCGGACCTGATCGTGGTCGCGGGCGATCTCGTGGAGTCCGCGAAGCCGGCGGAGTATCAGGCGGCGTACACGTTCCTGGCCACACTGCGCGACGGCCTGGCGGCCCAGCGGGGCGGCTCACCGCTAGGCGCCAACCGGCTAGTCCTGGTCCCGGGTACGCGCGACGTCAATCTCGGTAAATGCCGGGCGTACTTCCTGGACCGGGAAGCCGAGGGCGAGCGCCCCATGCCGCCGTACTGGCCGAAGTGGGAGCCGTTCGCCGCCCTGTACGCCCGCCTGTTCCGGGATGGTTTCACCCGGGAGCACCCCTGGTCGTTCATCCGACTCCCCGATCTGGGGATCGTGGTGGCCGGTCTGAACTCCACGATGCCCCTCAGCCACCTCGACAGTGACCAGTTCGGCCGGCTCACCCAGGAGCAGCGGGACTTCTTCGTCAGGCGGTTGGCGGCTTTCACCGATCGGGCGACGGCCGCGCCGGAGGAACTGACTGCTTCCGATGTTTTCGACCTCGACCTGGAACAGGAAGGTCAGACCGAATCTATCGACGGCTGGTACCGGCTGGCGGTCTGTCACCACTCTCCCGCGCCGGATGCCACCCCTCGAGCCCGGTTGACCGACGCCGTTCAATTCGTTGAGCAGCTGGCCCCGCGTCTGGATCTAGTGCTCCACGGTCGCCTGGAGGAGGCCCGGGTACGCCGGCTCGGGAAGTCGGGGCCGCCCGTGCTGGGTGTGGGCGCGTTCAGCGGTGGTGAACCCCGGTACCAGGTGATCCAGCTGCGCCCCGCTGGGACTCGGGTGTGGGCGCGCCGTTTCGATCCTCGCCTTAACGGTTGGCAGGGCGACATCACGATCAGCGAGAGCAACGACCGGTGGTGGCGGGACCTGCCGAGGCGACCCGCGCGTACCCAGCCCGTCTCCCCTGTCACGCCGGAGACGGCGACGGAACACCCCGATCGGTTTCGGCTCCACGTCGAACCTCGCACGCCGGAGCGGGAGGACCTCGTGGCCCGGGTGGCCGAGGTGTGCCGGCTCCGGAACCCGGAGGCCGATGTCGCAGAGGTGGAGCGACCGGGTCTGCCGCTGCGGTATCTACGGGTGCGGGTACGCCGTGAGGTGACGGTCGAGGAGTATCCGATCGGGGTGTGGGAGCGCACCCCTACCGTCGACGACCTCGAATTGTTCGCCACCGAGGTCGACGCTCGGTACCGGACCGGCGGCGCCGCTTGCGGTTCGGTGATGGTGTACGCGGGGGAGCCGGTCGATGTCCGTCTCCGCGAACAGGCGGCGCTGCGCGGCATCGACGTGCAAAGCTTCGCCGAATACCAGATGGGGTACGACCTGCGGCCTTACGCCGCCCGGCAGACCGAGGAGTTAAGCCGGGACCCGGTCTATCCGCCCGAGCTGTATGTGCCGCAGCGCTACATCGAACTGGATCCGTTGCGTCTGGACTATGACACGCAACCCCACCAGGACCTGCTGAATCGGTTACTGGTGTGGCTGGCCGAACCCGAGGGACACCTGGTGGTAGTGCTCGGCCCGTTCGGGCACGGTAAGACCTTCCTGCTGCGGGAGTTGGCCCGCGTCATGCACACCACCGAGGGGTATCCGGCGGTCCCGGTGCTGGTGCACCTGCGGGAGTTGGAGAAGTCGCACCGGTTGGAGGAGCTCGTCGCGGCTCAACTCAGTCGGGGCGGGGAGCGTCGCATCGACCTATCGATGTTCCGGTACCTGCTACGGGAGGGGCGTATCGCGCTGCTGTTTGACGGCTTTGACGAATTGGCGCAGCGGGTGACCTACGACCGGGCCGCCGATCATTTCGACACCATCGTGCGGGCTGCCGAGGGGCGAGCCAAGGTGGTGGTGACCAGCCGGGACCATTACTTCCTCACCGACGCTCAGGTCGTCACAGCGTTGGGTGATCGGCTGGCCACCGTGGCTGGGCGCCGCCTGGTCAAACTCGCCGACTTCGACAACGGTCAGATCCGCGAATTCCTGAACCGTCGGCTGGGAGATCCCGAGGCCGCCGAGCGCCGGCTCAAGTTGCTGGGTGAAGTCCATGACCTCCTCGGGCTGTCCCGCAATCCCCGGATGCTTGACTTCATCGCGCGGATCGACGAATCACGCCTGCTCGCAGCCTGTAGCCGTTCCGGCGACATCACCGCCGCCGATCTGTATCGGGAGCTCCTGGAGCAGTGGCTGGGGTACGAATATCGGCGTCTGAACCGTCCTGGCGCGTCACCGGGTCCGGCTCTGGAGCATCTGTGGTGGGCGGTCACCAACCTGGCGGTCCGGCTGTGGCTGTCGGGGAAGACCAGCCTCGCCGTTGACGAGCTCGGAGAGACCGCCGACACCCTGGTCACCCTCACCACGACCGGCGCCACTGGTAATGAGTCCACATTGGATCGTGGCCAAGCCGCTCATCTGATGGGATCGGCCACTCTTCTGGTCCGGGATCGGGATGGGCGATTCACCTTTGTCCATCGGTCGGTGATGGAATGGCTGATCGCCCGGCACGCGGCGGAATCGAAGGAGTTGCGCACAGGTAACGGCTCCCCCGAAGTCCTGAGGCGCCCATGCTCCGAGTTAATGATCGATTTCCTGGCCGGTCTGGCCGGTCACGACGCTGTAGCGGCCTGGGTACGCGAAACGCTGAACTCCCCCGACGCCCCCTTCACACTACGCGAGAACGCGCTGTTGGCGCAGAAACGCCTGGGTATTCAACTCACCGCGCCACTCCGCCTGGTGGATGAGGATCTCCGCGGTCAGGATCTATCAGGCCAGCAACTGCGGGGCGCCGATCTCACCGGTGCTGATCTCAGTGAGGCTCGTCTGGTCGACGCGGATCTGACGAACGCGAACCTGACAGATGCCACGCTGCGACGGGCACGCCTGGATCGGGCCCGGTTAACGGGCGCGGTGCTTACTGGCGCCGATCTCAGCGGCGCCCGACTGCTAGGTGCCGATTTGAACGGCGCTGATTTGACCGACGCTCGGCTCCATCGCACCACTCTGGTTGGAGCACGTCTCGAGAAATCTATTGCGGCGGCCGCGAAAACTGCGGGAGCCGGATGGCTGAATGGTGATCTGCCGCAGGTGCAACTACCCCCACCGGTGGGGTGGGTTACCGCAGTAACCTACCACCCGTTTGATGACATGATCGCCATTGGAACTGATGATGGCGTCGTCCAGATCTGGGACCCCACCACAGGACAACCGATCCGTTGTCTCACAGGGCATTCTTTTCCTATCAGTACCCTCGCCTACTCACCTAACGGGATTCACCTCGCCGCTGTCACCGACAACGGCACCATCCACATCTGGGACACCACCACCGGCCGGCAAATCTCTTATCCCATTGAATACCCCCTTCCTATCAGTACCCTCGCCTACTCGCCTGACGGCACCCACCTCGCCACCGCCACCCGAAACGGCACCATCCACATCTGGAACACCACCACAGGACAACCCATCCACCACATCACCAACCGCATAGGCGCGGTCCGAACTCTCCGGACTCTCACCTACTCGCCTAACGGGATTCACCTCGCCGCTGTCACCGACAACGGCACCATCCACATCTGGGACACCACCACAGGACAACCCATCCACCACATCACCGACCACATCGACCCCGTCAGGGCCCTCACCTATTCCCCCGACGGAACCCACCTCGCCACCGTCGAACTCGACGACGCCATTCGAATCTGGGATGCCACCACAGGACAACCCATTCACCGCCTCATCAACCCCACCAGCTCTGCCAGGGCCGTCGCCTACTCGCCTGACGGAACCCACCTCGCCACCGCCACCCGAGACGGCACCATCCACATCTGGGACACCACCACAGGACAACCCATCCACCACATCACCGACCACAGAGGCGCGGTCCGAACTCTCACCTATTCCCCTGACGGCACCCACCTCGCCACCGCCACCCGAAACGGCACCATCCACATCTGGAACACCACCACAGGACAACCCATCCACCACATCACCGACCACATCGACCCCGTCAGGGCCCTCACCTATTCCCCTGACGGAACCCACCTCGCCACCGCCACCCGAAACGGCACCATCCACATCTGGAACACCACCACAGGACAACCCATTCGCCGTCTCGTCGACCACGCCGGTTTTGTGACCGCCCTCGCTTACTCCCCTGACGGAACCCGCCTTACCGCCGCCACAGACAACGGTGCCTTCCACGTCTGGGATGCCACCACCGGCAAACCCATTCACCGCCTTATCAGCCCCACCAGCTCTGCCAGGGCCGTCGCCTACTCGCCTGACGGAACCCACCTCGCCGCCGCCCGAGATTACGGCACTATCCTCATCTGGAACGTCGCCACAGGCCGCCTGGTCCACCGACTCACTGAACACGCCGGTTTCGTACGGGCCCTCACTTACTCCCCTGACGGCGCCCACCTCGCCACCGCCACCAACGACGGCACCATCAAAATCTGGAACACCACCACAGGGCAACCCATTCGCCGTCTCGTCGACCACGCCGGTTTTGTGACCGCCCTCGCTTACTCCCCTGACGGAACCCACCTCGCCACCGCCACCCGAAACGGCACCATCCACATCTGGGACACCGCCACAGGGCAATCAATCCTCCAATTCGCTGAACACACTGGCGTCATCAACTCTCTCGCTTACTCCCCTGACGGAACCCACCTCGCCACCGCCACCAACGACGGCACCATCCACATCTGGGACACCAGCACAAGAAATCCCGTCGCGACCCTGATTCCCCTTAAAGACGGGTGGGCCGCACTCGGGCCGAGCGGTCTTACCTACAAGCTGGAGGGGACGCCGAACGGGGAGTTCTGGTACACGGTCGGGCTGTGCCGGTTCGAGCCGGGCGAGTTGGATCCGTATGTTCCACAGCTGCGGCGACTGCCCGCCGACGCCCCGCTCACCGATCTCACCTGATAGTCCATATCAGACAGTCTGATATGGACGCACCGGCCTGATCGCGCTGTTCGGCGCAGCACAAAGGGGTACGCCCGCCGCGCGTGGTGGGCATCGCGGCGGGCGTACCCCGCTTGCTTGGGTATGTCGTTCTCAGTTCAGGGTCGCGTCGAGGGTGATCTCCACCGCCGACAGCGCCTTAGAGATGGGGCAGTTGGTCTTGGCGTCCTGAGCGAACTTCTGGAACTCGTCGGCGCTGAGCCCAGGCACCGTGGCGACGGTCCGCAGGTCGATGCGGGTGACGGCGAAGCCGCCCTCCACGGCCGACAGGTGCACCGTAGCGGTGGTCTCCACCGACTGTGCCGGGTGGCCGGCACGCTCCAGCGCCGCGGACAGCGCCATCGAGTAGCAGCCGGCGTGGGCCGCGGCGATGAGCTCTTCGGGGTTGGTTTGGGCGGGCTCACCCTCCTCGAATCGGGAGGTGAACGAGTACGCCCTGTCGACAGCGCCGCTGGCCGTGCGGACGGTCCCGCTCCCGCTGCGCAGGCCACCGTTCCAGACGGCGGAAGCTGATCGAGCCGGCATGATCTCCCCTTTTGGTCAGCCGATTGGACAGTGTGACTGATCGCGGCACAGAGCCTAGTAGGCGTCCCGGCGTCGGGCATGACTAACCGCCGCGGAAGTGATGCGCGATTCAGCCAGAATCCGACAGCGGTGACACATCACTTGATCATGGTCAAACCCGATGATCATCCGCGAAGCATAGGTGGATTGACACTCCAGACAAGCTGCCTTAAAGTAAGCTTGCGGAAAGCGCTTTCCGCCCTCTGGGCACGGGAAGCCACATCCGTCGATGGGTCTCGGCCTCACCCGTCCACGGTGACCTCGACCGGATGCCCGTCCCGCGGCGCGATCGGCGGCTGCGGAGACGCCCGGCATGAGGATTCCATCCCGGATCCGGTCCCGCACGCCCGGACAGTTCCTCACCGCCTGGCTGCCCACGGGCGACCCATCCGGTTCCCCGACGGAAGGTACCTGTCATGCGCAGACCACGTAGGCGCCTGTCCGCTCTCCTGGCCACCACCACCTTCACCGCACTCGTCACCGCTCTGGCCCTGCCCTCCTTCACCGCGCAGGCGGCTAAGGCTCCCCAGGACGCGATGCTGGGCGTCAACCCCGGCGTCACAGTGATCCCGCAGGCCAACACCGACCTGCAGGGATGGGCGACCGTCAACGGCACCACCACCGGTGGCGGGAACGCCAACCCGATCACCGTGACCACCGCGTCGGCTCTGATCAGCGCGATGCAGTCCAGCCAGCCGGCGGTGATCCGGGTTCAGGGCACGATCGAGCTGGACGGCATGCAGGACGTGGCCTCCAACAAGACGATCATCGGCGTAGGCACCTCGGCCCGCATCGTCGGAGGCGGCCTGGACATTGACAGCGCCTCCAACATCATCATCCGTAACATCACCTTCGCGAACTTCGAGGATGACGCCATCAACATCACCGATGGCTCTCACCACATCTGGATCGATCACAACACCTTCACCAACGGCGATGACGGTGCGGTGGACATCAAGCGTGGTTCGGACTTCATCACGGTGTCCTGGAACCACGTCTACAACCACAACAAGACCATGCTGCTGGGCCATAGTGACAGCAACGGCAGCCAGGACCGGGGCCACCTGCGGGTGACCTACCACCACAACTTCTTCGACGGCACCACCCAGCGCCACCCGCGGGTCCGCTTCGGCAACCCGGTGCACGTGTATAACAACTACTACCGGAACAACTCCGGGTACGGTGTGGCCAGCACCTGCGAAGCCGGGGTCCTGGTCGAGGCCAACTACTTCGAGAACGTGGAGGACCCCACGCACGTCGGTGAGGGCAGCTCCCCGGGTGGCTCCCTGGTGTTCCGGAACAACTACCTGGTCAACTCCGGAGCGCCTCAGACCTCAGGCAGCGTCGCCTCACCGCCGTACTTCGTGGTGATGGACTCGCCGAGCAGCGTTGCCGCCATCGTCCGGGCGGGCGCTGGTGTTGGTCACATCTGACGCGGTCTACCGGTGGACCGGCCGGTCCTGACCGACACGCACGATCCTGACCGGTCCGGCACGCCATAACCTCCCCATCGACTGTGGGTCCGGGGTCCGGCCCGTCCGGGTCCCGGACCCCGTTGCGTCACCGGGTTCCTGGCGCAGGTGACGCCGTCACGCTGTCGTCTCTATATAGCTGTCGTCTAGATATCTGTCTCGCCGCACGCCCAGCACCGGACGCGCATGCGGTTGCCTATCCCCCACCTCAGCCGGCGTCCACCGCTCGGCGTCCCGCCTCCACAGGCCGAGCCAGCAACACCGGCGTTCCCGGGACGGTCAGGCGGATTCGCGGATGACGAGTTCGGTCGGCAGGATCACCGCCGACGGCTCCGCTCCCTCGATCCGGTCCACCAGCAGGCGTACCATCTCGACGCTGATCCGACTCAAAGGCTGCCGCACCGTGGTCAGACGCGGCACGGTGGACAGCGCGATCGACGAGTCGTCGAAGCCACCCACCGCCACATCCTCCGGGACCCGACGCCCGGCCTGACGCAGCACCGTCAACGCACCGGAGGCCATCAGGTCGGAGGCGACGAACACGGCGTCCAGGTCCGGCACCCGCTCCAGCAGCCGCGCCATCGCCGCCGCGCCGCCTTCCTCGGTGTAGTCGCCCATCTCCACCAGCGCGGGGTCGGACGGGCCGAGCACGTCGTGGTACCCGGCGAGCCGGTCCACACCGCCGGGGGTGTCGGCGGGGCCTGCGACGATCCCGATCCGTTTCCGCCCCAGCGCCTTCAGGTACGTCACCATCTGCCGCGCCCCGTCCCGGTCATCGGCGGCGACGTAGGCGACCGAGCGCTCGTACCCCAGGGGCCGGCCGCACGCCACCACCGGCACGTCGCGGCTGAGCAGCTCGTCGATCAGTGGGTTGCCGGCGTGGGTGGAGACCAGCAGCGCGCCGTCGACGTGTCCGGCCGTGACGTAGCGGCTGACACGGCGCCGGTCGTCGGAGTCGCCGGCGATCGTCAGCAGCAGCGTGATGTCGTACTCGGCGAGGGCCTGGGTGCAGCCCCGAAGCAGGATGCTGAAGTTGGGGTCCTCAAAGAGTCGGTCCTGCGGCTCGGAGAGGATGAACGCCACCGACTGGGAGCGTTGAGTCACCAGGCTACGGGCGTGCTGGTTGACCACATAGCCGGTTTTACGGATGGCTCGAGCGATGGCTTCCTGAGCGGCGCGGCTGACGTTGTGCCCACCGTTGAGTGCCCGCGAGACCGTGCCCCGCGACACTCCGGCCGCGGCGGCGACGTCGTTGATGGTGGGACGCGTCTTCGCAGAGCGCGTCCGGCGCGTGGGCTTGGACACACTCATCATTATTCAAACCTCACTGTCGGTCCCGACCCTCACCGGTTACGCCTTCACCGCACCGGCCATCAGGTCCACCCGCCAGTACCGCTGAAGAGTCAAGAACAGCGCGATCAACGGTAGGACCGACAGCAGGGCACCGGTGATGACCAGGGTGTACAGGGCGGGGCGGTCCGCTCCCTGGTTGAGGAAGGTGTACAGGCCGACGGTGATCGGGAAACGACTGTCGTCGCTGATCATGATGAACGGCAGGAGGAAGTTGTTCCAGATCGCGACGAACTGGAACAGGAAGATCGTCACGACGCCGGGCAGCATCATCGGCAGCGCCACCCGCAGGAAGATCCGGAACTCACTCGCGCCGTCGGTGCGGGCGGCTTCCACCACCGAGTCGGGCACCGCGGCGGCGGTGTAGATCCGCGCCAGGTAGATGCCGTACGGGCTGAGGATGCTCGGCAGCAACACCGACCAGTAGGTGTTGGTCAGCTCCACCCGCGCCAGCAGCAGGTACTGCGGGATCGCGAGGGTCACGGCCGGCATTAACACGCCCGCGAGCAGGATGTTGAAGATCACCTGGCGTCCGGGGAAGGAAAACTTCGCCAACGCGTACCCCGCCATCGCGGACACCAAGGCGGACAGGAACGCACCGCCCCCGGCGTACAGCACCGTGTTGAACACCCACCGCCAGTACACGCCGTCGCGGTAGGACGACAGGTCCCGCAGGTTCTCTGTCAGGCCCGTGCCGGGCAGGAAGGTGAAACTGTTGAACAGTTCCCGTCCGTCTTTGGTGGAGGCGACCAGGAGCCACGCCACCGGCAGCAGGCAGTACACGGCGCCGAGGATCAGCACCGCGGTTCCAATGCCGGCCAGGAAACGCGAGGGGCGGTCAGAGCTGGGGGTACGCGCCTGGCGTGTCAGAGGAAGGGTCGTGGTGGTCATTGCTCGTCCTGGAAAGCGCGTCGCTGCACCAGCCGTAGGAAGCCCAAGGAAAGCACCAGCGTGATCAGCGCGATCACGACGGAGGTCGCGGCGGCGAGGTAGATGTCGTCGCGGGCGAAGGCGTCCCGGTAGATCTTCATCAGGGGCGTCCACGTGGACGAGATGCTGTTGGTCAGGGGCCGCAGGGTGGTCGGCTCGCTGAACACCTGCAGGGTTGCGATCACCGAGAAGACCGTCGTCATGATCAACGCCGGCATCACCATCGGAATCTTGATCCGTAGTGCGATCCGCAGCTCCGAACAGCCATCTATCCGCGCGGACTCATAAATCTCGGCGGGGATGGCGCGCAGCGCGGTGTAGATGACGATCATGTTGAAGCCGGTGCCGCCCCAGACCGCGATGTTGGCCAGGGAGAAGAACACCGAGACCCGCCCGAGGAGATCCACCTGGGGCAGTCCGAGTTCCTCCAGCAGGTAGTGGAACGGGCTCACCGCGGGTAGGTACAAAAAGCCCCACATCAAGGTGGCGGTCACGGCGGGGACCGCGTACGGCAGGAAGATCGAGATCCGGGCGAAGCGCCGCGCCCGCACCCGTTGGGCGTCAAGCAGGAGCGCGAACAGCAGCGCCGCGCCGAGCATCACCGGGGTCAGGATGCCGCCGTAGAGCAACACGCGCAGGGCGCCCCGCCACAGCTCCATATCCGTGACGGCGTCACGGTAGTTGTCCAGACCCGCCCACACCTCCGAGCGGGCGCCGGGCCCCAGCCCCAGTCCGCTGACCTGGACCCGCCGCAGGCTCAGATAGACGGTGTAGATGATCGGCAGCAGCAGGAACAGCACGAACAGCACGATCGCCGGCGCCAGGAACAGATAGGGCGCGAGTCGGGGCCAGCGCCGCCGCGCCCCC